>NZ_JAGTJK010000129.1:0-6739 GCF_028435265.1 Polyangium jinanense | reverse complement strand
CCGCCGCGCCGGGGCGCTGCCCCGGACCCCGCGGGGGCTGTTCGCCCCTCGACCCGAACCAGGCACGGCCTGGACCGAGGGTGGAAGAACTGCGCGATGCGCAGTTCTTCCAGCGGGCCGGTGGCAAGACCCTGGACGGCGTTGCCGACCGAAATGGCAGCGCGGCGGTCTTGACGGGGCAGGGTCGCTCCTGCTCTTGCCTCGGCTGTTCGATGAACTGCGCATCGCGCAGTTCATCGCCCCTGGGTCCAGCGCTTGCGCAGGCCCCGGGTGCAGGGGCGGACAGCCCCTGCTCGGGTCCGGGGTGAAACCCCGGCGCTACGCTGCCGCAGGGCAATCTGCCTGCTCCGACGATCGGGGGCGCGCTCGATCGCGGGATGCATGCCTTCGTTCTGGACAGCAGCCTGCATGGGCGCCGTCCTAGGTGCGAGCTCTCCGTATTGAAGCACGCCGTCCCTTTGGCTACGTTCTCCGACGACGTGCCGGCGAAGAGCCCGCGCGGATGCGCGAAGGCGCACGACGCGCCGGGCCGATCGCTCGGCTTTCCTGCATGGGAGGATGAAATGGGCCAGGTGGTGATGGACCGAGGGGCGGGCAACGTTGCGGGGAGCGGTCCGGGCGCCAATGGGCACGCGGCGACGAAGATCCGGAGCTACGCGCCTGCCACGGGCGAGCTCCTCGGCGAGGTGAAGGTCACCTCTGCTGACGAGGTCAAGCGCGCCGTCGAGCGGGCGCGGCGCGCGCAGGAAGCCTGGGGCGCCCTGCCCGTCGAGGAGCGCTGCGAGCGCGTCCTGCGCTTCCGCGACGCCATCGTCGACCGCGTCGACGAGATCGTCGACCTGCTCGTGCGCGAGTGCGGAAAACCGCGCCACGAGGCCCTGCTCCACGAGGTCATGGTCGCCGCTGACATCGCGACCTTCTTCGCCAAGGCCGCGCCGCGCGTCCTTGCGCCGCACGAGATCAAGCTCCACCTGATGAAGCACCGCCGGAGCTTCATCCACTACAAGCCCCGCGGCGTCGTGGCCGTGATCTCGCCCTGGAACTACCCGTTCCAGCTCCCCTTGCGCGACGCGATCCTCGCGCTGCTCGCGGGCAACGCCGTCGTCATCAAGCCGAGCGAGGTCACGCCGCTCATCGCGCAGAAGGCCAAGGAGGTCTGGGACAGCGCGGGCCTGCCCGAGGACCTGCTCCAGATCGTCCCTGGCTTCGGGCCCACGGGCGCGGCGCTCATCGAGGCGCAGCCGGACTTCGTGATCCTCACGGGCAGCGTCGCCACGGGCCGCAGGGTCGCGGCTGCGTGTGGCGAGCGGCTCATCCCGTGCGTCATGGAGCTTGGCGGCAAGGCGCCGCTCATCGCCTGCGCCGACGCCGACGTCGAGCGCACTGCGCGCGCCATCGTGTTCGGCGGCTTCTCGAACTCGGGCCAGGTCTGCGTCTCCGTCGAGCGCGTCTACGCACACCGCGAGGTTCACGACAAGCTCCTCGATCGCGTCGTCGAGCTGACGAGGGAGCTCAGGCAGGGGGATCCGAGCGCCGAGTTCGTCGACGTCGGCGCGATCATCTTCCCGCATCAGATCGACGTGGCCGAGAAGCACATCGCTGACGCGCTGCAGAAGGGCGCCACGGTGCGCGCGGGCGGCAAGCGGCGCGAGGGGCCGGGGCAGTTCTTCGAGCCGACCGTGATCGACGGCTGCAACCACCAGATGACCGTCATGACCGAAGAGATCTTCGGGCCGATCGTGCCGTTCATGCGCGTCTCGACCGAGGAAGAGGCGCTTCGCCTCGCGAACGACTCGCACCTCGGTCTGAACGCGTACGTCTTCTCCCGCGACCGTGATCACGCGACGCGTCTTGCCGAGCGCGTCGATGCGGGCAGCGTGCTCGTGAACGACGTGCTGACGAACGGCGGCACGCCCGACACGCCCTTCGGCGGCATCAAAGCGAGCGGCTTCGGCCGTGCGATGGGGGAAGAGGGCCTGCGCGAGATGTGCAACATCAAGCACGTCAGCGTCGAGCGTGTCGGCATGGGCAGCAAGGACCCGCTCTGGTTCCCGTACACGGCCCAAAGTTATGGTTGGTTCCGCAAAGGGCTGCGGGCGCTCTTCTCAGGCGGCGGACTCTTGCAGCGCATTGGCGAGATCCTGTAATCAGGTGGCACTCGGGGGTGGTGGATGGGACCGGCCGCCCCACGTCACTGCCCCCTGCCGTCCCCCGCGCCGCGCATGAAGTCCTGCCCCACGTGCAGCCTCCGCTATCCGAGCGAGAGCAACACTTGCTTCGCCGACGGCTCGACGCTCGTCGTGCTCCGGGATCCGTGGCTCGGCAACACCGTCGCGGGCAGGTACGTGCTCGACGAGCTCATCGGCATCGGCGGCATGGCCTCCGTGTACCGCGCGCGCTTCCTGCTCACGGACAGACCCTGCGCGGTGAAGCTCCTGAACCCGCAGCTCGCCTCGGATCACACGACACGCGAGCGCTTCAACCGCGAGGCGAAGCTCGCGCAAAGGCTCGCGCATCCGAACATCATCGAGATCTTCGATCACGGCGACGCGGAGGACGGCACGCCGTTTCTCGTGATGGAACTGCTCGAAGGCGAGAGCCTCTCGGAGGTCATCGCAAGCGGCCCGGTGCCGATCGCGCGCGCGCTCCCCATCGTCATCCAGATGACCCGCGCGCTCGCCCGCGCCCACGACTTCGAGGTCATCCACCGCGACCTCAAGCCGGAGAACGTGTTCTTGCTCCGGGGTGACCGGGTCAAACTCCTCGATTTCGGCATCGCGCGCTGCGCGCAGGACGTGCGTCTGACAAACGCGGGCGAGGTCTTCGGCACGCCCGAGTACATGGCCCCCGAGCGCGCGACATCGTCGGACGCAGGCCCGCCGGCCGATCTGTACGCGCTCGGCGTGATCCTCTTCGAGATGCTGACGCAGCGTCTGCCCTTCGACGCGCCGAGCCCCGCGCAGATCCTGAACAAGCACATGCTGGAGCCGCCGCCGCGTCTCGGCGAGCACCTGCCAGACGCGCCGCCCGCGCTCGATCAGCTCGTCTACGACCTCATGGCGAAGGTGCCCGACGGCCGGCCCGTCGACGCACACCGGGTGCTCGCGTCGTTGAAGGAGGTCAGCGAAGCCGCGCGGATCCCCTCGCCGCCCGAGCTCGACTCGGGGCCGATCGCGCCGCCGCGCCCTTCATCCGCGGCCGCAGCGCAGCGCTGGAGCACGCGCGTCGAGATCGTGGAGCGTCTCGTCGGCAAGACCTACGGCGGCGCGCTGCCCGTCGAGGTCGCGCGGACGCTGGAGCAGATGAAGGCGCACGTGAAGGAGCTCGCGGAGCTACGAGCCCGCGGTCTCGAGGAGCAACGCGCGCTCGACACGATCCACCGCGAGTGGAAGGAGGGCCGCTTCCGCCAAGGCAAGGCGATGGATCGGCTCACGGTGGACATCTCGCGGACGCGCGAGGAAGCACGCGCGACGCGGGTCGGCATCGCGCCGCTCGCCGGAGCCGCGCGATCGTTCGCGCCGCGCGTGCGCGAGGCGCACCGGGATGTGGTGTTCTGGGAGGGCCGGAGCGGCTTCCGCGAGCCTTACCGCGAGCTCGCAGACGCATACCGCGCACTCGCCGATCTCGTCGAGCTCTGGGCGGACGCGCGTCACGCCGAGCTCGAGGTCGAGGCCGCAGCAGTCGAGAAAGAACGCGCAGTGGCCGAGGTGGATCAGCAAATCCGGGAGCTCCGGCACAGTCTCGTGATCGCGGATCGGGCGATGGAAGATCGCAAGGCGAAGCACTTCCTCGCACTCGCGGACGTGGGCCGGCGCGCCGAGAAGCTCGAGATGGAGCTCCTGCGCTCGTCCGGTCGAATCTGCGCGCCGCTCCGAGGCCGAGCAGATCTGGCGCCCTTCTTCGCGGAGCTCGCGGGCGGCGTGCCCGTGGCGACGGCGCCGGTGTAGAGCCGCTGCGCTGGGGCGTTGCGCTGGGGCGTTGCCCCAGGCCCCACCAGGGGCTGTCCGCCCCTGGACCCGGACCAGCGCAAGCGCTGGACCCGGGGTCGATGAACTGCGCGATGCGCAGTTCATCGAACAGGCCGCAGTCAAGACCATGAGCGACCCTGCTCATCAAGACAGCGGCGCTGCCCTTTCGACTGGCAACGCGGTCCCACCGGCCTGTTGGAAGAACTGCGCAACGCGCAGTTCTTCCATCACGAGTCCAGGGCTTGCCCTGGTCCGGGTCGAGGGGCGGATAGCCCCCGCGGGGCCCGGGGCAGCGCCCCGGCGCGGCGCCCAAGAAGAGATCACCCCTCAGCCCTCGCGCGTGATGTGACGTTTGTGCGATGATGACTCTGGGGCGGGAGATCGCGCCGCGTTTTGAGGCGCGAGACCTCGCGAAAGCATGTCGGGGAAGGTCAAGCAGATCATCGACGCCATCGTCGCCCATCGCTCGCGGGGCAACCCGACGATGGCGGGGTTCGTCCGCGCGAAGCTCATGCTGAAGGGCATTGATCCTTCGAAGCACACGGACACCACCTCTGACGATCCTGAGGTCCTTCGCAAGCTCGAGGCCCTTGCGCGCGAGCTTGGCGTCGACCTGTCTGCGCAGCCTGCGGGCGTGTCGTGGCGACCGCCGCCTTCCTCGCAACGCTAGCCATCCTCTTCGAGAGCACGCAGGGAGAAGTGTCAACGTGCCCGTTCGAACTGCTCATGCGACCGTGATCGGCGCGGACGACGTCGCGCGCTTGATGCGCGCGGAGCTCGCCTCGGTCGAGCCTGTCGTGGTCCTTTATTTTGCCGGCGGCCGCCGGGATCCTCGCGCGCTCGCCGAGGCGATGCAGCGTGCGTTTCCGGGCGCGCTCGTGGTCGGGTGCACGACGGCTGGCGAGCGCGAGGGCTGCGCGTGGCGCAAGGGCTCGGTCGTTGCGATGGCGCTCGGCAGCGAGATCGTGCGGGACGCGGCTGTCGCCGTGATCGAGGACATCCGCGGACGCACCGACGTCAAGCACGCGCTCGCGCCGCTCGAAGCGCACTTCGGGAGACCGCTCTCGAGCCTGGATCCATCGCAGCACGTGGGCCTCCTCTTCGTCGACGGCCTCAGCAGCGCCGAGGAGCGCCTCATGGATCGGCTCGGCGACCTCACCGACATTCCGATCCTTGGCGGCTCCGCGGGGGACGATCTCACCTTCACGTCGACGTGGGTCGCGAAGGACGGCATGGCCTTCACGAACGCCGCGGTCCTGCTCCTGCTCGAGCCTGCGGTGCCGTTCCGCGCGTTCAAGACGCAGAGCTTCCGCCCGCTCGATCGCGCGCTCCGCGTCACTGCCTGCGACGAGGCCGCGCGCGTCGTGCATGCGTTCGACGGCAAACCCGCGGCGACTCGGTACGCCGAGGTGCTCGGGATCCCGGCGGACGAGCTCGCGAACCACTTCCAGAACCACCCGCTCGGCCTGATGGTCGGCGACGACCCCTTCGTGCGCAGCCCCCAGCAGATCCGCGGCGAGAGCGTGGTCTTTTACTGCAACGTTCCCGAGGGCACGGTCCTCACGGTGCTCGAAGCGAGCGACATCGTGGAGGACACGCGCTGCGCGATCGCGACGGCCCGCGCGGAGCTCGGCGGCGCGTCGGCGCTCGTCAACTTCGACTGCGTCCTGCGCACGCACGAGATCGAGTCGCGAGGGCTCATCGAGCCGTACGGCGCGCTCTTCGAGGGCATCCCGACGGTCGGGTTCAGCACGTACGGCGAGCAGTTCCTCGGCCACGTGAACCAGACGGCGACGATGCTCCTCTTCGGCTGATCGCCTCCTCGGGACGAGCTCGCCGCGGGGCTTCCCGTGGGCCTCTCAGGGCTCCATCTGCCCCCCCATGGCGTTCGAGGGGATCCTCTTCGACGTGGATGGCGTGCTCGTCGATTCGCCGCACGAGCGAGCCTGGCGGGACACCTTGGAGGAGCTCATGCGGGGCCCGTGGAAGGACCTCGCGGCTCGGTCGCGGTACACACCGGAGCGCTTCGACACCGCGGTCTACCAGGAGATCGTCGCCGGCAAACCTCGCGAGGACGGGGCGCGCGCGGCGCTCGAGTACTTCGGCGTGCCCGACGCCGCGGCCCACGCCGCGGAGTACGGCGCGGCGAAGCAGGCGAAGATCCTCGGCCTCATCCGGGCAGGCGCGTTCCAGGCCTTCCCGGACGCGCTGCGGTTCGTGCTCGACGCGCGCGACATGGGCTTGCCGATGGCGGTCGCGTCGTCATCGAAGAACGCGAACGAGCTGCTCGCGCGGATCGTCGTGCCCGAGCCCATGCCGGGCATCCGGCCGGATCCACTCGGGAAAGAGCCGGGCACGACGCTCGTCGACCTCTTCGACGCGAACGTCTGCGGCCGGACGTTTCCGAGGGGCAAACCCTACCCGGACATCTTCCTCGGAGCCGCGGCGGATCTCGGCGTGCGGCCCGAGGCGTCGCTCGTGGTGGAAGATGCGACGTCGGGGGTTCAGGCGGCGAAGGCCGGCGGGATGCGCGTGATCGGGGTGGCGCGGCTCGGAGACGAGGAGCTCTTGCGGGCGGCAGGGGCGGACCTCGTGGTGACGTCGCTCGACGAGGTGGATCGAGACGCACTCGCACGAGGGACGCTCGCGCGCGTCAAGAAGGCGGCGTGAGCCGTTGCGCCGGGGCGCTGCCCCGGACCCCGCGGGGGCTGTCCGCCCCTCGACCCGGACCAGCGCAAGCGCTGGACCTTTTGTGGAAGAACTGCGCGATG
>NZ_JAGTJK010000128.1:1124-8813 GCF_028435265.1 Polyangium jinanense | reverse complement strand
GCGCATCGCGCAGTTCTTCCACGAATGGTCCAGGGCTTGCCCTGGTTCGGGTCGAGGGGCGAACAGCCCCCGCGGGGTCCGGGGCAGCGCCCCGGCGCGGCGGCCTCAAGAAGAGACCAATGCTCAGCCGGAAGAAGGGGGTGCGATGAATTGGACGGCGTCACACGCTCGGGTAGAGTGCGTCGCGGATGACCCCTGCCACGCGACAGCGCCTTGCGACCATCCTCGAGCGTGAGCTCGACGCGGTTGCGGTCCAGATTGTCCCGAACGGCGCCGACCCCGGTCCGGATGGGGACGGCAAGACCTTGCGCTGGGATCTCGGCCGCGGATGCCAGCTCGTCGTCACGTTTGCTGCGCCGATCGTGGACCGCGCGGAGAAAGAAGCGCGCCTCGCGACCCTCATCGAGTCGTTTGCCGACCTCTTCGGCGAGGTTGCTGCCGAGGTGCCACGGCCGCGCCCCGAGCCTGCGGAGGCGCTGCGGGTCGAGCTGTCTGCGCTCGCGGGCCGCGCGGGTGCGCTTGGGGCCCTGGTCATCGACGCCACCTCGCCCGTCGTCTGGGGCGCCTCCGAGGCGCCCACGGGCACGGACGATCCCGAGGCCGAGGCCCGCGTCGCTGAGACCTTCGCTCGCGCCCACGCGGCCGGCATCTCCTGGGTCGAGCTCGTGCGCAGACCGGGCAGCCTCACGATCCCCCCGCCGGGCGAGCGCAAGGAGCCTGAGGAGCCGTCTGCCCGCCGCTTCCGCTTGGTCCCGCCGGTGGACGAGCTCGCGCCGCTCTCGGCCGAGGATCGCGAGGCGATCGGCCGCCGCGTCCAGCTTGCCCGCGCGGCCATCACGCGCGTCCGGAAAAACCCCACGATGGCGGAGCTGCACCGGGGCGAGCACCTGCACGAGGCCGTGCTGGAGGAGGGGCTTGGCTACCTGGCGCGGTCGTTCGCGACGATTTATGTGCTCGTGCTCGTCTACCCGGGCCCGTTCGACGAGCTTGGCGCCGAGCGCGCTGTCACGCGGACGCTCCCGGCCATCGAGCGGCTCGTCGTGGCCTTGCCGCCGGACGATGCGCCGACGCACGGCGGCAAGGGGGCCGTCGTGGCATTGCGACCGCGACGGCGAAAATGAATTCGATTACAGCGGGTGTGAGCCCACGAGCGCTGCCACGTTGGGCGGCGGCTTCCCGCCGGTCACGCTCACCTCGGCCTTGCCGTCGCCGAGCTTCACGTCGAGCGCCCATCCTTCCTTGATCGGCAATCCTTTCGTCATGAGCTTGCGCGTCTCGGCGTCGGGCGTGAATCCTTCGAGCTGCATGCGGTCGCGGATGTACGTACGCTCGACGGGCACCGTGAGTGGACATCTCCATTCCGTGGTTTTTCCCTGGGGCGGCACGCACAGGGTCACGGTCCGGACGGTCTCCTCCTCGTATTCGTCGATCCCCATGTCCGAGTCGTGCCGATCGCGCCGCGCCTCGAACCAGAGCACTGTCGTCTTGCCGGCCGTCTTTTCGGTCACGGTGGGAATCGTGAGCTCCTCGTAAATGCCGAACGCGCCCGGGTTGTGCGTCGATCCGATCTTCCCGACCGGCAAGAAGCCCTTTTCCCCTTTGGCGACGAGGATCCAGTCCGTCTGAAACACGGCCGTCTGCGCCTCCAGCAAGGTGAGCTCGGTCCGCGGAAGCTTCGGCTCTTTCACCGGCTCGCAGGACCGCGGCGACTCCGGCTCGCCCGGCTCGGGCTTCGTCAGGCAGGCGCAGACGTCGGCGATCTTGACCGCCGCGGTCTGGCAGGGCAGGGGCTCGACCGCAGGGGGCGCGGGCGCTTTCTCTTTCTTCGAAAGCTCCGCGAGCCGCTTCTCCACCGTCTCGTTCGGCCGGAGCGCGACCGATTTCCGATAATGGTCGAGCGCGGTCTTCGTCTCCTTGCGCTCCTCGGCGATGCGGCCGAGGTTGTAATGCGCCATGGCCTGAAGCTTCGGGCTCGTCGTGCGGTTGATCGCCTCTTCGCTCGATTTTTTCGCCCGTTCGAGCTCGCCGGCCTTGAAGGCCGCCCAGCCGAGCTCCGTCAGCGCGGGCGCGTCGCCCGGCACCACGCCGAGGGCTTTTTCAAACGCCTTGATCGCCTCCGGCCATTGCGACTTCCCCGCGAGGAGCCGGCCTTCCGTGAGGTGCTTCCGGTATTCGCGCATCTTCTCGGGGCTCGGCGCCTCGCGGGTCTTTGGCCGCTTCGGCCGCGGCAGGCCCTCGCCGAGGGCCGAGGCAGTCGGGGCCGCGGACGCCGTCGTGGTGGGCGTCGGGGCCGGGGGCGCGGCCGAAGGCGCGGGCTGTGGGGTGACGCCCCCGTCCTGGCAAGCGACGAGGGAGGCGAGGGCGGCGAGGGGAATCGAAGCACGAATCGAGAGCATCGCGGGCTCAAAAAACAACAGCCCGCGCGCCCCGTCAAGGCTCGGCGTACACTACGCGAAGGACCCCTCGCCCCCGGAGGCCCCGCATGTCGCCCCGAATCCCGCACGCTTGCACGATGCTCCCGCTCCTCGCGACGCTCCTCGCCGCGCCGCTCGCCCACGCCGCGCCCGCGCCCGCGGCGACGACCTTCCTCGATGGAGACCGCGCCGTCACGGCCGAACGCCTCGGCGCGGCGGCCCTCGATCCGCGCGGCAGGAGCCTTACGCCCGTCCGCCTCCGCTACGGGTCGCGATCCTTCCTGGCCTCGATCGATCACTCTGCCGTCGTCCGCCTCGATTCGGGCGGCGAAGAGGCCCTCGCACGCCGCGGATATCGCCTCGTCGAGCCGCTCATGCCCTCGATCGGCCTCTGGCTCGTGGAGGACACGGCCGGCGAGGACGGCCTCTCCATCGCCGCCGCACTCGCGAACGCCGAAGCGCGCACCGAGGGCGTGCGTGACGCCGTGCCGAACCTCTACGTTCGCATGGAGCGCCGCGGCGAACCTTTCACCCCCAACGATCCGCGTTTCTCCGGACAATGGTATTTCGACGACGCCCGCATGCGCATGTCTGAGGCCTGGGGCATCACGCAGGGCGATCCGAGCACGACGGTCGTCGTCATCGACAGCGGTTGCGATTTCACGCACCCCGATCTCCAGGGCAAGTTCGATCCAGGCGTCGACGTGGTCGACGGCGACGACGACGCGAGTTACGACCCGGCGTTCTCGGGCGCCGAGCACGGCACGGCGTGCGCCGGGATCATCGGCGCGGCCACGAACAACGGCGTCGGGATCGCGGGCGCCTGCCCCGAATGCCGCCTGCGCTGCGTCCGCATGCTCGCCGACGAGGCCACGCCGCTCTCCGCGCCGATCAAGGCCTTCGATTTCGCGCTGCAAACGGGCGCCGCGGTCGTGTCGAATAGCTGGGGGTACGTCGAGGCCATGCCCGTCCCGGCGACGCTGCGCGACGCGATCGACAACGTCTTCGACAACGGCCGCGGCGGCAAGGGCGCGGTCGTTGTCTTCGCGGCCGGCAACGACGACCGCGAGCTCGGTGATGACGAGCTGAATGCCGTGCGGGGCGTGCTCACGATCGGAGCGATCAACCAGTTCGACGACAAGACGTTCTTCACGAACTACGGCGCTTCGCTCGACCTCGTGGCGCCCATCGGCACGCTCACGACCGACATCGTGGGGCCGGGCGGGCTCGATCCGACCGATTACACGCTCAATTTCGGTGGGACGTCCTCCGCGTGCCCGGTGGCGGCGGGCGTGGCCGCGCTCGTCGCGAGCGCCGCGCCGGAGATGACGTCGGACGAAATCGTTAAATTGCTCATCGAGACGGCGCGGCCCGCGCCGTACGCGACGCCGGACGCGGCGGGGCACGACGTGGTGTTCGGGCACGGCATCGTGGACCCGCTCGCCGCGCTGACGGAGGCGCTCGGAGACGTGGAGGTGCTGCCGCACCTGCCGGATCCGCCCGTCGAGGAGGACGCGGGCTGTGCGTGCCGTGCAGGCCAGGCAGGCGGGGATGTATGGATGGCGGGGGCGTTTTACGGGGTGGTGCTCGCAGGCCTGGCTTTGCGACGGCGCGCGCGGCGGTGACCGAGGAGCCCGAGGGCTCCGAGCGCCACGAGGCCGGGGCCCGCGGGGGCGGGAGAGAGAGAGCATCCGCAGCCGCCGGGATCGCTGGGTTCGCTGCCGCCTCCGCTTCCGCTTCCGCTGCCGCCTCCGCCGCCGCCTCCGCTGCCGCTTCCGGCGTTCTGGACGGCGGTTTTGCAGGCCTCGACTTCGTCCGGGGCTCCGATGCAAAGGGTGGGCTTGCGGGAGTTGCCCGCGGAGGCGCCGTTCACCACGACGACCACGAGATCATCGGCGCTCGACGTGTCGATCGGATCGACGCCCGCGCGCACGTCGAGCGCGCGAACGACGGGGCCGACCGTGGTGCCCGTCCGGGTTGTGACGAGCAGCGCGAGATCGTCGACCTGATCCGCGGCGTCCTCCGGCGTGGCGAGCGCGGCCATCATTTGCGCGCGTCCGCCCGCGCCGACTCGGTAGTATTGTGAGGATGCGTAAAACACCCGCAGCACGTCGGTATACGGCGCGGCGACGTTCTCCATTTCGACGGGCGCATACTTCGCGCCGCTCGCATATCCGCGCGTCGGGTCGGCGCTCTGGGCCGTGAAGAGGTTCCACGTGGCGAACTCGACGAACGCCTCGGGAAACGACGCGCCGGCCGCCGCGGCGAGCGTCGGATCGAGCACGTCGAACCAGTCCGGATCGGTCACGCCGTCCACGCCGTCCTCGGTCTTTTCGACGAGCGTGCGTACCGTGCCGTCGCCATAACGCTCCTCCAGGAACTGAAAGAAGATCGCGCTGCCGTAGCTGAATGGATCCACGGGCCCAGGCAGGGGCACATCGAGCGAGCGGTCGACGTTGTCGAGATAGCCGTCGATGAACGCTTCGAAGTCCGGGAGCGTGGCATCAAACGCCTCCGTGGCCCAGACCGCGGTCCCCTCGTTGAAAATGCTCCCCTGGTCGTGATCGTAGGCGGCCTGGACGGCGTGGAAGAACTCGTGGCTGCCAAGGATGCGGTTCGCGACGAGCGTGGACGGGTAGCCGTATCCCTTGTAATCGTTCTCCTGGACCATGTAGCCGGTGCATTGACTCGGCTTGTCCGGCCCGCAGGTGTCCGTCTGGTAGACGCCGTCGCCGATGCCCGCGAAATCGACGAGGTAGACGTCGAACCGGCCGTCCCCCCCGTTGTCCGGCAGCCCCTCGTCGCTGCGCGGCGGCCGGAATCCCATCGCCTCGTAATGGCCGAGGACCTCGTCGTAGACCGACGCCACCTGCTCCACGAAATCGGGCGCGCCCGAGCCGTCCGCGTCCTCCGTCGGCACCGCATTCGGGCCCGCGAGCGTGAAATGGACGAGGAACTTCCCCCCCGGCGAGGCGAACGTTTCCACGACGTCGCCCGGCTCGAAGTTGAACTGCAGCCCATTGCCCGGCGTATCCGGCCGGTCGAGCGGCGCATAGGAAGGCGCGTCCCATGCGAGCGCCCCGGGCGCCGCGCCCTCCGGCCGGCACGCGGCGAGCGTGGAGAGCGCGGCCATCGCGAGGAGGCGAGCCGCCCTCACGGCAGGAACGCCCAGCGAATGCTGAAGTTCGCGGAGCCCGTGTTCATCATCGGAATCGAATCCGTCGTG
This sequence comes from Polyangium jinanense, assembly GCF_028435265.1. GTDB lineage: Bacteria > Myxococcota_A > Polyangia > Polyangiales > Polyangiaceae > Polyangium > Polyangium jinanense. Next base: position 3,173 of record NZ_JAGTJK010000128.1, on the reverse strand, counting down.
TTGCATTGCTCTTGCACGGACGGCTCGTACCACGTGTCCACGATGAGCTTCACGGTCCGACCGTCGGCGAGGCGGACGGCAAAGACGTTCCCGGTCATCTTCACGCACGCCGTATACGTCCAGAACCCCGAGAGCGCGGTCGCCGGCGAGCCCGGCAATCCCGAGCCATCCGGAATCAACTCGCAGGCCTCGGAGAAGTATTCATCCTTGCGGAACGGGACGTTCTCGGGCGCGGCCGTGACCTCCTCGTATTTCACGTCGGCTCCGGGCACGCGCGTGGCCGCGACGCAGGAGGGGCCGGAGTTGCCGCTGTTGATACGGACGACGTAGCGCCGGAAGGCGATGTCCCAATCCATCGAGGCGAGCGAGTCCTCGTCGGAGATCTCGACCTTCTGGAGCCCGGTCTCAGTGAACTTGCCGTAGACGTACGAGTCCGGATCCGAGACGAACGCGCCGCCCGCCGTGGCGTCGACCCCGGTGCGGAAGCCCTCGCCGTCCGGCTCGTTCGTGATGAGGCCAGGGGCGATGTCGCTTTGGAGGTTCATCCCCTGAAGGACCTGATCTTCACAAGGAATCGCGGTCGGCTCGGTGCAACCCGTCGTCACGCCGCCACCACCACCGCCGCTGCCCCCGCCACCACCACCGCCGGCTCCGCCGGCCCCGCCGTCGCCGCCAGAGGCGCCAGCGCCGGAGGTGTCCGCCGGATCCGAGGAACAGGCAGGGAAGAGCGCGAGGAGAGAACCCAGGAGGGAAAATACGAGGAAGGAACGCATGGTGGCGATGCTACCACGGCAAGGGGCAGGAGCGCGAGAAGCAGGGACGGAAATGGCAACAAGGAGTGGCGCGAGGTTCCGACGTCCCCATGTCGATCTGCCCGGCTCGGTCCGGAGGTGATCACGCTCTCGCCATTCGAGGGAACGTTCGATTCGCAAGAGCCGGCGCTCCACCTCGAAGAGCAGCGCCGGGGCTCAGGTTCGGCTAGGCTCTGCCCACATGAACCGCACGAGCTGGGAGGTCACAGGCCACGGCGCCGCAGTCGTCGCCCATCGGGCCGTGGCTTGCACCGAGAAGGCCCCGTCACGGCCCGCCACGCACGAGCATGCCGTTCTCTGCTTTTACGTGGGCGGCTCAGCGATCGTCGAGCAACGCGGGCGCCACACGCTCGGCGCAGGCGACGTGCTCGTCATCCCCGCGGGCGAGCCACATCGCGTGCTCACCACCCAGAGCGCAGAGCTCTGGGGCCTCGGCCTCTGCATCCCGTGCCTGCCTTCGCAAGAGCTCAAACCGCTGCTCGCCCCGTTCGAGCGCGTGCGCAGCGGCGGATCCGCCGTCGTGACCGTCCCTTCGGGCCGGCACGAGCACCTCGTCGGCCTCTTCCGCGAGCTCGGCCGAGAAACAATCGCCCCCCCAAGCCCCGCAAGCAAGCTCGTCGTGCAGAGCCTCGTCGCGCTCATCCTGGCCGAAGTGTTACGCGCGCAGCCATTTCCCGCGCCCGGGGCCGCATCCGCAGGCCCGCCGCTCGTGGCGGAGGCGCTCGATTACATCGAGAAGCATTGCATGCAGCCAATCTCGCTCGCCGACGTGGCCGCAGCCGTGCGGCGCTCGCCCGCGCACGTGACGACAGCGCTCCGGCGCGCGACAGGAAAAACGGCAGGCGAGTGGATCGTGGCAGGTCGCGTCGCCGAAGCAGAGCGGCTGCTCGTCTCATCAGACGAGCGGATCGACATCGTCGCCGAGCGGGTCGGTTATGCAGACCCGACCCATTTCATCCGCATCTTCCGCCGGGCACGCGGCATGACGCCCGCAGCCTTCCGGGCGGCACACCGCCGAGGCGCCTCCTAGCAGCATCGTGGGGCCGCCGCGCCGGGGCGCCGCCCCGGGCCCCGCGGGGGCTGTTCGCCCCTCGACCCGAACCAGGGCAAGCCCTGGACTCGTGGTGGAAGAACTGCGCGATGCGCAGTTCTTCCAACGGGCCGGTGGCAAGACCAGAGACAGCGTTGCCAGTCACGGCGGTCTTGGTTGGCAGGGTCGTACCTGGTCTTGCCTCGA
>NZ_JAGTJK010000128.1:0-1114 GCF_028435265.1 Polyangium jinanense | reverse complement strand
GCGCAGTTCATCGACCCCGGGTCCAGCGCTTGCGCTGGTCCGGGTCCAGGGGCGGATAGCCCCTGGTGGGGCCTGGGGCAACGCCCCAGCTCAGCGCTCGGCGTCTTCGAGGGTGATCGCGCGGTTCAGCGCGTTGGCGGCGCGCGCGCCGTCGGCCGCGGCGAGGATCGCGCCCTGCATCATCGTCGTGAGATCCCCGGCGGCGTGAATTCCGGGCACGGACGTCTCGAAGAGCTCGTTCACCTGCACGTACCCATGCTCGTTCAGCGCGAGGCCGAGCGACTCGACGAGCGGCGTTTGCCGCTGCGTTGGACGCACGAAAAGCACGTCCCGCGGGATGCGCGTGCCGTCCGCGAGCTCCACGGCTTCGAGTTTTCCCGCGGCGCCGTGCAAGGCGCGAAGCGGGCGCGGCTCGACGCGGATGCCCGCGCGTTCGAGGCGCTCGGCGACGGCGGGAGGCGGGGCGGGGGCGCCGTCGAGGAACACGACGAGGTCGCGCGACCAGCCGCGGAAGAAGAGCGCGTGTTCCACCATGTGTTCCCCCTGCGCGACGAGGCCCCAGGCCTGATCCCGAACCTCGAAGCCGTGGCAATAGGGGCAAATGAAAATGCTCTCGCCCCAGAGCTCCGCATACCCCGGGAGGTCCCGGAGAACGTCGACGACGCCGAGGGCGAGCAGGATCCGGCGCGCTTCGACGGTCTCGCCGCCCTCGAGCCGGGCCCGGAAGCCACCTTCCCGAACGCGCTCGATCGCGTGCACGCGCGCCTCGCGGCGGGTGACGCCGTACGGTTCGAGATCGGCCCAGGCGGCGCGGCGAAACTCGGCAGGCGGGATGCCGTCGCGGGTGGTGAAGCCGTGGACCTCGTGGGCGGCGGCGTTTCGAGCAGGTCCGGCGTCGCAGACGAGGACACGCTTGCGGGCCCGGCCGAGGTAAAGCGCGGCGGTGAGGCCCGCAGGGCCGCCGCCGATGATCAAGGCGTCGTAGGGCATGAATTCTCCTGGGTTCGTTCGACAGGAGAAGCCTAGGCAGGGCGCACAGCCGGCGGCAGAGCGCCGGTTTCGATCGCGTCGGCGGATCTTTCGGGGGCAGCGCGCTGCCGCCACAGCGTGGCGC
>NZ_JAGTJK010000127.1:0-8941 GCF_028435265.1 Polyangium jinanense | reverse complement strand
AACCTCACTCACCTTCCCCGAGGGAAACAGCGCCGCCTGCGCGGCCATGCGCGTCAGTCGCCGGGTCCGGCGCTTGTCTCCAAGGTCCGCATGCCCGAACTCCTCCTCCGCCCACGCTTCCGCCGACGAGGCCGCCCCTGCATCCAACATCTCACTCGGTAAATGTCGTCAGAGGGGGGGAATGTACCGATCGGAGATGGGACCAATGCTCAGGCCCTGGTTCGGGTCGAGGGGCGAACAGCCCCCGCGGGGCCCGGGGCAGCGCCCCGGCGCGGCGGCCCCCCGAAAAGATCACGCCCCGACGGCTGCGTCTGTGAGCTCCTGGGCCTCGTCGTCGGAGATGCCCCAGCTCTCCTGTGCGAGGGAGAGAATCGACTCCTCTGCCTCGGAAAGCTCGCCGTCCTTGGCTGCGAAGAAGACCAGGATTTGATAGGTGAGACGCTGGACCCGCGGGTCTCGGATCGAGTGCACGATTGACTGCACGCGCCCGACGATGGCGTCCTGGTCTGGGCACTCCTCCGAGATGCGCTCGATCAGGGCGTCGAGGTCGTCCGCCGTGAAGTGCTCGAAGCTGGGGATCTGCTGCGTTGCGAAGAGCAGATCGTTCACGTCGTCGTCGGACAGCTCGCCGTCGGCGAGGGCGCCCCAGAGTGCGAGCTCCAGAATGGCGGCGCTCGTTGCGTTCGTGTGGTCCTCGGGGGCGGACTCCGTGAAGCGCTTCTTGATGCTGAATCCCATGGTGGTTGCCTCTGTCGATGAATCGAAGGGTTGCTGGCGTCGCCGGACACGCGCCGCGGGCGTGCGCCACGTGCGCCGATCGGCAAGCCAATCGATAGCCTCGCTTCGCCAATGCGCGAGGGGTCGCCCTCAGGAGTAAGACAGAAGTAAGAGGTCCGTGCCGAGATAAGCGACGGCAGCCTCAGGGCTCTTGGGACGTCACCACGCCATTCACCGCGCGCGCCTCGGCGACAGATGCGAACCGGACGGGGACCGCGGGGTCGAGCCGGTAGCCGCCGTCTTGCCTCTGCAAGATCTCGCGCAGACCGTGGCCGCGCAGCATCGCGATTGCGACGTGCAGGCGGTTGCGTGCTGCGCTTGGCTGCATCCGCTCGCCGGGCCACGCCGCTTCGACCAGCGCCTTGGGGGAAACCAGCTCGCCTGGCGCGCGCAACCACTGCTCTGCCAGCGTGACGAGCAGCGCTCGCGGCGCGCGCCGCTTGCACCGCTCGACGCGCGCCTGTCCAGGCAGCCGAAACCACTCGCCCTCGCGCTGCACCAAAAGCGCGTCCGCCGCTGCCGCCACCACCGTCCCGCGCTCCGCTGCCCCCGCGCGCGCACGGACCTGCGCCACGTCCTCGCCGAACGACGTGGTGAGTAGATTCAGCGAGAGGCGCACGTCGAGCGACCGTGACAGCAGCGTCGACCGCTCGGACGTGGCGTCCGCGCCACCTTCGTCGGGCAAAAGCACCGCTGCGATGCGGTCGTGCGCCGCCCGCTTCTGGGCGTGCTCCACGTCCGCGGCACCACGCTCGCCCGCGGCGCGTGCCTTTCGCAACTCTGCGTAGGCGCGCAGCAGCTCGACCACGCCCCAGGAGGGATCCTCCGGCGTGGCGAACACGACGGCGGCCGCGTCGAGCCGCGCCGCGGCCGCGTCGGGCCGCCCGCTCGTTGCCTCGACGGCCCCGAGTTGCGCGTCCACGAACGCGATGTGCGGGCGGGCATCGACCTCGCCGAAATACGCCCGCGCCGCCTCGAGGTGCGTGCGCGCGGCGTCGAGCTCGCCGCGCGCGTGGCAGAGCATCCCGAGGTACTGCAGGAGCATCGCCTCCCACAGCCGATCGCCCAAGAGGCGGATCGATCGCAGGGCGGCTGCGTAGCGCGCCGCCGCGGCCTCGTGGTCGCCTTCCTCGTGGTCGACGAGCCCCAGCATCGTCGTGGCCACGGCATCGTAGTACGACTCGCCGGCCGCGCGGTGGAGCGCGAGCGCGGCGGTAAGGCTCGCGCGCGCCTCGGCGAGGTCGCCCTGCTCCTGCAGCGCGAGGCCGAGATCGCCGAGCACGATGCCCTCGCGGCGCGTGTCGCCGAGCGCGTGGTGCAGGGAAATCGCCTTCCGGAAGCAGACGAGCGCCTCGGCGATCTGCCCGTGCTCGCGTTGCAGAATGCCCCTGCGCCAGGCGACGAGCGCCTCGTCGGCACGGCTGCCCGCCGCGAGGCTGCATGCCTCCGCGCGCTCGAACGCGGCCAGCGCGGCGTCGCGCTGCCCCAGGTCCGAGAGGCAAGCGCCCTGGGCGAGGCGCACGCATGCCTCGACCCATGGGTCGCCGAGCTTCTGCGCGATCGAAAGGCCACGCTCGAGATCGCGCAGGCTCTCGGTCATGCGCCCCGAGCGACGGCCCGCGGTGGCACGGGCCGCGAGCAGCCGCGCCAAAAGGGCGCCTGGCACGTCCGCGCGTGTGGCCTCGGCGATCACGCCGTCGAGCAGCCCGAGGTGCCACGGCAGCGAGGCCCGCAGGATCAGGAGGGGCTCGAGCGCGAGCAGCGCGCGTGCCGCGTCTGTCACGCTCTCCTCGCGCGCCGCGCCGGGCGCGAGCGCCGCTTCCACGACGGCCAGCAGATTCTCCTGGTCGAGCGCGAGCTCTGCGCGGGCGTGCTTCCAGTCCGCGCTGAACGACGCCGCGGCCCACGCCTCGCCACGCGTGACGTAGTACGCCGCGTGCCGCCGCGCCGTCGCGTCCCGCAGGCCCAGCTCGTCGAGTCGCTCGCCTGCGTACTGCGCCACGCTGACGTAGAGCCCGAGCCGTAGCTCGGCGCGCGCGCCTGCCGGCTCGATCGCGCGCAGGAGCGATTTTTCGCGCAGGGATTGCACCACGTCGAGCGGCGGCGGCGCGCCCGCGTGGTCCGTGACATCGATCACGTGCTCCGCCGCGTCGAGCGTGAAGTCTCCGCGGAACACCGCGCACTGCGCCAGCGCCGCGCGCTCCCACGGCGAAAGGAGCTCCCACGACCAGGTAAGGCTCGCGCGTAGCGTCGCTTGCCGGTCGCTCGCGTCGCGCGGCCCGCGCGCGAGCACCTCGAAGCGCCGCGAGAGCCGCTCGAGCAGCGCGCGCGGCCCGAGCGTGTTGCACCGCGCCGCTGCCAGCTCCAGCGAAAGTGGCAGGCCGTCGAGCTTCCGGGCGAGCTCCCCCAAGACGCGCACCTCGTCCTCGTCCGGCGCGTAGCCCCGCCGGATCCGCTGCGCGCGATCGATGAGCAGCCGCACCGCCTCGCTCTCCTCCGCGCGCTCCTCCGCGCTCGGCACGTGCAGCGGCGCAAGCTCCCAGACAAGCTCCTCCGACAACCGGAGACGCTCGCGCGACGTGACGAGCAAGCGTGCAGCCGGCGCCAGCCGCAGCCACGCGGAGACCGCGTCGGCCGCAGGCGCGACGAGCTGCTCGAAGTTGTCGAGCAAGAGCAGCACGCGCCCCCGTGCCGAAAGCGCCCGGCCGACGGCCTCCACCGCGGGGCCTGTGCCGAGCGGCACGTCGAGCGCGTGCGCCGTGAGACGGCACAATGCGTCGACGTCGCGCGCCTCGGACAGATCGCAGAAACAGAACTCCTCCGCGAGCGACGTGTCGCCGCCGTATTGCGCGACGAGCTGCTGCACCAGCCGCGTCTTGCCGACGCCTCCCGTGCCCGTCACCGTGACCAAGCGCTCGCCGCGCGCGAGCAGATCGCGCAGCGCGGCGAGATCGGCCTCGCGCCCGAAGAACGCGTTTGCAGGCTGCGGCACGTTGCTGCGCGGCATCCTCATCGACGGCGCGCCCTCTTCGCCAACGGCGCGAAGGGGCGGAGCAGGACGCTCGGGTCGATGGAGTCTTGCGCTGGGCAGTTCCCGGGGATTCGGTGTGGGCATGACGTGGTGTCACGACGAAGTCGCGCCGCGCGGCCCGATGGTAACCCGAAGGAGGTCAAAGACCGAGCGCGTCGCGCAGCTTGCCGAGATACTCCGCCTCTTTGTCGCTGACCTTCTTGCCCGTACCGAAAAACCCTTCGCCCGAGGCGTTGGCCACCCGGTCGGCCACCTCGAGCACCATCTGCTTGTACTCCGCGGCCTCGGCGGGCGCCTTTGCTTCCACGATCGAGCGAGCTTGCCGCACGCGCTCGATCACCAGATCGACCGAAAACCCCTCCGAGGAGCTGCTCGCCTGTTGCTCGTCCTTGTTGGCGTTGACGATGGCCTGGATGAGCTGGTTATGGGGCGCCTTCTCGGCGGCGTCGTTCAAGGTCTTGACCGCTGCGGAAAACTCCTTCGCTGCGGAGATCAATCCGAAGTCGAGTGCGGTGCTCACCGCCGCGGCCATCAGCGGGGTCTCCCTGAGGAGCTGCCACTCCTGCGCAGTGTAATCCGAAGGCTGGGTCATTGTCGCGTCTCCTGGTTGTTTTCTACTCGGATGGTGCGCCGGAGCGTGAAGACGTATGCGCGTGCGCGTCGCGCGCGTGGGCCTCGCCCGGCGGCGAGCGATGTAGTCCGAAGCGACAGGCCCGTGCCTTACTCCGCGCTTATTTCTCGCTTACCCGCGCCGAGCGGCGGGCTCCTGCTCCGGCGCCCCGCTGGGGCGTTGCCCCAGGCCCCACCGGGGCTATCCGCCCCTGGACCCGGACCAGCGCAAGCGCTGGACCCGGGGTCGATAAACTGCGCGATGCGCAGTTTATCGAACAGGCCGAGTCAAGACCGCCGTTGACGTTGCGATTGGCAACGCCGTCTTTGGTCTTGCCACCGGCCTGTGGGAAGAACTGCGCATCGCGCAGTTCTTCCCCAAATGGTCCAGCGCTTGCGCTGGTTCGGGTCGAGGGGCGAACAGCCCCCGCGGGGCCCGGGGCAGCGCCCCGGCGAGGCGCCTTCCAGCAGGACGGAGCGGGCGGGGTCGCCCTGGACGGCGTGACGCTCGGCCTCGGTGGCTCGCTTCGATACATGGGGCGTGGCTCCGATCATGCATTCTCGCGCCACGGAAAATTGGTCGAAGAACGCTTCGTTCATCGTCGGATGCGAGGGAATTTTCGGCGCGCGGGCTACGGCACCCCGAGACCCCGCTGCTTCATGGAGAGCGTTCATGACGGCACGCGTTGCGATTGTGGGCGGTGGGCCTGGGGGCCTTTTTACCGCGTACATGCTCAATGACAAGCTCTGGGACCGCTGCGCGATCACCCTCTACGAGGCGAGCTCCCGCTTGGGCGGGAAGATTGCGACCGCGAAGCTCGGGCCGGGAGGGCCGGTCTATGAGGCTGGCGTCGCCGAGATTTACGATTATTCGATGATCGGGTACGACCCGCTCCGCGCCCTCGTCGAGCATCTCGGGCTCGGTGTGCTCCCGATGTCTGGAGGCACGGTGCTCCTCGGCGACCGGGTCCTCCGCAATATCGCCGATATCCGACAGCTCTGCGGAGAGAACACGGCCCGCGGTGTCGAGGCGTTCCGAGCCGAGGCGATGAGACAGCTCAGCCGCGAGGACTATTACGACTCGCATTGGACGCACGACAATGCGCATGCGTGGGCCAAAAAGACCTGCCGGGAGATCCTGGATCGCGTGAAGGACGACGGCGCGCGCCGCTACTTCGAGGTCGCGGCCCACAGCGACATCGCCACTGAGTCGCACCTGACCAATGGCCTGAATGGCCTCAAGAACTTCCTGATGGACGTGCCCGGCTACATGCGGCTCTACTCCATCGAGGGGGGCATTGAACGCCTCGTCGACCGCCTGCGTGGCCTCGTGAAGGCCGACGTTCGGCTGGGGCGGCGGGTCGTATCGGTCGAGCGCGGCGAACGCGGGTATCGGGTCGTCGCGCGGCATGGGCTCGACGTGGAGGAGGCGGAGTACGATTTCGTCGTGATTGCCCTCCCGCACGATCGGCTATCGATGCTCGAATGGAAGGATCCACGCCTTGCGCGGGCCATGCACGCGCACATCGCGCACTACGACCGCCCGGCCCATTACCTCCGCGTCTCCGTCCTGTTCTCGCGCCCGTTCTGGCGGGATGCCGTGCCGGGCTCGTACTTCATGATCGACACCTTTGGCGGCACGTGCCTCTATGACGAAGGCTCTCGTTATGGCGACGCTGGGGGCAAAGCCGTCCTCGGCTGGCTGCTCGCGGGCAGCGCCGCGCAGACCCTGGCGAACAGCGATGACGCGACGCTCATCCGCGACGTGCTCGACGCCCTCCCTCTGCCCCTCCGGCATGGCCGTGAGCTCGCGATCGATGGCCGTGTGCACCGGTGGCTTTCGAGCGTCAATGGCCTCCCCGGAGGGTTCCCGACGCTCGACATGCGCGAGCGCCATGTCCCGGAGCCGAAGCGGCATCCCGGCCTCTTCCTGGTCGGCGACTACCTCTTCGACTCCACGCTGAATGGGGTGCTCGACTCGGCCGACTTCGCCACGGATTGCCTGACCAGCGAAGTGTTCCGCGGCATCTACCTCCCCGGAGCCGACGCGCGGGGGGGCACGAAGGCGCAAGACGACGAATGGAAGGACACGAAGCGACCCGAGGAGACCGAACGGGCCTGCATCACCCGCGTCGACGGCGCCCGGTCCGAGGACCTCGACCCGGCCTACCACGACTTCTACGACGGCGAGAGCTCCTACGAGGCTTCGTTCAACGAGTACTTCAATGCGCAGTACGTCGTGGACCTCATCGAGATCATCTGGGGCGCGAAGCCTCCGTACAAGCTCCTCGATTGCGGCGCCGCGAACGGCATCACGCTCGAGGAGTTCGCCAAGCTCGACGTCGATGCCTGGGGAATCGAGAAGAGCGCATACATCCACGGGAAGACCGCGAAGAAGTGGAAAGCACGTAACGCCCTCGGCGACGTTTGCGCGATGCCCTTTCGCGACGATGAATTCGACTTCCTCTACGACACCGCGCTCTGTTACGTCCCGCAGAAGGACGTCGGCCGCGCGATCCGCGAGATGGCGCGGGTCTGCAAGAGGGGTGTGTTCTTCGGGTCGATCGCCAGCGACATGACCCAGCAGGTGATCGACGCCCACGACCTCTTCTCCGGCGTCAGCACGTTATCGACCCTGTGGGAATGGTCCGAGCGGTTCCTGGCGAACGGCTTCCGTTTCGCCGTCGTCGACCCCAAGCCGCTCGCTTGGGCCTTCGCGCGCGAGCTTTCGGGGAGCCCGGGAGAGCATCCCTGGTATCCGACGGCCGAATCGATGCGATATTGCTTTTACACGAAGGTGCCTCGTCGACGGAAGAGGCCGTAGCCACCTCCGCGTCTCCAAACGTTCGATCGCCCTCGCGTCACCGTGACCGGCGCCCGATCGAACGTTCGATCCACGGCGCGCCACCATCACCTCCGCGTCGTCGAACGTTCGATCCCCCTCGCGTCGCTGTCACGCGTGCCGGATCGAGCGTTCGATCCCCGGCACGTCATCGTCGCCTCCGCGTCTCCAAACGTTCGATCACCCTCGCGTCACGGTGACGCGCGCCCGATCGAACCTTCGATCACCCGCGCGTCACGCTCTCCCGACCCGGCCCAAACGTCCGGTAACCCTCGCGCGCCCGAAACCTGCTCACCCTGAATGGATTTTTCCTCCGAGCGTTCAACGTGCACCCGACGTTGCATCGCCCGCGTCGCGGTCGGAGAACCACCATCACCGGGCCATCGGCCCAGGGAGCCCCTCATGCGCAAGTATCGCAGCAATGCCTCGTCCTCGGTCCGCTTCGAGTATGGCGTCGAGCTTGCGGCCGGCCTCGCGCAGTTCCCCGAGACCACGTCCGCCGCGCTCGACATCCGGACCGTCAACAACGCGCTCAACGGCCAGCACCAGCAGCGCTGTGCCCTCCGCGTCCCTGTCGTCGAGACGCGCGCTGCTGCCCGCTTCGCCGAATATCACGCCGAACGCGTGATCCGCTCCGCGCTCCGGGCTGCCGAAATCGAGGACGGCGGGCGCCGCGGCAGGATCTGCGCCGCCGTCTTCCCGAAGGGCTCGACCCCGATCCTCACGCCCGCCGGCAGGTCGCAGGTCAAGTCGATGCAAGACCTCGTCGACCGGCTCGATCACGCCAAGGTCGCGGGGATCGAGGCCTACCGCAATGTTTGGTCGCCCAAGCTCGGCGCCGCGCTCTCGAGCCTGGAAGCCGCCCTCGACGCGCACGAGGAGGCGCTTGCCGCCCACGACGACGCATTCAGGGCGGAACTCGCGCTGCGCGACGCGCATCACGACGCGGTCGACCGAGCGATGGGCGTGGTCCGAGCGGCCTTCCCGCGGGATCGCGAGCTTCAGGATGTGATCTTCCCGGTCTTGGAGACCGCGACCACGAAGAGCAAGAAGGGCCCCGTCGAGGAGGCCGACGAATCCGGGGCACCTGCCGTGCCGGCGCAGGGTTGACGGCGGCTGGGAGGCGCTGCGCTGGGGCTTTGCCCCAGGCCCCACCGGGGCTATCCGCCCCTGGACCTGGACCAGCGCAAGCGCTGGACCCGGGATCGATGAACTGCGCTCCCGCGCAGTTCATCGAACAGGCCAGGTCAAGGCGAACGACGACCCTGCCCATCAAGACCGCGGCGCTGACGATTCAACAGGCAACGTGCCCATCGCCAGCGTGCAACGCACCTTCCTGATCTTGCCACCGGCCTGTTGGAAGAACTGCGCGATGCGCAGTTCTTCCACGAATGGTCCAGGGCTTGCCCTGGTTCGGGTCGAGGGGCGAACAGCCCCCGCGGGGTCCGGGGCGGCGCCCCGGCGCAACGGCCCCAAGAAGAGACCAATGCTTGTATCAACCCCACCCTGTAGTAGGCAGCAAGCTGGGAGAGGGTCGCCGTACACTGCTTGAGGCTTGTCCTCGTACCTGAGATCGGCGCCCTCGACCGGTGTTCTTGGCTCGGACGGTATCATGGGGTCCCCCTCCAGGGGGCATCCCCGCATCTACAAGCGCGAGCATGGACACCGGCTCCGAGGCTCCC
>NZ_JAGTJK010000126.1:0-9282 GCF_028435265.1 Polyangium jinanense | reverse complement strand
CCGCCTCCTGTAGGATCGAGCGCCACCTTAAGGTGGCTCCGAAGGCCGCTCGCGAGCGGCCCGTAAATCAGCCGCTTTTAGCGGCTCACACATCGAAACCCCCCGGCTTTGCCGGGGGATTGTTAGTTCGCCCCTCGACCCGAACCTGGGCGAGCCCTGCACGTTTCCGGAAGAACTGCGCGCTGCGGTTGAAGTGTCAGGGCGGCTAGAGTTCCTCCACGAAGGTCATTCAGGCAAGCGGGGCGTCGCAGCGCGTCCGGAGGGTCGACGGATGTTGTCGTGGATGCCTAAGCCGTTGCACACACCTGCTCGTTCGGTTGCGCGCCCCGCATCTGGGCGCTCGGCCTACTGGACGCGGCAACTCACGGTGTGGAACACCAGCCCGCGCCAACGACGCCGATCCGTCGTCACGGAGACCGCGGAGCCCGGAGGCGGGGGCGGGGGCTCCTCGGCTGCGCAAAGCTACGTGGATGAGAAGAAGTGATGCCCCGGATGTACCCCGGGATCCCCTCCCGCAGGTGCCGCGTCGTCACCTGGATCCTCTCCCCACACCCACACCGGCACTGGTGGACCCCCTTGGCGTTCTCCGCCTCCGCCCACGCCTTTGCCTCCCCCCTTCCGGTCGCCTGCCCCCGTGGTAGCATCACGCTTCCTTCGATGATCACCGGAGCAGTCGTAGACTCTTGGCCCAAGGTCAGGGGAGCCGACGCGAAGCTCTACAACAACGCGACGCAGGTCGTCCTCCTGCGCGACGGCACGCGCACCGTGCTGTCCATGCAGAACAACTATCAGGGCCCGCCGGACAAGTTCGCCATGGTGGTCCCCGTGCCCGTCGTCCTCCAGAAGGAGAACGTCAAGACCCTCGCGCGCGCCGTCTTCGATCGCATCGATCAGCTCAGCGCGCCGCTCGTCCGGATCGAAGCGCAGTTCGCGGTCGGCGAATACGACATCGTCATCCTCGGCGCCGACGATTCCTCCGCCCTCGATACGTGGCTCCGCCAGAATGGATATCGCATCCCCGACGGCGCCGAGCCGGTGTTCCGGCCCTACGTGCAGACGGGATCCAAGTTCTTCGTGGCCAAGGTCGATCCCGAGAAGGTGAAGTTCGACGCGAAGGGCATGGCCACGCTCTCGCCGCTCCGGTTCCATTACGACACCGAGACCTTTGCCTTGCCCGTGCGGCTCGGGCTCCTGAACTCGAAAGGCACGCAGGACCTCATCGTCCACGTCATCGCGAAGAAGCAGCGGTACGAGGCGGCCAATTATCCGAACCTCACGATCCCCACGAACATCGAGCTCAACGAGTCCGCGCTCGGCGCCTTCGGATCGTTTTACGTGGCGCTCTTCGATCAGACGGTCGCGAAAAAGCCCGGCGCGGTCGTGACCGAGTATGCCTGGACCGCCGGATCCTGTGATCCGTGCCCGGGGCCGACGCTCGACACGGGGGATCTCGCGACGCTCGGCGGCGATACCCTCGTGAGCCCGAAGGACACCGACCGCGGGCCCGGGGATCCGCCCGCGACCGGCATGTCGCCCTGGGAGGCTACGATCACCCGATTGCACGTCCGCTACACGAAGGACTCGCTCGGCGAGGATCTCGTCTTCCGCGCCGCGCCGCCGATCACGGACGGCAATGGCTGGAGCAACGGCCCCGACAAACACGCGGCGACCCCGGGCGCGCCGGGCGGCCAGAACATGTTTCAAGGGCGGTACATCGTGCGACACCCCTGGAAAGGCGACGTCACCTGCACGGATCCGATCTACGGGCGATGGGGCGACAATCCGAAGAAGCCCTCGGCGGCGCGGGATCTCGCGTTCGCGCCGCGGGAGGGCATCACGCTGTCTGCGCTCGTGGCCGAGGACGTGAAATCGATTGGGCTCCAGGGATCGCCGCCGAACATCGATCGAAATGTTCGCGTGCCGTGGACCGCGTATCTGCGCACGAGCACCGCCGCGATCGGGTTCGGGCTCGCCGCAGGGCTCGGGCTCCTCGGGTTCTTGCTTTCCCGGATGCGGAGGACGACGTGAGCGACGCGCCGAAAGACCTTGCCGAGGAGCGCCATCGCCTCGTGGCCATGGCCGCGGGCGTGCCGCTCTGGATGCTTTGCCTGCCGCTCGTTTTGCCATTTGGCGGCCGGGAATCGCTGCTCCAGATGGCGGCCGGGGACGCCGCGCCGGTGGCGATCCTCGCGGGGCTCGCATTCGCGCCCCTGTTCACGGGCGCCGTGGGGCTCGTGCGCGGCTTCAAGCAGGCGGCGCCGGGCCGGTGGCTCTTCGGCGTGCCCGCGGTGGCCGCGACGCTCGTGGCCCTCGGCATGATCCTCGTCATCACGCTCCTGCTCCTGATCGAGCCGACGTCCCGCTACCAACCCTTCGTCTGGGTCGGGCTCGTGGTGGCCCTCGGCGCGCTCGTTTGCCTCGTGTGGGGGTTTTTCCGCAAAGGCTGGCGGCGCTTCAGCCACGTCGTCGGAGGGATCTGGCTCTTGGGCCTGGTCCTCGGCATTTCGCTCCGTTTTTCGCCGAAGCCCTTTTTCACCGCTCCTTCGTGGGGCGAGTGGGCCTTCTTGTTCGGCCTCGCCGCGCTCGCCCCGCTCATCGTGTTCGCGCTCGCCCCGCGGCGGGCGTGATTCCATGCTAGCCTTCGCCCATGGCCGCACGACAGTTCCAGTTCGTTCCCATGGGCGAGCGGGCGCCGGAAGGCGCCGTCTCCTGCGACGGGCTCGTCGCGGGCGCGGCCCTCGATCTGAGCCACTGGGCGAAAAACCGGACGCCGAAGGCCTTCAAGGCCGATACCTCCGTCGAGATTGCGCTCTCGTTCGTCCGCGAAGCGTCGCCGGCCGAGGCGCCCACGGTCGTCGTGAACAACCATTTCGACGCGGATGGAGTGCTCGCCGTCTGGTCGCTGCTCGACCCGGAGACGGCCACCGCGCACGCGGAGCTCATCGTCGCGGCAGCCGAGGCCGGCGATTTCGAGGAGTGGCCGGCCGATACACGTGGCCTCTGGCTGAACATGGCGATCCGGCGCCTCGTCGTGCTGAAGCCCGAGGCAAGCGCGTATCCGATCGTGCTCGCATCGCTCGGCGAGCTTGTGCGGACCCTCGAATCACGCGAAGATCTCTGGGGGACGTCGTTCTCGGCGTTGCTCGAAGCCGAGCGGCGCGCGAACGCGGGGGACGTGGTCTCGTACGCCGTCGGCCCGATTCGCGTGTTCCACCACGGGCCAGGCGTGCCCGAGGCGCCGGGGGCCGTGCTTTCGAAGCTCGGTTCGACGGGGGAGGGCGTGCGGCGGCTCTTGCTCGCGTTCGAGGAGCCGGATGGCTCGTTCCGCTATCGGTACGAGCTACCGCGCTGGGCCTGGGCGGATACGGTCGTGCGGCCCGTGATCCCGGCGCCGAGCCGCAATGCGCTCGCCGCGGGTCTCGGGCCCGCGTGGGCGATGAAGGGCGTCGATTTCGGGATGACGGCCCTCCTGCGCACGACGGCGCCGATTCGTGAAGAGCCGCGCGCGATGGCGGAACGTTTCGTCTTGCTCGAGCGGTTCGAGGCCTGATCAGCGCGCTTCTTTGCCCACGAGCTCCGCGATCGAGCCGATCCCCTCGGCCTGCATTCGCGCCGAGATCCCCTCGTGGATCCGCTTCGCGAACGCGGGACCCTCGTAGATGAACGCCGTGTACGCCTGCACCAGCGTCGCCCCCGCCGCGATGCGCTCCCACGCATCGTCCGCATTCTCCACGCCGCCCGCGGCGACGAGCACCATCGAATCACCCACGCGCGCCCGGAGCCTGCGCAAAACCGCGAGCGCGCGCGCCTTCACAGGCCTGCCCGAGAGCCCGCCCGCGCCGATCTCCGCGACACGCGCGGCGTCCGTCGCAAGGCCATCCCGGCGGATCGTGGTGTTCGTCGCGATGATCCCATCGAGGCCAAGCTCCCGCGCGAGGTCGCCAATCGCGTCGATGTCCTCGTCCGCGAGGTCAGGCGCAATCTTCACGAGCAGCGGCACGCGTCGCCCAGGGGAAGCACGATCGAGCGCAGCGCGGACGTCCGCGAGCAGGGGACGCAGCTTCTCCGTCGATTGCAGGTCCCTGAGGCCCGGCGTGTTCGGCGAGCTCACGTTGACGACCATGTAATCGGCATGCGCGGCCAGGCGCTCGGCGCTCGCCACGTAATCGGCCGCGGCCTCGGATTCGGGCACGACCTTGGTCTTGCCGATGTTCGCGCCCACGATCACGCCGCCCGGCCGCCGCTTCGCGAGCCGCTCGGCCGCCGCGCGCGAGCCCTCGTTGTTGAAGCCCATGCGGTTGATGAGCGCCCGATCCGCCTCGAGCCGAAAGAGCCGCGGCTTCGGGTTTCCGCCCTGGGCCTCCCCCGTGACCGTGCCGATCTCCACGAACGCGAACCCGAGCGCGCCAAGCTCCTCGAACCCCCGCGCGTCCTTGTCAAACCCCGCGGCAAGCCCAAGCGGACCCGGAAAATCGACGCCAAACGCCCGCACGGCAAGGCGCGGATCCCGCGGGCCAAAGAGCCGCTTCCAAAGGGCGCGCACGCCAGGCAAGGCCATCAAAAACCGCAAGAGGCCAAAGCCGAGATGGTGGGCCGTCTCGGCGGACAGGCGGCGGAGGAGCAGGCGGAACAGCAAGCGGTACATCGGCCGGCGACGGCATACGATGCGGCGGGCGTGCGTCAAGGCGCGTCTTGCGCCTTGGTGTCGACGGTGGCAGGGAGTCCGAAGCCATGCGAGCCCCTGCGTTTTCCGTCGCCGCCCTGCTTTCCCTCCTCGCCCTCGTCCCGGCCTGCTCGAAGGACGAGTCGGCCGCGCCGCCCGGCCCGTCGCAGCAGCCAGCCGCGCAGGCGGGCCTGCCGGACCGCGACCCAGCGCTCGCCCGCAAGCTCGTGGCCGAGGGCGGCGTCTTGATCGACGTCCGCACACCCGAGGAGTACACGGAGCGCCACCTCGACAAGGCCACGAACATCCCCGTGGGCGAGCTCGAAACACGCCTCTCCGAGGTCGAAAAGCTCACGGGCGGCGACAAGACGAAGCCGATCGTCGTGCACTGCGCCGCCGGCCCGCGCGCCGCGCGCGCCAAGAAGATCCTGCTCGGCGCGGGCTACACGCAGGTCACGAACCTCGGCGGCATCAACGACTGGGACGCGAAGTGACGAAGATCAAGCCCTGAGCCGAGCGAGCCGCGCCGCGGCCTCGCGCATGCGCCCGGGCTCGCGGACGCGCCGCGCGCGGAAGAGCAGGTTGTGCGGCGTCACCGTGGGCGGGACGAACGCCGTGATCGTCACCTCGTAGCCTGCTGCTTCCAGCCGCAGCGCCCGCTCCGCGTCGACGAGCGACAGGATGAACCGCCGCCGCACCTCGGCTTGCCGCGGCATCCCGAGCGCGTCCGCCTTCGCCTCCGCCGCCGCGGCGAACGGGACGCTCGCCGCATAACAGCACGGCACCACGTACATCCATTTCGCGCCCGCCCGGCTCGCCGCGTCGAGGATCGCATCCGACGCCGCCCCGCACGCGTGCAGCGCCACCACGACCTCCGGCGCCTCGGGCCAGCACGCGGAATCGCCCACGTCGCCTGCTGCGAGCCCGAGCTCGATCCTCTTGCCGAGCCGCGCGGCTGCCGCCTCGCACGCGGCGATCCGTGTCGCTTTCCGCTCGATCACGTGGATGCGGGAGAACCCGAGCAGCGCGGCGCCGACGAGCCCCACGTACGCCTTGCCTGCGGCCGCGTCCACGAGGAGGGCATCTTTGCGATGTCGCTCGATTTCGCCGAGCAACGCGGCCACCTCGACCGACTTTTTGCGGTCCTCGCGCCGGAGCTTCGTGCCTTCCGCGACGATGAACAGATCGTGCAGCGCTCGCTCGACGGCCTCGGACGTGATCATGACGCAATCCTAACGTTGGTTCGTGGTACGGTGCGCACGTTTCCCTTCCGGAGATCCGCTTCTTCATGTCGGACCAAGACGCCTCGTCGGGGCGAACCACCTTCGCCGCGCTCTCGTCGGCTGCTCGTTTCGTCGTCGGATTTACGCTGGTCGCGGTGGCGTCCACCTTGACCATCCTGATCGCGCTGCTCCTGCTGCCGTTCCGTGTCCTCAGGATCAAGCTCTGCAACTATTACGGCAAGATCGTCGGGTATTCGATCACGCGGATCGCCGGCGTGAAGCCCGTCCTCCACGACGCGGAGCGCATCGGCCAGAACCATCCGGCCATTTACGTCGCGAATCACACCTCGACGCTCGACGCGTTCCTCTCGATCTGGCTTTGCCCCGTGGGCGGGTGCGGCGTGATGAAAAAAGAGGTCCTCCGGATTCCCTTCTTCGGCCAGCTCTACCTCCTGTCGGGGCACCTTTGGCTCGATCGGGCGAACAAGGGATCGGCCATCGCGGCGATGTCCGGCATCGCGAGGACGGTGAAGAAGCACGGGCTGTCGATCTGGATCATGCCGGAGGGCACGCGCAGCCGCGACGGTCGCCTTCGGCCGCTCAAGCTCGGCTTCGTGCACCTCGCCATCGCCACGGGCCTGCCCGTGGTGCCGGTCGTCCTCCACGGCGTGCACAAAAACTGGGTGAAGCACACGCTCTTCGTGCAGCCGACCACGGTGGACATCGAGGTCCTGCCGGCGATCGATACGTCCGGATGGCGCGCGGAGACGGCGCGCGAGCACGCGGCCGAGGTCTTCAACGTGTTCGTGGAGAAGCTGCGCGACGATCAGAAGCCGCTGCCCGGCGTGCCGGCGGTGGCCGAGAAAGAGAAGCTCGACCAAGCCGCGGCCTGATCAGCCTGCCGCCTTGGTTCCCATCCGCCGCTCGAACCGAAGCCGCAGCACCTCGTCCTCGAGCTCGTTCGCGATCACCATCGCTCGCCGCCGCGCCTCCGCGCCTTCCTCGCCGCCCACGATCCGCGCCAGCATGTTGAGCGCCATCGCGCGCATCCGCATGTGCCCGCCGTCGCCCGCGTGCCTGCACGCCTCCCGCGCGAGCGCCGCGCCTTCCTCCGGAAAACCTTGCTTCCAGCGCGCGTAGGCAAGCCCGTTTGCACGCCGCGCCCGCGCGAAGGCCGGCCCTTCCTCCGGGACGAGCCGGTAGAGCGCCTCCGCGGCCGCCGGATCCGGCTGCTTGCCGCCCCACGAGCGGTTTCGCTCGAAGGCGCGTTGATCGATCCACCGGGCGAACATGCAGGCGCGGTCGTAGGCGGGCATCGGCAGCTCGAACAAGGGCTCGATCTCGTCGAGCAGGCCGGGCACACGCGCGACGTCCTCCCGGCTCGCGACGAAGGCCTCCGTGAGCAGCGCCTCGATCCGCGCCTCGGGCGGCGCTTTTCCGAGCAGCGGGCGGATGCGGGCGAGGTGCGTCCGGGCAGCGTCGCGGTCGTCGGCGCGCAGCACGCACGTGGCGTGGGCGAGGGCGAGGAAGACGTGCGAGGTCGGATCTTCGCTCACCGGAGGCCGATCCCAGAGGCGCAAGAGGTCCTGGGCGAGGGGCAGGGGCAGGTCCGTGAAGCGCGAGTGATACGCGCCCATCCAGCGGGCCCGCTCCGTGAGCGCGTCCGGCAGGCCGAAGGCCAAAAGCGCGCGCGCCCCCCAGGTCCCGCCATCGCGCTGCCCACGCGTGCGCAGCCGGCGCAAGGCGCGCTCGATCGAGTAGACGTCGTCCTCGTAGCCGCGGAGGGACGAGAGCCGCTCGGCCACCGCCGTCAGCGAGCCATGCTGCGCGACGAGCCAGGTGACGTAATCCTCCCAGGAAAAGCCTGCGGGAGCAGCGTGTCCGGGTTCGTGTCCGGGCATTTTCGTCGCGGGGAGCGTATCAAGGTTCCGAAGCAACGAACAAGGAGGACGGCGATGGCACAGGAACCTGCATTTCACCTGGTGATCGATCTGGAAGCGACGTGCGACGAGGAGGGGCGCATCCCCGAGAAGATCATGGAGATCATCGAGATCGGCGCGGTCCTCGTGGACGGCGCGACGCTCGAACCCGTGGGCGAGTTCGCCACCTTCGTGCGCCCGGTCATCCGGCCGACGCTCACGGACTTCTGCAAGAAGCTCACGACGATCACGCAAGCAGACGTCGACGGCGCGCCCACGTTTCCAGCCGCGATCGAGGCGCTCGGGCGCTTCGTCGGCGAAAGGGACGCGCTCTTCGGCTCGTGGGGCGATTACGACCGCAAGCAGTTCGAGATCGACGCGACCCGCTGGGGCGTGCCGCTGCCGCTGCGCGGGCACATGAACATCAAGAAGCGCTTCTCCGCGGCCCTCGGAGAGACGACGCGCTACGGCATGTCGAGCGCACTCGAGCGGCTCGGGCTTCCACTCCTCGGGACGCATCATCGAGGCATCGACGACGCGCGCAACATCGCGCGGATCCTGCCTTACGCGATCGGACGTGTGCCCATCCCAGAGGTGCGGCCCACAGGATGAGACGGGACCTTGCCGCCGGCACGAGCTTTCTTGCCGGCGGCAGCAGGCCATGAAAGCATCGCGCTCGGGAGGATGATGTCCCGGGCGCGAACGAAGGCGATGACAGTGGCTCTGGCGCTCTCGAGCTCGCTCGGGCTCGCCGCGTGCACGAGCCACGTCACCGTCGCGCCCTCCGAGCTGCCGGCGCTCTCGAACGCGTCCCCCGGCCCGTCCGGCCCCTTTCCCACAATCACCACGAAGAGCGGCGCACGGAAGGTCGTCTACGGCCACCTCCAGACCGTCACAGTCCAGCGCAAGGAGGGCGCGCCACTCGTGTATCCCGCGCCCATTCGCTCGCTTTTGCGCAGCGATCGGCTCGTCGTGCGCACGCGCGACGACGCGCGCGAGATCCCACTCGCCGAGATCACCGAGGTCCAAGCCTCGTACGACGACTACCTCGTGCGCGACCGCGTCGCAGGCGGCGTGCTCCTCGGGACAGGGATGCCCATTTTCGTGGGCGGCGTGGTGACCGGCGCACTCGGTCTGACAAAGGATCTCGACACCGGCGCAGGCGTCGTGCTGTCGCTCTCGGGCCTCGGGATCGCCGGAATCGGTCTCTTGATGATGATCCCCGGAATGGTGCTCGCAAAAGGCGGGCCGAAGAAGCCCGCACCGGAGCCAGGGAAGACCGTGACAGTGTCGATCGGGGCAGGCGGGATCTCAGGTTCGTTCTAGGTGGGGATGGGTGTCGTCTGGGGGCGTCGCGCCGGGGCGCTGCCCCGGACCCCGCGGGGGCTGTCCGCCCCTCGACCCGGACCAGGCACGGCCTGGACCGAGGGTGGAAGAACTGCGCGATGCGCAGTTCTTCCAACGGGCCCGTTGGAAG
>NZ_JAGTJK010000125.1:0-10871 GCF_028435265.1 Polyangium jinanense | reverse complement strand
CCGCCTCCTGTAGGATCGAGCGCCACCTTAAGGTGGCTCCGAAGGCCGCTCGCGAGCGGCCCGTAAATCAGCCGCTTTTAGCGGCTCACACATCGAAACCCCCCGGCTTTGCCGGGGGATTGTTAGTTAGGGCACCACCCGTGGAGGAGAGCCGCCGCTCGCGACCTAGCCTTCCGTGTTCGCGTGGACGCGAGCCGCCGCTTGCGACCTGGCCCTCCGCGTTCGCGTGGACGCGAGCCCTGCTCGCGACCTGATAAGCTCTCTGCGTGAGACGTACCTCGCTCCTGCTCTTCCTCCTGCTCACCGCGTGCGGAGCGCGCACATCACTCGATCCCGGCAGCGCTCCGCCCACGAGCCTCCCGCCGACGGGGCCACATGCCTGCCTCGCGGACCTCGCGAGGACGAGCTCTCCCGACTGGGAGCGCGGCCACGCGTGCGACGCGGGATCGCTCGGCGACGACGTCGGGATATTCGTGATGGTGGGCTTCGACCTCGTCGGCCTCACCAGCGCCGGGCCTCGCATCATCCACCGCTTCTTCGAAGGACAGGATGACACGAAGGCGACCGCCATCGACACGGCTATGGTCGTCCGCGGCGGCGGGGACTCCGAGCAATGGGCGTGCCGTCAGGGCGGGCTCGACCATGTGCCGCCCGCGCATGTCGTCACGAGGTCCGGAACGCCGGGCAGGCTGCGTCGCGATCCGCAGTATCACGAGCGGTGATCCGGGAGGGCGTCGTCACTCACACGTGCAGATGTACGAGCTGATCCGGTGGTTCCAGAAGTCTCCGACCCAGGGTACAGCGCCCGAGGCGACCCAGGAGTCACCCCGCGAAATTGCCGTGTTCGTAGACCGTCACCGCGCACCCTGGATCGAGGACCATGGACGAGACCCAATCCCCCATCCCCGGCGTAAACCATGCGTTCCGCCCCGCGGGCGCGTGATGCGACCTGCCAGCGTAGTTGGCATGCTCGTAGAACGTGACACAAGCCCCTGCGCGAGAAGCAACGCAGACGGCTCCGAGGACGAGCAGACCGACCATCAGGCTTTTCGGCATACGACGCCTCCCGTCGCGCAAGGCGCAAGCATTGGGGCACATTAATACCAGCACGCGCAGTAGAACGAGCTGATCTTGTCGTCCCAGATTCCGAGCGTTGATGCATCGTCCGAGAGTGTCAACGGCTCGCCCCCGAAGTTGGGGTCTTCGTACACCGCAACCGTGCAATGAGACGCAACCTTTATAGAGGAGATGGTATCGTTCCATCCGTTCCCGATCCGCGGGACGGATGATCCTGCGTCGGCGGAATAACTCCTTCCCTCATAGTTGGGTTTTTCGAAGAACACTGCGCACGCGTCGGCGTGAGAAGCGACGCAGACTGCTCCCAGGGCGAACAGACCCACGATCATGCTCTTGATCATGAACCACCTCCCTACCCGACATGAATTCGCACGACCTCGCGGCCTACCATGCGCACTCTCGGGCGGCTGGCGATGAAGTGTCGACAATGAATACGTTGTCCCGAAGCGCGCTGAGTCAATCCCTTGATTTCGTCCGCCTATGACGGGCTTTCACGCCGAGCTTGCTACGGGGCGTCTTCAGTCGGTTATCCAAAGAAAAAGGAATGAACGAGGAGTTCCTCTACGCCGACCGACTTCGTTTCGAGGAGTTGCTTGACCACGGGTTTTGACCTCGCCTTGCACGAGTACGGCAAGAAGTTGTCCCGCGGGAGTCGGCTCCGGGGATACCCCGAAGGGCGGCCACGGGGTCGGAAGTGGCACGAGCGCGGCTGGCAAGGATGGGTTCCGTCCCGCCACCGCGTCCACGCCTCTGCAAACCGCGTCGTAGCCCTTCCCCTCGCGCATCCTCACCCTGCTCCGTCCACGAGTACGTGCGCCCCCCTGGGCATGCTTTCGCTCGTCGCGCGCGAGTACGTGCGCCCCCCGGGCGTGCTCACGCTCGTCTCCCGTCGCGCAAGGCGCAAGCATTGGGGCACATTACCTGCACGTGCAGATGTACGAGCTGATCCGGTCGTTCCAGAAGTCTCCGACCCAGTCTACAGCGCCCGAGGCTGTCCACGACGCGCCCCCGAAGTTGACGTCTTCGTACACCGTAACCTTGCAAAGCTGCTCAACCTGTATAGAGGAGATGATATCGTTCCATTCGCCGAGCCACGGGACCCCTATTTCTGCGTTGACGTAATGACTCCTTCCCACAAAGAAGTGGTCTTCGAAGAACATTGCGCACGCGTCGGCGTGAGAAGCGATGCAGACTGCTCCCAGGGCGAACAGACCCACCATCATGCTCTTGATCATGAACCACCTCCCTACCCGACATGAATTCGCACGACCTCGCGGCCTACCATGCGCACTCTCCGGCGGCTGGCGATGAAGTGTCGACAATGAATACGTTGTCCCGAAGCGCGCTGAGTCAATCCCTTGATTTTGTCCGCATTGGGGCACATTACGGCCAGCACGTGCAGATGTACGAGCTGATCCTGTCGTTCCAGTCTCCGAGCCACGGTGTATCGGCCGAGACCATCAACGACTCGCCCGTGAAGTTGACGTCTTCGTACACCGTAACCGTGCAAAGAGGGGCAACCCGTATAGAGGAGATGGTATCGTTCCATTCGTTCCCGATCCACGGGACCCTGAACCTTTCTGCGCTGATGGGAACAATCCTTCCCCCATAGTTGCCGTTTTCGAAGAACATTGCGCACGCGTCGGCGTGAGAAGCGACGCAGACTGCTCCCAGGGCGAACAGACCCACGATCATGCTCTTGATCATGAACCACCTCCCTACCCGACATGAATTCGCACGACCTCGCGGCCTACCATGCGCACTCTCCGGCGGCTGGCGATGAAGTGTCGACAATGAATACGTTGTCCCGAAGCGCGCTGAGTCAATCCCTTGATTTCGTCCGCCTATGACGGGCTTTCACGCCGAGCTTGCTACGGGGCGTCTTCCGTCGGTTATCCAAAGAAAAAGGGATGAACGAGAAGTTCCTCTACGCCGACCGACTTCGTTTCGAGGAGTTGCTTGACCACGGGGTTTTGACCTCGCCTTGCACGAGTACGGCAAGAAGTTGTCCCGCGGGAGTCGGCTCCGGGGATACCCCGAAGGGCGGCCACGGGGTCGGACGTGGCACGAGCGCGGCTGGCAAGGATGGGTTCCATCCCGCCACCGCGTCCACGCCTCTGCAAACCGCGTCGTAGCCCTTCCCCTCGCGCATCCTCACCCTGCTCCGTCCACGAGGACGTGCGCCCCCCTGGGCGTGCTTTCGCTCGTCGCGCGTGAGCACGTGCGCTCCCCCGGTCGTCCTCTCCCTACTCCGGGCACGAGCACGAGCGCCTCCCCGGGCGTGCTCACGCTCATCGCGCACGAAGACGAGCGCCTCCCCGGGCGTGCTCACGCTCCTCGCGCACGAAGACGAGCGCCTCCCCGGGCGTGCTCACGCTCCTCGCGCACGAAGACGAGCGCCTCCCCGGGCGTGCTCACGCTCCTCGCGCGCGAGAACGTGCGCTCCCCCGGGCGTGCTCATGCTCATCGCGCGCGAGCACGAGCGACCCCCCGCGCCTATTCACCCTCTCTGTTCGCGAGGACGTGCACCCCCCTCGCGCGTGCTCACACTCCGCGCGGCCGCCCACAGAGCAAGATTCCGCCGATGACAGCATTCGGCCCCTGCTTATCTTGCGGCCCTCACCCCAAGACTCCCGCTCCTTCCATGAGGGTGCGGGCATGGAGGTTTTCGTGAACGACAAGATTGCTCCCTATATGGGCCCCAGCATCATCGACGTGACCAGCATTCGTCCGAAGCTCGTGGACGCCGCCAATGGCACGCTTTCGGGCGCGCGGCGCCAGAAGCCCGGTTTTCCGGAGGTCTTCGACGAACTTTCGAAGGCCCTCCCGCAGTACGGCGAGACCCTCGGCGTTCACCCCGGCATGTTACAGAACATTGTCGACAAGACCGCCACGCTCGACGAGATCCGAGCGCTCAAGAAGGATGTCCTCAAGCTCGCGGAGATCCTCGAGGAGAGCGAAATCTACTACGAGGACGCGCGTGAGTCCGACATTAGCCGCATCGGCGGATTCCTCGACGCCACCATTCAGCACGGCGACCCGTCCGTGCAGGCCGCCTTCAACAAGACCCTGGCGTACCGCGCCCAGTACGCGAAAAAGGCCGCCGAGACGCGGCGCAAGAACAAGCAAGCCCGCCCCGAGACGAACGCCGAGACCAGCACGGAGCCCAAAGCCCCGAGTCCCGCCTGAACCGCCGCGCTGGGGCGTTGCCCCAGGCCCCACCAGGGGCTATCCGCCCCTGGACCCGGACCAGCGCAAGCGCTGGACCGTTCGTGGAAGAACTGCGCATCGCGCAGTTCTTCCAACAGGCCGGTGGCAAGACCAGGAAGGTGCGTTTCACGCCGGCGACGGGCACGTTGCCAGTTGAATCGTCAGCGCCGCGGTCTTGATGGGCAGGTTCGTCGTTGGTCTTGACCTGGCCTGTTCGATGAACTGCGCATCGCGCAGTTCATCGACCCCGGGTCCAGCGCTTGCGCTGGTCCGGGTCCAGGGGCGGATAGCCCCGGTGGGGCCTGGGGCAAAGCCCCAGCGCAGCGCCTCACTGCCCCGCGTCCGCCTCCGCGTCGCGCGCCTTCATGTCGTGCTCGATCAGCGCGCGCGTCGTGGGGAGCGCGTCACGGCAGCGCGCTTCGACCGCTTCCATGTTTTCGATCGAAGTGACCCAGGCACGCGTCTTCTGGCAAATCGACGTGGCGGAGGGCAGCGATGAATCGCAGGCGAGGCTGAGGAGGGCGCGGCAGCTCGGCATGTTGCGGACCCAGATCGGCATGTTGCGGCCGGCGATTACGGTTTTCGAATCATTGGCATCGGTGATTACGGGTACTCCCGCCTGCTTCGCCTTTTGCTCCTCCACATACGCCTTTTGCTTTGCGTACGCCTTCGCGCACTCGGCGTCGATCGCCGGCCACGCGCCGGGCGGAAGCTTCTCGAAGCGGGCGACATCCGATTTGTCACGCGAGCACTTCGCGCGCGCCCACGATCCGAGCTTGGGATCGCAGTCGAGGTCGATGATCTTCTTGCACCAGGCGAGCGGCTTCGCGGGCTGGGAGCGCGGGGCATTCCCCTGTGTCGGAACCGAGGCGCTCGCGGCGCCGATTGCGTCGTCGTCGCTCCCGGTCGGCACCGGCGCGGCGGAGGGGTCGCCGATCACGAGCGATGACGACGGCACGATGAGCGACGGCGAGGGCGCGGCCGCGAGCGCCCCCAACCCCGACGCGGCCAGCGCCGGAGCTTCCGCACCGCGCGATCGCACCCACCCGAGCGCGACCGCGGCGAATGAGACGGCGGTCGCCGTCGCCGCGAGGATCGCCCGCCGCGGGACCACTCGACCGAGATCGCGCCGCGCGCTCGGCCGATCCTGGGGCGGCGCCGGCGCGACCTTCGTCCCCTCGGCCAAGTCCGCCGGGCTCGCAGGGGTCGTCTCGATCACGGGCGCACGCGCGGTCCGGCGCGGTACGGCGTCGGCCTCGGCGATCGCCGTCTGCAGGCTCGTGACGAGCTCGCCCACGGACGACGGCCTCCGCTCGACGCGCGTCGACAGCGCCCGCATGATCGCGTCGGACAGGGCCGCGGGGATCGACGGCTCGAGATCGCTCGGCGGCCTCGCGTGGAGTCGATCCTGCGCGTCGGGCGCGTCGCTCCAGGGCAGCCGCCCCACCAGCATCGCGTAGAGCACCAGCGCGAGCTCGTAGACATCCGACGCGATCGTCGCCCGCGATCCGAAGAAGCGCTCGGGAGCCATCGTCGCTTTCGTCCCGCGCACCACGCCCTCCTCCGTGGTGGTCGACGGCTGCGCCTCGGCTTCGCGACCGATGCCGAGGTCGAGCAAGATCGGTGATCCGTCCTCGCGGAGGAAGACGTTCTCGGGCTTGAGATCCCTGTGGATCAGGCCGGCGTCGTGGACCGCGGCGACGCCTCGGGCGAGCTCCTCGAAGCACGCCATCGCCGCCCCGAGCTCGAGCCGGCCGCGCGCGATTCGCGCCGCGAGGGTCTCGCCGCGGAGCCGGGGCATCGCCAGGAACGCCGCGCCGTCGGGCAACGCCCCCGCCTCGACGATCTCGACGACGTTCGGGTGCTTCACCCGCGCGAGAAGCTCGGCCTCCGCGAGGAACCGCGCGCACTGACGCTCGTCGGTCACGCCCTTCATGACCTTGAGCGCGAGATCGCGACCGTCCCGCCGCGCCGCGTAGACGATGGCGCTCCCGCCCTCGCCGAGCACGCCCTCGATCGTAAAACCTCCGAGCGACTCGCTCATACGATGGGCTCATCGTAGCGTGCACCGCGAACGCTGCGCAGTCTGGTGCGGCGATCGAAGAATACCGGCGGAAACACCTTGCCCCATCGGAGGGCGAGGGCCGGCGCTGGCACTCCGTGACATCCTGAGGCGGCGATGTTCACCCGAACGACGAACCAGATGGAGCGCCCGACCGCGCCCCTGCGAAGCCGCCTCCGCGTGCTCCATGGTCCCGAGGCGGGCCTCGAGATCGAGCTGCCCCGCGCAGGCCTCGTCATCGGCGCCTCCGAAGCGAGCGATGTAACGCTCAGCGATCCGCTCGTCTCTTCACGCCACTGCTCCGTTCGCCCGACGGCAGGTGGATTCGAAGTGACGGACCTCGGGTCCACCAACGGCACCTCGTACGACGGCGCGCTCCTCGCCAAGGCGCGCCTCCCGGTGGGTGCGGTGCTGGGCGTGGGCTCGACGCTGCTCCAGCTCCTTCCGGACGAAGAGGTCCTCGAGATCCCTCCGAGCGCCGCCACGTCCTTCGGCAACCTCGTGGGGTCGAGCCTCGCGATGCGCCGGATCTATGCGCTCCTCGACCGCGCTGCCGCCTCGAACGCGTCGGTGCTCCTTTTGGGCGAAAGCGGGACGGGCAAGGAGGTCGCGGCGCGCGCGGTCCACGACGCGAGCCCGCGGCGGAACGGGCCCTTCGTCATCTTCGACGGCGGCGCCGCGGCGGAGAACCTGGTCGAGAGCGACCTCTTCGGACACACGCGCGGCGCGTTCACCGGCGCCGACCGCGATCGCCTCGGAGCGTTCGCCCTGGCGCACGGAGGCACTCTGTTCCTCGACGAAATTGGCGATCTCCCGCTGCGCCTTCAGCCCAAATTGCTGCGCCTCCTGGAGACGGGGACGGTGCAGCCCGTGGGCGGCGCGCGCCAGCAGGCGTACGACGTGAGGATCATCGCCGCGACCCATCATGATCTCCGCACCGAGGTCGCGCGAGGTACCTTCCGCGGAGACGTGTACTACCGCCTCGCGGTGGTCGAGGTGCACCTGCCCGCGCTCCGCGAGCGGCTCGACGATATCCCGGATCTCACGCGCGCTTTCCTCGAGCGTGAAGGGGTTCGCGTCCCGAGCGTGGACGCCCTTGCCGGAAAGAACCTCGATCGCCTTCGAGGCTACTCGTGGCCTGGCAACGTGCGCGAGCTGAGAAACGCAATCTCGCGCGCGGTCGCGCTCGGGCCGAAGGGCGCGTGCTTCGCCGAGATGCCCGTGATGATCGGGAGCGTCCAGCGCTTCGAGCCCGAGGCGCCGATCGATCGCCCCTTCAGCGAGGCCAAAGCCGAGCTCGTCGAGCAGTTCGAGAAGGCCTACGTGCGAAACCTCTTGGCGAAGTACGGCGACAACATGACCGAGGCGGCGAAGGTCGCGGGGCTCGAGCGGAAGCACCTTTATCGCATCCTGGCTCGGCTGGGGATCACGCCCGGCAGGGGCGATCGCAACGACGGATAACCATTCGCGCCGCTCTCATGCTGTCCCCGCGGAGCCCCGGTGTCGTTCCGGCGCTTGGGGGCCCGGAGCCCCATCGTCCGGGAGGCCGCCCGCAAATTCGCGCGAATCTTCGGCGTTTCGAGCGCTCTCTCGCTTGGCGCCCGCCTTGCTGAAGGGGGCACGACACGCAGGATCCGCGTCGTCGCGTCGTCACTCGGCACGCAGAGATATGAAGATCGATTTCAATCGCTCACTGTGCTTCCTCCTCGCGGCCTCGCTGGTCATGGCCTCGGCGGCATGCGAGCCGATCGCGTTCTCGCCCTATCCTTCGACACCGCAGCCGCCTGACACGCCGCGCCTTTCGCTCCGTGCTGACGGGAGTTACCTCAAAGACGGCAAGGTCTACCGGACCAGCGCGCTCTCCGATCTGGTGCGTGACCACCCGGAGGCCCGCAAGCTCGCGCTGGAGTATGAGCGAAACAAACCCATCGCCCGCGGTCTGCTCATTGCTGGCTTGACCATGACCGTGACCGGCGGCGTGGTCATGTTCCCAGGGCTTATCGCCCAAAACGATCCGGTGGCCGTCGTCGGTGGCGTGCACGCGGGGATAGGCCTCTTGGTGCTGACGGTGCAAACCATCTTCGACGGCGCCCCGCGCTGGGAGCAGCACCGCGCGATCGATCTCTACAATGAGAGCGCGCCGCCGCTTAGCCCTCTGGTCCCGCGTCCGCTGGGCTCTCCGCCCTGGTCTGCCCCCCTGCCGCCCGTGAGGTCCTACTGATCATCGAGCCATCCGGCACGGCGTGCTTGAGGGTCAAAAGCCGTCGCGACGGGGGCGCGCCCTCCACGAACGTGTCGCAAAAGGGCGTGCCTTGATGTCACGCGTGACGCGTCATCCTCGGCGTGCCGAGGGCTCGCCACCGGCGCGCCGGCGCCGGGCGACGGCGGCGGCTGCCGCGACGAGCAGCCACGCCGACGAGGGCGCTCCAGAGCCACCGGCCGCCCGGCAACCGCAGCCGTCCGGCTGATCGCTCGATCCGCCGGAGCTCCCGCCGCCGGCCCCGCCTGGGCCAGCCGTGGTGCTGCTCGTGCCGCCGCCCTGGCCACCGCTGCCGCCCTGGCCACCGCCGCCGCCCTGGCCACCGCTGCCGCCCGCGCCCGCGTTCTCGACCTCGCATTGAGCCGAGCAGCCATCGCCGGCGATACCGTTCCCGTCGTCGCACGCTTCCACGCCCGCATGGACGAAGCCGTCACCGCAGGTCGCATGGACGCACGTGTCGAGGCACGCGTCGGTGTTGATCTCGTTCCCGTCGTCGCACGCCTCCGGCCCGTTCATGATCCCATCCCCGCAGGACGGGCCGATACCGGAACAATCCGCCTTGCAGTTTCCGTACGTCCCATTCAGCGCGCCGCTGTCGCAGACCTCGCCCACGCCCACCACGCCGTCGCCGCAGACGCTGGCGGGCACATACTCGTAGGCCCCCATGTCGAACTGGGCGCCGTTGAACCCGTCGCCGTCCTGCGGGCGTGCAGCGCCGTCGATGTCGGTGGCCGGCGCGCCGGTCGCGGTGCCTGCGTCGATGCAGACGCTGCCCATCGTCAGGCTCAGATCGCTGGGAGCGCTCTTGTAGTTCGGATTCTGCGAGATGCAGCCGGCGCCAGGAGCGGCGTTATAATAGGGAGTGGGGTTGCCCCACACGTTGGAGTACGTGACGTTGACGGTGGAGTTGGTGTCCGTGGCGCGGATGCCGTTCACCGTGTGCTGGGTGATGATCGAGTTCTTGATCGTCACCGTCTGCGTGCCGTTGACGGCGATGCCGTACGAGCCGTTGGCATGCAGGGTCGAGTTGACGATGGTCGTCGTCGGGGGCGTGGAACTGCTCACCAGCCCCACCCCGCGCGTATTGTTCGAGCGGATGACCGTGTTGATGATCGAGAGCGTCACGCTCTCGTTGGTGACCATGTTCGTGTCGACCCCCACGGCCCCGCCCTGGATGACCGAGTTGGAGATCGTCACGCTGGCGGGGGCACCGGGGCCGACGACATTGTTGTAATTGAGCAACACGCCCGTACTGGAGGGCGAGATGGTGAGGGTGTCGAGCGTGGCCGTGCCAGCATGGAGCACGATGCCCATGTAGGACTTGGTGATGCTGGTATGGCTCACGCTGAGCACCGCCCCGGCGTTGTTGCTCGTGATCCCGTACATCGCATTCTGGAGGGTGGCGTTCGAGATCGACGCCGCCGTAGCCGCCGGATCGATGACGATTCCGTACCATTCCGATTTGGACGCGCCGGTCTGGCCCTTGAAGGAGATGGGGTTCGCGGCCGTGCCGACGGCGTGGATCGTCCCCTTGATCGTCAGCTCCACGCGGTCCGTGTCGGTCCCGGCACCCTGGCCGTCCGTGTCCGCGAACTGCACGTCGACCCCGGGCTGGATGGTGAGGGTGGCGCCGCTCTGGACCGTCACGTCCCCGAGCACGATGTAAGGACTCCCGGCAACGGTCCAGGTCTGATTGCCGAGGTTACCGCCCACGATATTCGTCGCGGCGCTGGCCGTACGCGAGGGGAGCAGCAGCGCGGCGAACGACGCCACGAGCACGGAGACGTGAAGCAGTGGCCGAGGGATACGAGCAAGCATGACGATGGAGCTCCAGAGCAAGGGCAACCCTGCTGAATGGGCTTTTGCACGGGTTGCCGGGTCAATCGGTCCGTGGAACGAGAGGGTTTGGCGGCGCCAATGCGCGCCGTGGCTCGCCGTGAGCAAAGCGCGTACCCGCTCCCGTTCGGCGCGGAATCAGCAGGATTTCCCGGGCATGTCGCGCCCCAGCCCTCCGCGTGTGGGTCCTCGGAGCCCCACATTCACCCGATCGGATGAGTCCTCGCTGGGACAACCGCTCTCGTCGCGCTCGCGGGGGCGGCTTCGGGGCTGAGCATTGGTCTCGTCTGGGAGCCGTTTCGCTGGGGCGTTGCCCCAGGCCCCACCAGGGGCTATCCGCCCCTGGACCCGGACCAGCGCAAGCGCTGGACCCGGGGTCGATGAACTGCGCGATGCGCAGTTCATCGAACAGGCCGATTCAAGACC
>NZ_JAGTJK010000124.1:0-10922 GCF_028435265.1 Polyangium jinanense | reverse complement strand
TGAGCGAGGAAGGCTCTCATCGGGCAGCCGTTGCGCCGGGGCGCTGCCCCGGGCCCCGCGGGGGCTGTTCGCCCCTCGACCCGAACCCGGGCAAGCCCTGGACCATTTGGGAAGAACTGCGCGGTGCGCAGTTCTTCCACGGGCCCGTGGCAAGACCAGCCAGTCTTGAATCGGCCTGTTCGATGAACTGCGCATCGCGCAGTTCATCGACCACGAGTCCAGCGCTTGCGCTGGTCCGGGTCCCGGGGCGGATAGCCCCGGGTGGGGTCTGGGGCAACGCCCCAGCGAAGCCGCTTCGAGTTTTCATGTTGCGCCGCAACATGAAAACCCTTGACGCGTCTCCCTCCGCGACCCTAAGCTCTGGCACGACTGGCTGCTCGATCCTCTATCGATCAGCTCAGCCCCTGTTTTCCCCTGCTGCGGGTTCGCGCTTGCGGCGGGGCCTTGTTCTGCGCGGGCCCTTGTGCGCCGCAGCATGACGGAGGACGATAGCGATGCGAGGATTGGCCGGCAAGAAGGTGCTCATCACGGGGGCGGCGAGTGGCATTGGTCGCGCCACGGCGACGCGGTTCTACGAGGAGGGCTCGGAGCTCATCCTGAACGACGTCGTGCCCGCCGAGCGCGCCGATCTCGCGTCCGCCTTCCCCGAGCGAATGACCTACGTCCCGGCCGACGTCTCGCGCCCTGAAGGCCTCGCCGCCCTGGAGCAGGCCGTGCGCGACAAGAAGGGCATCGACGTCCTCGTCAACAACGCCGGCATCACCCGCGACAAGAGCCTCGCCAAGCTCTCGCCCGAGGACTGGGATCAGGTCATCGCCGTCAACCTCACCGCCGTCTTCAAGCTGTGTCAGATGGCCGCCGCCTTCATGAAAGATCAGAAGAGCGGTGTCATTTTGAACGCGGCCTCCGTCGTCGCCCATTACGGTAACTTCGGCCAGGCGAACTACGTCGCCACGAAGGCCGGCGTGAT
This sequence comes from Polyangium jinanense, assembly GCF_028435265.1. Classification (GTDB taxonomy): domain Bacteria; phylum Myxococcota_A; class Polyangia; order Polyangiales; family Polyangiaceae; genus Polyangium; species Polyangium jinanense. The sequence goes on along the minus strand of NZ_JAGTJK010000124.1, from coordinate 9,952 downwards.
CGGTTTGACCAAGACCCTCGCCCGCGAGCTCGGCCGATCCGGCATCCGCGTGAACGCCGTCGCCCCGGGCTTCATCCTCACCGACATGGTCCGCAAGGTCCCCAAGGAAAACCTCGACGCCATCGCGGGCCAGACGCCCTTGAAGCGCCTCGGCGACCCTGCCGAGATCGCCTCCGTTTACGCCTTCCTCGCGAGCGACGACGCCTCGTACATGACCGGCGCCGTCATCGACGTGAACGGCGGCCTCGTCCTCGGGACGTGAACGTTACCGGGCGAAGAGCAAGAGCACATCGTTGAGCATGCCGGCGAGCGAGAGCGGCATGCCGCCCCCTCCGAGCGCATCGGCGAACGTGCAGAGGAGCTGACCCAGGCGCCCGCCCCCAGCGTTCGCGGTCAGGACGAGCACGACCCGGCTCAGATCGATCTGCAAGCCGAGAGCGGAGAGCGAGAGCGGATTGAGCTCGAGCTCCAGGATCGTGCAGGTCGCGTGCGTGATTGTCGCGACCTGCGCGACCACGACGTTCGTCACCGTGCCCATCACGTTCCCCGCGAGGTCGGTGAGCCTCGCCGTCATCTTCCCGTTCGCGACGAGCTGGCCGCTCTGCGCCGCAAAACTCTCGACCGTCACGGTGCCTGCGAGCTGACCTGTCACATTGCCGAACGCGTCGACGACCGAGCCCGTGACCGGCGCGCTCATCCCGTACGTCGCGGTGCTCTTCGCGGCCTGCGCGTCTCCCCCCGCGAGCACGAGCGCGCCTGCGAGCCCCGCCACCACCCCGAGGGTCGTCCGCCGATTCATCCTCCGTCCTTTCCACATGCCATTCCGGTGCACACACCGAGGCGCCGGCCCAGACACGGGCAACCGGCGTACCGAGCATCCAGCGTCATCGGCGCCGTAAAGGGCGTTCCTAGAAACCCAGGACGTCCACGAGCGCCGCCCCCACCGCCGAGGCGAAGGACACGAGCGTCGCCGGCTCGTCCCAGAGCCTCGCCTCACGCGGATCGAGCGCGTGGTGCGTCTCCACCAGCACCGAGGGCACCTTCGGCCGCCGCAGCACGAAGATCCGACGCTCCGGCGCGTGCCGATCGACGAAGACCCCCGCCTGCTCGGGATCGACGGCATACAGGTCGCCGTACTCGATGCCCCCGTATGCCCAGAACCCCGCCTCGCGCATTCGCCGCGCCAGGGCCCGCGCGAGCGCGTGGCGCGCCTCCGCGAGCTTCGGCTCCCCCTCGTCCGACCAGAGCACCGAGAAGCCCGGCGCCGCGAGGTTCACCACGCACTCCCGCCCGGGCTCGGGGTTCCATCGCTCGCCCGTTTGACCTCGAACGTCCGAGTGCAGGCTCAGGAACACGTCGGCCCCCCACGCCTCGGCATCCTCCACGCGGGCGCGGTACTCGACCGGACCGGGGCCGTCCCGGGCAAGGCGCACGTCGAAGGCCCCCGTCGCCCGCAGCTCCGCGGCGAGCGCGCGGCCCGCGGCCAGCGAGAAGTCTTGCTCCTCCCGGCAAAAACACGAGAGGTTGCCGGGATTTCCCGCCGCTCCGTGTCCCGGATCCACGAAGACACGCCGCATCCCGAAGCCCGCTGGAAACCGCGGCGTCAGCACCGCGAGCGGCCCGAACGGATCGGGCAGCCGCGTGGCGCGCCCGCCGCGGTGCAGGGCGACGGCCGTCGTGGCCAGAGCCGCGCCCGCGCCGGCGAGGCCGAGGAGCAGGGATCGACGCGAGATCACGCCCCCCGTTCGTAGCCGAGCCGGCCCCTCCGCGCCAAGGTGGCCGCCCCTCCCGGCGCGCACTTTCCCTTGCTTTTCGCGGATCCGTCGGGCTATCGCTCGAGAGAGCCCCAGCGCCCGAGCCTCCTCATGCCCTTCGCGCCTCCGCCCCCCCTGCCCGGCTTCCTCGCCGCCGACATGCCCCTGCGCCGCCGCGCCTACCGCCTCGAACACGGCGAAGACGCCGGCAAGCTCGTGCATTTCGTCGACCACGGGCCGGAGCGGGCCCGCCCGGCGCTCTTCGTCCACGGCAACCCCACCTGGTCATTCCTCTGGCGCAAGGTCATCGCGGGCCTGCCCGAGCTACGCTGTATTGCGCCCGACTTGCTCGGGTTCGGACTCTCCGACAGACTCGCCCGCCTCGAAGACCACTCCATCGAGCGCCACGCCGCCGCCATCGCCGAGCTCGTCACGGCCCTCGACCTGCGCGACCTCGTCCTCGTCGGGCAGGACTGGGGCGGGCCGATCGGCGTCCTCGCCAGCTCGCTCGTGCCCGACCGCATCGCCGCCGTCGTCCTCGCCAACACCTCCGTCCTCGTCCCGGCGCGCCCGCGCGGCACCTTGTTCCACCGCTTCGCCCGCGTGCCCGTCCTGAGCGACGTCGTCTTCCGCGGCCTCGGCTTCCCCCAGAACTTGCTCGCCATCGCCCAGGGCGACCGCCGCTCCATCCGCGGCGCCACCGCCCGCGCCTACACCTATCCCTTGCGCAGCCTCGCCGATCGCATCGGCCCCCTCGCCCTCGCGCGTATGGTCCCGGACAGCCCCGATCACCCGAGCCTCCCCGCGCTCCAGCGCGCCGAGGCCTGGATCCTCGGTTTCTCCGGGCCCGTCGCGCTCGTTTGGGGCGAGCGCGACCCGATCCTCGGCAAGGCCCTCGCGCGGCACCAGCGGGCGTTTCCCCGGGCGACGGTCACGGCCACCCAGGCGGGGCACTTCCTCCAGGAGGAGGTGCCCGACGAGATCGCCGCGGCCGTGGAGGACGTCATCGAGCGGCTCCAGCGGCGCTAGCCGGAATGCGCCTCCTGGAGTAGGTTCCCGCGTCCGCGAAGCGGCCACGAGCGCCGCGCCGCACCTCAGGAGCCCACCGTGACGACGACAAGGCGCCCGGAAGAGCGCGAAGAGAGCGCGGCCCAGAACTTCATCCGGGCCATCATCAGCGAGGACCTCGAGAAGGGGCGCCACACCAAGGTGGTGACCCGCTTCCCGCCCGAGCCGAACGGCTACCTCCACATCGGCCATGCGAAGGCCATCTGCACGAACTTCGGCCTCGCCCGCGAGTTCGGCGGTGTCTGCCACCTGCGCATGGACGACACGAACCCCACGACGGAGGACGTCGAGTACGTCGAGAACATCCAGCGCGACGTCCGCTGGCTCGGCTTCGACTGGGGCGACAAGCTGTTTTACGCGTCCGACTATTTCGAGCGCCTCTACCAGTTCGCGGTGGAGCTCATCAAGAAGGGCAAGGCGTACGTCGACAGCCTGAGCGAGGCCGAGATCCGCGAGTATCGCGGCACGGTGAACGAGCCGGGCAAGCCGAGCCCCTACCGCGACCGCTCGATCGAGGAGAACCTCGACCTCTTCGAGCGCATGCGCAAGGGCGAGTTCGCCGAGGGCGCACACGTGGTCCGGATGAAGGGCGACCTCGCCTCGCCCAACATGAAGATGCGCGACTGGCCGATGTACCGCATCAAGCGGGCGCATCACTACCGGACGGGCGACGCCTGGTGCATCTACCCGCTCTACGATTTCGCGCACAGCCTCTCGGATGCGATCGAGGGCATCACGCACTCGATCTGCACGCTCGAGTTCGACAACAACCGCGCGCTCTACGACTGGTTCGTGGAGAACGTCGACGTGCCCGCGCGGCCGCGCCAATACGAGTTCGCGCGCCTGAACATCACGTACACCGTGATGAGCAAGCGCAAGCTGCTCGAGCTCGTGAAAGGCGGGCTCGTGCGCGGCTGGGACGATCCACGCATGCCGACGCTCGCGGGCATGCGCCGCCGCGGCATCACGCCCGACTCCCTGCGCGCCTTCTGCGAGGAGATCGGCGTCGCCAAGACGAACAGCACCGTCGAGGTCGAGAAGTTCGAGTCCTGCATCCGCGCCGACCTCGATCGCCGCGCCGGCCGCGTGATGGCCGTGCTCCGTCCGATCAAGGTGGTCATCGAGAACTACCCCGAAGGCAAGGTCGAGGAGTTCGAGGCGCCGCTCTTCCCGGACGAGCCCGGCAAGGGCGGCACGAGGAAAATCCCGTTCTCGCGCGAGGTCTTCATCGAGCGCGACGATTTTACCCTCGATCCGCCGGACAAGTGGTTCCGCCTCGCGCCGGGCCGCGAGGTGCGGCTGCGGTATGCGTACATCGTGACGTGCAAGGACGTCGTGCGGGATCCCGCCACGGGCGAGGTGACCGAGATTCGCTGCACGTACGATCCGGAGACGCGCGAGGGCGCGGCCCAGGCCGGCAAGAAGGTGAAGGGCACGCTGCACTGGGTGAGCGCGGCGCACGCGCGGAGGGCCGAGGTGCGCCTCTACGACCGGCTCTTCCGCGACGAACGGCCGGATCTCGTGGAGGAAGGCCAGGACTGGAAGGCGGGGCTGAACCCCGAATCGCTCGTGGTGATCCCGGGCGCAGTCGTCGAGCCGAGCCTCGCCTCGGCCGAGGGCGGAAAGCATTTCCAGTTCGAGCGCCAAGGCTTCTTCTTCGTCGACCCGATCGACTCGAAGCCCGGCGCGCCCGTCTTCAATCGCACGGTCTCGCTCAAGGACTCCTGGGCGAAGATCGCCGAGCCGAAGCAGGAGGCGCCACGGGCAAAAAAGGCCGACGAGCCGAAGGCCATCGTGAAGACGAGCCCGGAGGAGCGCCTCGGAAAACTCTCGCCGGAGGCGCGGGCAATCGCCGAGGGGCTCGAGTCCCGGGGGCTCGGCCGCGAGGACGCAATCGTCCTCGCCGAGGACGCAGCTCTGCGCGCCTTCTACGAGCAGGCAGTCGCAGCGCATCCGGGCCCGAAGACGGTGGCAAGCCTCGTCGTGAACGAGCTCGCCCGCAAGCTCGACGGCAAGAAGCCGAGCGCGCTCCCGTTCGGTGGCTCCGCGCTCGGCGAGCTCGCCGCGCTCATCGACGACCGGACGATCACGCCCACGATCGCGAAGGAGGTCCTCTCCGAGATGCTCACGAGCGGCGAGAGCCCGCGCGCAATCGTCGAGCGAAAGGGCATGCGCCAGGTCTCAGACGCCTCCGCACTCGAGCCGATCGTGGACAAGGTCCTCGCCGAGAGCCCGAACGAAGTGAAGCGCTACAAGGAGGGCAACACCAAACTCCTCGGCTTCTTCGTCGGCAAGGTGATGAAGGCGTCCGGCGGCAAGGCAAACGCCGAGCGCGTGAACGAGCTTCTCCAGAAGAAGCTCGGCTGAGCCGCCGCGCCGGGGCTCTGCCCCGGGCCCCGCGGGGGCTGTTCGCCCCTCGACCCGAACCAGGGCAAGCCCTGGACCTCAGGGGGAAGAACTGCGCGATGCGCAGTTCTTCCCACAGGCCGGTGGCAAGACCGCAGACAACGTTGCCGGTTGAGGCCGTCTTCATGGGCAGCGTCGCTCGCCGGTCTTGACCCGGCCTGTTCGATGAACTGCGCATCGCGCAGTTCATCGACCCCGAGTCCAGCGCTTGCGCTGGTCCGGGTCCAGGGGCGGACAGCCCCTGGTGGGGCCTGGGGCAACGCCCCAGCGCTGCGCCACCAGGCTAGCGCGGATGCCGCGCGGCGGTCTACGCTGGGGCGCGTGATCGCCTGGGATCCGCGGTTCTTCCGGAAGAGCACCCTTTACTGGCCCATCCGGGACATGGCCGCGCGCTTTGAAGAGACGCTCGCCTGGCCGCCGGTCGAGGCTGTGGACGAGGCGCTCTCCGAGGCTGCGGGCGTCCACTTTCGCTTGCAGCCGCCGCGTCCTCGTCGCCGGGGCCGCAGCCGCGCGCCGGTCGACCTGTCCTCGCTTTACGATGCCCGCATTCACGTCGAGGGGTGGGTGCCGACGCGTGCTGCGAGCTGGCACGACTTCCTGAATGCGCTCGTCTGGGCCACGTTCCCGGCGAGCAAGCGCGCGCTGCACGCCCGGCAGCACCGGGCGCTTTCGGCGCGGCTTGGCGATGCGCCGCGGGCGCTGCCGGATCGACGCACGCGTGAGCAGGACGGGCTCGCACTGCTCGATGAGGGCAGCTTGCTCTTGCTTGCCGTCGAGGAGCGCGCTCCCGTGATCGCGGCGGCGCTCGAGGCGCGGGACGTATCGGCCGTGCAAAACGAGATTTCCGAAGGAAGCGCTGTGGCCCTCGTCTTTGGCCATGCCCTGTACGAGAGCCTCTTGCCGGACGAACGGCCGTCGATATGGGCGATGGTGGCCCTGCTCCCCTGCCCTGGTCCATTGCCGACCGAGGGGGATGCCTGCATCCGGCTTGCGGATGCGCGCCTTGCGGAGCGCATCACGACTCCGGGGACGTTCTCGCAGCCGGAGACGTTCCGGAGCTTGCCGCTCGACGAGCGGGTGCTTTGTGGGGCGTCAGTTCTTTGAGGAGAGCCAGGCGGCGAGCTCTTCGGGGGAGAGCTCGAGCTCGATCACCCCGGTGTGCGATCGATCGGGCATCGGAGGCATCCCGATCACCCCGGTGTGCGATCGATCGGGCATCGGAGGCATCCCGATCACCCCGGTGTGCGATCGATCGGGCATCGGAGGCATCCCGATCACCCCGGTGTGCGATCGATCGGGCATCGGAGGCATCGGCATCACCCCCCACGTGCTGTCGATCGGGCATCGGAGGCATCGGCATCACCCCCCACGTGCTGTCGATCGGGCATCGGAGGCATCGGCATCATCCTCACGCGCTGTCGACCGGACACGAGGGGCATCGCCATCACCTCGGCGCGCCATCGATCGGAGCACGGGGGCATCGTCATCATTTTGACGTGCTGTCGACAGAACCTCGGGGTGGTCGCCTTGCCGCTCCTGCTTCCCTTTGCGCTGTGCTGCAGCATCCGCTCCTTCCTCGTCTTCCGCAGGAGCCTTGACCAGCCGCACGGACGCACTCTAGCGTAGGAAGTTCGAGGAGGTTCACAATGCAGCAGAACAACCGACCGGGTTCACGGGCTTCTTGGGGTCGCATTGGAGCCGCGGCATGCGCGGGTGCAATTGCGGCGAGCGCGCTCGGTGCGGCCAAGCCCGCCGAGGGTGGACCTCCCGGGGGTGGAATTCCCCAGGGCGGCGTTCCCGCCGCGCTGCAGCGCCTCGCCGACGAGGCGGAGATCGAGAAGCTGACCTACTGCTATGCCGAAGCGACCGACACCATCGGGCGAGGCGATCTCGAGGGAGGGCGGGCCCTTTATCAGCAATGCTTCACGCCGAACGCCATCGTCGCGGCGTATTACCCCGGCGACGATCCGAACGGCCCCCCCAGCCTGACCTCCGGTCCCTCGGAATGGGCCGACGTCGCGCAGCACGAGTTCGTCACGGCGGGTTACGTCTCGACGCAGCACCTGAACGGCAACGTCGTCATCCGGGTGCAAGGCAACACGGGGACGATGAAGACGTACCTCCAGGCGACGCACGTCCTCGAGCCGAACAGCTCCGTCGAAGTCGCGCACGGCTGGTACGACGATATCGTTGTTCGAACGCCGCACGGCTGGAAGATCGCCAAGCGCACGCTGCACCTCCAGACGTTCCTGCGCCTCGAGTCGCCCTGACGAAGGAGGACCCGGGGGGGCGGGTCGCTGCGAGACCGCGGTTCACGGCGCGCACGGACGAGGGTTCCTTTCATGTCTCTTTCTCAAGATGAGCACGGCCTGCAGTATGAATTCTTCTTTCAGACGTCGCGGGACCTCCTTTGTGTGCTCCGGGCCGATGGGCGCCTGATTCGCACGAACGAGGTGTTTCGGAGCACGCTCGGGTATACCGAATCGTCACTCGGGGGCGAGGACTTCGCCAAGCTCGTGGTCCCCGAGGACGTCGCGCCGTTTCACGCGTTCCTGCGTTCGAGCGGGGACTCTGCAGAGCTCAAGCTCAATGCGAGGTTCGTGAACCGGGACCTGAGCCATCGGAGGCTCCTGTTTTTGCTGCGCCGCCTCGGCGGGAAGGTCTACGGGACCGGGATCGAGGTCGAGACGCAGGAGCCCGTGGACGAATGGAAGAGGCGGCGGGATCTGCTCCAAAAGATGCAGGTGACGGGCCGGGTCGGGGGCTGGGACGTCGATCTCGCGACGTCGACCCAATACTGGACCGAGGAGACGTACCGGATTCACGAGCTGCCCGTCGGGTTCGATCCGAACGTCGACGTGTCGTTTTACACGCCCGAACATCAGCCGATCATCGGGGCGGCCTTCGAGGCGTGCGCCCGCGAGGGCACACCTTACGATCTGCAATTGCAGATCATCACGGCGAAGGGTCGTCGGCTCTGGGTGCGCACCTCGGGCATGGCGATCATGGAGAACGGCAAGGTCACGCGGGTCATCGGGGCCTTTCAGGACATCGACGACTACAAGCGCCGCGAGATCGAGCTCGAGGAAAAGATCGCGATCATCGAGAAGCAGCGGTCGGAGATTCACGCACTCTCGGTGCCAATCATCCAGGTATGGGACGACGTGCTCGCGCTCCCCGTGATGGGCGAGGTCGATCAGGCGCGCGCGGACGACATGACGGCGCGGCTGCTCGACGCAGTCGTGGCGCACGGGGCGCGGTTCGTGATCCTGGACCTGACCGGGGTGGAGGCCGTGGACGAGGGGACGGCAGAGCGGCTCTCGCGGATCCTCCGGGCCATCCGGCTCCTCGGCGCCGAGGGCCTCGTCACAGGGATCCGGCCAGCCCTGGCGCAGACGTTCATTCTGTGCCTCGGGAGCGGGTTCGAGGGCGTGACGACGCTCCGGAACCTGCGCGAGGCCATCCAGGTATGCATGCGAGGCAGCGGCGCGCGGCGCGTGGACGGCAAAGCGGCGCGCCCGAGGTGACACGGGCGGCCGGGTTTCGGGGGGCCGCATCCGCACATTGACAGCCGGATGCGGCCGAGCATCATGGGTCTTTCCCCTAACCCGTCCGCGCCTCGTCTTCGAGGCCCGGAACGAGGAATCCCATGCCGAACCGTCGCCCCCGCATCTTCATCGGTGCTTCCCTCGACGGGCTGCCCGTGGCCCGCGAGCTCAAGCTCGGCCTCGCCGAGGATGCAGATTGCACCCTCTGGACGCAGGGCGCCTTCGCCCTGGAGAAGCTCGTTCAGGCCGCACCCCAGTTCAATTACGCCGTCCTCGTGCTCGGGCCCGCCGATCTTTCGAGCGAGGCAGCCGAGGGGCGCAATCGTCCGCGCGATAGCACCCTCTTCCAGATCGGGCTGTTCGCGGGTCTTCTCGGCCGCAGCCGCATGCTCCTCGTCCATTCCCGGGACGTCCCACTCGACCTCCCGCCGGACCTTGCTCACCTGCGAACGGCGACGTTCGGAGCCGGCAAGCTCGAATCGCCGCTGGCCGAGATCCTGTCGCTCCTCCGAGGCGGGCTCGAAGGGCGCACCGCGCGTCTCGCACGGCTCTCCCGCCAAAAAAGCGCGAGCCCGACGAAGGCCGTGGCCGAGGCGCACCTCCTCGACGCGCGGAGCCTCATCGAGCGAGCCCTCCAGGTCGAGGACAAGCCGGGCGAGTCGATCGAGGCCGACCTCGTCGAGGGGGTCTGGCGAGACGAGGCAGACGATACCACCCTCGTCGTACGGATGATCGGCGGCGAGATGCGCGCGCCTTATGCATTCCGCGGCGCGACCCGGCTCACCGGCGAGTTTTTCGGATGGAAGCTCCGCGAAGGGGTGTTCTCCGGCCACTTCCGCTGGATGCAGCGGGACATCGAGGGTCGGGTCCTCCTCCGGGCGGTCGCATCGGATCGGCTGGAGGGCGTGTGGTTCCTCGGCTGGGCGGACCGGGAGCTGCTGCCAGACACCGTCGCGCGGATCGCGCAGCCCATCCGGCTCGTCCGACAGCGCGCCCCGCGGGAGCTGCCTGTCTGGGCGGAGGAGTTCTTCCGCGCCGCCGAGGTGCTCGCGAGCGCCAAGCACTGAGACGCGGGGCGTTGCCCCGCACCCCAGCAGGGGGCTGTCCGCCCCCTGCACCCCGGACCAGGCACGGCCTGGACCGAGGGCCGAGAAACCGCGCGATGCGCGGTTTCTC
>NZ_JAGTJK010000123.1:0-11222 GCF_028435265.1 Polyangium jinanense | reverse complement strand
CTGCGCATCGCGCAGTTCTTCCCCCTGAGGTCCAGGGCTTGCCCTGGTTCGGGTCGAGGGGCGAACAGCCCCCGCGGGGCCCGGGGCAGCGCCCCGGCGCGGCGGCCCCAAGAAGAGGAGTATCGAACGTTATGGTTTGCCCGCGCAGCGGTCGCGCGCGTCGGGGTCGGGTCGAGCCGCCGTGGTCTGGCACGCCAAGCCGCGCACGAACACGGCTCGGATTTTTCGCACCTTGCGCTTGCTCTCGGATACGTTGGGATCGGAGAGGAGAGAGTAGGGTCGTGAAAAACGGAATTGGGGTTCGTCGTGGGCTGTCACGTTTGGTTGCGGTAGGGCTCGCGTTCGGCGGCCTCTCGTCCGCCCTTCCAGCGCGCGCGCAACAAAACCCCCCGGCGGAGACCCCGCCTGCCGCGCCGGAGCCCGCGGCGAAAAAGACCCCGGCGCCGTACTCGTTGCCCTTCATGCTCCGGCCGGTGACCGCGGGGAACGTGGTTCGTCTCGACACGACGTTCGCGTTCTCGAAGACGAAGACCACGGTCCCGGTGCTTCTGCTCGGGAGCTACAAGATCCTGCCGAACCTCGCCGCCATCGTGCGGCTCGGCATGATCCACAGCGAGACGTCGGGGCCCGAGGGCACGAAGGCCACGTCGTTCATCAACCCCGCGATCGGCGCGCTCTACTCGATTCCGCTCGGCGAGTCGTGGAAGGTGGGCCTGTTCGCCGCCACCACGATCCCCGTGGGCACGGGCGGCGGCGACACGCCCGACATGGCGACCCGCACGGCGAACCTCGACGGCATCTATGCGCGCGCCTCGATGGACAACGCGCTCTTCCAGATCAACTACATGACCCCGATCGTCGGTGCGGGCATCGGGTACATCGCGAACGGGATCACGCTCCAGGCCGAGGTGACGCTCTTGCAGCTCCTCCGCGTGCGCGGCGCCACGCTCGACAAGGATGCGGCCCGGACGAACCTCACCGCGGGCCTGCATTTCGGGTGGTTCGTGATTCCGCAGCTCTCGATCGGCACCGAGCTCCGCTACCAGCTCTGGGTCTCGAACGAGACCATCGAGAAGGGCACCGATCCCACGCGGATTGACAACTGGACGCTCGGCTTCGGGCCTCGCGGGCACTTCAAGCTGAGCGACAAGATGTGGCTACGCCCCGCGGTCTCCTTGACGATGGGGCTCGATCTGCCGACGGGATTCTCGGGCGGCGGGCTCGAGTACAAGATCGTGCAGGTCGACGTGCCGTTCGTCTTTTAGCCGAGGGTCGCGTGCAGCACCTCGCGCGCCACGCCGAGCAAGCGCTGGTAATGCTCGGCCACGGGGCGCAGGCCCGCCATGAAGATCACGAGGCCGCCGGGGCGCATCTCGAGGTGCCCCTGAAAACCCCAGCTCGCGAGCATCGAGCGCAGGCGCGGGGGGAACGCGGCGGCGGCCTCGACAGGCGAGGCGGCGAACGTCGTGACGTGCTGATCCCAGAGTTTGTCGCCGATCTGGACCTTCGGCGGCGGCGCGCTTTCGAGGTAAGCGACGCGCGTCACGAAGTGCTCGCCGACGCGCATGGCCGCGCGGCGCACGAGGTTCGGGTGCGCGGCGTAGGCGAAGATGGTTCGTTCGAGCGGCTCGGTCTCGAGGTCCGGCGCGTACCAGGGTTCGACGAGCACGTACGGGCCGTGAGGTGTCTGTCGCGTGACCGAGTGGAGAAAGTGGCCCGGAGGCGCGATGTTGTCGTGCGGCTCCCACGGGCGGAACCAGCTCTCCCCGGGGAACGGGTTCCACGCGAAGCCATTCGCATACGCCCATGCGCCGACGCGATCCGCGCCGAAGGATCTCAGGTGGCCCGACACGCGGAGAGAGCGTAATCCGGGAGGCTCGGCGACGTAAAGGCCGAAAACGTTGGGCTCGCGGGCCGCGGCCGGAGAGGATATCCTCGACGCGGGACGGCATGACACGGATCGCGCCACGGGCGACGTCACACGCGGGGGATCGCCTGGCCGACGGGATGCGGGTGTTCGCCCTGCCCCCGCCGGAGATCGGGGACGTTCGTTCGGTCGGAAGCACCATGCAGGCCGGGGAGAAGCCGGTGACGCTTTCTCTGCGGGCCCTGCGGACGTCCGTGCTCGTGGCGTTCAGCGCGGTCGCGGTGGGCGTGGTCTCGCTCGTGCCCATCGGGATGCTCGTGTGGCTGCTCCGGCAGCTCGGCGTCGGCGCGCCGCTCACGGAGGCGATCGCCGCGGCGCTGACGGTCGTCGCGGCCGCGGTGGGGGCGTGGTTCGCGGCGCCGATCGCGTGGGAGGTGAATGGCCCGGTCGCGTCGTGCACGTATGTGGGCAAGGACGGGCTCGCGCGCCACACGTGGGGCGATCCGCTGCCGCGCGTGGTGCTCCGTTTCGAAGATGCACGCGCGCTGGTAAAGGTTGTGCGCACCCGCCAAAAAGGCGATTCGAACCGCGTTGAATTCGATCTGCGCTGGATGGGGCGCCGGGGCGCCTTCGTGGCGTTCCGGATCCACGGTGTTTACGAGGGCGAGAGGCCCACGGCCGGGGCGCGGCCGGAGCATCAGGAATATCTGTTCGCCGTGGCGGCCGAGCGCGCCTGGAACGAGTGGCTGCTCCGGAAGGCGCGCGAGGACGTGGAATCCCACGGCGCCCTCGAGATCGGGCGGGACGCGCGGGATCTTTCACGGCGGGCGCGGATTGGGCGCGAATTCATTGAGCTTTTCGATGGCGAGCGCGTGGAGCGATGGAGCGCGATCGAGGTGGATGAGATCCACGTGAAAGGCGGGACGGTCGTGATCCGCCGGATCGATCCGATGCGTGGAAAGCGCTCGATCGAGCGCCGCTACCCGGGGAGCGCACCGGGGGCGATGGATAACGAGAGCTTCTTTCCGCTCGCGCTGCGCGAGATTGCGGGTTTGCCCGTGGAACAGCACGAGTCGGGCCTGGGGGAGGGGCCTCGGGCGTGGTAGACACCGCGTTGGTTCCGTCCTAAACGAGGTCCCCTGCGACGTGCTGCGTCGCCCGTCGACGCCCGACCCATGAAGCTTCACGAACGGCTCGCCGCCCTGGAATCCTCCCCTGTCCCGACCTGGGTGTTCGACCTCGACTTCTTCCGCCAGCGCTGGGCGAACAAGCCCGCCCTCGAGCTCTGGCGCGCGAGCACCCCGGAAGAGCTCTACGCGCGTGATTACTCCGATATGTCGGAGTCGACGCGGACGCGGATGCGCGGGTACATCGACGGTTTCCGCGTGGGCCGGACGGCCGAGGAGGAATGGACGCTGTATCCAAAGGGCGAGCCCGTCACGATGAAGCTCTTCATGACGGGCGTGCCGCTCGACGATGGCCGGACGGGTGTGCTCATCCAGGCGGTCGTGAAGGAGAAGGCGCCGAGCCCGGATCTCGTGCGAAGCATCGAGGCGCTGCGGCACACGTCGGTGATGGTGACGCTGCTCGACATGGAAGGGGAGATTGTCCTGCAAAACCCGGCGGCGCAAAGCGCATTCGGGACCGCCGCGCCATTCCGCGCGCGTTTTCCGGACGATGTGATTCCGGAGGCGCTGCTGTCGGCGACGCGGGCGGGCGAGGTGTTTTCGCTGGAGACGGCCGTGCACACGGCCGTGGGCGAGCGCTGGCACGCGGTCGAGGCGCGCACGCTGCCGGATCCGGCGACGGGCAAGACGGTGATCCTCGTGCACCACACCGACGAGACGGCGCGGCGCGGGGCGGAGCGGCGCGCGGCCGAGGAAGGGCAGCTCGCGGAGCAGCTTCGGGGGACGCTCGCCATCGTGGAGCGGCAGAAGCAGGAGATCCTGGCCCTCTCGGCGCCCGTGCTCGAGGTCTCGTCGCGCACGATCGCGCTGCCGATCATCGGGGTGCTCGATTCCGCGCGCGCACTGGAGATGGAAGGTCGAATCCTGAACGCCGTCTCCGCGCGGGGCGCGGAGACCGTGATCCTGGATTTGACCGGAGCGGACGCGCTCACGGCGGAGACGGCCGAGCAGGTGGCGCGCCTCGGACGTGCGATTCGCCTGCTCGGGGCGCGCCCCATCGCCACGGGCATCACGTCGAAGCTTGCGCGGACGTTGGTCCACGCGAACGTGGATCTCGAGGGGATTCTCTTGCTCCGGAGCTTGCGCGACGGAATCGAGGCGGCGCGGTGCGAGCGGACGTAAAAATGCCCTCCGGGCACGGGGTGCGGGAGGGGGGCTTCTCGACTCACCATGAGCGCATGATATTGGTGGCTGTTCCGTAGGGAGCAGGTTTTCGGTGCGAAGCTCGGAGGCCCGAGCGCGCCGGATGGCCATAGAACCCCGCGGGGGCGCGTCCGGGACATTCTGTCCTGCGAGACGGCCGGGCGTTACTCCGCGAGGGGCGGGGGCAGTCATGAAACGTAACATGCATGGTTTGTTCACGGTTGCGCTGACGCTCGTGCTTGGGGTGGGCTGCGGTGAAGTGCCGGTCTCCGACCCAGGAGAGGCGGAGCCCATCGGGGAAAACGAGGAGGCGCTCACCGATTGCGTCGTCGATGCCGCGAAGGAGCTTTTCATCACGGATCTGTCGGTAATCCAGGACGCGCGGGCGACCGGACTCGGGAAATGGTCGTTCGGCTATGTCGTCCAGGAAATGGCGAAAGGCCACGACCAGCAGGAGTTCATCAAGGGATTCATGGAAACGTGGCTCACGGACCAGGTCGTCGACGGGCTGACGATCAAGGCGCGCGCCCGGATGGAAGAGCTCGTGCTCGGGCCCTGGCGGGCGAAGAGCGCGGACGGCAAGACGTACGATCTCGCCAAGGCGCCGATGTCCCTGCTCGCCATCGTGTACCGGCTCGATTTACGCAAGAAGTTGAACGTCGGCGAGGGCGTGGGCGAGGGGCGCATGGTGTACAACGTGCACGGGCCCGACGGGCGCGCCCTGCCGTTCACCATGATCTTCGAATACAGGCTGCCGTCGAACCGGGGACAGACGCCGGAGAGCTGGGCACGCGAATTCCACGCGCTCGGCGCGCTGCCGTTCGGGCCGGAGTACAACACGAAGCTCGAGGTGCTGACGGAGAAATTCGTGAGCGCGAAGTCGTGGCAAGGGATGCAGCCGGGGAGCGTGCTCAATCAACTGCGCACGAACGAGATTGCCCTGACCTTCGGCGACGCGACGCCCCTGTGGGAGCTGCGGCAATTCCAGATCAACTCCAAAGGGAAACTGCTGCCGGCGAGCGTGGGTCTGACGCCGGACCTGGTCCACAACAATACGACGCTGCTCGCCGATTTCGTTCGTCAGAACGAGCGCAAGATCCTGGACGGAACGCACAAGGTAGGCTCCCGGTTCAAGGGCGAGCCGTTCAACGGCGGATCGTCGCGCGTGCCGACGAACACTTTCACCTGGGAGGTCCCCGGCGCGGCCGAAAACCTCCGCAAGGCGTTCTCGATCGCGACGTGCAATGGTTGCCACGCGGGCGATACGGGGACGAACTTCCTGCACGTGGGCAGGAGCCGCAACGGCCCGGAGACGCGGATCTCGAATTTCATCCTGGAAACCGAGTTCCCGAAACGCGTGGCGGATATGAAGTCGCTCGCCTGCGAATGAGGCTAGAGGCGCGGACGGCGGCGGCGCGCGCCGAGGCTCGCCAGGACGGCGAGTGAGCCGAGGCCGAGCCACCCGGGAATCCGATCATTCGTGCCCGCGGCGCGGCACTGACACGTGACGACGCCGTGGACGGTGCCATTGCCGTCGTCCGTGGTGCCGGGGCCGCCGCCGGGGCCGCTTCCGCCGTCGTTTCCGCTGCCGCCTGTGCCGCCGTTTCCGCCTGCGCCGCCGCTTCCGCCTGCGCCTCCGCTTCCACCGCCGCCGCCCGCGCCGCCGCTTCCGCCTCCGCCTGCGCCGCCACTTCCGCCGACGGCTCCCGCGCACGCCGTGACGTGGGTCGGGCGTTTGTTCTCGCAATCCGTGGGGGAAGCGCAATCGGGCTCGGGCAGATCGGGCGGGCTCGTGCCTCCGCCGATGTCGCCGGGGTTCGGATAGGCCGGCTCGATCGTCTCCCACTGGCTATTGAATTCCATGAACCCGTAGACCTTCTCCTGGTACGGCGCGGCGCCGCCCACGGACGGCTTCCAGACACCGCGGTTCGGGTCGTAGTTCGGGTTGTTCGGATTGTTCACGTACGCCAAACCATTGTAGGCCCACGTGGCCGTGTACCAGTGTTCGACGATCTTGGGCTGGTTGTCGCCGACGCAGTTCGTCGCCTTCCATTTCGCCGCGAGGATGCGGGTGCTCGTGGCGAGGTTGTAGAACGGATCCGAGGCGACACGCTCACGGTCGAAGTCCGGGTTTTCCCCGACGTGCATGCCGCTCGTGACCTGCCCGATTCCATAACCGCAATCGAAGGAGATGATGGTCCGCGATTCGCCGCCGACCTGATCCGCGGGCAGGGTGGGGACGCAGAACTGGCGCCAGCCGGACTCGACCTTCGTGAGGGCCTTGAGCAATTCGCAAGGGAAACGCGCAGAGACGGATTGGTACGGCTCGGGTTTGCCGCAGCCCTGGCCGATGTCGGTGACGGAGGGGCCCTGGTCACCCCAGGCCGCGGGGCCCTGGGAGACGAGGTCGAAGATGACGTTCCATTCGTCGTTCGTCGGGTTCGTCCCGGCCACGGCCTCGATGGCGCAGCCGTGATCGTTCGCGGGGCTCGACGCGGTATACGAAGGGCAATAAGCGGCGGCGCCGCCGCTCGCGGCGAGGAGGGCGAGCGAGGCGGCGGCGGCGAGGGGGTGCTTGGGGCTCAAAGAGCACCTCCGTTCGCGGGGTAAAACCCGGCAATGGCCACGCGGCTCCCGCGAGGCGCGGGGAGGACGGAGGCGACGCCGGCCTCTGTATCGACGAGGAAAGGTACGGCGAGCGAGCTCGGCTGCGTGTGCAAGGCGGCGATCCAGCGGGAATCGGCAGTCGTGGCCGCGACGAGGTCGACGCCGGGGCCGAGGGGGCCGGCGACGCGCGCCTCGGCGTCGAGCGTGGAGAGTCCGCGGCCCGGGGGATTGTAAAGGACACCGCCGCTCGGGAGGACGGCCGGGGCGAGGGTCATGCTCGGGCTCGAAAAGAGGCGGCGCGCATGGCCGGAGGCGAGATCGATCTCGTCGATGACCCAGGTGCGGCTGTCGGTTTCGTGGCGGCCCTGGAAGACGAGCTTTTTACCGCTCGCGTCGATGGAAAAATCGCGGGCGAAGGGCGGTAGGTTTTTCACGATGGGACGCACGGCACCCGTATCGGGATCGACGGCGACGACGTCGGCGTGATCGGGCAGGACACGATAAAGGACGATCTCCTTGCCCGCCGCGCCCGCGAGGAAAAGGAGGTGTCCGTGCTCGGCATGGACGGCGCGGGTTTTTCCGGTGGAAAGGTCGACCTCGTCGACGGTGAGCGGATCGACGCGCAATCCGCCCTCGATTTCGGTGCCGGCGCGGCCGCGGGAGACGAAGATTCGGCCCGCGGAGGTGACGAGGGGGCGGCTCGCGTGGACGACCCGATCGACGAGCGCCTCGGGCGGCGCGTGGGGTCGCAGGCGGAAGAGGGAGGCATGAAAGGAGGCGTCGCGCGAGGGCGTGGTATCGGCCGTCGCGAGCACGTACGGCGTGCCCGGGACGACGGCGGCGCGCACGGCGGCGTCGGGCAGGTGCGCGAACGTGGCGACGGGGGCGGGATCCGCGCCTCCGCCGGCCTGGACGAGATAAAGCGAGGTGTGTTCGGCGCCCGGGAACGTGGCCAGGACGGCCACGCGAGGTCCGCGGACTTCGGGCGGCGCGGCGGCGTGGGCGGCCTTTGTGCCCTGAGGTTCGACGGCAGCGAATGCGAGTGCGACCGCGACGCACGAGGCGCCGAGGCCGAGGAGGAGCTTTCGCGTGAACATGTAGGAAGGGTAATGCCCGGCCGGCACTACGGAAAGTTCGATGCAGGAGAATCCGCGGATCTCGGCTTTTCGGTGCTGGAAGGCAGTGCGACGGGCGCGCATCCGTCCTCACCGGCGGGGCCGAGGCTCGCGCTTCCGACGCGGCGCGACAAGGCCTGGAATCGACCGAAAAAGTGAGATTCGTAGGCCTTGCGTCGAGGATCCTTGGCGAGGGGGATCGGCTCGATGCCGTGAATGCGAAACGGACACACGAAGAGGCGGGGAGGGGCGCCTTTTTCGAGCTCGAGTTTGACGGCGAGGCCCATCTCGGTCCACGGGTGGCCGCTGTGCATGCGCATGAGCAGGTTGCCGAGGCTGTAGACGATGGGCTTTCCGGCGTGGAACGAGACGCCCTGCACGACGTGCGGGTGGTGGCCGAGGAAAGCGTCGGCGCCCGCGTCGATCACGGCCTCGGCGAGGGCGCGTGTGCCGGGAAGTGGGTCTTCGCGGTATTCCTCGCCGCCGTGATAACTGACGAGGATCGCGTCGATGTCGCTCCGTTCGCGGAGGGCCCGCACGGCGCGCACGAGGGCTTCGCGATCGGCTCCGGCGACGTGGGCGCGGCCTGGGTGTCTGGAGAGGACGCCCTGGTTCCAGACGTCGGTGACCGCGAGGAAAGCGAGCCGGAACCCGCGGCGCGTGAGGATCGCGGGCTCGAAGGCCTTTTCGAGGGTCGCGCCCGTGCCCGCGTGGAGGACGGAGACGCGGTCGAGGTGATCGAGGGTCTCCAGCATGGCCGATTTGCCGTAATCCCAGGCGTGGTTGTTCGCCGTGGAGACGACGTCAATCCCGGCGCGCGCGAGGACGTCGGCCGAGGCGGGGGGACCATTGAAGACGAGGTTGTTCTCGGGGGAGACGGTCTCGTTTCCCTGATCGCTGATGGGCCCCTCCAGGTTGACGAACCGCACATCGGCCGCGCGGAGGAGGTGTTCCATTGGGGCAAACAGGGCGCGATCCGGCTCGCGCAGGAGGATCTGGCCGACGAGGCGCCCGAAGCTCACGTCCCCCGCGGCGAAAACGGTGACGAATGCGGGGGTTTTCGGCGCATCCGGCGTGGCGTCACCCGCGTCCTCGGCTCGAGGATCCGGGAGCGCGGGCGCGGTCGCCGAGGGCGCAGGGGCGGGCGCGAGATTCGGGGTGCCTTCGCGATCATTCCCACACGCGGCCGCGGCCACGAGGAGCGCGAGGGCGAGGGGAGGGACGATACGAGGTGGAGCCATGCGGAGGATTCCTCCGGGTAGCGCGTCGCCGACCCTAGCGCCACAGGCGCGAGGCGACGAGCCCGAGCTCCGCGAACACGACGAGGGTGGCGCATTGCAAGACGAACCGGCTCGTCGAGGAATTCGGTTTTCCGCGCACGATTCGATGGAGGAAAGCGATAACTGGCAGGCTCAGAAGGAGGCCCACGAAAAACCCCGTCCAGAGGGGCTCGCAACACTGCGGGCCGGCGCCGCACACGAGGCTCGATCCTTCGCCGTCCGATTCGACGCAGCCGCTCGGCGCGAGGCCGTACACGGCCATGGGGGTGCCGATGAGGCCGAGGAAGGCGAAGACGCAGCCAGTCGTGGCCGCCGCGGACTGGTTGTCGACCGGGGGCGCCTCGCCGCTCGCCCGGATGGGAGGCAAGGACGCGGCGAGGCGGGCGAGGGCGTCGACGATACGCGCGCCGCGCTGCTGATCGGGCGCGGGCTGGGTGAACTCGACGAGGTCGAGCGAGATGTTGCCCGCGGTCGAGTCGTCGATGCGGATCACCGCGCAATTGTCGCCGAGGAGCGAGAGGATCGCGGCGCGGGCGTCGGGCGAGGCGAGGAGGGCGCGGACGAGATCATCGTTGATCAATGTATCAATGAAGACCGCGTCGTCGAACGCGGGATCATCCGTCTGGATTTCGCGATCGACGCCGTCGGCCTTGCCCTGGCGATTCGCCGCAGTCTCCTTGCGGAGCACGAGGTTCATGGGCCGCGGGACGAGGAGCGGCCCCTCGCGGCGGCCATTGCGATACCCCGCCTGGACGAAGCGCGGCGAGGATCCCTGCTCCGAGATGAGTGTCTTGACGTCGAGCGAGTCGGTCGATCCCGGGCTGAAGCGGACGTGAATGGTCCGGCCCTCTTCCTTGACGATGACGAACTCGTTCGTGTCGGCAGAGACGCCGGCAAGGGCGCGGAGCTGCTCGACGAGCGTCTTCTGGGAGGGATCGATCTGGCTCACGAGGTCCGTTGTACAGGCGTCGGACGAGGGATTTCAACGATGAGCGCCCAGGCGAGCACGTCGAGCCGGCGGCATCGCTCGTGCAAACCGTCGCGCCGGTGTGCAAGACGGTCCCCCCGGGGCCGATGCATTCGTCAGGAAGGGAGAATGACCATGGCCGTGCTCTCGACGTCCGCCTGGGTGCTGCATGATCTCGGCCTCGCGGCCGGCTTCGGTGGTCCGCTGTTCGGCAAGCTCGCGCTGCACCGCGCGGTCCAGGACATCGACTCCGAGCAGGAGCGAGGACAGGTCCTGCACGACGCATGGAACAGCTACAACGTGGTGACCGCGGGGAGCCTGGGCATCGCGGCGCTGACGTGGTTCATCGGTCGCGCGGCGATCTCGGGGCGATCCATCGACGAGCAGACGCGCGGGCTCGTCCTCGCGAAGGACATCCTGCTCGGCGCCGCCGTCCTCACGGGCGCGGCGAACATCCTGAGCGGTCAGGAGCTCGGCAAGCAGGCCCCGGAAGGCGCCGTGCCCGTGCAATCCGGCAACGAGCCGTCAGCCCGGACGCCCGAGAAGGCGAGAGGCCTCATGCGCTTTCTGAGCGTGATGGGTCCGATCAACCTGGCGTGCACAGCGGGCGTCATCGGCATCACGGCGGTTCTAGCAATGAAGTCCGGGCAGTCGACGAAGTGGAGCTTCCTCTCGCGGCTTCTGCCCTGATTTCACCCTTGGGGCCGCCGCGCCGGGGCGCTGCCCCGGGCCCCGCGGGGGCTGTTCGCCCCTCGACCCGAACCAGGGCAAGCCCTGGACTCGAGTTGGAAGAACTGCGCATCGCGCAGTTCTTCCACGGGCCGGTGGCAAGACTACAGACAGCGTTGCCAATCGACACGTCAGCGCGGCGTCTTGGTTTGGCAGGGCCTTCGCTGGTCTTGAATCGGCCTGTTCGATGAACTGCGCATCGCGCAGTTCATCGACCCCGGGTCCAGCCCCTGGCCTGAGCATTGGTCTCATCTCGCGAGCCCATTCTCCCTGAGCACCCGTAGCATCTCTGCTGCGGGTGCCAGTCGTTCGAGCCCGCGGCTGATG
>NZ_JAGTJK010000122.1:0-11284 GCF_028435265.1 Polyangium jinanense | reverse complement strand
TGTCGACAGGGAAGACGTCCCCAGCACGTACGGCAGCGCTGCTGTCTCCGCTGGCAACGCCGCTCGTGGTCTTGCCTCGGCCTGTTCGATGAACTGCGCATCGCGCAGTTCATCGACCCCGGGTCCAGCGCTTGCGCTGGTCCGGGGTGCAGGGGGCGGACAGCCCCCTGCTGGGGTGCGGGGCAACGCCCCGCTCCTCTCAGACGAGATGCCGCGCCACGGCCGAGCGATACGCTTGCCAGAGCGTGAGGGCTTCGGTCATCGCGTCGACGAGCGAAGCTGCGAGGTCACTCTGGGGCGGGACGTGGGCGAGGAGCATGTTCCACGCGTCGCGGCGATGCCCTCCCTCGACGGCGCGGTGGGCGCGGGCGAGGCGCATGCGCTCGGGGGGACAGCCGTAGTGCAGGACCATCGGGTGCGTGCGGATGACTTCGTCGATTGGCGGGAGGTTCCGTGTGCCTTCGAGCTCGGCGCGCTCGTGCACGCTGCCCTCGACGAAGATGGTGAGGACCGCGGCGCCGATCTGCCAGGGCGGGCTCGCGCTCACGCGGTCGAGCATCGCGCGGTAGGTGAGGGCCTCGGGTTCGAGCGGGATCGAGGGGTCTTCGATCGAGGCGCGATCGATGCTGAGACCGTCGATCATCTCCAGGAACAGGGCCGGGTGCGGGACGCCGAGGCTCAGCTTTCCGGTCTGCTCTTCGTAGAGGTTCTCGGCGAGCGCGATGCGCACGTCGTCGGGTGGTCCTTGGCCGAGGACACGCGCGAGCAGCACCGGGAAGTCGCGCACGTAGGTGCGGTATTCGTGGCGGAAATGCGCGGCGAGCGCGTCGCGCGAGAGGCCCGGCTTCGTGAGCTTCGGCCAGGCCTCGTGGTTCTTCTGGTCCATGATGGAAAGCAGGCGCTCGACGAGCACACCGCGCTCCCCCCTCGCGATCGTCATGGGCTCGATCCTCCTCGGATCGTTATGACGTCGAAGCGTCCGCGTGCACGCGATCGCCGCGTTACGCCGAGCCCGGCACGTCGTGGGCGTACGCGTCGAGGCCATGGCCTCGGAGCGTCGCTTCGACGAGGGCGAGCGGATGCGCGAGCGCGGGCTCGTTCTGCGCTTCGCCTCGCGTGATCACGAGCGGCAACGCGCGCGCGAGGAGGATGCGCGCGGCGCGATCGCGGAGCGCGTGCGCGAGGGGGAGATCGCTGGAGACGAGCTGGTAGGCGTGTGCGCCTGCGCGAAGGTAAAAGGCCTCGGCGCGGGCGCGCGTGGAGGAGGCAGGCGCGGCGAGGGTCGGATCCTCGGCGAGCGCGCGGGAGGCGGCTTCGATCCAGCGGACGGCGTGGCGCGCGAGGTCGTGCTCGGCGCGGTAGGTCGCGTCGATGCGGGCGCGACGGGATGCGTGCGATGCGAGCGCGGCGAAGAAGGGGCGGAGGAGCTCGACATCGAGGGGCGCGGGCTCTGCGAGGGCGCGTGTCGCGGCTGCGGGATCGAGGTCCGACGTCTCGACGGACGATGCGAGGGCCGCGAGCGCATGCGCCGTGTCGATCGGCGCGGGAGCGTCCACGACAGCATGCATGAAACGAACGAGATCGGCGCGGGTCCCGTGCTTGCCCGGCGCGAGCAGCAGCGTCTCCGGGAGCTCGACGATCAGGATGCCCTCGTCGAGATCCGCGGAGCTTTGCGCGCCTTCGGGGACGAGCAAAGCGCCTTTCGGCTGTGGATCGAGCGCGCTCGCGAGCACGCAGGCGCACTCCACCGCGGGCGCGACACGCACCGCCTCCCCATCGTCGACGAAGAGCGCGGGGAACGTCTGGCACCCGAGCGGTTTTACGTGTGCGCCTTGCGCCGCGTGCAAGCGGCAGAGCCCGCTGCCATCGAGGTACGCGCAGCGGCCGTCGACGAGCGGCACGGAGCTCGCTCCGCAGGCGGAGGAGCCTTGCAAAGGCGTGAACGCGCGTTCGGGGTGATCACCGGCGTCGAGCACGCGCGGCAAGAGCGCGCGGGCGTAGGCCTCCTCGACGGGCCGGAAGATCACGGAGGCATAAAGACGGCAGCAGCTCCCGCGACCGTCACACGCGAGGGAAAAGCCCGGCAGCGGATCGAGCCGTCGTGATGCGCCGCGGACCTTCGGTTCGGGCAGCGGCGCGACGCCTTCGGCAAGCAGGCCGGCCTCGTGCAGAGCGGCGAGGAACGCGCGCAGGGTCTCGACTTTCGCGAAGGTCGAGGCGCGCGAGGCCGCGGCCACGATCCCTTCGAGATCACGCGATCCGTCGGCCTGCGCGAGCAATCCCCACTCGCGCGCGCCGAGGCGGTATGCGAGGCCCGAGCGCTGATCGTGCAGGACCCAGAAGTCCTCGTCGCCCACGCGGTGACGCCGGACGACAGCGTGATCGGCGAGGCGGGGACGCGAGGGGAACAGCGCTGGCGACATGGTCAGTTGAGAGCCCAGTGCTGAACGTGTGCCTCGCTACCTGGATCCAACGTGCCCTGCGCTTTGCCGTGCGAGGTTCCTCGCGAGAGGCGCTGGCCGCGCAACCTGAAAAGCTTGCTGGATCCGGCTTCTACGAACCTGATAGCATGCGGCGGCAATGGCGCTCGATACTCAGACTGCCACTGGATCGGCTTCGAAGCTCGGCAAATACGAGTTGACGCGGGAGATGGCCGGCAGTGGCGTGGCGTCCACCTGGCTCGCCCAAACAGACGGAAGCACGAAGAGTTACGTCGTGCTTCGCCTGCACAAGCACGTGACGAAGAAGCCGGAGATCGCCGAGGCGTTCCTGCGCGACGCGAAGAACGGCAAGCTCCTCACGCACGCGAACGTGGTGCCGATGGTGGAGACGGGCGTCGGGGACGGCGAGATCTTCGTCGTGTCGGAACACTTCGAAGGCGAGACGCTCTCCTCGCTGGTCGCGAACGCGAAGACAGCCGGTATCCCGCTGCCGATCGCGCTGCGTATCGGCCTCGAAATGCTCGAAGGTCTGTCCGCGGCGCACGCGCAGGGCGAGCCCATCGCGCACGGCGAGCTGAGCCCGTTCCACGTGCTCGTGGGCAAGGACGGCGTGACGCGCGTCGGCGGATTCGGCTGGGCGCGGGCCCTCGCGAAGCTCGGTCCGCACGGGATCATGAAGCAGGATCGCCTCGCCTACGCGCCGCCCGAGCGCGTGAAGGCCATGAGCGCCGCGACGCCCGGCGCGCCGACGGGCACGATCGATCCGAAAGGCGACGTGTTCGCCGCCGCCGTGATCCTGTGGGAGCTCATCGCGAAGCAGCGCCTCTTCGCCTCGAAGATGGAGGCGGCCGTCGTGCAGAAGGTCCTCTCGGGGCCGATCCAGGAGCTGTCGTCCGTGATGATCGAGGGCCTGCCAACCTCGGTGGAGGACGCGCTCCCGAAGGCGCTCGAGCGGGATCCCGCGAAACGCGCGTCGCTCGACAGCCTGCTCCAGGCGCTGCGCAGCGTCCCGGCCGACGCAATCGCAAAGCCCGAGGAAGTGGGCGCTTTCGTGGAGAAGCTCGCCTCGAAGCCGGCGGCCGCGCCCGCCGTGGCGCCTGCCGCTGCGCCCGCCGCGTCGCCCGCCGTGGCGCCCGCCGCGCCGAAGCCCGCTCCCGCTGCGGCCGTGCGTCCGCCGCAGCCCACGGTCGCCGGCGTCGCTGCGCCCGGGGCAAACGGCAAGGCGCCGCTCGGCGCGAAGGCGCCCGCCGTGACGGCGCCTGCGCCCACGCCTGCCGCCGAGAAAAAAGACGCCGCGGAGGACAAGGCGGCCGTAGGCCCGACCGTGCCGAAGATCGGCGCCCCGAAGCCGATGGTCCGTCAGCGGACGCTCGTGGGCGGCGTGGAGCCGCCGAAGCCCGCGGGCCCGACCGTGCCGAAGCCCGCCGCGAAGGCCGAGCCCGCCGCCGAGGCGAAGGAGCCCGCGGAGGCGAAGCCTGCGGACAAACCCGCCGACAAACCTGAAGCCGCCCCGGCCGCGGAGGCGAAAAAGCCGGTCGTGCCGCCGCCGCCGAAGACCGCGCCGCCGGCGCCGGCACCGAAGCCGGGCATCCCGAAGCCCCCGGCCCCGCCCGTGGTCGCCGCGAAGCCCGAGGTGCCGAAGCCGCCGCCGCCGATCCGGCCCGTCGCGGAGTCGCTGCCCGGCGAGGACATCGAGATCGACGACGACTCCGGGGCCTTCGAAGCGCCGAAGATCGAGGCGCCGAAGGTCGAAGCGAAGGACGCGCCGAAGCCCGAGGCGCCCAAGGCCGAGGAGCCCAAAGCCGAAGCCAAGAAGCCCGAGGAAACGAAGGTCGAGGAGCCCAAGGCCGAGGACAAACCCGAGCACGTCGTGGTGACGAAGTCGGAGATGCCGACCGTCGTCACGAAGACGCCGACCTCCGGGCCTTCGCCGGCCGACGGCGACAGCTCCGAGGCGCCCGTCTCGCGCACGAAGGCGACCGCGCTCGATCGCCTCAAGCCCGGCAGCACGCTCGGCCGTTACGAGATCCTCCTGCGCGTCGCGAAGGGCGGCATGGCGTCGGTCTGGGCCGCGCGCCTGCAGGGATCCCGCGGCTTCCAGAAGACCGTCGCGATCAAGACGATGCTGCCGGACGTCTCCGACGATCCGGATTTCGAGACGATGTTCCTCGACGAGGCGCGCGTCGCGGCCCGTATCCGGCATCCGAACGTGGTCGAGATCTTCGACCTCGGGGAGCAGGACGAGATCCTCTACATCGTGATGGAGTGGGTCGAAGGCGACACGCTGAGCACGGTGCAGAAGGCGGCGAAGACCCTCGGCGGAATCCCGCAGAACATCATCCTGCGTGTCGCCTCGCAGATCTGCGCGGGCCTGCACGCGGCGCACGAGCTGCGCGACGACAACGGCGCGCTCGTCGATCTCGTCCATCGCGACATCTCGCCGGGCAACATCCTGATCTCGACCTCGGGCTTCGCGAAGATCGCCGACTTCGGCGTGGCGAAGTCACGCGGGCGCCTCTACGTCACGCGCACCGAGGGCCTGGTCAAAGGCAAGACGCCGTATCTCTCGCCCGAGCAACTCGGCGGCCTGCCGCTCGATCGTCGCAGCGATCTCTTCTCGCTCGGCGTGTTGCTCTACGTGATGGTCACGGGCCTGCACCCGTTCCGCGGGGAGACGGAGTTCAAGACCGTCGAGAACATCGCGCTGAAGGATCCGATCCCGCCGCGCGAGCTCGTCCCGAGCATCCACGCGGACTTCGAGAAGGTGATCCTGAAGGCGCTCGAGAAGGACCGGACGAAGCGCTACTCGACCGCCGGCGAGATGCAACGCGCGCTCGATCAGGTGTCCGCGCAGATCGGCACGCCGATCACGGACGAGGACGTCGCCGACTTCGTGCGCAAGGTGATCGGCGAGGCGAACGCGAAACGCGCGGCAGAGCTGCGCGCCGCGATCGCCGCGGCCGACGCGAGCATCGCCGCGGATCGCGCGAGCATCCCGCCGCCGATGACCAGCGAGCCGAAGGTCGACTCGAAGCCGGACACCTCGGCCAAGGCCGGCGAGAGCACGGACGTCCCCGTGACCACCGACGCCATCGCAGCGCTCCCCGACGTACCGCCCGCGCCGCCCGCGCCGCGGCTCGAGACGCTGCAGAGCGTGCCGGTTCCGATCGCCACGACCGCGCAGCCGGCCGCGAAGGACGACGACGACCTCCTGCTCGCCGCGCAAGCGTCGCAGAAGAAGAAGCGGCTCGTCATGGGCGTCGGCGCGCTCGCGGCCGTCGCGATCGGCGCCGTCGTGGCGTTCTCGGGCGGCGGGGACAAACCCGAGACGTCGACGACGACGGAGCAAGCGCCCACCACACAAGCCGCGCCGACGCCGCCGCCGACGGAGGCGAAGCAGCCCGAGCCGACGCCACCGCCGACGGCAACACCCGAGCCGCCGAAGCCCGAGGAGCCGAAGCCCGAGGAGCCGAAGCCCGAGGAGCCCGCCGTCGCCGCGCCCGAGGCGCCGCAAGCCGGCGGAAACAAGGCGCCGACCACGTGGAAGGCGCCCACCGTCAACACGACGAAGACCGTTCGTCCGCCGTCCACGGGGACGAGCAAGACGAACAAGACCACCAAGAAAACCACCAAGTTCGATCCCACCGGAATCTGAGCGCCGTGCGAACCAGAACAACCGCGATCGCAGCTCTCTTCGTTGCCCTCCCCGCGCTCTCGGTCCTCGGGCCGAGCGTCGCCCACGCGCAAGCCCCGGCCGCGGCGGCGACGCCCTCCGCGGCGGACATCGCCGCAGCCAAGAAGAAGTTCGAGAGCGCCTCGACCCTCTTCAAAGCCGGCAAATATCCCGAGGCCCTCGCGGACTTCCGCGCCTCGTACGACAAGGTGCAGAGCCCGAACTCGCACCTCTACGTGGCGCGCTGTCTGCGGGAGATGGGCAAGCTCGTCGACGCCTACCTCGAGTTCGAGAAGGTCACGGCCGAGGCCCAGACCGCCGGGGAGAAGTACGCGCAGACAGGCGAGACCGCGAAGGTCGAGCGCGACGAGCTGAACGCGAAGCTCACGCTCGTGAGCGTCGACGTCACGACGCCCGAGAGCGGCGCACGCCTGACCATCGGCGGTGTCGAGGTTCCTCAGGATCGCTGGGGCAAACCCTTCCCCGCGATGCCCGGGAGCGTGGACATCCGCCTCGAATCCGGCGCGAAGCCGGCCGCGTCGCAGTCGATCACCACGACCGCAGGCGAGTCGAAGACGGTGTCGATCGGCTTCGCGAGCCCGAGCAGCAGCGGCGACGGCAGCGGCGATGGCAGCGGCGGCGACGGCAGCGGCGGCGGCAGCGAGACGAGCGGCGGCAAGGGCATGTCGGGGATGCGCATCGGCGCGTTCGCGGCCGGCGGCCTCGGTGTCGCCGGCTTCGTCACGTTCGCGGTCTTCGGCTCGATGTCGAACACGACGTACGACGACCTCCAGGCGACCTGCGGCGGCCCGTGTCCCGCGAATCGGCAAGGCGACGTCGACAAGGGCAAGATGCAGCAGACGGTCGCGAACGTGGGCCTCATCGTGGGTGCCGTCGGCGTGGCCGCGGGCGCAACGCTCTTCGTGCTCAGCCTGAAGAAGGACAAGAAGCCCGAAGCCGCTCACACCGAGCTCGTCGTCGGTCCGGCCCACCTGGGCGTCCGCGGGACGTTCTGAGGCGCGAGGGCGCGCCCCTCTCAACGACGAACCGCGCAGGCCCAAGCTCCGCTATTCTCCTCTCCACGTCATGACCATCGTCGGCTCGCCGCCCGGTCGCGCCTCGGATCCCGCTGCGTCCCTGCCCCGCCCCGTCGTGCTCTGCATCGCGGGCGCGGCCAGCATCGTCGCGGTCATCGTGCTGGCCATCGCCGTCCGCACGTCCCCGTTCCCGGACCTCGACGAGGCCCGAGAAAACACGAGCGCTGCGAAGGATCCAAGCGCAGCGGTCGCGCCTTCCGACGACGACGACGACGAACCGCAGGCGGCGGCGCCGGCAGGCAACTCGCGCGAGCTCCGCGCGCAGCTCTCGAAGGAGGTGCGCGCGGGCAAGGTGAAGGACGCGGCGGCGACGCTGACGTCGCTCGTGGCCGCGGATCCGAGGTCGCCCGAGGACGCGGACGTGCGCAACGACATCCTCGAGCTCGCGTCGAAGGCGGCGTACCAGGGCGGCGCCGAGGCCGACAAGGTCTTCGAGGTGATCGGCTCGAAGATGGGCACACGGGGACCGGACGTGCTCTACGCGCTCGTGACGAGCAAGGGCGGCTCGAAGGCGGCCGATCGCGCGGTGGAGCTCCTGAAGCAGGACGACGTTCGAGCGCGCGCGACGCCGGCCACGCGGATCGCCTTCGACCTCTGGGCCGCGAAGAGCTGCCCCGACAAGGCTGCGCTGCTCGACAGGGCGCGCACCGAGGGGGACAGTCGCGCGCTCGGCTGGGTGGTCCTGATGGGCCGGAACTGCAAGATGTCCAAGGACCCGAAGCTCAAGGAAACGCTGGAAGCCCTCAAGTCGCGCTGATCGTCCGCGGCGCGGCCACGGGCCGGCGCGGGCGGGATCTCGGCGAGGCTTCGAAATGCAAAAGAGCCCGCCCCTCGCCGAAGCGAGGACGCGGGCTCTTCTGGCAAAACCCTCAGCGACCGCCGGGGGCCTTGCCGACCTTCGCCTTCTTGTCGCCGGAGTGGCCGTGGAAGGTGCGGGTCGGGGCGAACTCACCGAGCTTGTGGCCGACCATGTTCTCCGTGACGAACACGGGGACGAACTTGCGGCCGTTGTGCACGGCGAACGTGAGTCCCACGGCGTCGGGGACGATGGTGGACCTGCGGGACCAGGTCTTGATGACCTTCTTCGGGCCGCCCGTGGCCTGCGCCGTCTGGATCTTCTCCATCAGGTGGCCGTCGACGAAGGGGCCCTTCTTGATGCTACGCGGCATGGCTCAATCAACCCTTGGTTCCGCGCCGGCGGATGATCATCCCGTCGGTCCGCTTGTTGTTCCGAGTCTTCAGGCCCTTGGCGAGCTGCCCCCACGGCGAGCAGGGGTGACGACCGCCGGAGGAGCGGCCCTCGCCGCCGCCCATCGGGTGATCGACGGGGTTCATGGTGACGCCGCGGTTGTGCGGACGACGGCCGAGCCATCGCGAACGACCGGCCTTGCCGAGGGTGATGTTCGCGTGGTCGGGGTTCGAGACCTGGCCGATGGTGGCGCGGCAATCGAGGTGCACCTTGCGGATTTCGCCGCTCGGCAGGCGCACCTGCGCGTAGTCGCCGTCCTTGGCCATGAGCTGCGCGGCGACGCCGGCGGAGCGCACGAGCTGGCCGCCCTTGCCCTTCTTGACCTCGATGTTGTGGATCGAGGTGCCAGGCGGGATGTGGCGCAGCGTGAGGCTGTTGCCGGGCTTGATGTCGGCGTTGCGGCTCGCGACGAGCTTCGCGCCCACGATCAGGCCATCGGGGGCGAGGATGTAGCGCTTCTCGCCGTCGACGTAGTGGAGCAGGGCGATGCGGGCGGTACGGTTCGGATCGTACTCGATGGCGGCGACGGTCGCGGGGATGCCGATCTTGTCGCGCCGGAAGTCGATGATCCGGTAGCGCTGCTTGTGGCCACCGCCGCGGAACCGCGAGGTGATGCGGCCGTAGTTGTTGCGCCCGCCCGTCGAGGTCTGCTTCTCGATGAGGGAGCGCTCGGGCTCGGCCTTGGTGATTTCCTTGAAATCACTGACCGAGTAGTAGCGCCGCGCCGGAGAGGTCGGCTTGAAGTTCTTGATACCCATGGCTTACTCCGACTTCTCCTCGTCGAAGAACTGGATCTGGTCGCCCGGCTTGAGGGTGACGATCGCCTTCTTCCAGTTGTGCAGCTTGGCGTAGCCGCGCCCCATGCGCTTGTCCTTGCCGCGCATGACGAGCGTGTTCACTTCGACCACGCCGACCTTGAAGAGCGCCTGGATCGCGTCCTTGATCTGGATCTTGTTCGCGTCGCGGCGGACTTCGAAGATGACCTTGTTGCTCTGCTCGCGGAGCCGGCTCGACTTCTCGGTGAGGATGATCGGCCGACGAATGATGTGCTCGGGCTGCATGGCGTGTTCCTCTACCGAAGGCAGCGCGCTTCGAGCGCTTTGGCCGCCTCTTTCGAGACGACGAGGTGGTCGTGGCGGAGGAGGTCGTACACGTTGACGCCCTCCGGCGGCAAGAACTGGTGCGCGTCGAGGTTGCGGATCGACTTCACCAGCTTCTCGTTCGAGGCGCTGTCGACGACGAGCGACTTCTTGCCCGCCTGCAGGGCCCCGAGCGCGTCGACGATCGCCTTCGTCTTGATCTCGGGCAGCTCGAGGCTGTCGAGGACGATGAGGCGACCCTCCTTGGCGTACAGGGAGAGCGCGCTCTTCAGCGCGCCGATGCGCACCTTGCGCGGCGGACGGTAGGACCAGTCCTGCGGCTCGAGCGCGTGCGCCATGCCGCCGCCCGCGTGGTGCGGGGCGCGGATCGAACCCTGACGAGCGCGGCCCGTGCCCTTCTGGCGGTAGAGCTTCTTCGTCGAGCCCGCGACGGCGCTGCGCTCCTTCGTGGCCTTGGTACCAGCGCGACGCGAGGCGAGCTGGGCCTTGACGACCTCGTAGAAGAGCTGCTCCTTCACCTCGGCGCCGAAGACCTCGTCCGAAAGGTCGATCTCGCCGACCTGCTCCCGCTTGAGGTTGTAGACGTTGACTTTCATGGCGCGCTCCTAGCTCTTGATCTCGACGTCGACGCCGGCCGAAAGATCGAGCTTCATCAGGGCGTCGAGGGTCTGCTGCGTCGGCTCGATGATGTCGAGGAGCCGCTTGTGCGTGCGGATCTCGAACTGCTCGCGCGACTTCTTGTCGACGTGCGGGCCGCGGAGGACCGTGTAGCGACGGATCTCCGTGGGCAGGGGGATGGGGCCCGCGACGTGCGCGCCCGTTCGCTTCGCGGTCTCGACGATGTCGCTCGTGGACTTGTCGAGGAGCTGGTGATCGAACGCCTTGAGGCGGATCCGGATCTTCGTGGTGTCGGCCATGACGCTGCTTCTTCCCTTACTTGAGGATCTTCGTCACGATGCCCGCGCCGACGGTCTTGCCACCCTCGCGGATCGCGAACCGCATCTGCTCCTCGAGCGCGACCGGCGCGATGAGCTCGATGTTCATCGTGATGTTGTCGCCCGGCATCACCATCTTGACCCCCTCGGGGAGCTTGACGGTGCCCGTCACGTCCGTCGTCCGGATGTAGAACTGCGGGCGGTAGTTCGTGAAGAACGGCGTGTGACGGCCGCCCTCCTCCTTCTTCAGGACGTACACCTCGCCCAAGAACTCCGTGTGCGGGGTGATCGAACCCGGCTTCGCGAGGACCTGGCCACGCTCGATGTCGTCCTTCTCGACGCCGCGCAGGAGGCAACCGACGTTGTCGCCCGCGATGCCCTGATCGAGCAGCTTCCGGAACATCTCGACGCCCGTGACCACGGTCTTGCGCGTGTCCTTGAAGCCGATGATCTCGACCTCTTCGCCGACCTTGACCACGCCGCGCTCGATACGACCCGTCGCCACCGTGCCGCGGCCCTTGATCGAGAACACGTCCTCGATCGCCATGAGGAACGGCTTGTCGATAGCGCGCTCCGGCTCCGGGATGTAGCTGTCGAGCGCGTCGAGCAGCTCGCCGATCTTCGCCTCCCACTTGGGGTCGCCCTGCAGCGCAGGGAGCGAAGCACCACGGACGACCGGCGCGTTGTCGCCGTTGAAGTTGTACTTGTTGAGGAGCTCGCGGACCTCCATCTCGACGAGGTCGAGCATCTCCGGGTCGTCCACCGCGTCACACTTGTTGAGGAAGACGA
>NZ_JAGTJK010000121.1:0-11339 GCF_028435265.1 Polyangium jinanense | reverse complement strand
CGATGCGCAGTTCTTCCACGAACGGTCCAGGGCTTGCCCTGGTTCGGGTCGAGGGGCGAACAGCCCCCGCGGGGCCCGGGGCAGCGCCCCGGCGCGACGCCTCGCGATGAGACCAATGCTCAGTCGTCCGATGCGTTGGGTGGGGCAGACCGCAGAGTTCACGGGAGGCGGGAGCATGCGGCGGAAGGCGTGTCCTCCATAGCCCCGAAAACGGCTTGCGGAGGGTGCTTCCGGGCCGATCTCCCCCTTGACCGGGTTTTTCGCCTGTGATGAGGTCTCGCGTTGGCAAACACCGGAGAGGCCGGCGTCCCCTGGGCCGGCGGGCCGTTGGGTCCCCCGCGCCGGGCATGGCGCCGACGGGGAGAAAGGGCATGTCGCCCATGAGTCGATGGAGAAGGTTCGGAATCACAAGGTACGCCGCGGCGACCTTCGCGCTCCTCGTGGCCGTGAGCGCGGGAGCGGGCTGCGAGAACACGGATCCGCCGGACACCACCGGCGGCGCCGGTGAAGGCGGGACAGGTGGCATGGGCGGCGCCGGCGGCATGGGCGCGTGCAGGACGCCCGAGGATTGCCCCGGCGCCGACACGGTCTGCCGGACGCGCACCTGCACCGCGGGCGTCTGCGGCGAAACGTTCGCCGCCAAGGGCACCCCGAGCGATACGCAGATGCCCGGCGACTGCGCCCGCGAGATCTGCGACGGCCAGGGCCAGATCACGCTCGAGAACGACGACACCGACACCCTCGACGATCAGAACGACTGCACCCAGGACGTCTGCAATGCAGGGCAGCCGGAAAACAACCCGCTCCCGGCCGGCGACGCCTGCACCACGAACGACGGCAAGCTCTGCGACGGCGAGGGCACGTGCGTGGAGTGCCTCGCGAACGCGGACTGCCCCGACAATGTCTGCGCGAACAACATTTGCGTCCCGGCCGCGTGCGCCGACACCGTGAAGAACGGTTCCGAGACGGACGTCGACTGCGGCGGCGGCACCTGCGCCCCCTGCGCCGATGGCCTCGTCTGCAAGGTGTCATCCGATTGCCAGAGCAGCGTGTGTGACGCCGCCACCTGCCAGACGCCCACCTGCACGGATACCGTCGAGAATGGCGACGAGACGGACGTCGATTGCGGCGGCGGCTCCTGCAGCCCCTGCGGCCCCGGCCTCGGCTGCGCAGCGGACAGCGACTGCGTGGGCGAATCCTGCTCGGGTTCGATTTGCTTGCCGACCTGCACCGACCAGGTGACGAACCGCAACGAGACGGACGTCGACTGCGGCGGCCCGAACTGCTCGCCCTGCGGCACCGGCCTCATCTGCTCGGTCGACTCGGATTGCGCGAGCAAGGTCTGCACCGCGGGCACCTGCCAGGGGGCGAGCTGCGGCGATACCATCCAGAACGGCAGCGAGACCAGCATCGACTGCGGCGGCGCGGACTGCCCCGCCTGCGCCGACGGCCTCGTCTGCAATGCGTCGACCGACTGCCAGAGCGGCGTGTGCACGGGCAACGTCTGCCAGACGGCGACGTGCACGGATACCGTGAAGAATGGCGCCGAAACGGACGCTGATTGCGGCGGCGGCGCCTGCCCGACCTGCGACCTCGGCAAGGGCTGCCTCGTGAACGGCGATTGCACGAGCAACATCTGCGCGGGCAACGTCTGCGTCGTCTCGCTCTGCGGCGACGGCATCCTCACGGGCGCCGAGACCTGCGACGACGGCAATGCCGTGGCCGGCGACGGCTGCGACGCCGCCTGCGCGATCGAGGTGGGCTTTCTCTGCGCGGGCACGCCGAGCGCTTGCAACGCGATCTGCGGCGACGGCCTCGTCAAGGGCCCCGAGACCTGCGATGACGCCGACACGGACAGCGGCGACGGCTGCTCCGCGACCTGCAAGGCCGAGCTCGGCTACGTGTGCACCGGCGCGCCGAGCGCGTGCAAAACGGTCTGCGGCGACGGCATCCCGGCCGGCAGCGAGCCGTGCGACGACGGCAACCTGAACGACGACGACGCCTGCCTCCCGGGCTGCATCGTGGCGACCTGCGGCGACGGCTTCGTGAACACGGCGGCCGAGCCCTGCGACGACGGCAACAAGACCCCCGGCGACGGCTGCACCGCCGCCTGCCAGGCCGAGCCGTTCTTCACGTGCTTCGGCGCGCCGAGCACCTGCGTCCTCGTCGAGTCCGAGCCGAACACGTGCGCGACGGCGACCGGCCCGCTCCTGCCGCCCTTCGCGGTCACCGGCAAGATCACGCCCGTCGGCGACCATGACTACTACTCGTTCACCGTGCCCGCGGTCGCGGACGTGAAGATCGAGAGCTTCGTCCCGGGGGTGGGCACCTGCCCGACGGGCAACGACACCAAGATCTACCTCCTCGCGTCGAACTGCACGACGATCCTCGTCGAGGACGACGACGACGGCCTCAATAGCTGCTCGGTGATCGATCCGACCACGACGGCGGACGCGGCCGCGCGCAAGCTCGCCCCGGGCACGTACTACGTGCACGTGGAGGAGTACCAGAGCAACTCGACCATCGGCGCCTACCAGCTCCAGGTGACGTTCACCGCGCTCTGCGGCGACGGCATCCTCGCGGGCAGCGAGGCGTGCGACGATGGCAACCTGACCAGCGGCGACGGCTGCTCCACGAGCTGCACCATCGAGCAGGGCTACCAGTGCGTAGGCTCGCCGAGCGCCTGCGCCCTGAGCTGCGGCGACGGCACGATCAACGGCACGGACGTCTGCGACGACGGCAACAAGAACAGCGGCGATGGCTGCTCCGCGACCTGCACCATCGAGCAGGGCTACAGCTGCACGGGCACGCCGAGCGTCTGCACCACGAGCTGCGGCAATGGCACGATCAACGGCACGGACGTCTGCGACGACGGCAACCTGAACAGCGGCGACGGCTGCTCGTCCCTGTGCGCGCTCGAGCCGAACTACAAGTGCCTCGGGACCCCAAGCGTGTGCACGAAGGTCGAGCAGTACTGCAACGACGGCATCGACAACGACGGCGACGCGCTCACCGACGCCGCCGACTCGGACTGCACGATTCCGGCGTACTTCCCGGCCTGCGCGGCGGGCCAGCGCCTCGTCGTCGTCCGGGCGTACGACACGCCCATCGCCCTCCTCGACGGCAACACCACGGGCATCAACAGCTACCTCGGCGTGGCGAACGTCGGGACGGTGAACCGCGCGGCGGTGCTCTTCAACGCCACGCACACCTGGTCCGGGGACATCGACGCGTTCCTGCAGCCGCCGGGCCTCGGTGAGCTCGACATCACCTCGGACAACGGCAGCTCGGGCGACAACTACACGAACACGGTCCTCGACTCGACCTGCTCCTCGGCGGTCACCGGCGGCACTGCGCCCTTCTCGGGCTGCTATTCGCCGGAGACGGCGCTGACACCGGTCAACGGCAAGTCGCCCGTTGGCAGGTGGAGGCTCCACGTCCTCGACGACACGACCTCGGACCAGGGCACCCTCAATAGCTGGGCGATGATCTTCTGCGTCACGCCCTGAGAGGCGCGGGGCTTTGCCCCGCACCCCAGCAGGGGGCTGTCCGCCCCCTGCACCCCGGACCAGGCACAGCCTGGACCGAGGGCCGAGAAACCGCGCGATGCGCGGTTTCTCGGACGGGCCCGGGCAAGACCACGAACGACGTTGCCAGCTGAGACAGCAGCGCCGCCCACCCTCAGCAGCCACGTCAGCGCCGCTGTCTTGGCTGGCCAGCCCGTCGCCGGTCTTGCCTCGGCCTGTTCGATGAACTGCGCATCGCGCAGTTCATCGAACAAGAGTCCAGCGCTTGCGCTGGTCCGGGTCCAGGGGTGGACAACCCCTGGTCGGGGTCCGGGGTGAAACCCCGGCGCTACGCGCACACGGAAGGGGCATGCGATGCGACACCTCGCTCTCGCGAAGATCCTCGTCGTCCTCTCGATGCGCGCCGCGTATCCCCTCGCGGCCCCGCTGCTCCTCGGCATCTTCCTCGTCGCCACGGTCCTCTTCGGCCCGAATGGGATGAGCCCGCCCGAGGCGCTCGCCGTGATGCGCGCCTCCCCCACGCTTATGACCGTCCTCTGGGCCGGGTGGCTCGTGCTCGGCCTGCCTGCCGCCCGCGCCGCGCTCGTGCCTCCGTCCGGGACGTATCTTCGCTGGTTACCTTCCCCACGGCTCGTGTTTCACCTCGCGGGCGCCGTGTGCGCGCTCGTCGTCGAGGCGCCGTGGATGCTCCTGTTCGGGCGCGGCGAGGGCCTCCTGTCCGCCGCCACGGCCGGGCTCGCGGCCCTCGCGGGGCACGCGCTCGCCGCCACGCGGCCCTGGGGCGCCAGGGAAGCGTTCGCGGCGGCCGGCGTGGGCCTCGCGGTTTTCGCCCGGGTCCCGCCGCTCGCCTTCGGGGCGGCGCTCCTCGCGGCCAGCTTGTCCGTCCCGGCCGCCTTCCGCCGCGCGCCCGAGGCGTCCGCCGGGGTGAACCGGGGCCCCTTCGGTCGATCTCCGCTCGGCGCGCTCGCCTCGACGTTCCTGCTCGGCGTCCTTCGCAGCGAGCCGGCGGTCGTTGGACGCGCGCTCGCCCTCGCGGCGCTCGCCGGGCTCGTGCTCCCGCTCGCGGCGCGTGGGCACGATCTCGTGGCGGACGCGTCCATCGGCGCGCTCGCCCTCGGCCTCGCGGCCGTCGCGCTCTCGCCGGGCCTCTCGGGGGCCGCGGCGGCCGTCGTACGGGCGGAGCGCGCGGCCTCCTGGCTCTGCGATGCGACCGGGACGCCGCCCGGCACGCGCGCGCTCGCCGCGGCCCTCGCGTGCGGCATCCTCGGAGCCACGAGCGGGCTCGTCCTCGCGACCGTCGGGGCGCTTGGCCTGCATGCGCCGCTCGCGCTCGGGGCGCGGCTCGTCGTGCTCGCGGTCGCCTCGGGCCTCGTCACGGGCGCGATCCTCGTCGGCGGAGCGCGCGAGGCCGAGGCCTCTCCGCGGCGCGGCGATCGTGGCATGGTCGAAGCGCTCGTCTGGGCTGCGTTCGGCGCGGCCGCGGCGTCGCTCGCGGGTGAGCTCTCGCTCGCTGTGATCCTCACCGTCGGAATCGTGCGGGTCGGCTCGGCCGCGCGTCGTGCCGAGGTGCTACGCAGGCTCCGAGGTGCGGCATGACGCTCTCGATCGTGGACTTGAACAAGTGGCTCGGCGGACGGCGCGTGCTCGACGGGGTGAGCCTCTCGGCCGCGCGGGGCGACGTCGTGGCGCTCTTCGGCGACAACGGCGCTGGCAAGTCCACGCTCCTCCGCATCCTCGCGGGCGTGCTCGACGCGGACGGGGGCCGCGCGACCCTCGACGGCGCCTCGATCCTCGGCCCCCGCGCCGCCGCGCGTGCGCACGTGGGCTACGTGCCCGAGGCCGCCGACGCGCCGGCCCACCTCTCCCCGCGTGAGCTCGCCGCGCTCGTCGCCGCGCTGAAGCGTGTCCCCCTCCCCGACGAAGCGCTCCTCGAACGACTCGGCCTCCGCGCGTACTGGGATCGTCCCTTTGGCGGCCTCTCCCTCGGCCAGCGGCGCCGGAGCTGCTTGTGCGCGGCGATCCTCGGCGACGTGCGCTTGCTCCTGCTCGACGAGCCCACGAACGGCCTCGACGCGGCCGGCGTCCGGGAGCTCGCGACGCTCCTCGAAGAGCGTCGCGCGGCGGGCACCACGATCCTCGTCGCGACGCACGATCCCGCGTTCGCCGAGGCGATCGGCGCGACGCGGGTCCGGCTCTCGGCCGGCAAGCTCGAGGCCTGATTACCCTTTCACCACGCCGATCGGCCGCAATCGGGCGACCTTTTTCGCGATCCCTGCCGACGCCACGACGTCGACCACCCGATCGACGTCCTTGTATGCGGCGGGCGCCTCCTCGGCGAGCTCCGCATTCGATGCGCAACGAATGACGATCCCGCGCGCTTCGAGCTCCTTGCGGAGCACGTGCCCCGTCACCTTTTTCTTTGCGGCGGCGCGGCTCATTTGCCTCCCGGCGCCGTGGCAGGTGCTCCCGAACGAGGCCTCGCTCCCGTGCTCGGTCCCCATGCACACGAACGACGAGGTCCCCATGCTGCCCGGAATGAACACGGGCTGTCCGATATCGCGATAGGCCGCCGGCACGTCCCGGCTCCCCGGACCGAATGCGCGCGTCGCGCCCTTGCGATGCACGCACACCTTCTTCCCTTCGTATTTCTCGATCTTCGCCGTGTTGTGCCCCACGTCGTAGATCAACCGCAAGAAGCCCTCGCGCTCGCCGAACATCCGCCGGAACACCTCGCGAACGATATGCGCGATGAGGTGCCGGTTCGCGAAACCAAAATTGGCGGCGGCGCACATGGCCGCGAAATATTGCTGTCCCTCGGGCGACGAGAGCGGCGCGCAGGCGAGCTGCCGGTCCGGCACCTGAATGCCGTAGCGCTGCATCACACTATCCATCAGGCGCACGTGATCCGTGCACACCTGATGCCCGAGCCCGCGAGATCCCGAATGCACGAGCACCGTCACCCGCCCGATCGAGAGCCCGAGCCGCCCGGCCAAACCCTCGTCGAACACCTCGTCGACGACCTGCACTTCGAGAAAATGGTTCCCGCTCCCCAGCGTACCGAGCTGATCCGCGCCGCGTTGCCTTGCGCGCTCGGAGACCGCGGACGCGTCGGCGGCTTCGAGCGCGCCGCCGGATTCGATGTGCTCGAGGTCGGTCTCGGTCCCGACCTCGTGCTCCCGAACGAGCGCGCCCGCGCCGCCTTCGAGGATCTTGTCGAGCTTCTTGCCCGAAAACGACCACCGCCCGCCGCGCCCGGCGCCCGAGGGCACGCTGCGCGAGAGCTCGTGCACGAGGCTCTCCACGCGATCGGCGATGTCCTTGCGTTCGAGGTTCGCGACGAGCAGCCGCACGCCGCAGTTGATGTCGAATCCGATCCCGCCGGGCGAAATCACGCCGTCGGGCAGCGCCGTCGCGGCCACGCCGCCGACGGGAAAACCGTATCCCTCGTGCATGTCGGGCATTCCGCAGGCGGCGCCCACGATACCGGGGAGCGTGGTCACGTTGATGAGCTGCTCGACGGAATGGTCGGCGAGCAAGCCGGGCAAGGTCTCCGGGCTCGCGAAGATCCGCGCCGGCACCCGCATGTCGCTGCGATAGGACGTCGGGATCTCGTAGACGGAGGGAGCGACCTCGACGAGCGGCGGGGGCGGCGCTTTCGGGGGTTCAGATGTCGAGGACGACGTGGACCGAGTAGCCATGCGAATCCTCCGTGATGTGGACGTCGTGCAGGGTGGCCGCCTTGACGAGGGGCCGGAGGCCTTGGACCTCCGCGCCGCGAATCCGGGCCACGAGGTGATCGGGGGCGAGCTCGTCGAAATGGAAATCGACGTAGACCCGGCCATCCACCTCGGTATGAAAGACGAGCTCGTTCATCCAGTCGACGAGGAGCGCCTCGCGGTCGACCGAATGCAGCGAGATCGAAACACCCTCGCCGGCGGCCTCGGGCAGCGGCCCCTCGCCGACGGCGAGCTCGGCGAGCGCGCGGCCAGCCTCGGCGAAGAGCTCGGGGAACGTGGGCGCGAAGAGGCCGAGGCGCAGCTCGGCCGTGTGGTCCTCGAAGGTGTGGCGCGGGCCTTCCGGGCCGGATGTCATGGAGGGGAATATCGTCGCCGACGGGCCGACGTCACGGGAGGGGTGGAATGCCCAGGCTCCCATGCAGGCGGGCGACGTCCTCGGGGCGAAGGCCGAGCATGGAGGGCAGGCCTTTGAGGTACGCGCGCTCGGCCTCGGATTCGATGCCCGCGGAGAGGAGGGAGACCACGTAGAATTGCTCGGCCATTTGGGGCGAGCGGATCTGTCCGACGAGCGCGAAGGGTGGCTGCGGGGCTTCGAGCTCGCGGGCGAGCGCGGCGCGATCCTCGGGGCCGAGACCGGCGCGCGCGAGGCGATCGAGGATACGCGCGCGCTCGTCGGGGTCGATCTGACCGTCGATGAAGGCGGCGGTGATCATGGCGCGAATGAGAAGCAGAGCGTCGGCCTGTGCATCGGCCGCGGGCGCAGGCGCGGGCACGGCCGCGGGTGCGGGCGCAGGCGCGGCGGTGACCGGGTTTGGCGGAGCACCCCATTGCGCAGGCTGCGGTGCCGGCGGAGCCGCGTTCGGCGCAGCGCCCCATTGCGCCGTGGGCGTCGTGCTCGGCTGCGCATTCCATTGCGTCGGCGCAGGCGGCGCCGCGGGCGGAGGCGCCCCCCATTGTGCCGTCTGCGGCGCGCTCGGCTGCGCGTTCCATTGCGCCGGCGGCTGCGCGGGCTGCCCCGGCGGAGGCCCACCCCACCCCGCTTGCGGCCCCGGGTTTGGCGGAGCACCCCATTGCTGCGGCGGCTGCGCCGGTGCGCCCTGCGGGCTCCCCCAGGGCGCATGTCCCTGCGGCGGCGCCGCAGGCGCGTTCGTCCCCCAGGTCGACGGATCGTTGTGGTAGACGGGCACCCCGAAATTCGTCCCGCCGCCCCCCTGCGGAGCCCCCGGCGGAATCGGCCCGGACGTCGACCCCATCAATTGCCCGAAAAACCCTTGCTGCTGCGCGGGCGCCCCCGGCATGGCGTGCATCCCCGGCGCCCCCGGCATCCCCGGCGCACCCGGCATCCCCGGCGCCGTCGGCTGCTTGAAGTGCTGATACGCCATGTACGCGAGCCCGCCCGCCGCCGCGACCCCGGCAGCCCCCGCGAGCAGCGTGCCTGCGCCGATCCCGCTGTCGTCGTCGCGACGCTCGTACGCATCGTCATCGCGGTACGGCCGACGACGCGAATCGCGGAAGCTCCCGCCTTCGACTCCATCCGAGACCAGCGCGCCCAGGATCCTCTGCGCATCGAACATGGACCGCATGTTCGCCAGAATGCGCGCCGCTTTCAAGGCCGGCGGGTGGGCGCCCTCCTCGCCGCCCACCCGCCGCCTCCCGCCCGCCTTCAGATCGACAGATTCGCGATGTAGTCGGCGAGCTCCTCCCGCGCGACCCGCACCGCCGCTTCCGCCGCGCCGATCGTCCGATCGAGCTCGCCGATCCGATCCTCCGCCGACGCGAGCGCCGTCAGGTACCGCGTGTGCAGCTCACTGCCTTGCGGCGCCGACGCCAGGTTCCTCCGCAGCCGCTCCTGATCCGCCACCAGCGTCTGCCGCTCCGTCCGCAGCAGCGCGAGCGCCTGCTCCCGCGACGCGAGCGTCCTCTGGAGCTCGGCCACGTGCTCGAGCGCGGCCCGCACCTCCGCCGACATCTCGTTCGACGCGAGCAGCACCCCGAGCTCCTGCGCCGTGATCGACCCGATCACGATGCTCTGCTCGATCGGTCGCTCGAGCACCGCATCCACC
This sequence comes from Polyangium jinanense, assembly GCF_028435265.1. GTDB lineage: Bacteria > Myxococcota_A > Polyangia > Polyangiales > Polyangiaceae > Polyangium > Polyangium jinanense. The sequence goes on along the minus strand of NZ_JAGTJK010000121.1, from coordinate 2,012 downwards.
TTCACGGTTTGTCCTTTTGGAACCTCCCGCCGGATCCGCACGTGCGTGTCCGTCGTCCCGCTCACGCCCTCCGTCGGCGCAACCAAGGAAAAACCCTGGATGCGCGGGTGCTCCACGACGAGCACGCGATCCTCGTCCGCCGCGCCCTTGATCGTGTACGTCGTCGTGCGCCGTTCCACGCGACGCACCTCGAGCACGCCCCGCGCGATCTTCGCGCCCGTCACGACCTGCACGACCTTCTCCTCGCGGTCCACGCTCACGTCGAGGTCCACCGCGTAACTCACGAGCCGATCCTCGTGCGCGGGCAGCGGGCCGAGCCGCGCGTCTCCGACGAACGCGATCGGCTGGTTCGCCGCCGCGTCCTCGTAAATCGACAGGATGCCCGGCGGCAAACCCGTCTCGGTCTCGTTCACGAGCCGCACCGACGCGAGCGGGTTCCGCTTGTCCACGTCGTAGCGGTACCAGGACACCCGCTCGACCGGGATCGACTCGCTCACGATCGGCACGAGCAGCGATTGCCCGCGCGGCAGATCCACCGGCTCCGGGAAGTGGTACACGACCTGCGTCGCGCCTTCCGCGGGCTCGGCGATCGGCGGTGCCTCGGGCAGCGCCACCTCTCCCCCCGGCTGCGCCTCGAAGCTCAACGCGTCGGCCGCCGACGGCGCGGCCATGAAGGCACTCATCAGGCGCCCTCCTCCGCCCGCGCCGTCGGAGACCTCGGCCTCCGGAAGGACGACCCCCACGTCGACCGGCGGCAACCTGCGCCCGAGCACCTCCACCGGCACCTCCGGACGATTCACGAAATACGCTTCGTACACCGCCTGTCGCAGCGTCACGGGGTTGCCCGACGCCACCGACAACTCCACGCGGTTCCAGTCCTGCCCGCTCATGTTCTCCAGCAAGGCCCACCCTTCGAGCCGCGCCTCGCCCTCGCCCTTGGGCACCACCAGCCGATACGTCGCCTTCCACAGCGGCGCGCCGACCACGTACCCCACGCGCACCGTCCGCTCGCCTTGCCCGTGCACGTCGATCGTGATCGTGCGCCGATCCGCGGCCGCGTGCGCCGCGAGCGCCGCGAGCGCCTGCTCCACCTGGCTGCGCAGCCGCGCGTCCACGATGTCGATCTGATCCGCCTCTTCGAGCACGATTTGCCGCATGCCCGTCGGCGTCAGGAGCGAGAGCCGGTGACGCACGATCGTCCCTTGCCCCTCGCCGAGCGAAACTTTTTCCTCGGTCACCGCGACGAGCCGCCCCTCCGCGGTCGCGCCATGCGCCGACACGCGCAGCAGTTGGCCGCGCAGCGCGCGAAGCAGCGAGACCGTGGAGGACAGGTCCTCCTGCGAGAACGGCAGATCCCGGAAGATCTCGGAGAGCGGCGCGCGCCCAGGCAGGCTCGCTTGTCCAAGCCGCCCCTGCGGATCCACCGCGAGCAGGCTCTTCAGCACGTCGCTCACCTGATCGAGCCGCACGTCGAACGTGAGCTCGGCGTCGCCCGACACCAGCGCTTCGTGCTCGAAGTACCCGACGCCGCCCGTCGACAGCATCACGCGCCGGAGCGCAAGCTCCTCGGCCGACGCAGAGCCCGCAGCAAACGACGTGGCGATGAGCCCGAGAGCCCACGCGGCCCCGATCCTCGATTTTCTCATGTGCCCCTCCCCTTTCGCGCCTCTCGGGCTCAGCCTGTCTCGCCGAGCTCCCCCCCGGAGGCCTGCGCCTCGGCGGCATGCCGCTCGCGCGCTGCCATGTTCGTCGAGCGCGCGCCATGACACGTCAATGCGCCCGAGCCCGCCTCCTCGTTCTCCGCGCTCTCCGTCCCGAAGGGGACGCCGCGCCGGGGCGCTGCCCCGGGCCCCGCGGGGGCTGTTCGCCCCTCGACCCGAACCAGGCACGGCCTGGACCGAGGGTGGAAGAACTGCGCGATGCGCAGTTCTTCCAGCGGGCCGGTGGCAAGACCGCGAAGGTGACGTCGCCAGGTGAACCGCCAGCGCTGCCGGCTTGATGGGCAGGGTCGT
>NZ_JAGTJK010000120.1:0-11376 GCF_028435265.1 Polyangium jinanense | reverse complement strand
TAAAGGAAGGGTCGGGCGACAAAAAACGGAACCGTTTTTTCGGCAAGGAAGGGTCGGCGGGCGGTTCAGCCTTTCAGGATCGGCGCCAGACGGGTCGGCGTGCAGTTTGGGTGGAAAGTTGCCCCGCCCGCCTGCCTTCGGTGACCAGGCTCGCATGCGTCGTCGCCCTGGGGCCCTCGTCCTCCTCGCAGTCCTTCTCGTCCTGTGTGTGCCGTCTCTCGTCCGCGCGGAGATCCGCGTCTGTGTGCGGCTCCCCGGGCACCCGAAGATGGCCCCGTGGGCCCTGTCGGGGAGCGCGACCGTGATGACCCAGAGCTGGCAGGTCTTGACGGCCAAGGCCGCCGCCCCAGCCGGTGAAGGACGAACGCCGAGAGCCGCGCACCTGTCATGCCCGGTCGTTGACGCTCCCGCCTCCCCGGTGCGCCCATCTCTCCCATGCAGGAAACAAGGTCGGCGAATACATCGACGTCCTCGAGGAGCACGGCGAGGGCGAAGGGCTAGGCCCGTAGCTCGAGCTCGTCACGCGTCAGGTCGCGGGTACGATCGGTGAGAATGGCAGAATCGTACGAGGGCCGTTCGCCAGAATGCGGTGGCATTCCTGGCGAACGGCCCAGGCAGCGGCCGCGTCACGGATTGGTGAAGATCCCAAGGGACTCGAGGAACACCTGCGCGCCGAGCCCGGTCGTGGCGCTCGCGCCGTAGATCGAGACGTAATAGGTGCCGGCATCCGTCAGGCTGCAGCGCTCGAACGACGTCGTGCCGTTGCTTCGGCAATCGTAGGAGCTCAGGGTCGGCTGCACGTCCTTCCTCACGTACAGGTCCGCGTCGCCGGCCGGGAGCCCGCCCACGGGGATCGGACGCGTGAGGAACGCGTTCAGCTCGCCGCCGATCGCGATCGTGAAGGGACCGTAGTGCACCCAGCCGCCCGAGCCGACCGACACGCCGGTCTCGGAGAGCGCCGGCATGGAGAAGTCGTACTGGAGGGACATCGAGCCGGTCGACTTCTGGCACAGGAGATCGGCGCGACCAGGCAGATGGACACGCCCGACGCTGACGTTGTTGAACTGCCCCACGAGGAGCGTCGCGTTCTTGCACCAGCCCGCGAGGGGACCGCGCGCGTCGGCCTGCGGCGCGGGGGTCGGGCCCATGTCCATCTCGTCGAAGCGCCCGTTCTTGTCGGCGAGCTCGAAGCGAATCCAGCCGTCGGACGGGTCGAAACAGGCGAGATCCTGGCGCTGATCGCCGTTGAAGTCCGCGACATGGAGCTGGCCGCCGTTGTGGCAGAAGTTGCGGACCTGGACCCAGTTCGAGCCCTCGAACTTGCCGGCCGTGTCGGCGAAGTCGATGAGCATCTCGCCGTCGGACTGATTGCAGAGCAGGTCGTCGCGGCCGTCGCCGTTGAAATCGCCGACGTAGAGCTTCTCGCTCGCTGACACGCAGAAATTGCGAGCGGTATCCGTCCATTCGTTCCCGTCGCTCAAGAAACGCCCGCTCGTGTCGGCATAGTCGACGATCATGTCGCCGTTCGACTTGTTGCAGAGCAGGTCGGCGCGGTTGTCGCTGTTGAACTTGCCGACGTAGAGCTTATCGCCCGCCGACGCGCAGAAGTTCCGTCCCCCGAGCGGCCAGTCGGAGCCCTCGAACTGGCCCTCCGCGTCGGCGAGGTCGATGAACATGTCGCCATCATCGGACTGGTTGCAGAGCAGGTCGTCGTGGAGGTCGCCGTTGAAGTCGCCGACGTAGAGCTTTTCGCTCCCCGCCAGGCAGAAGTTCCGTCCCACCAAATTCCATTCGGAGCCCCAGAACTTACCCCATATGTCGGCGTAGTCGATGAGCATCTCGCCGTCGCCCGACTGATTGCACAAGAGGTCGTCGAGGCCGTCGCCGTTGAAGTCGCCGATGTACAGGGTCTCGCCGGCGCTGATACAGTAGTTGCGCGTCAAGTGCGTCCACTGGCTCGGGGAGCCGTGAATGACCTGGTTCGCGAGGTGCTCCATGCCAGACGGACGCGTGCCGCTGTCATTGCCGCCGCGGCAGGATCTGTGCGTCATGAGGCCCCAGGGATCGAGCTCGGTGAGGTCCAGGTTTTCAACGCGCCAAGTAGCGTCTATTGTGGGCACCTTGTGACACTCGCCGGCGTCCTCCCGGTCTTCTTCGTGATGGAACCCGAGCGCATGCCCGAACTCGTGGACGGCCAGGTTTCGGATCTGCTGGTTGGGGGTCGGAACCGCGCCTGTCAGGTTATATGTCAGCCTGACGCTCGGATGGGTCTCCGTCGCCACGTTGTGCAGCGATGCGAGCCCATATTCTGCCGGCTCCACGCGGCCCGCCATCCACTTATCGAGCGTCGGCTCGTCGAAGAGCTCGACCGACAGGTAGTTGCCCGTGGCGGGGCACGTGTTCCAGCCGGTGAATTCGAGGGCCGACATGGCTTGCCAGCTCGCCTCGACCGCCTCCCGGATGATCTGCTTCTCGGTCGCGAACTCGCTGCTCGGGTTCCTCCAGCACACGGGGATGGTGTTGTTCGCCGGGGCCTCGAACCAGTACCCGTTGTAATCCTGGAGGTTCATAGCCTGGACCGCGGCTCCGACCTCGCCGTCGTCGCCGCCTCCATCCGTCCCCTCCACGGGGCCACAGCCGAGCATGAGCAGCGAGGTGATCGTATAGATGTATGTTTTTCCGATGTGCATCGATCTCTCCATCATCGCCAGTTGGCGATCAAGCAGTAAGGGGGCGCAACACGTTGCGCCGTCGAAAGGGGCTCCCCGTCGGGATCCATGCCGGGCCCGGGCGAGGCGAAAATCCCCGTGAAAATGGCGCGAGCAGCCGCGTTCTTTATCGTCGTTCACCAATACGAGCGCCAAACGTCAGGCAGAGTGGCTTGCCTTCGGTCGTCTCGTGCTTCCCGTTCTCTTTCCGCGTCGGCCGCGCGGCCGCCTCGGCACGCAGCCATCAGAAAGAGCCGGGTGGTGCGGTCTGCCTGGGGTTGTCGTTGATCTTCCTGGCAATGTCGCGCTTCTCGCGACGCGGGACTTACTCGAGCTGACGCCCATGGGACCTCGTGGGTCCCCCCCATGTCTGCGCGCGAACGTAGCATCGTTCGATATGGCCACGACGGAAGCGCACGAATCCGACGGAAATAACGTCGGAACTCCCTGGCGCCGGCTCATCGAGCTAGGAGGGTGGTGGGGATGTTCTGCGGTGCGTCATCACCGAGCGAGAAGGAAGCCGGGAACGGTCCCGGTTTCGAGCTCGGTTCGAGCAAGGCGAGGAGAGGAGAGCAACGGGCACGGCCCCAGCGGGCGGAGCGGCCTGTTATAGCTCATCATGCTGCGGGCCAAACTCGACGATGGTGAGGTTCCCGTCGATGTTGGCGATATGCTCACCGAGCTGGATGAACGCAAAGACGGTCATCCCATTTCGCTGCCTGCAAGTGGCCCCCATCCGCCCGATCTGCGGATGGATCACGGTGATGTTGCTGCACGTGGCCCCGAAATTCCCGCCCCGGCGCCATACCAGCCTGCCGTCGTCGTTCGCGAGGTACTGGTTCAGATCGATGTGGGCCCCGAAATGGACATTGCCATTCCGCATCTTGCAATTCGCCGACAGGTTCGTGTGATTGAAGATCCGGATGCTGTCGCAGGAATCCTCGAATGCGCCACGCGCATCGGCGACGCCCGCCGCGAACAGTCCGGTCAGAGCCACGGCCGCAAATGAAATGGCAAACTTTCTCGACATGGTGCTCCTTTCGGGCCGGGACCATCCCTCGCGCCCTCCCCCCGGATATGCGGCCCGACAGGCCGTCCGGCAGCGCTTGACGGCCTGCTCCACCCGCCGACCTCGCGGCCCCTTGACACCCGCGACGGGCTTTGTCTTCCTATCGCGCCATGATCTGGAGAACAGGGACCTTCGCGCTTCTCTTGGCGGCTTGCGCGTCGAGCACGCCGCCGGACAAAACGCCGGCCGAGGCAGACAACCCCGCGGCCGCGGCGCTCACGCCGGCCGAGCGGGAGGAGCTCGCGCGGCAGTTCCATCAAGACGAGGCCGAAGACGCCTACAAGTGGAAGCTGCAGACCTTCGTGCACCCGGCGATCTGCAACGAGGACCGAAAGGGCCGCACCGGGGATGCATGGATCACGATTCAGGACGGGAAGGTCGTGAAGGCGGGCATCGCGGACGGCTCCCCCGACAACGAGGTCGATCTCACCCCGCAGCTCGCCGGAAAAGCCGTGCCCCCCATACCGGCCAAGTACGAAAAACTCTTTGCGGGCGGCGAGATCGTCTACTTCTCCTGGAGCTGCATGTGATCGCCATGAAAAAACACACGTTTGCCGTCGCCCTCGCCGCCCTCGTTTTTGGCGCCGCCCTCGGGTGTAGCAACACGACGCCCCCGCCGGTCGACAGCGGCGCCGCGTCGGATCAAAAGGCCGCGCCCGCGCCCTCGTGCCCGGCAGGCACGTTCGCGAACAACGAGGGTCAGTGCCTCAAGGAATGCGCGACCGACGCCGACTGCGAGCCGAACCAGGCTTGCGAGGACGTGCGTTTCATCGAGAAAGACGGCAGCATGGGCCCGCTCATGGGCAAGGGCTGCCAGGGCCCCTAATCCAGCCGCAAGACCTCGATCGCATTCGCCCCCGCGGGCCGCGCGAGCTTCATCGACTTCCCCCGCCCGAGCAGCGCCGCGTGGAAGACCTCCGCGCCGGGCCTCTTCACGATCGTCACCGGATCCACGTAAAGAAACCCTTTTCGCATCCGCTCGACCGGCACCACGAGCGGCAATGCCACCTCGCGCGTCGTCGGATCCGGCATCGTCGTCGAGAACCTTGCACCTGCAAGGACCTTCGATCGCACGGTGAACGTCGTCCCCGGCGCGAGCGGGCCCGACGCCCGGACGAACAAGTCGAGGCGCGAACGCGCGCCCGTCCGGTACGACGCACCCACGATCTCGGGCCCGTCCTCGTACGCCGCGCCGATCGGCCGGAGCTCGCGCGTGATCTCCGCGAAGAGCGCCTCCGCCCGCGCCGCGTCGCCCTGCGTCACGGCCACGTTGTGCGCGATTCGTTTCTGTTCGAACGTCCGCGGCGGCTCCGCGGGCGGCGTCGCCTCCTGCTCCCAGTGCACACGCTGCTCCCACGTCGCATACGCGTCCGGCACGATCGTACGCACGGGCTCCGTCGCGCTCACGAACATCCACTCGAGCGCGGTCGGCTCGCGCTCCTCGAACACGTACGCGTCGATCGGCGCGAACGTCTCGCCCGGGAACACGGCCCAGAACGGGCCCACGGCCGTCACGTGAAACCGCTTCGTCACGGCCGCGAGCTGCGCCTCCGGCACGTAGCGGCTGTCCATCACGAACACGCTGGCGCGCCCCGGAAGCGGCCCCGTCGGCACCGGTGGGTTGACCTTCACCACACGCCCGCCGAGGGACCAGACCTGCGCCCACGTCGCGTGCATGCTCTCGTGCAGAAGGGCCGTGGCGTCGCGCGGGAGGCGTGAAGCGAGCCAGCGCAGAAACACGGTCTTGTCGCCGTCCGAGTCGATGAGGTTTCCCTTCTCGTTGAAGCGCCCGCCCGTCTGCCGCGCGTAGAGCACCGCAGGCGCGCCGTCGCGCAGGACGAACCCGAGCGGCACGAGCAGGATGCCCAGCGCGACGATCCCGCCCTCGAACGTGCTGTCCGCAGGCAGCCGCCGCACGCGACGCGCGAGGGCGCCGAGGCGCTCGAACGCCGGCGCGAGCGTGGCCACGAGCGCGCCCATCGCGAGCGCGAAGTACGCGCCGAACGGCTGCGGCCAGAACACGTGAATGTCGGCGCCCTGCTTGAAGACGATGTACTGGAACGTCGCCATGCCGAGCACGAGGAGCGGCGCGAGCTCGACCTCGGCGCGCGTGAGGAGCAGGCGCAGCACGCACACGACGGCCGCGATCTTCCCGAGCAGGATCGCGATCGGCGTGAACGAGAGCTCGATCCAGTACCGCCGGCTCGCGAGCACGGCCGAAAGCGGCACCGCGTTGCCCGCCGAGCGAGATCCGTAGACCGAGAGCAGATCGCCGAGTTTGCCGGCCTTCTGGAAGATCGCGAGGTAGAGGACCCCGGTGAGCACGGACAGCACGGCCCACGTGATCCAGAGCTCGGCGTACCGGCGCTCGTGGAGCGGCCCGAAGAAGCGGCGACCGCCGAGGTAGGCGCGGAAAAGCCCGAAGCCGAGCCACTGCCCCGCGAGCACGAACGCCGGCCAGTCCGAATGCAGCGCCATGAAGAGGCCTGCCGCGCTCACGACGAGGAAGCGCCTTCGCCACGTCTGGACGAGCCGCACCCAGCCGTAGATCGCGAGGAGCGACCAGAACATGAGCGGCACTTCGAGCGCGTTGAAGCTCGCGAAGGCGAGTGTGATCGGAAGGACGACGAAAGCGACGGCCGCCGCCGCGCCCGCCGCGGGTCGCCAGATCGAGCGGCCGATCGCGTAGAGCAAGGGTGGCGTCGCGGCCGAGAGGAGGATCGCGGCGAGGCGGCAGACGACGTCGTGCCGGCCCACGATCTTCATGACGAACGCCGTCACCCAGAAGATCCCCCACGGGTGGTGGCAGTAGTAGAGCTCCGGGCCGGGCCGCGCCTCGGTGTACTCCCAGACCGGGCCCGGGATCCCCCAGCGCAGCATGTTCTCCGCGATGATCCCCATGCTCGCGGTCGAGGCCCAGTGCCCGTTGAGCACGGGCCCGAGCATCTCCCACGCGGCGACGAGGAAAAACCACGCCGTGGCCACGATGACGAGCGCCCGGGCGATCCGCGCCTCGCGCGCGCTCGCCACGGGCAGCCCGTCCGAGCCTTGGGGCAAGCGGAGCGAGAGCCTCGGGATCATGCGCGCGGGAGGGTAGCGGATGGCAAGCGCTTCGGGCGTGGTAACTTGCCGCCCCCGTGCGTCTCGGAAAGCGGTTCGCGGCCGCCGTGCAGAAAAATCCCGCTGGATCCGCCCTCGCGATCGTCGCGCTGGCCGCGTCCCTCTACGTCATCGCCTACCCGTTCACGGCCGCGCGGTACGCGCCGATGACGGATCTCCCGTTCCACGCCGCGCAGACCGGCGCGCTGCGGCATTTTTTCGATCCGAGCTACCACCTGCGGGATCAGTTCGAGCTGCACCCGCTCGCGGTCCCGTACATGTCCTCGTACGTGATCGGCGCGCTCTTCATGTTCCTCGTGCCCGCGCACGTGGCCGTGAAGATCGCGGCCGTGGCCATGCTCGCGCTCCTGCCCGCGGGCCTCGCCGTGCTCTTCCACGGCATGAAGAAGAGCCCGCTCCTCGGCCTCGCAGGCCTGCCGTTCGCGTGGAGCCACCTCACGCACTGGGGCTTTCTCAACTTCGTCGGCGCGCTCGGCCTCTTCGCGATGGCGATCGGCGTGACGCTCCTGCTGCTCGACGCGCCCTCGCGGCGCCGCCAGATCACGCTCTCGGCCATCCTCGTCCTGCTCTTCTTCACGCACGTCTTCCGCTTCCCGTTCGCCATCGCGGGCGTCGTCGCCGCGGCCGTCGTGATGTACCCGGCGACAGGGCGCTTCCGGCCGATCCTCGCGCCGCTCGTCCCGCCGCTCGTGCTCTTCGCCGTGTGGACGCGCGTCCGGCCCGCGGCCATCGGCGGGCCGATCGACCTCTCGCAGTTCGATACCCACCGCCTCGACGAGATCCGCCTGCTCCTCCTCGAAGGCGGCTTCCACGATCCGATCGAAGCCGCGGCGATCGTCACGAATTACCGCACCCTGGGCCTCGTCGCGCTGATCTCGCTCGTCGCGTTCGCGCTCTCGGGCCGCGCGAGCACCTGGAACCGCCGCGCCTGGTCCTTCGTCTTGGGCAGCCACGTCCTCGCCCTCAGCTGCGCGGGCGCGTTCCTCCTTTCGTTCCTGATGCTCCCGATGCAGCAGGGTGTCTGGTGGTACGTCTACCCGCGCGAGGCCACGGCCCTCGCTTTCCTCGCGCTCGCGCTCCTACCCGATCTCCCCCGCGCGCCCCTGCTCCGCGCCCCGCTCGTCCTCGCGCTCGCCCTCGCGCCGATCGGCCTCTCGCGCGCCATCGCCACGAACTACCGCGTCTTCGACCGGGCGACCGAGGACTTCCACCGCATCGTCGAGGACATCCCGCGCGCCCCGCGCCTCATGTATCTCGTCTTCGACCACGGGGGCTCGACCAAGAAAAACACCCCCTTCATCCATTTGCCGGCCTACGTGCAGGCGGACAAGGGCGGCTGGCTCAGCTTCCATTTCGCCGTCTTCGGCGCCTCGCCGCTCGTGTATCGGAGCCGAGCCGAGCCCTCGGCCGTCATTCCGCCGCACGTCCCCACGCGATGGGAATGGACGCCGCACAAGTTTCGGCCTCTCCAGAATGGCAGGTTTTTCGATTGGTTCCTCGTTCGTAGCCGAACTTCGCCGGACGGCATGTTTCGCGAGGATCCCTCGATTGTCCCGGTGAATCACGTGGGCACGTGGTGGCTCTACCGACGAAAATCGGGCCAGGGGCCGCTCGATCGCCGGTGAGCCGGCCGCCATCGCTTCCTTGCGTCTCTGACGCCAGGGGCTAGGCTGCGCGATCATGGCGGCAATGATGCGAAGTGCCCCGAGGGATCGCGAGGCCCGGCAGGAGCACGCGCCGGCTTCCGGGGCACGCGCCGAGCCGACCAGGTTCACGCCGGAGGAGTCGACTTCTCCGGAGCAAGGGATGTCCAACGCCGAGCAGCTTCGGACGCTCATCGAGGCCTCGCCCGATCCCATTTTCATGAAGGATGGCGAGGGCCGCTGGCTCCAGGTCAATCGCGCCGGGCTCGAAGTGTTCGGGCTCGAAGGCGTCGATTACCAGAACAAGAGCGAGGCCGAGCTCTCGGCGTTCACGCCCTTCTATCGCGAAGCCTTGCTCGTCTGCCCGGATACCGACAGCGTGGCCTGGGACGCGGGCAAGCTCTCCCGCGTCGAGGAAAACGTGCCGCGGCCCGATGGGTCGATCCGGACGTACGACGTGTACAAGGTCCCGCTCTTTTATCCGGACGGGCGGCGCCGCGGTCTCGTCGTGCTCGGCCGCGACATCACGGACAGGCGGCGCGCCGAGGAAGAGCGCGATCGGCTCCTCGAAAAAGAGCAGGCCGCCCGCGCAGCCGCCGAGCGCGCCGAGCGAAGGAGCGCCTTCCTCGCCGAGACGACGCGTATCCTCTCGGGCACGCTCGATTACGAGGATACGGCGACCCGGCTCGCGCATCTTTGTGTCCCCTTCGCCGCCGATTGGTGCGCGGTGTGGACCGTCGACGGCCAGGGCGGCGTGCACCTCGGCGCCCTCGCCCACGTCGATCCGGCGCGCGAGGCCCTCGCCAAACCCGGCTCCATCCGCGTCGAGCCCGATTTGCCCGGCGGCGTCTCCCACGTCGTCCGCTTCGGCCAGCCGCTGCTCTGCCCCGCGGTCCCCGATACCACGGACGCCCGCCTCGCCGCACTCGGGACGCGTGATCCGAGCTGCGAGGCTCTCGTGCGCGCGCTCGGCCTCTCCTCGTACGTCGCCGTGCCGCTCGTCGCGCGCGGCCGCACGCTCGGCGCGATCACCCTCGCCCGCATGCCCGGCTCCTCGCCGGCCTGCGCGGCCGACCTCACGCTCGCCGAGGACCTCGGCCACCACGCGGCGCTCGCGCTCGCGAATGCGCGCCTCTACGAGGAGTCGCAAGAGGCCATCCGCGCGCGCGACGAGTTCCTCTCGATCGCCTCGCACGAGCTACGCACGCCTTGCACCTCGCTAAGGCTCGGCATCGAGGCGCTCCTCCGGCATGCGCGCGCGGGCAAGCTCGATCGAATGCCCGCGCCGCTGATCGAGCGCCTGCTCGAGACGAGCGACCGGCAAAGCAAGCACCTGCTCCACCTCATCGACCGGCTGCTCGACGTCTCGCGGCTCGAAGCCGGGCACCTCGATCTGGAGCTCGAAGAGGTGGATCTCGCGGCCCTCACGCGCGAGGCGGCCGGCGAGCTGCGCGAGGAGATCGCGCGCACGGGCGGCTCGCTCGTCGTCGAGGCGGAGCGGCCGGTGCGGGGCATGTGGGATCGGGCGAGGCTGCGCCAGGTCGTGACGAACCTCCTCGGCAATGCGCTCAAGTACGGCGCCGGCAAGCCCGTCCGCGTGCGGGCCACGGGCGACGATACGCAGGCGTGGCTCTGCGTCGAGGACCGCGGAATCGGCATCCCCGAGGACCGGCAGGCGCACATCTTCGACCGATTCGAGCGCGCGGTCTCGTCCCGCCATTACGGCGGCCTCGGCCTCGGCCTTTACATCGTACGCCAGATCGTCGAAGCCCACGGCGGCGCCATCTCGCTCGCGAGCCTGCCCGGCGAGGGCTCGACCTTCACCGTCACGCTCCCGAAGAGCCGCGCCGCCGTGACCGCGCGCGCTTCCTGACGGCGCCGCCTCGCTGGGGCTTTGCCCCAGACCCCAGCAGGGGCTGTCCGCCCCTGCACCCGGACCAGCGCAAGCGCTGGACTCGGGGTCGATGAACTGCGCGATGCGCAGTTCATCGAACAGGCCGGGTCAAGACCAGCGACGACCTTGCCCACCAAGACAGCGCTGACGCTTCTGCTGGCAAGACCCGTCGCCAGGTTGAAACGCGCCTTCGAGGTCTTGCCACCGGCCTGTGGGAAGAACTGCGCATCGCGCAGTTCTTCCCCCTGAGGTCCAGGGCTGGCCCTGGTTCGGGTCGAGGGGCGAATAGCCCCCGCGGGGTCCGGGGCAGCGCCCCGGCTCTACGCCCCGCCCGCCGTATCGCCCCCGCTCTCCACGTCGTGAGTGCGCGAGAGCACGCATTATGGCCGCGTGATCGTCGAGTGGTTCGGTTCGTGGCGCGGGCGGTGGTTGGCACGTGGCGCGCGTCGCGCATCGCTACGCGAGCGCGCCGCACGGGATGGACGAGGGCGCGGCATCGTTGCCCGTCGCGCGGCCATGGCGCGGACACGCGTCACGCCACGTTTCCGCGCCCTCCGCCACGACGTGGACGTGCCTCGCGTCACGTTTCCGCACCCTCCGCCACGACGTGGACGCGCCTCGCGTCACGTTTCCGCGCCCTCCGCCACGACGTGGACGCGCCTCGCGCCACGTTTCCGCGCCCTCCGCCACGACGTGGACGTGCCTCGCGTCACGTTTCCGCGCCCTCCGCCACGACGTGGACGCGCCTCGCGTAGCGATGCGCGCCGCGCGCCACGCGCTGGAGGCGACCGATGGCAGCAAGCCCCTAGAGCATCGACCGGTTCGATGCTCGGAAGATCGCGAAGCGATCTTCCCTCGGGGGGTGAATCGGCCGGGCTTTGCCCGGACGAGAGGGGGACGCGAGGCGTCCCCCTCGGGACAGAAGTGCTAGGACCTCGAGCG
>NZ_JAGTJK010000012.1:0-257795 GCF_028435265.1 Polyangium jinanense | reverse complement strand
CAGGAGCCGCTGCTCGACCTCCTCCACGGTTCCTTCAGCTGGATGCTCATGCCGATCGCGTGAACCACTACGAACTTTGGGGATGATGTACTAGTATTTCTGGAGAAAGGCCCGGAGGCTCGGTTCGAGCTTCTGCCGCTGCGCCACGCAAAGCGAGATCGACTCCAGCGACTGCGCGAGGGATCGCGGCGCGCCGACGATCTCGGAGACGCGGCCCTCGAAGACGCGCGCGACGGCGGCGCGGTTCGTGTCGTCGCAGGAGCCCTGAAACACGAGGGGGAGGAAGCCCCGCGCCTCGGTCGGCATGCGCGCGACGAGGGTGCTCCAGTTCTTTTCGACGTACCCGAGGGATCGTTCGAGCATTCGCTCGTCCTGGCCGAGGAGCCACACGGCGTCGCGCGGATCGAAGCCGCCGTCGAGGACGAGCGCGAGGGATTCGTCGACGAGGGCGCGATCCCGGAAGCTCGTGAGCGCCTCGAGGAAGGCGCCGCGGCGGCGCTCGTCGCGCTCTTTCTTGGCAGCCTCGCGCAATCGATCGAAGAGCGCGCGATCGCCGCCGTGCCGCGCCGCGAGGGCAAGCGCGGGGCCGGCAATGTCGAGCGGGGCGGCAGCGGGGTCGGCGAGGAAACGCGCGGCGAGGGCGCGGAGCTCGGCAAGCAGGGCCGGATCCTCGCCACGATCGGCGACGAGCGAGACGAGGAGGGGACGGAGGAACGTGATGGATTCGTCCTCGCCGGGCTTCGGGAGGATGCCGAGGGCGCGAGCGCGCTTGCCGAAGGTGCGGGAGACGAAATGGGCGAAGCGCGGGCGGAGGTCGGCAGGGACGTGCGCGTCGCGGACGCGGGCGACAAGCGCGGCCGCGCCGCGCTCGAGGAGAGGATCCGGCTCGGCGACGACGTCGGGGACGAGGGAGAGAATGTCACCGGGGACGAGGGCGCCACTCTCGACGAGGGCCGAGGCGTCGTCGAGGAGCGAGAGGCGCTCGGGCAAACCGAGGAACTTTCCGGGCTTGCCGAGGAGCCGCGCGAAGTCCGCCTTTCCGAGATCGACGTGGTAGTAACCGACGCCTTCGTCCTTCAGGGCAAACGCCGCGGGGCACGATTTTGCCTTTTCGAGCGGGAGCTCGGCCGTCTTCGTGGTGAGGAGCGTGCAGGCGCGCGCTTCGGGGCCGGGACCATAACGGAGGCAAACCGGGATCTGCCAGGTCGATTCGGCGGCGCCGGCGGATCCGGCCGGGAGCCAGCGCGATTGCGAGAGTTTTACGCGCGGGGGTTTGCCCTTCTCACACGAGAGCTCGGCCTTGACGAGCGGGACGCCGGGCTGGTCGAGGAAGGTGGCGAACGCGGGGCCGATCTCGGGGCTGGTCTCGGCGGAGAGCGCGCTCAGGAAATCGGCGGCTTTCGCATTGCCGTGGGCGTGCTCGCCGAGGTAACGGCGGACGCCGCGCTGGAATTTCTCGGGGCCGACGTAGGCCTCGAACATGCGGAGGACGGCCGCGCCTTTCTGGTAGGTGATGCTGTCGAAGGCATTGGCGATGTCGTCCTGGGTGCGGATCTCCTGCCGGATTTTTCGCGCGCTGAGCAGGCCGTCCTCGCCCATGGCATACGAGGCCGAGGCGACGCGGCGGGTGTCCTCGCGCCAGGAGGGGGAGAAGCGATCGACGATTTTGCTGCCCATCCAGGTGGCAAAGGCCTCGTTGAGCCAGAGGTCCTCCCAGAAGTCCATGGTGACGAGGTTGCCGAACCATTGATGGGCGAGCTCGTGGGCCATGGTCGCGGTGAATCCGCGCCGGAACATGGGCGTCTCGTCGGCCGGCGCGGCGAGCGAGCCGCGGGCGCCATACGTGACGAGCCCCGGGTTTTCCATGGCGCCGAACGAGGAGAGGCGAGGAATGGTGACGACGTCGAGCTTTTCGTAGGGATAGGCCGTCCCGAGGTACTCTTCGAGCATTCCGAGCAGCGGCGGCGTGGTCTTCGCCGCGAACGAGGCCTTGCCGGCCGCGCCGCGCGGGACGGCGACACGAACCGGGACCTTGTTTTTCCCGGCCGTACCCGCGTCGACAATCTCGAAGGGCCCCACCGCGAAGGCGACGAGGTAACTCGGCAAAGGCGGCGTGGGCGCGAAGCGGACGAGCTTCATGCCGCCCGGCTCCTTGGTCTCGCCGAGGGCGGGCGTATTCGAGAGGGCGACGTCGGTTTCGCGGACGCGCAGCGAGACTTGCCAGGGGACCTTCACGCCGGGGTCGTCGATGCAAGGAAAGACGCGGCGCGCGGCGGTGGCCTCGAAATGGGAGAAGATGTACGAGGTGCCGTCGGCCTCCTCGCGGAAGGCGCCGTGATCGTCGAGGGACGATATCGCGCCGCGATACTTCACGACGAGGCGCGCCGAACCGGGCGGCGCCGGGGTGTCGAGCGCGAATCCGACGAGGTCGCCTTCCGTGGGCACGACGCGGAGCGGGAGGTGTTTGGCGGCGGCCTCGATGCGGGCCTCCTCGACGGTGAGGCGCTCGGCGTGGAGCCAGAGGACACGCGTGGGCTCGGCGAGGCTGAGGTCGATGGTGATCTCACCGCGGAGGACGTCGTCGCCGGGGACGAGGGTGAGCGTCGCGGCATAACGAAGCGGATGCACGGCGCGCGGGAGGCGCAGGCCGGCGGGAGGCGCGGGGAGGTCGGGCGCGGGCGCGGCGGCCGTGGGTTTGGCGGCGGCGGAGGGAGCCGGGGGCGGCGCGGGCGGCGGCGGCGCGGCGGAGCAAGCGACGGTCGTGGCGAGGAGCGCGAGGAGCGAGCGAGGGGATTTCATGATTCGGCTCGGAGGGCGGGAGGAAAGCGCGCGCATGGTGGCACGAGGCGCGCCCGAGATCACGATGGTTCGGCGCTCCCCGGCGGCCGCCAGCCCCCGCCATGGCGCCGTCCCCCCCCGAGCGGCATTTTCATGCACGAAAGCGGGGCTTTTTCCTGGCACGTCGTTCGCCATGGGGGCGCGGCATGCAGCCCAGGAAGCGGAAGGGCGAGGCGGGGCTCGACGACGATGTCGACCTCGTGCTCCGCCACGTATCCCGGCAATTCGCTCGCGAGGTGGCACGCGCGCTCTGCGACGCGGACCAGACGATCGTCGAGCCCCTCGGATGGGTGGAGACGCAGGTGACGGGGCGCCAGCGGAGGCTCGATCGCGCGCTCTCCGTGAAGGTCGGCGACGAGCGGCGACTTCTCCACGCGGAGTGGACGCTCACGATGACCGAGGAAATCGCGTTCCGGGTGTTCGAATATCACAACCTGACGGCGCTCGCCGCGGCAGACGAGGCGCGCGGGGGCCGAGGCAAGCCGCTGCCGATCGAGAGCGTGGTGATCGTCCTGTCCGTCGGGAAGAACCGTGGCCTGCGCACGCGGCGTACCGGACTTCCCCGGCGAAAGCTCCGTTTTGCGGGGTGCATTTCCGGATCGAGCCCGTCTATCAGCGCACCGTGGCCGAGCTCGAGGCCCGCGGGAGTGCGTTCTGGATGATCTTCACGCCGCTCGCCGCCGACGCGGACGCGCGCAATCTGGAGACGGTGCTGGAGGACCTGCGTGCCCGGACGAACGAGCGCGACTTCGCGGAACTCGGCGCGGCCATGGTCGCGCTGGCGGATGCGGATAAGAGAGAGCGAGGGCTCGCGGATGTGGTACACTCCTGTTTGTCGCGGGAGATCGTCATGCAAAACCGGATCTACAGAGAAGGGAAGGCGATGGGGATCGAGGAGGGCCGCGTGGAGGGGTTTGCCCAGGGCCAGCTCGCGGTGCTCGCACGCCAGGTCGAGCGACGGCTCCGGCGCCCGCTCCGCACGGACGAGCAGGAGCAGCTCGCCGAACACCTGCGGGTGGACGGTCCTGACGTCGTGGCCGATGCCATCTTCGATCCCGAAAGCCGCGAGCGCTGGCGCTCGCTCCTTTCGCCGCGAACGTCGACGCAATGACCGCCCCATTCTCGGGCGCGCCCGTGAAGCAGCCGGGCCGTGGTATACCCAGGCCATGCAAAAACGACGGGTGTTCTCGGGCGCAGAGTGGGAGGCACGCGTAGGGTATTGCCGGGCCGTGGCCGTCGGCCCGCACGTGTACGTGGGCGGGACGGCGCCCGTCGCGGTGGGCGGAGGGACGCACGCCAAGGGAGACGCATATGCTCAGGCGATCCGCTGCTTCGAGATCATCGAGGCGGCGCTTCGGGAGGTGGGCGGGTCCCTCGCGGATGTGGTGCGCACGCGGATGTACGTGACCGACATCGAGCGGTGGCCCGAGATCGGGCGCGCGCACAAGGAGATGGTCGGCGCCCACGCGCCCGCCGCCATGATGGTCGAGGTGCGGCGGCTCATCGCGCCGGACATGCTCGTGGAGATCGAGGTCGACGCTTACGTCGAGGGCGCGGGCTGAACCGGGCGAGCGCGCCGCGGGCTCATTGCTCGAGCACGAGGATCGATTTGTCGTAATAGGACGCGACGACGGCGCGGGAGCTGTCGCGCGTGACATCCACGGCGCAGACGCCAGGTCCCGTGGGGATCGTGGCGACGATGCGAAGCGGTTCGCCAGCGATGACGGCCACGCCGCTGCCCTTGGGGGGTCGCTCGGTGCCGCCGAGCGCGACGAAGAGCGTACGGCCATCCGGCGAGGCCGCGCCCGCGCAAGGCGAGCCGTCGAGCATGAGTGTGCTCGTGACCTTCATTGTGGCGAGGTCGACGACCGTGACCGTGCGCGCCTTGCTGTCGAGCGTGACGCCGAGGCGATCGTCGTTCAGGAGGAACCCCTGCTGCGGGCCCAAGCCAACGGCCGTCGACTTGACCTGCGTGGTCGCGGCGATGTCGAGGAGCACGGCCTTGTTCGAGACGCGGTCCGGGAAGAAGAGCGTGCTGCCGTCCCGGGAGATCGCGCCGGCGCGCGGCTCGCGGCCAACGAAGATGCTGCGGCGGGTGGCGCCGAAAGGCTCCTCGCTCGGGTCGAAGAGGTCGATCCACGCGCCCGCGGCGCGGCCGCCGTGCGAGAGCGCGCCCATCGCCGCGATGTACGGGCGGTTCTCGGCGCGGACGAGGAAGAGCTGGCCCGTCGCGTGCGGCAAGGTGATGTCCGCGAGGCGCACGCCCGTCGGCAGGTCGAACCGCGCGACACGCTTGCCGTCGATGGTCGAGGCCACGACGCTGCGGCCGTCCGGCATCGGGACGATCTCGCCCGGGCTCTTGCCGACGTCGAGCAGCACCGGATCCCGATCCCACGACGACGTGTCCATCACCGGGATGCGCGCCGCGTCCTCGTGCCGGAGGACCGCGACGTACCGGTCGAAGATCATCCGGATCTCGTCGCCCTGCGCGGGCATCGAGGCCTTGTGCACGAGCTCGCCCGTCTTGAGCTTGTACTCGCGCAGCGTGGCGTCGTCGGCGCTGACGTAGACGCTCGTGCCCTTCGGGTGGAAGACGACGTCGAGCGGGTGGGCGTCGCCGAGGCGGATCTCGCGGGTCTTCCAGCGCTTTTGCGGGTCGGCCGGCGTGGGCTCGGGCTCGGCCTCGATCTCGGGGCCGATCGAGCCGGGACGCGGCGCGCCCGCGGCGCTGCTCGAGCCGGAAGGATCGAGGTTCGTCAGCGGCGGCGCCTCGCCCACGGGGGACTCGCGGCCGCCGACGACGACGGCGAAGATCGTCCCGGCGAGCGCGATGCCGCCGAGGATCACGCGCGGCACGCGCGGCTGCGCCTCCGGGACGAGCCACGCCTTGCACGCGCGGCACTTGCGCGCCCCGAAGACGATCGGCGCTTTGCAGGCAGGGCACGGGACGCGCTGCTGGCTCATCGCACCACCCACGCGACCTTGGCCCAATCCGAGAAGACGAGCGCCATGCGGCCGTCCGGCGTCAGCCGCACACGCTTGGGCTCGCCCGAGAGCGGAAGGAGCTTCACCGCGTAGGACTCGAGATCCACGATCGCGAGCGAGCCCGCGCCGTCGCCGGTGAGCGTCACGAGGGCCTGCTCGCCGTCGGGCGTGACCACGAGGTCGGTCGCACGTCCGTTGAACGGGATGTGCCGCGCGAGCTCGCCCTTCGCGAGGTCGAAGACCTCGAGCGCGCGCCCCTCGTGGCAACGCACGAGCGCGCGGCGGCCACGACGCACGAGCTCGATTTGCTCGGGCTCGTCGCAGGTCTGGATCCGCTCGCGGCGGCGCACCGCCCCCGACGGCAGCCATTCGAGCGGCACGAGCGCGTCCTCGGCGCGCAGGACGACGTAACTCGCGCTGCCCTCGGGCGTCATGAGCACGCTGACCGGATTGCCCAGCATCGACGTGCGCACGCGATCCTGCTGCGACGCGAGCCGGCTCGGATCGAAGGCGTACACGGCGCCGCCCGCGGGATCTCGCAGGCCCGGCAGCGGGACCTGTCCCGTCGTGCCGAGCGCGCGCGTGCCCGTGTCGTCGACGCCCATCGGCCCCACGGGGTCGTCGCCGAAATGGATGCGGTCGATCTCGGCGTGGTACTCCGTCGCCAGGATCGCGACCGCGTGCGCCGACGGGAGCGACACGAGCGCGCGCCGCCCGTTCGCCCCGACCGACACCTGCCCGACCATCGCGCCGAGATCGATCGTCTTCTGCAGGCCCATCGAGGCCGCATCGACGACGTAGAGCCTCTGCGGCGAGGTCGCGTAGAGGTGCTCGCCGACGCGGTAGAGGCCCTTGATCTGCGGCGCGTCGCTGACGAGCGTGAGCAGCGCGCCCGTGCGCGCGTCGTGCACCTCGATGCCCGTGAGCAGCGCGAGCGCGAAGCGATCCGCGTCGAGCGGCAAGGCGTCGGAAACGTCCTTCGGCAGGGCGAACGGCCCCGTCACGAGCGGCTGCTCGCCGAGGTGCCCGACGTCGTTCGGCTTTTGCCAGACGCACTGGCCGACCTGGCAGGCCTCGCCGTGCCAGCAGGGCGAGGTGCAGGTCGGCGTGACGACGGTCGGCGAACGCGAAGCGGCCCGCGGCGGGAGGAAGCGGCCCGGGGCGAGGCTGCGCAGAGCGATGCCGGTCGCGAGCACGCCGGCCATCGCGAGGCCCGTGACGAGCGGACGCCAGTGGAGCGACAGCCAGCTCGGCGCCTTGGCCGTGGTCGCGCCGGCCTTGAGGCTCTTGCTGGCCGCGAGGGGCTCGTCACACTCGGGGCAAAGCTCGAGGCCCGGCGTCACGGACTCCAGGCACGTCGGGCACCGCAGCCGCTTCTTGCCGGCGTCGCGGACGGAGATCGGCGCGCTGGTCTTGGCGGGTGTCGGGGGAGGCGGTGCGGCGTCGTGCACGTTCGGCCGGTGAATACCCCGACCGCGGTCCGGCGTCGAGGGGGGCAAAGCCGATCCGCCCGCGGCGGTGTGGGGTTGGGGCGAAGGCCGCCGTGAGGCGAGCCGAAGCCCCATTGTGGACGTAAGATGCGCGGCGTGACTTTCCGAACCCTCTCCCCGCTCCTGCTCGTCTCCGCGCTCCTCGCGAGCGCGTGCGGCGGGAGCCAGCACGCGGACAGCGGCGGCGCCCTCCAGATCCAGCGGCCGCAGGAAATGGACGATCTCGTGCCGCGCGAACGCGAGACCGTCGAACGGCTGCTCGACGAGCAGATCGCCCCCTGCCCCGATCAGGCCGTGCCGATCTCCACCTGCCTCGACGAGAAGCGTTCTTGCAAGGCCTGCGAGCCAGCGGCCCGTTTCATCACGGAGCGCGTGAAAGCCGGCCTCGGCCGCGCCGACGCGGCGCGCGCTTACGAGATCCGCTTCGGGAACAAGGTCACCACGGTCGACGTCGCCGGCTCGCCGACGAAGGGCTCCGCGACCGCGCCCGTCACGATCATGGTGTGGTCGGACTTCGAGTGCCCCGCGTGCCGAAGGATCGTGCCGATCGTCGAGCGTGTCGCCGCGGCGCACGAGAACGACGTGCGCCTCGTGCACAAGTTCTACCCGCTGCCGCGGCACACCCACGCGGAGGTCGCGGCCCGCGCCGCCTACGCCGCGCAGAAGCAGGGGCGCTACTGGGAGATGGAGCACGAGCTCTTCGAGAACCAGGACAAACTCGGCGACGCGACAATCGGCGAGCTCGCCGAGGAGCTCGGGCTCGACATGGGCAAGCTGCGCGCGGACATGCAATCCGAGGCGGCGACGAAGACGATCGAGCGCGACAAGGCGGACGCGGATCGCGCGGGCCTCATGGGCACGCCGTTCATCCTGATCAACGGGCGCGAGTTCGACCTCGGCCTCTTCAAGCCCGAGCCCGACCTCGACGCGTGGGTCTCGATGGAGATCGAGCTCGCCCGCGGGCGCTAGAGCATCGACCGGTTCGATGCTCGGAAGATCGCGAAGCGATCTTCCCTCGGGGGGTGAATCGGCCGGGCTTTGCCCGGACGAGAGGGGGACGCGAGGCGTCCCCCTCGGGACAAGAGAGCTAGAACATCGAGCGGTTGCAAACCGATCGATGTTCTAGCGGTTCACGCCCGCGACGATGATCGCGGCGATCCACACGAGCAGCGCGGAGCCGGCGAGGATCAACGTCGCGAGGTCGTCGCGCCAGCGCACACGCAGGGGCACGAGCTCCTTCTCGGGCAACGTGACCGTCTTGACGAGCGCGTGGATCGGCAGCCCGCCCGGCCGCATGCCCTGGGGCATCGAGGCCGGGTAGAGGCCCATGCTCTGAAACCTCGCCACGCCCGCGCGTTGCCGATCGCCGACGCCGGGCACCGCGCTGCCGATGGCGAGCGCGCGGAACCAGGGCACACGCTCGTACGCGTTCGGCATCGCGAGCACGCCGAAGAGGATGCGCAGTCGGTCGAGTAGCTCGCGCACCTCCACGAGATGCTGATAAGCGCGGATGCGCGTGTCGACGTGTTCCTCGCCCGAGAGCTTGGCGAAGCAGAACATCTCGAAGCGCGCGGCGAGCCCGTCGATCTCCTCGCGGATCTTCGGCAGCGCGTCCTGCGGCGCCACCTCCTGGTGCAGCGTGAATCCCCACGGATCCTCGCGCTTGCGCTCGGGCGTCCACTGGAACACGTCGGCGAATCCCCAGACCGTGTCGAAGCGGGTGAGGATGACGTACGTGGGCACGTCACCGCCGAGGTGCCGACCGATCTCGACGAGCACGTCGCGGTAGTTCTTCGCGTACGCCTGCACGCCCGCCTCGTCGAGGTCGGCGAAGGCCGCGACGTTGAGCACGAGGATGAGCGCGTCGAGCGGCTCGCGCGGCCGCTTGCGCAAGAGCTCCTCGCAGAGCGCCTGCAGCAACGCCGGATCGCGGCGTGGGCCCATCACGTGACCTTCGGGCTCGATGAACGCGCACTCGTCGGCCATCCAGTACGTGCAGAACGGCGTCGACGACGCGGGCGGCAAGGGGCCGTCACCGCCGGACCACGTGAGGAACTGCGAGCGGATCGCCGTCGATCGCCCCGTCCCCGGCTCGCCGACGACGAGGTAGATCGGCACCTGGTAGGGCGGCTTCTTGCTCGGGTGCTTCTGCGCGATCGCCGCGAGTAGCGCGTCGATCTCTTGCGTGAACGGGCCGATCTCGTTCGCCATCACTTGCCCCCGACGGCAGAGACGATGACCAGGGTCAAGCCCACGACCACGAAGAAGATCCCGATCCCGCGGGCCATCCACAGCGATTTCCACCACGGCGTCTGGTGGTCGATCGGGCGCACCGTCTCCTCGCGCACGGGACGGAGCGCGCCCGCGTGCCAGTCGCGATCCGGATCGACGCCGAGGATCCGCGCCACGTCGATACGCGTCTGCGTCGCGCCGTACTGCACCTGTCCGGGCAAACCGAACCTGCCGAGGAAGCCGAGGCCGAGCACCACGTAGTACGTGGCGAGCACGCTCTTCGGTCCTTCCTTCACACGCTCGAGGCGCTGGTAGAACTCCACGCCCGCGTTCGTCGTGTACCAGCGTGTGGCCTGCAGCGAGTATTGCGACCAGAGCGGACGCAAGTCCGGAAGGCTCATCGCGATCTCGTCGATGATCGCCGCGATGGCGAACTGGCCATCGTCGGCGGAAACGACGGGCAGCTCGTCGGTCACCTTCGAGCTCTTGAGCTCGTTCATCAAGGAGTTCGCCTGCTGGAGCAGATGCTCCGCGGGCGGACGCCTCGGGGACTGGCGCACGGAGCAGATCCAGAGGAGCAACTCCTCGCCATACACGCCGATCGAACGTTCCACGCGGCCGGGGAGCATAACGCGACTCGCGCCCCGGGGAGGAAGACTTCTGTGGCGATCGGCCCCTGTTCGCCAGCGTGCCCACCACGCTATGCTGCCGGCCCTCTGCCGAAGGAGCGTTCTCATGTCCGAGATTCAGAGCGTGATGGCCCGTGAAATCCTCGATTCCCGTGGCAACCCCACGGTGGAGGTCGAGGTCAGGACGACCAACGGCTTGGGGCGCGCCGCGGTCCCGAGCGGAGCCTCCACCGGCGCCTACGAGGCCGTCGAGCTGCGCGACGGCGACAAGAAGCGGTACCTGGGCAAGGGCGTGTCGAAGGCGGTTCGCAACGTCGATACCGTCCTCGGCCCCGCCGTCGTGGGCATGGACGCCCTCGATCAGTCCGCCGTCGACAAGGTCCTCATCGAGGCCGACGGCACGCCGAACAAGGGCAAGCTCGGCGCGAACGCGATCCTCGGCGTTTCGATGGCCGTGGCGCGCGCCGCGGCCGACACCGTGGATTTACCGCTCTGGCGGTACCTCGGCGGCGCCGCCGCGCGTGTCCTGCCGACGCCGCTCATGAACATCCTGAACGGCGGCGTGCATGCCGACAACGGCCTCGAAGTGCAGGAGTTCATGATCGTGCCCTTCGGCGCGGCGTCGTTCGACGAGGCGCTGCGCATGGGCGTCGAGGTCTTCCACACGCTCAAGGGAATCCTGAAGAAGGGCGGGCACGTGACGGCCGTGGGCGACGAGGGAGGCTTCGCGCCGCGGCTCGCCACGAACGAGTCGGCGCTGCAAGAGGTCGTGCGCGCGATCGAGGCCGCCGGCTACAAGCCCGGCGAGGACATCGGCCTCGCGCTCGACGCGGCGATGAGCGAGTTCTTCGACGAGAAGAAGGGCGTCTACACCTTCGACAAGGGGCCGAAGACGCCCGAGGAGCTCGTCGCGATCTACGAGGATCTCGCGAATCGATATCCGATCGTCTCGATCGAGGACGGCTGCGCGGAGAACGACGACAAGGGCTGGAAGCTCATCTCGGAGCGGCTCGGCAAGAAGGTGCAGCTCGTCGGCGACGACCTCTTCGTCACGAACCCCGAGCGCCTCGCGCGCGGCATGTCCGAGGGGATCGCGAACGCCATCCTGATCAAGCTGAACCAGATCGGCACGGTCACCGAGACGCTCGACTGCATCCGCACCGCCGGCGAAGGCGGCTATCGGTCGATCATCTCGCACCGCTCCGGCGAGACGGAAGACACGTTCATCGCCGACCTCGCGGTCGGCACGAACGCGGGGCAGATCAAGACGGGCTCGTCCTCCCGCTCGGATCGCGTGGCGAAGTACAACCAGTTGCTCCGCATCGGCTTCGAGCTCGGCGAGGGGCAGATCTTCGCCGGCCAGAAGCCGTTCAAGCGCTGAGCACGCGCACAAAACAGAAGCGCCCCGAAGCCTCGGCTCCGGGGCGCTTTCTTTCGGGCCGGCTCTCGCCGGGCCCTCACGCCTTACCAGCGATCGCCGCGATCGCCGCGACCGCCACGATCCCGGCCGCCGCCGCCGCCACGACCGCCGCGCCGGTCGCCGCCACGACCGCCGCCGCCACCGCCGCGACCGCCGCCGCCACCACCGCCGCCGCCGTAGCCGCCGCCGCCGCCGCCGCCCATGCCGCCGCCACCGCCGCGGAAGCCACCACCGCCGCCGCCGCCGCCCGGCGTGCGCTCACGCGCCTCGTTCACGGTCAGGGTGCGCCCGTCCAGGCTCTTGCCATGAAGCGCGTCGATGGCCGCCTGCGCTTCCTTGTCGCCCGCCACGTCCACGAAACCGAACCCGCGCGATTGCCCCGTCACCCGATCGGTCATGACCTGGACACCGACGACCTCCACACCGGCTTGCTGGAAAGCGCTGCGGACGCTCTCCTCAGTGGAGTGGAAGGCCAAATTGCCCACGTACAGTCGCTTGCTCATCCTCAGACCACCCGATGCACGACCTCTCCTGACCTTCCCCGGATGCGACCCGGGCCGTGCATCGGATCGCTTCGAGACCACACAGACGAGCGACCGTCAGCCGATACAGATCGAGCGACCGCGAGCAAAGCGGGCTGTCAGAGTTCGACGACGAACGGGCCTAGGGCGATCATGAGGCTAACGCCCCGCTCCCCAACGCGCAAGCAACTATCGCGACGCGGGAAACGCCGGTTTCCCTAGCCGATTCCCTGCAGTGGCCGCGTCCGTCCAGGGTAGTTCGTGTCCGCTCACGCCCGCCGAGAAACCTCGTTTCAGCTGGGAAAGCTTCGCGAGCGAGCAGACTGGGAACACCAACGATGACGCCGCGAGGCTTACCGATCCGGGATCGACGCATCAAGGAGCAATCATGCCGTTCCAGAAGATCGTCGTGCCGATCGACTTCGAAGAGACCTCGGCCTACGCGCTCGAACGTGCGATCGAGCTCGCCGCGAAGCTCGGCGCCGCGGTCACCGCCGTGCACGTCTACAGCCTGATCGTCTACACCTTCCCCGACGGCTCCTACCTCCCCCTCTCCGAGCTCGCCGAGGCTGTGCGGCAGGGCGCGCAGCGCAAGCTCGACGCTGTCCTGGAGGCGCACCGGGGCCGCGGCGTCCGGCTCGACGGCGTGCTGCGCGAGGGCCGTTCGGCCGACGAAATTTGCAAGGTCGCGGCCGAAATCTCGGCCGATCTCATCGTGATGGGCACGCACGGCCGCGGTGCGATCGGACGCGCGCTGCTCGGCAGCGTGGCGACCGCCGTGCTGCGCCGCGCGAAGATCCCCGTGATGACGCTGCGCAAGCCTGCGGCTTGAGGCGTTCAGCCGCGCGAGAGCGCGCGGATGGCTTGCATGCGCGAATCCTTCTGATCCGGCGGCAGGAAAACGGAAAGCGCTTGCTCGATCGAGCCGAGCGCCCGCGCGAGCTCCGAGGGGCTCATCGTCTCCGCCGTCACCCCCACACGCGAGCACGCGCGCTTGATGGTACCTCGGGCAAACACCTCCGAAAGACCACTGGCGGCAATCACCTTGTCGAAGAGGGTTTCCGGCGGGCTCATGTTGGGGGCGATTACGCTCGTTCCGTCAAGCCGTGGAACGTCGCGCTATGAGCGCCCGACGTCGGGTCCACGTGTCCCTCGGTCTGGGCAAGGGCGATCGGTAGATGCGATGAAATGGCGTATGGGTTCCCACTCATTCGCACCGATCACGTTCGAGGTGGTTACCAGAATCGCCGTGCCGCCGCAACCCTGGAGACCTCCCCCACGGATCGACTGCAGATCACGGCCTCATTTGCAAGCTCCCGGCAGGAACGTGGGCAGCCCGAACCGAGCGATGAACCCCCGTGCGCGTGACCACCACGGACATTGTCACAGCTTTCCGATGCAACTTTCACATCGCCGTTGCGAAGGAGCTCCGCGGCGCGCCATCCTCACGCTCGCTTGAGCACGACGGTAGAGCTGTCCGGAGCGCGGTCGACGGGCCGGTCGAGGGCGCGAAGACAGCCCCTCGGCAAGCTCGGTCTGCGCGTGGCGGCGGGGACCTACCTCCTGCTCATGGTGGCGCTGCCGGTCGCCACGCTCGCGCGGGAGGGGCTCTCGAAGGGCCTCACCGAGCTCGGGCGGGCGCTCCTCCACCCGGTCGCGCGCGGGGCCGTCCTCCTGACGCTGGAGACGGCGCTCGTGATGGCCGCCGTGAACGCGGTGATGGGCACGCTCATCGCGTACGTGCTCGTCCGCTACCAGTTCCCCGGGCGCAAGCTGCTCGACGTCCTCATCGATCTGCCCTTCGCCATCCCCACGCTCGTGACGGGGATGATGATCGTCACGCTGCTCGGGCCCCACGCCGCGCTGGGGCAGCTCTTCGAGGCGGCGGGCCTGCGCGTCGTGTACGCGCCGCCGGCGATCATCCTTTCGCTGCTCTTCGTGACGCTCCCGCTCGTGGTGCGCACCGTCCAGCCTGTGCTGATGGAGCTCGACGGGGCCGACGAGGAGGCCGCGTTCACGCTCGGCGCGAGTGAGTGGACGACGTTCCGGCGGGTGACGCTGCCCGCGATCGCGCCGGCCATCGTCTCGGGCGCGCTGCAGAGCTTCGCGCGGGCCCTCGGCGAGTTCGGGTCGGTGGTCGTGGTGGCCGGTAACATCCCGCGGCGTACGCTGACCGCGGCCGTGCACGTGTTCGGGGAGGTGGAGTCTGGCGACGTGCACGCGGCGAGCGCGATGTCGCTCGTGCTCGTGACGATCTCGTTCTGCGTGGTGCTCGTGGTCTCGGCGCGGCAGCGGGGCGCGCATGGCTGAGCGAGCGGGCGGCGGACGGAGGCGCGTGCGTGCCCTCCTGATCGGAGCGGCCGTGCTCTACGTGGGCGCGCTCGTGCTCGTGCCGGTCGCCTCGCTCCTGCGCGGCGCGCTGGGCGGCGGACTGCGGCCGTTCGCCGAGGTGCTGGCGCGGCCCGACGTGCTCTCGGCGCTCGTGATGACGGCCAAGCTCACGGCTTTCGCGGTCGTGGTGAATGGCACCCTCGGCACGGCGCTCGCGTTCGTTCTCGTGCGGGATCGGTTCGTGGGAAAGCGTCTCCTGAACGCGCTCGTCGACGTGCCGTTCGCGCTCTCGCCGGTCGCGGTGGGCGTCGTCTTGCTCTCGCTCTTCGGCAAGGGCGGGCTGCTGCGGCCGATCACGGATGCGCTCGGCGTGGAGGTCGCGTTCGCCTGGCCGGCGATGGCGATGGCGACGGCGTTCGTGACGCTTCCGTTCGTGGTGCGCGAGGTCGGGCCCGTGCTCGAAGAGATGGGCACGGATCAGGAGCTCGCCGCGTACACGCTCGGGGCCTCGCCGTTCGTCACGTTCGTTCGGGTCACACTTCCGGGAATTCGATGGGGGCTCGCGTACGGCGCGACGCTGACGATGGCGCGCGCGATCGGCGAGTTCGGCGCGGTGCTTCTCGTTTCAGGCGGCGTCGCGGGGCAGACGGAGACCGCGACGGTGTTCGTGTACCGGGCGCTCGAAGATCGGGACGATCGCGGCGCGTACGTGGTGGCAACGGTGCTCGCGCTCGCGTCGATCGGGCTTCTCTTGCTGCTCGACATGGTGCGAAAGAAGCGCGGCTCGCGCGCGAAGGCGGGAGGGTAGGCGCTCGTGGGTATCGTGGCGCGTGATCTCGTGAAGCGTTTCCCCGGCGGCAGCGGACGGGCGGTCGACGCCGTGTCGTTCGAGATCGGAGCGGGCGAGCTCGTTGCGCTGCTCGGCCCGAGCGGCGGCGGCAAGACGACCGTGCTGCGGATCCTGGCGGGGCTCGAATCACCCGACGAAGGGCGCGTGCTTCTGCGCGGCGTCGACGTGACGGACGTGCGGGTGCAGGAGCGGAACATCGGCTTCGTGTTCCAGAGCTACGCGCTGTTCCGGCACATGACGGTGCGCGAGAACGTGGGGTTCGGCCTCGAGATCCGGGGCAAGTCGCGGGCGGAGGTGGATCGCGTGGTGAGCGAGTTGCTCGCGCTGGTGCGGCTCGCGGAGCTCGGCGAGAGGTACCCGCACGAGCTCTCGGGCGGGCAACGGCAGCGCGTCGCGCTCGCCCGCGCGCTCGCGCCGGGGCCGAGCGTGCTCCTGCTCGACGAGCCCTTCGGCGCGCTCGACGCGAAGGTGCGGCTCGAGCTCCGCGAATGGCTGCGGCGTCTGCACGAGGAGCGCGCGATCACCACGGTGTTCGTCACGCACGACCAGGAAGAGGCGCTCAGCGTGGCCGATCGGGTGATCGTGATGAACCGCGGCAAGGTGGAGCAGATCGGCACGCCGGAGGACATCTACGATCGACCTGCGACGGCGTTCGTGGCGGGGTTCGTGGGGTCGATCAACGAGCTCGAAGGCGAGGTGCGCGGCGGGCGCGCGGCGCTCGGGAGCCTCGCGGTGCACGCGCCGCCGGGCGCCGGGGACGGGACGAGTGTGCGCGCGTTCGTCCGGCCGCACGACGTGGAGCTCGTGGGTGTGACGAGCCGCGTGGAACAGCGCAGCAGCGTGGAGGTGGCGACGGCGCGCGTGGAGCGTCTCGTGCGGGTCGGCTGGATGGTGCGGATCGAGCTCAAGCTCGACGACGATCAGCCGCTCACGGTGGAGCTCACGAAGGATCGCGTGGCCGAGCTCGGGCTCGCGGAGGGGGAAGAGGTGTTCGTGAACCTGCGCGACGCGAAGCTCTTCGTGCAGGATTATTCGATCTAGCTAGCGAGCGGGCCGGGCGAGCGCCCCGAGCACGCGCTCGGCCTCCTTGATGCGCGCGTCGCGCTCGGCGAGCTTCTGGCGCAGCCGCGACGCCTCCTCGTCGGCCGCGGCGATCGCGGCCTGCTGGGCGCGGAGCTGGGCCTCGGCGTCGGGCTTGATCTTGCCGAAGTAGAAGCCGAAGGCCGCGGCGAAGAGAACCATCGAGCCGAGGGCGCCGAGGCGCACAGCGCGGCCGAGGCGCTGGTTCTGTTTGTCCTCCTTCAGCGCGGCGAGGGCGCGCTCGTGCGCCTCCACGATCCGCATCACCTCGAGGCGCGCGTTCGCCTCGGCCTCGGCGCGCGCGCGCTCGACGGCGGCGATGCGGATCGCCTCGATGCGCGCCTCTTCGGCGCGGCGCTCGGCGTCCATGCGCGCGCGGCGCTCGGCCTCGATCCGAGCGTGCATCGAGGACGACTCGCGCGCGTGACGCGCCGCCTCTTCGGGTCCGAGCCTTCCTGCGGCCTCGTTCTCCGGACGAACGCGCGCCTCTTCCAGGCGCGCGAGGTACTTCAACGAAAAGAGGAGGGCGCCCTCCTGCATCGTGGCCATGCGCGACGACTCCTTCGGTCTGAATGCCCCAGGCCGCGGCGCCCCAGGCGCTGCCCGGCCGAGGGTGTTCCCTTGGACGCGCGGTTTCGTGCGCCCTTGGGTGCGCGCCCCGCGGAGCGGGATCCAGGCCGCGGGCGTGCTACCTTTTCAGAATGAATGGCTTCATCGAATCAGGCGCGGGGCACAGGGTGGGCAGCGAGGGGCGCGGGGCGCGGTGGGCTTTGCTCGTCGGAGCTGCGATGGCCATGGGCACGTTCGGGTGTTCGTCCGTCGTAAGCGAGTACGACGTGGACGCGAATTTCACCGTGACTCCCAAGGTCGACGGGTCGTTCTTCTGGTGGAACGAGGTCACCTTGGAGAGTGACGTCAACTCGTACGGCGCGGCCCGGCTCGGGTTCGTGCGTATCTCCGTGGCGCCGCCCGCGGAGGACATCACGTTCGTCGACGAGATCCTCGGCGAGGCGGTGACGTCGACGGGGCGCACGCCGCTCGTCTCGAAGTCGGAGTTCCCCGCGAAGGAGCCCGACGTGATCCTCGACGTGCTGCACGACGGCGACATTCGTCCCTTCTTCGAGGACGGCAAGAAGGTCCGCGTCGAGTGGACCGGCCGTACGAACCCGAACTTTTTGGCGTGGCCGACGGACGGGATCGATGTCTCCGTGAAGGTCAGGCTCGTCCTCGATTGAGCGGGCGCGCCGCGGGGCGCTTCCGCCCGCGCGGCGTATGGAGCTATCCTCGCGGGCAAGGAAAGGCCGATGCGGTCGAAGACGGGCAAGTTTCGCTGGATCGCGCTCGGCGTGGGGGTCGTCACGATCGGCGTGGCGGCGGCCGTCGCGTTCACGCGCGTCCCTCCCGAGCCCACGGCCATCGCGGCGCCGCTCACGCTGAACATCAAGATCGACCCGCCCAAGCTCAGCCCGCCGAAGTTCGCCGAGACCCTCGACGTCACCACGTTCCAGCGCGGCAACCTCCACACGCACAGCCAGTGGAGCGACGGCGATCGTTCTCCGAAGGACGTCTACACCTGGTATCGCAGCCACGGCTACGCGTTCCTCGCGCTCACCGATCACGACAACCGCGTCAGCCCCGAGACGTTCGCCGCGCTCGAGCGCAAGGGCTTCGTGATCATCGCGGGCGAAGAGGTGACGATGTGGGCCGAGGGCAAACCCGTCCACATCAACGGCCTCTGCACGAAAAAGACGATCGGCGGAGGCCGGTTCAACGCGAAGCGCGATGCGCTCTTGCACGGGCTCAATCGCGTGCACGAGCAGGGCGGCGTCGCGCTCGTGAACCACCCGAACTTCGACTGGGCGCTCACGCTGGACGACGTGCGCGTGACGCGCGGCGCGGAGCTCCTCGAGATCTGGAGCGGCCACCCGTACGTGAACACGGAGGGCAACGCGGAGCGGCCGTCCCACGAGGCCGTGTGGAACACGCTGCTCGACGAGGGTTGGTCGATCGGGGGCGTGGCGGTCGACGACGCGCATCACCTCGGCCTGACGAAGCCGGACGTGAAGCCGGCCCGGCCGGGGAAAGGTTGGGTCCAGGTGTTCGCGGAGAAGCCCGATCGAGCGCTCATCTGCGAGGGGCTCGCGAAGGGGCGGCTCTACTCGTCGTCCGGCGTGACGCTCACGCGAATCCGCGTGACGGAGACGAAACTGAGCGTGTGGCCGAAAGAAGAAGGCGCGGTCGTGGTGTTCATCGGCGCCGGCGGGAAAGAGCTCGCGAAGGTGGGACGAGGCCCCGAGGGCGACGCGACGTACGAGCTCCGCGGCGACGAGACGTGGGTGCGCGCGCGTGTCGCGCTTCCGGACGGGAAGATGGCCTGGACGCAGGCGTACCGCGTCGTTCGGTAGAGCGGTTTTTCAGGAGCGCGGCTGGCCTTTGCGGCGCGCGAGGAGGATCTCGGCGGCCGTGAGCGCGCGGGGCTGCGGCGGGCCGGCGGGCGGCGCCGCACCTGCGGGCGGTTGCGGGGCTGCGCTCGGGGACGGCGCCTGTGGCCTCGCGGCGGCCGGTGGAGGCGCGTGCGGCGTCGGCGCGGAGGGCTGCGCGAGCGTGGCGGCCGACGCCGCGGGGAGTGGGGCCTCGCGGGCGGCGCGCTCGCGAGCGGCGCGCTCTTTCGCTTGCAGGAGCGCGCCGACGACGGCGTCGGGCGAACGCGGATCGGGGCCCGCGTGGGCCTCCGTGGGCTTCGGTTGCAGCGCGGCGCGCGCGCGCGCAGCCCACGCGAGGACGGGCTCCGGCAACGCGAAGCGGCGCGCCGCGACCGCGAGGAGGAGCGCGAAGCCGGCCATCGCGATCAGGAGGGGTGTGATGTCCTGGTAGGAGAAACGCCGCGCGGCGCGGTCGCCGAAGATGCCCGCGAGTGTGTCGCGGCGCTTGCCGCCCGTGAGGTCCGCGATGCGACCGAGCAGCGCCGCGTCGGAGCCCGTGGGCCGCAGCTCCTCGCCGGCCGTGAGCGCTGCGCCCGCCGTGCCGACGACGTCGCCCGACTGCTCGTCCTTCGCGATCGCGATGTACGTGCCGGGACGCGAGAGCGGGATCGAGGCGGCATATGCGCCGGCGCCCGTCGCTTCGAGCGCGGTCTCGCGGACGAACCCGTCGGGCCCGGCGACGCGCACCATCAAGCGGCGGAACGACTGCGCGCGACCGTCGTCGCCGACGACCGTGGCGCGCACGTGAAGCTCACCGCCCGAGGCGTCGGCCTCGACGCGCACGCGGCCGTCCTCGCCCTTGCGCGTGAGGTCACGCGCGAGCTGGCCGACGAGCCGCGCCGCGCCGGGCCACGTGGTCCAGCGTCGGCCCCAGCGATCCTTGAGGTCGCTCGTGAACGCGCCGGATCGACCGACGCCCGCCGACCACACGGCAAGGATCGGATCCCCCTCGGGCCCGGTCATGAGCACGCTCGCGCGGCCCTTCGGGATCCCCACGACGTACCCGTCGAGCGAGGGGGCTTCGTCGAGGGGCACGCCCGAGAGGATGGGCGAAGGCGCGCTGCGGGCGACGCGGAACTCTTTCTCGACGATCGACGAGCGCGCCGCGAGGATCGTCTCCTGCGTGAAGACCGCGGGCAGGCGGTTTGCGTCCTCGATGAGGTAGAAGCGGCCGCTGCCGAGGCGCGAGAGCGTCTCGAGCTCGGGCACGTCGCCGCCGTTGCCGAGGGCGACCACGCTCGTCGTGATGCCGGCGCGCAGCGCGTTCGAGACCATCGTGCGGCACGGGCCCATCTGCTCGGCGTCGGAGCCGTCGGCGAAGAGCAGCACGTGCTTGAGGTTGACCTTCTCCTTCGCGAGCGCGGCGTACGCAGCTTCGAGCGTGATGTCGACGAGAATGCCGCCGCCGCCGGGACCGACGCCGCGGATCGCTTTGTCGATCGCGCCCTTGTCGCTCACCGGGCCGAGCGGGACGCTCCAGTTGACCTCGGTGTCCACGTGCAGCACGCCGAGCCGATCGCCGGTGCCGAGCAACGCGGCGCTGCGGGCGGCCGCCTCGTTCGCGAGCTCGAGCTTGGTATGCGCGCCGGCATTGGCTGCCATCGAGCCAGAGATGTCGATGCCGATCACCTCGGCCAGGCTCGCGCGGCGACGTTCTTGTTTGAGGTCAAACGAAACCGGAGAGACCTCTTCGAGCGGCGTGCGCGCGTACCCGCCCGGGCCCATGCTGCGATCGCCGCCCATGAGCAGCAGGCCGCCGCCGAGGTCGCGCACGTAACTCGCGAGCGCGTCGATCTGGCCGGGCGAGAGATCCGAGGCGCGCACGTCGCCCATCACGACGAGGTCGTAGCCGACGAGCCCCGCGAGATCCGCGGGCACGCTGCTCGTCGAGCCCTCGTCCACCTTGAACGCCGCGGCCTCGAGTGCGCGCGCGACGAACGTCGTCTTGCCCGCGTCCCCGTCGAGCACGAGCGCCGAGGCCTGACCTCGCACGCGCATAAAAGCGCTGCCCGCGTTGTCCTCGGGCGATTGATCGAGCGTCGGATCGGCCGCGGTGATCTCCACGTCGTAGCGGTGGAACCCGGGGCCGGGCGCCTTCTCGCGGATGCGCAGGACGTCCTCGCCCGCGGCGATCTTCGCGCCCGACTCCGCGATGAGCTCGCCGTCGCGCCGGAGCCGGATCTGGATCGCGGCCGGGCTCGGCGACGAGGTCACGAGGCGCAGATCGATGGGCTCGCCCTCGTCCGCGCGCGTCGGCGCTCGCAACGCGACCACGCGGATGTCCGGGATCGAGCGTTGTTCGAGCGGAACCACGTCGACCGGGATCTCCGCCGCCACGGCCGCCGCGGCCGCGGCCATGGTGTCGCCGCGCGTCGCCACGCCGTCCGAGAGCACCACGATGCGCGCGGCGCTGTCGGCGGGCACTTCGGCCAGCGCGCGCCGGATCGCCGCGCCGAGGTCGGTCCCGTCGCGCCCGATGGAGACACGTTGCGGCGCCGGCAGGTCCGACTTCGGCCGCGGCGGATCCTCCGTCGCCGCGTCCGCGCCGAAGATGATCGTGCCGATCCGATCTTCCTCGCGCATGCCGAGCTCGGCCACCGCGAGCTCTTGCTTGATGCGCTGCTCGGCGCTCGGGACGAGGTCGATCGAGCGGCTGCGGTCGATCGCGACGAGCACGGTGAGCCGATCGAGCGGACGGCCGAGCTCGGGCCCGGCGGCGGCCATGGCCGCGATGAACGTCGCGAGCTGGGCGAGGAGATCGCCGAGCCGCGTGCGCAGCGGGCCCTGGTTCGTCCAGCCCGTCGCCATGCGGTACGCGACGAACATGGTCGACGCGAGCGCGAGCAGGGCGATCTGCGGCCGCGCGAGGCGCAGGTAACCGCCGGGGACGAGGCCCGTCCAGACGAGGCCCACGTAGAGCGCCGGCAGCGCGCCGACGATCATCCCCGTGAGCAGGATCTTGCGTTTCGTCAGGCCCGCCTCGCGGATCACCCACCGGGCGATCAGGACGAACACGAGCAGGCCGAGGCCGACGACCACGAAGGGCACGTACGGGCGCAAGTGACTCGGAATCACGCCGCGGCCCTCCTCTCCGGCGTCGGCGGCCGCTTCGGTGCAGCGGGCGCGGCGGCGGGCGCGAGGCGCGGCTTGCGCGTGAGGTACCAGATGTCGAAGACCACGAAGCCGAGCGCCACGAGCGCGAGCACCCAGCTCCACTCGTTGTGCGCGTCGGGCTCCGTGCCCGCGGCCGTCACCTTGATCTCGTCCTTGCCCGCTCCGGCCGGGGCCATGACGCTGCCGAGATCACTCTCGGCCGCGCTCGTGAGGTTCGCCGGGGCCACGAGCGCGCCGCCCTCGGGGCCTTGCCACGAGAGTTGATAGAGGCCGACCTTCGAGATCTCCGGCACGACGGCGAGCCCGTTCCGCAGCGACACGTCGAGCCGATCGCCCGTCGGGCCTTTCACCTCGACGTCCTTCGCCGACGCGGGCAGGCGTACGCGCAAGGGCTCGCCGGCGCGCGCGGGCCCCGTGATGCCGTGCGCGCGATGGATGCGCGCTTGCTCGAGGAGGTTCCGCATGAAGAGCACGAAGCTCGCC
This sequence comes from Polyangium jinanense, assembly GCF_028435265.1. Taxonomy (GTDB): domain Bacteria; phylum Myxococcota_A; class Polyangia; order Polyangiales; family Polyangiaceae; genus Polyangium; species Polyangium jinanense. The sequence continues at coordinate 235,339 of NZ_JAGTJK010000012.1, read as the reverse complement.
TTGAGCGGCCAGTCGCTGTCGCCAACGTCGAAGCCGAGTAGCGTGCCCGTGCGCGTCGGCGTGGAGATGTCGGTCGCGATCGTGCCGTCCTGCGTACGGATGAGCTCCTGCGTGGGGCCCTCGGGCTTGAGCGCGGCCGCGCGCGAGATCGAGACACCGTCGAGCGAGAGAAACCGCATGCGCGCGTCGCCGCTCTCCCACGACGTGATCGACGGCGCTTCGAGCGTCCTTCCGACCACGGTGCCGAAGCATCGACCCGCGGGCGGCGCGACGATCAGGAGATCCCCGCCCGGCACGAAGTCCGGACACGCGCCCTCCACCACGACGAACGCGTCCATCTCGACCGCGGCCGGCTGCGCGAGCTCCGTCACCGAAAGCGTCTTCAGCGTCGTCGCCGGATCGCTGAGGATCGCCCGCTCGATCCACGGCGACATCTTCTGCGTATCGGGCGCCGCGTACGCCACGGGGAGTTTGTCCCCGGCCGGCACGCGCGCGAAGGCCGCGTCGTCGACCTCCATCGCGTCGTGCGGCGCGATGTCGAAAATGAGCCCACGCCGGTAGTCGCCGGGCGCCGGCAGGAAGTCGAGCACCACGGCCTGGCGTTCGCCCGGCGCGACCAGGATCTTCCGCGACGCGAGTACGTCCGACGCGTTGTCCTCGCGCATCGTCACGTAGAGCTCGCGCGGCGCCTTGCCGAAGTTCGCGATCACGAGGAACGCCTGCACCTGCTCGCGCTTCAGCGTCGGCTCGATCCCCGACCGCACGTCGACGCGCACGATGGCCGCGTTCTCCACCGGCGTGCCCACGGTGATCACCTCGATCGGCAAGGACGCTCCCGCGAGCGCCGCCGGCGCGGCGAGATTGCCGTCCGTGATCACCACGATCCGCCGCGATCCGCCGAGCTGCCGCAGCCGATCCACCGCGAGCGCCACGGCCGCGCCGAGGTCGCCCTCCACGTCGTGCACGCGCAGCGTTTTCAGCGCGGCCTTCAGCCGGACCGCGTCGCGATCGAGCGGCGCCACCACGCGCGCATCACGCCCCGCTTCGAGCAGGAGCGCGTCGCTGCCCGGACCGAGCGACGACAGGATGTCCTCCGCGACCTTGCGCGCGAGCTCCATCCGCGTCTTCGTCTCCGCGCCGGCCGCGCTCTGCGCCGACATCGACGCGCTCGCGTCCACGATGATCGCGAGGTGATCCCCCGTGATCGCCCTTCCGCGTGTCGCCGGCCGCGCGAGCGCGAACGCGAGCAGCAGCAATGCCAGCGCCTGCAGGATGAGCGGCACCTGCGCGATGAGCTTCTGGAACGGCGAACGCGCGATGAGGTCCCGCTTCGCCGAGGCCCACAGCCACGTCGACGCGACGCGCTTCCTCTTCCGCCGCACCTTCAGGATGTAGAGCAGCACGAGCGGGCCGAGCAGCCCCAGGAGCGCGAGCCCTTTCGGCGCGAGCAGATCGAGCGGCGAGGACATTCAGTCGATGCTCCTGGCGACGATCCGCCGGATCGCGCTCTCCAGGGGTTCGTCCGTCCGAACCCGCACGTACGTCGCGCGCAGCCGCTTCGCCAATTGCCTGAGCTCCTCGCAGAGACCCGCGAAACGCAACACGTACGCTTCGATCGCCGCGGCATCCATGGTCACCTCGACGACCGCGCCGGTCTCGGCGTCCTCGAGGGCCCAGTCGCCTTCGTAGGAAGGCTCGATTTCCTCGGGCGCGACGACCTGCACGAGCACGAGATCGTGCCCGGCCGCGGCCGCGCGGGTGAGCGCGGGGCCGAGCGGCCCGCCGTCGAGGAAATCGGAGACGACGAGGAGCATCCCTGCACGCTTGTTCTTTTGTATCAGCCGATCGATGGCCCGCGCGAGGTCCGTCCCACCCCGCGGCGTGATCCCGGAGAGGGCGCGGAGCAACGCCGGAAGACCACTCCGGCCCCGCACCGGCGTCTCCTCGCGTTGAATCCCCTCCCCGGCCGAGATCACCTGCGCACGCTCCGAGGCCGCGAGCGCCATGTACCCGAACGCCGCGGCGATGCGGCAGGCCGCCTCGAACTTCGGCGGCTCGCCGAAATCGAGGCTCGCGGACGTGTCCACGAGCAGCCGCACGATCACGTCTTCCTCGGCGCGGAAGAGCTTCAGCACGGGCTCGTCGGTGCGCGCGTAGGCGGCCCAGTCGATGCGGCGCAGGTCGTCGCCGGGGCTGTAGGGCCTGTGCTCCTGGAACTCCGCCGAACCGCCGCGCCGTCGCGCCACGTGCTCGCCCGAGGCGCCCGATCGCGCGCGGATCTCGAGCCTGCGCCTGAGCACCTCGAGCTCGCGAACGAAGGCGGGATCGAGGAGCCGGGAGGGGATCCCCGGACGAGTCTCCTGCATCCGAGCCCTTCTGGCCCAGCGCCGCCGCGGCGTCGAGAGCGTCGCGCCCAGCACGTACGCCCCCGGCCCGAACCCGCGCGCCAGGTGTTCCTGATCACCAAACATGTAGTTTTAGCAACAACCGTGGACGGATGGAGTGGTAACAACATTTACCATCCTCCGACGTTGAAGTTTTTCGCTTACGCTGTGGCGTTCAGACGGCTTCTTGCATGGAGAGGGCGATGCTGGAGCGGCGAAGATTACGACGTCATTGGTTCGCGTGGGTGGCGGTCGCCGCGATCGGCTGTGGCGACGGTGCGACCACCCCAACCACGGGGAGCACGACCGGCTCCGGCGGGAGCGGCGGCATCGGCGGCATGATGGCCGGCTCCGGCGGGAACGGCGGTAACGGCGGCGCTGGCGGCAACGGTGGCAGCGGCGGCATCGGCGGCGCTGGCGGCGTGATGGCCGGCAGCGGCGGCAACGGTGGCAGCGGCGGCATCGGTGGTTCCGGTGGCATCGGTGGTTCCGGCGGCAGCGGTGGCATCGGCGGCGCTGGCGGCATCGGCGGCGCAGGCGGCATCGGCGGCGCAGGTGGCGTGATGGCCGGCAGCGGCGGCATGGGTGGCATGCCCGCCAGCGGCGGCATGGGTGGCATGCCCGCCAGCGGCGGCATGGGTGGCATGCCCGCCAGCGGTGGCATGGGTGGCATGCCCGCCAGCGGCGGCATGGGTGGCATGCCCGGCACCGGCGGTTCGGGCGGCCAGCCCGCGTGCGTGACGAACGCCGACTGCGACGACGCCATCGGGTGTACCGCGGACGCGTGCGTGTCCGGCGCATGCATCCGCGTGCCGACCGACACGATGTGCGACAACGGGCTGTTCTGCGACGGCGACGAGATCTGCGATCCCGAAAACGGCGCGCCCGGCACCGGGTGCACGCCGAGCTCCGGCCCACCCTGCGACGACGGCATCTCGTGCACCGTCGACACCTGCAACGAGCAGTTCGACGGCTGCACGAACACGCCGAACAACGCGCTCTGCGACAACAACATCGCCTGCGACGGCGTCGAGACGTGCGGCGTGCTCGGGTGCAAGGCAGGGACGCCGCTCAACTGCGACGACGGCGTCGCCTGCACCGACGACTTCTGCGATCAGGCCAGCGGCGGCTGCAAGCACGTCGAGAACGACGGCAACTGCTCGGACGGCGCGTTCTGCAACGGCGCCGAGACCTGCGACAAGGTCGCCGGCTGCAAGCCCGGCACGCCGGTCGACTGTAGCGACGGCATCGCCTGCACCTCCGATAGCTGTAGCGAGGCCAACGACACCTGCGCGCACGCGCCGAACGACGCGGCCTGCGACGACAACGACTTCTGCACCGGCGAAGAGACGTGTGAGGTCGGCCTCGGCTGCCAGGCCGGCGCCCCGGTCGTCTGCAACGACAACCTCTCCTGCACGGCCGATAGCTGCTCGAGCGCGCTGCAGAAGTGCGTGTTCTCCCCGAACGACGCGGCCTGCAGCGACGGCCTCGCTTGCAACGGCGTCGAGGCCTGCGACCCGGCCGGCGGCGCCGCCGTGACCGGCTGCAAGGCGGGCTCGCCCGTGGTTTGCCCGTCCGACGGCATCGCCTGCACGAACGAGGCTTGTCAGGAGCCGTCGGGCACCTGCAGCTCCTCGGCCGACAGCACCAAGTGTCCCGCGGGCGAGCTCTGCGTCCCGCTCGTCGGCGGCTGCACCACGGCCCAGCCCTGCACGACGAACGCCCAGTGCGACGACGGCAACGCTTGCAACGGCACCGAGTACTGCGACGTCGTCTGCAAGGCGGGCGCGCCGGTCACCTGCAACGACGGCATTACCTGCACCGTCGACACCTGCGACCCGCAGACGGGCGCGTGCTCGAACACGCCGAACAACAACTACTGCAACAACGGCCTCGCCTGCGACGGCGTCGAGACGTGCAACCCGCTCTTCGGCTGCATGAACAGCCCGCCCGTCAACTGCAACGACGGCGTCGCCTGCACGTACGACGAGTGCAACGAGCCCTCGGGCACCTGCGCGCATTACCTGCAGGACTACATGTGCGACGACGGCGTCTTCTGCAATGGTGCCGAAACCTGCTCGGCCACAGGCTGCAACCCGGCCTCGGCGCCGCCCGTCTGCAACGACGGCGTCAACTGCACGGACGACGTCTGCGACCCGATCCTCGACGCCTGCAAGGGCGTGCCGAACAACAACCTCTGCGGCTGCGGCGAGACGTGCAATCCCGCGCAGGGCGGCTGCGGCAACTTCTGCCAGGTCGCGACCTGCCAGGGCAAGACGTACGCCTGCGGCGACTGCATCGACAACGACGGCGACTGCAAGACCGACTCGGCCGACGACCAGTGCCTCGGCCCCTGCGACAACACCGAGGACAGCTTCTACGGCGGCATCCCCGGCCAGAACAACTCGCCCTGCAAGTCCGATTGTTATTTCGATCAGGATACTGGCCAGGGCAACGACGATTGCTACTGGAGCCACAAGTGCGATCCGCTCGAGGTCGCGCCGAACTACCCGCCGGAGGGCAGCCAGTGCGCGTACAACCCGAACGCGAGCATCCCGGGCTACAGCGGGTCGTGCTCCCAGGCCAACCAGTCGCAATCGCAGGTCTGCCACGATTACTGCGGCCCGCTCACGCCGAACGGCTGCGACTGCTTCGGCTGCTGCGCCCTGCCCGGCCTGAATTACAAGGTCTGGCTCGGCTCGGAGAACCCGGCCGGCACGGGAAGCTGCAACGCGAACACGCTGAACGACCCGTCGAAGTGCAAGCCCTGCACGCAGGTCGCAGCGTGCCTCAACACGTGCGAGGTCTGCGAGGTCTGCATCGGCAAGCCGAACCTTCCGCCCGGCTGCGTCGAGCAATTCTGCCCGGCCGGCGTGGAGAAGTGCGGTCAGCCCGGCCAGGACCCCTGCCCGGCCGGCGAGACCTGCATCACCGGGTGCTGCTACCCCGTTCCGCAGTGAAACCCTGAGACGAAACGAGGGGGCGAGGCGCCGAAATCGCGGCGCTCGCCCCCTCGGGCGTTTGTCACGGCCCCGTGATCGAGAGCTGCACGAGGTCGTTCACGACGTCCGGCGCGATGCCGTTCAGCATGCCCTCGTAGCCCGGCCAGATGAGGTTCCCGCTCGCGTCGACCTGAATGCCGTCCGGCCCGGCGAGCGGCGGAAGGCCGTAGTTCGTCAGGAGAACGATCACGAGGTCACGCGAAGGATCCGGGTCCACCGTGAGGAACGTGCCCGCGGCGCCGATCTTCGAAGCGGCGTACGGGGACGAGTAGAGACCCGTCACGACGTGCGCCCCCGGCACGGTGTCCGCGAGCTCCCAGCCGTGGCCCTTGTTCGCGAAGAGCAGATCGTCGAGCCAGCTCGACGTCACGCCGTAGATGCCGAGCGGCGCGCCGTAGGCGTCCGTCGACTGGACCAACATCGTGCCCTCGACGAGCGTCGGCGACGCGAGCAAGTCGATGCCGCAGGTCCACATCCACGGCGTGCAGTAGCCGTAACTCGTATTGCCCACGACGCGCGCGCCGCGGTTCAGAAACATCTGCCCGAGGAGCGCGAGGTCCCACGCCGTGGAAAAGGCGCCGTCACAGCCGGTCACGCCGTGCCCGTCCGCCTCGATCCAGTAGTCCTGCTCGTCGGCCACCTCGCCGCGCATGTACCGGGGCGCGCCGTTTGGCTCGCGCAGCGTCGAGTAGCCCGTGCCGACGAAGCGGCTCGACTTCGACGGCATGTTCACGAGCGGCTGCCACGCCGTGTCCTTCATCCCGAGTGGGCTCGTGATCCGGTTCTTCACGAGCACGTCGAGCGGCGCGCCGCCGGCCGCCTCGGCGACGCGACCGAGCAGGCGATACGCGATGTCGCTGTAGAGCACCGCCGTGCTCGGTGTGTACGCGAGGCTCTCGGCGAGCATCGTGCTCCAGGGATCGGCATCACCCAAAAGCGACGCGGCGGCGTCGATCGAATGGCCCGAGGTGAACCGCACGAGGTCGGCCACGAGCACGCCTGATTTCTCGGGCGTGGCGAACTCCGGCAGGTAATTCGCTACGGGATCGGAGAGATCGAGGCTGCCGTCATCGTACAGATCGATCGCGACAAACGCTGTGAAGATCTTGGTGATCGACTGCAGATCGAAGATGCCGTCCTTGGGCATCGACGGGTTTTGCGCGACAGGGCCGGCGAAGTTTCCGTCGCGTTTGCCGAACGCCTTGTGGAGCACGACCTTGCCGTGACGCGCGACGAGCAGCACGGCCCCATCGATCGTTCCGGCGTTCACCGCGCTCTGCACGTGCGCGGAGGCCTGCGAGAGGTAGGTCGCGTCCATGCAGACCTGGGACGGCGACGTGGCGTATTGCAAGCTGTAGGGGCGTGTGGCGCTGGAAGGGTTCGCGGAAGCGAGGGCCGGTGCCACGACGATCGAAGTCAAAAGCGCCGCGAAAGCGAGACGTCTCATGGGTTCCTCCATCGATGGAGAAAGGACTTGGTGAGCCCCGGTGATTTTTCGGATCGTGGCGGCGCTGGGCGTTTCGTGGGTTCAGGGCCGACGCCGCGCCGGGCGCGCTCGTCGTGTCCAAAAGGCTCGGCGTGGGTACACCGCTCGTTACGGGCACTCGTCGACAATCCGGGGGCCTTACAAGAATAGTTGCCTTTCTGGATGCTTGTGAATCCTGGCACGCTCCGATACGCCACGATTTGCCTCCGTACGAGACAAAACGACATCAACGTCGACACACCTCCTCGCGTGTCGCATCGCACCCGGGATGACCGATCCGCTCCCGCAAAACGAGCGCCTCTTCGAGATACCGCTTGCCAATCTCCGCTACGCCCACGCTCGAAAGACAGAGCCCAGCCCAATGCAAAACGTCCGCGCGCCCCCAGGCGTCCTCGACAAGCACCCGGTCGGGCGCGTCCTTGGCCCGCACCGTCATCCCGTCGTCACCCCGCGCGAGCGCGATTTCGAGCCCGAGCGCGAGGAGCCGCGCCCGGAACAAACCGAGCCCACATGCCTCCGCGAGTTGCTCCCCCGCGAGCGCCTCCCGCGCCGCCTCGAACAACGCCCCTCGCGCGAGCGCGAGCCGCGCCGTCAGCTCGTGCACGCGCGCTGCCATTTCCACTTCCCCGGAGACGGCGACCCACGCCCGCGCCGCCGCGAGCCGACGCGACGCCTCCGCCGGATCCTCGTCCACCACGGCGAGCCCGAGCAGCACGTGCCCCTGCGCCGCGTGCCCGGCCCAGCCGAGGCGCTCGCAGGCGGCGACGTTCGCCTCGGTCATCTGCACGGCCTCCGCCCGCTGCCCGAGCGCGAAGAGGTGCTCCGCCTCCCAGAGCCCTCGCCGCGCCACACGCGCATCCCCCATCGCCGCGAGCCGCGAAAAACCCGCGCGCGCGGCTTCGATGTCCCCGAGGTCGTGCGCGATCGACGCGTAAAGCGCGATTCCTCGGGCCATGTGCGCGCCGAGGCCGGCCGACTCCGCGATAACGAGCGACCGCGACGCATGCGCCCGCGCCGCCGAAAGCGTTCCGGCGAGCCGCTCCGTGTATGCCAACGTGCGCATACCTGTAACGAGGTGTGATAGCTCGGACGCCCCTTCGATCAGCGTGTTGTGCTCCTCGTAGGAACGCCTGGCGAACGCGAGATCCCCGAGCGCTCCCGCATACAGCCCGCGCTCGTAGAGCAACGCGAGACGATAGCTCCATGCAAGCGAGGCGGCGGGTGATCCCGGATTGGTTGTCTCGCCAAACATTCGTAAAATTCGTGCACCACGACTCATTTCTCCGAGCACAAGTCCGAGGTGCGAGAAACCGCCTAGCGTTTGCGAATACACCCTGTATGCCTCGGTCGGCTGGCCCGCAGCAAGGAGGGTCCGGAGAACGTCTTCGATGGCGTCGAGGCGGCCGCGGTCCCGGGGTTTTTGCCGGGGCGCGAAGATCAAGGTGCCCTCGGAAGGCGGGCTCATCGCCGCCTGCACGGCCGAGGGCGAGACCGGGAGCAATCCGCGGAAATGGTCCCGGACGAACGGGTGCGACGACCAACGCGGCGGCTCACCGCCGGCGCGGAACACGAGCCCGAGCCGTTCGAGACGGGCGAGCGCGCGGCGAAGGCTCTCGGCGGAGGCTCCTGCGAGCGCGCCCGCGACACGGGGGGAAGCGGAGGCGAGCGCGAGGAGCGCGTCCTCGTCGGCGCCGGCCGACAGCACGGAGAGGCGCGCGAGGAGATCCCGCTCGGCATCGGGCAACGCGGCCGCATACGCCGAGAGGACCCGGGCGAGGCGCCGCGCCAGCGGATCGTCGCGCGCGGCCTCGGCGAGATCGAGCGGATCGAGCGGGCGCAAATCGCCGCCGAGAAACGCCCCCGCATACGAGCCCGCCACCGCGAGCGAGAGCGCATGCCCGCCCGAGGCACGAACGACCCGCGCGAGCGCCTCGCCATCCGCGTCCGCGCCCCACGACCGGAGCAAACGCGCGGCGTCGGTCGGCGGGAGCGGCCCGAGCTGCACGGTGCGCGCGCCCGCGTCTGCCCAGGGCGCGAGGTCCCCCAGCAAAAACCGCGATGTGACGAGCGCCCGCGCCGCCCCGAGCCCTCGAGCGAGCGCGACGAGCAGGCGCCGCACCAGCGGATCTTCGAGCTCGCCGTGCGCGCGCGAGGCCCCGCCCGAGGCTTGCACCGTCTCCAGCCCATCGAGCACGAGCAAATGCGGCGGCCCGCTCCCGAGCGCGAGGAGCAGCTTCTCCAGCCGCTCCCCGGCCTGCGCCTCCGCCCCCGCGAAATACCGCACGGCGTGGGCCAGAAATGCCTCCGTGCGCTCGTCATCGTAAAAACTCCATACGAAGAGCCCGCCGTGCCGCGGCGCATCACCGATCCGCGTCACGAGCCGCTCGGCGATGGCCGTCTTCCCCGCGCCGCCCACGCCCACGAGCGCGACCACGCCCGGCGTCTGGCCTTTCTCGGGCGCCGAAGCCCATGCCCACAGCTCGTCGAGGATCTCCTCGCGCCCCACGAAATGCGGCGCGCGCTGGAGCGTGTGCACGTGCTCGGGCGGAAAAAGCTTCGGCGCGGGCGCGGGAGGCTCGGGCGCGGCGTCGATCACCAGGTCCGCGGCGGCGATCCCGAGCTCGGCGGAGAGCCGTTCGATGAGCTTTCGCCGGGCGGGTTGCCGGATGGAAAAGCCGCCCTCGTTGACCTCGCCGGATTCGTACCGGCGGTACGTGCGCACGTCCACGCCGACCGAGGCAGCGAGCTCCTCCTGGGTGAGCTCGAGCTCGAGGCGTGCCCGCAGCAAGGCCTCGTGGTTGAACCGCTGCGCCATTCGATTCGCCTGCGCATCATCCTTCCGGCGGGCCGTCCTGTCCACCGCCGGCCCCGCCCGGTTCCTGCCCGGTTCTGCCCTGTTCAGCCGCCCGGCGCGGCCGCATGGTGTCCGGCATGAACGCCATCGAGAAACGCCGGCTCGCGACCGGCAAGGAGCTCTTCACGCTCTCGAACGTCCTCGCCCCCGCCGAGTGCGACGACCTCATCCGGCGCGCCGAGGCCCACGGCTTCACGGACGCGCCGATCACGGTGGGCCCGAACAAGTTCGTGATGGCGAAGGACGTCCGCAACAACCGGCGCGTGATGCAGGACGACCCGGCCCTCGCGGCCGAGCTCTGGCCGCGGGTCGCGGCGCACGTGCCGGCAGAGCTCGGCGCGTATCGCCCCGTGGGGCTCAACGAGCGATTCCGGTATTACCGCTACACGCCGGGCCAGCAATTCGACTGGCACCGGGACGGCGCGTTCCTCCGCACGCCGGAGGAGCAGAGCCTCTTGACGTTGATATTTTACCTCAATGAAGACTGCGTCGGCGGGACGACCGATTTCATGTACGTGACCGACGACGAGATCCGCGTGGAGCCGCGGCGCGGAATGGCGCTCGTGTTCTCGCACTCGCTGTACCACCGAGGAGCGCCGGTGATCGAGGGGACGAAATACGTGCTCCGGACGGATGTGATGTATCGGCGGGGGTGAGGGTCAAGGGGTGGGCGGACGAGGCGTCCAGAGCAGGGAAAGATCGATTTCAATCGCTTCGAACGGCTCGGCGCGGACGCGCACATCCCCGTCAAATGTCGCCGCGACAACCCATAACTTGCCTTCGAGCCGGTAGACCTCGAGCGTCTGCAACTCTGGGTCGATGATCCAATAATGGCGGACGCCGTGGTGAGCGTAAAGCCTGAGCTTTGCTGTCCGATCGGAGCGAGCCGTGCTCGGCGAGAGAATCTCGCAAACCCAGTCCGGGGCCACGAGGAACGGGCCCTCGTGCGGCTCCTCGAAGCGCTCGATCCGCCAGCCTGCCAGATCGGGTACGCGGATCTCTTCCCCGAACCGGATACGGGGCTCCGGGCGAATCTCCCACCCGCCTGGCCCCCCTTCGCCCAGGTCGAAGGCGCCGCCAATCTTCGCATGCAGCTTCGCCTGCGCCCGCCCGTGCGGCGGGCTCGGGCGAGGCAGGAGGACGATCTCCCCCCCAACGATCTCCCCGACAACCCCCTCGGGCAAATCCGCCAGGTCTTCCCAGGTCTTCGGACGTTTCGACGCGCGAGCCGGATCCGACATGCCCGCATTCTACCACGTCTCACCGATCCGGAAAGGCCGTCCACCCCTCGAAATCCGGGCACACCTCGCCGCAGGCGCCCACGAAGAGCGCGGTCGGATCGAAAAACCCGTCGTCCGGCGGCGCAATCGCTCCCGAAAGCCCCTTCGCCCCGCTCACGAGCGACAGATACACCGGGCCGTTCGTGAACAGCGGCAAACCACTCTCGTCCGGCGTCAGAGCGCGATTGTTCCGCACCGGCTCCGTGGCCCAGTCCGACTCCGCGAACTCAGCCTCGCCGTCCTCGAAATTGTCGTCGTTCGCGAAGATCGAATGGCGAATGTCGAGCAGCCCCGCGTTCGCATTCTCGTGCGTCGGCGTCTCGTCGATGGCCAGGCCCGTGTCCCCCGCGTTCGCCACGAGCATGTCGAACATCCGCCCGCGCGTCCCGCCCCGCAGCTTCACGTTCGGCCCGAACTGGTCGGCCATTCCCACGAGCGTCACGTTGTACAGCAAAGGATCCGAAGGCGCCGATCCCGCGCCGTCGACCTCGGAATCGCTCGTGCCCTGACCGGCCTGGATGCCCGTGTCGCCCTGCATGTCGCCCATCACGACGCCGATGAATTGACCCTTGCCACGCCAGCCGAGCGCCCAGTCGAAGCCGTCGTCCTCGTACCCCGTGACGAGGATGTGCTTCACCGACACCGTCCCGCCCCGCAGATCGATGGCGTCGTCTTCGGTGCGGTGCACCTGCACGTGCTCGACGACCGTGCCGCTCCCGACGCCCTCCAGGCGGAACCCGCCCGGCGAGCCAGAAAGGCCGTCGTTCCGGCCCGCAAACTCGATCCGCACGAACTGGAGCTCGCCGCTGCTATCGTCCTCCGCCGTCCCGCCGCAGGTGGCATTGATGCCGGGAGGAAGGACATCGAGCTTTCGGCCGCTGGGCGCGCCATTGATCGGGGCGCGCCCACAGAGGATGACGCCGCGCCAATCCCCGTCGGAGCGCTCGGTCGCCGCGCTCGTGAACACGATCGGCGCCTCCTTCGTGCCGCGCGCGACGATCCGCGCGCCTGGCCTCACGAGGATCCCGCCCTCCGTGTGGGCGAGGATCCGCGTGCCCGGCTCGATCGTGAGCGTCGTGCCCGACTCGACCACCACGTATCCCGTCAGGATCGTGGTCTGATCCGCATACCACGTCGTATCCTTGCGAATCGAGCCGGAGACCTCGATGCTCGGGCGCAACACGCCCTCCTCGATGCCAAAAACCGAGGCGCAACCCGTCGCGCCCGCGAGCGCCCCGAGGACGAGAACAAGGTTGGCAGGACGAACGCGCATCAAAAGCTCCCTCGCGCGAAGATCCCCCCGGGTCCGAGCGTCAAGGTCACGCTCGCCTTGGGCGCCGCATCCGACGGCCCCCGCGTCGCGAGCGAGACGACGAAAAGCGCGGCGCCCGCGGCCGTGAGGACCGCGCCAGGCACGAAGATCGCCGTCCCGACGCCCGCGAGATCCTTGGCGTCCTTCCGAATGGCAACGCCTTCCCGATCACAATACGTGGCGTCGCAGAAAGGCGCCGCCTCGTCGAACCGCGCGCGCGCCGCGAGCCCCACGCCGAGGGACGCGCCCATCGTGAGCAGGCCCGCCCCACCCGCCGCAATGCCCACGATCCCGAGCGGCCCGATCCCTTTGGGCTTCGGCCGAGGCGGCGGGGGCGGCGGAGGCGGCGGCAATTTCACGGGCTCGAGCAAGGGCTTCGCCGGCGGCGGCTCGACCTTCGCGTCTTCGAGCGGCGGCAACATCACGGTCGTCGTCGCGGATCCACGCTCGATCACCACGGATGTCGAATACGGCACTTTCCCCGGCGCGGTCGCCTCGATCTTGTACGTGCCCGGATCGATGGGCACGCCGGTGTTCCACAGGACGGACCCTACCTCCAGCCCATCACGACGCACGACGAACCCATCACGCAAAATCGAATCCGGCACCTCGATGACGAGGCGCGAGAGCTTCGCTTCGAGCGCGTCGGCCCGCGTCCGCCCGATCTTCTCCCGGTCCGGTTGGCCCGCCCGGCGCGCCGCGTCGGCCGCCTCGCGGAACGTAGCCCACGCGGTCGCGAACTTACCTAGTTTTTCTTGACAATCACCCAGATAAAGCAACGTGCCGATGCCCGAATCGAGCTTGTGGCTCTCGGCCAGCCGTGGACACGCGTGCTCGTAATCGCCCTTCTCCATGAGGGCGAGCGCCTCCTTGAAGAGGTGTTCGGCCGCGGCCACGTCGCCCTGCTGGGCAACCCCGGGGCGCGCCCCGCCGAAGAGCGCCACGGCGAGGAAAAACCCGGCGGCGCGTTTCACTTCCGGCCTCCGAAATCGGGGACCAGTCCGGTCGTGGGGGCCGCGCTCGGCGTCTCGGTCGCCGCAGGCTTCGTCGTGCCGGTCTTCACGGGCGCCGCGACCTTGGGCGCCGCCACGCTCGCGGAAGGCGCCGCGGACGTGCTCGGGGGCGCGGCGGCCGTCTCCGCGGTCTGCGGGGGCGCGACGGTCGCGCTGGGCGCAGGCGCCAGGGTCACGGCCGGCGCAGGCGTCTCGATGGCCGGCGGCCGCGGCGGCTCCGCGGTCATGGTTTTCTCCTCGCGGCCCCCGAGCAGCCGCGTCCCCACGATTCCCAGGAGCAAAGCAACCGCGCCTGTCAGGACGAACCATTTTCCCGACCGATGAGGCGCGCCCATCTGGGTCTGCGACCACGTCGAGGCCGTCTTCCCCATCGCCTGCGTCGACAGCCGCTCGCCTCCCCCGCTCGGCCGCGCCCCTTCGCCCGTCGTTCCTCCGGACGAACGTTCCTTTTTCCCGAGCGACGCACCCGTCGTTTGTCCGGGCGATGGATGACCCGTTTTCCCGGCCGGCGCCTCGGGCGGCAAGCTCTGCGGCGCGCGCGGCCCGGCGAGGTGCGCGTGAATGCGATCGAGCAGCGCCCTCGACCGCTCGGGCACGAACGGGGCGAGGGCATCCGCGAGCTCGGCCACGCTCTGGAAGCGATCGGCCGGGTCTTTTTGCAAGCAACGCAGCACGACCTCGCCAAGCTCGGCCGGCAGGTCCTCCCGGCGTTGCCCCGGCGGCTCGGGATCCTCGGTCATCAGCACCATGATGAGCGCGCCGAGCGAATCGGCGACAAACGGCATCGTCCCGGTGAGCGCCTTGTACAGCACCACGCCAATCGACCAGATGTCGCTGCGCGCGTCGACCTCACGCGCCGCCCGGAACTGCTCGAGCGACATGTACATCGGCGAGCCGAGTAGCGCGTTGCTACGCGTGAGCGCCGTGCCGTCGAGCGCCGCGGGATCCTGGTGCTTCGCGATTCCGAAATCGAGCACCTTCACCGCGGGGCTTCCATCCGCGCGCCGGGTCACGAACAGGTTCGCCGGCTTGATGTCTCGATGCACGATGCCGCGCCCGTGCGCCTCGGCGAGCGCCTCGCACGTCTGCAGCACGACCTCGCACGCCTCCTCGATCGGCAGCTTGCCGGCGGCGCGGATCATCTCGTCGAGGTCCTTGCCTTCGAGCAGCTCCATCACGAGGTACGGCACGCCGTCGTCGAGCGTGCCGAAGTCGAGCATCCGCGTGACGTGCTCGCTCCGGAGCTTCGTCGCGGCCTGCGCCTCACGCAAAAAGCGCTTCTTGCCGACCTCGTTCTTGGCCGCGGCCTCGAGCATGAACTTGATGGCCACCCGCTGCTCGAGATCCGTGTGCTCGGCGGCGACGACGGCGCCCATGCCGCCCACGCCGAGCACCCGATCGACACGGTATTTCCCGGCGATCACGTCGCCCGCCCTGACCGGAAGCTCCATCTCGCTGTCGCTACTCATCGGCCGCGCACGTCGTCTCGGGGGCCGAGCCTATCGAGGAGGCGCCGCGCCGGCAAGCCCTTCGCGCGCCTCCATGAGCGCAAATCCCAGCAAATTCAGCCCTCGCCACGCCCGAGGGTCCGTCGCTCGCGGATTCGACGCGCCGAGCCCGATCCCCCAGATCGTGTCCCGCGGGCTCGCCTCGACGAGGATCTTCGATCCGGTGCGAAGCAACCATTCGCCGAGGGCCGGATTCTGGCCGAACTTCGCGAGGCTCGCCTCCACCACGATCCCGAACCGGTGCTCGCGCCACCGCGCCTCGTCGAAATCACGCACCTCGCGCCCGAGCGCCTTCGCCTTGCCCGGATCCTCCGTCGCCAGGATCTTCGCGCGCGTCACTTCGTCCCCGAACAGCCGCGCCTTCTCGGCCATCATGAAATGCTCGGCGGCCGCGTACCTCTGCCCGCGCACGACGAACGGCGCGGGATACCATTGGCTCAAAATGAAAGGTCCAAGCGTCCCTTCCTCGCTCGGCGTATGGCCCCAGAAGAACAGGAATTCGAGCGACTCGCCGCGTTCTTGCCGCGCGATCAGGGTGGCGACGTCCATGGCGGGATTCTAGCCCAACCCATCGCCGGCAGGGAAGCCTCGACACCATCTCCCCCTTTTCCGCGGCCCGCCGTGGCGGTAGCGTATCCCGCAGACCGGCGAACGACATCGTCGGAGGAGGCTTCTTCATGCGCACCCGCTTCTTCCTTTTTGCAGCCGCCGCGATGCTTTTTGCGGCCCCCGCGTCCGCGGACGTCCTCTCGGATCCGCCGTCCGACTGCCCCGAGGGCAGCGTGGGCGAGTTCTGCCACGGACCCCCGCAGTGCGCGCCCCTGTTCTGCGAGACCAACGTCGATTGCAAGGACGGCGCGACGTGCGTCGAAACCGAGCTCTGTATCGAGGAGATCGGCTGCTCGGGCGGGTGGATCGGCGACGGCGCGCCCCCGCTCGAGATCAACGTGCTCGGCGCCTGCGACGCGGCCAGCGCCTGCCCGCTCGGCGGCACATGTTCACCCCTCAAGGTCTGCGTCGGCGGCTCGGGCGCGGGCTCGGGCAGCGGCGCAGGCGCGGGCAGCGGCGCCGGGAGCGGCGCGGGCGCAGGGAATGGCGATAGCGGCGACGACGACATCGCGGTGACGGGATGCGCGTGCAGCGCGGTCGGCGACCGCGCCGCGCCGTGGCTCGGGCTCGCCATGGTCGCCGTGGGCACGGGGATCGCCGCGGCGCGAAGGCGGCGGGCGCGTTAACGCGCGGGCGGCGGCGGCGTCGCGGCGGTTTTTTCCTTCAAGCACTTTTCCATCGCAGGCCCGAGCGACGCCGCGCCCGCCGGGAGAATGGGCGGCCCGTCCACGGGCGTCGCGCTCCGGCCGGAAAAACCGCCGAGCATGATCATCGCCACGCGCCCGACGACCGTGGAGATCGGCATGCCGCGTCCGATTCCACCTTTCCAGCTCCGCGAGTCGTGGCTGTTCATTCGGTTGTCGCCGATGACGAACGCCTCGCCCGCGGGCACGACCCAGGGCCCCTGCACGGTCCCGCAAATCCCGCCCCGGCACGATTGCATCGCGCTGCAATCACTGTCCTTCTCGCACGTCTCCCCGAAGACGGGCCCGTCGAGCAGAACGCCGTAAGCGTGTTCGTCGAGCCATTCGATGAAAAGCTCGTACGTCCGCCCCTCCCAATCGTAGCGGCCCACGCGGCATTGCGGGACACGAAAGCCGTTGATGATGGGCCGCCCGTCCACGAACTCGATCCTGTCCCCCGGCATCCCGATCACCCGCTTCATGAAGAGCTGATCCGGGTTCTCGGGGAACGGGAAGACGATCACGTCGCCGCGATGCACCTCGCCGCCCCGCAGCGCGGAGACGTAGTCGCCGGGCACGAGCGTGGGTACCATCGCCCCGGACGGGACCTTGTACACCTTGACCATCACGCGGAGCACGACGAAGGTCGCGACGAGGAGGCCCAGGATCACATAAGCCAAGAGCGCCGAGCGCTTCTTGCGGGCCGCCTCGTGGCGGGCCGGGGAGGAGTCGGACATGTTGGGCCCCTACCCCGATCCGCACCCGGCGAGAAGCCGCCCGAGACGCCGCGCCGCCCCCGTACTTTTTTCTCTAAGAAACCTCCCGCCCCCTCGTTCTTCGAGAGAACGACTTCCGATCGCGCCCATGCCGAGCGAACCGACGAGCCACTGGGTCCTTCTCGCGCTCTCGCGCTACGAGGCCCCTTTGCTCCGTTACGCCTCGGCGATCGTGGGATCCGCCCAGGCGGCCGACGTGGTGCAGGACACGTTCCTGCGCTTGTGCAACCAGGACCGAGCGGCCGTGGAGCCGCACCTTCGGGCCTGGCTCTTCACGGTCTGCCGGAACCGGGCCCTCGATGTTCGGCGCGACAAACGACAGGTCGAGCCCGTGGCGGAGGTGGACGAGGTCATGGCGGACAATCAACCCGGGCCCTCGGAGGCCCTCGAGCGCCGGGAGGCGATGCGCCGCGTGCTCGGCGCGCTCGATACCCTGCCGGAACGACAACGCGAGGCGGTCCTGCTCAAATTCAGCGGCGACCTGAGCTACCAGGAGATCGCGGAGGTGCTCGGGACGAGCGTGTCGAACGTGGGATTCCTCTTGCATACGGCGCTGCGCGCGCTGCGCGAGCAGGTGGAGAAGAAGGACCGCGAAGCCGCGAGGAGGACCCGATGACGCTCTCGAAGGACGATCCGCGCCTGCTTTCGTACGTGCTCGGCGAGCTCGACGAGGCCGAATCGCGCGAAATCGAGGCGGCGATCGACGGTGATCCGGACATCCGCGCGGAGATCGACGCCCTGCGGATGACGGCGGAGATGCTGCGCGAAGGGCTCGCGGAGCGCGCGCCGAAGGCGCTTCCGGCAAAGCAACGAAAGGTGCTGGAGGAGGCCACGCGCGAGACGGAAACCCCCAAGGTGATGCCGCTCCGAAGGCGTTTTCTCCAGCCGATGTTGCTCGCGGCCGCCGCGGTCGCGCTCGTCGCGATTCCGCTCGGCGTGATGGTTCAACGCCGAAAAACCCTGCTCGCGGCGGAGCAAGCGATGAAAGACTTGGCGGCGTTCGAGGCTCCGCAGAAGGAGAAGGAAAAGACGACGGCGCCGCCCCCGAAAGACGACACGAAGATCGACGAGGCGACGCGGCGAGAGATCCTGAGAATGCTCCAGGAGGACCGGGCACGTCAGGGTGGCGAGGTTGCGGAGAGGATCCCGAAGCCCCGCAGGCTGACCGCGCGATCGAAGCCGAGGGCCGACGAGAACCCGTTCATCTACACGACGAGCATCGCACGTTCGACGTTCCCACTCGACATGGACACGGCCTCGTATTCGCTCGTCGAGCGGTACATCCGCGAGGCCGCGCGCAGGCCGACGCCGGGCCTGGTGCGCGTCGACGAGCTCGTCAATGCGTTCCCCTACGAAGACCCGCCCCCGATCGGAGACGCGCCGCTCGCCGTCCGGGCCGAGGTCGACGCGGCGCCGTGGAACCGTTCGCACAGGCTCGTGCGCCTCGCGCTGAAAACAGCGCCGTTCGATCCGTCGATCCGCCCCCAGACAAACCTGGTCTTCGTGATCGACAAATCGCCCGGCTTCGCCAAGGATCCGGACAAACTGCCGCTGCTCCAGGCCGCCCTGCGCAGGCTGGTCTCGCGGCTCGACGAGCGGGATCGGCTGACGCTCCTCGCGTACGGAGACCCCTCCGAGGAGCCTCATCTGCCGCCGACGCCGGGCGACGACAAACCTCGGCTCCTCACCGCCATCGACAAGTTCGAGCCGAGCGTGACGGCCCCTTCCGGCGATTCCCTCGCGCGAGCCTTCAAGGAGGCGCAGGCGCATTTCGTCGCGGGCGGCGTGAACCGGGTCTTTCTGGCGACGGACGCCCATTTCGTGGCGAATTCCGAGGAGGGCCGGCTCACGGCGCTCGTCCGCGAGAAGGCGGCTACGGGCATTTCGCTGTCGGCGCTCGGGTTCGGTCCGATGGATGGTCCGGCCGGACAAACCTTGAAGCGCCTGGCCGAGGAGGGCAAGGGGAGCTTCGCGGAGATCACGAGCCCGGACGACGCGCGCAAGGAGCTGGTCGACGAGGCCATGGGGACGCGCACGCCGATCGCGAGGGACGTGCGGGTCGAGGTCGATTTCGATCCGCTGTACGTGCGGTCGTTCCGGCTGATCGGGAACGAGGATCGGACGGGACCGGAGCGCGAGTTTTTGGATGCCTGGAAAGGCCCGGTCGATCTGTACGCCGGGCAAGGGGTGACCGCGCTCTACGAGCTCGAACCCAGGCCCGATACCTCGGGGGGCTCGGAGGCGCCGCGCGTGCCGTACCTGCTCACGCTGCGGGTCCATTACAAGGACATGTCGGGACAAACGAGCCAGGAGATCGAAGTGCCGCTCCGGGACGAATGGCATCGGGGGGGGAGCACGGATTTCTACTTCGCCGCGTCGGTGGCGGCGTTTGGCCTGCTGCTACGAGATTCGCCATTCAAGGGGAACCTGACGGTCGCGGACATCGCGGCGATGGCCAAGAAAAACCTCGGCACGGATCCCGGCGGGCACAGGGCCCGCTTCGTGAACCTGCTCGAGCTCGCGGAGTTCACCCCCGGCCTGGCGCCCCGCCCGCAGGGCTCCGCGCCGCCGCGAAAGGGATGCGCCCCCGGGGATCCCCTCTGCAGTGAGCTTTGATCCGTCCGGCGCCCTGGCTCAGCCCGCAACCGCGGGCTCGGGCTCGGCCGGGGGCACGGCGGCCGCCGGTTGCGCTGCCGCCGCGGCCGCAGCGTCCTCCATCACGCGCACCGCCGCGGCGTCCTCCTCGGCGAGGATCCGATCGCTCTCGCCGAGCGCGGCCTCGTGCGCGGCGATGACGCGCATCACGCGGCTCCGCGCGAGCGTGAGGAACATGATCCCGAGCAGGCCCCACACCGCCGACGCGACCACCGAGGCCACGACGAGCATTTCCTCACCGCTCGTCTCCATCGCGCCGAGCGCGACGAAAACGTAGAGCGGCGACGGCGCGGCCACGATGAGCGCGCTGCGACCCGAGGGCGACGCGAAGATGCCCGCGATCGCCGCGACGATCCACGGCCCCACGGCGACGAGGAAATGCACCGCGAGGAGCAAGACACGCGAGAGCAGCGCGGTGCTCGACCGCGCCCGCAAAAACGCGCCGAACCCCACGGAGAACAGGTAAAACGAGCCCGCGTAGAGCACGACGATGAGGATCTGCAGGATCTTCAGCTTGGGGCTCGCGTTGTTCATCAGCGCGACGATCCCGGCCGCGACCGGCATCAAAAACGCAACCGCGGCCCCGCCGAGCTGCATCACCGATGTGCCGAGGATGCCCGGCCCGAGCAGCCTCCGCAGCCGGCCCGCGCCCTGCCGATCCCAGTGCAATCGCACGCGCCGCGAGGGCCCGAGCGAGTCGCCGAGGAAGAGGTAGACCGAGATCATCAGGAAGACGAGCAGCACGCAGATGCCCGCGACCGCGGCCTCGAGCTCGTCGTACGCGTCGACCGCGGCGACCGGCGCAGCCGTGCAGAGCGCGAAGACCGGCGCGGACACGAGGAACCAACGCTTGAGGCCCGTCGAGCGATCGTCCGTGATGCTCGTGAGGTTCGCAATCGTGACCTCGTAGAGGAACCACGCAGGCAGCGCCGTCGCCACGATCGGAAGGAGGATCAAGCAGAGGACGTACGTGAGATCAAAGGGCGCACGCGCGTACGCCGTCGGCAGCCAGATCGGCGGGCCGTCCGGCACGCCCGACCAGGCGTGATGCGCGGGGATCGAAAGCCCCACACCGAGCCAGCCGTAGACGTTGAGCGAGACGATCACCGCGCAGATCAACGTGACCACGAGCGCGGCGCGCAGGCTGTTCATCTTCGAGCTCACCGCGAGCCCGAAGGCGACCGCGAGGCCCGCGATGAGGAACAAGAAGCCGAACGCGACGATCGTCTCCGTCGCGGTGACGCCGCCGAACAGGAACGGCAGCGCGCCGACGGGCGCGAGCATCACCACGTACATGCTGATCGACGTGTACGCGGCGAGGAACTTTCCGCGCGCGATCACCTCGGGGCGCAGGCCCGTGAGGATCACGGCTTCCCAGGTGCGCCCCTCGCGCTCCGAGGCGATCGCGTTCGCCGCGACCGCGGGCCCGACGAACGTGACCACGAAGTACGCGAGCGAGAAGAAGACCTGGAAGAGGACGTACCCCGTGGTCGCTGGGCTCTCGTTGATCGAGACGAGGCCGCCGATCGAGGCGATCGCCAGCGTGGCCAGGATCGACAGCACGCAGAGGATGATCGGTGTGCGGACGAGCCGCGCGGACTGGCGGAGCTCGCGGATCCAGATGGGGTTCGGATCGTCGAGCAGGCGGCGCAGGCGCGAGGTGCCCGCGGCCGTTGCGGTTCCGGTCTGCGCGCTCATTGGACGTCTCCGCGCGTGACCTCGAGGAAGATGCGCTCGAGCTCGTTCCTCTCCGGCTCCACGCCCACGATGCCGATGTTGCGGTGCACGAGGTGGGTCACCATCTCCGCGATCTTCGTCTCCGTGCCCTGGTAGCCCACGTGCACGACGCCCCCGATGACGCTGACCTCGACGATCCCGGGCCCGCCGCGCAGGAAGTACGCGGCCGCCTCGGGATTGCCGAGGACACGCAGTTTCACCCGACGAACGTTTGGCGTGGGCGGGATCGGCGCCGGCACGTGCGGCTGCGGCGGGGCCACGGGTGCGCTCGGATCCATCGCGGGCACGGGGGCGCTGATCGCGGGTGCGTGCTGCGGCGCGCCTGCCATCACGGGCGAAGCGGGCGCGCCTTGCGCGGGCACGAGCGCGCGCACGCCCGGCGGCACGTACCGCGGCGGCGGCGCGTGACCGTGCGCCTCGGCCGCGCGGATCGCTTCGAGCCGCGCCGAGATCTCGTGGATGGGACCTGCGACGACGAGACGGCCGCGCTCGAGGATGCCGATCGAGGTGCAGACGTCGCTGAGCTCCGTGAGGATGTGCGACGAGAGGAAGATCGTCTTGCCGAGGCCACGCAGCTCCAGCAAGAGATCACGGATCTCGATGCGGGCGCGCGGATCGAGATCACTCGCCGGTTCGTCGAGGATGAGCACCTTCGGGTCGTGCAGGAGGATGCGCGCGAGCTGAAGCCGTTGCTTCATGCCCTTCGACATCTCGGCGACGAGCCGATCCTGCAGCTTGCCGAGGTCCGTCAGCTCGAGGACCGCGTCGACCACGCTGATCGAGGGCACGCGGAACGA
This sequence comes from Polyangium jinanense, assembly GCF_028435265.1. Taxonomy (GTDB): domain Bacteria; phylum Myxococcota_A; class Polyangia; order Polyangiales; family Polyangiaceae; genus Polyangium; species Polyangium jinanense. The sequence goes on along the minus strand of NZ_JAGTJK010000012.1, from coordinate 213,243 downwards.
GTCCGCGAAGAACTCGAGGTACTCGCGCACCGTGATGCGATCGTAGACGCCCGCGTGATCCGGCATGTAGCCGATCACCTTGCGCACGGCGTCGGGGTCGAGCGTGACGTCGATCCCGTCGATCTCCACGCGCCCGGCCATCGGCTCGAGCAGCGTGGCCATCACGCGGATCGTCGTGGTTTTTCCGGCGCCGTTCGGCCCGATGAAGCCGAAGATCTCGCCCGCGCCGACGTCGAAGGTCACGTCGCGCAGGACGTCGCGGTTCGCGAAGCGGTGCCAGAGGTGGCGCACGCGGATCGTCGGCGGCGCGGGCGTGACGAGCGCAGGCGGCTCGACCGCGGTCGCGGGTGATCGCTCCCAGGTCTCGGGCGTTGCGACGGGCTCGCTCACGGCCGACCTCCGTATCCGACGACCCGCACGAGCAGCCGATCCCGTTCGAGCTTGAGGCCCGCATCCGAGGTCTTGCCCTCACCGCCGTCGAGCTGACCGAGAAGCACCGGCACGTCCTCGGGGAACCAGTCCACGAGCCCGCCCGAGCTGCCCTCGACGGCGAGCCACGCCTCGCCGAGCCCGGGCGCGTCGGCGTTGATCAAGGTGCCCAGGTAGTGCCCGGCGAGCGGATGAAGATCCAACGATCCCGCGCGCCGCGTGCCGCCGATCTGCCGGACCCAGGTCGTCCCTTGGGGCGACGCCTTCACGTCCTTGCCCGCGCTCGCGAGCACCCGCTCGCCGTCCTTGATCATCGGGAAATACCGCGGCTCTAGGCCCGGCAAGACGAGCACCGCGGCCCGCAGATCGTGGCCGCTCCGGTTCGTCACGGCCGTGTCCTTCTCGCCCTCGCGCACGATCGAGATCCCCTCGCCGACATCGGCGAACCCGTCCTCGCGGACGACCACGGTTTGCCAGGGCAAGAGCGCGAGATCGACGAGGCGCGCGCCGTCGCGATCGACGAGCATGTGATCGTCGATCGTCGCGGGCGCGGCCACGACCGCGGTGGTGACCACGCTCGACCCGTCGCTCGTGCGAACGGTGAGATCCTTCGATCGCGGCGTGAAGAAGCCACGCCACCGCCGCGCCGTGCCCTTCGTCATGCCCGCGCCTGCCTCGACGAGCGTGAGGTGGCGCGACCGACCCGAGAGGCCCTTCGCGGCGAGGCCGATGAGCACGACCGCGAAGAACGCGATCGCCGAGAGGATCGGCAGCCACACGAGCGCGCGCAGGGGTTTGCCCTTGCTCCCGTGCATCGTGAAGTTCACCGGTCCCGCGAGGACCGCGTAGACGATGAGCAGGAGCGCGGCGACCGCGATCCCCCAGCGCGAGCTCTCGTTCGGATCGAGCTCCTGCCGCACGCGATCGAGATCCACGGTGCCGGGCGAGCCGCCCTGGCGGTAGACGATCGAACTCTTCCGATCGAAGGCCCTGCGCGTGAGATCGAGCACGCGCGCCTGTGCCCAAGGGTCGTCGACCGCGGGCTTGCGCGTGGGATCAAAGGCGAGCAGGTGAAACTCGCCGAGTCCGTACGTTGCCGAGGCCCCGTAGCGGCTCCCGTGCAGGTTGCCGCCGGAGAAGCCGACGAGCGTCTTTGCGACCTCCTCGTTCGCCGCTTCGGCGAAGGGGATCGACTTCGTGGCGTTCGAGGGCGCCGAAGGCAGGACGAGCTCCCGCAGCGTCTCGGAGTGCACCGACGTCTGCGCGATCTCGCCGCCCGCGAACGCGGCGAGGAGGGGGCTCCGGAGGTCCTCGGGGCGCGCGAGCGCGACCGCGAGCGTGCCGCCGGCGAGGACGTATCCGCTCAGCGCTTCGAGCTCGGCCGCGCCGATCTTCACGAGCGTGTCCGAGCGCAAAAGCACGGCGGAGGCGGGCGCGTAGAGCGCGGCGCGATCGGGCAGGATCGGATCACCCGTCGCCGGATCGAAGCGCGGCGCGCCCACCTTGAGCTGCGGCCCCGTGCCGTACGCGCCGTAGCCGCCCCACGGCGAGAACAGCGGCGAGATCGAGGCGTCATGGAGCGCGCCTTTGAGCCGCGACGTCTCGCTCACGTCGAGCAGGAAGACCTCCTGCATGTTCGTCACGGCCGCCGTGTGGCTGCCGAGCACCACGCCCGCGTCGTCCCGTGCGACGACGTTGGTCTCGCCGTACACGGCTCCGTGCGTCGGCAGCCGGACGACCACGCTCGTCCCCGCGCCGACGACGAACGGCGCCGTCGCGCGAAAGCGCATCTGGTCCGAGTGCAGCCGGCTCAGAACCTCGACCTCGCCGCGCAGCGGCTTCGCCTCGTTGTTCTGCACCCGCACGAGGAACCCGCTCCAGCCCGCGGGCGTCGGCGAGGTCGAGCCGAGCAGCGGCGCGACCTCGAAGGACACGTTCGCACGCCCCGGCGGGGGCACCTCTGCGATGGACGTCGCGGCGATCGTCGGCGCGGGCTCGGCGTGCGTCGCGACCGGCGCGAGCGCGAGGATCGGGACCAGAGAGAGCGCGCGGAGCCTCATCGACGGATCGCCTGCTCCACGTTCTCCGGCCGGGCGGGCACGCTCTCGACGAGCGCGTCGACCACCTGATCGGTCGTGATCCCGTCGGCCTCGCCCTCGAAGGATCGGATCAGGCGGTGGCGCAGGACGGGCTTGGCGACGCGCTGCACGTCGCCGAACGAGACGTGCGCGCGGCCTTCGAGCACGCTCACGGCCTTGGCCGCGAGCACGAGCGACTGCGCGCCGCGCACGCCCGCGCCGTAGCGGATCGCGCGCCGCACGAGATCGGGCGCGCCTTGTGTCGTCGGATCACTCGCGCGGACGAGGCGCGAGGCGAAGCGCATGATCGGCTCGGCCACGGCGACGTCGCGGCATGCTGAGCGGATCGCGAGCACCTCGTCGCGATCGAGCACGCGCGGCGGCGCGTCCTTCGGTTGTCCCGTCGTGCGCGCGAGGATCTCGGTCATCTCGTCCTCGGTCGGGCTCGGCACGATCACCTTGAGCAGAAATCGATCGAGCTGCGCTTCCGGCAGCGGGTACGTCCCTTCCATCTCGATCGGGTTCTCCGTGGCGAGCACGAAGAACGGCTCTTCCATCGCGTGCCGCACGCCGCCGATCGTGCACGCGTGCTCCTGCATCGCTTCGAGCAGCGAGCTCTGCGTCTTCGGCGTCGCGCGGTTGATCTCGTCCGCGAGCACGACCTGGCCGAAGATCGGCCCCTTGTGCAGGGCGAAGTGCCTCGATCCGTCGGCCGACGTCACGAGGATGTTCGTGCCCGTCACGTCGCTCGGCATGAGGTCGGGCGTGAACTGGATGCGCGAGAACTTCAGGTCGAGACAGCTCGCGATCGTGCGCACGAGCAGCGTCTTGCCGAGCCCGGGCGCGCCTTCGAGCAGCACGTGCCCGCCGGCCACGAGGCCCCAGAGCGCCTGCTCCACGACCTCGCCCTGGCCCACGATCACCTGCCCGATCGCGTCCTTGAGGCGCGCGCTCGCCTCGCGGGCCCGCTCGAGCCTTTTTTGAAAGTCGCCCGTCGTCGTCATGCCAGCGCGCAGCGTACTCGCGCTCTGCCGTTACTTGGGCTGGAAATAGCGCCCGACCTGCTCGCGGTACTCCTCGGGCACGTCGCTCCGCTCGATCGCCCCGAGCTCCCCTGCCGCGGCCTGCCCGAGCGCGCCCGTCCCCTGGATGTTCGCCGATTCACCCGCTCGCCCCGAAGTCCGTCCCATGACGAGCCCCGGCATGGGCTTGCCCTTGTTGATCGGGCCGGTTGCGCGGGCCTTCATGCCGGGACCGTCGACCACGCCGGTCTGGCCCTTGTGATCGCCCGGCCCGCCGCCCTCGCTGTGACCGGCGAACGGCTGCCCCTCGTCCTTGCCGCCGGATCCGGGGCTCCCGTTGTTCCCGCCGGGCTTCTCGCCGGCCTTGTTCCCGGGCTTGTTCCCCGGCCCTTGCCCCGGCACGGGCACCGGCATCGGCGCGCCGAGTTGCCCCTCGGCCTCGCCCAGGCCCTTCTGCGCGTCCTCCAGCCGCTTCTGCCGCTCGCCCTCTTCGCTGCCCTCGGGCTCGGGCTCGGCCATCTTCTTGAGCTCCTCGGCGAGCCGCTTCTGGCCCTCCTCGGATTCGAGCTCCTCGGCGAGCTCTTGCAGTTGCTCCTTGCTCGGCCCCTCGCCCGGCGCCTCTTCGCCGTTCATCTCGGCGGCGCGCTTCTTCATGTTCTCGGCGAGCCGCTTGCGCTCCTCGGGCGTGAGCTTGCCCAGCGCCTCTTCGAGCTTCTCCGCGAGCTTCTGCTGCTCCTTGCCGCCGGCCTTGCCGCTGTCGAGATCCTTCAGCGCTTCCTTCGCGTCCTCGGACAACCCCTCGCCGAGGGCCTTGCCGAGCTCCTTCAGCTTCTCGTTCTTCTTGGCCATCTCTTCGAGGCGCTTCTTCTGCTCCTCGAGCGCCTTCGCCACGTCCGGCGCGTTTTGCTTGCGCGCGGCCTCGGCGGCCTCTTCGAGTGTCTTCTTCGCGCGATCGCGGTCCTCTTTTTCGAGCTTGTTCGCGAGGTTCTCCATCGCGTCGTCGAACGAGACGAGATCACGATCGCCGAGCGCCTTCGCCGCGTCCTTGAGGTCGGGGTTCTCCGCGAGCTTGCCGAGCGCGCTCTCCAAGCCCTGACGCTGCTCGCCGTCGCCGAGCGAGAGCCGCTCGGCCGTGATCGCGTCCTTGAGCTTTCCGATCTCGGCCTGCGCCTCGCGCTTCTCCATGCCCTCCCGGAGTTTTTCGCGCAGCTTCTTCGCGTCCTCGGCGATCTTGTCGAGGCGCTTCCTCTGGGCGTCGTCGCGCGCGTTCGCGTTCGCGAGGTCGATGATCTTGTCGAGCCCCTTGATGTCCGCGAGCTTGACCTGCTCGGCGCCCGGCGGCGGCGCGGGCGGCGGCGGGAGCGCGGGCAGCGGGAGCAGCGACATGTAGCCGATCGCCGCGAGCCCGAGCGGAATCGCGAGGTGATGCGCCCGAACGAACCGCGGGCGCGCATCCTTCGGGTTGGCCTTTTCGAGCACCGTCGTGGCTTGCGAGAGCACGACCGCGCGCGCCGGATCGTCGCGCTCGTCCTCGCGGTCGAGCTCGATCGCCGTGGAGATCGACTCCTTGCCGCCGAGGCGCCCGTCCAGGTACAGCGCGACGTCTTCATCCCGCCAGCGCCTCCGGCGGGCCACGATCGCGCCGGCCGCCGCGCCGAGCGCGCCGCCCGCGGCCATCCACGGCCGGAACGCCCCGTGCCGCGTCTGCCAAGCCGCCGCGGCCGCGCCTGCGCCGAGCACGAGGCCGATCGCCGCGCCCGAAAGCATCCGTTCGAGCGCGAGCCGCCGCCGCACGCGACCGGAAAAACGCCGGAACGCGTCGCGGAAGGAGCGATCCGTGGGGGAAGGCGGGCGCTTGCTCATGGCAGCTTACTTTTACCTTTTGCCAGGCCGCGGCGCCACGGCAGCGAGGCTCATGCCACGGTGTTCGGGCGCTCAGCCCGTTCCGCCTTGTCCCTTCGGGGGCTCTTCTCCGCCAGTCTTCCTTTTGGCGCGCCGCGCGGAGAGCTCGTCGAAGAGCCCGAACACCCGGCTTTCGAGGTCGCGCGGCAGGCTCGCGTGGAGCTCGATTTCGTCGCGCGCGGCTTCGCGGAACCGATGGAGGAGCTTGATCGTCGATTTGCGGAGCTGGTTGTTCTTCCCGTCGTTCTGGGCGTCCGCCTCCGCGGAAGCGCGCGCGGAGAGGAGCTTTCCGATCGTATCGCCCGCGCCGACGAACCCTGTGGCCCAGTCATGGAGCGTCTTGCCATCCGGCAGCGGGAGCGATTGCAGATCGGGCTCGAGGTCGGCGAGCTTGGGTCGGTTCTTTTTCGCGGCGGCGGCTTCTTCGGCATAAGAATCGGCGAGGAGGCTGCGTCTCGGCAGCAATGCCTCGCGGATGCGCCTGGCGGCGGCGCGGGTCGCCTCGGAGACGTCGGGCGCGTGGAGGAGGGCCTCGGTATAATCCCAGAGGGCGCCGCCGAAGCCGTCGTGAAGGGAATCGGCCTCGGCGAGCTCGTCGGCGAGCGCGCGGCCCGCGAGGGCCGGCGCGAGGGCCTCGATGGCGGCATATTGGATCAGGATCTGAGGGAGGTAGACCTGGCTGCAAACGAGCAGCGTGAGGTTCGGCTTGCGGTCGGTGAGGAGATCGCGCAGGCCGATATCGAGGTCGCCGAGGGTCAGGTTTCGCATGAGGAGCGCAGGATCGGGTCGGGAGGTCGGAGCCGTCAAGGGATATGAGCGGGAGCACATCGGAAGGGTGCCTGTCGGTGATGGGCGAGGACGCGCTCGGGGGGTTGGGGCCGCGTGGGGTTCATCGGGGAGGAGGGGGACGGCGGGGGAAGAGGTCACGCGGGTCATCCGGCATGAGGGGCGCGAGGGGTTCGGGGGGCACGCGGGTCATCCGGCATGAGGGGCGCGAGGGGTTTGGGGGGCCTTGGGGTCATGGGTGAGGACGAGGGCGAGGGGTGGACGGGCCTTTCGTGCTCTGCTGTGTGATTCTTCCAACCGATCCTGCGGCTCTGTTCCTCTACCTCCGGATCCCCAGCAGATTCAGCGCATCTGCCCAGAGTTGCCAGAGCGTGCGGTAAGGGTGGGTCGCGAGGAGGACGCCCCCATTCGGCAGCCTGCGGACGTGATAAGGCGCATGGTGCTTGAGGAACTGCACGTGCGTCCCGTCGGGCCAATAAATCTCGCTCGTAGCCCCGCCTTTTTCTTTGGCTTCGGTCATCGCGCGCGCAATGGCTTCCGCGTCGCGCCAGTCCTGATCGGGGACCGCTGAAGCCTCCAGCGCTTCCAGGAGCACGACCGGCGGCAGCTGGAGCGCCGCGAGGACCTCTTCGCGGCTCAGCTCAACGTCCGTCGGCAGCCTCTTCCGCGCCCCGCGACGAACTGCCCCCGGATGCAGGGGCCAACCGAGCTTCGTGTTCGTCGCTTCCATGTCTAGGACGATATGCTCGCCCCGATGCTTGGCGTTGGTCGCGATGCCGATGCGCGTCCCCTTAGGCGTCGCCTCGATGCGCGCCGCGAGCGCATCCATGGGGAGCCCCGCGATGTACTCGATTCGTTCACCTTCATGGATGTACATCCACGAAAGCACGAGATCACGGGCAACGTTACCATCGAGGTGGTACGTCCCAGCGATCTCCAGGGGGGCATACCAGCGTCCGGAGGAGATGCCCCCGGTTGTCACGCGTTTGCTCTCGTCCGGCGAGCACACGCAGAGGAGGGCGTGTTCGCACATCCGTTGATGGTACATGGCGACGTACGCGGCCTCGGCAGCCGGCGAACGCTCCCCGTCTGGGAGGACGAACTCGAAGCAACGCATCTCTTCGGGGGATGGGAAATCTTGCCAGTCTCCACCCAGGAGCACCTCGGGTTTCCACCTCCCGACGTTGTAGTCAACCCCGTGACACTGCATGCGCAGCCAAAACTGCTCGCCCGACGCGCCGCGCCCCGTACCCCACAGCAACGCTGCCGATTTTCGAGTGAACTTCTCCCGAAGGATCTCCACGACCTCCGCTACAGGGACATCATCCCAGCCGGTCCAGCGGGGACGACCTGGCGTCGGTGGCTCCGGGCGGCAATACGCATCCGCCCCCATGAGCGCAAGGACTGCCGCAATGAAGGCGTCCACCTTGGCAGACTCCTCGCACCATGCGTGAAACGCCACCTCGCTCATATCTCCACCACTCGAACGAAGAGGTTCGGCCTGCCGGGCATGGTGACGGTCTGCCCGTCACCATTCCGCAAGTAGCCATCCTTCACACTGAAGTTATCCTTGAGCTTCGCGCCTGATGGCTTGATGATCTGGACCCGTTCCACGTCGTGAGCCAAGTTGTACTCCGACACCTTCTTCATGGCGTTCTCCAACTGATCAACGGCGTGTTTCGCGTCCACCGCACCGTCCACGGATACGACCCCTTTAGCCTCGCTCAACACCAGCCTTTTTTCTTTGGTCACCGACACGAAGTCTGGGGCCAGCCCGTCTTTGCTATAAGGCTTGGAGTTCTTCGGGATCTTCAGTACGTCTCGCACCCCATCGTCCCCCACGCCTAGCATCTGGTGTCCCTTGTCCTTCATCAAGTAGAGACCGGCCTTCTTCTCAAAGTCGTTGATCAGACCGGTCGACACGGAACCCCGCGTCGCGAGGTTCTTGTACTCGTTGATCTTACTCGCCCGGAGCGCCTGGGCAAACTCCTCCCCGAGGTTCAGCACGCCAGCCGCGACAATCTTCGCCCCCGGCTTGACCCCGGCCGCCTTGATCCCCGCCCAAGCCTTCGTGATCTGCCCGAACCCGAACCCCACCCCCGAGAAGATCCGCTCCTCCGTGGACAGATCCTTCCCCCCGGGCAAACAGAACAACTTGCCCGTCACCGCCTCGCAGAGGTCGAGCGCCGGCCCCGCATGCGGCACGAACCCAATCGCAATCCGCGACGATGCATGCACCAGCGTCTGCATCACCTCCGCATACGCCGCCGCCCCTTCCTCGACGAACGACATCGCCCCCGCGAATGCCCGCACCGTCTCGATGAAGGAACCCTGCTCCGGCCCGAGCACGATCGCCTCCCACACATTGAGGCTCTCCTTCATCTGCTCCGCCATGTCGGCGAAAGCATTCTTCAAGACGCCATCCACCTGCGCCCGGACATCCGCGGGGATCGGCGAATCCAGAAACCAATCCGACGCATCCATGTACTGCCGCACGAAATCCGTGACGCGGATCTGCGCCTGCAAGAACGCGCTCGTCTCCGCCTGGGAAACACTCACCCGCGCGGCCAACGCCTTCTCGATCGCCGCCGTATTCGACCGCCACGCCCGGACGTTCGTCACGAAGTCCCCGCGCAGGATCACCTTGCCGCCCTGCACGTCCTGCGACAGCGCCTCGATCACCGCGTCCGCATACGCCGCATAAGGATCCTTCCCCGGCTCGAACGCCCCCGCCGACCCCGAGACGTCGGGCACCTCGACCCACGGCACCTCCGACGACGTCAGCGAATACTCGAACGGATCGTCCGGCGAAAACCCGCCCGCCCGCGCCTCGCCCGTCACGAGATCCGCCACCGCGTCCGCCTGCGCGCCGAAATGCTCGAGCAGGCTCGCGAGCTCGTCCTTCAAATCCTGGACGCTCTTCTTCAGATCGGCGAGAAGCTGCTCCAGCGCGGCCCGCGTAGCCTCGTCGACCACGTCTCCATACCGCTCCAGAATCGCGTCGAGATCCACCTCGCTGATCTCGTCGAGCGGTCGCGACACGAGATCGTGCAGCTCCGTATCGAGCTGCTGGAGTAGGTCGAGCCGCTCCGCGAGGTTCGCGGCCTCGGATGCGTGCTCGATGAGCCATTTCCGCTCCGCCGCGATCTCGACCTCCAGGTTCGCGATGTCTCGCGCGAGGGGCGGATTGATCTCCGAAAGCGAGAGACCGACCTGCGTACTGCCGCTGAAGGCCGTCCCGTCACGCCGGATGTTGAACAGCGGCTTTTGGATCCCGAGCGGGATTGAGACGAGGGTCACGAAGTTCTGCTGGTGAACGCAGGTATCGTTGCCCATGGCGTTCTGGGTGCCGAAGGTGAATTCGTTCGTGCCCATGCGGAGGAGCACGGAGTCGAACGGGGCCTCCGCCACGTTGCTCTTCGGGCCGTTCGGAATCGAAACGTAGGCCCCCGGAACCTCGAAGGTCGCGAGCGGCATCCGGTTCGCGTGGAAATAGGCACCGCCGGGGACGTTGAGCCGAGCATCCTCGCAAGAGTTGCTCTCCTGGAGCATCTCCCAGTGAACGCTGTACGGCGTGCCTGCCCGCGCATGCGCAGGCGTGATCAGCACGAGCACGACCATCCAGAAAACAAGCAAACGGTTCATGCCCCCTCCGCGCCGTGCAAAGCGGCATCATGCAAAACGGCAGCCCCCTTCACATCGCCCGCTGCAAGCTTTGCCGCCGCCGCATCGAGCAACGCGCCTCCTACCCCTTGCGCTTTCATCGTCGAGAGCCCGGTCTGGATGAGCCCCGGCAACGTCGTCGCGCGGTACGTCGCCGCCGTCTTGAAATGCGGACGCATCTCCGCGCAGCCGGCCTCGCGCCAAGATGATGAAGGCAGCTCGCAGAGCGGGCGCATCTGCAAGAAGGCCGTGACCTCGTCATACCGCTTCGCCAGGTAAGGCAGCGATAGCTTCACGCCCAGGGGCGGCGCCTGCTCGACCGCGAGCACCTGCGCCTCCGCGCTCTCTTTGAAGGTCGCCTCCGCCTTCGCGATCTTCACCTCCGCCACCGTGTCCCGCACGGATTGGCTTTCGTCGAGCAATTGCAGCGCTTGCCTCCGCATCGTGATCCCGAACAGGAGCGACATCGCCGCCCGGTCGCTCCTGGCAATACGCCGATCGACATACCCGAGCATCGCGTGGATCGAGCGCTGCGCCCCGGAGGTCATGTCCGGGCTCTGCGCGCCATGCGTGACCATGAAATCCGCGTGCGGCGCGAGCGCCTCCTGCGACGTGACCTCGAATTGGGTGATTTCCGCAGAGAGCTTCATCGCCCGGAGGGCCATTTCCTGCGGCCCCGCGCTCGCGTCATGCGCCGCTTCGAGGATCGCCGTCTCGATCGCGTCGAGCTCGGTCACGGTCGCCGTCGACGCCTTCGCCGCGAGCTTCGTGTACGTAGTAAGCTCCCCGGACTCCGTCTTCCGATATGCCGCGAAGTCCGCTGCGAGATCCGCATAGGCCGCCGACAGCGGCCCGACATCGAGCGACACTTGATCGAGCACGCCCTGCACGGCGCCCATCGAAAGCTTATCCGCGGCGATCTCCGCGACGAGCGGGTCCTTCTCGGCTGCGCCCTTTGACGCGAGGGCCTCCTTGAACCCCCCCACAGCGTCAATCGGCTCTTCCGCGAGGATTTCATTTTGCCGGATTCGCGCCGACCCGAGCGCGTTCCTCAGCGGCCCCGGCGCCATGCTTGCTTTGTAGGACTCCGCGCACCGCTCCTCGTCGCGCACATACCCGAGGGCCTGATCGATATCCCCGAGCCACCGATTCATATCGCGCGGGCTCGTCACCAGCGTGTCGAGGGTCATCCCCTCTGGCCGCTCGGCCCACATCTGGATGGGCCGAGATCCATGCGCCGCCGCTTGGTTCCACGCGCTCGCGGGCCCCTCGCTCGACGAGACGCAATACTCGCCGCCTGCCACAGGCGATGCGCAAATACGGCCGTGCCCTTCGTCCTCCCCGAACGACCCCAAACACCCAGGCAACACGACGCCCGGCGCCGCGACGACGAGCGCCGCGACGAGGTAATCCCCTCGCCTCATCTGGAAACCCCTCCTGCGATGAGCTGTGGCCCATCTATCAGGAGGACGAACGGGTCGGGCAAGACAAAAGACAAAGAGCGCGGATGTTGTCTGTCCGGCTCACGGCCCAGCGGGGAACGGTCGCGGGGGTGAGGCCCCCCCTCTCCCCCCGAGAGTTTTGTCTCGGGAGCTGAATCGCCTCCAAACCCTCGCCGGGCGAGGCGCCCCCCGTGGTAGGCTTTGCGCGCTCGCCCCGCGGCGCGCTCGATACTCCATGGAGACGACCCTCGGCTTCCCCACTCCTCCGGACGCCCACATCGAGCACGGTGTGGCGCTCTTTGGCCCGAGCGAGTTCGAAGGCGGCGCGCTCGCCGCAGGCCGCCCCTTCCAGGAAGCGCTGCCCTTCGGCGGGCGCGCCGAAATCCTCGCGGCCCTCGTCGACTTCGCAAGCGCACGCGGCCCGGCGCGCGTCGCCGTGCTCCCCGGGCGCTCCGGCTCCGGCAAGACGAGCCTGCTCTCCGCGCTCGCCGACGCCCTCGCCGCGCAGCGGGTCGGCACCATGCTGCGCTTCGCGACCGACATCACCAGCGCGCCGACCCCGACACGCCTGCCGCCCGGCCCGTGCCTGATCGTGATCGACGACGCGGGCCGCAAAGCCGCGCCCGCGATGCTCCTGCCCATGGCGATCGATCGCCGCGACGTGCGCTTCGTGCTGACGACGCGCCCCGCGGGCCTGCCGCGCCTCTCGGCGCTCCTCGCGCAGGTCGGGCTCTCGTCGGACCTGGTGCGCATCCTGCCCGAGCTCGGCGCGCTCTCGCCGAGCGAGGCGGAAGCGGCCGCGCAGCATGTGCTCGGCGATGCGCCCGGCGAGTTCGCTGCCGCCCTCGCCAAGCACGCCGAGGGGCATCCCTTCGTGATCGCGCTGGCCGGCCGGCTCGTGCGGGAAGAGGCCATTCATCCCGTCTTGCTCGGCAAGGGCGAGCTCGCGGCATGCGCGCTCGATCGGGGCCACGAGCTGCTCCTGCTCCGCTCCTCCGCCGCGGGGGATCCAAAACTCCTCGCCGGCGTGCTCGCGCTCGTCGCGCTCCTCGCGCCGGTGCGCACCTCGGACGAGCGCTTCCTTCAGGGCGCGGGGGATCTGCTCGGGTGTCGCCGTCGTGATCTCGTGTCGGCGCTCCGCGCGCTCGAAGCCGCGGGCGTCGTCGATCGGGGCCCACACGGCGCGCGTGTCGTCCCCGGCGCGCTCTCGGATCACGCGCTCTACCGCGCGCTCGTCGGCCCCTTGACCGCGGGCAGCCTCGCGGGCTCGCTCGACGATCGCGTGCGCGCGCTGGAAGAGCGCTTCGGCGCCCACGCCATCGTCCCGCTCATCCGCAACGCCGGCGAGCTCGACGGCCCCTCCCTCCCGAGCGGCGCTTCCGACGAGATCACGACCGCCCTCTTCCGCCACGTCCGCGCGGGCATCGACGCGGCCTCGGCGGCGGATCGATGCCGCCTCCTCGCCGGCCTGCGTGAGCTCTCCTCGGATCATCCCGCCGCGATGCTCGACCTCGCCGCGGCGGTCCTCCGTTCTCCTGCGCAGACCGAGGCCGCGCGGGGCCCCAGCGCCCTCTTCTCCGCCGTGTCCGTCCTCTACGAGCTCCCCGCGATCCTGCGCCGCGTGGGCCTGCACCTCGCGCACTTGCCCCGCGCCGCCGACCTCCTCTGGGAGCTCGGCCGCGACGATCTCCGTCTCCAGAGCCCGCACCCCGATCACCCCATGCGTGTCCTCCGCGAGCTCGCCTCGCGCTCGTCGGCGCGCCCTGCCGGCGTCCACGAGTCCTTGCTCGACGCCGTCGATCGATGGCTCGTCGCGGACGACGCGCACGATCACAAGCACTCACCGCTCGACGTGATCGACACCTTCCTCTCCGAGGGCGCCGCCTTCGCCGGCCCCTCCGACGAGCGCCGCCGCGCCCTGCGGAAGCAAGCCCTCGCCGCGCTCTCCGGCTGCGCGCAATCGCCGAAACGACGCGCGGCTCTCTCGGGGGTCAACGGCCTCGAGCGTGTCCTCTCCGACGGCTCCGGTGGTTCTTCGCTCGGCGAGCGGATGGAGCCTGGGTGGCGCGACGAGGAGCGGCTCGAGATCCTCGCGATGCTCGGCGCCGCCGCGTCGAACTCCGGCGACCCGCTCGTCCATTTCGCCGTCGCCGACGCGCTTCGCCGCGCGGCCCGGCGTGCGAGCTCTCCGGACGTCCGCGCCGCGGCCGAGACGGCCCTCGGCAACGTCCCGACCTCGACGGAGCGCAGGCTCTACGAGGCCCTCACGCAACGCTCACCCGCGCAGCGCGGCTTGATCGACATGCCGCCGAGCGAGATCCCGGGCTCGGGCGAGATCGATCGTGGCACGGAGCGCCGCTCGGCGGACGCCTGTCGCGCCGTCGTCGACGAGATGCTCGCCGAGGGCCGCGCGCCTGCGCAGACGGCCGAGGGGCTCGGCGCGGCGCTCGAAGCCCTCGCGCTCGCGGGCAAATCCGGCTCGCCGCGGCTCCTCCTGCACGTCCTCTCCCGCAAGCACCCGGCGGCGGCGGTGACCATTTGCGAGGCCGTCATGGGCGCGCCCGAGAGCCCACTCGGCCCGCACGTCGCCTCCTTGCTCCACGCGCTCCGCGAAGCCTCGCCCGAGCGCGCCGAGGCCCTCGTCGGCAGCATCGTCGGGGGCGGCAACGCCACGCTTTGCGCCTCGCTCGCGCAGGTCTTCCATCGCTGGGTCGAAAAGCCCCTGCCGGGCGATCGCGAAGCGCTCCGGCACCTCCTCGGGCACCGCGACGGCTTCGTCCGACGCGCGGCGCTCGGCGCGCTCCGCACGCTGGCCAAGTCCTCTCCACGCGACGCGGTCGAGCTCGCGGTCGGCGTGGACCTCTCCGAGGGCCCCGAGGTCGCCGAGGCCCTCTTCGGCGCCCTCGACGCGGGCGGCCTCTTCTCCGAAGGCGCGCTCTCCGAGGAGGAGATCATCCTCTTCCTCACGCGCCTCGGCGCGGCCCGCAGCCTCGACGGCCACTCCACGATGCGCTTCCTCCACCACGCCGGCAAGCGCATGCCCGAGGACGTCACGGGCCTCTTCATCGAGCGCATCGCGCGCGCCGCGTCCGGCATCGTCGCGGGCGCCGAGGAGTACGAGCCGCTCCCGCCCGAGGGCTTGTCTGCGATCCTCACGGGCCTCGCGCGCTCGCCGGAGTGGCTCCCGCTCCTGCGCCGTGTCCGCCACCTCGCGCGGGCCCGCATTGGCTGGGTCCGCTTCCATGCCGCGCGCCTCTTCCACGACGCCTCGCGCTCGTTTGCGTTACCGACGGTCGAGGTCCTCTCCGAGTGGGTGCAGGACGGCGGCGAGAGCGAGCTCGAAGCGATCTCCGCGCTCCTCGAAGAGGCGCCGCCCACCTTCCTCTTCGCGCACCTCGAGCTCGTCGCGACGCTCCTCCGGCGCGCGCACACGACCGGCGAGGGCTGCTTCGAGCGGGTCCGGAGCGCGCTCTTCTCGGTCGTCACGGGCCAGGCGCGACCGCGCTCGGGCGCCCGGGCAGAGCGCAGCGAAACGCTCCTCCGCTCGCAGGCCCGGGAAGCCGCTGCTCGATTGCCCCCGAAATCCCCCGAGCAAAAATTCTTCGAATCGGTCGCCAAGCACGCGGAGGCCCTCCTCGCCGAGGAAGACGCGGGCCAGGACGACGAGCTCTTCGATCTCTGACATGCGGTCCCTGCCCTTTTTCCTGGTCACGCTCCTGCTCCCCGCGATCGCCTGGGCCGAACCCCCGGCAGCGCCGCCGGAACCCCCGCCGACGCCGTTCTGGACCGGTCCCCGCATTGCGGCGTCGTTCGTCGTGGGTGCGGGCATCGGTGGGATCGTGGCGGGCGCGGTGTATGCGGCGCGCTCGGACGAGGCGAATGCGGCGACGAAGCAGCATTGCCTCACGTCGGATCCGGACAAGTGCGACGCGGAGGGATATGCGCTCCGCGACAAGGCGACGGTCGACGGGCGGATCGCGACCACGGCGCTCGGCGTGGGCGCGGCGGGGGTCTTTCTTGGATTGGTGCTCGCGTGGATCAATCCCGAGCCGCATTCGAGCCCGACGCAGCCGCAGGTCTCCATTGCACCCCTCCTGAGCGGGGAGCAGCGGGGAATCGTGGTGTTGGGTCGGTTCTAATCGGGGAACGCTGGCCGGCATGACCTGCTTCGGCGGGCGGCTGGGGTGGGCTCGACACATGCCACGACGGGCCTGTCCGTCCGGCACATCCTCCGGCGCAGGTTGGCGCAAGCATTGGAGATTCCGGGGACGCCCCCGTTCCCCTGCCGAGCCGCCCGATCCTTACGTTTCCGCGATGGCTCCCGACGAAAAGTTGCTGTGATTCCGCGGTGGTGCGGAGCTTGCCAAGGGCACGCCGCACGACGCCCCAGGGTCGGCCCTAGGTGCCGACGGCGGGGCAAACCTCGGAGCTCATCGACAACATGCAATCTCGCAATCGCGTTCTTCTCGCCAGTCTTCTCCTCACATCCCTCGTGGCCTTTGGCTGCACGGAGACCAACAACGGCGGCAGCGGCGGCGCTGGCGGCTCCGGCGGCGCTGGCGGCGTCGGCGGCGTCGGCGGCTCCGGTGGTTCCGGTGGCGCGGGCGGCTCCGGTGGTTCCGGTGGCGCGGGCGGCTCCGGTGGTTCCGGTGGTACGGGCGGCGGTGGCCCGGCCTGCGCCAATTTCAACGGCACCTACGTCGTGACGGAGCCGGCCCCGTGCCCCATGGGGGGGCTGCTCAAGAGCGCATGCGTCGCGCAAAACGACTGCACACTCACCGTCTCCACCAACATGGGCGTGATGACCGGCACCGTGGACGGGGATGTCGCGACCTTCTCGGGCGAGCTCTCCCACCTCTCCACGAAGTCTCCCTACGAATGCACCGCCAAGCTCGAGAACGGCAATCTGGCGCTGAATTGCACCGTCACCACGACGGGCACGACCTGCGCCATGGCGCTCCCCGAGCAGGCCCTCCCGGCCAGCGCCACGAGCGCCTGCTGCGACCTCGTGGGACAGAACTGCGGCGCCGGCAGCGAATGCACGCTGGTCGACCCCGCGGGGGAAAAGAAGACCTACTTCTCGGTGTGCGAGGCCGTGGGCGGCGCCGTCGCGGAGGGCGCTGCGTGTACGCGGACCGCCTTCGGCGAAGACAACTGCGCCCCGGGCCTGCTCTGCACCGACGACGCCAAGGCGCCGAACAACTTCGCCTGCCGGGAGTACTGCGCCAAGGCGAGTGATTGCGACGCGGGCGAGCTGTGCCTCGCCTACTGGACCGGTTCGCCCCTGGCCGGTGTCTGCATCCCGACCTGTACACCCTTCAGCAATGGTTGCGAGGCGGGCTCGACGTGTCGCGACCGCAACTCCCTCACGAACGACGGAATCGTGGACATCTCCGGCGCCGGCGGCTTCGCGTGCGGCCACGCCGGCCCCGTGCCCGTCGGCGAGATCTGCCTGTGGGACGCCGATTGCGGCGTGAATGCCCGGTGCGGCGTCGAGTTTTCCGCGGGTGACAACAACAAACGCTGCCTCGCGTATTGCGACGACGCACACCCCTGCTCCGGTGGGAAGTCCTGCTTCTCGTACAACATCCCCGACTACATGGACTTCGGCGAGTGCCAGTAACAAAGGCCGGGAGGCTTTTGCTCCGGCAAAAGCCTCCTGGTGTCGGGGGTGGGGGAATTCAGCCGTTGGGCGCGGCGACCTCGGGCTCGGCCGCGTCCTCGGCGCCTCGGTCTCGTTGGCGACACCGCGTGAGCTGGCCCTATCGACGCCCAGACGCGCGATTTTGCGGCGATCGACGCACCTGGAGGGGAACGGAGGAAAGGTCCGGCGGGGATCCGAAAAGCGCCTCGAGAGCTCGCCTCTCACCCGCTCGATCGTGACGGCGACGGCACCGTCGACGGATCCGGCGCAGCGGGCAACGTAGGATCGTGCTCGCCTTCTCGTGCCCGCTCGGGACCGCCGCCGGGACGGGGTGGGACAGGCTCGGTATTGCTCGGGCGCAGCGGGATCGAAGCGTCGCTCGCGGGAAGATTGCTCTTCCCGGGCATGGACGGCAGCTCCCCTCCGGGGGGCGGCTCCTTCGTCCCTGGCTCACCCGCGCTTGTCTTGTTCCAGGCCATCAGCGCGTTCCACCTCCCTGCGTGCCGCCGCCCTGCTGCCCAGGCCGCTGCTGCTGGCCGCCTTGCTGCTGGCCGCCTTGCTGCTGGCCACCTTGCCACTGCCCACCTTGCTGCTGGCCGCCTTGCTGCTGCTGACCGCCCTGCTGCCCGGCCCCTTGCTGCCCGGTTCCTTGGCCTTGATCGGGCCTCACCTGGTCCTCGGGGCCTCGCGGGTATTCGGAGCCTTGTTGTTGTCCGGCGCCTTGTTGTTGTTGCCCGGCGCCTTGTTGTTGTTGCCCGGCGCCTTGTTGCCCCGCGCCTTGTTGCTGCTCGGTGCCCTGTTGCCCGGCCCCTTGTGGGCTGCGGTCGGTCCCGAGCGCCTTCCCTCCACCTTGCTCCGTCTCACATGCCGCGAGAAGCAGCGCAGCCGCCGCTCCCATCATCAGCTTCCTCATGATTGCCCCCAATGGCTGCGCGCGAGCGCTTGGCTCGCGATTCCGCGTCCCGCGCAGCAATCCTCGAGCCACGAGGTGCCGTGTGCACGGATCTCCCCTCGGACCGAGCGCTCCTCCGGCAAGCGTATCCGCCCCGGCGCCATGCCCGTCCGCCGGGCGCGCGTTGGCGGTTCCCACCTCCATGCCTGGAGGCTGGCACCTCCAACCCTCGACACGCCCCGCCCTCGCGCCCCCCGTCCCGTCCCCGAAAACACCATTCCTTTCGACAGGATCGCCCCAAGGGCCCCGCGCCCCGCCGAGGTGGCATGTCCGTTGCGATAGGGGCTTTCATCCCTCGCATACGGAGAATCAATCCCATGGCCTCGACGAACCTTTTCGACTCCCGCTTCGCACTGTTTCTCGCGCCTCTCGCCCTGGCCGCCTCGACGACCCTCGTGGGATGCGCGGGCGACGACGTCTCGACGCTCGGCGACGAGGCTTCCGTGGATGCCGAGAGCGCCGCGGGCCTCGGGCTCGGCGCGCGGGGCGCGGAGGTGCGCGGCGTGTACGAGTATCTGCGTCGCTATGGGTATTACCAGAACGAGGAGCTCGCCGAGCATTACGCCGACTGGACGCCCGCCGTCTCACGCGAGCCGGCCGATCCGGAGCTCTTCGACGAGGCCCTCGAAGAGGGCGTGCGCCTCTACCAGGCCCAGCACGGCCTGCCCGTGACCGGCGTCGTCGACGCCGCGACGCAGCGAATCATGCAGATGCCGCGCTGCAGCCACCCCGATTATTACGATCCGCCGAGCGTCGTGCCGACCCTCGACATCGACCCCTACACGCACTTCGGCGGGACCTGGTCGTCCACGGCGCTGACCTATCGGTTCGCGAATTACACCTCGGACTTCGCCCAGGCCTCCGTTCGCTCCGCGATCGAGAACGCGCTCTTCTCGTGGCGATCCTCCTCGTCCTTGAGCTTCTCCGAGGTGAGCTCGGGCGAGAACATCTCGTTCGGGTTCTACACGGGCAGCCATGGCTGCAGCAGTGCATTCGACGGCTCGTCCGGCGTCCTCGCCCACGCCTATTCGCCGGGCGGCGGCCTCGGAGGCGACGTGCATTTCGACGACGCGGAGGGCTGGTCCTCGGCCTACCTCGAGACCGTCGCCCTGCACGAGGTCGGTCACGCCCTCGGCCTCGGCCATTCGACCGACTCGGCCGCGACCATGTATGCGTATTACACCGGCAACGACACCTCGCTCGCGGACGACGATCGCGCGGGCATCTGGTCGCGTTACGCCGCGTATGCGTCGCCGTCGGGCTGCGGCTGGCTTTCTTCCGGCCAGGGGCTCGGGGCGGAGCAATCGGTCTGGTCGTGTGACGGCCGCTTCCAGCTCAAGTTCCAGGGCGACGGCAACCTCGTGCTTTACCAGGGCGGCTCGCCGCTCTGGGCCTCCGGCACGAACGGCAAGGGCGGCGACCGCGCCATCATGCAGGAGGACGGCAACCTCGTGATCTACAAGTCCACGGGCCAGCCCGTCTGGGCCTCGGGCACGGCCGGCTCGTCGAATTACTACGCCAATCTCGCCGTACAGAACGACGGCAACGTCGTGATCTACCGGTCCGGCGGCGGCGTGGCCTGGGCCAGCAATACCTGCTGCCATTGAGACCACCAAGAGGCGCCCGCACCAAGAGCCCGCGCTCGCCTTCCCCGACCGAGCGCGGGTGTTGACAGGGGCCCCCCACCCCGCCTAGATCTTTTGGGGGACCAATGAAAATCGTCTCGAACATCCCGTTCCCCTGTGCGCCTTTGGTCTGGCCGAACCGCTCGCAGGGGTGGGTGTTCACGCTCGTCTGCAAGGCGACGTTTTCCCTCGCGCCGGGCACGTCCCAGCTCGCCGAGGCGCAAGAAGACATCACCTCCGCCGACGAGCACTGGGACGACGACACGAACCGAAGCCTGCGCGCGCCCGGCGACCTCGTGCCCTTCAAGCCTCGCGCGGACGTGCTCCTCGTGGGCTCCGCGCACGCGCCGCAGCAGGTCCCCGCGCGCTCGGTCGTCGCGCGGCTCATCGTCGGCGAGGTCGACAAGTCGATCGAGGTCACCCTGGATCGCTGGTTCCAGCCCGACGGATCCCTCGCCGAGGGGCAACGCTTCGCGCGCATGCCGCTCGTCTACGAGCGGTCCGGCGGTGGTCCGGACACGGCGAATCCGGTCGGCGTGCGCGCGGGATGGGCCGACGGAATGGGGCGCGTGCGCGTGCCGAACCTCACGTGGCCGGGCGTCACGGTCCGCGCCCCCGCCGATTACGTCGAGCCCGTCGGGTTCGGCCCGCTCGCGCCCGCGTGGCCCTCCCGGCGCGAGCGGCTCGGCGCGCTCGCCCGGAGCAGCTTGCCCGAGCGCTGGTACGAATCACACGTCCCCGACGGCTTCGATTTCCGCTATTTCAATGCGGCGCCGCCGGATCAGCAGACCGATTTCCTGCCCCCGAACGCGCGGATCATCCTCGAAAACTTACACCCGAGCGTGCCGCGGCTCGTCACGAACCTGCCGGGCCTCCAGCCGGTGTTCCTGATCGAGGGCCGCGGCGCGGCCGCGCAGCCGATGCGCGCCGATACCTTGTGGATCGATACCGATCGGCTGCTCTGCACGCTGACGTTCCGCGCGCAGATCCCCATGCGCCAGCGCGACGAACCGGGCGAGGTGCGAATCTGGCTCGACAACGCGCCGCCCTCGAAGTCCGCGGCCGCGCCCGAGGCGCCGCCGCGCCCGCAAAAATCGATTCCCCCGAACGACGACGCGGAGGCGAAATCCGCGAAACCCGTGCCGCCGCGGGCCCAGACGATCGCCGATCCGAGCCTCGCGCAGGCCGCCGCCGCGGGGCGTGTCTTGCCGTTCCAGTCGACGCCCAGCCCCGCGCCCGAGGCGCCTGCGGCCCGGCCCCCCGCGTCCGGCGGGCGCCTTCCCTTCCTGAGTGCGCCGGCCTCGTCGCTGAGCGCGCCGGCCCCCGCGCCCCCGGCTGCGCCGCCGATGTATACGCCCCCGCCCGCGCCCGTCGCGCCGCCCGCGCCCGTGCCCATCGCGGCGCCCGTGCCGCCCGCGCCCGTCGCGCCGCCCGTGCACGATGCCCAGGCGACGCTCGGCGGCCTCGCGGCGGCCTCCGATGCGGCGGCCGTCGCCGCGCCGCGCCCCGAACCGGCCGCGCCCGCGATATCGACGAGCGCACCTGCGCGGCGCCGCGCGCCGACCTCGGAATACGTCGATCTGATCTGGTTCGACGAGCGCGCCCCCCAACGCGTGCGTCAGCAATCGGCGTGGGCCTCGTACGTGCGGGATCCGCAGCGCCCGACGGAGTGGCTCACGGGCGAGGAACCGGAGGAACCGACGCAGGCCATGACCGATCGGCGCGACATTCGGCGCGCGCTCGGCCGCGTGCCTCCGCTCGACGCGGTCGGCATTGCCCGCGTGATGGAGGAGGCCATCGACGAGGATGGGATCTTCGAACAGCCGCTCGTCCTCGTGAATGGCGAGCTCGTGATGACCTGCGACCCGCTGGAGACGCTGAAAACGACGATCGCCGTGGCCTCGCAGCTCGCGGGGGTGGACAAGCGGCTGAAGGAGGCGCTCGACGCGGCGGAGGAGCTTTGCCGGGGGCCGCGGAGCGCGGCGGTGCCTCTGCTCGAGGGCGCGCTGTCACGCGTGCGGCAGGCGTTTGCCCAGGCCAATCGGTCGCTCGCGTCGGATTACCTCGAAACGACGGCGCAGCGCATTCTGATCGAGGAGCGGCATTACCTCAGGCGCAAGCTCTTCGGCGGGGAGCACATCGGGGGAATACTCTCTCTGGGCAGCGGATCGCCTTTGCCGACGTACATGCCGGAGGCGCTCGCCGAGAAGCTGCCGCTCTTCCCGAAGTTCCGCGTCCGCGCCATTGCCGAGCCGCACCCGCAGCAGGATCCGGCGGACAATGAGCCGATCACGCTGCGGGTGCTTGCACTGGGTCGCGTGGTGCAATCGCAGCCCGCGGGGCGCGGCGGGCGGTAGGGTCAGCCGCCGCCGGAGCCGCCGGAGCCGCCGGAGCCGCCGGAGGGAGGAGGCAAAGCGAGCCGAGGCGGCGGCGCAGGCAAAGCGAGCTGTTGCGCAGGGGGCGGACGTCCGCCACCGCTGCCGCCGCTGGAGCCACCGCTGCCGCCGCTGGAACCACCGCTGCCGCCGCTGGAACCACCGCTGCCGCCCCCGGAGCCACCGCTGCCGCCCCCGGAGGAGCCACCGCTGCCGCCCCCGGAGCCACCGTTGCCGCCGTTCCCGCCGCTTCCGCCGTTGCCGCCGTTGCCGCCGTTGCCGCCAGAGCCGCCATTGCCGCCGTTCCCGCTGTCACCGCCGCCGCTACTGCCGGTTGCGTCGCCGCCTCCGCCGCCCCTCCCGTAGTTCCGCGAGCTGTACCCCTTCCTCGCCAGTCCGACCGCGCTCACCCCCGTCATGGTATGGCGGTATGCCGGATGATCGGTGAAGTCCGAGATCGCCTGCGAGACGCCGTAAAACCCGGTCTGCTCGGCGAGGATCTGCGCGTATCCGAGGTACTGGTCGAATTTACCCGCCCACTCCGTCACGTTATCCACGATCCGCCAGAGCCTCGCCAACTTCCCCGGCGTACTGGCGGGGTTCGGCGCGAACATCGCGACGATGCCGAGGCCCTCGCGGCTCAACCAGAACCACTCCGGAAGCTCGCCCGAGAAACGCTTCGCCATCACCTGCCGCGAGTCGCCGCCATACCAGACCGTCTCGCAGCCCGTCTTCAGCTCACCGTCGCACCACGTCTTCTCCTTGACCCGCGCCGCTTCCCGCAGGTTGATGAAAACGGTCGCCGCCCCCGACACGATCGGCGCATCGTCACACCGCACCTTGTCCCGGACTCTTGCGGCGTTGCGTCTAGGATCTCCGACGAACGTGTTCGGTGACCCCTCGCAGACGTCCCCCGCCTCGTATTTCAGGTTCTTCAACAGCTTCTCGCCCAGCCCCGAGGCATCGACGGCAATGGACAGAATGAGCAGCGCCCCCAGAATGCCGCCGCCCGTGCCGACGATCAGGAGTCCGAGGATGGCCCCCGCCGCGAAACCCAGAAGCGCCCCCAGAAAGGCCGCCGAATGCTCGACCTTGTCCTCGAGACGTACGGCTTCGTGGAGCTCGCCCATCGCCCTACCCTCCTCAGGCCCCCGAGGGCCGCGCGCGTAACGTGAACGTGGACGCCGCCCGCTCGAACATCGCGTCGACCTCGGCCTCCTGCGTCGCCGTTCCCTTGACGCCCAGCACGAAGAACCGCCCCCCGATCACAAACGAGAGCGCCCGCTGATACACCTTGCGCGACGACTCCTCGTACGTGACCCTCGTGTCGATCCCGGGCAAACCCCCGCAGACGCGATCCACGCGCCCGAGGAGCTCGAAGAACGGCAGCTTCCGCCGCTGCTCCACGATCACCTCCTCCAGGCTCGCCGCGAGGTCCCGGTTCCCGCGCTCGGCCCGCGACAAACCCACCCGGATCAAACCCTCCGGGCGCGGATACTCGAGCATGTTGATGCTCGCGTCGGTCCAGTTCGCCGGCAGCTCGAAGCCCGCTTCCTGCGTCTGATAAAAGCCCAAAGCTCCTCCTCCGCCTCAACGCTTCTTCAGGCGCAAGCTCGAGATGAATCGCTCGACGAGCGCATCGCATTGCGCGCTCTGCGACCGCATCGACGTCGCGATGACCGTGAGCAACGTGCCGTAATGGCCCACGAAAAAACATCGCTGATAGACCGGCACGGTGCCCTGCACCGCGTGGATCCGCGCCTCCCGGCCGGGCAGCGCGCCGAGGGCACGATCCCGCTGCCCGAGGACCTTCATCCCCGGCACCTTCGCCGCGAGCTCCTTCACGAGCCGCGAGGCCTGCTGCGACACCGTCTCCTCCGTGCGCGGCTCCCGCGTCACGAGCAGGCTCTGCCGCGTCGCCTGCATGAGCCCCGCAGGCGGCGTGAACAGGTTCATGCTGCGATCGACGTACCCGTCGGGCACCTCGAACGAAAACTCGTCGACCTCGTAGACCGCCATCACCTCACCCGAGCCGGATCACTTGATCCGCCTGCACGCTCGACACGAGCGCCGCCGATTGCGTCGCCACGATGAGCTGGTTGTCCGCGCCGAGCGTCGCGAGCGCCTTCACGAACTCGCGCGCTTCCACGTCGCCGAGGTGCTTCTCCGGCGTGTCGACGAGCACGATCGATTGACCGATGCCCGCCCGCACGAATGTCGTCGCGAAGAGCAGCGCGTCGAGCTCGCTGTCCGAGAGCTGCGCGATGCTGTACGCCCTGCGCCGTCCGTCGAGGAACACCGGCAGCATCGCGTCCCCCGCCTTGTAGAGCCCTCCGAGTTCCTTCGTCGGGCAAAGCGCCTCGAACGCCTTTTTGATGCGTCCCTTTGGCTTTGGTTTGCCCTCGGCGTCCACGTCGAGCCCGAGCCCCGCCTCCACGATGAACCGCACGAGCCCCGCGTACTTCGTGTCGTCGCGGCCGAGCCTCACCATACGATCGAGGCTGTCTCCGGCCGATTTCGACAGATCGATCGTCGACCCGAGGGGCAGCCTCCGCGAGGCGTGGAAATACTCGACCTTCCCGAACGCCGGCTCCGGGATGTACTCCGAGAGCAACGCCGCGAGCGCCGGATCCGGCTCCGGCGGATCGACCACGAGGTCGCCGAAGATCGACTCGCTCACGAATGCGCGTTTGCCCGTGCCGTACCGATCTCGCTCCCCATTCGAGAGCTCCCATTCGACGCGCACCTTCGCCGTGCTCACGCCGGGGCGCAGGAAACTCGACGGCGGCGCGGCGGGGCCATACGGGCCAACCTGCTCCTTCGCCGCGACGATCGCTTCGAGGAAGCTCGTCTTGCCGCTCGCGCGCGGGCCGGTCACGACCACGAGCTCGTGGGCGCTGTCCGTGCGCGGATCGGTCAGGGAAAACTCCTGGTCCGGCAAACCCCGGAATCCGTCGACGCGTACTTTGCGAACCCTCATGGCGCTCCGATGTATCCGGTGATGGTCGTGGCGTCCCCGATCGCGTCGGGCTGCGGCGGATTGGGAACGGACGTATCGCCCGGGTTGATGTGCACGAGCGGGGCCTCGATCGTGATCTTGCCCGGCGTGATCAGGATGAACGAGTTCGGCGCCGTGGAGAGCACGATCTTCTCCGGGCTGAAGAGCGTGAGCGCCTTGTTCGACATGTGCGTCGCCGTGCCGTTCACCGCCTGCGTGAGGATGTTTTCCCCGACCTGGTGCTGCTGATCGAGCTTGACCCGCACCGTGCGTTTTTTCGCGACCTTCACCGACTGCTCGCCGACCACGGACTCCGTGTCGTTGTTGCCGACGTTGTGCGTGCGGTCGTTCTGGATGTTGAACCGCATATCGTGCTTCACGAGGCCCGTGAAGTCGCGCTCGGCCTGGAGCCGCATGAGCTCGCGGCCCGCGGCGTCCTCGAACATGAGCTCGTTGTACCCGCCCGTCGCCGGCGACGACGCCGATCGGAGCCCGCTCTGCGTCTTGTTCGCCGGCAGCGGATACGGCACCTTTTGCAGATTCGTGAACACGCGCCCCACGATGATGGGCCGGTCCGGATCACCGCCGAGGAAATCGACGATCACCTCCTGGCCGATGCGCGGAAGCTGCACGCCGCCGTAGCCCGCGCCGCCCCACGATTGGCTCACGTGGATCCAGCATGAGCTATCCTGGTTCATCTGGCTCTCGCGGTCCCAGTGGAAATGGACCCGCACGCGGCCGAACTCGTCGGTATGAATCTCCTCGCCCGCGGGCCCGACGACCGTCGCGCTCTCCACGCCGCTCACCTTTGGCTTCGGCGTGACGAGCGGCGGGCGGTAGTGGATCTCGGCGCTGCGCGTCTCGAGCTTGTGGACCCACTCGCCGAACGACGTGCCCTCGTAGGTCGAATGCACCACGAGCAGCCGATTCGACAACTCGCGCCGCGGATGATCGACGACACGCATCACGGTCCCGGGCCGGAGCTCGACGAGGTTCGTGCGGAACGTGGCCTTGCGGGCCTCGACGCGCTTCGCCTCCAGGCGGATCCGCGCGATGCGCTTGGCCTCCGACTCGTCGTGACGCGCCGCGCCTTTGTCGTCGGCGCTCGGCGTCGGCTCGCGCCCGTCGGTGCGGAAGAGGAACGCGCCCGGCACGTAATGAAACCGCTCCATCTGCTGCTCGAAGGCCTCGCCCTCGGCGTGCGTGCCCATGAGCTTGTAGTTCGCCGGCCGCCGGTAATCGTGGTCGAAGATCGTGTACTTGCCCGGCCGCGTGCGTTGCCCGACACGCACCTCGGTCACGAACTCGAGATCCTTGTCCACCATCGGTTTGTCCACGAACCGGACGGCGGGCTCACGCGGCGGATTGTCCTGCGGTGCGTCATGAAGGACGAGCACCGTGTCCTCGCCCTGCTGGTCGAAGTAAAATGTGATCCCCGCATCCTCGAGCAGCCGGCAGACGAAAGCGTAATCGCTCTCGCCGTACTGCACCCGATATTTGCGTTTCTTGTAGGCGGCCGCGTCGACCTTCTGCACGGGCTCGATGCCCCACTCGCGGAGGACCTGCAGCACGACGTCGAGGTCCGAAAGCTGCTGGAACATGCGGTGGTTGCGCCGCTGCGTGAGGAACCAGAGCTTCGGCACGATCACGAGCTCGTACGTGGAGAGCCCGGCCTCCTCCGACTCGATCTGCTGGATGTGATGGCAGATCCCGCCCCAGGTGCGGTACGCGGAGGCGAGGAGCCGGTCGCGGGAGAGCGTGAACGTCGCCTCCCGCCCGAGCACGGCCTCGAAGTCGATCTCGGGGTTCGGCGAGAGCGCCACGAGGCGGACCTCGAAGAGATCCGACACGCGCTCCGTGACCTGGAACTTGCGCACATCGAGCGTGTCCCCCGACGCGACCTCCACGTGCAAGTTGGGCCGCAAGGCCTCCGTGGGCGAGAACATCACCATGCTCGTCTCTCCTCGGGCAACGCTACGCGCGGATGATAAGGGAAGATCCGACGAGACGGAATCTCCTCCTTCCCCAACTTGCTCCCACTCGGCCTTCTTCGTGGTATGGTCCGCGCCCCCATGAGGAAGACGAGCCTCGACACCGTACTTCGCGTCAAATGCAAACACCGCGTGGGCCAGCTTGCCCGTCTTGCCACGGTCGTGGCCGAGCAGGGCGGTTTGCTTGGTGACATCACCACCTTGCGCATCGTGGAGAGCGATACCCTGCGCGAGATCACCGTCGAGACCCAGGACGAGGAGCAGCGCGACCGCGTCATCGAGGCCGTGCGCGCCATCGACGGCGTCGAGCTGATCGACACGATCGACCGCGTCTTCGACCTGCACAAGGGCGGCAAGCTCCACATGACGAGCCGGATCGAGCTCCGTCATCAGCGCGATTTGCGTTACATCTACACGCCGGGCGTGGCCCGCGTTGCGCGTGCGATCGAACGGGAGCCCGAGCGCGCGCGGCACCTCACGGGGATCGGGAACTCGGTCGGCATCTTCACGAACGGCACGCGTGTCCTCGGCCTCGGCAATGTCGGGCCGCTCGCCTCGCTGCCGGTCATGGAAGGAAAGGCCGTCCTTTACGACAAGTTCGTCGGGATCAGCGCCTCGCCGATCCTCGTCGACACGCTCGATCCGCGGGAGTTCGTGGACACGGTCCTGCGCCTCTCGCTCACGTTCGGCGGCATTCACCTCGAGGACATCCGCATCCCGGATTGTTACAAGATCGAGGAAGAGCTCATCGAGCGCCTCGACAAACCCGTCATGCACGACGACCAGCACGGCACGGCCACGGTCGCGCTCGCCGCGGTGCTCAATGCGTGTAAAATGACGGGCGTCTCGCTGGAAAAGGCGCGCGTCGGGCAGATCGGGCTCGGCGCGGCCGGAAGCGCGATCGCCCGGCTCATGATGGCGCACGGGGCGCGCGACGTGCTCGTGACGGATCGGTCGGAGGAGGCGATGGCGTGGCTCAAGAGCCTCGGCGCGCACCCGGTCGATCTGCCGACGCTCATGCGCGAGGCCGATATCGTGATCGCGGCGACCGGGAGGCCGGGGCTCATCGATCCGAAATGGATCCGGCCGGGGCAGGTCATCTTCCCGCTGTCGAACCCGGACCCCGAGATCGAGCCGGTCGATGCGCTCGCGGCGGGCGCTGCATACTGCAGCGACGGGCGCAGCATCAACAATGCGCTCGCATTCCCGGGCCTGTTCCGCGGCGCGCTCGCCGTGGAGAGCCGCGCCATCACGCCGGAGATGCGTATCGCGGCGGCGCGCGCGATCGCGTCGTGTGCGGAGAAGGGCGAGGTCGTTCCCTCGCCGCTCTTGCCGCATGTGCACGAGGCCGTGTGTGAGGCTGTCGTCGAGGCAGCACGCGCGCAGGGGCTCGAAGGGACGGCGCGTCTCACGCCCCGCAAGCCTTCGTCGTAACGGCTCCCTCCCCTCCCTCCCAATCTGCGAAATCCGTGCTCGGCGCGCGCCTGCGCGTGCCATCGCACGTCTCTTGCCTCCTTTCGCCCTCGAGACACGCGGAGGGCAGACGATGCGCGCGCGACCCTGGGGAATCCTCTACCTGGCGGCGAGCCCTCTGGTGGTCCCGCCCTGCCCCACCGACCTTCCCGGCTTTCGCGACTGGCACGTGCGAACGACGCACGCCTTCTTTGCCAGTGATCTCGAAGGCGAGATCCTCGACGACATCGGCGCGACGCTCAGGCGCTGCAAACGGCAGCTCGAGGCCCTTCCCACCGCCCGAACATGCATGAGCAACTTTTCGAGCTTCTTCGAAGCGGTGACGCAGGACAAACAGATGAACGGCCATAAGATGGGCGCATCGATTCCGGACGAACAATACTTCTCCGAAATGCCGTACCCCGAGATGCTGGAGCTACCGGCGGAGCTGAAGGACCAGCCATTTCTACGGTGGCTCGACAAGAACGACGACGCATCCCTCACGAGCGCGCTCCAGTACATCGATGGGATCAACAAGACGATCTCCGACCCACGACTCGAATGGATCGCTTTCATCTACACGTCACAACATCTGCCCACCCCCGACGGCACGCGTTCGCTCGGCCGGTTTTTCGTCTACGTTCCGCGCAAAGACTTCGACCAGTACATCCAGTTCGGGCTCCAGCAGGATCCCGCCGGCGAGCTGCCCAAGGGCGTCTCGGTCGTGGCCGTCCAGAAAACGGAGGCGGGAACGGGCATGACGCTGAAAACGCCGCGCGCGAGATTGAAGGATTTCTGGCGAAAGCGAGACGGCGGCAGGATCGAGATCGGCACACGACTCGACGAAACCGGCATCGCCGAGAACTGCTACGCTTGTCACAAGCAGGCCACCCTTCCCATCACGCCCGATCCCCTCCAATTCGACGAAACTCGCTTCGGCGAGAAGCTCAGGGCGGTGAACGCGCGGATGGCGAGTCATGGCGCCATCGACCTCGACGGATTCACGCGCTCGGACTACGGGCCGCCGATGGGTCCCCGGACCTCGCCGCTGCGAACACCGGAATTCCTCGCCGCCTGCTCCGCCGGACTCGTCGAACCGGAGCGGCTCGCACGGCTCGGAGAGGCCATGCAATGCGCCCATTGCCACGATGGCCTTCTACGCGGGGAGCTGAATTATCCGAGCGGGATCCGTTTGCAGCCCCAGGGCGGGACGCTGGTGAGCTTTTATGTCGTGAACCACCAGAAGATGCCGCTCGGCGTGACCGACCTCTCCGTGTCCGAGCGAAAAGCCCTGGTGAAATGCCTGAATGACGAGTACTATCGGGGTTTCGGCGAACAGCCCGGGCTCCTCGAAGCGTGGATGCTAGAGGAGGAGTGCTGGCGGGCTAGCCAGTGATCGCCACGACGGTCACCACCATCCCCTGCACCTTGTAAAGCAAGCGCCGCATGCCCATGCGGTTTTGCAGGTGTCCATCCTTTCGACCGTGAAGCGCCATCACCCCGCGCGGCACCGGATCGAAGGCGAGCGCGTCGATCTCCAGCGACACTTCCTCCCGCTCGGCTGCCTCGAGTGCTTCGAGGTCTCGCGCTGCGCGCGCGAAGAGCTCGATGTCGCGAACGTCCCTCCCCCGCCCGCGCCGGCTCGCGCGCGCTGCGTTGCCTCGCCAGGACGTCGGCTCCTCGTTGCCTTGCTCGGCCCAGGCCGCGGAGATCGCCTCGTCGTCGATGCGCAGCTCGAGCTCCGCGGTGATCTTGGCCATGAGATCCGCGGGGAGCGGCGTGTCCCCTTTCGAGAGCCGCCTCGCGAGCGCCGCGAGCACCTCTGCCTGTGCGGCCCGTACGTCCTTGTCTCCGCGCTTTTCTTTCATCGGGCCTACGATACACGAACGTGCCCGCGGCGCGCATCCCGTGGTAGGGTCGGGCCGTGCGCCTTTCGCCCCTCGTGTTCGTCCTCGCCCTCTTCGCGGGCAGCCCGCGTCCGGCGTCGGCCGAGGCGCCCTCGGAGACCGTCACCGACAAGCGCCGCTGGTGCGCGGCCGAGCTTCCCGCGCTACCGAACGAGGTCTGCTACTTCGTCCCGGAAAAACCCGCGCCCGGGCCGCGCACGCTCATCATTCACCTGCACGGCGTCGTCCAGCCCGACACGAACGATCAATGGAACTCGCAGCGCAACGCCGCGCGGGTGGGCGCGACGTACGGCCATACCGTGATCATGCCGCGCGGGCGCCGCGGGATCGGCCCGAAGACGATGGAGTCGTGGTGGGCCTGGCCGACGAGCATGGACGCGCGCCGGATCCACGAGGACGCGCTCGTCGCGGAATGGACGGCTGCGCGGCAAGCGCTGGAGCAAGCCGCGGGCAAACCTTTCGAGCGCGTTTACGTCTTCGGATTCTCGAACGGCGCGTATTACGCGACCTCGCTCGCGATGCGCGGCCGGCTCGACGTCGCGGGGTATGCGCTCTTCGCGGGCGGCTCGGGCGCGCCGTATCACGAGACGGAGGCGAAGGGGACGAAGAAACGGGCGCCGATCGTGGTCGCGTGGGGCGCGGGGGATCCTTCGCACGACAAGCAGCAGGCGCTCGCGAAGATGCTGAAGCGGATGCGCTGGCCGCACCTCGAGATCGGGCGTCCCCGCGCGGGCCACGCGATGACGGACGAGCAGGTCGAAAAGGCGCTCGCTTTCCTCGGCAGCCGCTGACGTTTCATCGGTGCGTGATTTTTTTCCGAAATGGTGCTCGAGGACCATGTCTCGACGGGCACACCCGAGGCTTCGTCGCAGGTCCACTTCATGCGCCGAGGTGCAACCGCGCCGGGGGATGTGCTAGTCTCGGCGCGTGGCGAAGGAACGGGGGCGCGAACTTGGGGCGATCGCGGTCGCGATCGTCGCGCACGTGCTTTTCCTCGCCGTCGCCCCGCGTGGCCCGGCGCCGGGGGCCGAGGTGCTCGCGCCCCGCGTCGAGCCGTCGGCAGATACGACGGTCGATATCGAGGAGGAAGGCCCGCCCGGCACGGTGACGCGCGCGCCGGCTCCCGCGCTCGAGCAGGCGCCCACGCCCGAACCGGCCCGCGCGGCCGTGCGTGCACCTGCGCCCGTGCCTGCGCCGGCGCCCGAATCCGCGCCCGCTCCCGCCCCTGAATCCGCTCCCGCTCCCGAATCCGCTCCCGCTCCCGAATCCGCCTCCGCGCCCGCGCCCGAATCCGCTCCCGCGCCCACGCCCGCCGCGCCGAGCCCTCCCGTCGACGAATACGGCGGCGCGCCCGCGCCCGCGCCCGTCGTCGGCGCCCTTCCCGGTCTGGGCTCGCCGGTCTGGGCCGTCCCGGGCGTTGTCCCCGGCGCGCCGGCGGCGCGGCCCGCGCCCACCACCATCGAGGCGCCGCGCCCCGTCGATTCCGACATCGCGAGCCGCGTCATCGCCGGCACCCTCCACAACAAGGACAAATCCACCGGCATCGACGTCCCCGCGGCCGGCGTGGTCGCCTCCACCATTGCTAACGCCGTCCGCGGCTCGGCGGTCAAGGACGCCCGCGCCACGTTCGAGGTCAAACTCGACGCGCAAGGCAAGGTCGAGGGCGTTCGCCTCGTCAGCACCACGGACGCCAATGCGAACCACTGGACCGGCGTCGTGGAGGCCGTGAAGAGCGGCCTTGCCGCGCGGTCCTTGCAAATGGGCCCGGACAAACAGGGCGTCACGGTCGTCGTCAAGATCGAATCGAAGGTCCAGTATCCGGCCGGCAGCAAGGTGAAGGGCGAGATCAAGCCGCTCTGCGCGAACGAGGTCATCGAGCAGCTCGCGCAGGCGATCCAGGACGGGATGTCGCAGGGCGGCGGCGGTGGCTACACGCGCGGCGTGCGCGACGATCAGGGCCGGTTCATCCCGTACAGCGACCTCGACGAGGAACGCAAGCGCCTCTTTTGCATTCCGATCGGCATCGCCGGCGGGGGCGACCTTTCGAATTTCGGCGCCCACATGTACAACGTCGTGAGCTCGTCGTTCACGATCAAGCGCGCCGGAGAGCAAGCCTTGCCCGCGGATACGCCGCTGCCCGTGGATCGGAGCGCCCCGTGGGTCCCCGCCGCGCCGGGCAAGACGCGACCGCCGCCTCCGCCGAAGAAAAAGAAGAAAAAGAAGCGGTGAGCTTCGGGCTCGGTGCGCGACGCGCTTATTTGCCGGCCCTCGGATCCACGGGGATCACCTCGACCTCGACGGGGCCGGGTTTTTGCCCTTTGACGTAGACCCGCGGCAGATCCTTGACCGAATACCAGAAGTTCCCGTCCGGCGCGGCGATGAAGCCGCTGATCGTGTAATTGTCGAACGGGTCGAACTTGGATTGATCGGCCTGAATCTCGAACGCGTAGGGCGCCGGCCCCGAGAGCTTCTTTTTGATCTTCCCGAGCTCCACGCGCTCCGTCTTGCGGATGTTGCCGCCGGAGAGCGTCAGGATGAGCTCGAAATCGGGGGATTCGATCGGCTTTGCATTCTCGGCCAGACGAACGAGGCCGGTGATGGTGCCGCCCGTCCACTCGGATTGCTCCACCGGCGCGTCGTCGACCGGCGGCGTGGAGGGCAACGTTGATTCGGGCGTCGCGGGCTCGGGCTCGGCCGAGCCTCCGCATCCAAGAAAGGTGACGGCGGCCAGGATGATCACGAAGGGCTTCACCCGGCATCCCTTATCGCGACGGCGCGGGCCGTTCAACCGATGGGACGCGTTTCTGCCTTTCAATATCTTTCACCGTCTCGAGCGCCTGAATCTGCGCATCGAGCGTCTGCCGCTGCCTGCGCAGCCGCTCGATTTGGGCGAGCGTATCGACCGTGGCGAGGTCCGGCTCCTTCGCGGCGGTGTCGACCATGCTCGCGACCCCGAGCGCGCTGCTCGCGCTGGCGAGCCCGTCCGCGACCGCGCCGGTCGCGCTCGGGAAGGTCGAGGCGCTGCTCTGCTCCAGCCGGACGAGGCGGCCTTTCGTGTCGAACCCGAGCGCGAGCCTACGCTTGGCAAAGGCAGCCGGATCAAAAGAGACCGTCGCCGGAGACTCGCGTGGATCCATCACATCGATGATCCGCGCGTCCACGATACGAATCCCCTCGTACGATTCGCCGATCCGCCCTTCGTCCGGATCCGCGATCTTCCCTTGCGAAAGCAGCCGCAGCGTGGCCGCGCGTGACGGACGATAAAACACGCGCCCTTCCGCGACTTCCTCCTCGACCGGCGCCGCGCTCGTCGGTTTTTTCGGCGGCGCGCCCCGGTCCGGAGTCAAGGCGATCGCGATACGGGTCGCGTTCCACAGCTCCAGCATGGCCGGGTGCTTCGCGAGCTTCGCCGGCACGTCGGCCGATTTCGTCCCCTCGGGGAGCGTGGCTTCTTCGGGGATCTCCGCGACGTCGAAAACCCGCACGACGTCCCGCGTGATCGACTCCGGCGCGAACCGTTGCTCCTCCGCGAACGCCTGGAGCCGGGCCTCGAACGCGGAGGTCACCTCCTTGCGTTCTTCGAGGGCCGCGCGGAGCGAGGCGTCGAGCAAGGCGCGCTTCGATTCGAGCGCGGCGAGCTCCTTCGCGTCCGCGGCGCCGATCTTGTCCTCGACCTCCTTCTTCGTTTTCCGGCGCTCGCTCGTGATGGCGTCGAGCTCGTGTCCGCGCAAGAAGAGCTTTCGGCCCTCCGCATTCGCGGCGAGGAAATACAAGGTCTGCATGGGCAAACCTTCGAGGTCCTCGCACGGGAACTTTGCAGCGGAGGGATCGGCGCGGAGCTTTCCACAAACGAACGTCCGCGCGGCCTCGGTCCCGCGATCCGCGAGCCCGACCAAAAAGCCCGCAATGGTGGCCGCCGCTTCCAGCGTATCGGCGACGACCTGCCCCTCGCGCCCCGCGCTCTCCATGTTGATCGACTTGAGCAAGCCATTGCCATACGTCTCGACGGCCAGCGAATCGTCGGACGTGCGGCCCGGTTCGAGGTGGAGCGCATAAAACTCCCGCGTGTCCGGCACGTGCAGGACCGTGACCGTCGCCGCGCTCTGCTCCACGTCGAACGGCAGGCTCTTCACCTTGAATTCGTACAGCCCCGCGTCGTTTTTCTCGTACGAAACGCTCCTCCGCGACGTCAGCGTGGTCCGGACGCTGACCTCGATCAGCGTCTTCGGCAGGTGATACCGGATCCCCTCGGGCGCGGCTTCCCCGTACGCGTGCGGGCCGCTCCCGATCATACGCGTGCCCCCGCAGCCGAAGGCGGGCAGGGCTGCGAGCGCCGCTGCGAGGACGAAAAACCGTGCCGCGCGTGTCGCCTCATCGATTCGCATCAGAGAATCACCATCGTCCCGAGCGTCTGCCGCATGTCTCGCAGGTCCTGCGCATACCCCGGCGGCGCCGTCACCAGCCATTGCTCGACGCGTCCGAGCCAGCGCGTACGAATCTCGCCTACGACCTTCGGATCGGGCGTCTCGACGACCGCGCGCACGGTCTCGGCGTCGAACTCGCGCCACCGCTGCCGCCCCTCCGGCGAATGCCAGCGCGGTTTGCCCTCGAACCCGACGACGAGACGCGCCCCGAGCCCCGCGAGCCGCGAAAAAAGCGGTCCCGCGCCCGTATCGCAGCACATGAAATGCAAGGCGCGGTTCTCCGCCCAGAGCCTGAGCTCGTCCGCGGGGAAATCGTCGGCGAGGAGGAGGCCTTTGGGCGAATTCGTGTCGAGGACCCGGCTCGGCTCGCCGTGCGAGGTCACGAGGATCGCCGCATAAGGTCGCCCCTCTTCCGCGGCGGCGCGAAGCGCGGCGAGGACGGTGCTGCGCTCGGTGAGCGTGCGCCCGAAGCGCACGACGCGGCCGCCGAGGCCCGCATACAGCGAATCCCGCATCCGCTGAATCTCGACCGTATCCTCGTCGTACGCGCTGTCGATCGAGAGGACGCGGCGTTCGATCCGCGGGCCGGATTCTACGGGCACCGTCATGCCATGCCCTTCGCTTCGAGCCATTGCCGCGCGAGGCCGTCGATCTCGGCTTCGAGCGGATGGAAATCGCGACGGAGATAGGACTTGATGCCCCGCAAAAACACGCGCTGGCCGATCGGATGCTCGCGGAGCTTGCGCAACTCGGCCCGAAGATCGACGTTGCCGCGGCGGCGGTCCTGTTCGAGGAGCACGAGCGTCCCGGCGATCCAGAAGGCCGCCAGCGTGGAAGCGGCGAGGGCCATCCCGGCGACGCGCAGGGCATAACTCGGCGCCACCGTGCCGAGCACGTCGAACGCGACGGCGCGGTGCTCGATCTCCTCAGCCGCGTGCCAGAAGAGCAGGTCGCGCAGCGCCGGGTGGGCCCGCTCGAGGAAGCGCTCGCGGAGCGCGTTCTCGGCCATGATGGCCGTGAAATGTTCGGCCGCCGCGGTGACGGCGAGGCGGAACGCGGGCGGGAACGCAGGCTCGAGGATGCCGTACGCGATCTTCTCGTAGACACGGAGGAACGGCTTGATCTCGTAGCCCTGCTCTTCGAGACGCTCGAAGAAGCGCTCGTGCGTGCGGGCGTGGCGGCCCTCCTGGGCGAAGAAGCCTTTCACCTGGGCGCGGAGCGCGGGGTCTTCGAGTTTGTCGAGGTAATGGTGGACGCTGCGCACGAAAAAACGCTCGCCCGCCGGGAACAGCAGATTGACGCCGTTCGCGATGTGGGTCGCGAGCGCGTTGCCCCCGAACCAGTGGCGCGGGACGGTCTCGTCGAAGTCGAGACCGGGATCACGAGGCTTGATGGCGGGGCGTTCGTGGGAGGTCTGCATGGCCGAGTCCTGGGACGATTCGAGGGTACCCTCACGTCCTTGCCGGGTCAACGCGATGCTCCCGAGAATCGCGGCAAGCCGGATGCTCCGCGGGGCAGGCTTTCGCCTCGCGTGATCCGGCCATTTTCATCGCGGCCAACTTGCGCCAAACTCGCGCCCCGCGATGTACGCCCGAAGCGCACTCCTCCTCGCCACGCTCTCGCTCGCGGCCTGCTCGGCCGCGGAAACCCCGGCCCCCGAGCGCATCCCCGCGCCCGCCGCCGCGACCGCGACCGCCTCCGCTGCCGCCGCCGCGCCCGCGACCGCCTCCGCTGCCGCTCCCGCGCCTGCCCCCGTCCCACGCGATCCGAACGTGGACAAACTCCAGCTCGCCGCGCAGGTCGACTCGCATGCGTACGACATGGTTCGTTCGCTCGTCGACGAGGTCGGGCCGCGGCTCGCGGGGTCGCTCGGGGACAAGGCCGCCGTCGCCTGGGCCCTCCGGACCATGAAGGAAAAAGGGCTCGAAAACGTGCGCGCCGAAAAGGTCATGGTCCCGCATTGGGAGCGTGGTGCCGAGAGCGGGCGGATCGTCGCGCCGTACGCCCACACCCTCGCGATCGCCGCGCTCGGCGGGAGCATCGGGACGCCCGCGAAGGGCCTCGAAGGCGAGATCGTCATGGTCGAGTCGCTCGACGCCATGGCCGCCATGGACGAGGCCAAGGTCAAGGGCAAGATCGTCTTCTACTCGGCCCCCACGACCCGCACGAAAGACGGCTCGGGCTACGGCAAGGTCGCCGGGATCCGGTACCGCGGCGCGATCGCCGCCGCGAGGAAAGGCGCGATCGGCGTGCTCCTCCGCTCGATCGGCACAGACCACGACCGGCTTCCCCACACGGGCGGCATGGTCTACGACAAGGACGTCCCCAAGATCCCGGCCGCCGCGGTCTCCGTGCCCGACGCGGAGCTCATCGCGCGGCTGGTCGGTCAGGGCAAACCCGTGCGCGTGAGCTTCTCGCTCGGCGCGAAGCTCTTGCCCGACGCCGAGAGCGCGAACGTGATCGGCGAGGTGAAGGGGCGCGAGAAGCCCGACGAGATCGTCCTGCTCGGCGCGCACCTCGACGCATGGGACCTCGGGCAAGGCGCGATCGACGACGGCGCCGGATGCGCGGCCGTCGTCGAGGCCGCGCGGCTCGTGCTCGGCCTCGGCGCGCGGCCGCGGCGCACGATCCGCGTGGTGCTCTTCGCCAACGAGGAGAACGGCCTGCGCGGCGCGGTCGCGTACGCCAAGGACCACGCGGCCGAGCTCGACAAACACCAGCTCGCCCTCGAGATCGATCTCGGCGCGGGCCGCGTGCACATGACGCGGTTCCTCGTCGCGGAAGGCGCACGGCCCGTGACCGAGCGGATCGCGAGCCTCCTCTCGCCGCTCGGGATCCAGTACGACAAGGGCCCGGCGCACGGCGGCGCCGACCTCATCCCACTGCACGCCGCGGCCGTGCCGATCGTGGATCTGCACCAGGACGCGACGAAGTACTTCGACGTGCACCACACGGCGAACGACACGCTCGACAAGGTCACGAAGGAGGATCTCGATCAAGTCGTCGGGGCCGTGGCCACGGTTGCATGGGCGGCTGCCGACGCGGAGGAGACGTTCGCCCGCGTGCCGGAAGAGCTGCGAAAGCGCTGAACTACGCGCTTTTCGAGGGCGACCGCGCCGGCCTATAGTCGCCCGATGCGAATCGGTATCGGCTGGAAAATGCTCGTCCTCGGGACGTTCTTGGGGCTCGTCGCGTGCAGCATGGAGGAGCCCCCTCCCAACAACACGACGAGCGGCACGGGCGGCAGCGGCGGCGGCGAGCCGAAGCTGCCCCCGGCGCGGTGCGGCGAGATGTGCGATCACGTCTCGCAGATCAACTGCTTCGTGTGGGCGGACTGCGCGGAGGATTGCGCGGCCTACCTCGACGCGGGCGAGGCGTGCGAAAGCGCGTTCGAAACCCTGCTCGGCTGCTGGGCGGATCAGAAAGCGGATTTCACGTGTATGCCGTCGCAGGTCGTGCCGCCGGCCGGCTGCAAGGCCCAAGAGGACGCGTTCCGGGCCTGCGCGCAGGGACAAACGCGGAGCGATACGGCCGCGTGCACGGGGCAAAGCGGCACGGACGCCCCCGACGCATGTACGAGCGCGACAACCTGCGCCGGGGTCGGCGAGTTACGCGCGTCGTGCGCGCGGCTCGCCGACGGGACGTGGCAGTGCGCCTGCCGCTCGAATACCTCCCTGCTCGGGACGTGCACGGAGCCTTCGGGCCAATGTGACAATCAAGAGGGTTGCTGCGCGGCATTCTTTTACTGACGGTCGTCGCGGTGGAGGGACACCTTGACCACCGGCTCTCCGGTAGCCTCCACCGTCACCTGGCCCTGATCCCAGACCACGGTACCTGTGCCCATCTCCGTGACCTCGACCTGCCCCTGGGGCGTCGTCAGGGTGAGGGGGGCCGGGGTGAGGCCCAGATAGCCGGCAACCCAGCGGCCGCTTTCCGGGCTCGCCCATAACCAGGCTGCTTCAGGGCCACAAACCAGGCTGGCTTCACCGAGCTCCACCCGCCCGGTATTCGTCTGCCTGGCCGAAGGCGCTTCCAGCATGGGCCAGCCGATTTCACCGGCTTCTGTCCAGCGGCGTTTGAGTTTCCAGGCCATCAGCTCGACCTCCAGGCCCAACGCTTGGCCGTCACGCTGGTAGGCAACCCGATAGACGCGTTCGCCTGCCGCTGCGTAGGTAAAGGGAGGCCCGAGCGTCTCCTCCACGGTTCCACGCAACACCTGCCGTCCAAAGGCGCGGCCATCCGGATAGGCATGGCGCTCGGCGACTTCCAGGTAAAAACAACAAATGGGTCGGCCCTCGTAAAAGAAGCCGGGCCAGTGCATCTCCCAGAATTGCTTGAATGGCCCCCGGTAGTTGTACGACTCGAGCACCAAGTCCCCGTCCCGTTCCACGAGTTCGAGGGGAGTTTCCCGGCCCAGAGGGGTCTGGGTCAAAGGACGCACCGCCATATATACATCGCCACTCCCAACGACGATCACCTGCCCTGGCGACACGAGCACGGGGAGGCTTTCGACCCGCTGCTCGCCGACCCACAGCTCGTCGACCTGCGCCCGGTCCAACCAGATCAGGCAGGCTTTGGCGCTCTTGCCTTCGGTCATATTGGCCGGCGTGTAAAGACCGATGGCCTGATTTTCGCGCTGGACACCCCAAAAGAGACCTTCATCCAGCAGGTTGCGACGCTTGGTCCGGTCGGTCGCATGGTAGAAGTCGCCGAACCACTTATCATCCAGGATATAACGGGTATAGAGAACCCCGGGCCGGGTTGCGCCCGGCCGCTGATAATGGAGCAAACAGACATTGGATTGAACCTGGTAGAGCTGGCTGGCCACGCCCAGGGCAAACGTCGGGGTCTGATAGGTGGTGAAGCTGAATCCACGATCGCGCTCCGCGGTTTCGCTCACCTGAAAGACCGCGGGCAAACCTTCCAGGACCGCCTGGATCCAGGGAGGAACAATGCCCTCGGCGATCCAACTCTGGACCAGCTCGATCTCCGGCGGCGTTTCACAGACCACCGTGGAATGGTAGGCCCGGCTATGGGGACCGGCCCAACGGCCGGTGCCGGCGTGAAGGTGCAGGGCCACGCTCAGCGCCAGCCGGGCAGCCATGGCCCTGGCCCGCACGCGAGTGTCCCGGTGCTGAACCAGGTCTGCCAACTGTTTGAGCGCCCGCAGGGTGATGGAGGTATAGGTCGGGCTGTTGTACTCAAAAGGATGGCCTGAACGGTTGGTAAAGGCGATCCAGTAAACCAGCTTGTCATAACCCCGTTCGGCGATCGCCGTCTCGCCCAGCAACTCGCCGCCCAGGCAGGTATTGAGAATGTCCAGAACGGCAATGTTCGTATAAGCCACCAGCACATCCAGCCGCCGGATCTCTTCCAGACCCAGCCGAACGCTCTCCAGCACCCGGTCATGCATCACAGACGAGAGCCGGTCGCCATGTTGGAGCATCATGGGAATGAGAGCCTCCAGCACGAACTCGACCGCATTCAGGTCCTCGACGACCTCATCCTCCCGCATCCAGTAGAAGTTTCCGTAGTGGGGGTCGCGCTCATCCCGTTCCTGACAGCGCAGCACAGCCACCAGGATACGTTCCGAAAGCTCGATATCCTGGACCGCACCATGGGCAAGCAGTTGGGCCGCCAGCCGGGCCGCCAGCCGAGTTTCGTGGAAGGTCCCCACCTCGGTGCTCGTGCTGCGCATGAGGGTTTCGGGATTAAAATCCGGGGGCAATGCCATCGGTTCAACGGCTGCCATCGTAGCTCCTTTGATCGCGCCAGGTTTCTGGAAGCACGACAATGCAGAAAGAACGGGTTCGTCCCGCCGCTTGTCGAACCTTGTGGCCGCTCGCTCCATGGTTTTTGTGCAGCCTGGTCGACGGGCGCAAGGTCTCCGTCGAGCCTCGCATCGTGAGCACGGAGCGAGATGGACGTACCACCTCGTTGGTGGACGTCATGGCCTCCGGCCCACGCTCACGGCCCCGCGAGCAGGACAACCACCTACGCACCCTCGCATCCCGCGGGAACGGACCGCGGAGGGGGCGCCCCCTGAACGGAGGGCACGGTGTGAAGAAAAACCCGCCATCCACCCTCGACGCGGACGCGCCTCCGCGTTACAGGGGCGGACCATGAAAACCACGGTATCGTTTGTCGGGATGCTTTCCCTCGTCGTGAGCGCTTTCGCATGCGGCGGCGGGGAGCCCGAGGTTAAGGATCCGTCGACGGAAACGGCAAAGCCGGCCGAGACGACAGCCGAGAAGACGCCCGAGCCCGCAGCCACCACAGCCGCGACGACGACAGCCACGACGACCACGACCGAGGCGAAGAAGCCCGCGCCCCCGCCGCCCGTCGTCGAGGACATGAAGCCGAGCGAGGACCCGAAGCCGCTGCCGAGCGTGAAGATCACAGCGCCAAAGAACGACGCCTCGATCGGAGACCTCGCCAAAGCAAAGGACTTCGAGATCAAGCTCGACGTGAAGGACTGGGCCACGGTCGAGAAGGGGCCGCACGTCCACCTGATCCTCGACGACCAACCGTACAAGGCGATCTACGACACGAAGAAGCCCGTGAAGGTCTCCGAGCTCCTGCCCGCGGGCACCGAGCTCAAGGAGGGCGAGCACACGCTCGTCGCGTTCGCGAGCCGCGCAACGCACGAGTCGGTCAAGGGCAAGGGCGCGCAGCAGCTCGTGACGTTCTGGGTCGGCAAGAAGGGCAAGAGCGCGTTCGACCCGAAGAAGCCGCACGTCGTCTACAGCCGGCCCAAGGGCGAAAACAAGGGCGCGATGGGCCAGGAGCTGCTCATCGATTTCTATCTCTTCGGCACGGCACTCGACAAAGGCGAGAAGGTCAAATACACGATCTCCGGCCCGAGCCTCACCACGCCGCTCACGGGCGAGTTCACCACCTGGGCCCCGAAGGTCGCGAAGAACCTGCCCAAGGGTGACTACGAGGTCACCGTCGAGCTCGTCGACAAGGACGGCAAGCCCATCGAGGGCCCGCTGACGAAGACGACGCGCAAGGGAATCGCCGTCGACCCCGAGGCCGCCGCAAGCGATCCGCACGCCGGCCACGGCGCCGAGCCCGCCGCGCCCGCGCCCGCGCCCGCGCCCGCGCCCGCGCCCGCAAAGAAGTAAATCGCCGAGCGTAGCGCCGGGGTTTCACCCCGGACCCCGACCAGGGGTTGTCCACCCCTGGACCCGGACCAGGGCAAGCCCTGGACGCGGGGCGACAGCGCGCGATGCGCGCTGTCGACAGGGGAGACGTTCCCAGCACATCGGGCAGCGCTGCTGTCTTGGTTGGCAAGCCGGTCGCTGGTCTTGCCCCTGGTCCGTCGGAAAAACCGCGCATCGCGCGGTTTTTCCGCCTTCGGTCCAGGCCGTGCCTGGTCCGGGGTGAAGGGGGCGGACAGCCCCCTTCTGGGGTGCGGGGCAAAGCCCCGCGTCTCGTCAGGGGTCAAGCGCGAGCCGGCCCATCCAGAGGGCGCCCTCGTTGCGAGGAAGGAGGCCGTGTTCGCCCTCGGAGAACCCGAGGACTGCGCTCACGAGCGTCACCTCGCCCGCCCCCACGGCGAGGCTCATGAGCCCCGCGTTGCACGACAGGATCCGATATCCGAGGGGCGCGCCTGCGGGGTCGAGGGCGAACGTGAAGAGCGCGCTGCCGATGCCTGCGCCAAACGTCGGCGTGCCGCCCGGGAGCGGCTGACCGCTTACGTTGAAGCCCGACATGGCGCGGCCTGCGAGGACCACGCGCCCATCCTCGGCGACATCCACGTCGCCGAGCGTGAACGCCTCCGCGAAGGGGCTCGCCGACTGGTCGAAGTACTGCCCCCAGATCTGCTTGCCGGCCCCGTCGAGCGCCACGACGAACCCGTCCTCCCCCACGCCCGTCGTCGTGACGACCTCCAAGCCGAGGTCGATGAAGCCGGCGAAAGGCCCCGCCACCACGACCCCGCCCCCGGGCCGCGCCGCGAGGTGCACCTCATAGCCCAGGCGAGCGTGGACCTGCCCGAGCTCCCGCGCGACGATCGGCGTGCCTTGTGGATCGAACGCCGCGACGAAGAGCTGCGACGCCACCGGCATGGACGACATGGGCCCCACGATGAGCGGCAGACCATTGCCGAGATCGAGCGCGCCGTTGGACAAACCCACGATCCAGGTATTGCCCTCGGCGTCGGCCACGGCGTCGAGCACCTGCTGATCGTACTCGTCGCCGTAGCGGCGCACGTAAAGCAGCTCGCCCGCGGCGTCGTATCCGGTGATGAGCAGGTCCGCGGAGCAGTAGTCCGCGGGCGGCGTTGCCTCGACCGGGCCGCCGGGGAACGGGATCGTGCCGTAGAGGCTCTTCACGAAGCTCACGCCGCCATCGGGGCGCGCCGCGATGTGCGGACCGGGCGGCAAACAATTTTCGAGCGGGAAAAACGCGTCCTCGACGAGCCCGACGCTCCACGCGGCGGCGCCCGCGTCCGACATACGGGCCACGAAATACCCGCGTTGCCCTGGGGTGTTCAGGAGCGCGCCCGCGCCGAGATCGATCTGCGTCGTGAAATGGCCCGCCACGTAGAGATCGCCGCCTTCCTGCGCCGAAAGCGACGAGATCCCGTCCACGCCTTCATCGCCGAACGTACGATCCCAAACGACCTTCCCGTGCGCATCGAAACGGACGAGCACCGCTTGGCCGGCGCCGTCCGCCAGGACCACCCGTTCGCCGAGGTTCAGATTGTTGGCGACGTGGGCGCCGAAGACGAACCCGCCCCACGCGTTCTCGACCTCGAACGCTGGGAGGAAGCCGGCCGGGCCCTGCGCGGGGATCGAGACGAAGCGCGGCGGGAGCGGTTTTGCGGCGGCGTCCTTGCGGGAAAACGTGATCTCGTTCGGCAGCCGCTCGAGCTGCGCCGCCGAGTCGTAATAGGACTGCAGGGTGGCGGTTTCGGCCTCGTACACCGCGCCCTGGAGCTCCATGGGCTGGCCGATCGAGCAGAGCCAGGCGAGCTCGTCACCGGGCGCCTTCAGGCTCACGCCCGTGAACGGGACGCGGACCTTCGTCTCGTCATACAACTCGGCCTCGAGCGGGAACAACGAATCGCCGTTCGGCACGCGGAGGTCGGTGACCACGGGCGTGAACGGGGCGCCGGTCGTGGTCACGTCGAGTTTGTCGAGCCAGATCTCGGCCTCGTCCTCTCCGCTCCCTAGGGCGAGGTTCGCCGTGAGG
The DNA here is from genome assembly GCF_028435265.1 of Polyangium jinanense. Lineage (GTDB taxonomy): Bacteria > Myxococcota_A > Polyangia > Polyangiales > Polyangiaceae > Polyangium > Polyangium jinanense. The sequence goes on along the minus strand of NZ_JAGTJK010000012.1, from coordinate 169,352 downwards.
TCGAAGGCGCCGTCGAGCTCCACGCGGCCATCTTCGCGCGTGGAGAGCTCGACCTCGGGGTTCAGGAAATCGACCTGCAGGCTGCCCACCTCGCCGCGGCAAGCGACGAGCGCGAGCGCGGACAGGGAAGCGACGAGGAGAGGCGCGGTGGGCGAGGACGAGGCCATGGCGATCAGTAGCGTACCGTGAATTGCGCCGAAGTCGGACCCACGCGCAAAGACGCGGCGGCGGGGGCCTGCGCGTTGCGCGCGCCGTAGATCCAGAAACCGAGGCCCAGGCCCGTAACCGCGAGCGCGCCGAGGTAGGCCCCGGTGGCCACCGCGCTCGGCAAACCTTCGAGCTGGAAATCGTCCCCCCTGGCGGCCGCGAGGCCCGTGCACGCGAGGCCCACGCCGAGGGCCGTCGCGAAGATGCCCCGCTCCGTGAATGCGTCGCTCTTCCGCGGGGTGGGTGTTCCGTCGGTCCCGAGCCCGACGAGCGTGGCCGTGACGGAGGCGATGCCGATGCCGATGCCGTTCGCCAGGAAGAGCCTGCCCGCGAAATCGAGGTTCGGGTCGAGGACGCCATAACAACCGGCGACGCCGCACCGCTCGTCGGCCGTCTCCGCGACGCCCATCATGACGCCGCCGGCCACGATGAACGCCGCGCCGAGGCCGAGGACGCCGAGGCTGTATGGAACCGTCGGCGCGCGAAATGACGGCGGGTCTTTCGGCGCGGGCGGCACTTTCTGCGCGGGCGGCGCGGGCGCCAGCGCGGGTGGCGTGGACTCCGCGTCTACGGGCGCGGGATCGGCCTCGGCCTCGAAGCCCATGGTGGGCAGCGCCCCCTGACGCACGACGTCCCCGCTCCCCGCGCATCCCGCCATGAACACGAACGAGAGCCAGCCGAACCTCGAAATGCCCCTGCCCATACCTTCCTCGCGCCTCCTCACCCGGCTTGCCGCGGCATGAACGTTCGCGCCCTCCTGCGCGCGCCACGTTCTCAGAGTTTCGCGCTCGAGACAAGCTGACGCGCCGGGACCGACCGCCACGGCCGCGCCGAGGGCCTCCGCCGCGCGCTTGTATTGTTCTTGATCCGCCGTCGGATCAGCCTGTAACATCGAAAACGATGCGTCCGGTATCGCTCCTTCTCGCGGGCATCGCTCTTTGCACGGTGACCGCGCGTGCCTCGGCGGACGAGCCCGCGGGCACGCGGCAGGCCGATGGGTCGCAGGCGGCGGCGGTCCAGGCGGCGCGCGTCGAGATGGAGGCCGGAAACTTCGTGACGGCCTGCCCCGCGTTCAAGGTCGCCTACCGCGAGGAACCGCGCCCGTCCACGCTCTTCTGGCTCGCCACGTGTTACGACAAGTGGGGCCGCATCGCCACGGCGGCCGTGCACTACGACGAATACCTCACGGCGTTCGAACAGCTCTCGGACCTCGAACAGAAGGCCGAGCGCGACAACGAGGAGGCCGCTTCGGCGCGGCGCCATGCGCTCGAGGCGAAGATCCCCAAGGTCATCCTCCGCGTCCCGCGCAACGCCCCGGCGACGACGCGCGTGCTCCGCAAGTCGCTCGAGGGGGGTCCGCCCTTGGAGGTGAGGATTGGCGTCCCGCTCCCGATCGATCCGGGCGAGCACGTGCTCACGACCGAGATCCCGGGCCGCCCCTCCGTGTTCACGAAGTTCCGACTGAAGGAGGGGGAAAACCAGGTCATCGACGTCGTGATGCCGCCGGCGACGGAGACCGGCGAGCCCACGAAGACGGCGACGGCCCTGCAGCCGGTGCCCTCGAGGTTCCCCAAGCTCGATAGTGGGATCTCGGGCCGTCGCGTCGCGGCCTACACGCTCGGGGGGCTCGGCGCGGTGGGCATCGCGGGGGGACTCGTGATGGGCATCATCACGTGGGCGCAAAAGGAGCCGATCGAAAAGAATTGCCTCCCCACGAACCCCAAAATCTGCAACACGACGGGCGTGGGCGCCAAGCAGACGGCGGCCATCACGGGGATGATGAGCAATGTCGCGCTGCCCGTCGGGGTCGCGTTGCTCGGCACCGGGATCGCGCTTTATTTCACGGAGCCGCCTCCCTCCAATTTCGGCAAGCTCGGGCCGGGGACGCAGGTGCGCGTGGGGCTCGGGCCCATGAGCGGCTCGGTCGAAGTGCAATGGTGATGCGGCGCCGGGCCAGGAGACAATCGATGATGCGCGGGACGGGTATTCGCTGGGCACTCGGGTTCGTGGCGATCGGGACGCTCCACGGCGTGGGCTGCGCGCGGGAGCCCGAGGCGGACGACGAGGGGGCCGTGGCCGCGCTTTCGCAGGCCCTGGCGGAGTCGCCGCTCGGCAAACCGGCCTCGTGTGGCCTCGTGGAGTACCGCGCCCCGACGACGTGGACGACGACGGCGCAGGACGGATTCGAGATGCTCACGTCGCCGGATAGCCGCGCGCACATCCTGCTCGCGCCGCTCAAAGCCTCGGACACCCTGGCCGGCAAGCGCGACGCCGCGCTCGCCGTGTTCGGCGCGACCGAGGTGCGTCTCGCCGAGGAACGCTCGATTCGCGTGGGTGAGGGGCAGCTCGAGGCGAAGGCGAGCGACGGCGCATGCCGCATCGCCATGGGCGAAGCGGGCTTCCAGTATGCCGTCGTCGACGCGGGACGCGAGGAGAAGACCTTCGTCTTTTATCTGTTCGAGAAGAGCGCGCCGGAGTCGACGCGTACCGAGGGGATGCGCATGATCGCGTCGTTCCGCGCGAAGTTCTGATCGGTCGTCCCTCGAAGCACCGCGGACGCCCTTGCGGCGCCCGCCTTCTGCCGGCCCGGCCCCCGCGAAGGGAGCCGGGCCGCTGCCATTTCACGGGGAGCAGACGCCGGCGCCGTTGCAGGCGCTCGGGGCGACGCAGGTGTTCGCCGGGAAGTCGTCGTACTTACCCGAGGTGATCGGTTGACAGGTCCCGTTGCCCCCGCTGCCCTTCGCCGCCGCCGAGCAAGCCTCACAGACACCCGAGCAGGCGCCGTTGCAGCAGACGCCGTCCACGCAGTGGCCGCTGTTGCACTCCGCTGCACTGGCGCACGCCTGCCCGTTCAGCTTCTTGCAGCCGCCCGCGCCGTCGCAGCCCTGGCCCGTGGGGCAGAGCGAATCGGACGTGCCCACGGGGACGGGCGAGCACACGCCCGGGTTTCCGGCGGTATTGCACGCCTGGCAGACCCCGTTGCACGACGAGTTGCAGCAGACGTTGTCCACGCAATTGCCGCTGCCGCATTCGTCGGGCGTCGAGCAGGTCTGGCCATTGGCCTTTTCACAGGTGCCCGCGCCGTCGCAGGCGCTCGTCCCCGTGCACGTGTTCGCTGGCACGTTGTCCGGCTGTCCTGCCGGGATCGGCGAGCACATACCGACATTGCCCGTCACGCTGCACGACTGGCACGTGCCAGTGCACGCCGAGTTGCAGCAGACCCCCTCGACGCATTGCCCCGAGGCGCAGTCGTTCGCCATGGTGCAAGACTGGCCATTTTCCTTCTTGTTGTTGACGCACGTGCCGCTCGGCCCGCACGCGTTCGCGCCGCTGCAGACAGTCGTCGCGTTCGTGTCCTCCAGGCCGGGGATCATGTCGCCGCACGTGCCGTCCGTGGTCCCGCCGGCCGCGATCGAACAGGCATCACAGGTGCCCGTGCATGCCGCGTTGCAGCAGACCCCGTCCGCGCAGAAGTTGCTCAAACATTCGCCGGTCGTCGAGCACGCCGAGCCATTCGTCTCCTTGCAGACGCCCGAGCCGTTGCACGCGTTCATCCCGACGCAGGTGCTCGCCGCGACGTTGTCCTGCATGCCCGACACGATGTTGCCGCACGTGCCGTCCGAGCCTTGCCCCTTCGCCGCCGCCGAGCACGCCTGACAGGTGCTCGTGCACGTGCTGTTGCAACAGACCCCGTCCACGCAGTTGCCGCTCAGGCATTCGTTCCCCGCGCCGCACACCGCGCCGTTCGACTTCTTGCATGTGCCCGTACCGTCGCACACGTTCGTCCCGGTGCAGGCGTTCGCCGGGACCGTGTCCTGCGTGCCCGACGTGACGTTGCCGCACGTGCCGTTTGCCGGCGCGCCCGATGCCGCCGCGCACGTCCGGCAGGTGCCGTTGCACGCGGAGTCGCAGCAGAACCCGTCGATGCAGTTGCCGCTGAAGCACTCGCCGGCCGTGGAGCACGCGCTGCCGTTCAGCTCCTTGCACACGCCGGCGCCGTCGCACACGTTCGTCCCCGTGCAGTTGCCCGCCGGGAAATTGTCCGGCTGACCGCTGTCGATGTTCGTGCAGGTGCCGGCGAGCATGATGTTCTTGTTGCAGGTCTGGCACGACCCGCAGGCCATCGCCGTGCAGCAAACCCCGTCGACGCACGCGCCGCTCGCGCACTCGGAGGCCGTCGAGCACACCTCGCCCTTCGTCTTCAGGCACGCGCCGCTGCCGTTGCAGACGTTCGAGCCACCGCAGACGGGCGCGTCGTCCGTGCTGCCCGGCGCGATGTTCCCGCAGACGCCGTTCGCCGCGGCGCCTTTCGCCACCGAGCACGCCTTGCAGACGCCGGTGCACGAGGTGTCGCAGCAGACCCCGTCCACGCAGTTGCCGGTGACGCAGTCGCTGCCCGTCGCGCACACGATGCCATTCGCGCTCTTGCACACCCCGCCGCCGTCGCAGGCTTTCGGCGCGGCGCACGTGTTCGCGGGGTAATTGTCGGGCTGGCCCGACGTGATGTTGCCGCAAACGCCGTTCGTCGCGGCGCCCGCCGCCACCGAGCACGCCTGGCATTCACCGGTGCACGTGCCGTTGCAGCAGACCCCGTCCACGCAGTTGCCGCTCAGGCATTCGCTGGCGTTCCCGCAGACCTGCCCGTCGTTCTTCTTGCAGGTCCCGCTCCCGTCGCAGGTGTTCGTGCCGGTGCAGGCGCCGACGGGGTTGTTGTCCGTCGTGCCGGCGTTGATGTTCTGGCACGTGCCGGCGGTCATGATGTTCTTGTTGCAGGTCTGGCACGTCGAGCACGACCCCGAGCTGCAGCAAACGCCGTCGACGCAGGAGCCGCTCACGCACTCCGTCCCGACGACGCAAGCCTCGCCCATCTTCTTCTTGCACGCGCCGGTCCCGTCGCACACGTTCGCGCCGCCGCAAACGGGCGCGTCATCCGTGCTGCCCGACGCGATGTTGCCGCATTGCCCGTCGGTCCCGGCGCCCTTCTTCGCCAGCGTGCAGGCCCGGCACGTCCCGCCGCACGCCTCGTTGCAGCAGACGCCGTCCGCGCAGAAACCGCTCGAGCAATCGCTCCCCACGCCGCACGCCTGACCGAGCGCCTTCTTGCAGACGCCCCCGCCGTCGCACGTGTTGAGCCCGCCGCAGACCGGGTTCGCGTCCGTGCCGCCGTTCTGGATGTTCGCGCAGGAGCCGTTCGTCGCCGCGCCCGCCGCGATCGAGCACGCCCGGCACGTCCCCGCGCACGCCTCATTGCAGCAATAGCCGTCGACGCAGTTGCCGCTCGTGCACTCGTTGCCGGTCGGGTTCGTGCAGGTCTGTCCCGTCGCCTTCTTCGAGACGCACTGGTTCGAGGCGTTGCAATAATGCGTCGACGCGCAGTTTGCGTCGCTCGTGCACGTCGTCGGGCAGGAGACGCCCGGCGCGCACACGTAGGGCGTGCAGCTCGCCGTGACCCCGGCCTTGCACGCACCCGCGCCGTTGCAGACCTGCGTCACGTTGAGCGTGGTGCTGTCCGCGCACTGGCCGTCCATGCAATCGTTGTCGGGGTCTTGGCCGTTCGCGATCGGCCCGCACGTACCGTCCGCGCCGCTGCCCTTCTTGCCCGCCGAGCAGGCCTGGCAGAGGCCCGTGCACGCGTTGTTGCAGCAGACGCCGTCGACGCAGTTGCCGTTCGCGCACTCGTTGTTGCCAATGCACGAGTTGCCGTCCGCCTTCTTCGCCTGGCAAGACGAAAGCAGGCAGTAGTTGCCCGTCGCGCAGTCCACGTCGCCCACGCACGTGCTCGAACACGCGTTGTTCTTGCAGAGGTATGGCGCGCACGAGATCTGCGACGTGGCCGTGCAGGTGCCGGAGCCGTTGCAGGTCGAGCTCGGGCTCAGGGTCGTCGCGTTGAGGCACTCCGCCGCGGCGCAGGGGGCGCCGTTCGGGTGCAGGGCGCATTTGCCCGTGCCGTCGCAGACGCCCGTCGTCCCGCAGCTCGCGATCGACGTCGTCGCGCACTCGTTGTCGGGGTCTCCGTTGTTCACGACCGGCCCGCAGATGCCGTCGCTACCCTGGCCCTTCTTGCCCGCCGAGCACGCGTAGCAGGTGCCCGTGCAGGCCGAGTCGCAGCAGACGCCGTCGACGCAGTTGCCGCTCGCGCACTGGTTGTTCGTCTGGCACGACGAACTGATGGTGCCCTTCGGAATGCACTGGCTATTGTTGCAGTAGTACCCGCCCGCGCATTGCGCGTCGATCGCGCAGCTCGTGTTGCACTGGCCGGCGCTGCACGTGTACGGCACGCACGACTGCTCGGCGCTCGTCAGGCACGCGCCGTTGCCGTTGCAGAACTGCGGCAGCTTCGCCGTCGTGATGTCCTTGCACGTCGCCACCACGCACTCGACGCTATTGCTGTATTTCGCGCACGCCCCGGCGCCGTTGCAGAAGCCCGTGTTGCCGCAGCTGCTCGGGTTGTCCGACGCGCACTCGTTGTCCGGATCGGCGTTGCCGACGATCGCCTGGCAGAAGCCGTTGTTGCCCTGGCCTTTCTTGGCGGCCGAGCACGCGAAGCAGGTGCCGTCGCAGGAGCTGTTGCAGCAGAACCCGTCGACGCAGTTGCCGCTCGCGCACTCGAGCGCCGAGAGGCAGAACTCGCCGATCGGCTTCGGCGCGCACTTGCCGGCCGAGCAGATGTTCGTCTTGCAGTCGATGGCGTTCAGGCAATTCTTGCCGATGTCACAGGCCTGGCAGGGCAGGCCGCCGCCGCAGTCGATGTCCGTCTCGTTGCCGTTCTTCGTTTGATCGTTGCACTGCGCGGGCACGCAGATGCCGCCCGTGCAGACGCCGCTCTGGCAGTCGCCGGCGAACTGGCACTGCTTGCCGTCCGAGCACTTCTTCTGCTCCTGCACGCACGGGCCGCCGCAGTCGAGGTCCGTCTCGGCGCCGTTCTTCTTGTTGTCCGAGCAGGTCGGCGAAAGGCAGATGCCGCCCGTGCAGACGTCGCTCTTGCAGTCGACGTTGGTCTTGCACTTCTCGGACGGGTCGCATTTCTCCGGACAACCGCCGCCGCAATCGACGTCCGTCTCGGTCCCGTTCTGCACGAAGTCCGTGCACTGCGAGGGGGCGCAGATGTTGTTCGTGCAGATCTTGCTCTGGCAGTCGGTCGCCACGAGGCACTTCTGGCCCGTGTCGCAGCGGGCGACGCAGTCGGGGCCGCCGCAGTTGACGTCCGTCTCCTGCCCGTTCGCCGCGCTGTCGGTGCACGTCGGCGCGAGGCACGTCTTGTTCGCCCCGCAGACCTTCTCCTTGCAATCGGCGCCGACGTTGCAGCCCTGCCCCGTGCCGCAGCCCTGGCACTGGCCACCGCCGCAATCGATGTCCGTCTCGCTGCCGTTCTTCGTGGTGTCGCCGCAGGTCGCCGCCTGGCAGACCTTGTCCTTGCAGGAGAGGCTCACGCAATCGAGCGCGCTGTTGCAATTCTGGAGGTTGACGCAGAGCAGAGGCTTGCAGGCGTCGCCGCAGTCCTTGTCGCTCTCGTTACCGTTCTCCACGCCGTCGAAGCAGGTCGGCGCCTGGCACTTGCCGCCGACGCACACGTTCGAGAGGCAGTCGGACCCGTACTCGCAGTTCTTCGTGGGCTGGCAGCCGGGGCAGGCGGAGCCGCCGCAATCGACGTCCGTCTCCGTGCCGTTCTCCGTCGCGTCGTCGCACGTGTCGCCGACGCAGATGCCGCTCACGCAGACCTGCGAGACGCAGTCGTCGCCCGTGTTGCACTTCTTGCCGTCGGGGCACTTGATCACGCAGGTGCCGCCGCAGTTGACGTCGGTCTCGCTGCCGTTCTGAATGCCGTCTTCCGGGCAGCAGAGGACGCCCTCGTCGATGACGCCGTCGCAGTTGTCGTCGACCAGGTTGCAGCCCTGCTCGGGGTTCTGGAAGGGCTTGACGTCGGGCGTGCAGATCGTGCCCGGCTTGCCCGTCTCCTCGTCGATGCCGCAATCCGTCTTGCCGAACTTGCAGATGCCGGGCAGCTTCGTCGTGCAATCGAGGCCGAGGCCCATCGCGTCGTCGGGCAGGCCGTTGCAATCGTCGTCGAGGCCATTGCAGACCTCGGCGCCGGGGAGCACCTCGGTCAGGCACTTCGTCTCGTCGAACTTGCCGCCCTTGCAGGGGTAATACCCCTTCTTGCAGACGCCGATGCCGACGAACTTGTCGTCGCCCGTGTAACACTCCTTCGTCTGATCCCCGGAGCACTCGCAGCCGGAAATCTCGTCGATGGCGCCATCGCAGTTGTTGTCGACGCCGTCGCAGACCTCGCCGCCGGGGATGACGTCCGCCTTGCAGTCGCCCCAGAAGCCGTTCAGGCAGGTCTGATCACCTTCCTTGCAGTTCGCGACGCCCTGCGTGATCGGCGGGCCGCCGTAACACTTGCGGGTCTGCCCCTCGGTGCAGGCGCAGTTGTCGTTGACCTTGCCGTTGCAATCGTTGTCGAAGCTGTCGTCGCAGTTCTCGAGGCCCGGTAGCACCTCGCCGGTGCAATCGAGCCAGATGCCGTTCGTGCAGGTCTGGATGCCGGTGACGCAGATACCGACGTTCCGGGTGAGGGGCGCGCCGCTATAACAACTCTGGACCGCCCCTTCCATGCAGGGACACCCCTCGTCGATGAGCCCGTCGCAGTTGTTGTCGATGCCGTCGCAGATCTCGTCGGCCTGGGAGTCGACGGGCGGACAGGTCATCGGCAGGCCGTTCACGCACGCGGGCCGGATCGTGCGGCAGGCGCCGACGCCGCACTCGAGCGGCGGCAGGTCCCCGGCGCTGCACGGGTTCTCGTCGCTCTCGGTATCAATGCCGAGGATCGTGGTGCAGCTCAGGATGGTCATCGCCGCCATCAAGAGCCCCAGCAAGGAGTACCCGGTCCGCCGCGTCATAGGGCTGCCTGCCTGATAAAAAGGTGAGAGGGCGGTCCCATCGTATCCGCAGCGAGGACCTCCTTACAAGAGTGTTGCGGCCGATCCAGGCGATACGCGCCGCACCCCGCCGCCTACCGCTTCACTGTCGCCGCAGCTTTCTTCTTCGCGAGCTCCGCCTCCTCGACGAGGCAGCGGTGCGGCTTTGCCCCCGAGCTCCCCTCCCCGCAAATGAGACAGAAAAACGCGGTGATAGGCTCGGGCGGCGGCGGCTTCTTGGCTGGCTGCCGGGACGGCGGCGCGGCGAGCGGTTTTCCTTCGACGGCGGCTGCGGCCTCCGCGGCCTTCTTGCGGCGCTCGAGTTCGTCCCTGAGGGCGCGCACCTCGGCGGCAAAGGCGTCCTTTTGTATCGAGAGGGCCTCGACGTCCTGCTCGGCTTGCCGATAGGCGCGCGAAAGCTCCTCGATGCGGCGCATCGCGGCGGCGAGGTCCCCTCCCCTGTCATCGGTCTTGCTGCGGGCCTCGGCGAGCTCACGTTCGAGCGCCTCGGCCCTTGCGCGCGCCTCCCGGAGCTCTCCGGACAGCGCTTCGGAGCTCTTGCGAGCCTCCCCGACGTCGCGGGACAGCTCTTCGGACCTCTTTTGCGCCTCCCCGACCTCTTGGGACAGCACTTCGGAGCTCTTGCGCGCCTCCCTGACGTCTCGGGACAGCTCTTCGGCGCTCTTGCGCGCCTCCCCGACCACTCGGGACAGCTCTTCGGACCGCTCGCGCGCTTCCCGGAGCTCGCTTTCCAGCTCCGCGGATCTCGCGCGCGCCTCCGCTGCCGCCGCCGCCTCCGCTGCCGCCGCCGCCTCCGCTGCCGCCGCCGCTCCCGCTTCCGCCTCCGCCTGCGGCAGAGCCCGCTTCGCCTCGGCGGCGGCTTTCCCGAGCGCCCGCGCCTCTTCCCGCGCGGCCCCGAGCTCCCGCGCGAGCGCGCCTCGTGATCGCAAAAGCACTCCGATCACGAGCGCGAGCGCGCAGACCACCGCGACCAGAATCAACGAGAGCCCATCCATACGCGCACCGGCGCGCGCCCAGCATGGGGCAGGCAGGCCCTTCAAGGCAAACACTTGCGCCCGCCTCCCGATCCCGCCAAGGTGGCGGCCCTTCCGGAGGACGCGCTTGGCCGACGCGAACGAGGATTATTTCTACGAGGCCCTGCCCTTCGCCGAGACGCACCCCGACCACCTCGGCGCGATCGGCGTCCTCTTTGGCCTCCGGCCCGCCCCGCCCGCTCGATGCCGCGTCCTCGAGATCGGCACCGCCACCGGCGGCAACGTCCTTCCCATGGCCGCCGCCTTCCCCGAGAGCCGCTTCGTCGCCCTCGATCGCGCCGAAGACTCGCTCGCCGTCGCTCGAAAACACGCCGAGGGCGCCCGGCTCGCAAACCTCGCCCTCCACCTCGCCGACATCCGCGAATTCGAGGACGAACCCGGCTCCTTCGATTACATCGTCTGCCACGGCGTCTACTCGTGGGTCCCCGACGACGCCCGCGAAGCCATTCGCCGCGTCGTCCGCCGGCACCTCGCGCCCCACGGCCTCGCCTACATCAGCTTCAATACCTTGCCCGGCTGGCACCTGCGCGGCGCGATCCGCGACATGCTACGGCGTGAGGTCGGCACGGAAGGATCCGCCGCCGAGCGCGTCGCGAAGGCGCGCGCTTTTTTGCGTTTCCTCGGCACCGAGGCCACAGGCTCCGATCCCACGCGCGCCTGGCTCGCGAGCGAGCTGCAAACCCTCGCCGAGCTCTCGGACCACTACCTGATCGGTGAGCACCTCGCCCCGAACAACCACGCCGAGTATTTCGCCGACTTCGTCCGCGACATGGAAGGCGCGGGGCTCGCGTTCGTCACCGACGCCCACGTGCCGCTCGTGTTTCCCGAGCGCCTCGGGCCCGCCGCCGACGAGGCCGTCCGGGCGCGGGCAGGCAGTGGCGACCTCGTCTCCCTCCAGCAATCGCTCGACCTCCTCGAGCTCCGGTGTTTTCGCCGCGCCGTCCTTTGCCGCGACGACGCCCCGCTCTCGCCCCGCGTCTCGGCCGATCGAATCTTTTCGCTCGTGCTCGCCTCGCCGCTCGCGCCGGGGGTCACGGCGCCAAACCTCGCCGAGGGCGTGGAGGAAACGTTCATCGGGCCAGGCGGGGCGATCGGCACCGATCAGGCCACGCTCAAGGCCGCGCTCGTCACGCTCTCCGAATACACGCCCGGCGGGCTCCCGTTCGACGCGCTCGCGTGGCAAACCGGCGAGAAGCTCGGGCTCGCGGCGTTCGAGGGCGAGGCGCGGGCGCGGCTCGCGCGAAACCTCCTCGGGCTCTACACGAAAGGCGCGATCCGGCTCTGGGCCTCGCCAAAGCCCGTGGCCCAGGCGCCCGCCGAGCGCCCGCGCGTCTTCCCGTTCGCGCGTTATCAGGCGAGCGTGGGCAGCCCGTTTTGCACCACGCTCCTGCACGAGGGCGTGCAGGTCGACACGTTCGATCGGGCGATCCTCGCGCGCATGGATGGGACGCGTGACGCTTCGGCGCTCACGGAGGCGGCGCTCGAGGACGCGCGTCGCTGTGTGGTGTCGGTGGAGATGAACGGCGCGCCCTGCACGGATGCGGAGGTGTTCGCCGAGATCACCGAGCAGAAGCTCCTGCGCTTTGCGCGGATGGGCTTTTTGATGGAGTGATCGGACAGCGCGACGTGTATCATCGCCTGGGAATCGCCATGGCAGGCACGACACACGACGTCCAGGCGGGGGAGTGCATCGCGACGATCGCGGCGAAATACGGTCTTCCGTGGAAGACGGTATGGGAGGCGCCGGAGAACGCGGCGCTGCGCAAGCTGCGCAAGGATCCGAACGTGCTCGCGCCGGGCGACAAGGTGACGGTGCCGCAGCCGAAGCCGAAGCCGTCGCCGATCGAGACGGGCAAGTCGCACAGGTTCGTGGTCAAGCGCGAAAAGGTCCGGGTCTACCTGAAGCTCACCGCGGGCCAGGAGCCGCTCGCGAACGAGCCCTGGGAGATCGAGTGCGGCGAGCGCAAGCTCGAGGGGACGACAGGGGACGACGGGACACTGGAAGCCGAGGTGCCGGCGGATCAGGCCGAGGCGGTGCTGAAGCTGCCGAACCGGCGACAAACGTACAAGCTCGCGCTCGGCGAGCTCGAGCCGATCGACACGATCCGCGGGGCGCAAACGCGCCTCAAGAACCTCGGGCTTCATGCCGACGAGCCGAGCGGCACGCTCGACGAGGCGACGACCGCGGCGATCGAGGCCTTCCAGCGCGCCGAAAAGATCTCCGTGACGGGCAAGTACGACGCGACGACGCAGAAGGCGCTCGCGAAGGTGTACGGGCTCTAGCGGCTCAGGTGAGCTCCGAGTCCGAGCGCTTCGCCTTCTTGGCGTAGTCGCACTTCTTGTACACCGACTTGTGGCACCACTTGCACTCCTCCTCGGGGTGCTCGTTCGTCTTCAGCCCCGGCTTCACGTCGACGTGGTAATGGTGGTGGTGCCCCGATAACGCGAACGCCTCGGGCACCTGGTCGGTCACGTACTTGCAATTGAAGAGGACGCGCTTCGCGCCGTGCTTGATGAGCAGCTGCGTGAGCGACAGGGACTCCTCTTTCTTGAACGTCGCCCGGTTGATGCTGCACAGCTCATCGGAGTCGAGGTCCACGCCGGTGCCGTCCTGGTGGGACTTGTGCGGGTCCATCTTGCCACCGTTGTAGAGCGAGACGTCCCCGACCAGGAACAGCGACTTTCCTTGCTCCTTCCAGGCCTTGCCCGCGGAGGTGAGCATCTTGATCATCTCCTTCGTGCCCCAGTTGTCCTTCGGGATGCAATTGTCGTCGCGCACCTCGTCGTACCGCTCGTAGTTCTCCGAAGGCGGGAGCTGATAAAACTGACCGTAATCGCCCGCCTTGTGCCCGGGCCGCTCGTAGTTCGCTACCTTCGTCTTTTCCTTGATGAGCTTCGCCGTCGCCGCGTCGACCTCCCCCGTCTCCTTCAACCCGTGCTCGCGCTGGAAGAGCATGACGGCGCCGCGCACCGTGCCGCCGAAATTGCCGTCGGCGTTCATCCCCTTGTTCGAGCTCGCGGCGCTGATCCAGTAGCCGAGCTCGAGCAGATCCTTCTGCAGCTCGACCACGTATGTGCCCTTCTCCTTGCGCGCGAGGCCGCCCCAGGTCTGCTTGCCGTCGTCGTCGCCCTTCTTCAGCACGTAATCGCCGTACGCGACGCCGGACCATTGCGTCTCCGTGGCGACCTTCGGATCCTCCTTCGTCTGCGCCGGCTCGGTGCGCGGGGCGGGGGTCTCCTCGATCTTGGTCATCGCGTAGACGAACCCGATCGGGTTGTAGTGCCAGACGATCGGGCTCTTCGGCAGCTCCACCTTCTTGCCCTCCGCCTCCTTCCACCACAGGTAGGGCCGCATCTTGTCGGCGAGCCCCGAGACGCTGTAGAGCCCCCTCGATTGGATCTGCGCGACGGCCTTGTCGATGTCGCAGCCCCACTCGCTCATGAACCGGCACGCGTAGTATCGCAGCGATTTCGCCTTGGGATTGTTCTTGTAGAAATCGTTCAGCTCGGACGCGGAGATCGTGTCGTTGTACCCCCAGAACTCCTGCTCGATCATGTCGAAAATCTTCTTCACGTCCATGTTCAGATTTTCGTCGGGATCGTCGGCGGACGGCCAGTCCGGGAAGAGGGGCTGCTCCGAGAAGACCTCCCAGTGAATGCCCGCCTGCGCCCCACCCGAGGCCCCCGTCATCGTGCCCGCCGTCCAGATCTGCTCCCCCGCGACCACCGGTTTGTCGAGCTTGACCACGTCGCCGGACTTGAGCTTGTCGAGGATCTCCGCGCTCGGCGCCTTCGTGAGGCTCATGCGTTTGTCGAGCTTCGCGACGAACCCCTCCTTGTTCGCGAGCTTCGCGTCTTTCGCCTTGGTGACGCGGACCTTCATCCACTGATAACTCCCCGCGGTCACGAGGTCGGGGGTGAGCTGCACGAACGTGTCGCCGGAGACGAGCGTACCGATCTGCGTCTTGTCCGGATCCGGGACGCCCGGCGCGCTGCGGAGCCGGACGTCGTCCGACACGCTCCACTGCGCCCCCGAGACCCAGGGGATCGAGGCGAGGACGGAGTTCGTCGTGTCGAGCGCCTGGGGCCCGAGGTGCATGTAGAGCGAATACACCACCCGCGTCTCGGACGGCTTCACGCGCTCCTTCGGCGGCGCGTACCTGGGCGTGACGAGCAAGGACGTGGCGGCCACATAGCCGACCTTGTCCTTCAGGCCTTCCTTCGCCGATTTGGAAACGACGACGTGCGCCCACGAGACGCCGTCCTTCTTCGGATGGGGGACGGTCTTCAGCAGCACCTCGTCGCCCACCTTCAAGGTATCGACGACGGCCGCGGCGTTGCCCGGCTCCTTGCGGAGCACGAGCGTCTCGGCGCGGATCGTGTACCCGATGAGGGTGCGCTTGAGCAGGGCATTCGCCTTGTTCAAGCGATCCCCGTCGATCTCGTGCCGGATCAGGATGAAGTTCCTGCTGCCGAAGGCCCCCTTCGATTTGTCCGCCGCCGCGGGCAGCCGCGCGGCGACGATCCGCCCGTCGAACATCGCGTGGACCGCGGTCCCCTCGGCGACGTGCAAATGGGCGCCGCCGTGCCAGGTCGTATTCGTCCCGAGAGGGAAATAGCCGCTGTCGATCGTCTTCTCGGTGTGCTCGAACATCGCGAGCGTGGTCGAATTGTCGATCTTCTTCCCTTTGCCGATGTCCACGGGGAACCCCATGGACGGCGCGTCCCTCGGCGCGAGGGAGTCGCCCTTGACGAGCGTGTAGATGAGCGACCGCTTCCCGTCGGCCGAAGGCTTGGGCGCGAGCTCGTTGTTGATCGTGCCCTTCAGGGAGTGATCGGACTCGATGACCTCCATGAACCGCAGGTACCGGTCGCCGCGCATGAGGACCTGGCACCCGTCGGACCACCCCTTGCTGGGCGTCCAGCCGCTCGGCACCTCGCCGCCGTAATGGATGTTGATCGAGGCGTTCTGCGTGACCCCCGTGGTCTCAGCGCCCACGGATCCTGCCGCGCTTGCATCGTGCACGCGGACGATGCCGACCGTCGGGTCCGGGTTCAATGCGCGGTAACCGGCTCCCGGCGGCTGCGTCTTGTTCGTGTTGTAGTAATCGCGCCACGCGGGGAGCTTGTTGTACGGGTAGGGCGTGCCGTCTTCCTTGAGCTTCTTGTGGATCGCCAGGCAGTACTTGTGCTGCCCGAGGATGATCACGGCCCCCTTCGAGCCCGTCCTCGTCCACTCGCTCGAGTAGTGGAACTTCTCGACGTGCTTCGCGCCGTCCTTCTTGTAGACGAGGAAAAGCGTGTCGTCGTATTTCGTGTTCGTGCTCGGCACGGGCACCATCTGGTCGGCGTCGAACCCGCGCGCGCCGAGCAGGTTCACGCGGCCCTCCTCGTCCTGGAAGTCGAATTCGGGTTTGCCCTCGTTGCCGAACGCCTTCTGCTCCGCCTTCCACACGCTCCGGAGGTGATCGTAGAGCTCTGCCTCGCCCATCGTCTTGAGGTCAAACGATTTGGTCGGCGTGCTGTACGTCACATCCTCGTGATCGGCCGTGTCGTCCGTCTGCGGCGCGTCCTTCAGGTACTTGCTCCGCCGATCGAAACGGTCCTCCGGCACCGCGCTCCAGTTCGACCGATTGGAGAGGTCCGCGCGGAAGCGCGCATAATCGTTCTCGACGACGAGCTTCTGGATGCGCTTGCGCGACGCGGGCGTGTAGTCGCCGCGGAACCTGAGATCCACGAGCACGTCGAGGATGCGCGGGTGGAGCGTCTTGAAGTCCACGACGCCGTAGATGTTCTGACAATCTTCCTTGTCGCAGATGCGCTTGACGTCCTTCTCGTGCCACGCATACGTGGACTCGAAGAGCGCGAGCTGCTGGTCCCACGTGAGCTCGGGCAAGACGCCCTTGTTGTTCGTGACGAACGTCCGCGCCTCGGACCCCGTGAGCCCCGCGCCTTTGGCATACTTCTTCGCGACATCCGCGGACAGACCCGCCGCGACGAAATCTTTTTCGACGTCCGCGGACGAACGGTCCTTCATGTCGTAGCCGCGGCCGATCGTCACGCCCGACCCCATCGTCGGGTGGTGGAGCACGCGCGAGTAATAAGGCGAGCTGCTCGAGTCGCTGCCCTCGGCCTCGAACGTGAGCACCCCTTTCGTCGGCATCTTCTTGCTCATGGCGTTCTCCAGGATGCGTCGTCAGCTCAAGCGGACAGGACAAACGGCCGCAGCACTTCGAGCGTACACACCGCTCGTGTCCCGTCCGCCGACCGCGCCACGCAGCGCACGCCCATATCCTCGATGGAGCCCTGCGCGGGCGGCCCCGGGGGGGACGCGCCGGCCTCGGGCTCCGCCGCAGGTTCGCGGTCCGGATCCCACTCGGGAATCCCGAGATCGGAGTAAAGGACTTCGTCGCTCATGTGCCTCGTTCTCCCGGCCCCCACGTGCTGCCATCGATATCCGGGAACGTGACGGTCCCGCTGCCCGACGGAATCCCGTCGACGCGCGCTTTCCCTTGGTCGTCGAGCGTCCCCTCGACCACCTTGCCGCCCTCGAGCTCGATACGATATCGCGCGCCGGCGCGGGGCTTCGGCGGGTCGTCGTCGTCGACGAGCTCGATCTCGACCCACGCCTCGTCCGCGGAGACCGCGGAGGACGACGACGAAGACGGAGGCGGCGGCGCGGCGGCGCCTGCGCTGCCTGCGCCGTTCGTCCCCCAAAACCCGGCGTCGATGTCCGGGAACGTGACGGTCCCGCTGCCCGACGGAATCCCATCGACGCGCGCCTTGCCGTCGTCGTCGAGCGTCCCCTCGATCACCTTGCCGCCCTCGAGCTCGATTCGATACCGCGCGCCGGCGTAGGGCTTCGGCGGATCGCCGTCGTCGACGAGCTCGATTTCGACCCAATCCAGCGCGGCCTCGGGGCCCTTCTTCCCGTCGCTTTGATCGCTCTTCACCGGCCCGGCCCCGACGGGATTGTCGAAGCGGCGGTTCGTGTCGACCCGCGTGAGCGGCCACATCAAATCGATGAGACCCTTTGCCGCCGGACGCGGCCCCGCCGCGATCTCGGCCGCCGCGGCGACGTACGCGTCCTTCACTTGCGGATCGGGCAGCAGGATCTTGCCCTGCGGATGCAGTTGCAACCCGAGATCGAGATCGACCTTCGTGTTCGCGAGCTTCACGCCGCTCGCCTCTTCGGCGGCGAGCAGCACGAGCTCCTTCGCGAGCGTCGAGGGACGTTTTTGCAGGCCAAACGCCCCGAAGAGCAGATCGCCGAGTTTCGCGACGAGCTTCAGCGTGGAGTCGATGATCTGATCGGACTCGACACGCGCGAGGACCGGATATTCGGGTGGGACCTCGGGCGCGGGGCGCAGGTCGCCGGCCTCGTTCTTCGGGCCGGTCAAAGGCGTGGCGTCCGCGCCTTCGACGAGGAAGCCCTCGAGCTCGATCCCGATGTCGAGCGGGCGCACGTGGACGAGCGTGAGCGAGCCGCGCAGGTAACGGTCCGCGAGCTGCTCGATCACGAGCTCGTCGCGCATGTTGTGGATCGACGTGCGATGCAGCTCGTCGGCGAGGATGCGCCGAAGCTCCAGCATGCCTCCACGATCGGTCGCGACGCTGCGCAGAAAGGCGAGGATCCCGTGCCTGTCGAGGCGCTTCGGCCTCCCGAACTGGAAGAGACCATGGCCCGTTCGGAAGAACGTCATCGGCAGGTCTCTTCCTGAAAGCACACCACAGCGCGCTCGATCATCGATGAGTGTGCGCCGGAGATCAAGCCTCTTGCCGAAAACCCGAGAAGCCCGGTACGCTCTCGTCTGAAGATCCATGCCTTATCCGCAGGGCACCCTCGGCATCGCCATCTCGACGCCCTTCGGCGCGGACGCGGTGCTGCTCGTCGATCTGCATGGCGAAGAGCGGATCTCGGGGCTCTTCCGCTTCGAGCTCGAGCTTTTGTCGCCGGAGAAGGCGCTCGACTTCAAGGCGATCGTCGGCAAGGGCGTGACCTTGACGATCCGGGGCATGGCCAAGGAGAAGCCGCGCTTCATCCACGGGATCTGCACGCGGTTCGTCCAGGCGGGGCGCGTCGGCAAGCAGACGCGTTACCGCGCGGAGCTGCACCCGTGGTTATGGCTGCTCGGCAAGACCAGCGATTGCCGGATCTTCCAGGAGAAGAGCGTGCCCGACATCCTGAAGGCGCTCTTCCAGGAGCTCGGCTTCTCGTCGGGCGAGCACTTCAAGGATTCGCTGAAGGGCTCCTACACCCCGCGCCCCTACTGCGTGCAGTACCAGGAGACCGCGCTCGATTTCGTGTCGCGGCTCATGGAGGACGAGGGGATCCATTATTATTTCAAGCACGAGGACGGCAAGCACGTGATGGTGCTCTCGGACGACAGCGCGTCGGCCGCGCCGTGCCCGAACCTCGACAAGGCGCGGTTCGTCGAGCAGTTCTCCACGTCGACGGACGAGGACGCCGTCCTCGAGTGCACGCTCGAAGAGGAGATCGTCGCGGGAAAGTACGCGTCGACGGATTACAACTTCGAGATGCCGAGCACGTCGCTGCTCGCGGAGGTCTCGGGCGAAACGGCCAAGCTCGAGCTCTTCGAGTACCCGGGCGGGCACATCGAGAAAAGCCCGGGCGACACGCGCGCGAAGCTCCGCATCGAGGCCGAGGAGGCGCGGGCGGTGCGTTTGTCGGGTACATCGAGCTGCCGCGCCTTCACGGCGGGGCACGCGTTCAAGCTCGACGAGCACGATCGGGACGACGCGAACACGGACTGGGTTCTCACCTCGATCATGCACCGCGCAAGCCAGGAGGGGTACACGAATACCTTCGAGGCGTTCCCGAAGAAGACGTCGTACCGCCCGCCGCGCATCACGCCGAAGCCCGCGATCCCCGGCACGCAGACGGCCGTCGTCGTGGGCAAGAGCGGCGAGGAGCAGTGGACCGACGAATACGGGCGCATCAAGGTCCAGTTCCACTGGGATCGCAAGGGCGCGAAGGACGACAAGAGCTCGTGCTTCGTGCGCGTCGTGCAGGCGTGGGCGGGCAAGAGCTGGGGCGCGTGGTTCTTGCCGCGCATCGGGCAGGAGGTCGTCGTGAGCTTCATCGACGGCGACCCGGACAGGCCGCTCGTGACGGGCTCGGTGTACAACGCCGAGCAGACGGTGCCTTATGGGCTGCCGGGCGCGCAGACGAAGAGCACGATCCTGAGCCGATCGTCGAAGGAGGGCGAGGCGGGGAACGAACTGCGCTTCGACGACAAGAAGGATAACGAGGAGTTTTACGCGCACGCCCAGAAGGACATGCTCTTCGAGGTGGAGAACGACTGGACGGTCAAGGTCCTCCACGATTACACGAAGAACGTCAAAAACGAGCGGAAGGTGACGATCGAGGAGGGCGACGAGACGCTCACGGTCACCAAGGGCAACCGCACGATCAAGGTCGACAAGGGCGACGAGACGCACAGCGTGAAGGGCAAACGCACGCTCACGGTCACCAAGGACGAGGCGCACACGAACAAGGCGAACCTCGATTACAAGGTGACGAAGAACTACACGATCAAGGTCGACGGCGACCTCGTGATCGAGGCGAAGAGCGTCACGATCAAGGCCAAGCAGGCGTTTTCGATGAAGGCGGGCACGGATTTCAAGGCCGAGTCCGGGACGGCGATGGACCTGAAGGCCGGCACCGATTTCAAGGCCAAGGGCGGGACGAACATGACGCTCGAGGGCGCGATCGCGCTGAAGGCGAAGGGCGGCGCGCAGGCGGCGGTGGAGGGCGGCGGCATGCTGACCTTGAAGGGCGGCATGGTGAAGATCAATTAGCGAGGATCCGATGCCGACCGACCACGAAGAGCGCGACGAGAACGGCAAGCTGATCTCCCGGTTCGAGATGGAAGACGGCGTGCTCCACGGCGAGTTCGTCCAGTACGGGGAGACCGAAAAGCAGATCGCGCACCGGGCGAATTACAAGAACGGCAAGCTGCACGGTTTGTCGATCACGTACGATCCGGAAGGACGCGAGGTCGAGCGTTCGTCATTCCAGGACGGCGTGCTCCACGGCGAGACGAAGATCGTAGACGAGAACGGCAAGGTCTCGCAGATCGTCACGTTCGCGAAGGGCGAGCAGCACGGGCCGACGCGGCTCTACGACGACGGCCGGCTCCGGACGCTCATGCATTTCGAGAAGGGCAAGCAGAACGGCCCGTTCATGTCGTTCGACGAGCAGGGCAACGAGGTCGTCCGGTCGTTCTACAAGAACGGCAAGCTCGAAGGGGAATCCTTGTTCCTCGACGGCAAGGGCAACACCCTGCGCAAAGCGAGCTACAAGGCCGACAAACTGCACGGGGAGGTGATCGAGTACTTCCCGAACGGCGAGGTCCGCGAGCGCGCCATCTATGACAACGGCAAGAAGCAAGGCGACGCGTTCAGCTACGACGTGCAGGGCAAGCTGAAGGCGAAGGCGACGTACAAGGACGGCGAGAAGCGCGGCGAGGTCGAGTACGACGACAAGGGCATTCCGAAGGCGAAGGAGGAGAAAAAAGAGTCCTTCTTCGACAAGGTCGTGAACAAGCTCGCGGGAGGCTGACGATGGGCCAGCACGTATGCATGGGGGCGATGATGCAATGCAGCTTCGGCGTGGCGCCGAGCTCGCTCACGGTGCTTCCCGCGAACCGGACGATGAACAGCGCGGGGCCGCTGGCGAACATCATGGACGGCAAGCCCATGCTGAACGTGCTGCCGTTCGGGATGTGTCAGAGCCTGGCGAACCCGACGGTGGCCGCGGCGACGGCGGCGGCGATGGGCGTGCTCACGCCAATGCCGTGCATTCCGAACACGCCGGCGCCGTGGATCGTCGGTGCCCCAACGGTGCTGCTCGCGAACATGCCCGCGCTGAACAACAGCTCGAAGCTGATGTGCATGTGGGGCGGGGTGATTCAGATCTCGTTCCCCGGGCAGGTCACGGTGCAGGTGCCCTGAGCGCTCTTCAAGGCTTGTTGCCGCTGCCAGGCCATTTGCTGCCGGGGGCGGCGGGAACGACGGGCTTGGCCGCGGGCGTGGCGGGCGGCGCGGGCGCGGCGGGCGCGGGTTTCGCGCCGGCAGGGATCACGGGGGCGGCGGGCGCGGCGGGCGCGGGTTTCGCGCCGGCAGGGACGGCGGGCGCGGCCGGCGGCTTCGGCGCGGGCGCGAAGGGGGCCACGTCCGCCGGAGCGGGAGGCGCGGGGGCCTGAGGCGCGGGGGCGGGAGGAAAGGCGGGCTTTTCGCCGGTTTTTGGCACCCCGGGCATGCCGCCTTCGGGCACCTGCGGTTTGCCTTCCGGCATCGCAGCTTTGCCTGGGGGCGCCGGAGCCTTGCCTTCCGGCACGCCGGGCACCGCCTTGGCAGCCGGAACGTCTACCTTGGCAGCCGGAATGTCTACCTTGGCGGCCGGCGCCGCCTTCGGGGCGGCCGGAATTTCTACCTTGGCGGCCGGCGCCGCTTTCGGGGCGCCCGGAATTTCTACCTTGGCGGCCGGCGCCTCTACCTTGGCGGCCGGCGCCTCTACCTTGGCGGCCGGCGCCTCTACCTTGGCGGCCGGCACCTCTACCTTGGCGGCCGGAGCCGCTACCTTGGCAGCCGGATCCGGTACCTTGGCGGCCACCGCCGCTACATCGGCGCCTGGTTCCGGTTTCGAGACGTCCAGTTCCGGTTTCGAGACATCCGGCGCCGATTTCGGGACATCCGGCGCCGATTTCGAGGCATCCGGAGCCGCCACCTTGGCATCCGGAACCGCCACCTTGGCATCCGGAACCGCCACCTTGGCATCCGGAACCGCCGCCTTGGCATCCGGAGCCGCTGCCTTGACATCCGGAGCCGCCGCCGCGCCGTCCGGAGCCGCCTCCGCGCCGCCCGGAGCCGCGGCCGCCTCCCCTTCCGGAGCCGCCGCCTCGCCCTCGGGCACCGCCAAGCCATCCGCGCCGCCCGCATCCGCGCCCGCCGCCGCGCCATCCGCCCCGCCGGCCTTGGCCTGCGCACCCGCGCCGGCTTGCGCGCCGTCGCCTCCCTTGCGCACGTCCTGGGCCTCTTTCATCGATTGCATCGCGGCCTTGCCGGCATCCTTGACGATGTCCTTCGCCTTTTCGAGGCCCTTCGTCAGGTTCTCCGCCGACGCCTTGATCGCGTCGCCCGTCGAATTCGCGGCCGCCACGACCTCCGCGGCCGCGGCCTGCGCCGCCTGCGCCGCCTGCGTGCAGGTGTCCGTCGCCTCCTTGGCGACCGCCGTCATCTTCTCCTTCGCCGCGGCAATGACGTTCTTGGCCTTCTCGCCCTCCGTCCGCACCTCGCCCATCTGCTGCGAGAGCACGTCCGTCAATGACTTCGCCGCGCCGTCGAATCCAGCCGCGCTCATCGCGGCCGCCGCCTGCTCGGCTGCATTGTTCACGGCCTCGGCCGCATTCACGCCCGCCGTCACCGCGGCCTGCGCCGCATTCGCCGCCGACGCGATCATCCCTTCGAGCCCGCCCGAGACCGCGAGGTTGATCGCGCCCGCCGCGTCGAGCCCCGCGCCCGCCGGGACGATGAGCGCGAGCGATCCCTGCACCGCGCCGAAATCGCCCCGGATGCCGCCGAGGACCCCGTACGCCGCTTTTTTGATCTCCGACAGCGTCGTCCGCGCCTTCAGGAGAATGTCGTCCTTCGTCGCATTGGCGAGCCCCTTCGCCAGCGTGATCTCGCGCTCGACCGCGAGCCGCGCGACCTGCTCCAGCTTGATGAGCCGCGCCGGGATGTCGTTGACGAGCGCATTCGTCTTTTCCTCGAACGCGGCGCCGAGATCCTTGAAGCGCTGGATGGACGTCTCCACCGTCCTGCGAATGGAGGCCACGAGCGCGAGGACCTGCGTCTCGATGAGGTCCTTCATCTCCGAGGCAAGCTGCTTGAACCGCGCCTCGGCCGCCTTGATCGCCCCCATGATGTCGGCGAGCGTCTTCTCGTAGAACGTCTTGCCCGCCTCGACGAGCGCATCGGCCGCGGCCTTGATCTGCTTCTTGCAGTTTTCGAGGTAATCGGGGATCTTCTTCGTGATCGCGTCGACGAGCGTCTTTTGCAGCTCCTCGAACGTCTTCTTGACCGCCTCGCCCTTGTCCTTGATGGACGACGCGATGCTCGTCGCAATCTGGACCGCCTGCATCGCAAGCTTCGGTCCGAGCGCGGCGATCTGCGCGACGACCTTGATACCCTGCGCCTGGATCTTGGGCTTCAGCAGGGTCGCCTGCATCTCGAAGTCCTTGATCAGCTTCTCCCCTTGGGCCTTCGTCTTGGCCTCGATCTGCTTGATCGCAGCCTCGCCCTTGGCCCGGATCTTGGGGATGACCGAGGTGTCCTCGGAATAACCAGCGCTGATGAAGTCGGCGAGCGCGTCGTCGTGCCCTTTCGCGCCCTCGGCCACGAGGTCCCGGACGATCTTGTCGGCATCGAGGTTCAGGTCGGCCTGGAGCGCCTTGATCGAGGCGTTCATCTTGCCGCCGAGCTCCTCGACCGAGCCGATGACGGACTCCTCCATCGTCTGGAGGATCTTCTTGCATTCAGCCTCGAACGTGCCGAGTAGCTCGTTCGCCGCCTTGCGGACGTCCTCCAGCGTGCCGAGCGTCAGATCCCGGATCTGTTCGAGCAGTTTGTCGAGGAGACGATCGAGATCCGCCTTGATCCCACGCACGAGCGCGAAGCCGTCGGCGAGGAGTTTGTCGACGGTGCTCGTGATCGTGAGCAGCGCCTGGTTGAGCAGCTCCGCCGTGCGCGCCACGAGCCCGTGCGCGAGGTTCGAGATCTCGTCGATCGTCTTCTGGATCGCGTCATTGACCTTCGCGAGGATGTCCTGCGCACACTGGTTGATGCGAGCGGGGACCTCGCCGATCGCGCGCCGCACGTCGCCGATCGTCTGCATGATCGTGTCGTCGGTCTGCTTGACCAGCGACTTGAGCGTCTCGCGCGCCTGCTCGATCGAGTCCTTCGTGGCACTACGCAGCTCCGCGACGACGGCGTCGACGTTCGCCGACATCTCGACCTTCGCGCCGTCGTGATCCGGCACCTTGGCGAGCGCCGCTTCGAACTTGCCGCGCACGTCGTCGCCGATCGCCTGGATCTTGCCGTCGATCTGCCCCTCGAGATCGCCGAGCTTCTGATCGACGGTGTCGGCCTGCGTCTTGACCGCATCGAGGACCTTCTTCGCCTGATCCTCGCCGAGCTGTCCGATCTCGTCGATCTTGCCCTTCGCCTGATCGGCCGCGTTCCGAATCTGATCCTGCGCCGTCTTGACGAGCGAGTCTTTTTGCGATTCGAGCTTGCCCTCGACCTCGTCGACGAGTCCGTCGAGTTTGTCCTTGGCCGTCTTGATCGCATCCTCGCCCATCTTCTTGAGCTCGGGCGTGATCCCTTTGAGCTGGCCTTCCGTCTCCTTGATGGCCGTGTCGATGCCGGACGAGATGCCGTTCTTGGTCTCGTAGAGGGCCTTGTTGAGCTTGAGGATCTGCTCTTCGGCCTTGCTGATGATCTGGTTCGTGGAGTCACGGACGGTAGAGACGCCCTTCGTGACCGTGACCTCGGCCTTGTCGATCTGCTCCGTGGCGAACTTCCCGAGCTTGCTCGGAATGCTCTCCGTGGCGCCCTGGCTCTGTTCTGCAGTCGTCATAAGGCCTCAGCAGAACGATATCCCGGCGCGCAGACGGTTGACAAGGGAGTGTTTCAGCCGCCCGGCGCCTCACCGAGGCCTTTCCGAATGGCCGCACGCGACAAACGCACCTCGCGCACCCTGCCGCCGTGCTTGTTCACGTTTCCGAGCCAGGCGATTTGGCCGAGGAGCGCGCACGTGGCGCGGCCGAGCTCGATCCGCGGCGCCTCGCCCTCGGCCAGCACGAGGATGAGGCCAAAGTGGAATCGTGCGCCTGCATAAAAACGGACGAGGGAGCAGAGAGGCCGGAGCGCGTCGCCGTCCGGGAGGAATCGCAGGAATTCATCGAGCTTCATGGGCCCGATGCGCAGATCGAACGTGGACTCCTGATCCCAGAAACGGCCCCCCAGACATGCGTCGCGGCCGAGTGCGCGGTTCTGACCGGATCGGCCGATCGCCGTGCGATCGTTTTCCTCGATCGGGTGAAAGGCGCCTGTGAGCGGGATGGGCTCGATGGGGACGCCGAAATGCCGGCGGAGAATGGCGACGAGGCCTTCGAGCGAACGGGACTCGCTTCCGAGGTTTGCCGCGTGTTCGAGCAGGGCGCGATCCTGGACCGCGAGGCGGCCTTCGAGCGCCTGAAAGCCGAGGCCCATGAGCGCGAAGAGGTGCCGCGCCGCGCCGTCTTTTTCGGGCGAGGAGATGCCGAGGCCGAGGCGATGGTTCTTGCGGATGCGATATGCGAACGAGACGAGGCGATGGTTGAAGATGTCGAGGAAATCCCGCGCCGCGGTGTCGCCGCGGACGGCGCGCATGTAAATCGACTCGACGATCGGCGGCGGCAGTGGGCCGAGGGCGCCGCCGAGACCGAGGAAGTTCACGAGCATCTGCGCGGGCTCGCGTTCGCGGTGCGGCGGGCGAATGCGCGCGACGTCGGTCTCGGGGAAGGCGAGCGCGATGCTCCCGGCGAATCGCACGGACTCGCGCGAAGGATCGGAGCCCTCGCCGACGGGGACGGCGTCGCCTTCCCGAAAGCGTTCGAGGAGGGAGACGGCCTGATAAAAATCGAAGGCGTGCCCCTCGTCGAAGAGCCAGGCCTCTACAGAAGGGCTCTTTCGCCAGCCGTGGGCGGCCATCGTTTCCAGACCTCCGCGCGCGAGGCGCGCTTCAGGACGAGCTCGGTGAACGCATTGATGTGCGCCTGCAAGGCGAAAAATCGGCTCAAGACCGAGGCCAAAAGGACCGGGCTCGATCCGGCGAACTGCTCGTCCGCGAGCGTGAGCGTGATCTCGAGGCCCCGGCAATACCCCCGCCACGCGTCATTGCCGAGGCGACGCGTGACCACGCGGCTCGAAATTTCGAGGAGCGCGTCGATCTGGCGCTCGGCGTCGGGCGAATCGCCGAAGACGTAGGCGCGCAGGATCTCGCGGAGCGCGGCGACGCCGGTCTTGCCGTCCGTGATCGAGAGGTGGTTCTGCGAAAGGTTCGAGACGAGCCGCCAGAGCGCTTCGCCGCCCATCGGCGCGGCGCGCTGGGGGGTTGGTTTCGTCAGACAAACGATTTTCTTGGCCGGGACGGGGCGCTCGGGGGAGAGCTGCGTGTCCTTGGCGATCTCGTTCGCGAGGTCGCGGTTCGTGCAGAGGACGCCGGCGTAAACGGTCTCCGACGGGGGACGTGAGAGCTTGAAATCGGTGTCGACGAACGTGAGCCAGACGTCGGTGCCCGGCAGATCCTTGCGGCCCGTGGCGACGCGGCGCGCGTGCCAGAACGCGCGGGGTCTTTCGCCCGCGCGGTGGTGCACGAACGAGAAGAAAGGCGCGTAATCGATCTGCTTGGGCTCGCCGGGCGCCGTGGCCGCGACGCGCGTGATCGAATGGATCTCCGTGGTCCGCTCGCGACGCGCGTCCGCGACGAGGCGATATTCGGGCCGGGTGTGATCGACGCGGATGGGCTCGGCGCTGCGCGGGAAGAGGTTGATGATCGGGGTGCAGCCGAGCTTCAACGTCGTCGGGCGAACCGCGACGCCGGCCGGCGGCTTCTGATCGAAGAGGACGAGGATCTTCGCGTTCTTGCGCGGCGGGAGCTTCGGCAGTTCGAGGTCGAAGAAATGGAACTTCTCCGGGAACGCGAAATACTCCTGCACGAGGCGATGGCCGCGGTGCGCGTGCGGCGGATACGGCAGGACGTCCTCGTTCGCCTCGAAGCCGACGGGCCGGATCTTTCCGTAGGCCCAGTCCTCCGAGGGTTTTTCCCCGACCACGAGGACCTGCACGGCGTGCGCCGCGAGCAGATCGTAGAGGCGCGCCGCGCCCATGCCCCCGCCCGTGATGTGGAAGCGGAGCGAGCGCATGCCGAGTTTGTCGAGCGGAACGCCGCCCGTCGCGATCTCGATCTCCAGCGCCGCCGCCGCGTTCGTGAGCAGCCACGAGGGAACGTCGAGGTTCTCGGGCGGGACCATGCCCGCATTGACGATCTCGATCGGCCAGAGCGTGACCGGATACGCGGTGCGGAAATGACAGACCGGCCCGGTTTGCGAGGCCGCGAAAAGCGGCGTGTGCTTCTCGACCGTGTACCCGGAGCCGAGCTTGGCCTCCTTCGGGTCGATCTCGAACCCGGCGATCGCCATCGCCGGCACGGGACACGCGAGCTGCGGATAAAGGGTGCCGAGCAGCGAGGTCGTGTAAATCGGCAGCTCCGCCTCGATGTCGCGCGTGAGGCGCGCCGAGAGGAACGCGAATGCCTCGACCAGGCGCTCGACGTGTGGATCGGACGAGGCCTGGTTCGAGGTGCCGAGGCGCGCCGCGATCTTCGGATAATCCTTGGCGAACTCGGCGCCACGCTCGCGCAGATACGCGAGCTCACGCGCATACAGCTCGAGCATTTCCCGATCCGGATCACCCTTGCTCATGCGGCCCCCGGGCCTCCTTCGAGCGGCGCCTCGAACGAGAGGGGCTCACGCACCTCGTCGGTGACGAGCGTCGCCGAGAGCGCGACCACGAGGCGCGCATGCGGCGGCGCGTCCTCGCATCGCTTGATTTCCACGCGTACGTTCTGGAGCCTCGGCTCGTACGCCTCGATCGTCTTTTGCACGAGGCGCACGAGACGGCGAAGCTCCTCCGGGACGAGCGCACGGCCGCCGAGCTCGAGGTCGGGCAAACCATAATCGATGGTCGTGCGCTGCCGGGAGAGAGCCTCGTCGCCGGAGATGGGGCTGCGGGTGCCGAGGATTCGACCGAGCTCGCGGGCCACCGAGGCGCGCAGCCCGTCTCGATCGAGGGTGCAATAGGGGACGGCTTCCTGTTTTTGAGCAGGGTTCTCGTCGACCAGCCGGTCGAACAGGGGAACCCTGCCCGCGCTCGTGGCTCCCCACGCTTTCGCCATTCTGTCGTTCCCCTGGGACGCCGAATCGTCCTCGGGTTAGAGCTTCTTGTTTTCCTCGAGCGTCCACCCCGCCTCGGCCGTGCCCTTCTTGCCGGCCGGCGAAGGCTGGCCCTGCTGGGCGTACGACCACTTGATCTTGCGGTAGTTGAACGTGACCGTCTCGACCGGACGACCGCCGCTGCCGCCGCTCACCGCGACGTTCGTCAGGATCACGTCCTCGAACGTGATCTTGTAATAAAGAACCATGTCGCCGTCATTCTTGTCGGCCTGGAAGACGGTGAGCTCGGCCTTCTTGATGTTGTCGCCGCCGCTGCACTTGAGGTTCAGCGTGGGCGACGAGATGTCGAGATACTTGCTGAACGTGAAGTCCGAATGAACCGTGCGGCCGTGCGCGCGCGCGTTCGCCGAGCCGCCCGCCGTCAGAGGCATCGCGACGGTGTGGCTGAAGGAAAGGATCTCGATCTTGTCCTTCCCCTGGCTCGCCGTGCTCTCGCCTTTGACGCCCTCGATCTCCAAGAAACTAGTTTCCATCGTGCAATCCTCCGCGTCCCCGTCGACCGTCGCCGCCCGCGCGCTCCCTTCGAGCGCGGGACGGCAACATCCTGATGTACCCTACACCGATTCGCGAGGCCCGTCACGCAGCCGGAGGCGGAAGATCCGCCACGAGGCGCATCGAGACCGTGAGCTCGTTGAGCTGGAAGTGCGGCTTCAAGAAAACGACAGCACGGTACGCGCCGGGCTTGCCGGGCACGTCCGTCACGTCGATCCGCGCCTCACGCAAAGGCAGTCGCGCCTTCGTGTCCTGACCCGCGTCGTCGTTCAGGAGCACGTAGTCCGCGATCCAGTTGTTGAGGTACGACGACACGTTGTCCTTCGTCATGAAGCTGCCGATCTTGTCGCGCATCATGACCTTGATGTAATGGGCGAACCGGCTCGTCGCGAGGATGTACGGGAGCTGCGCCGACAAACGGGCGTTCGCCGTCGCCGAGGGCAGGTTGTACACCTTGGGCTTGTTCGCGGTCGCGCCGCCGAAGAACGCGGCCTGGCCGCTGTTCTTGCGATAACAAAGCCCGATGAAGCCGAGCTCCGAGAGCTCGTTCTCGCGGCGATCGGTGATCGCCACCTCGGTCGGCGTCTTCACCGCGAGATCGCCCTCGCTCGTCTTGAAGACGTGCACCGGGAGGTTCTCGACGAGGCCGCCGCCCTCGACGCCGCGGATCGCCGCGCACCAGCCATAATGCGCGAACGCGTTCGTGATGCGCTGGCCGAGCGCGTACGCCGCGTTGCCCCAGAGGAAGTTCTTGTCCTCGGCGCCGACGTTCTCCTCGTAGACGAACCCGTCCACGGGGACGCCCTTCGGGCCATACGGCAGGCGCACGAGGACGTGCGGCAGGACGAGGCCGACATAACGGCTGTCCTCGCTCTCGCGGAACTCCTTCCACTTGATGAGCTGCGTGCTCTCGAAGAGCTTGGCGAGATCACCGGGCACGCCGATCTGGCCGAAGTTCTCCATGTCGAAGAGGTGCGGGCTCGCCGCCGAGATGAAGGGCGCGTGCGCCGCCGCCGCGACCTTCGAAAGCTCGGTCAAAAGGCCGACGTCCGGATTCGAACCGTCGAACTCGTAGTCGCCGAGAAGCAGGCCGTAGGGCGCGCCGCCAAACGTGCCGTACTCCTCCTCGTACACCTTCTTGAAAAGCGAGCTGCGATCGAACTCGGGCGAGGCTTCAAAATCCTTGCGTAGCTCGTCCTTGCGGACGTTCATCACGCGAATCTTGAGACGCGTGCTCGTCTCCGTGTTCATGACGAGGTAGTGAAGCCCCCGCCAACGCGACTCGAGATACTGGAACTCGGGCGCGTGCAGGATCGCGTCGAGCTGCTTGCCGATGATCTCGTCGATCTCGTTGATGCGATCCTGAATGGCCGCGACCGCGCCGAGATCGAGGGCCCGCTGCTTGTCGTTCGGATCCCGCTCGTCGAGGATCTGCTGGCAAAACTCCCCGATGATGTCGCGCGCGTGCTTCTTCTGAACGGGGTTGTCCCCGCGAACCATCGCGCCCTCGGAGAGGATCTGATCGATGATGGCAGAGCCGTCCGCGCTCGAGGCGATGAGTTGCTTGACGCTTACAGTTTCCGGCATGTTCGTACCCTCCGCGCGGCCTAGCTCTGATCCTTGGAGACTTCCGCCGTGATCTTCTGGAGAGCATCCGTGCTCTCCATGACCTCACGCAGCGCCGCCGAAAGCTCGTCGTTGCCCTCGAGCTTGGCGAGAAGATCGTTCAGGCGCTCGCGCGCGCGAAGAAGCTTGCGGAGCTCCGGGATCCGCTCGACGAGACGCTCGGGCCGGAAATCGTCGAGGTGCGTGAACGTCAGCGGAATCCCGATCTTGCCGGTGCCCTTGAGGACGTCGTCGACCTTCACCGTGATCTCGGGCTTCGTCGAGGCGAGGACGTCGTTGAAATTGTCGCGGTCGATCTCGACAAACTTGCGATCCTTCAGCTTGGGCAGCGGGTTTGCCTCGTTCCGCCCCAGGTCGCTGAGCACGCCGACCACGAACGGGATCTCTTTCTTCTCGATTGCGTTGCCCGTCTCGACGTCATAGGTGATCTGCACACGCGGCGGACGGTTTCGGTCCAGCCAGTGCTGCTTGCTCTCTGCCATCGATGGCTCCCTTCCTCGGCTCTCGCGGCGGCGCCGCGGCTTGCGAACTCTCCGAAAACCCGCCCGCGCACGGCGCGTAAGGCTGGCGCATTACCCTTTTACCGTGCCCAGGCTCGTCAACACAACACCCTCGTAGGGGCGCTCTCTCGCACCCCCCCTTTTTCCCCCCGGCGTTACTCCTCCCTCCCGCGCATCCCGAGCAAGCGCTGTATCGCCACGAGATCATCGGGGTTTCCTACGAACTCGTAGAGGAGCTGGGCGAGCGACATGTTGCCCCACTGCACCGCACGTTTGACCAGGTACGGCACAGGGCTGTGCGGCTCGGTCCGCATGAGGTACTCGGCCGCCTCGGCGAGCCGATAATAGGCGTCGGCGCGGCTCGTGATCGCAAACGAGCCGCCCGCCCCTCCCCCGGAAGGCGCCGTGAACGCCGCCGCAGCCGCAGCGGCCGATCCGAGCGGCGGCGGGCTCGCCGCGGGCGCGCTCGCCACGGGCACGC
Organism: Polyangium jinanense; assembly: GCF_028435265.1. Taxonomy (GTDB): domain Bacteria; phylum Myxococcota_A; class Polyangia; order Polyangiales; family Polyangiaceae; genus Polyangium; species Polyangium jinanense. The sequence goes on along the minus strand of NZ_JAGTJK010000012.1, from coordinate 137,993 downwards.
TCTCGCCGTTGATACGCGCCGTTTCGCGCGCGAGGAGCTCGATCTGCGTGAGGACCTCCCGCACGCGGCGGAGCGTGGGCGGGCGCGAGATCTGCGCGGCGATCGCCGCCTCGGCCGCCTCGGCCGCCATGATGGCCGTGCCCGCGTCGAGCGCGATGTCGGTCCAGCGCGTGCCCGCGCCGCCGAGCGAGATCTTGGCGAGCAGCGATTCTCGCGTGGGCCGCGCGCCCTCCCCTTCCCCGTCGGCGGACACAGACGCGCCGCCGAGCTCCCAATCGAGCAGCGAAAAGGATCCGTCGCCCTCCGTGAAAGGCGTGCGGCGCAGGCGATCGGAGAGGACGTCGTCCATCCACTCGTAAAGCGCGGCGCGCGCCGCGGCGTCGGGGTCGTCGCCCACCTCGGGGAAGAGGCCGTCCCAGAATCGCTCGCAGAGCCCGGTGACGAGGGACAAACCATGGCCGAGGCCCTTCACGCGGTAACGCCGGAGCCACGCCTCCACGAGCCAGGCCGCGATCTGGAGGTCCTTCGATTTCTTGCGCAGCGCTTCCTGGCAAAGTTTGTCCACGAGCGCGAGGTCGGAGACCTTGAGCTTGGTCTCCCATTCGCCCATCGGCAGCGAGGGGTCGTCCTCGCGGCGCGCCTCGCGGACCCGATCGTAGGTGCCTTCGTACCGGAGAGACGTGCCACAAGGCGCCTCCTCGGAGATGGGCTGGAGCAGGATCTCCAGATCGATGAGCGGGGCCTTCGTCGACATCGAGGCTCTGTCTCCTAAAGGTTCGGGGCGATCGCCGGAAACTCGGGGTATCGGAGGAGCCGGTCCTTCTCGACGCCGGTGAGCGCGACGCGGATGAAGACACGGACGGTGTTGGCGTCGGTGCCGACGCGCTCGATGAAGCCACCCGTCGGATCGGGCGACGATTGCACGACGAAGCCGAGCACGTGCGAGCCCCCCTCGGTCTTCTGCGAGCCGTCGCGCGCCGCGGTCTGATGGAACGCGATCATGCGCAAGAGCGCCCAGGGGCCGCGCTCCTCGAACGTGACGGTCCGATCATTGACGAAGACATTGGGGCCCTGCGTCGGCAGCGGGACGTCGAGGCTGCTCTTCGCCCAGCGCAGATCGAGGCGGACCGAGTCGTTCACGCGCCAGCTCGCCTCGGCCTTGGGGCCGTCGCGCCACAGGCGTTCGTCCGCGAGGCGCACGGCCCACTCGGCGATGCGGTTGCCGCCGACCTCGAGGCCGGGATTGACGCGGAACTCGACCTTGACGTCGTAGATGCCGTCCTCGGCCGACTCGACCTGCGCCCACATGGGCATCATGAAGGCGCGGACAGCCTCGATCTTTTCGAGGAATCGCCCGACCTCGCCGGCCGAGGCCTTCGTGTCCTTGCCGAGGACGTAGCCGAAATCGGAACGGAAATCGGCGGCGTCCTGGAGGAAACGCCGCACGGTCTCGGGCCGCGCGTCCTCGACGCGGATGCCCGGCTCGATCTTCACGAAGGGGAACTTGCCCGACAGCTCGCGGTTGAAGGTGCGGCGGAGCGCGGCATAACGATCACGCATCTCCTCGCCGGCAAGGACGCGGCACCGCTCGCGCAGCTCCTCGACGATGTACTTCTGCTTGCCCGCGAAGAAGCCGCCCGAGCCGTCGACGCCGGCGCGTTTGTCGAGCTCGGCGATGCAGTTCTTCGCCGTGATGAGCGGGAGATCCGAGAGCATGAAGGTCTCCAGGTTCGAGACCCCGTTGCCCGCCTTCTTGTTCTCGTAATCCTTGAGCGGCCAGGCGACGTTCTGCCAGAGCGAGACGTTGGGATCACCGCTCGCGTCGCCCGCGACCTCGGGGCTCTCCATGGCCGTGAGCAGCGGCTCGGCGAGCTCCTTGTGCAACGTGGCCGCGCGCGTGCGCTGGGCCGCGGCATACTCGGACAAACGCCCGGCGTCGGGGACGCTGAACGCCTCGAACGCCGGCGTCGATTTGCCATCCCACCAGGTGAAGCCGCCCTTCTTGAGGCCGTAGAGGTTCTCGGCGCGCAGGACGTCGGCGCCGCGGCCGAGGACCTCGGAGCCCTGGCCACGCAAGACCTCGCGCAGGCGATCGCGGGCGTCGTCCATGCGCAGGCGCACGAACGCGCCGATCATCTCGCGAATGGGCGCCATCGCCTGGCCGAGGTTCGCGGCGTCGGCGCGGACGTTCTCGAACTGGCGATTGTTGTTCCCCGACAGCGGCGTGGCCGGGCGCGCGGCGCGGGCGACGGCGCCGAGGGTGTTCGCCTTGACCTGGCGGACCGTGAGGTCGGAGATGGTGTTGCGGATGCGCGAATCGACCGTCTTGAGGACGCCGCCCTGGACGAAGGCCTCGTAGTCCTTGGGCAAACGCGCGGCCTCTTTGAGCACCTCGCCGTCCCAGTCGACACGCGAGCGATCGACGTCGGGCGTGAGGGTCTTCTCCTCCTCGGCCGTCATGAACGTCTGCTGGCGGAGCGCGTCGATGGGCGCCTTGAGCCCGAGGATGAAGGGCGAGAGGCGCATGAGCAGGACGCCGCCCTTGCGCTCCAGGATGGGCCCGGAGAGGGGCGCGCCCGCGCTCGCGACGTAGGTCTTGAGGTCGAGCAGGCGCGCGTCGACGCCGCCGCGCAAGGACGCCTCGACGTCGGGGCCGAGGAGGCGCGAATTCTTGACGGTCTTGAGCAGGTTCGCGATGCCCTCGTTCGGCGGGAGCGACTCGCCCGAGACCCAGGAGAGCGTGGGCGCGCCGAGGTGCGCTTCGACCCGGGCGATCGTGTCGCGCAAGGTCCAGAGGTCCTGCACGGTGTACTCGGCGCCCTTCGTTTCGAGGTCCTTGAGGCTCTGCACGAGCTGCTCGACGTCGGCGCGGACGACGGCGTCGCTGTAGGCTTCGAGGACCCGATCCTGCAGGCCCTTGAAGAGCGCCGTGGCCTTCTCCCGAGCCGGATCGCGGCGCGGGGCGACGTCAAAGGGCTGACGGCGCGCGCCGCGCGCGAGGGCGTTGCGGTAGTAGTCGACCGCGATCGTGGGCGAAGTCTTGTAGCCGAGCAGGTAATCCGAGAGGTCGGCGACGCTCTGCATGCGGGCGTCGGGCGTGGCGTCCTTGGGCAACTCGCCGAGCAGGCCGTCGTGGCGCGCGACGTGGGCCTCGAACGCGGTGAGCTCGCGCAGCCACGTCTCCAGGTTGATGTACTCCTGGCTCTTCTCGACGCTGAGGGGGAAAAACGCGTCGGGCGGGGGCTGCGGCGGGAGCGGGCGCAAGAGGTGCGCGGCCTCCTCGTTGAGGCCGGCGCGGAAGGTGTCGACGAGGACACTCTCGAGGGCCACGACGAACGCCTGATCGACGCGGCGATCGAGGCGGCCCCACCAGGAAGAGGGGTTCAGCGGGGAGCGGAGGCGGCCCGACTCTTCGATCGTTTCGAGTTTTTCGATCAGGGCCTTGGCGCGGAGCTTCTTGGCGTCGAAGTTCGCCTCGGTGCCCGGGGCCTCGCTCTTCGCCGAAAGGACGTTGCTCTGCACGTCGCGGAGGAACGGCATCAGCGCGTTCGTGCGGCGTTCGAGGCGCGAGGCGTCGATCCAGAGGGCCGCGAGGAAGGCGCCGCCGAGGCAACACGCCGCGATCTGGAGCGCGAGGTTGATACGCCGGCGGCTCCTGAGCGCGGCGGCCGCGGGCTGGCCGAGGTTCCGCTCGGCAAACACTTTGTGCTCGAAGAGGTCCTTCGAGAAGAGGACCTTGCCCGACCCAGCCGCGGCCGCGGGCGGCGGCGCGAGCGCGGCGGGCGTGGCGCCCGGGGCCGTGAGCTGCGGAGGACCGGGCGGATCGGCGAGGCCGCAAAAGTAGATGCCGCGGAGGGTGAGCGTGTCCTGGCCGGCGCCTTCGAGAAAGACGGGGTCGACGTAGGTTTGCAGGCCGTCGGTGAGCGCCTCGATCTCGCTCGGGAACAGGAAAAAGTCGTCAGGCGCGCGGACGACGGAGGGGCCGGCGAAGCGTCGCGCCTGGTAACGGAGGAGTGCATCGCGGACGGTGCCGAGCGCTTCGGAGGCCCAGTCCTCGGAGCCGTCGGTGAAGGGCGGGTGCGGGCTCGACCAGCCGAGGATGTCGTCGCGACGGGTCTGCGCGACCTCCATGCCGAGGCTACGGAAACCGGCGAGGCGATCGGTCTGCGTGACGATCACGTAGACCGGGACGTTCATGCCGAGGGTCTGCTGCGCCAAGGAGATGGCGGCGCGCAGGATCGTGGCCTTGCGCTTGCGCTCGGCGGGCGTGGAGCGCGCCGTCTGCATGACCTCGGCGCAAGGGACCGTGAGCAGGATGCCGTCGATGGGGCGATCGGGGTGGAGGCGCTTGAGCTCCTGGAGCAGGGCGCGATACGGCGGATCGGGCGCGGCCGTGCCGCCCTCGCCGAAGAGGAGGCGGCCGGCGACGTCGACGATGAGGGCCTTGCCGAGCATCCAGAGGTTGACGGACGACGTATCGCCGGGCGCGGGATCGCCGCCCTCCATGAGCTGGACGCTGAGGCCCGAGCCGCCGAGGAGCGTGGTTTTTCCGGACGAGGGTTCGCCGAGGACGAGGTAGCGCGGCATCTCCTCGCGCGCGGTCTTGTCCTGGACCTTCTTGACGAGCGCGGCTTTGGCCTTGGCCACGGAGGCGCGGATCTCGGCGATGGGATCGGGCGCGCCGCCCTGCCTCGCGAGCTCCGCGGCCTTCTGCGCTTTCTTTTTCTGCGCGAGGACGAACGCGTAGATCCCGACGCCAACGACGGCGAGCGCGATCAGGCCGGCGACGATCTTGAGGAGGGTGCCGACGGTCACGTGGCGTCCTCGATGCGGTCGAGCACGGTGTCGAGCTCGGCCGTGCGATAAAGCCAGAGGATCTCACCGATGACGATCCAGCCGAGGATGACGACGAGGAACGGCAGGATGCCTCGGGAGAGGGAGGGCAAACGTTTCTGGGGCGTATCGGTCGCGGTGTGCTCGTGCGCCTGGGGGCAGAGGTCTTCGCCGCGGACGATCTCGGGATCGGTGCGGGCGAGGAAGTCGACGATACGCGCGCGGTAGGTCTCGGGCTCGCCGGTGCCGAGGGGCGCGTACCGGCCGCGGAAGCCGAGCGCGAGGGCCGTGAGGTACACCGTGAGGAGCTGCGACGACGCCGGGGTGCGTCCGTTGAGGGCGTCGTCGATGCGATTGAAGAAACGATCGCCCGAGTCGCGGGTCTGAAAGACGATCGATTCGAGCGGTTTGTCTGCCCAGTACTCTTTGCCAAACCAGTCGAGGTGGAGGAAGACCTCGTCGGCCATGGCGATCATGACGTAGCGGGTCTCCTCGAAGAGGCGGCGTTCGTGCTCGGGGAGCGAGCTCTGGATCTTGCCGGCCTGCTGTTCGAAGGCGTCGAGGAGGCGCTGCTGGACGGCGTCGTAGGGCATGACGCCGCCCGAGGCGACGACGATGCGCTTCTGCGTGACGACGTCCGCGTGGAAGTTGCAGAACGCGTCGACGAGGACGCGCTGGTCCCGCAGGGCGGCCTGTTTGGGGCCGAGCGCAAAGCGTCCCGGAGAAGCAGCCATCGCGCCCCTACCCGCTCTTCACGTAGAGGACCGCCTCGGACGGTCCGCTCTGGCCCGTCGGATCGGCCGTGTTGCACAAGGTGAGCGGCTCGCCCGGGTCGAGGTAGACGCTCTGCTCTTCGAGCTCGAAGAGCAAGGTGCCGGGCGTGGCGACGAGGTCGCCGTGGCGCTCGACGCGCTTCCTGCCAGCGCCGAGGATGCGGCTCTCCTGCATGGTGCGCAGGCGCCCCGGGGCGCCGATGAGCGCGCCGTTCATCCAGTTGAGGAGCTGATCCTCGCGCACGCCACGCGGGGCGCGGACGGCGATGACGACGGCGCGCGTTCGGAACTCGCGCTGGAAGAGGACGTTGTACTTGCCCTCCTTGAGGTCGAACGGATAGGCCGTGAACGACTCGATGATGCCCTCGTCGACCATGCGGAAGATGTGATCGCGGGCATTCTCGAAGGTCGCGCGGAGGTCGTCGTGCCGGTACCTCGGCAGGAGCGGCGGCACGGGCGTGCGCGCGAGCGAGGAGATCTGGCCGACGAGGCCCGTGAGCGTGACGAACAGGGAGAACGGATGCGGGCGCTCGGAGTAGAGGACGGCCTCGAAGGGAGGGAGCGCGGCGACGAGGCACTGGATCTGGCGGCGGATCTCGCCGATGAGCTCGCGATCGGTGGTGCGTGAGAGGAAGTTCGCCTTTTCGGCGAGGCGCATGGCCTTCTCGCGGAGGCGACCGGCAAGGCGTTGACACATCTCGTCGAGGGGCGAGCCCGGGGCGACGCCGAGGGTCGGCGGGATGTAGTCGGTCGCGACGAACGCCTCGCCTTCGAGGCGAACGCGCGCGATGCGCAAACAGACGAGGCGCGGCGGAGGTTCGGCCGCGACGAGGAGGCGGACGCTCGGGGCGATGCGCGGGATCTCGAGGGGATCTTCGCCGGTGTGTTCGTCGACGACGGCCGCGCCTTCGGCGGAGCGGTGGCGCGCAAGGTCCGCGGCGGAGGCGGAGACGGCGGCCTGCGCGCGCGGGACGGCGAGGAAGACGGTGGCGGGTGCGTCGCGGACGAGCGCGGCCTGGGGGCGGAGGTCGACGGAGAGGTCGTGTTTGCCGCCGGCGTGATGGACGAGGGTGCCATCGGGCATGATGGCTTCGACCTTCTGAACACGGAGGAGACCGCTGCCGAGCGTGCCTTCGGCGAGCTTGAGTTCGACGATGCCGTGGTGATACGGCGCGGCTTGTCCGAGGTGATAGGCGAGCAGGCGTTCGGATCTGCGATCGGCTTCCTGGAAGTGCTGCGGCGACAGGAGCATCCCGTCGTGCCATTGAATCGCGAGCGGAATGTCGTCGGCGCGCATGTCAATCCTCCGGAGCATCGAGGGGGCTCACGACGAGGTCGTCGTCGCCGAGGTCGACCCGCATCCGGCGTTGCGGGCCAATACGAAAGCGATGATCGCCGGGCGAGCGGTAGTTTGCAAAGATGACGGCGCCGAGGGCCTTGCCGTCGACCTCGACGACCATGGGTGGTGGGGCCTGGCCCGGGACGAATTCCCAATCCCACTCGGTGAACGCGGTGCCGCTCGGGAAATCCCGGCGCATCTGCTCGCGCTGCTCGTACCACTGCTTGGCGGTGAGCTTGATGATCTGGTCGAAGAGCTTCGCGTCCTGGACCGCGACGAGGGTCATGGGGACGGGCGAATTCCGGTTCGCCTTGGCGGTGATTGCGACCTCGACGAGAAACCGGGTCGGCGGGGGACCCGCGGAGCACCCGAGGCCCAAAGGCAAGACCAGGGCAAGCGCTGCGATCCATCGCGCCCTGCCCCTCGCTCCGCCCCGAGCGTGCCTACACGAACCCATGAGTGTCGTATAGGGTAGAGCGATCGTGCGGGACGGGTCTACAAACTCGCGAAGGTAGACTACAGAGGAGAGCGGAATCGATGGGTTAGGGGGGACGGCTGTGGGATGGCCGAGGAGGGGGCGGGGGTTTGGGGGCGTAGCTCGGCTTGCCCGCGCGTAGCCCCCGAGCGTCGAACGAAGGGCTACTTTTCGAGGCTTGACGTGGCCGCGGCTTTCGCGGCTTCGTTCTTGCGGCGGGTCTTCACGGCCTTGAGCGCGGTCTGGGCGTTGTAGCGGACGGTCTTCTCGAAGGGCGCGAGGATGCCCTTGTTGCGGGTGCGCTGGGCGGTGGACTTGGCGATGTCGACCATCTGGGCGATGGTGTTCTCGCGCTGGTGGACCTTGAGGCGCCTCGACTCGCGGGTGGCCTCGAGCATCTTTTCGAGGAGCGCCTCCTTCCTGGTGAGGGCGTCGATGCTCATCGTCTCGACGGTGAAGCGCTCGTAGACCTTCGCGGGGATCCCCGCGGCATCACCGAACACGGGAATGGCGCCGGCAAGCTCGTCGACGACGTCCTCGATGCCAGGCTGCACGCCACGGAAGCCCTTGGAGGATCCAGCGGGGAGATCGACGAGATCGTCCTTCACGTCAGCGAGGGTCACATCATAAGGGCCAGCATAAGGAGAGAACGTATCCGTCGTCATCGAGCACCTCCGGTTAGGGGTGCGCGAGAGACGCTGACGCCGGATATTTCCTTCAGGGGCAGCACGATCTCGTCAGGGGCGGAGGTTGAGGACGGGGTGCGGGAGGACGAGGATGGGCTTTTGCCTCGCTGAGGCCAGGCTCTCGGAGGCTGAGGATGGCCTGCCGGGTAGGTGGCGACGGCCTGCGGGAGGACGAGGACGGCCTGCCGGGTAGGTGAGGACGGCCTTCCGGTTAGGTGAGGACGGCCTGCCGCGTAGATGAGAACGGCCTACGGAAGGACGAGGACGGCTTGCCGCGTAGGTGACGACGGCCTGCGGAAGGACGAGGACGGCCTGCCGGCTCGCTGAGGACGACCCGCTGGGTAGCTGAGGTGTGCAACCGGAAGAGCGGGCTCAAACCGGATCCACGAGCGAAAGGACAGCCCGTAGAACAGCATTGGGTATGGCGAGCGAGGCGAATGCGACGAAGAGCTTCAGGGCGAGGCCGTGCTTCTTCGTGGTGAGCCAGTTTGCCCCGATGCGGAGCAGGTACGTGAGCCAAAGCCCGCAGAGCGCGGTGAAGGCCAGGCCGAAAGCGAAATGGGTCCATATCACCCCGACGTCGAGCATGGCTTTCAAAAACACGGTCACGGCTCCCGCGGTTCTTGCAAGCCACACCAGCAGGGCGCCGAGGACGCAGAATGGCATCGTCACGACCGTGAGATGTGGGAGCGCCGCCAGGACGAGGAGCACGCGCGCGTGATCGATCTCGATGGGTCCGCTTGCCCTGCGCCCGGCGCGATGAAGGACGAGGACCGCCGTGATCGATGCGGCGATCATGGCGCTGGAGGGGCCTATCACGCGGAGCACGGCGATGCCCGTGAAATACGGGAGGAGCTTGTCCGGATCGAAGAAGCTCAGCGCGTAGGCGAACCGGAGATACTCCACAGAGCCTACAACCAGCCCGACCACGACGCCGACCGGGAAAGAGAACATCACCACCCTTTCGTAGGGCGCGACCACGCTGGGGAGGGGCGCGGCGGGCGGCGACGCGGCGGACGGCGCGTACGCCGGACCGAGGTCGAGTTGGTCGTCCATGTCTCTGCCGCGAATCCTACTCGGCAGGTTTGTCGGGGTCAAGCTCCGCGGCGTTCGCCGCCGCGTTCTCCGCCGCGAGCTTTTTGATCTCGGCTAGCTCCTCGGGCGTCCACGCTCGCAGTTTCTGGAGGAACGCGTCGAAGTCGCTGGCGACGAAGTAGGGCTCCCAGTCCGCATAGTAGTCGAAATAGTACACGCGGCCTCGCTGCTCCCCCTCGGTGACGATGCCGAAGAGGCTTCCGCCTGAATCACACGCGATTGCGAGGACATCATTGCCCAAGCTGGGCCGCTTCCAGTCCTCATTGTTCCACAAGAGATCCTCGGATTCGTACTCTCGTCCTAGGCCAAAGAATACGTGGACGTCCGCGCCCTTGAAGGGGGCTCCGGCGATGTCGAGTATGTCCGGGTCTGGCCGGCCTCCATTGTACTCTTGCAAAAACCGGCGATAGGGTTCGGGCAGGCGCACGCCGAGCTTCTCCTCCAACTCTCGGAGGGCCTGCTCGCTCAAAGGTTCTCCGCGGTCTGTGATTTCCATGTCATGGTCTCCCCTTCGTTGCGACCCCGCCGGTATGTCCTGTGTCCGCATGAATTTGTGTGGGCACGAGCTGCATCGTCTTCCCGTCCTGGTGATGGTGCCACGTATGGTCTTTGGGCGTTACTTTCTCTCCCGCTGCCTCATTCGCGAGCCGGTAATCATGAGGCCGGTCCCCCGTCTGGGTGATCTTTACCTCCCTTTTTACGACGCCAGCAGCCTTGAAATCCGGATACCCCTCGGCATCGAAGGGCACCCCGGTCTTGGGGTGGTTCTTGCCCGCGAGGTGCTGGTTCCGAATTTTCGGCGCCCCCGCCTGCCCCGCCGCGCCGTTCGGCGCCCTGACCGGCTTCGTCGTCGTCGTGACTGTCGTCGCGCTGGGCGGTGCCACTGCCTTCGGCGTGCTCGCGGCCGGCGGACTCGGCAGCTTCGGCCGCCGCAAGAACCCGCCCGGTCCGCCCGCCGCGCTCGGCAGGAACACCGGCATACTTCGTAGCCTCTGCTGGGCGCCCCGCAGCACCCTCGCCCCCACGGTCTCCAGGGCCGCCGCTCCCCCGGAGGCGACCATCAACAAGGTGTCCGCCAGGGCGTTCACGATCGCGAATTTCAGCTCGGCGTCCGCCCAGCCTCGCCCATACCCCTTGAGGAAGCCCTCCCAGGCGATCGTGGCGAGCCGCTCGTCGTCGTATGTCGGCAGGTCAGGGATTGCATCGAGTTGTTTGGCAAGATTGGTCCGGATGACTTCGAAGACTTCGGCATCAGGTTTGTCCCGAATGTCATAATCGAAGTTTCCTAAATACGTGACGTCGATGGAGTCCTTCACTCCAGCCGCCTTGCCGAGCGTCGCCCCCCACTCGCGCCCGATCCGCTCCCCCGTGCGCCTCGCCTCCTCCTCGGCGTCCCTCCGCGCCAGGTTGACTTTCTGTTCTTCGTATGTCTTCCCCGGAGGAGGCGGCGGACACGGCACCCTCGTCCCAGGCATCGGAGCGGGCGTGGGCGCCGTTTGCCCGAGGAAACGCTGATCGGGTGGCCTCTTGCGCGGCCTCTCGCAGGGCCTCATCGCCGACGTCCGCGTCTCGGTTCGGACCGTGGTGCGCTTGGCCGGCCCGGCTTCCGGCTCTTCCGCCGCAATCTTCTCGGGCGGCGGCGGCGGCGGCGGCGGCGGCTTGTCGCAGGGCAGATCCTGATACGCGAGCCCCAAAAGCCTCCGGCTCTCGGGCGGCGCGTGGGGGTCATGGATGAAGACGGCCTTGACCGAAGGGTTTTCCAGGAGCTTTTCGAGCGGTTCGAACGCCGGTCGATGCACTCCGTCCCCGAGCTCGTACCAGTAGCGCGCATGCGGGCCGACGCGGGGATGACGCCGGCAGACGCGAAACAAGCTCTTGCCCTGGAGCTCCTGCGCCCATCCCTCCGCGCGCACGCCCGCCGCCCCGCACCCGACGAGCCATACCGAGACGCAAACAGCGAAGAGCAGCGGAAACGCAAGCCGAAGAAACCGCACAGCAGCGCCCACGAGCATCAGGGCGGCACCGTTGCCCCAAAGGCGAGCATTCGACGAGGGTGAGAGCGCACGGTGCGAGGTCATGACAAGCCCTCCCTACAGGCCGCAGGAGTCCCGTGGCGACCCAGGTTACGGGATGGCAAATCGAGCGCACAAGAATGAGGGGGGAGCGAATCAGGCGAGAGAGGCGGCGCGGCGGCGCGAGGTGACGCGTCGACGAGCGAGGAGCCCGGCGGCGAGCATCAGCGCGGCGATCGGAGCGCCCGTCGCAGGCGCATTCGCGGCCTGGCAGCCGACGGATACGGCCGAGCCCTTGGCCTGGTCGGCTCCGCCGCCCGGGGCCAGGTCGTTTCCACCGCCCGCGCCGGTCGTGGTCACGCCGGTGCCCGAGGAGCTGGATTCACTGCTTCCGCCGCTTCCGCCGCTCCCGCCGCTTCCACCATTGCCGCCGCTCCCACCATTGCCGCCACTCCCGCCCGTGCCGGCTCCGCTGCTCTGGCAAACCCCGCCCATGCAGGTGCCGCCCGCGCAGGCTTCGCCGTCCGCCTTCGCCGGGTCGTCACAGGTGCCCGTCGCCGGATCACAGGTGCCGGGATCGTGGCATTCGTCCTGGGCCGTGCAGACGACGGGAGCGGCGCCGACGCACGCGCCCGCATTGCAGGTGTCGCTTTGCGTGCAGGCATTGTCGTCGTTGCAGGTCGCGCCCGTGAGCGGCGTGCAGGTGCCGTCGGCGGAGGCGCCGAGCGCGGCCGCGCAGGCCTGGCAATCGGGCGCGGAGCCGCCGCAGCTCGTGTTGCAGCAGACGCCGTCGGCGCAGAAGCCGCTCGCGCAATCGGTCGATGCGGAGCAGGCGGCGCCGAGGGGCTGGGAGGTCGTGAGGAGACGGGCGCGGATGCGGTTGCTTCCGAAGGGAGGCGCGGTATCGCCCTTCGTATAAGCGAGGAGCAGGTGGCCCGCGCCGTCGCTCGCGAGCGCCGGGCGACCGTGGAACATGGCGCCATTGCCCGCGAAGGGCTGGCCGCCGGGGGTGAGGACGTCGCCGGCCTCGGTCACCCAACTGCCGTAAATGGCACCATTGTTGCCATGCCTCCCGTCACGCCAGACGAGGAGGCAATCGGTCCCGTCGAAGGCGATGGCGGGATGGCTGCTGTAGATATTGGAGGGGGTCAGCTCGACGTCGAGGGTGTCGATGAGGACCCCGGCGCCCGTCACGCGGGCCAGAAAGACGCGAGTGCTGGTGTACGCGACGGTGAAGTTCAGCCCGTCGTACGCCGTCGCAACGGGGCCGTTGGTCGTGGTGTTACGAATGACGATCGCCGTGTTGTCCAGGAGCGCCCCGGCGGTCGTGACGCGCCCCCCTCGGAAGCCCCCCACGCCGCCCAAGATACCCGGAGTATACCATGCCACGAAGTATTGGCCCCCGCCGAACGCCATGGCGTGAGAGAAACCGGCCACGCCGAGCGATCCGATCTGGAAGCCGGTCGGCTGGAGCAGCGTGCCGGCCTGGGTCAGCAGGGCGCCGTAGACGCTGAAGGAGGAGGCGCTCGAACGATTGTCCTGCCAGGTGACGAGGTAATTCGTGCCGTCAAACGCGAGCTGCGGGGCTTGTTCGTGCCGGTTGGCGACGGCGACGAGGGGGATCCCGCTGGGATCGGTGATGACGCCGGCCGCGGTCATGCGCGCGGCGTAGAGGTCGTAATAGGTCCCCGAGCGCTTGTCTTCCCAGACGATCATGTACTGGCTGCCGCCCCAAACGACCTTCGGGGAGGATTGATCGCCGGTCGCGGCCGACACCTGGATGCCCGAGGGATCGAGCACGTCGCCGGCCGGCGAGACCCGCGCGCCATAGATGTCGAGGTTCGTGTTGTTGCGCAGGTCCTGCCAGACGACCAGGTAGTTCGTGCCGTCGTAGGCGAGGGAGGGCGCGTCCTGCTGGTTGGCGGCCGAGAGGAGCATCAGGCCGCCCGCATCGTCGACCGTGCTCCCCGTGAAGCGCGCACCATAGGCGGCCGCATTGCCGCCGGCGCGCAGGTCTTCCCAGGCAGCGAAACAAGCGCCGCCCGCGCACGCGACGCTCGGCCGGGATTGCTGGTTCGTGGCGACGGCGACCGCGGTCCCGGTCCCATCGAGCGCAGCGCCGGCGACCGAGACCCGCCCCTGCCAGATGTCGGAGTCGCCCGTGCGATTGTCGTTCCAGACGACGACGTACCCGCTGCCGTCGAACGCGACAGCGGGGGACGTCTGCGTTCCCGCGTTCTTGGAAACCTGCACGCCGATCGGATCCAGCAAGGCTCCGGACGACGAGACCCGCGCGCCGTAGATGTCTTTGTTTCCCCACCTGCCGTCTTCCCAGGCGACGAAGTAGTCCGTTCCATTGGAGGCGACGGAGGGGAGGAGCTGGGTCTGCGCCCCGAGCGAGATGGCAAAGCCAGTGGGATCGAGCACGGCCCCGGCCGCTGTCACGCGCGCGCCGTAGATGTCCGCGATGGCGTTGTTTCGCGTGTCTTCCCACGCGACGAGGAAGTCGGTTCCATTCGACCCCACCACGGGGTTGGACTCGATCTTGGCCGTGCTCGCGAGGACGGGGAATTGACTGCCGACGGCCGCGCCCGTCGCGTCGACGCGCACAGCTTGCACCTTCCCGTCGGCCGCCCAGACGACAAGGGAATTCGCGCCCGCGGCGGCCACGTCGATCGCGCTTACCCCGGCGGTCTGGCTTCCCAATTTCTTCGGGTCCAGCACGGCGCCGTCCGGCGTGACGCGCGCGCCTACCACGACGCCGCCCTCGGCGCTGCCCCCCGCCCATACCACGAGGTAATGGGTGCCGGTGAAGGCCACGGCCGGCCCCTTGGTTGGGCCGTTGGAGTGTACCGCGTTTCCGATCTCGAAGCCCCCCGGGTCGAGGATCACGCCCGCGGGCGTGACGCGGACGCCCACGACCGTTTGCAGGCCGACTTTGTTGATCTGCCGCGCGTCGAGCCAGGTAACGAGAAAGTTCGTCCCGTCGAAGGCGACCTGCGGGTACGTCTGCGCTGCGGACACCGGGAAATAAATGGGGGCATCCAGGCCAAACTCCGGGCCAATCGTCGGGTCGAGCACCGCAGGGTAAGCGGAGCCCTCCACGACGGCCGCGGGCACGGTCAAGACGAGCTCGCCCCCGGCCTTGGCATACCGCACCGGGACCGCCGTCCGTTCCCCGCGCCCGTCGATCCACGTCGCCAGGCCATACCGAAGCCCGAGGCCCGTCGCCGGATCGACGAAATGGTGCCCCGCCGCGGTCTCGCCCGCGTAGGCCTGGCCCGTGACCCGGACGCGGATTTCGAGATCGCCGCGGCCCTTCGGCTGCGCCTCGAACGAGAAGCTCTGCTCGACGCCCTCGTCGTCGTTCCGCAGGTGCTCGGTGACGTCGCCCCGCGCGATGGCGAGGTGGCCATCCTGCTCGACGCGCCCTTCGACGCCACGAAGGTTGCGGGCCGCGCCGCGGGTCATCGAGACGGTTTCGAACGTGGCCTCCGCGCCCTGCGCCTCGGTAGACGCGGGCCGAACCGCGAAGGCCGAGGTCGAGGCGCGCACCTCGTAGGTGCTGTGCCCGCCCGTCCAGCGTTCGCCGTCCTTCCGGAAAGCGAAATGGACCTGCCGCATGACCCCGTCGAGATCAAACGGAGCGGACGTCTGCGTGCGTTTCCCCGGCGCGCGCAGAGGCGCCGGCTCCGGAGGCGCGGTCTCGCCCATCGAGAGCTCCGCATCGCGGGCGGAGCACGACGCGACGAGCGCGACGAGCCAGACGACGAGCGCGGCCCCGATGCCGCGCCGAATACGATCACGAGCCGCGACACCGGACGCGGCTCCCTTTCTCGGACACGAAGATACGAGTCCAGACATAACCCCTCATCCACTGTAGCAGTACACACTGCACAATCGTGGTAGGGTCCTGTACCACGTGCCAGCGGATGGAAGGAAGTGCTTTCTGGGGTCTGGCTCGGCGAGGAAGGAAACGCGGGTCAAGGATTGGGGCGAGGGGGGGTTCCCCCCTGCCCCAGCGACACGAGCGCCCGCTCCACGTCGGTGCGGTACGCATTATCCATCGCCGCCACGTCCTTGAATCGGAGGAAGCTCTTCACGGCCTTGTCCTTTTGCCCCGTCGCGCGCATCGCCTCGCCGTGGAGGAAATACGCGTCGGCGTGCCAGCTCTCCGCCGGTCCGCCCTTCTGCAGGAGCAGCTCCACGGCCTTGTCGAGCTCCGGCGTTGCCGCGTGCTTGTTCCCGTTCGATTCGAAGATCTTCCCGAGCCGATAATGCCACTCGGCGACCGAGCCATTGCCGGCGATCGCCTTTTGCCACGCCGTCTGCGCCTCCGGCCAGCGGCCGAGCTCCTGATAACAGAGCGCCATCGTGGCGTGCGCCTCGTGCCGGGAGGGGCGCTTTTGCAAGGCAATCTCGAGGTCCGCGAGGGCATCGAGCGTGCGGCCTTGCTTGTGGAGCAAGACGCCGCGTTGCCAGTAGGCGTCCGCGAGCTCGCGGTCGAGCTCGAGCGCGCGCTTCAAGGCCGCCTCGGCCTTCGGGAACTGGCCGAGGACGTTCGCCGCCCAGCCGACGTACAGGTAATATTCAGCGCGATTGCCGTCGATCTCCGTGGCCCGCTCGAGGAAGCGGATCGCATCCCCCGCCGCCGTCGAGCCACCCTTCAAGAGGAGCGCGCGGCCGAGGAAATGGTTCGCGTCCGAGGAGCTTCCGCGCTCCTTCAAGACCTCACGCAAAATCGGCTCGGCTTGCGCCGCATGGCCCGCCATGACCTGCGCCGAGCCGACGCGCATTTTGAGGTCGATGTCATTCGGCGCCTTCTCCAGCGCCGCCGCATACATCTCGAGCGCGCGCTCGCTCTGGCCCGTCTCCTCGTAAAGAAGGCCGCGCTCGAGCGAGAGGCCCGGGAATTCCTTGTCGATGGTCGCGATCTGGTCGAAGACCTTCTGCGATTCCTCGAACGAGCCCATGCGGCGGAGCGTGACGCCGAGGCGGAAGCGCGTGCCGAGGTCGTCCTCCTTGGCGAGCGCAGCCTCGAATTCGGTGCGCGCCTCGGAATAACGGCCCGCCTGCGAGAAGACCTCGCCCTTGGCGCGGTGGAGCGCCGGGAGATCGGGGAACTTGGTGCTGGCCTCGCCAAGCTTGGCCTGCGCCTCGTCATTGCGGCCGGCCGCCGAGAGGAGCGAGGCGAGCGCGACGTAGGCCTCGACGGCCTCGGTCTGCACGCCGCCGAGCTTGATGGCCTGGGCGTAAAGGGCCTCGGCTTCTTTCTTGTTGCCAAGCGCATCCTCGACGCGGCCGAGCCAGTAGGCGGAGGCGGCGGCGTCGGGTTTGTCGGCGCGGAGTTTTTCGGCGAGGGCCTTTCCGTCCTTGAGGCGTTCGAGCGCGAGGAGGGTTTTCGTGGCGCCGATGCGGGCCGGAAGGCTGGTCTCGTCGACGCGCATGGCCTCCTCGAAGCGGAGGAGCGCCTGGGAGAAGCGGCTCGATCGATAAAAGAGCTCGCCGTCGCCGATGAGCGCGGCCGCGCTGCGCGGGTCGATCTTGAGCGCCGCAGCAAAGGCCTGCTCGGCCGCGGTGATGCGGGAGCGACCGAGGTGAATGCGGCCGATTTCGATGTAGGCCTCGACGAGCTCGCGTTCGCTGGCAGAGGCGCGAATGTCGCCGTCGGCGGTGACCTTGCCGAGGAGATCGAGGGCCTCGGTTTCTTTGGCAGGGTCGCGGCCGAGGATCGAGGCGAGCAAGGTGCGCGCGCCGGCGTGCTTGGGGGAGGCTTCGAGCGCGGCGCGGGCAGTCTTTTCGGCGCTCGCGGCGTCGCCCTTGGCGAGCTCGGCGCGGGCGAGGCCATAAAGGGAGCGGGCGCCCTTGTGAAGGGAGACGGCGCGTTTCCACGCGACGAGCGCGTCGGCGGCGGCGCCGGAGGCGAGCTCGATCTCGCCGATCAGAACCGCGGCGTCGATGTCGTTCGTATTGGCGTCGAGCGCGTCCTTGGCGAGGCGACGGGCTGGTTCAAGGCGGCCCGCGAGCGCGTGCTCTGCGGCAACCGCGAGGGTGCGCTCGCGGCTCGGGCTCTCGGTCTGTCCGAGGAGCTGCTTGCCGAGGGTCTCGTCGTCGCCACGGCGGCCATGGCGGAGGCTACGCGCGAAGGCGACGTACGCGGCGTACGCAGCCGTCGCGCGGTGGCGCGGGCGCGAGACCTGCGCGGCCTTGGCAGCTTCGAGCGCGCGCGCGGCGGCCGCGGCGGTGTCCTCGTCGAGCGTGGCCTGCGTGTTCTTTTCGAGGCCGGTGAGCGCCTCGGCGTGCGCGGAGGCATTCACGAGATCACTCACGGCGTGCACGCCGAACGGGCCGATGTCGGGCAGGAGCGCGAGCGCGCCGCCGCCGATCGCGATGAGGACGGCCGCGCCGATGCCATAGACGCGGCCACGGCCGCGGGGACGCGTTTCACTCGCGGGTCTGGCGACGCTCTTCGGAGGTTTGTCGCGCTTGGCGAGCGGCGCATCAGCTCCGTCGGACTCGCCCGGCGCAAGGTCGACCTCGTCGCCGATGCCCGCGCTGTCGTCCGGAGGCGGCTCGGGCGCGGCGCCGAGGTCGACCTCGGCGCGCTGGGTCGGCGCGCCCGTGCTGATCGGCGCGCTCACCGCGAGGTCGATGGCCGGCTCGAGGGAAAACTCCTCGCCCGGCTTGGAGACAGGGGCCGCGGCACGCGTGCTGTTCGGCGGATGCGGCGTGGTCTTGGGCGCGGCAGCGGTCCTGTTCGGCGGGGGATCGGCGAACGCGGCGTCGAAGGCCGCGTCGTCGAGCTCGAAGCTGGGCGTCGAGGGCTGAGCGGCGCGCGGAGGCGCGGCGGGCGCGGCGGCGGGCGCAGGCGGAGGGTCACTCGCGAGGGGAAACTCGAGCTCGCCGAGGTCGCCCGGATCAAAGGCCGCGATCGCGCTGGACGGGACGGTCGCGCCAGGATCCATCCTGCGGGTCACGTCGTTCCGTGTCGCGGAGCCCGCGGTCGGCGGCAGCGGGAGCTCGAGGTCGCCGAACGACGGGCCTTCGGGCGCGGGCAGGTCGAGCTCGCCGAAGCCGCCGAGATCGGGCGCCGGGAGATCGATCTCGCCGAAATTGCCGAGGTCGGTGTCGGCGGTAACGGCGGGCAGGTCGAAGCTGCTCAAGGGTTTTCCGCGCAGCGCCGTCATCGCGCCCGAGGAGCGGTGCTTCGGGCCGGGCGGGGCCGGCGCGGGGAGATCGGGGGGCTCGTTCTTCGCGGGAGCCCGCGCCGGCGCGGGGAGATCGATCTCGCCGAACCCCTTCGCCGCAGGCGGCGCGGGGCGCGCGGCGGCGGGCCTCGCCGGCGCGGGGAGGTCGATCTCGCCGAAGCCCTTGGCCGCGGGCGCGGGGCGCGCGGGGGCCGGCAGATCGAGCTCGGGCGTGCTCTTCTTCGCAGCGCGCGCCGGGCTCGGCAGATCGATCTCCGGTTCGGGCGCGCTCTTCGCGACGGGACGCGCGGGCGCGGGGAGCTTTTCGTCCGGCTTCGGCGGCGGCTTCGGCGCGGCGGGGCGCGCGGGCGAGGGCAGGTCGATCTCGCCGAACCCCTTCGTCGCGGGACGCGCGGGCGCGGTCGGTTTGTCCTCCGGTTTCGGAGGACCCGGCTTGGACGCGGCCGCGCGCGTCGGCGAGGGCGACGGCGACGGCAGATCCACTTCGAGCGACGTCGTCGCCGCCACGGCCTTCATCTGCCGGACCGTCGGCTTGGTCGAGGGCATCCCGGGGGGCAGCTCGATCGCCGCGAGCGCGGCGTCTTCCTCCTCTTCCTCATCGAGGGGGAACTCGTTCACGGCCGCCGCGGGCATCTGCCGGACCGTGGGCTTCGCGGGCACCGGCAGATCCACGAGCTCTTCCTCTTCGGCCGCGGGCAAGGACGCCGGCATCTGCCGCACCGTCGGCTTCGCGGGCGAGGGAAGATCGATCTCGCCGAACCCCGGATCGTCGCCTTCGCCCCACAGATCGAGCTCCGTGGCTTCGGCGGGCTTCGGCGCGGGCGCGGACGCGACGGGCTTCGCCGGCGCGACAGGCTTTGCGGGCGCGACAGGCTTTGCGGGCGCGGCGGGCTTTGCGGGCGCGGCCGGCTTCGGCTGGGCGGGGAGCACGGGCGGCTTCGGCGCGAGCGGAGCGGCAGGCGCCTTGCCCGCCACGGGGCGCGGGAGCAGCGGCTCGGAGCCACCTTTCGCGCGCGGCGCGACCGGCGAGGGGAGATCGATCTCCTCCTCCGCCGGCTCCGAGGGCTTGCGGACCAAGAGGCTCGTGCCGCACTTCGAGCAGCGCATCTTGAGCCCCGTCGCCGGGATCCGTCGTTCCTCCACCTGGTACGGCGACTTACAGGAGTCGCACTCGACCTTGACCATGCTCATGCCTTCGAGGGGCCCTGGGGCGCGCGATGGTTCGCGTTGCTCACTTCTACCAGGGTTTGAGGCTTCGCGGCTCTTTTGCGACACGAGGAGGGCGGCGAGCGCGGGCCGAGCGGGCGGCCGAGCGGCGTGGATTCGCGCCTCTCGCTTCCGCTGGGCCGGGGAAATATGCTAACGCGCTCGCCCCATGCAGAAAGCGACCGCCTTCCTCTTCGCCGTGTTGGTCCTCGGGGCCATCGCGCTCGTCGTCGTCCCGCGCGGTCGCGGCGGAAGCCCGTCCACCGAGACGGCGACGGCCGATGCAGGCGCGCCGAGCGACGCGGGCGCGGCGACGGCGGCGGACGGAGGCGCGGAGCCCTCGGATGCAGGCGCGAGCGGCGAGCCTGGCAGCGAGGTGGAACCGGCGGGTCCGGTCGACGCGGGCGGGACGTTGCTGCTCACGGGCGAGGCGCCGCCGCCCCTCGCGGGTGAGGTGCCGAAGTCGGTCGTGTTCGGGGTGATCCTCGTGCAGTACAAGGGCGCGCAGGGCGCGCTCCCGAACGCGCGGCCGCGCGAGGAGGCGCTGACGCTCGCCAAGCAGCTCGCCGAGGAGGCGAAGACGGACTTCAAGGCGGCGGTGGCGAAGGGCGACAAGGGCTCGATGGAGAACGCGGGGCGGCTGCCGCGCGGAATTTTGGAGCCCGCGCCGGAGTATGTTCTCTTCAGCCTGGCCAAGGGCGCGGTGAGCGAGGTCGTCGACACGCCGCGCGGCTACTGGATCGTGACACGGATCGAGTAGGCACGATACGAAGGGGACGGACGCGATGGCGCAGATCGACATCCTGAGGCCCCACGGCATGAGCGAGGACGCGGCGCGGCGGCGCGCCGAGGACCTGGCGAGGCGGCTGGAACAACGCCGCGGGGTGCGCTGGCGCTGGGAGGGCGACGAGCTCCGGCTCGACGCGCCAAACGGGCCTGCGAAGGGGACGCGGGGGTCGGTGCGCGTGACCGCGGAGGCCGTGCGGATCCGGGTGGAGCTGCCGCTCCTGCTCCGCGCGATGCGCCCCGTGGTCGAGTCGAAGCTGCACGAAAAGCTCGACGCGATGCTCGGCAAGGCCTGAGCGAGCAAGCGAGCAGGCGAGGCCGGGAAGGCGCCCCCACCGGGGTCCACGGGCGGGGCTCTCGCCCACGATCGGGACCGGCCGCGTCGAACACGTGCCGCACGGGAATACCCGCGCATCGCGGCAAGGCGCGCGATCGTCGCGATCCGTCGCGAGCACGCTTTACTCCCGACGCACCGTTTGGCTAGTCTCCACACGCAGCATGCAATGGACCAGAAACCCGTCTCCGCGGGAGGCGCGTCGAGCCCAATGACGGTAGAGACACCCATGCCCACGGGGCAGGCCGAGGATGCGGCGGCCTTCCTCAATCGTTTACGGTCCGAGCACGCCGCGCAGGAGGACAACGCGCTCCAAGCGCTGCTCCTGCACGAGTGCGGCGTCCTCGAAGAGAAGCACGGGGAGGAGCCGTCCGCCGCGCGGGACTACCTCGCCGCCTTCAACGCGGATCCGCAAAACCGCGAGTCGCTCGAGGCTCTCGTCCGGATCTTGACCCGACGCAAGTCCATCAAGAACCTCGGGAAACTGCTCGAAGCGCTGACGCGCGCCTCCGTGACCCCGGAGGAGCGTGCCCGCGCGTTCTGGGAGCGCGCCGCGTTCTTGCAGGACTACGAGCAGAATCTTCCGGGCGCAAAAGAAGCGCTCGAAGAGGCCGTCGGCGCGAGCCCCGAGGACCCGACGCCGTGGCTCGAGCTCGAGCTCATCGCGGCGAAGGACGGTGATCTGCCCGGCCGCATGCGCGCCATCGAGGCGCGCGCCGAGCTCGCATCCGATCCGACGTGGAAGGCGTTCCTGTTCATCGAGCTCGCGGAGCTGTCGGCGAAGGCCGGCGACACGCAGCGCGCCTACGATCTGATCGACGCCGCCGCCGCGCTGGATGGTCAGGGCCGTTTCCGGTCGCAGGTGACGCTCGAAGCGATCGCGGCGCGGGAGGACAACACGACGGCGCTCGCGCGGGCCCTCGAAGGTCAAGCGCAGCTCATCGAGGAGGCCCTCGAAGACGCAGAGCGCGGTGACGCGAGCGGCGTGCCCCGCTACGCGCGGCGCGCCGAGTACGCAGCCGACGCGTGGCTGCGCGCGGCAGAGCTGAAGCGGCGCGCGGGGGATCAAGAAGGCTGGGTGAAGCTGCTCGCGCGAGCCGCCGAGCAGCTCCCGCAGTCGTCGCTCATCGCGCGCTCGCGGCTCGCATCGCTGGAGACGAACGGCGACGCGAAGGGCGCGGCGGATCTCGCGCGGGCCGAGCTCGAGCGCGGCACCCCGGGCCCGGCCGCGGCGGCGCTGTGGCTGCGTATCGCCGAGGCGGCGATGCTCGACAACGACCGGGATGGCGCACTCGCCGCGCTGCGCAGCGCGCTCGAAGCAGACCCGGCGTCGATCATGGCGCGCGCGCTCGAGCTCGACCTCTTGAGCGACGCGCAGGATCCGGCGGCGCTCGCGCGATCGCTCGAAGCTTCGGGCGCGTCGTGCCCGACGAACGAGGCGAAGGCGCGCGCGGAGATCATCGCGGCCTACGTGTGGGCCTGCCAGGCCGGAGACTCGGACGCCGCGAAGGCGGCGCTCGGTCGGGCCGCGGCGCTCGGTACGCCGGCGCCGCTGCTCGCGCGGATCGCCCGCACGCTCGCGTCGGTTCGGGGCGATGCGGCGTGGTACGAGCAGGTGACGGCGGAGCTCGTGGCGAGCGGCGCGGAGCCGGGCGAAGAGGCGAGCCTCTGGTTCGAGCTCGGCCGGAGCCGCTCGATCCGAGGCGATGCGGACGGCGCGGCCGAGGCGTTCTCGAAGCTCGCGGCGCTCGACGGTGATGCCTCCACGTGGCTCGGGCGTGTGCTCGCGGCCTACGCGCTCGGCGCGAAGAAGCCGGCGCCGGGCGAGGTGAGCGCGTTCCGCCCGATCGCGGCGACGATCGAGGAGCTCGCGAAGGTCGAGACGGACCCGAGCCTCGCGCGGGGCCTCTGGGTGGTCGCTGCACTGCGCAGCACGCGCGCGGGCAACCTCGATGCGGCGCGCGCGCGACTGCGCGAGCTGCACGAGGCGCAGCCGTCGGACGAGGTGGTGGCGCTTTTCCTCGCGGACCTCGAGCGCCGCGCAGGGGACCTCGCGGCCGCGTCGAACATCCTGTCGGCATGCGCGACGGCGACCGAGGACATCGACCTCGGCGCCGCGCTCTACCTGGAAGCCGCGCTTCTCACGTGGCGGATCGGCGATCGGCAGAAGACGATCGAGCTCATCGAGCAGGCGCGCGGCAGCGCGTCGAAGGCGGCCGCGGCGCTGCTCGCGTGGGCGCTGCGCGGGGCCGATCCCGACAGCCTCGACGGTCGTCGCCGCGCGCTGCTCACGGCAGCGGAGGCGGGCGCCGATCCGGCGAGCATCGCGATCGAGCGCTTCGGCCTGGAGGTGGGCCAGGGCGAGGCGGGTGACCGCCCCGAGGCGCTCACGGCGCTGGAGACGGCGGAGGCCGAGGGCTCGGGCGACATCACGGTCGCCGCGGGGCTCGCGCGCCTGACGTGGCCCGAGGCGCAGAGTGATCGTGGGGCGATCGATCGCGCGCTCGATCGTCTGGAAGACCAGGGCGACGAAGCGACGGCGATCGCCCGCGCGGAGCGGTATCGCCTTGCGCGCACGGTCGATCAGGACCCGGGCGCGGCGGTGTCGCGCGCGGCGGCCTGGGCGGACGCGGAGCCGAAGCTCTACGCCGCGCTCGAGTGGCTCGGGGCGGCGCTCGCCGCGAAGGATCGTGATGCCGAGGTGGCCGCGCGCCGCGCGGTGGGAACGTTCCTCGACGACGAGCCGTGGTCGGCGATGGACGCGTCGGCCGCGCTCGTGGCGATGCTGGATCAGCCGAGCACGCCGCAGCCCCTGCTCGCCGGCACGTCGGACGCGACGCGCCTCGCGAACCTGGAGCTCGCGATGCCCGGCTGCGATCCGCGCCGCCGCGCCTTCGCCCTGCAGAACGTGGGCGGGGCGCTCGGCGAGGATGCGGGCAGCGACGCTTCGGCGCTCTCCGGCTGGTCGGAGCTCGCGGCGGGCAACGTGGAGGCGGCGCTCGCCACCTTCCGCGCGGCCGTCGAGCGCCGCCAGGACGACATCGTGTCGTGGGAGGGCGTGCGCGCGGCGAGCGAGGCGCTCGGCGACCACGTCTCCACGGCGCTCGCGCTCGCGCAGCTCGGCGCCCTCAGCAAGGACGACACGCGCGGCGCGGCGTTCTGGGAGTCCGCGGGCATCATCCTGCTCGATCACACCGACGCGCACGACGACGCGGAGATCGCGTTCGCCCGCGCATTCGATCGGGATCCGAGCCGTTCGGTCGCCTTCGACAAACTCTTCCGCCGCGTCCGTTCGCGCAACGAGGACGACAAGCTGCTCGACATCATCGGGCGCCGTCTCGACGTGGCCGACGACGAGGCGGAAATCGGCAAGCTCTTCTGGGAGCGCGCGCGCGTGCTTCGCAAGAAGGGCGATCGCGAGGGCGCGCTGTCGGCGCTCGAGAACGTCACGATGCTCGAGCCCGATCACGTCGGCGCGCTCGCGCTCGCCGGCGAGATTTCGATCACGATGGGCAAGTTCGCCGAGGCGGCGGACCTGCTCGGTCGGCTCTCGGGCATCGGCGAGGCGCCGGCGCAGCAGCGGCTGATGTCCGGCGTCGCGGCGGTGGACATCTACGAGAACAAGCTGAACGCCCCGGAGAAGGCGCTCAAGGTGCTCGTGGGTCTCCACGAGGCGGGCCTGTCCACGCCGCCCGTGCGCGAGCGCCTCGCGCGCGTCGCGGCGAAGACGGGCGCGTGGTCGCGCGCGACGTCGATCCTCGAGCAGCTCATGCAGGAGCGCGACAAGCGCGAGGGTCGCATGGAGGCCGCGCGGCTCGCGATGGCCATCTGGCGCGACAAGCAGAACGATCCGCTCAAGGCCGAGAGCGCGGTCGTGAAGCTGCTCGACGAGTCGCCGGACGACGGCGAGGCGCTCGATCTCGTGCTCACCACGAGCTACGAGGCGTCGCTCCGTCAGCGCCTGCTCGGCCGCGCGAAGAACGTGCTCGTGCAGAAGCTCTCCGAGGATCCGTGCGACGCCGACCGCGTCGAGCGGCTCGCGAAGATCGCGCAGGCCGGGCAGGACGCGGCGCTCCGCCAGGCGACGCTCGGCTGCCTCGTCTCGCTCGGTCGCGACGACGACGCGATCTCGACGGAGCTCAAACGGATCGACGGTCGCGTCGCGACGCGGCCGCAGATCGTGCTCGACGCGAAGGCCATGGCCGAGATCGCCGATCCGGAGGACAACGGCCCGATCGCGGAGCTCTTCGTGCTCATGGCCGAGACGGTGACGCTCGCGCTCGGCCCGACGCTCGGCTCGCTGAACGTCGGCAAGAAGGAGCGCATCGACTCGCGCGGCGGCCACCCGCTGCGCGTGGCGGTCGCCGAGTGGATGGGCGCGGTGGGCTTCGAGGGCGACTTCGAGCTCTACGTGGGCGGCCCCGAGCCGAAGGGCGTGCACGGCGTCGCCGGCGAGGTGCCCGCGATCGTCGTCGGGCCCGGGATCACGACGCCGCTCGACGCGGCGGCGCGCTCGGCCATCGCACGCACGGTCTTCGCCCTGCGGCGCGGGATCACCTCGCTCCGCACGCGCGACGAGGCCACGGTCGCGTCCGTGGTCATCGCGGCGTGCAACGAGGTCGACATCAAGGTCCAAAACCCCGGCTACGCGGTCTACGGCGAGATCCAGCGCGCGGTGCACAAGGAGATCTCGCGCAAGATCCGCAAGAGCATCGGCGAGGTCTGCCAGAAGGTCGTGTCGAGCAAGCAGGATGCACGCGCGTGGACGAACGCGGCGCGTCGCAGCCTGGATCGCATGGCGGTGATCGCCGCCGGCGACGTCTCGATCGTTCTGAGCGACATCGTGAGCGTGCCGCGGGATCAGCTCGGCTCGGTGGTCACCGAGAGCGAGCGCTCGCGTCGCCTTCTCTCGTTCGTGCTTTCCCCCAGCTACCTCGAGCTGCGCAAGAAGCTCGGCATGGGTGTCCGGTGAGCCACGACTCTGGAGCAAAGGATCAAGGTCCCGTGAGCGAGCCCCAAGACGACGAGATCGACCTCGCAGAGGACGCGATCGAAGACGACGACGACGACGCTGCGACCATCATGGCGCACGTGCCCGACGAGCTGATGGCGTCGCTGCGGAACTCCGGCAGCGAGCCGGAGATCGGCGAGGTGACCGCGCGCATGAAGGAGGACGTGCGGCACGAGTTGCCCACGAGGCCCGAGGACGACGGGCTCGTGGAGGCCCTCGTCGACGAGACGAACACGCTGCCGGCCGCGGACACGAGCGCCCACGACGCGGTGACGCCCGCGGGACCTTCCGTCGTGGAGACGCCGGTGGCCGCGGTCGTGGCCGAGGTGGAAGCCGAGGACGACGTGCCGATCGCGCCGTCGCGGCGCGAGCGCGCGCCCGTCGCGGGAGCGCCCACGTTCGACGACGAGCAGGACGCGAGCGCGCACCTCGTGCGCACGCAGCAGCGTGACGCGTGGGCCGAGCGGGCCGCGTGGCTGCGCGCCGAAGCCGAGGCGATGGAGGACAAGGCCGCGCGCGCGCGAGCGCTCGTGGCGGTGTCCGAGATCTACGCGATGGCGGGCGAGGAGCAGACAGCGCGCGCGATCGCGGCCGAGGCGCGCGAGCTCGCGCCGAGCTCTCCGCTCGCGCATCGCCAGATCCGCGGGCTCCTCGCGCGTGATCAGGACTGGCAAGGCACGATCGAGGTGCTCGACACCGAGGCGCGCATCGCGCCGACGCCGGCCGCGCGGGCCCACGCCGCCGTGCTCGGCGCCGAGGTCCTGCGCATCCGCCAGGAGGACGAGGAAGGCGCCCAGAAGCGCATGGACCTCGCGCAGCGCTCGCTGCCCACGGATCCGCGCCCGCACGTGCAGCGCTTCTCCGAGGCGCTCGGCAGCGCCGACGACGCCTTCACGAAGGTTCGCGCGCCGGAAACGAGCGAGCTCTCGGCGCTGCGCGACGCGTTCACGCAGGTCGCGATCCACCGCGGCGTGGTGCCGCGTGGCATCCGCGGTGTCGTCTCCGCGTACGACGCGCTCCTCCGCGCGCGCGCCGCGCTCGAAGCGGGCGACGTGTCCCTCGCGGTGTCGAGCCTCGGGCGCCTGCGCAGCACCGCCTCCCTCAAGGGCGGCGCGGGCTGGCTCGCGGGCATGCTCGCGGCCGCGCGCAAGGACACGCGTCCGGGCTCGATCGAGGCCCTGCGCGGCGCGCTCGACGGCACGCACGACGCCGACGCGCGGCGCGCCCTCGCGGCCCGCGCGATCGAGCTCGGCGACGCCGCCGCGGCGCGCGCGGCCGTCGAGGGCAGCGACACGATCGCGTTCTCGGCTGCCGACCGCCTCTCCTTGACGGCGCTCACCGGAGGCTCGCGCGAGCTCTTCGACCAGGCCGTCGACGCGGCCGCGGGCGACGACGAGCTCGCGCCGCTGCTCGCCGCGGCGAGCGCGGCCTCCCGCGAAACCGACGCGTCTTCGAGCAGCGTCATCGGCGCTGGCAGCCCGAGCGCGCGTGCTTCCGCGGCGCTCGGCCGCGCCCTCGCCGACGCTCGCCCCGACGGCAAGCCCCTCGGCGAGAACGACGCCCTCGCGGCGGCGATCCTCGGCTACACCGAGCACGCCGCCGACAGCGGCACGGGCCGCGCGCTCAAGCTCGAGCTCGACCTCGAGTCGAAGGCTGGCGCGAACGTCGCCCGCGCCGTCGCCGCGTGGCGCGGTGCAGAGGACGGGGATCGCGACAGCGCGCTGGCGAGCGCGCTCCTCGCCGAGCTCGCGGGCGACGCGGAGCTCGCGGCCGAAGGGTACGATCGCGCGCGCCAATCGGATCCGGCCCACGAAGGCGCCACGCGCGCTCGCGCGACGGGCGCCGACGCCGCGACCGCTTCGAGTGTCCTCGCCGGCCTCGCGCAGTCGATCGAGCCTGGCACGCGCGCCGCGCTCTTGCTCACGGAGGCGGCGATCCGCTTGCTCGAGGTCGAGGTCCCCGACACCTCGATCGACGACGAACGCGACAAACTCCTCCGCGGCGCGGCCGAGATCGACGCGCGCCTCCCGCTCTCCGTGCACCTCGGCGAGCGCACGGCGCGCGGCGTGGGCGATCGCGACGGCCTCATCGAGTGGCTCCACCTCCGCCGTCAGGCGAGCGAGGATCCGATCGAGCAGGCCCGCGACTTCGTGCGCGAAGCCCTCATCACGCCGGAAGGCGCGGCGCATGCGGCGGGCCTGCTCGCGCAGGCGCTCACGGCGCGTCCCGACGACATCGGCCTGCGCGAGCTCTACGAGCGCCTCTCGCCGGAGCGCCCCGCGGATCGCGCGGCCTGGCGTGCCGAGCGCGCGGCTGCCTCCACGGGCTCCGACGCCGCGCGCTTCTCGCTCGAAGCCGCGCTCGAGTACGAGCGCGACGGCGACCTCGAGAAGGCCGCGGCCCTCTCGCGGCAAGCCATCGCCGCGGGCGAGACGCTCCTCGCGCCGCTCTGCGCGTACCGCGCCGCGCTCGCGGGCCATGGCACGAGTGATCTCGTCGACGGCCTCTTGCAGTACGCCCGCGCGACGGAGGATTCCGTCGAGCGGCTCCAGGCGTACGAGCGCCTCGCCGAGCTCGACGAGATCGGCCGTGGCGACGCGGCGAGCGGCCTGCTCTGGCGCCGCACGATCCTCGAAGAGACGCCTACGCACCTGCCGACGCTCCGCCGCGTGGCGAGCGCCCTCATCGCGGGCGGCCGCGACGAGGAGCTCGAGCCGGTCGTCTTCACGCTCGCGAGGACGCTCGAAGGCCCCGAGGCCATCGCGCATGCGCACCTCTCCGCGCGCCTCCGCCTCCGCATCCACGGCTGGGACGAGACGCGCGAGCCGGTCGAGATCGCCTATCGCAACGAGCCTCGCGGGCTCTGGGCGCTCCGCCAAACGGCGGCGCATGCTCGCGCGCGCGGCGACGAGGCGACGGCGCTCGAAGCCGACCTCGAGCTCGCGAACCGCACCGAGCGCGCCTCCGAGATCGCCACGCTCTCGCTGCGCGCTGCCGAGTCCGCGACGCGTGCGGGGCAAACCGAGAAGGCCCGCGAGCTCCTCGAAAAGGCGATCGAGCTCGTGCCTGGTCACCTCGTGGTGCACCTCGAACGTGCCCGCGCCCTCGAGCAGAGCGGCGACTTCGTCGGGGCTGCGACCACGCTCGAAGCTGCCGCGCAGACCAGCGCGACGGCCGAGGAGCGCGTGCGCAACCTCTACCTCGCCGCGGTCCTCTGGGCCGACAAGACGAGCGAGACCGAGCGCGCGCGTGGCGCCTTCGAGAGCGTCTTCGCGGTTGATCCCTCGTACCTCGACGTCTTCCAGCGCTTACAGGCGATCTACGTCGCGAGTGGCGCGCGGGCCGAGCTCGCCGCGCTCCTCGAACGTCGCCTCGACGCCGTCACCGATCCGGCCGAGCGTGTCGAGATGGAGGTCCTGCGTGGCCGCGCGCTCGCCGACGTCGGCGACGCGGCGGCGGCGAAGCAGGCTCTCGCGGCGGCGCTCGATCAGAACCCCGACCACGTCGAGGCTCTGACGGCGTTTGCCGACGTCTGCGCGAGGGAAGACGACTGGGGCGGCGCGGAGCAGGCCTGGATCCGGCTCGCGCGCCTCGTCGCGGAGCCCGAGCGCCAGGCCGAGCTCTACATGCGCCTCGGCGACCTCTACAACGGACCGTTGCCGAACGCCGAGCGCGCCGAGCTCTCCTACCAGGAGGTCTTGAAGCGCTTCGCGAACAACGAGCCCGCGCGTGAGCGCCTCGTCGACCTCTACAAGAACCTCGGCGACACGGCGAAGGCCCTCGAGCAGCAGACGATCCTCATCAACAACGTCGAGGAGCCCGAGGCGAAGTGCCGTCGCACGACGCAGCTCGCCGAGATCTACGAGGCGATGGGCGACCTCAAGAAGGCCGAGCAGACCTTGCTCCAGGCGCGCAAGACCTGGCCCAAGGACGACGTCGCGCTCGGCGCGCTCGCGAGCTTCTACCAGCGCACCGATCAGGCGCAGGCTGCGAACGTCCTGCTCGATCGTGCCGTCGCCGACGCGCGCCGCGCGCTCGGCACCGGCCGCTTCGAGCCGTACCTCTTCAGCACCGTCGCCACCGTCGCCGATCTACGCGGAAGGCCCGAGGTCGCGCGCATCGCGCGTGGCAGCGTGGCGGCCCTCGACGGCGGCGCGGTCGATCTTCCGGGCGCGGGCGTGGCGGCCGGCGACCTCTCGCTCGACGAGCTGGTCGCGCCCGACGTGATGACGCCTGCGTTCCGCGACCTCCTGCAGCGCACTGGGCCGATGCTCGACACGGCCGTGCCGTTCGACGTCACGTCGGTCCGCGCGACGCCCTTCCCGCCCCCGCAGGCGCACCTCGCCGAGGAGATCAAGGAGCTCGCACGCGCCTACGGGATCGAGGATCTCAAGGTGCTGCAGTCGTCCACGCTCGGCTCGGTGTGCGTCGCAGCGAGCGCGCATCCACCGACGATCGTGCTCGGCGCGCCGCTCGTGGCCGCGACGAACGAGGCTGTCCGCACGTTCCTCGTTCACCGCGCGCTCAAGGTCGTCCAGGCGAATGCCACGGCCTTCGCGCGCACCGCGCCGATCGACCTCTGGCCGCTGCTCGCCGCGTACCTCAAGGCGCTGAGCCCCGGGTTTGCCCCGCAAGGTGTCGACCCGGCCAAGCTCAACGATGCGTCGGCGCGCGTCGCCAAGGCGCTCCCGGCGAGCCTCGATCCGCAGGTGCGCACGCTCGCGACCGACGTCATCGCCAACATCGGCAACCGCGCCTCGACCCTCAACACCGCGGTGAACGGCTGGGGTGCGCGCGCGGGCTTGCTCGCGGTCGGTGATCCCAACATCGCGCTCACGGGCATTGCCTGGGCTGGCGGCCACACGAACCAGCCTCCGGCGTCCGGCAAGGAGCGCCTCACCTGGATCGGTCGCAATGCCGAGGCCCGCGAGCTCATCGTCTTCTCGGTGAGCGACGCGTACGCCGATGCCCGCGCGCGCCTCGGCCTCGACTGATCCCACCCGCCCTCGCTTGGCCTCGCGCCTGCTCTCCTCTGCGGCGGCCCTCCTCCTCGGGGCCGCCGCCTGCTCCTCCCCGGACGCCTCCCCCGCGCCCACCCCACCCGCGTCTGCGGCATCTCCGCCGCCGGCGCCCACGCCCCTCCCCTCGGCCGCGCCCCCGCCCGAACCTTCCCGCTGCGCTGGCGTCACCTGCGCCTCGATCGAGCGCTGCGACGAGGCCACGGGCGCGTGTGTCCCGCATTGCCCTGCGGGCGAGGTTTACATCCCGAAAACCGGCCCTGACGGATTCGTCATGGGCAAAGGTTTTACCTTGAATGGCGGCGCGCGCCGCCTCCGCAAGGGACACCAGCCCGACTCCGATCGCCCGCACCGCGTCGTCCTCACGCGCCCGTTTTGCATGGACGAGACCGAGGTCACCGTCGCCGCCATGAAACCATGCGTCGACGAAAAGACCTGCGACCCGCCGAAGACCCTCGAAGTCTTTGCGAACTATCCGCGCCGCCCCGATCACCCCGCCAACGAGGTCTCCTGGGACAAGGCCAAGAAGTATTGCAAGGCCCAAGGCAAAGACCTCCCCACCGAGGCGCAATGGGAATGGGCGGCGACCGGCGGCGACGGACGCAAATGGCCCTGGGGCAACGACGAACCCACCTGCGAGCACGCCGATTTCACCATTGGTGTCCTCGTCTCGCCCGGAGGCGACTCCGGCTGCCACGGCGGTGGCACCTCGCCCGTGCGTTCGCATCCGAAGGGCGCGCGAAGCTGGCCCACCGGCACGCTCCACGACCTCGCGGGCAACGTCTGGGAGTGGTGCGACGACACCTATGCCAAATATGGCGCCGACGCCGTCACGGATCCCCATGTGCAAAAGCCCGGCGTGCTCGTGCACGTCGTGCGTGGCGGCGGCTGGAATCGATCGAACCTCGGCATCCAGACCGCCTTCCGCGGCGCCGCCATTCACACCTACGAGGTCCCCGGGCTCGGCTTTCGTTGCGTCCGGAACCCGTGAACACCCGGGGAGGGCCCCGCGCGGAGCCCTCCCTTTTCGTTTCCGCGATCAGAACACCGTATCCATCTGATCCGGGATCCCCTCACCCACCTCGTTCACGCACGAAACGGAGGCGCCCGACGCGTCCTTGCAGCCCGTCGTCGCACACGGGTACGGCGCGGCTTTCTGCGGGTTTGGCAGGATGAACATCGGGGTCACGAGCCACTTGTTCATGTAGTTCGCGTATGCGTTGCACATGAGCTCGTTCTTGTTGCGGTTCACCGCGAGCTTCAGCACCGTCGTGCGCGCGCGGGCTTGCTCGCGGTCGGTGATCCCAACATCGCGCTCACGGGCATTGCCTGGGCTGGCGGCCACACGAACCAGCCTCCGGCGTCCGGCAAGGAGCGCCTCACCTGGATCGGTCGCAATGCCGAGGCCCGCGAGCTCATCGTGTTCTCGGTGAGCGACGCGTACGCCGACGCCCGCGCGCGCCTCGGCCTCGACTGATCCCACCCGCCCAGCGCCGCTTGGGTAGCGGCGCTGGGCAGACGATCATTACTGGACCTGAATCTCGCCCGTATAAGCCGTCCCGGGCGCATTAGACTCGTAGAGAGCAGAATACCATCCCGGCCCCGGGGGGCCGAACCAGACCTCCTTTTGTCCGACGTATACGGGCCTCGTGTCGATGGTACCCAACCACGTCTTGAGCTTCATCGTCCCCGAAGACGTAAACGCCCCACCGTCGCGTTTCTTGACGTAGAGGCTGTTGTTCGACGTCCTGCAGAGGGTAATGATGTTTCCCCAGGTGCCGCCGCCGGTCGTCGTGCATGTATCGAGCGCCTGCGCGGCCTCCTCAACCGCCTCGACCTCTTCCTCTGCACGCATCGCATACTCGTCTTGGACGGAGCCGTCCTCGGCGATGCAGCCTGCCGACACCATTCCGATGAGAACCGTGAACATCATCGCGTCGATCTTGCTCGAAGGCATGATTCACCTCGTCCTCTGCTATCGATCATCCTGACCGCACCTGGCTGCGCTGCGCCCCGTGCCACCTAGCACTACGCCCTCGCAGAGAGGCAAGGAACTATAGTATGGAACAGACATGCGCCACAACACTGAACAATTGATATGTGTTCGTGCAGCTGGTCGCGCCCACTCCCCCAAGAGGTCATCCCGCGCCAGAAAGCTCGAATCCGGTGAACGTAATTTTATTTACATCGTGGTAACACGCTGAACCATTCCCTATTTCCACACGCACTCCACACGCCCAAAGCCGCTCCAGGGCGCGACCGCATCTGGCCCACCGGCACGCTCCACGACCTCGCGGGCAACGTCTGGGAGTGGTGCGACGACACCTATGCCAAATATGGCGCCGACGCCGTCACGGATCCCCACGTGCAAAAGCCCGGCGTGCTCGTGCACGTCGTGCGTGGCGGCGGCTGGAATCGATCGAACCTCGGCATCCAGACCGCCTTCCGCGGCGCCGCCATTCACACCTACGAGGTCCCCGGGCTCGGCTTTCGTTGCGTCCGGAACCCGTGAACACCCGGGGAGGGCCCCGCGCGGAGCCCTCCCTTTTCGTTTCCGCGATCAGAACACCGTATCCATCTGATCCGGGATCCCCTCACCCACCTCGTTCACGCACGAAACGGAGGCGCCCGACGCGTCCTTGCAGCCCGTCGTCGCACACGGGTACGGCGCGGCTTTCTGCGGGTTTGGGAGGATGAACATCGGGTTCACGAGCCACTTGTTCATGTAGTTCGCGTATGCGTTGCACATGAGCTCGTTCTTGTTGCGGTTCACCGCGAGCTTCAGCACCGTCGCGTCGTGCAGGAACGAGATGTCCGTATCCGAGTCGCCCGCGCCGAACACCGGCCGCTTCTTCATGTCCGCGTTCGGCTTCTCCGCGTCGGCCCCGGTCACCCCGTAGATCACCTTGTTCATCCAGCAGCGTTTGCCCTCGATGTACGTGATCATCGTATTGCCGACGGGATTCGCGCCGTTCCCCGACCCATCCACGACCGATCCGCATCCCTCGAAGTCGTACGTCAGCTTCCCGGCCCCGTCGAGCAGGTTCCGGATCGCGATCACGTGATCCGCGCCCACGTTCACGCGCTCCGCGAACGCCTCCACGTTCGGCTGCGGCGATGCTGAAATCACCCACACGTCGAGCCCATTCTTCTGCATCACGTCGATCAGATCGTTGATTTGCTCGTAGATCCGCACGTACGCATTGACCGACGTCGTCCCGATCGTCTGCTTCGTCCCCTCCGCCGCGGCGAGCCCCTCTTCGATCGCCGTGTTCGCGAATGCCTTCATCTCGGCCGGCGTGTATCCCGCCTGCACCTCTGCGGCCCAGGCGTACGCAGGCTCCATCGTGCGATAGTTCCACGCCTCGAACGCCGCCTTCGCGTCCACCGTCTTCCCCGTCGTATACACCGCGAGGATCTCGTCCGCGCATTCCGCGTTCGTGCTCGTTGGCAGCGGCATCCCCGCGTCGACCAGCGCTCCGCACGCCTGGTTCAGCGCGTTCCGCGCGTCATTCGTCAGGAAACGGCTCGTCGTGCGCCAATCCTTGTTCGGCGGCTGCATGATCTTGTCGTTCTTCACGAGCCAGAAGAACACGAGATCCCCCACGTCGTTCTTGATGACCGTGTTGTCCCAGTCGAAAATCGCGACGGGCTTCTGCGCCGGATCGTACGACGCGCTGTTCACCCCGACCTCGTCGATCATCTTGTCGAGCGCTTCGCGGTTCTGGCCGTACCACATCAGATTCGAATCCAGGTCCGGCGCGGCCATCGCGCCTCCCGCGCCGCCCATCCCGCCGACGCCGCCCATTCCACCCGCGCCGCCCATTCCCCCGGCCCCGCCCATTCCGCCCGTGCCGCCCATTCCACCGGTGCCGCCCGTACCGCCCGTGCCACCGGTCGCGCCTGCTCCCCCGTTGCCTCCGGAGCCGTTCTCTCCCTCGTCCGTGCAAGCCGCCGAGAGCGTCGCCATCCCCACAACGAGCGCGACGGGAAGAAAAGATCGAATCTTGATCATGGCAAGGATCCCCTTTCTGAGATCACCCTACCACGGAAAGCTCGAATCCCGTGAACACCATTTTCACGACATCATGGTAACACGGTGAGGCATTCGCCATTTCCACACGCAAAAGCCGCTCCAAGGCGCGAGCGCGCCTGCTCGATTCGATCCACGCTCACGGCCACATGGCCTTCCCCTCGGCCCCTCGATTCGCGCCCCGGTCCCTCGCCCGCTTCGCCCTCCTCGGCTTCGCCGCGTGCTCCCCCACGCCGAAGTCCGATTCGCAAGCGAACGCCCCGCTCCTCGCGCCCGAGCCCGCCGCGGACGCCATGAAGCCCGCGGCCACGCAAAGCTCCTCGTTCGAGCGGGAAGCCCGCGGCACGAAGCTCCGCCTCGTCTTCCACGCCGATCCCCTCCCGAACCTCGTCTACCAGCTCGATTGCATGGCCGGCCGGCACCCTTGCTCCCGCGCCGCGTACGAGGCCCTCTGGCAGGACGATCTCGGCTGGGACGACACGGATCGCCGCACCCTCGAAGCCTTCCGCAAGATCCGCGAATCCTGGAACGGCCGCATCGAGCTCCGCTCCCCCGCCCCCGCCGCGCCCCTCCCCTTGCCCCACGCCGATCGCACCGTCGCCGCGCGCCTCTCCATCGCCGGCCTCGTCGCTCGCACGCCCGACGAGCACGTCCGTTACCTCGGCCTCGTCACCACACCCACCGACGCGCAGCGCGCCCAGACCCTCGTCGACCATTTCCGCCCTCGATTCGATCGATACTGGGAACGCGAGGGCCGCGCCCATTGCGAAGAATCCGCCGAGAAGCTCGCCGCCCTCTTCCAGCGCGAGGGACTCACGGGCCACGTCGAGGCGCTCGTCGGGTTTTACAAGGCCGACCTCCCCGAGGGCACCCCGCTCCATTTCCACCTCATGGCCCGCCCGGCCCACCGCTCGGTCGACACCGCCCGCCAGATCGGCGGCCATGCCGTCATCGAGATGCCCGCCGGCGCAAAACCCGAGGACCGCGCCCCCGTCGTCGTCCACGAAATGCTCCACCACCTGCACGCCGCCGCGACCGACGAGCGCCTCGCCGCCCTCTCCCGATCGTTCGTCGAGACGAACGACCCGCTCGCCCCGGCCTCGTATGCGGTCCTCGACGAAGCCCTCGCCACCGCGCTCGGCACCGCGAAGGCCATGGGGCGCCTCGATCCGCCGGGTTTGTCCAGAAAGCTCGAAGCGCCGATGGGCCTTTATGCCGAGCCCACGATCGACCGCGTCGCCAAGGCCGTGCTCCCCTTCCTCGACGCCCGCCTCGCCGAAGGAAAGAGCCTGCACGACCCCGGCTTCGCCCCCGGTTTCCTCGCCGCCGTCCACAAAGCCTTCCCCGACGGCCTGCCGCCCCTCGCGCACGCCCGGCCCCTCGTCGCCGTCGTCGCCCCCGGCTTATGGCCGGCCTTCCACGCCTTCGACGGCGCCGCGATGGCCTCCTCGCTCGGCGGCTCCACCGCCTCCGACGCCATGCGCGCCCCCGAAACCCTGAACCTCTTCGCCTCGCGCCCGCACTGGGGCGGCGCGTTTTTCGTGACACACGCCGAGGTTGCCGACCTCGCCCGCTTCGAGGGCACGATCGGCGCCGCCGCCGTCGCCGCCATCACCGCCGAGGCCCGGCGCACGCGCGCCTTCGTCTATTCGACGCAAAAAAGCCCCGGCGTGTATCGATTCGTCTTCGTCGCCGACGACCTGCCCTCGATGAACGACCTCGTCCGCGCCCTCGCGGCCCAGCGCGCGCCGTTCGAGGGCGCGCTGGAGGTCGTCGCGCGCCGCCCGGCCGCGCCTTGATGCGACGCGGAATCGTGTAACCCACAAAAAGGCGCCGCCCGCGCCGTCGCGAGGACGAACGCGGGCGGGTTTTCCGGGGCGCGAGGGGCTCGCGCCTCGGCCGTTCGGGTCTCAGGACCGCTTGCTGCTGCGGCGGCGCTTGGCCATGAAGGCGCCCACCATCGCGAGGAAGCCGCCCACGGCGCCCACGCCGCGCGCCGGCGCCTCGTCGCCCGGCACCGAGCAGCCGCAACCGCCGACGACGACCGGCTCATCGCCGCCGCCGCCACCAGCGCCCGTGGTGACCGTGGTGACGGCGGTGACGGAGCCACCCTCGCCACCCTCGCCACCCTCGCCACCCTCGCCACCCTCGCCACCCTCGCCGCCAGCGCCACCGGCGCTGATGCCGCCGCCGACGCCGCCCTCGCCGCCAGCGCCACCGGTGCCGCCGACGCCACCGGCACCACCGGCGCCACCAGCACCGCCCATGCCGCCGGTACCCATGCCGCCTTCACCGCCAGCGCCACCCGTTCCACCGGCGCCAGCCATTCCGCCAGCACCACCGGCGCCGCCCATGCCGCCAACACCGGTCGAGCTCGACGAGCTGGTCGTCCCGGCCGGCGGTTGCACGAGCACGTCCACCGTATCCGTCGCCGACGCTTGACCGTCATTCACGGCCACCTGGAACGTGAGCAGCGTCTCCGTCGCGACGTTTGGCGCGACGAAGTCCGTATGCGCGCTGTTCGCCGCGCCCAGCGTCACGCCCGGACCGACCTGCTGCGTCCAGCCGAACGTGAGCGGATCGTTATCGGGATCCGAGCTCCCGGACGCGTCGAGCATCACGGTATCGCCGCTCGCCACGATCTGATCCGGGCCGGCCATCGCGATCGGCGCCTGGTTCGGATCGTCGCAAGTGCCCTGATCCGACACGATGCTCCCGAACGGCGGGGCCGCGAGGCCGTTGACGGTCAGGCTCTCGATGAACCACCCCTGCGTCCCGACCGCCTCGTCCGTGCCGATGCGGAAGCGGATCTTGATGGTCTTGCCGGCGAACTGATTGCCGAGGTTGATGCTCGTCGTGACGTTCGCACCGTTCGTGAAACCCGTGCTCTGCCCCGTAAAGCCCTTCTGGCCTACGAGCGGGTTGCCGGCGTCCGCGGTGCCGATGGTGCCATTGTAGGTCGCGCCGAGGTTCGCGTACGTGTTGATGTTGACCCAGGTCTGGCCGCCGTCCTGGCTCAGCTCGATGATGCCGCCGTCCCAGTTCGTGGCCGGCGTCCCGCTCCGCTCGAACTGGTAGCGGTGCACGAGCGACATCGTCACGTTGCCATTGCCCACCACGAAGTCCGGCGACTCGTACCGCTCGTCGGAGATGCCCGCGGTCGCCTCGCCGTGGGCGAGCACGTTCGACGACGTGGCGAGCGGCCGGATCCGCGCCCACTTGTTGCTCGGGCCCGACGCGTTCTTCGCCGTCCACGTCTCGAGGTTGCTCTCCCAGAGCTCCTGCGTCGCCACGTTCGGGATGCTGTCGAAATGGGCCTTGCGCACGCTCGAATTGCTGATCGTCGGCGAGCAGGATCCGGGCGCGGCCACATCGACCTTGAGCTGCAGATCCGTGACTGCCGCGACCGAATCCGCGAGCGCGATTTGCAGCGTCGTCGTGTTCGAGGCGAGGATGTTCGTCGCCGGCAGCGCCACGGACGCGCCGTTCGGGAACGACACGTTCGGGTTCGTCGAGCTCACCGTGACCGTGCCGCCGACGAGCGGCCCCCAGCCCTGATTGCGCACCTCGACGGTGACCTTGCCGATCTCGCTGTTGTCGAGGACGCCGTCGTTGTCGCAGGACAGCACGCTGTCGTCGATGTTCACAGAGACAATCACCGGCTGCGGCGCCGCCTCGTAGCTCTCGGTCACGCCCACGTTGTCGGTGGAGTTGCGCGGCGGCGAGATCGCGCAGGAGCCGGCGCCGCGGATGGCGAAGCCGGTCGCGAGATCCTCGAAGTCCTCCACGTTCGCCGCGATCGCCGTCGCCAGGATGCCGTCGCGCTGCTCGGTGAACGTCGGGTTCGCCGGGGCGAGCTGCATGCCGCCGGTCAGGTAATTGGCCATCTTGCGCTTGGCCTGGTCGAACGTGTGCCGCGGCGTCGCCGAGTACGCGTCCTCGAGGAGCTTCGCATACCCCTCGAGCACCATCGTCGCCCAGATCTCGCCGGTGTTGTGCACCTCTTCGTTCTCGGCGGCGAGCGGCTGCGTGGGCATACCGGTCGGGAGCGCCTCGCCGGCCTGGATGTGCTTGAACGTGAGCGCGTTCTTCGTGAAGTCGGTCGTGTACGGGAAACGCCGGATCCCGAAATACGCGCTATCGCCGAACGTCGCGCCGCCGTACACCGCTGTCGCGTACACGCCATTCGGATCATCGCCCTCGCGAATGAGCATGTGGAGCGCCACGGTATCGCCCCAGCCCTCGCCCATGCCGCGGGCCTGGATCGAGCCCACCGCGACGAGGCGGTTGTGGATGTAGTGACCCCACTCATGCGCGGCCACGCCGTTGTCGATCGTGCCGTCGCGCTTCGTGTTGTCCGCGCGGGAGATCGTGGCCGTGATCGGGCTGCCGGCCGCGATGGCCGCCTTCAGCGCCGTGCCCACGTCCTTCGTGACGCCGAGCACGCCGATGCCGACGGTGATGGGCGGGGTCGATTCGCCCATGGGGCTCGGCGGCAGGCCGGGCGCCAGGTGGTTCGCGATGATCCCGCCCACCGCGCCCGCGGCCTCGATGTTCGACGCCTTCAGGTTGAAATCGCACGAGCCGCGATCCGCGATCACGATCTTCCCGGCGTAATTGCCCACGAGGGGCTGGCAGGCGTCATTGAACGTGCCGGGGGTCTGGTTCGTCGTGTCCGTGGAGTTGTCGACCGCGAGCGCGACCTCCGCCGTCGTGGTGAACGTCTGCAGACCGAAGCTCGCGACGCCGGTCGGATACGTCGCGCCGCCCGGGTTCACGGTCAGGCTCGCGTTCGGCGGGCCGCTCCAGACGAACATCTGCATTCGCGGCTGGCTGCCGTCGGACGGCGTGCTCATGTTCGCGTTGTCGAGCGAAGGCGTCGCGTTGTGGAAGCCGTCCTGCGCCTCGGCCAGGATCGCGTCGTTGCCGAGGCCGCCGCGGCCGTAGTTGTTCACCTGCGCATTGCCGGCCTGCTCGTTGAAGCCCGAGTCGTACCAGTAATCGTGCAGGTAGTTGTTCAGGAAGAAGAGCTGCGTGATCGCCGCCTTCACCTGATCCTGCGTGACGTCGGGGTTCTGCGCCGTATCGTAGACGCGATCGAAGACGCCCGGCGCCGTCACGTTGGCGCGATATTCACCGGAGGAGAGGCCCTGCGGATCCTCGTGATCGACGTACGCGTCGACGTTGTTGCCCGAGGTCTCCTCCGCGCCCACGGGCAGCCACGGATCGAACGTTCCTTGCGGATTCGTGTTGAAGCCGTCCATCGTGACCAGGGTCGGTGCGATGAATGCCGGCGCCGAGCCGTCGGGCGTGCCCGTCGGGTGGGGCGCGTAATCGGCCATCGGGCCCTCGGTCGGCGTGTACTTCGGCGCGCCGTCGGACCAGACGCGGTACTTGAACTCCGCGTCGCTCGTCCGAGCCGCGCGCATGAGCAACCGCCCGTCGTCCGCGGCGATCACGTACGCGTAGAGCTCGTCGTTGTGCAGGCCCTTCTGGCCGCCCCAGATCTCGACGTAATACCCCGACACCAGCTGATCCGGCATCGGGAAATAGACCTTCTTGATGCGCGCCGGGCGCGTCAACTCGACGTGCGCCGTCTCGGGCGAATCGACGAGGTCGTAGAAGGCATAACCGTGCTCGGGCTGCTTCTTGTCCTTGAATGCGCTCGCGGGCACCTTCGTCGCGAAGAAATCGTTGAACGCGCGGGAGACGGCCGTGGAGGCATCGAGCTTGAAGTTCTTGCCGCGCTTCATGCCCGGCGTCGCCGACGGGTGCAGGTTGCCGGCGATCGCCACGAGCTCGCGGCTCTGCGTCATCAGCACCTTCACGTCGTTCTGGAAGACCTCGATCCCGTCGACGTTCTGGCGGAACACCACGATGATGCCCCCGCCCGTCACGTCGTTCACCACCACGGGCACGGCCGCGTCGATCGCCTTCTTGCCGACGCCGTAGAGGTACGCGTAGTGCTCGAGGTAGAGCCGCGCCGACCCCGCGGGCGTCGCCGTCTGCGCGCCCGGCGCCTTCCAGCCGCCCTTCGGGGCCCAGAAAAACGTCGGCACGCCGCGCTTCTCGTCCACGCCCGTCACGCCGCCGACGCCGGTCTCGTGCAGGCTTTGCAGTGGGCTCACCGCGACGGCGGGGGCGTCGTCGTACGCATGGTAATTCGGCAGATCCATGTCACCCGCGCGCGCCGCGGAGCCGGCGAGCAGCGTGATGAGAGCCGTGGCATATCGAGCAGAGCGCTTCATGATTCCTCCACGCCAGAATCTTCGTGGTGATCCCGCAGGCAGACGCCGCGAGCGATGTATTGTTTCGATGATATCGGACAAGGATTGGGCGCTCGTCGCGCCGCGTACACCCCCTGTACCCCGATCCCGCACGGAAGGGAAGCCGTTCCAGGCTCGCCCGAACGCGTGTCCCGCCCCGCCGTTTCCGTGCTCGCGCGTGTGGATCCCCGGTGACGCTAGCGCCCGAGGACGAGCGCCCCGATCACCGCCGCGATCAGCGCCGCGGCGAGCAGCACGGTCCGAAAGAGCCCCGTGTTCCGTGCGGCTTGTCGCACCTCGAACGCCTCGTCCTTCCCGTCCACGAAAGACTCCCCCACGACGAACGTGACAATCTGGTCACCGCGGTGGTCCCCGACGCTCCGTGAACGATAGGGATCGGCCGTTACCTCCGCGGGAATGGGCACGGCCTCGGCGCCGAGGCGCACGGCGCCAAACCCGGCGAGCCGCAGCTCGGCCCCGGTCACCGTCCCTCGGGGCACCATGACCGTCCGCTCGCCGTCGAGCACCGGCACTTTCACGCGCCCCCCGCGCCGCGCGGTCTCCGCGTCGATCCGCACCTCGACGAACAGATCCACGCCCTCGCGACGCAGGCGCGGGTGCGGCGCCACGATCACCTCGATCATCAAATCTCCGGGCCGCCCGACGCCGAGCGACGCCTCGTCCCCCTGCCCCGCGAGCCTGAGGATCTGCCCGTCGTCGATCCCCGCCGGCACCTTCACCGTCAGCGTTCGTTCCTGCAAAACCCGCTGTTTGCCCAGACATACGGGACACGAAACGCCGGGCAGAGCGCTCTGAAAAACGCCGCTCCCTTTGCAGGCCGCGCAGCGCGCCTCGAACGTCGCCTTGATCACCTTGCTCGCGCCCGAGGCCGCCTCCTCCAGCGACACGAGCATCGGAATGCGACGATCCTGCCCTGAATCCACCGCCGGGCGGCGGAAGAAATCATCGAAGATCGCCTGGAATTGATCCTCGAGCGGCCCGAAGCCCTCGAGACCTCCCTTTTTTGCCGTCCTCCGCCCCCATATCGGCTCACGACGCCTTTGCGCAGCTCACGCCGGGCGGCTTCGCTGCTGGATGCATTCGCGCAGCGCGGCCTCGAAGTCCGCGCGGGTATGGTGCACGCGCACGCCCGACATCACCACGCTCGCCGCCTGGATGCCGAGCGCCACGAGCTTCGACCGCACGAGGAAATGGGCCCCCTCGTTCCCTTTCCCCATGTCGCGCGCCATCTCGGTCAGCCGCGCGCGGGCCCGCGCGTCGTAGTCGGTCATCTCCTCCCAGTCGTGAAAGCCCATGACGCGCCCCTCCTCGGCGGCGACCCTGCGCGCCACCGCCTCGATCAACGTCGCGCACTGATCGTCGAGGTAACCCGTCACCCGCGTCACCAGCACCCGCCGTGCGGGCCGCCACACCCGCATCGTCGCTCGCGCCGTCGTCGTGGTTTCGGCCTTGTCGACCGGGAGAAGCTCCATCCCGAACGACTACCGCGCGGGGCAGAACGCGTCAATTCCGTCGAAACGCCCTCCACGGTCGGAATCCTGCCGCTCCAGAAACGCTTGTCATTTTGGCAGCGCGCCGCCGCGTCTCGCGCCGGATTGTCGCGA
This sequence comes from Polyangium jinanense, assembly GCF_028435265.1. Lineage (GTDB taxonomy): Bacteria > Myxococcota_A > Polyangia > Polyangiales > Polyangiaceae > Polyangium > Polyangium jinanense. The sequence continues at coordinate 95,293 of NZ_JAGTJK010000012.1, read as the reverse complement.
TCCTGACGCACCGGACGTGTGTTCTCTCTGCAAAACGCGCTCGTCCCGGCCTGGCATCGAACTTGATATCCCCCCGCTCCATGTCGTCCGAGCCTTACCGCACCCCCTCGTGCCCCACTTGCGCTGGTCCTCACGTCGAGCAAGCACACATCTGCGCGCTTTGCGAAGAGCCGTTCGTCCCCAGCGGCGCGGGCGCCGAAGCCTGCGACCCTTGCCTCCGCAAAGCTTGCCGCGTCGTCGCGCGCGCGAGCGCCGAAAAACCCGCCCCGCGACGCGCGACGGCGGTCCTGCGCTGGCTGCCCGTCGCGCTCGCCGTCCTCTCCGTGGGCATTCTGTCGTTCAATACGCTCGTCGTCGTCGAAACGAGCCAGCACCTCGCCATGCTCGGGTCGTTCCTCGCCGAACAGCACCGCGCGAAGTCCAGGGGCAAACCCAAGACGCACGCGCCGCCCAAGCAAACCGCCGCGCTCCCCGCCCCGCCCCCGCCGCGCGAAGAGACCTCCTTCGACGACACGAACGTCCCGGCCCTCCCGAGCGTGCTCGCCGCGCTCCGCCCCGAGGTCCACGATCCGGACGCCTTGGTCGCGCGGGTCCAGAAGCTCCGCGAGGCGGGCCTCGACATCTTCCTCGTCCGGACGAACCTCGGCAAGAACGTCTTCGACGGCGGCAACGACCTCCGCACGCGCATCAGCCCCGTCCAGCAGGGCGGAAAGACCGTCGGTGTGCGCTACTCGCGCCTCGGCCCCGACGCGATCGAATCCCTCGCGGGCGTCCAGCCGGGCGACGTCCTCGTCTCCATCAATGGATTCGGCATCGATAACCCCGACCGCGCGCTGAGCGGCTACGCGTCCTCCCGCGAAAAGGGCGGCGCCGTCTTCGAGCTCTTCCGCAATGGCCGCCGCGTCGTCCTCGACGTCCGCTGGCCCAAGTGATCCGCGCCGCCGGGGACGGTCACGAAAGCCTGGAGTCGCCCTCCGGGTTTTGGTAGACGTTCTCCATGGCGATCTTCCGAACCTCGTCGATCGCGCCCCTTTTGCTGCTGGCGCTCGCCTGCGGCTGCGGCGGCGCGGGCGCCCAGACGAACCCCGAAACCCCGACCGAGGCCCCCACCGCCGAGGCCACGTCCTCCACGCCCCCTGCGCCGTCGCCCACGGACGAGGCCCCGAAGCCGCCTCCGCCCGAGGAGGCGAAGGCCGAACCTACCCCGGACAAACCCGCCCCGGCGGAGCTCGCGGAGGCCCCGAAGGCGCCGTCGATCACGTGCCAGCCCAAGGCCGGCGCGGCTGCGGGCCCGAAAAAGAAGCTCGAGATCAGCGTGGATCGAGCACGCGTCGACCTCGAAGGCCACAAGCTCGAGGTCAAGCTCACGCATGCGGCTTGCAAGGTCGAGCTCCAGGTCATCGGCGAATCCGGCAAGATCCTCGCGAACGCGGCGAAGGCGTTTGACGGCGCGGCGCCGGGCACGGTGCTCGCGATCGACTGGAGCCCGATCCGTGCCGAAACGGTGTCGCGCATCGAGGTCTGGGGTCACGACACCGAGGGCAACTACGTCGGCGTGGCGATCACGCCGTGGAACGTGAAGATCGACCACGAGGAGGTCAACTTCGAGACCGACTCGGACAAGATCCGCGACTCCGAGGTGCCGAAGCTCGAAGCGAGCCTCGACAAGGTCAAGGCCGCGCTCACGAAACACCAGGATTTGAAGGGCATTTCGCTCTTCATCGCGGGCCACACCGACACGGTGGGCAGCCCCGAGCACAACCTCACGCTCTCGCGCAAGCGCGCGCGCGCGATCGCCGCCTGGTTCCGCGGCCGCGGCCTGAAGATCCCGGTCGCGTGGGAAGGGTTCGGCGAGCACAGCCCGATCGTCAAGACGGGGGACGAGGTCGCCGAGGCGAAGAACCGCCGCGTCGATTACATCCTCGCCCTCGACCCGCCGCGCTTGCCGCAAGGCGCGGTCACGTTCGGGTGGAAGGCGCTTTAGAGAACCCGAGAATCAGCTCACCGCCTCGATCTCCACGCCCCACATCTCGCTGCCGTCTCCATCGTGCAGCGACGCGCGGAGCTGCCCGCTTTTCCCGTCGATCGCGAGCACCCCGAACGACTGTTTTCCCCCGGCAGGCCCGACCGGCGGATCCCCCTGCTTTCGATTCTGAAATTTTACCTCGGGCCCGAACGTCTCGTCGAGCGGCGCTGGCCCGAACGTGCCTGCGTGCAACGGCCCGGCGACGAGCTCCCAGAACGGATCGAACTTCGCGAACTTCGCCCGCGAAGGATCATAATGGTGCGCCGCTGCGTAATGCACGTCCGCCGTGATCCACAGGACGTTCCGGATACGTTTCTCCTGTAGAAACGACAGAATCGAAGCAATCTCCAGCTCCCGCCCGAGCGGCGGCCCCTCCCCGTTCGCGAACCCTTCCTGCGCCGTGGGTCCATCCGGAATCACGAGCCCGATCGGCTGATCGCAGGCGATGATCTTCCACGTCGCCACGGACCGCGCGAGCGCCTCCTTCAGCCACGCGATCTGCTCTTGCCCGAGGATGACGGCGGGCTCCTTCTCCTCGCGATTCGGTCCATTCGATCCCCGAAAGGTCCGCGCATCGAGCACGAAAACATCCACGCGCGGCCCGTACGACAGCACCCGATGAACCGGCCCTTGCCGCATCGGCGCATACTCGAACATGGCCTGCTTCGCGAACGCCGCGAGCACCGACGCCCGCCGCTCCTTGTACCGCGGATCCGAAAGGACCTGCCCCGGGAACCAGTTGTTGCGCACCTCGTGATCGTCCCATTGCACGATGGTCGGCACGGCCGCGTGCAGCCGCCGCACGTGCTCGTCGAGGAAGTTGTACGCGAAATTCCCCCGGAACTCCTCCAGCGTCTCGGCCACCTTCGACTTCGCCGGTGTCACGAGGTTTTTCCAGACGGACCCATCGTCCAGCTTGATCTCCTCCGGCAAGGGATTGTCCGCGTAGATCCTGTCCCCCGAATGAATGAACAGATCCGGCGCGAGCCGCGCGATCGACGCGTACGTCTTCATCCCGCCGCGATCCACGTCGATCCCGAACCCTTGCCCCGCCGTATCCCCCGACCAAACGATCTTCACATCCTCCCCCGGCCCTGGCGGCGCGCGGAGCGACCCCACGGCGGGCTCGCTCCGCGCGTGCCCCGCGTCGTCCGCCTCGAAGACCACGCGGTAATGGATCCGTTTCCCGGCCGGCAACCCCGTGAGCTCCACGCGCGCCGTGAAATCGTTCTCCGCCGTGGCCACGGGCCCTTCGAGCTTCCTCGCATCGCTGAGCCGCTCGTCGGTCCCCCATTCCACGAAAAGCCGCGCCGGCCGATCCGTCTTGCTCCAGAGCACGACGCCCGAGGCCGTGGGATCGCCGGTCTGCACGCCAAACGGAATCGTCGGCCGCGCGGCCTCGGGCGTCACCACGCCGGGCGAGCCACACTGCCCGGCGCAGGAGGGAAGCGCGAGGGCGGAGAGGGAGCCGAGAAGGAAATGGCGTCGGGGGAGGAGGAGCGTGCGAGGAGGGATCGGCATGGTGTGTTCGCGAGGATAACCGAGGCGGGAGCACATGCTAACATCCGAACATGGGTAGCGCGGCGCGAAACCTCGAAGCTCTCCCCCTCGCGCTCGCCCTGTGCGCCGCCTGCGCGGAGCCTCCGCGCCCCGACGAGAACCGAACGGCCACAACCGCAACCGCATCCGCAACCGCATCCGCATCCGCATCCGCTTCCGCTCCCGCAACCGCATCCGCCACCCTTCCCGCCTCCGCCCCCGCCCTCCCCACCTTCCCCCCCGACGCCGAAGCCCGCCTCGACGCAGCCATCCGCGGCGCCATTGATCGCGGCGAAGTCCCGGGCGCCGTTCTCCTCGTCGTCAAAGCGCGCCACGTCGTCCTCCACAAAGCCTACGGCCTCCGCGCGAAAGAACCTTCCCCCTCGCCGATGGCCCCGGATACCGTCTTCGACCTCGCCAGCCTCACCAAGCCCATTGCCACGGCGAGCTCCATCCTCCTCCTCGCCGAGCGAAAATCCCTGCGCCTCGACGACCCCGCGCAGAAATGGCTCCCCGATTTCACCGGCGACGATCGCGAACGCATCACCATCCGCCACCTCCTGCTCCACACCTCCGGCCTCCCCGCCGGCGACGCGATCACCTCGTACGCCGACGGCGAAGCCCGCGCCCTCGCCCGCATCCAGAAAACCAAGCTCCTCCACCCTCCCGGCGAGGTCTACGTCTACAGCGACCTCGGCTATATCCTCCTCGCCGAAATCGTCCGTCGCGCTTCGGGCGAGCCCCTCGACGAGTTCGCCCGGAAAAACCTCTTCGAGCCCCTCGGCATGAAGGACACCACCTTCCGCCCCGAACCTCGGCTCGGCGCGCGTGCCGCGCCCACCGAGCGCGTCGCGGACAAACTGCTCCTCGGCGAGGTCCACGACCCGCGCGCCCGCGCCCTCGGCGGCGTGGCCGGGCATGCGGGGCTCTTCTCCACCGCCGACGACCTCGGCCGGTTCGTCCGGATGCTCCTCGGCGGCGGCGAATTCGACGGACGCCGGATCCTCGCGGAGACCTCGGTCCGCGCCATGACCGAGCTCGAGCCTTTGCCGCTCCCCGAAGGCAGCCCTGACAAACCTTCCTCCCGCAGCCTCGCCCTCGGCTCGCTCTTCGGCGGGGTCGGGCATACCGGCTTCACGGGCACGGCCTTCTGGCTCGACGTCCGCCGCGGCGACGCCGTCGTCCTGCTCGCGAGCCGCCTCCATCCGGACGGCAAAGGCGACGCCACGCGCCTGCGCCGCGACGTCGCGAATGCCGCGGCCGTGATCCCCCAAAGCCCGCCCGTCGCCCGCGTCCGCGTCGGCATCGATGTCCTCGAAGCGCGCGGCGCAGGTGTCCTCGCCGGGCGCAAGATCGGCCTCATCACGAATCACACGGGCAAGGACGCGCGCGGCGAGCGCACGATCGACGTCCTCGCCGCCTCGAAATCGTTCGAGCTCAAAGCCATCTTCAGCCCCGAGCACGGCCTCGGCGCCGACAAGGATGCCCTCGTCCCCGGCGGAAAAGACGCCCGCACGGGATTGCCCATCCATAGCCTCTACGGCACCGATCGCCGCCCCACGGACGCCATGCTCGCCGGCATCGACACCCTCGTCTTCGACGTGCAGGACGCGGGGACCCGGTTTTACACGTACATCAGCACGATGGGGTATGCGCTCGAAGAGGCCGCGAAACGCCGCATCCGCTTCGTCGTGCTCGATCGGCCGAATCCGCTCGGCGGAATCGTCGTGGAGGGCCCGCTCGTCGATCCCGGCCGCGCGTCGTTCGTCGCGTACCATTCGATTCCCGTGCGTCACGGCATGACCGTCGGCGAGCTCGCGCGGCTCTTCGACGGCGAAAAGAAGCTCGGCGCCGATCTCCACGTCGTGCCCCTCGAAGGCTGGGATCGTTCCTTCCGCTTCGACAAGACTGGCCTCCCTTGGATCCACCCCTCGCCCAATCTGCGCAGCGTCACCGAGGCCCTGCTCTATCCCGGCGTGGGCCTGCTCGAATTGACGAACGTCAGCGTCGGGCGCGGCACCGAAAAGCCCTTCGAGCGCGTGGGCGCGCCCTTCCTCTCCGGCCCGCGCCTCGCCGCCGAGCTCTCGCGCTTCGGCCTCCCCGGCGTGCGATTCTCGCCCGTCCGCTTCACCCCCACGTCGAGCACCCACGCCGGCGTGCCGTGCGAAGGCGTCGCCCTCGACGTCACCGATCCCGCGAAGATCGAGCCCGTCCGCGTGGGCCTCGCGATTGCGATCGCTTTGCGCAGGCTTTCTCCCGAGGAATGGAAACCTTCCGGCGTCCTCACCCTGCTCGGCAGCGCCCGCGTCCACGAGGCGCTCGTCCGCGGCGACAACCTCCCGAAGCTCGTCGCGCTCTACGAGCAGGATCTCAAGGCTTTTTCGGAGCGCCGCAAGCCCCACCTGCTCTACCCCGAGTTCGACAAGGACAATCGGTAGGACATTTTTCGTCCTCGAAACGGCCCGGACATTGTTCATCACGGCATAAGATGAAAAACCGTGACGGACGGAGGTTCCGTGTTATCATCTGGAAACGACACGGACGGCGCGCGACGGTGATGGCCGAGAGCGCCTCCGCGGCCCAGGAGGATCCGATGGACAAGGTCTCGCTGACGTACTTCGTCGATTTCGTTCTGAAATCTGGGACGCCCAAGCTCACCGGCGTGCGCGAGTACAAGGAGCGCAAGGACGAGCTCAGCACGGACTTTTATCGTCCGATCCGGGAAGCCATCGTCGAGATGCACAAGAACGGCCTGCCGGCCTCCACGCTTTCGGACGTCGCGCGCGCGCAGGACGACGAGAAGCGGCAGAAGCATTATCCGCTCGTGGTCGCCGGATATCGCGCGTTCCTCGCCGAGGGCCCGATGAATTTCTTCGAGCCCGCGCGCGCGGGCCTCTCGCTCGGCGCGCTCGAGATCGACGTGAACCCCGAGCTCGGGCTCGTCATCTCGGGCAAACCGCACCTGATCAAGCTCTATTTCCGCAGCGAGCCGCTCACGCCGCGCCGCACCGCGGTGATCCTCGCGCTTCTTTCACGAGGTCTCTGCGAGGGCCATCCCGAATACGTGCCCGCCGTGCTCGACGTGCGCAATGGCAAGCTGCACACCTCCGCGAACACGAGCTCGCGCATCGACATTCTGCTGCGGGGCGAAGCTGCGGCGTTCGCCGCGATGTACGGATCGGTTTGACCCTCTAGCGAGCTCCGTCCGCGCGTCGTACCCATATCGGTCCCTGCGGACGGAGCTCGATCTCGCCCTTTTTCACGCGCAGCACGAGCGCCCCGTCCGGCAGCGCCTCGCCTTTCTCGGGGGTCGCGGGGATCGGCCGCATTGGAATCTTTCCCGTCTCCCAGAGGACATAGGTCCACGGTAGCTCGGCCGACGAGAAGACCGCGCTCTTCTCCGCACGGATCATCGCCGCGTTGCAACGCTGCTCGGGCTCGACGCCCCACTTCTCCGACGGCGCGATCGCCTGGTTTTCCCCCGCGAACACGACCCCGACGCCGGCGAGCTTCTCGTCGAACGTTTCCGGCCGGAGCCGGCTCGGATCCGCAAGCAGGGCATCACAATCGAGCGGGGCCTTCGGGCGTCGTAGCATCACGTGCATCTCCGGCTCCTCGGAAGGCACGTGCACGAACACATCCGCGAGGACCATGCCCCGCGGACCCGTCAGCCGCACCTGATGGAGCCGCGCCACCGACGTCGCCATGCAGAACACGAGCCCCACGGCGGCCGCCAAGAGCTCGATCGGCCGCAGAGGACGCCGCGGGTTGTCCGCTCGAACCTCCCGCATCGAAGGCGTGAGCACCCGGTAGCCGATCGCCACGAAAGGAAGCGCGAAGAGATCCGTCGGATCGGCCCAGGTTTGGAAAGGCAAACCGAGCGCGCCGAGCGCCGCGTCCCACGCCGCGGCGAGGCCTCCCGAGAGCTCGAGCGCCGCGAACACCACGGCCACGGCCACGTGACAGCCGATCACGGCGCGCCGCCTTCGCGCGCGGACGAGCGTCGCGAGCAGCGCGGGCGCGAGGAACAGCCCTGCCGCGTCGCTCAACTTGCCCGTCACGAGCCCGGGGACGAGGCTGCTGCCCTTCAAAACGTGATCGTTCACCGCGAGCACGGCGAGCGCGACCCACCACGCGGGATGCGCGAGCGCGCGCGCTGGGCGCCACGGGGCCTCGTCGATTCGAGCTTCATGCGTTTTCATTCGCCCGACGAGATTACGCTCGATCACGACGCCCGAGAACCATCCATCTGCGCACCTCGACACGCGCGCCAACTCTCTGCGACAATACCCACCCTCATGCGACGCGCGACCTCCTCCCCTCGCCTCCTCGGCCCCGCGGCCCTCCTGCTTCTCGCGGCTTGCAGCAAAGACCCGGCGCCCCCCGCGCCCGCCGTCGCGAGCGCCACGCCCGTCGCCGCGCCCGCCCCGAGCGAAGCCGCGCCCGCGCCCGCGCCGGAGACGACCGCGGCGGCCGCGTCCGAAAAGCCCAAGAACATCGTCCGCTCGTCGCGCCCCACGCCCATCGAATGGTGCCAGGCGCCAATCGCGAAGCTCGGCTGGGAGGGCCACGACGAAGGGGATCTCGTCGAGGCGTGCAAGATGATCGAGGTCCGCGAGTGGGTGATGATCGGCTGCCCGCAGAATGGCCGGCGCGAAAACAACAAGCACCTCGGCCGGTACGATCGCGCGCTCCCCGGCGGTGGCAGCATGGCGACCGACGACGAGGTTTCCGCCGCGGATCTTGAATCGTCGGACGCCGTGGTCATCTCGCTCCGCCCGGGGACGAAGGCCAAGCCCGCCTTCACGTACCGGCCTTTCGAGCACCCCGAATGGATCAAAGACGAGACGTTCACCATCGAGCTGCCGGAGAGCGCGAGTGGCCTCGAAGATCGGCTCTTCAATGGCGGCGCGTGGCCCTCGTTCGAGGCGCGCGACACCTCGCGCTGCGAGGAAATGGCCGCCGCCGCGAAGGCGGAAGCCGCCGCGAAAGCCGAGGCCGCCGCGAAGGCGCAGGCCGAGGAGGACGCGAAGATCCTGCCCGACGTCGAGGGAATCTCCGCCGCGCCCGCGGACGAGGCGTTCGCTGCCGAAAAAGAGGTGCTCGTGACGGGCTCGGGCGCGGTCGGGTGCAAGACGAAGGTCCTGGAGAGCTGGTTCTGGATGCGTTGCGAGGGCAAGGTGAAGATCACCGGCCTCGACATCGAAAAGGGACGCAGACAAACCCAGACGAAAGCGAGCACCGAGGAAGGCGTGAGCAAGCTGCTCGTGCCTTACGTCGAGGGCACGGATCTCCGCGCGAAGATCACGTTCGAGGGCGGCGAGAAATTCCTGAAGCTCCGCTGGCCCAAGGGCAAACGGCCCTTCCAGGTCGGCACGATCGGCGAGACGCGCTGAGGCTCAGACGTAGGGCGATAACGCCGCTTGCACGCGGTCTTTCGCGCCCGAGGCGACGACCTCGCCGTGCGCCATGATCAGCCGATCGAAATCGAGCGCGGCCACCCCGCGCAGCGACGCGCGCAGCGCCGCGCGGTCCTTCGCGATCAGCGGCCACTCCCGGCCCATCGCGAGCTTTCGGTTCGTGCCGAGCGCCGTGTAGACGAGCTTCGATACGAGGCCCTCGGGCTTCTCGATGTTGAACAGGATGTCGGAGACGATGAGCGTCCGGCTCGCGTGGTGCAGGAACACCACCTCCGACACCATCGGGACACCCTCGACGTGCCGCAAATCGATGGCGCCGCCCCACGCGGCGGGCGGCTTTTCGGATAACACCTCGTCGATGCGGACCGAGGGGATTTTCTCCTGGACCCGCGGCGCGCTGAAGACACGCGCCTCCGGGAAACGCGCCGACGCGGCGCCGATGAACAGGTTGTGAAACCGGTTCGGCGCGACGAGGTACGCGACGCGCCCGAGCTTCGCGAGCGCGGCGGCGAGCGTATCGTCGATCGGAATGGGCGAATGCACCCAGAGCTCATCACCCGGGAGGCGCGCCACGGTCATCCGCGCGTTCATCCGGACAAAGCCGGCGAACCGCAGAGGGTGCTCCGCGGCCCAGAGATCTTCGGCGAGGGATACGAGCTCGGTCATGCGATGGTCTCCTTGGGGCTCAAACGTACGGGCCGAGGGCCTCGTTCACGCGGGCCTTCGCGCCCGAGGCGACGACCTCGCCGTGCGCCATGATCAGCCGATCGAAATCGAGCGCGACCACTTCGCGCACCGACGCCCTCCACGCGGCCTTGTCCTTCGTGATGAAATTCCACATCCGGCTCCGCGCGAGCTTGCCGCGCGTGCCCATCATCGTGAGCACGACCTTCGTCGCGAGTCCTTCGGGCCGCTCGATGTTGAACAGGAGATCCGAGACGACGAGCGTCTTGCTCGGGCGGTGAAGGAACGCAACCTCCTGCATCTGCGGCGCGCCCTCGACGAGGCGCTGCGTGAAGACGTCGGCCCACGTGGCGGGCGTATCCGCGGAAAGCACCTCGTCGATGCGGAGCGAAGGAATTTTCTTCTCGAGCCCTGGCGGCGCGAAGACCCGCGCCTCGGGGAAACGCTCCGAAGCCCGGCCGAGGAAGAGGTTGTGATACAGGTTCGGCGCGACGAGGTAGGAGATCTTTCCGAGCTTCGTGAGCTCGGCGGCGAGCGTGTCGTCGATCGGAATGGGTGAATGCACCCAGAGCTTTTCCCCGGGCAGGCGCACCACGGTCATCCGCGTGTCCATCCGGACGCCGCCGGGCATCTTCACGGGGTGCTCCGCGGCCCAGAGATCTTCGGCGAGGGAAACGAGCTCGGCCATGGTGGTTTTCCTTTTGGATCACTCGTTCACGACGGCCATGAACATGTGCTTCGCGACGTGCTGGGCAAGGCTCGCCGAAAGAATCGAAGAGGTTTTCATGGCGAGGCGGGAGAGTATCACCACTCGCCCCGCGCTCCGAGACCCTCCGTAGCATCGACGACCCCAATCGAGTCCGTCTCCGGCCGATCATTTCTGCGACGTTGGAATAGCGCCGCCCCGCGCCCTCGTGGTAGACAAGGGCCCCATGCTGCCTGCATCCGACTCGGACCAGCTCGCCCCGAAGGCCTCGGGGATCGTGCGCCCCGCGCGCCGCCCCGCCGGCTGGGTCGCTCCGGGCCCGCAGCCGCGGACGCCCGATCGCGAGGACGTCTGGCCCGGCCCCGGCGAGGACCTCTGCTACCTGGCCGGTGATTTCCGCATTCTCCAGCGCGTCGACGGCCACCGCTGGTCGGCCGACGACCTCGTCACGGCCTGGTACGCAATCGAGCAGTTGCGCCACGCGCCCCCGCGCCGCGCCGTCGACCTCGGCTGCGGCATCGGCACGGTCCTCCTTTTCGTCGCGTGGGCCTTCCCGGAGGCGCGCGTGACGGGCGTCGAGGCGCAGGACGTGAGCTTTGGCCTCGCGCGCCGCTCGCTCGCCTGGAACGGCGTCGACGATCGGTGCGCCGTGCGTTTCGGCGACTTGCGTGAGGCGTCGACGACCGAGGGCCTCGAAGGCGCGGAGCTCGTGACGGGCACGCCGCCGTATCTGCCGAAGGGGACGGGGATCGAGTCGAGCAAAGTGCAATGCGGCCCGTGCCGCTTCGAATGGCGTGGCGGCGTGGAGGATTACGCGCTCGCCGCGGCGCGCCTGCTCGCCGAGGACGCGCCGTTCGTGGGCTGCGCCGCCTCACGCCAGCGCCCGCGTGTCGAGGCCGCGGCCGCGGGCGCCGGACTCGTGCTCGAGCGCTACCGCGACATCGTCCCGCGCGAGGGGAAGGACCCACTTTTTTCGATATATGTAATGCGCCGCCCTGCCGCGGCTCGCGCCCCGGAAATCGAGCCGCCGCTCGTGTTACGTGGGAAGGACGGACGCTTCACGGCCGCGTTCGACGAGGTACGCCGGGTGATGGGAATGCCCGTCGAGCGTTAAGAAAGTATCGGTCGCATCCCACTCCCCAGAAAATCGAACTCCGAGCGGAACCGCACGTGTGGAAAGCGGTTTTTCGTCCTTGATGCGCCCGGCCGAGGGCAGTAAGAATCGTTCTTCTTCGGTCCTCGGCGCAGCGCGGCGACAAGCCCTCGCGCCCAGGACCTCTCGTGGAGGTCTCATGCGCAGGAACGTTTTGCTTGGGCTCGTCATTTCTTCCGGGCTTTCCGTCCTCGCGGCCGGCGTTGGTTGCGGTGGTGGCGGGTCGGACCCCACCGGCGCCGGCGGCGAAGGCGGGTCGGGCGGCGCCGGCGGCGCTTCGCAGTCGAGCTCGAGCTCGTCGAGCGTCGCGCAATCGGGCTCGGGCGGCTCGACCCCCGCCGATTCGAACATCAGTTGCGATACCGCGGCGGAGCTGTTCCTCGACGATCCCGGTTTGCAGGACACGCTCGATCCGATCGATACGGACGAGGATTTCTACAAATTCAAGGGCGCGAAGGGCCAAGCCATTCTCCTCTCGACGGATGCGAAGCCCCCGCAGGACGAATTCGACAACACGTACCCGGATCTCGTCCTCACGCTTTACAAGAAGCAGGGCGCGCAATGGGTGCAGATCGCGGAGAACGACGATCCGTTCCCGCGTTCGAGCAACGACAGCGCGCTTTACACGATCCTTCCGGCGTCGGACGACGACGAGTACTGCATGCGGGTCACCGAATGCAACGTGTGGGTCGGCGGGGCGCCGGGTTGCGCGCCCTCGGCCGACATCACCACGTACGACTACGCGGTCGGCGCGGGCATCCTCGACGCGTCGCTCGAGAGCATCGCGGCCGAGACGGAGCCGAACGACGCGGCCGAACAGGCCACGGCCGTCGAGTATTCGAAGAACCCGCAGAGCGGGAACTATTACCTCTCGCTCCAGTGGGGCGGCTACGGCAGCGCGGCGGACGTCGACATCTGGAGTTTCAACGTCCCGGCGGACGCCGTGACGGTCATGGGCGATCGCCCCGTCTGCAACTTCGACTTCTATCCGGGCGGCACCGCGGGCGGCGGCTCGACGGCCACGTCGGGCGTGATCGCGTACGTGACGACGGCCGCGGATCCCACGAAGAAGCTCGCGCAGGTCGACGTGACGGCGGCCGCGACGCCCGCGCAGATCGCCGTGCCTTGCGAGCTCGGGACCGATTACCTGTTCTTCATGACGCGCAAGGCTGGTTCGACGGCCGGGGAGAACGATTTCTACTTCGTGAACCACGGCGGCACGGGCTCGAACGCGCTCGAGGCTGGGCCGAACGACGCCGTCGACACGCCCGAGGCGCTGAAGGCCACGCCGAACGGCACGACGACGAGCTACTTCGTCGACGGCGACCTCGACGCGGCCCCGACGGACATCGATTACTACTCCGTCGACGTGCCCGACGGCTCGGCCACGATCAGCGTCGCCTGCGGCGGCCAGCGCTCGGGCTCGGGCCTGCGTGGGCTCAAGGTCTCGGTGCTCGGCGCGAACGACATGCCGATCACCGGCGGCATCGGCACGGAGAGCGAGACGAAGGACCTCTTCCTCCAGGACGTGAACATCCCGGCCGGCGTCACCAGCCTGAAGATCAAGGTCGAGGCGGCCTCGCAGGACGCCGAGGTCGCGAGCACGTTCTACCGTTGCGGCATCCACGTCGCGCCGCCGGCCAACCCGTAGTTTTACAGGACGTACCCTCCCCGCCTGCCCTCCCGGACCTCGCGACACGCGGGGCCGGGGGGCGTCCCGGACGCTCCCAGCAAGAATTCGACGCGCGCTACGAATACCCGTCCCTTTCGTGGGGATGGACCGCGCCGAACTTTGCGCGGATACTTGGCGCCCCATGCTTCCGGGCCAGGTTGTCGACGGACGGTTCGTCGTCGAAGGCGTCGTCGGCCAAGGCGGCATGGCCCGCGTGTTTCGCGCGACCGACCACACGACGGGCGAGGTCGTCGCCCTCAAGGTCCTGCTCGAAGAAGAAGCGGCGAACATCGAGCGCTTCGAGCGCGAGGCGGAGATCATGGCCGCCCTCCAGCATCCCGGGATCGTGCGGTACGTCGCGCACGGCCGCGAGGAGAGCTTCCCCTACATCGCGATGGAGTGGGCCTCGGGGCAGAGCCTCGACCGGCGCATCCAAAGACAAACCCTGCCGATCGACGGCGCCGTGCGGCTTTTGCGTCATCTCGCAGAGGCGCTCGCGGTCGCGCACGAGCGCGGGATCGTGCATCGGGATCTGAAGCCCGGGAACGTGATCCTGCTCGAGGGCGATCTGGAGCGGCCGAAGATCATCGATTTCGGCATCGCGCGGCTCGGCGGGGCTGCCAAGGAGCTGACGCAGAAGGGCGTCTTGCTCGGGTCGATGGGGTACATGGCGCCGGAGCAGGCGCGCGGCGCGCAAAACCTCGACGCGCGCGCCGACGTGTTCGCCCTCGGCTGCTTGATGCTCCACGCGCTCACGGGCAAGCGGCTCTTCGAGGGCGGCGACGCGCTCGCGTACCTCGTGCGTGTGGTCGTCGAGGACGCGCCGAGGCTACGCACGATGCGGCCCGACGCGCCGCCGTGGCTCGAAGCGCTGCTCGCGCGGATGCTCGCGCGCGCGCCCGCCGAGCGGCCGGCGAACGCGGGCGCGCTCGCGCTGGAGATCGAGCGGGCGCTCGAAGCGGACCTCGACGAGACCACGACCTCCGCCACGTCGCTGCCGGGCGGCGCGCTCGGGGCACACGAGAGGCGCGTTCGCTGCGTGCTCATCGTGCGTCTGCCAGAGGGGCCGGGCGCGGGTTCCGCGGGAAAAACCTCGCTCGTGGAGGTCGCCGCGGGGTTCGGCGGCGCGGTCGACGAGCTGCTCGACGGGCACCAGCTCGTGACGTTCCACGGCTCGGGCGCCGCGACGGACGAGGCCTCGCGGGCCGCGAAATGCGCGCTCGCGTTCGCCGATCGGGTCGACGGTGAACGCGCGGCGATCGTCGCGGCGGAGAGCGCGGGCGAGGCGCCGGCGGCTTCGACGATCGAGCCCTTCCTGCCCATGCTCTCGCGCGCGCCGCGCGACGCGATCGCGGTGGACGACGTGACGGCGGGCCTGCTCGGCGCGCGCTTCGACGTGAGCGGCGACGAGCAAGGCCTCTTCCTGCTCGGCGAGCGCGACGTCGGCGAGCCCGCGCGGACACTGCTCGGCAAGCCCATGCCGTGCGTCGGCCGCGAGATGGAGTTTTCCGCGATCCAGCGCATCTTCGAGGAGGCCGAGCGAGAGCGGGTGCCGCGGGCGATGATCGTCACGGGCGAGGCCGGGATCGGCAAATCACGCCTCCGGTACGAGCTCCTGCGCTGGCTCGGCGAGCGAGGTCGGCCGGTGGAGATCTGGATCGGCCAGGGGGATCCGATCGCGGCGGGCTCGTCCTTTGGCCTCCTCGCGCGGACGCTGCGGCGGGCGGCGAACGTGATGGCCGGCGAGCCGCTCGAGGTCGCGCGGCGCAAGCTGCGGGCGCGCATCGGCCGCTACCTCGATCCGATCCGCGCCGCGTCCGTGGCGGAGTTTCTGGGCGAGGCCGCGGGTTTGCCCTTCGAGGGCGAGGGCCGCCCGGGGCTCGTCGCGGCGCGGCGCAACGCGACGCTCTTGGGCGACCGGATCCGCCGATCGTTCGAGGAGCTCGTGGTCGCCGAGTGCCGCGCCAGCACGCTGCTGCTCGTGCTCGAAGACCTGCATTTCGGGGACCTTCCGAGCTTGAACCTCGTCGACGCAGCGCTCGCGCAGCGCTTGCCGCTCGTGGTGCTCGCGCTCGGCCGGCCCGAGCTCGCGCGGACGTTCCCGGATCTCTGGACCGCGCGCGGGCCGCTCACGATCTCGCTCGCGCCGCTCGCGGACGGCGACAGCCAGAGGCTCGCGCGCGCGGCGCTCGGGCCACGGGCGAAGAGCACGGTGATCACGCAGATCGTGGAGCGCGCGGGCGGGAACGCGTTTTTCCTGGAGGAGCTCGTGCGCGCGGCCGCGCGCGGCCGCGATCAGGCGCTGCCGGAGAGCGTGATCGCCATGGTGCAAGGCACGCTCGAAGAGCTCGATCCGCGCGCGCGGCGGGCCCTGCGCGCGGCGAGCGTCTACGGCGACGTGTTCACGGAGGGCGACGTGGCGGCGCTGCTCGGCGAGGAGACGCGCGACGTGGCCGAGCTGCTCGGCGAGCTCTGCGCGCGCGAGCTCTTGGAGCTCCGCGAGGTGAGCCTCACGCGGCACGAGAACGTCGTGGAGATGTACTCGTTCCGGCACGCCTACGTGCGCGAGGCGGCGTACGCGATGCTCACCGACGAGGACCGCGTGCTCGGACACAAGCTCGCGGCGCGCCGGCTCACGGCGGCCGGAGAGCCCGATCCGATGCGCCTCGCCGAGCACCTCTTCCGCGCGGGCCAGCTCGACAAAGCGATCACGCACTTCTCACGCGCGGCCGAACAAGCGCTCCTCGGCGGAGATCTCGGCAAGGCCCTCTCCTCTGCCGAGCGCGGGATCAACTGCGGCGCGCTCGGCGACGATCTCGGTCGCCTGCTCGTGATCCAGGCCGAGGCGCATCGATGGCGCGGCGAGAACGTCGAGGCGATGCGGAAAGCGGAGCACGCGCTCACGGTCCTGCCGCGCGGCACCGACGCGTGGTGTGCGGCCGCGAGTGAGGTCACCTCGTGCGCGACGACGCTCGGCGATCCGGGCACGCTCGAGCCCGTGGCGGCGGCGCTCTCCGAGGTCGTCTCCGCGCCGCGGACCTCGCCGAGACCGACGCAGATCGCCGCCTGCGCGCGCGTCGCGGCCGCGTTGTACGTGCTCGGGAGGCACGAGCTCGCGGAGTCCCTGCACGAGATCGCCGCGGGGCACGAGGAGGCGCGGCGCGAGCCGTCCACACGCGCGCGCCTGCATGAGGCCGACACGCTGCGGGCGCACACGATGGGGGACGCGGCCGGGGCGGTCGCCGCGGTGGAGCAGGTCATCCAGGCCTTCACGGAGATCGGCGACCTGCGCAGCGTCGCGCTCCACCGAAGCAACCAGGCCGCGCTGCTCAACGCGATCGGCGCCTACGTCGAGGCCGAGTTCGCCGCGCGCGCCGCGCTCGAAGCGGGCGAGGCGCAAGGGCTCTCGCAGATCGTGAGCGCGGCCCAGCAGAACCTCGGCTTCTCCCTGGCGCACACGGGCCGGCTCGACGAGGCCCAGACGCTCCTCTCGCGCAGCATCCGCGACGCCCTCCTCCAGAGGAACCGCAGGCTCGAAGCCGGCGCGCGGATCTACCTCGCGATCGCCGCGCTCTATGCGCGCAAGCTCGACATCGCCGACGCCGAGGCGCGCGCGGCCGCGGACGCGCTCGCGGGCATGCCCCTCCACGCCTACGCGCAAGGCGTGCTCGCGATGGTCGAGGTCTTGCGGGGTCGCACGCCGGAAGCCCTGCACATGGCGGAGAGGGCGATCAGCGCGCTCGCGGCGCGTGGGGGCGCGGCCGAGGAGGGCGAGGGGCTCGTGCGCCTCGCGTTCGCCGAGTCGCTCGCGGCGACGGGGGACACCGAGGGTGCGCGGCGCGCGCTCTCCATCGCGAGACGGCGCATCGAGGAGCGCGCGGCTCTGCTCACGCGGCCGGCGCATCGACGGAGCTTCGTCGAGCTCGTTCCCGAGCACAGGCGAACCCTCGATCTCGCGGCGCACATGGGGGTGTAGCTCGGGATCAAAAGCGGCACGTGAGGAGGACGAACCAACCATGCTCGAATGGACGAGAGGCCAGGCGGTCGGCGAAATCGACACGCCCGCGCTGATCCTGGACATCGCGGCGGCCGAGCGGAACATCCGGGCGATGGCGGATCGGCTCATCCATGGCTCGGTGCGCCTGCGCCCTCACGTGAAGACCCACAAATGCCCCCTGCTCGCGCACAAGCAGATGGCGGCGGGCGCGATCGGCGTGACGGCGGCGAAGCTCGGCGAGGCCGAGGTGATGATCCGCGCGGGGATCCCCGAGGTGCTCGTGTCGACGCCGATCGTCGGGCGCACGAAGATCGATCGGCTGCTCGCGCTCTCGCGGCACGCCATCGTCCTCACGGTCGTGGACGACGTGGGCGCGGCCCGGGCGATCTCCGACGCCGCGACGCGGGTCGGGCAGAAGATCCCGGTGCTCGTCGATGTGGACGTGGGGCAGCGGCGCACGGGCGTTTTGCCGGGGGAGCCGGCGCTCGCGCTCGCGCGGCAGGTGGCGACGATGCCGGGCCTCGTGCTCGTCGGGCTCCAGGGATACGAGGGGCATTTGCAGCACGTGCAGAGCCGCGACGAGCGCGAAGCACACTGGCGCGCCTCGATGGAAAAGCTCACGGACACGGCGGACCTCATCCGCGGCGCGGGTTTTCCTCTCGACATCGTCTCGACGGGCGGCACGGGCACGTCGACGTTTGCCCTCGAAGCCCCGGGCATCACCGAGATCCAGCCCGGCTCGTACGTGGTGATGGACGACCATTACGGCACGGTGCAGGGCGTGGGATTCGAGCAAGCGCTGTTCGTCCTGACCACGGTCGTGAGCCGGACGCGGACGACGGACGTGATCGTGGATGCAGGAATGAAGGCGCTCTCGAGCGACAGCGGCCCGCCGCGGGTGCGGGGCATCGAGGGCGCGCAGTATGTGTTCGCGGGGGACGAGCACGGCCGGATCGAATTCGCCGACCAGGGAAGCAATTTGCGGGTCGGCGACAGGGTCCTGCTCGTGCCAAGCCATTGCGACACGACAATCAACCTGCACGACCATTATCACGTGATCGAGGACGACCGACTCGTCGAGGTTTGGCCGATCTCGGCGCGCGGCCGCATCCGGTAGGAGGAAACCAGTGAGCTACAGCGTGATGGCCTATGCGGTCAAATTCGACAAACTGAAGCCCGTCTTCGGCAGCGGCGACGACAAGCTGCGCCGGCAGATCTGCGGCCGGTTCAAGGCGGATCTGGCCCGGCAGGCGGACTGGTTCGACTCCGAGATCGCGGGTGGCGCGCCGACGCCGTTCGACGCGGTGAAGGCCTTGATCATGGGCACGGTCCCCGAGAAGGGGCACGGCTTCATGTATGCGTATGCCTACGCGCGGATCGTCGAGCACTTCGGCCGGTACCTCGACAACAATGCATTTTCCTCGATCCGGTGGGAGTTCATGGAGGCCGTCGAGGAGGATTGGAAGAAATCGGGGCTCGACGAGGCCTTGCCCATCAGCGATCTCTACGTCGGCAAGGCGCTCTGCACGTTCCCGCCCCCCGACGATTTCCCGCGCCACGGATACTGGAGCCCGGAGCAGGTGGTGGCAGGAAACAAGCGTTTCGACGAGATTCACATCAGCGCGGAGACGGACTACGTGCACGACGCTATCGTGGCCGCGCGCAAGTGGGTCCGGGAGGCGTCGTCGAAGGGAGAAGGGATCGTCGGGTTCTATTATTGACGATTCACTCCTTCGGCAAACGCGCTCCTTTTCGATAATCGCCCATCACCTTCCGGATCTCGTCCTCGAAGAGGAACGTCCCCCAGGATTGCTCCACCTCGCCGTCCAGCAGGAAGCCGAGGTGCAGGTGCCAGCTCCCGTTCGCCACGCCGGACGTCCCGATCCGGTCGCCCCCCTCGATCCGCGTCCGCGGCTTCGCGCCCTCCGACTGCACGTGCGCGAGCTCGGAGAGATGCGCATAATAGATGTGCGTGATCTTGCGGTTTCCGTACGGAATGGGCGTGTCGAGCTCGATGCGCACGCAATACGGCGTATCGCGCGGCCCGGTCCAGAGCGTGTGCCCCGCCTCGGCGTAATCGACGTACCCCGATGCAATCGCGTACACGGGCTTCTTGATCCCCATCACATCGAGCCCGGTGTCGGCCCGGTACCCCGCGATCACGCCCTCCGGCATCGGGTTGTAGAGCCCACTCGGTAACTTGCTCGACCTGGGTCCAGCGGGCCACCTGGGTTCGTCAGGAGCGGCTTCCAGAAACACAGCGGTCGGCCCGGTGAAAATCGCTTCGTGAACATCGCTCTCAGGTCGGGCCGACCCGATCTCTTCCACCGTTCGATCCGGCCCACCGGCCGCCGCCCCTCCAGATCCCACACAAGCCGGGAGCGCGACGAGCGCGAGGGTTCCAAGGATCCGGGCGACGGAGGTGGTCGGCATGTCGGGCATGGCGGTTCGGGTGGCTCATCGGGCGGGGGAGGCATTTCGTGACGACGTCGATCCCGAGCGCCTCGCCGTGAGGCAGGGCACGAGCACGGAAACGCCGCTCGATGCCTGGGTGTCTCGACTTGCGTTGCAAATGAAAGTCATTATCATCAGTGGCGCAAACGGCTCGGCGAGCGCTCGCTGGTCGCCGGCACGGTGCCGGCGCGGACTGGCGGCGCGAGCCGTTCATCCCGTTGCAGGAGGTTCCACGGTGCCTGAAAGCCACTCCCCCGCCGCATTGCCCCCGCCTTTGGCGATCTACCAACTCGTGGTGGGCCACTATCGATCGAGCGCGCTCGCCTTGGTCGCGAAGCTCGGTGTCGCAGACCTGATCGCCGCGGGCCGGCGGAGCGTGGACGATCTGGCGAGCGCCACGTCGACACAACCGCAGGCGTTGCGGCGCGTGCTGCGTCTCCTCGCGAGCGTCGACGTGTTTCGCGAGGACGACGCGGGAAACTTCGAGCTCACGACCGCGGGTCAGTTCCTCCGATCCGATGTACCGGGTTCCATGAAGGCGCTCGTCGCCACGTTCGCGGGCCCTCCCATCCAGGAGAGCTGGCGGGAGCTCGAGTACTGCGTCCGCACGGGCCAGCCTGCGTTCAAGAAGGACGACCCGAACGCTGATTGGACCACGCGTTTCGCGGCGGATCCCGAGACGGCAGCGAACTTCGACAAGGCGATGGAGGCCGGGACCGCGCTCGCCGCGCCGGCGGTCGCGAGCGCCTACGACTTCTCGAGCTTCAATACGATCGTCGACATCGGTGGAGGAAACGGCACGCTCTTGACGGCGATCTTGAGCGCGTATCCGAAGCTGCGCGGCACGTTGTTCGAGCGCCCCGAGGTTCTCGAACGGGCCCGCGGCGTGCTCGCTTCGAGCCCGTTATGGCCCCGGATCGACCTCGCGCCGGGGAGTTTCTTCGAGGCCGTCCCGGCAGGCCTGGATGCGTACATGCTCAAGCACGTGATCCACGACTGGAACGACGCCGACGCTTGCGCGATCTTGAAGGTGTGTCGCCGCGCCATGCCGGCGCATGCGAAGCTCTTGATCGTGGAAGGGGTTTACCCGCGGCGCGTCGAGCCGACGCTCGAAGCGCAGGGCGCCACGGCCAACGACGTCAACATGCTGGTCTGCACCGGAGGCCTGCAGCGCTCCGAGGCCGAATTTCGAGAGCTCTTGACGGCCGCATCCTTCCAGCTCACGCGAATCGTCCCGACCTCGATGAGCGCCTGCGTGGTCGAGGGCGTGCCCTGCTGAGTCCGCGCTGTCGTCCTCGCCGCGGACCACACCGAGCTTGCTGCGGGATCTTGGGGGGACCCCGCACAAGCCGGGAACAAAACCTGCCCCGAGGTTCCAAGCACCCGAGCGGAGGTGATCTTCATGTCGGTCATGGCGCTTCGGGTGGATCAGGGGGCGACGGACGCGTTTCGTGACAACATCGATCGCGGAAGCCTCTCCGAGGTACCATCCCTCTCCCTCGCGATGACCTCGAAGGCCCCTCTTGCCGCGGACGCGGTCCCCGTCCCCGACCTCCTTTGCGAAGAGGCCGAAGTCCGCGTCGACCTCGACGAGCTGCACCAGACCTTCGCCTTCGCGTTCGCGCTCGGCACCTCCCTCGACGCCTTCGAGCGCGTCCTCGCCGTGGCCGCGCTCCCGTCCTCGACGTGGGATCGCAAGGACTTCGAGCGGGACATCTTCCTCGAAGACCTCGTCACCCGCGCCCTGCGCATCCGCATCGGCGGGCGGGCCGTCACGCCTTGTTTGCCCTACCTGCTCCGCGCCATCTCCGAGCCGCCGAGCGACCTCCGCGTCGTCGCCTTCCGCCAGCGCATCCTCGCCGAGCTCTCCGGAAAGCCCGAGCTTCGCCGCGACTTCGAGCGCGTCTACCAGCGCCTCGTCACCTTGCGCGCGTCCTTCTGCTCCGAGGGCGGGTCGCGCCGCGGCGGCGATACGCATCGACGCCTCGAAATCCTCCGGTCCGTGCAGGAGGTCGTCGAGGACCTCGCCGGCGCGTTCGACGGCGCGAGCTCCGGCGTCGCGCGGATCCGCGCGTTCGGCCTCGCCGTGAAGGAAAGCGAGGCGTACAAGCGCCTCGAAGCCCTCCTCGATCACGAGCGCCACCTCGGCACCGTCGACCTTCGGGTCCGCGTCGGCGTCGATGGCACCTTGCGCACCTTCCAGATCGTCCGCATCCGCGAGAACCAGGACAATCCCCTCCACACCTCCGCGATCGCCCGCTTCTTCTCGCGCCTCCGCCTCTTCCTGCGCGGGTATCGCGTCACGCCCGGCGAGGTCACCGAGCGCCTGCTCGACGACGTCTTCAGCGGTCTCGAACGCCCCGTCGCGCTCCTCGTCCAGCTCCTCGGCGACATGGAGTTTTACCTCGCCGGCCTCGGGCTCGCGGACCTCGCGCGGGACAAGGGTTTGCCCGTTTGCCTCGCCGAACTCGTCCCCCCCGGCGAGGCCGGGCTCACCATCGATCGCCTCTACAACCCGCTCCTCCTCGCCGGCAAAGGAAAACCCGTCCCCTCGAACCTCGGAACGGCCCACGGCGACGCCGTCGTCATCGTCACGGGGCCGAACTCGGGCGGCAAGACGCGGCTGCTCCAGTCGATCGGCCTCGCGCAGCTCCTCGGCCAGGCGGGGCTTTTCGTCACGGCCGAGCGCGCCGTCTTGCCGCAACTCGGCGGCATGTTCGTCTCGCTCATCGAGGAGGCGCGCAGCGATCAGCCGGAGGGGCAGCTCGGCATGGAGCTCCTCCGGATCCGCAGGCTCTTCGAGGAGCTCGGGTTCGGCTCGCTCGTGCTGCTCGACGAGCTCTGTTCCGGGACGAACCCCTCCGAGGGCGAAGAGATCGCGCGGCTCGTGATCTCGCTCCTTCCCGAGCTGAAATCGCCGGTCTTCTTGACCACGCACCTCCTCACGCTGGCCACGCACCTCGAGGAGGAGCCGCCTGTCCCGCACCTCGAATTTTTGCAAGTCGATCTCGACGAAAACGAGCGCCCCACGTACGGGTTCCGGCCGGGGGTCGCCAAGACCTCGCTCGCGCACAAAACGGCGGCGCGGCTCGGCGTCACGCGGGACGAGCTCGCGGAGCTCATCGCCAAGAAGAAGCGCGCGGAGAGCCTGGGGGAGCGGCCGCTACCGTCGAGCCGCCGCGTCGCTCGCCCGATCGCTCCGGAAAAGAGCGGCGCCGCTCCGGAACGGCGCAGGCTCCGCGCGACGCGGCGGTAATCGCGGCCCTTTTCGGCTGGCACGATCCGTGTTCCCCTGAGGCGCTGGCTTTGGCCTTCGGGAGGAAGAACAGGGGACATGGAACGGACCAGCCGAAAGATACCCGTCACCGAGCGGCAATTCCTGTGGGTGCAGGACGACGACAAGGGCGAGGTCACCTTGCACGTCGGGCCCACGATGGTCTCGCCGACCGCGGCCGATCGGGTCGTCATCGACGACGGATTGGGCGGTTTCCGCGAGGACACCACGGGCAAACCGCAAAGCATGGTGGAGCTCGGGGACAACCAGTACGCGGTCCTCTTCAACCCGCTCCTCGAGAGCGACAGCGGCCCGAACGGGCGCTTCAAGAATGGCCGAAACGAGTCGCGCCCGCTCCGCAATGGCACGCGCTCGATGATCCCCGGGCCGTGTAGCTTCTATCTGCGCCCCGGCCAGCGTGCCGACGTGCGCGACGCGCACGAGCTCGCCTCGAATCAATACCTCGTCGTCAAGGTGTACGGCGAGGTCGACAAGAATGCGCCGTACTACGAGGTGACGGCGCGATCCGCGGCGATCACGCGGGCCACGGCGGAGAACCTCGACGAGCAGCCGACGACCACGGTGGGCGCCGTTTCGCCTGTGCCGCTGAAACGCGGGCAGCTCATCGTCATTCGTGGGCTCGATACGCAGTTTTACATCCCGCCGACGGGCGTGGACATCGTGCCGGATACCTCGATCGACGACAGCGGCGCGGCCATCAGCGCGGCGATCGCGCGGCAGGTGCTCGCGCAGAGCGGCGAGGAAACGGCCGCGATGGAGGAATACGCGGCCGACGACGAGGGCCCCGCGTTCCGGGGCCAGGCGCGCAGCAAGGTGCCGAACCAGTTCATCGATCAATCGGCGCGCATGCGCGGACGCAAGCCCGCCTCGGCCGTCCCGCCCACGCCGCAGGCCGCGCCCGCGCCCGCGGTCGCCGCGCCCGAGGCCAAGATCGGCGCCGCGGCGGTGCAGGATCTGCTCGCGTCTTCCGCGGTTCGTCGCGCGCTCGAAGCCGAGGCGCGGCAGGCGCGTCTCATTCGCCGCGCGGTCGTGCTCGGCGAAAAAGAGTATTGCGTGATCGTCGACGCCGACGGCAAACGCGAGATCAAGGTCGGCCCCGCGCGTGTCTTCCCTGGGCCGTACGACACGTTCATGACCCTCGGCTCGCGCAATCGTGTCTACGACGCGTACGAGCTTTTGCCGCAGCGCGCGCTGTGGCTGCGCGTCATCGCGCCGATCAAGCGGGCAGACCTCGCCGCCAAATTGCCCCGCGGCTTCGAGCTCGCGAAGGACGAATATTTCCCCGGCGACGAGCTCCTCCTCACGGGCGTCTCGACGTTTTTCGTCCCCTTCAACGAAATCGAGTGCCTCTCGCCCGAGACCGGCCAGGCCGTCGTGGGCAACGACCATAGCCGTGTCTTCATCGAGGCCATCGGCATCGACCAGAAGAGCGGCATTTACGTGCGTGACCTCGCGACCGGCGAGGTGCGCCTCGTGCGCGGCAAACAATCGTACCTCGTCGACCCGCGCAAGGAGGTGCAGGTCACGCGCACGGTGCCCGCGGACGACTGGAACCTGTGGATCGCCTCGAACGAGCCGCACAAGGAAACCCCAAGGGCGATCACCACGCCGTGGGCGCTCTCGATCCTGGTGCCGAACAACACGGCCGTGCTCGTGACGAGCGCGAATTCGCGCCGCGTCGTGGAGGGACCGTGTGTGACGCTGCTCGGCTACGAGGAGTCGCTCACCTCGCTCTCGCTCTCGACGGGCACGCCAAAGAGCGACGAAGGCCCGCTCCGCACCTGCTTCTTGCGCACCGTGGGCAACCGCATCTCCGACAAGATCACCGTGGAGACGGCCGATTTCGTCAAGATCTCGGTGCGCGTCTCGTATTCGGTCGAGTTCCTGCCGGACCATAAAGACAAGTGGTTCAACCACGAGAATTACATCCAGTTCATCGTGGATCGCCTCCGCTCGATCGTACGCGGCAAGTGCCGCACGATGTCGCTCTCCACGCTCTGGCCCGAGCTCCCCGCGGCGTTTCGCGACACGCTGCTCGGCGAGCGCAAGGACGGCGCGCGGCCCGGGCGGCTCTTCACGGAGAACGGCACGCTGCTCTCCGAGGTCGAGGTGCTCGGCGCGGAGATCGAGGACCGCGAGGTCGCCGCGCTCATGCAGAAGGTGCAGACCGAAAGCGTGACGCTCGCGATCGGCGATCGAAAAGCGCAGGAAGCCCTCGCGTCGGCGAAGCTCCGCGCCGAGGTCGAGCGGCAAACGCAGGAGCTCCTCGCCGAGGCGCGGGTGCGCGCGGCGAAGCTCGAGGAGCTCTCGCGCAAGCTCGCGCACGAGGCCGCGCTCGCGAAGGCGCGCGAGGACGAGGCCGTGCACAAGGAGCGGCAATCGCTCGCGGACGCGCGCGAGGCCGATGCGCAAAAGGCCCGCCTCACGCGCGAGAACGAGGAGAAGGCGGCGCTGCTCGAAGGCTTCCGCAAAGACGCGGAGGCGCGCGCCGAGGCGCAGCGGCTCACGCACGAGATCGAGCTCGCTTACGCGGCGCGGTTGCGCGAGCTCGAAATCAAGCTCATCGAGGTGCAATCGAGCGCGACGGTGGCCGAGCGCCAGGCCGTGCAGAAGCAGCTCGTCGAGGCCATGGTCGGGCTCGGCGACAAGCTGCTCTTGACCGAGGTCGCGGGGAACATGAACCTCGTGAGCCTCTTCAAGGGCAAAGACGTCGGTACGATCCTCTCCGAGGTGCTCGGCGGGACGAAGGTGATGCCCACGCTCCGCTCGATCATCGATGCCGCGGCAACCCCCACGAAGGGCGAGCTCGACGTGGGCGACGCCGCTCGCGTAGTGCCGGGCGCGCCGATCGTGTAACGTCGGCCTCATGTTGCCGAAGACCGGCCCGCGCAGCCGCGCGCGGGCGTGGATCCTCTTGGGGGCGCTCCTCTTCGCGCCCCCCGCTTTTGCAGCCGATCCCCCGAAAGATCCGGCCCCGAACGATCCGCCGCCAAACGACGAGGCTCCCAAAGACGAACAGCCTTATGTGCACAAAGGGTTCGTCTACCGGAGCACGACCGCGGTGCGTTACAATCCGCTCGGGCTCTCGACGTTCTTCCGCATCGGCTACCAGCGCCCGCTGCTCGGCCCGCAGGAGAACATCCTCCTCCAGCGCACGTACATCGGCATCAACGCCGTCACCACGATCACGCCGGCGTACATCCGCGGAGGGCTGCGCCTCGACGTGCAGCCGCTCGCGTTTCTGCAATTCCTGTTCGCCTACGAAGGAATGGCCCTCTTCGGGACGTACGACACGCTGCAATCGTTCAAGCACGTCTCCGAAGATTTCGGCGACGTGCGGCAGATCGAGCGCGGAAAGCAAGGGCTCGCCTATCCGACGACCGGGGGCATCTTCACGGCCGACGTGATCTTGCAGGCCAAGGGCGGGCCGTTCCTGCTCGTGTCGGACACGCAGTTCATCCATACCGATTTCACGATCACGCCCGGCGACCGATTCTATTTCGATCTCCCGCTCGGCATGCTCGCGAAAGACGACGGCTGGATGGTCTCGAACGAAACGGATCTCCTCTTCGTGACCTCGTTCGGCCTCATGGCCGGCGCGCGGCACGGCGTGTATCACACGTTTTTCCCGGCCGAGATCATTGCCGGGGAGGAGGCGCGGGCCGAGCAGATCACGCCGGTCGAGTTCGCGGGACCACTCGTCGGATGGCAGTTCCCCGAGCACAATGGCCCCAAACGTTTCAATGCGCCCGGCATTTTTTTGAACGTGAGCTGGTGGATCCGGAACCCTTATCGGACGGGGCAGGAAGTCGCCGCTACGGTGCCTTACATCGTGGGTGGTTTCACGTTCAAGGGAACGCTTTGACCACGAAGTTCACACGCGTGGCCTCCCCTGGCAATCGTGTATCCTTTGCGGAATTACCGCACAATCAGGGCGCTAGACGCCACGAAAAACGCTGGTACGGTTCGTTCTGCGCATGGAAAACGATTCGCCGGAACGCATTGCCGTGGGCCCGCATCTCGTGACCATCCTGCCGCCCAACATGCTCCAGGTCGATTTCGGCTCTCCCCTCGATGGGAGCCAGGCGGGCCGTATCCTCGACTTGATGTGGCAAACCGGTTCCCGACGAGGCCCGCTCAAGGTGCTGATGGACATCACCCACGTGACGAACGTGCCCCGGGGCGTGCGGGAGTCGATCCGCACCCGCAACACCAAGAGCACGACCGCGGCCCTGGCCTTCGTCGGCGCGCGGTTCGGCGTGCGCGTCGCCATCGACATGATCATCGCCGCCGTGCGAATCCTCCGGCCCGACGTACCCGCGTATCCCCACAGCTTTTTCGATCGCAAGGAGGAAGCGCTCACCTGGCTCCGCGCCGCCCCCTCCGCCCCACGCCGCGCGAACGATACGCCCCAAGGGTCGCGCTGACGCAAACCGTGCGGGAGGCGCGCCGCTCGTGTAGGCCTCGTGGTAACCTATCGATCCTCGGCGCCGGTCGCTCCTCTTGCCCATGAAAAACGATTCGACGGAACGCATCCGCTTCGGCCCGCACGTCGTGACGTTCGTGCCGCCCGACCTGCTCGTCCTGGAGTTCGCGGTTCCGCTCGAGGTGGACGACTGCAACCGCGTCCTCGATCATGTATACCGGACGACGGCCGAGCGAGGTCCGTGCAAGGTGCTGATGGATATCACGCCCTTGAAGAGCGTTCCGCGCGACCTCCGGGAGGCGGTCCGCGCCCGCAAAGACGCCTCCAAGCACGCGGCCCTGGCCTTCGTCGGCGCGCCGTTCGGCGTGCGGGTCGTCCTCGAGATGATCATCGCCGCCATCCGGATCCTGAAACCCGAGCGGCCGCGTTACCCCTTCGCATTCTTCGATCACAAGGAGGAAGCGCTCGCCTGGCTTCATTCACAGCCGCGCGTCGCATCCTCAAACCACGCCGCTTGAAGGATCGAGGCTCGGCGCGATACAAGTAGCTTTCCATGTCCTCCCTACCCACGGTCCTCCGATTCGGTGACCATTGCGTCAGATTCGTGACGCCCGACATGGTCGTCGTCGAGTTCAAGCCGGATATCGCCATCGACGACGTCATTGCCATCACCGATGTGCTTCGGACGGTGAAGGAACGGGAGGGACGGCTTTTCACGCTGGCGGACGTGTCGAGCGTGACGACGGTGCCCCGGCGCGTGCGGATCCTGGGGCCCCGCGTCGTGCCGGCGTACGACGCCCTCGCCTTCGTGAGCGCCCATTTCGCCCTGCGCGTGGTCGCCGAAATGGTCATGCGCGCGACGAAGGTGCTCTCGCCGAAGTTATCGTTTCCTTATGCATTCTTCGACGACCAAGCGACCGCGCTCCCGTGGCTCCACGCCCAGCGGCGCGCCTTCGAGGCCACACACGCGGCGGCCCATCCCCGCTGAGAAAGCGGCCTTTCAGGGCGCCGGCATGCTCACGATCTCCTCGATCTCCTTCAGCACGAGCTGCGCCCGCCGCATGACCTCGAGCGCCACCTCGTACCGCATCGGCTGCGGCTCTCCCATCGCCACCGCATAACTCGATTCGAGCTCGGTCGTGCGATCGACGAGGTCGTTCGTCGCGCCGCCGTACGGGCCCTCCGCGAGCGCGAGCAGCGTCTCCACGCCGACGGAGAACCCACGCACGAAGGCCGCGCGCAAAGGCGGCGAGCCCGAAAGCCCCGGGCCCCGCATCGCCGCGGCCGCCTCCTGCATCTCCGCGGCCGCAACGCTCGTACCCACCCGCTCGCCTTCGGGCACTTCCTCCAAGGTGAGCGCGAAGAGCCGTAGCAAAAGCGCCATGTCCGCGTCGCTCGGCGGCATCGGACCGAGCAGCGTGCGCCGCAGGTTGATGCTGAAGTCCGAGCTGCGCTCGGCCAAGCGCTCGGGGGCGACGTACATGTCGGGCGGCGGGGACACCCGCAGCGCTTCCTGCTGGATCTGGCGGACGAGGGGCAGGTTCGCGGGCGGCGCATTGTCCCGCATGACGACCACGCACCCGCCGAGCAGGAGCAATCCCCCGCAAAGCGCCCCACGCACCATGGCTCTCCCCCGCCGTCCGGGGCTGCAAACCGCGCGCCGGTGACGCCGCGCCGCCGTTCTGTTAAGCCGGAACGCATGACCCACACGCAGACGTCGCTCGCTGTCGCCGCGCTCGCCCTCGGGCTCGCGCCCTTCGCCCTCGGCTGCGAAGAGAGCGCGCCTTCGCCCTCCCCCGCCGCCTCGGCCGAGCCGCTCACGGCCCCGAAGCCGATGGACGTCGTCCCCGCGAGCCCGCCCAAGGTCGACCTCGGCCCGCTGCCCGTGCCCGCCATGTCCGCCGCCGACCTGCCCCCCGATCCTGCCTCCTCGGCGGCCCCGAAGCCCACGGGCACGACCACGGCCGCGGCCCAGCCGCCCGCGGCGACGGCCCCGACCGGCGCGACGAAGGGCGGCGCGGCCCCCGCGGATCTGCGCGCCACGCCCCGCACCTCCCCCGGCCCGATGGCCCCGCGCACCGCGCCCACGGAGTGACCCGGACGCACGGCCCGAGCAGGGCCGTGACGATGGGGGGATCCCTTCGACGTGAACCTGTGGCAAACTCGTTCACGGTTCGAGGGAAGGTTCATGAACGACACCGCGCGCCGCGAGCAGATTCTCCAGGCCGCCGATCGCTTGCTCCGGCATTACGGGCCGCAAAAAACCACGGTGGCGGACGTGGCGCGGGAAGCAGGCGTCGGCGTGGGTACGGTGTACCTCGAATTCTCGTCGAAGGAGGCGATCGTCGAGGAGCTGTCGCGCTCGCGGTACGACGTCGTGCTCGACGCGATGCGGGCGGCGGCGGTGGCGGACGGGCGCTCGTTCGGCGAGCGTCTCGTGGGCGCGCTCGACGCGCGGCTGCGAGCGTATTTCACGCAGGCGGACGGCGGCGCGCACGCGTGTGACTTGTTCCATTGCGGGAGCCCCGCCGTGAAGAGCGCGTCCGAGCGGTTTTACCAGGAAGAACGGGCCCTGCTCGCGGACTTGCTTCGGCGAGGGACCGAGGCCGGCGAGCTCGACGTGGCCGATTCGGATCTCGCGGCGCGGGTCTTGCTCCGGGCTTACAAGAGCTTCGCGCCGCCGTGGATCTTCATGGAAGAACGGGACGAGGTGGGGCGATTGCATGCGGCTATGCATGCGATTGTGCTTGGTGGCGTCATCGCGCGGCGTTGAGCGAAGCTACTTCGCGCCCGTAACGCTCGCCTCGCCGCGTCTCGTGGCATTCGCAGCCATCCAATCGAAGGGCTTTGCATGGTCACGCTGGGGCGGCGCCAGCGGAAGACGCCTTGGGCTTCCATGCCGTGTGGCGTCCTCCGTGCGTGCGTCGCTGCCCTGGATCGTGGCAATGCTTCGCGGCTCGTCCCGGCGGACGACGTCGGCGCGGGTGGCTTGACTTGCCGTGATCGTGCCCGGCATGGCCTGCGGTGTCCCCCCGGACGGCCACATGCCGATCGCCGCGCCCACGGCGACGCTGCCCATGACGCGCATCGGGGACCGCGCGAGGGACGTGCGGAGCTGCCCAAATGCGGAGGAGATAGCCGCGCGTGCCACGCGCGCGGCCAGGACAAGAAGCAGGAACGGCAGGGCGATGGCGCTCCGCCCGATAGCACGCGATGGCGCCTCTTCGACGAATTCGAGCCTCGTGTGGAGGAGACCGATGCCACGAGAATAGCGGTGGAAGACGGTGGTCGGGGCCAGCTTCGTCTCGGCGGCGATCTCGCGTATGGTTTTTCCTTCGACCGCGTGTGCGCCGACGATATCGCGCATCTCGGCCGGTAGCGCGTGATAGGCCATTCGCACCGCGGCGTCGTGCTCGTCATCCCGCGTTCCGGCGATCCGCTCGTCGAGGTCGCCGAGCGGCGCGAGAGAAACGTATGTCCGCCGGCGCTTGGGCTTGAGGTTTGACAGGGCCGCATATTGAGCGAGCTTGCACATCCACGCGACGAACTCTTCCCATTCGTGTGTGCTCGGTTGTTCCTCAATGGGCTTGCCTAATGCGGTCACGAATGCATCATGCACGACGTCGATCCCATGCACATGCGCTCCAAGCCCGATCCGATGCACGTGCGCCACCATTCGCTCGACGAGCTCCCGATAGGCGGGGACGGTGAGCTCGAACGCCCGAGCCATGGGCTCGCCGCTCTTGGGTGGTTCCGTGTCCTCGTCCGGTCCGGCCATCGGTTTGTCCTCGCGCGCAAAAGCAGACCTCATGCATGTAAAGGTCGCGAGCGGCCCTGTTGTTCAGAAAAATCGACACGCGCCTCGACGATCGTCCCGGGCGGGGCCGGTCCCGGGGCCAGGCGCGGGTGGCCACGGCGCGGCCTCGCCGCGGCCTGCTTCGCCTTCGGGGCGCTCTTCCCGGAGGCGCGGGCGCATGCGGACGTCCCGCGGCATCGCCTGGACTTCAGGGTGGATCGCGCGCTGCCCCTCTGCGACAGGCCGCTCGTCTTCATGGCGATCCTCACGAACTGGGTGTCCGTGTCCACGTTCGACCCGCCGGCCGCGCGGACGCTCACCGTGCGCATCCGGCGCGCGCCCGACGCGGCCAAGCTCGCCGACGTGACGATCGTGGACGAGGCTGGGGACGTCGCGGAGGAGGTGCATCGGAGCTACGAGCCGGCGACGGAGTGCTTCGAGGTGCTCTACGCGACGGCGTTCGAGGCGGCGAAGCTGCTCGGCGCGTTCGAGCCGCCGGAACCGCCGCCGCCTCCGCAGCCGCCGGCGCCTCCGTGTCCGCCAGCGCCTCCGCAGCCACAACCGCGGCCGTCTCCGCCTCCGCTGCCGAGGCCGCCTCCGCTTCCGAAGCGGTTTTTTCTGGGTGCGGGGGTTGGGGCCTTCCTGAACGTGGCGCCCGAGCCGTTCCTCGCGCCGCGGGTGTCGGCGGGGTGGAACGTGGCGCCCCGGTGGGTCGTCGGGCTGGACGTCGCGGCGTGGCCGTGGATGACGGCGAACCCGCAGGACGGGCCCACGTCGGTGGACGTGGAGACATACCTGGGGACGGTGGCGGGGTGTTACCGGTTCGGGCGGTTCATGACGTGTGGCCTCTTGGCGGGGGGCGTGCTGCTTGGGAGTGGGACGAACCGGCTGTACGGGAATCCTTACGCGTCCCCCTTGCTTGGGCTGGGTGGGCGCGTCGCGGCCGAAATCCCCGTGTGGGAGCGAGTGACGTGGCGATCGGACGTGGACGCGCTCGGGTTCGTCCTCGCCCGACAGCTTACGGTGAACGGCGTACGCTTCTCGGATCCCTTCCCGCTGGCGATGAGCGTGACCACATCGCTCGCGTTCACGTTCTAGCGAGTCAGGACGTAGCCGCCCGGCAACATACCGTTACGGGTTTGTCAAGGGTCAGTTCGCCGACGACCTGGCCCCCGCTCGGGGTGCACGTGCCCTTCGTGTAGTTGAGGAGCTCCGCCGTCTTCCCACTGAGCTGGGTGCCGGGCATGAAGTCGTCACACGGAGCGACCATCCCCGCAGAGATAGGACGGGCGATGGCGACCTGGGAGCAACCTTGGCTGCTCCAGGCGGAGATCAGCACCTCACACATCCCGCCGGTCGGCGCTTCGCACGTGCAAGCCGAGCACTCGCGCTCGTCCTTCACCACGCCGTAAAGGACGTGCCGCTCCCCGGTCCACCCCTCCGGACAGAGGTGCTCGCCCTCCCGGAAGATACAAGAGGAGTAGTCGTCCCCCGCCGGCCCGCAGACCTTTTCGCTCTGCCCGTGGCAGACCGGCCAGGGCTCGGCGCGCGTGCACACCCGGCCGAGGGGGGTCTCGGGTCCACCGTTCCAGACCTTGGGGATCTCCTGCCCCGGATCTCCTTTTGTATGTGCCTTGCAAGGCTGCTCCTCGATCACCGGAGGCGAGATGGTGATCGACCGGACGCACGGCACGCCGCCGCAAAGCGTGGCGGAAGGGATCGCTTTGTCCTGGTTGCAGGTGCCGTCCCAGTTTGTCGACGGATCGAAGTTTGTCTTGACACCGCCCCCGGGATCATCACAGCCGGTGGAGCTGACGGTCCACGTCTGCGGCAGCTTGCACGACCCCTCGGGCTCCTCGCACGAGCACTCGCCACATAGAAGAGGAGGGGGCGCGGGGATCCCTTCGAACGCGAGAATCGGCGCGTCGTCGGGGCACGGCGGCGGCTCGCGCCAGTCGGAGAAAAACGCGACGAGCGTCCAGTTTTTCGGAGATTCGTCTACACATTCGCCGCCGCCCGGACAAAGCGACGACATCCCTCCATCCGCTCCCCCATCCGAGCACTTCGGGGGGAGCGGGGGCGGACCATCACAGGCGTTCGGGCAGTCCCACGGGATGGGTTTCGGCGTGTAGATCCACGGACGGTCCGGATCAGAGCACGCCTCTGGAAAGGGACAAGGGCAACACCGGTTCGGAACCTCCGGAGGACAATCGCCACCGGGGTCGTTGTCCAGGCCGCAGGACAGAACACCAACCGCGCCGGCCCACCCCGCCGCGATCACCAACAAGAACCCGACTACCTTGCGCATGCCGCAAGCATACCGGGGTTGTCACCGACAAGGCAACCCGATCCACAAAAAAGGTTCGTCCCGGGATCCCGGGACGAACGAGGTACGATGGTCTAAAAAAAACGGAGGACCGCACTCCCACGAGGTCCGCACAATTTGTTTTTTTGGGTTTTGCTCGGTCCCGTCTCCCGGTGCTTCCGGGTGGGTGCTCGCGAGCCGCAGGTGCGCGGAGCGTGGGCCCGTCCTCCCGCAAAAAGGTTTGCCCGAGGAGAGGGAGAAAGGCAAGAGGAAAAGTCGACGTACCCAGAAAAACCCGTTCTCGGCCCGGGCGGGTGGATGAGGAGGGATCGGGACAAACCGGGGACGGGTCTTGGGCGGTGGCTGCGGACGTGAGCGCCGGCAGCGGTGGGGGACGAGGTTACTGCGCCGAGCTGGGCGTCCCGGGAGCGATGCTCCTTCGTCTGAGTTCTTCTTGCTCTTCTTCGTTGAGCTCGTCCCGCCACGTAAGGACCGCAGGGCAGAGCTTTTTGCTTTCGGCGCCGGTGCAAAGGAGGAAGGAATAGTGCTCGTACTCGTCGAGCTTGCCGTTGCCATCGAGATCGTCGAAAAGATGGCCGCACCGGCCTTGGACGACGTGCATGTGGGCCCAGAACGTGGCCCCCGTAGTGTCCTCGCAGGGAATTCCACACCAGATCGGGTCGAGCTCCGTGCATGTGTTCCTCGACAACCCTCAGATCCCGCCTTGGCCCCCGGCTCCGGGGTCGGCCCCGGTTCGGTGGAGGGACGCTGAGCCAGGCGGGGCGTGGAGACAACCGGGAAGAACGAACCGACTCGCGATCCCGGCTCCGATGATGTAAGGTGCACCCTTGTGAGAGCTCCGAGCCCGAAGACACGCCGCGCGGCCTTCGCCGCCCTCGTCATCGCCGCCGCCGCAGCGCTCATCCTGGGGGCGCGCGGCCCGGACGAGGATGACCCGATGTACAAGCACTGCGAGGATGACCTCGGGTACGTCTTCGATGGCTGCCATGAATGGGACGTCTGTCCGTACGTGGACGAAGAGTTCGTGGACGCGTGCGTCGCTGGTTGCGTGCGCGCGATCTGCCCGAAGCAAGCCGAGTGCACGGGCCTCGACCCCATGTTTTGCGCCCCCTGTGACGACATGCAGGGCGCCGCCTTCTGGCGCAACGTCGATGCGGCTCGCTCCCGGTGCGGACACAAGGCCGGGTTCTTTGTGTTGCTGGACGACCCCACGGAGGCGACGTATCAGGCGATGTATCGCGCCTTCGATGAATGCTTCCCCGTGGATGTCGAGCAACACTGCCCGGCTCTCGCCCGAACCGATTGGTTGGCCCGCTTCGACGCCGTCACGCCCATCCCTCGTAAACGCACCATCCCTGCACGCGCTCCCACTCCAGGCGCACAATCATCTTCGCCGCGGTGAAGGCTGGACTTCAGGTCCCGCCGTGGCCTCCCTCCCCGGGGTGGGCATCGAAGCCCCCTTCTCCGCCTGCCCCCTCCTCCTCGTCGAACCAATAGTCCCCGGTGCCAGCGCCCACCCCGATCGTGACGAGGGTCCCGCCGGTCGGCCCCGTGTAGTCGGGCCCGTTCGAAGTGCCAGCGCCGTCGAGGCAGATCAACGCGGGAGCGGCCTCGAACTCGCATTTTATCTCTGTCTCGTAGGTCCTTATTTTCATGGCTTCCTTCTTGCACATGCCTTGATTCCAGGAGCCATGATCGCGGATGACCGGATCCTCGTTCCCCTGCAAATGCTCCACGGAATCAGGACGCCCTGCCTGATTCGGGCATATAATGGTGACGTTACACTGAATGGCGGGGCCTTCGACCCCACCAAGATCAGTGTGTTTTCGGGTTTCGGCACTTGCTCTCACACCCCACCCCGAACAGAACCCCCCACGCGACCAAGACCCCGACAACGACCCTCTGCATACACATCCCCTGTCTGCCGCTGCCTGCAGCGCCCGCGCGTCACCCCCGCGCATGTGAAATCCTCCTTGCCAGACCCTCCCCGACAGGGCCAACAATCCCCGACCCGAGGCCCCGACCCGCGCAGCCCACCGACCCACCCCCGAAGCACATCCCCGCATTCGTGGAGCCCATCGCCCAGGGTCCCCACGAAAGCGAGATACCCTCCAACGGTCGGCAACGACCCTCCGAGGCTATCCCCATGGCCTCCACGGCTCGCCCATGGCCCTGGAGCATGTCTCACGACCCTCCAAGGCTATCCCGATGCCCTCCAGGGCCATCCGCCGCCCCACCACCCCGAGCCGCCCACGCTCGGAGCCGCGGGCCCTCCTCGCGACGGCTCCGCCTCCCCTCCCCAGGCATCTCGCCCGAGCCTCCGAGGATGCCGCCCTCGGCTTGGAAGGTTTGAACGTCCGCCAGCGTTGTGCATTCGTCTACACCAAACGGCCGAGCGCCGTAGAACAGAAAGGGAGGCGGTCATGGGCACCCCGAAGTACCCCGAGGTCGGCGACCTCATCATCGACGCAAGCGATATCAAGGTAACGGACATCACGCCGGAGCAGATTCAAAAGCTCACGAAGCTACGCGACGGATTCGAGGCCGCCGTCAAGAATCTCCTCGGACTGAAGCCCGAAGACGCCGACCGCGCAGGGCTCAACGAGAAAGACAAGGAGCGGCTCGCCGCTGCTTTCGCGAGGGATCAGCGAATCGGCGAGCTCCTGCCCGCCTCGCAAAAGCTCACGGAGCTGCTCCACGAGACGCGCCAGACGACACGGCACGAGATCGCCACGATCCTCGCCGAGAATGCCGCGCAGGCCAAGCGCAGGGCAGACCGCGTGCAGAATGGCGCCGAGGTGCTCGGTCCCGTCGCGCCCTTGATGGACTACCAGTATGGGCCGGCCAACAAGGCCGCGGCCACGAAAGAAAAAGCCAAGGAGCCAAAGCAGGAAGTCTGAATCAAGCCGCGCCTAGGCACGTAAGCTCGTCCCGCCTCCGCCGCAGCCGCTCGCTCATCACATTCCCGATCGAACCATCGATCGTCTGCTTCCTCGTCGTCCTTTCCCTCCGAACGCTCCTGGGCGATTCGTGAGCTTCCGTCTCCAACGCTGAGGAAGCTCATGAGCATCGTGACGACGTCGACAAATGGCCAAATCGCTCGCGGCGAAATGCGTGGTTCGCCGTTCCCCTCCCCGTCCGGGGCAACCGCCCAGTGCTCGCAGAGCACGATCTCAGCGTAACCTCTCCCCTGTGAGCACGTGGGTCACATCACTTGGTGGTCACTTCGCCGTGCAATCAGACCATAGAAGGCAGCTCATGCACAGCTGAATGACCACCGCGCTTGCATTGCACATAGGGCGCGCGTCCGGACGGCGAGGAAAACATATAAAACTTGGTATGGCTGGTGCCATGGGAGAATGCGCCAACACATGGAGCCCCCGGCTCCCAAAAAGGAGGCCGTCCCCCAATGAACACGATCAAATTCACTTTTGCTGCTCTTCCTCTCTGCGCTCTCCTGTTCGGCTGCGCGTCCGAACTGCACGAGGAAAGAGATCTCGGCGTGGCGGAGCAGGCGAACGGAAATGGCGCCCCGAGCGGCTCGCATCACACGCTCAACATCATCGGCGTTCCGAAGGGCAAGAACCCGGATATGACGGGAAACAGTGGCAGCCGCATCTTCGTGCCGCTCGACGGACCGGCGCAGATTTACCTCGCGGAGGGTCCGTCCTTCAACGTGCTCGATGCCAACGGCACCGACGCCAACGGCGCGAAATTCGAGCTCCCCGCGGCCGACGCCGATAACGACGGAATTACCTCGTATTCGGTGTTCGCGCGCCCGCTCGGTACGCCCGGCGGCTCATCGACGACCACGACGTGCATGACCGAGACGGTGACGAGCCCGACGGACGAGGCGGAGGAGTACTGCAGCGTTTATTCGATGGAGCTCGATCGCACGAAGGGCA
This sequence comes from Polyangium jinanense, assembly GCF_028435265.1. Classification (GTDB taxonomy): domain Bacteria; phylum Myxococcota_A; class Polyangia; order Polyangiales; family Polyangiaceae; genus Polyangium; species Polyangium jinanense. The sequence goes on along the minus strand of NZ_JAGTJK010000012.1, from coordinate 57,894 downwards.
AGCAGACGTTCACGAACGTCTCGAAGGAGCTGCTCTACGTGTACGCGGACGTGGACGGCGACGGCGACATCGATCGTGTGCCGCTCTTCGCCGATGGATACGAGAATTTCCTCTGGGATTACGACAACAACGGCTTGAAGGTGGCGCAGCTCCGCTTCTACGACGAAGCGACGAACGTCAACTGATTTCCACCCACGTGGCGCTGTGGCCCATGACGGCCACAGCGCCGTCCGTGGTCCTCCTCACGGTGGATGGCCCCCGTGATTGGGGCGCCCACGGCTGTCGGGCTCGACCCACCCATACCCGCGATCCCTGCACCCAGCTTCCGGCGAGCCCGGATCGTCCCATGAACGGACCACCGGCGGGCTCCTGCCCGTCGCGCAGAAGCTCGCGGGGCTGCTCCACGAGACACGCCAGACGACGCGGCCACGAGGGCTGAATCAAGCCGCGCCCAGGCACGCAAGCTCGTCCCGCCTCCGCCGCAGCCGCTCGCTCATCACATTCGGAATCCGCGACGCTGCCGCGATGGCTTTCTCGAGCTGACGCATCGCCCGCTCCCGCTGGCCGAGGCGAGACGCATGCAGCGCCCGCGCCTCCAGCACCTCGATGTGCTCCTGCCCCACGCTCGCGCGCGCCGAGCGGGCTTCGAGCGCCTCCCACGCCGATTCGATGTCGGAAAGGGAGCCCCCGTCGTCCCCCGTCGCGAGCTCGATCATCGCGCAAAGCACGTCCTCCGAGGGCGACATCTCGGCCGCGCCCCCGCGCAATGCAGAGGCAATGGCCCGCGCCGTCCGCGCATCGCCGCGGGCGAGGGCAATACGCGCGTCGAGCAGGGCGAGCATGGCCGGACGCACGCAGCCGGCACGCCGCGCCGCGACGGCCAGCGCCGCGCGAATCATGGGCTCGGCGGCCTCGACGTCGTCCATCCAGTACAGGTGCTCGGCCAGGTTGTAATGACCCGCGAGCTCCATCGTCGGCTGGCCGAGCTCGCGGCCGAGCTCACTCGTGCGCTCGAAGTCCCGGATCATGCCCTCGCGATCGCCACGAATGCCCCGGACCATGGCGCGCGTGTTCCACGCGGCGCCGAGGTGCAAAAGGTCGCCGCGCTCCTCGCAGCGGCGAATGACCTCGTCGAGCAATGCCGCGGCCTCGTCGACCCGGCCGAGCAAGGGCAGGAGGTAGGTGAGGAGCAGATGCGCGATCACGTAGGTCTCGTATCCCTCGTCGCCGAGGCGGCTCGCGAGCTCGGCCGCGCGCGAAAGCTCGTCCGCGGCCTCCTCCTCGCGCTCGGCACGCAATGCCGAGCGGCCGACGCCGAGCAAGAGGCGCGCTTCGAGGAGCGGCGAGCGCGAAGGGAGGGCCTGCTCCTCGATACGCGCGGCGAGCACGCGGCGTTCGGCTTCGCGATATTCGCCCATCCAGTCGAGCACCATGGCCTCGTCGAGGTAAAGCTCCACGATGAGCGACGCCTCCCCGCGCCGCGCCGCGCCCTCGCGCGCCCGCGCAAGCTCGGTGAGCGCATCGTGAAAGCGGCCGAGGCGAAAACGCGAGAGGCCACGGCCGCGCTGCGCGCGCGTTGGGAGCTCGCCCCAGAGCGCCTCGGCCTTGCCATAACATCGCTCGGCGTCGAGGTAATCCTTGCGGGCCGCCGATTGCTCGGCCGAGGCCAGGTAAAACGAGGCCGCCCGCGCCGAGGCGCCGCCGCGCTCGAAATGTTCCGCCAGGACGAGCGCGTCGGCTTCGCCCTTCTCCTCCAGCCATTCGGCCGCGAGGTGATGGCCGAGCGTGCGATCCTCGTCCGTGAGCATCGCATATGCGCCCTCGCGCCAGAGCGCCTGTCGGAACGCATATTGGGGTTCGCCAGGAATGCGGCTCTCGCGCTGGCGCGTGACGATCTCGTGCGAGACGAGGGCCGCGAGGTCACGCGCGACGGATTCGTCGTCCTCGCCCGCGAGGCGCGCGACCGCGCCACGCCAGAAGACCTCGCCGAGAATGCTCGCGGCGCGCAAGGTGCGGCGCGCGCGCGGCTCCAATCGTTCGAGGCGTGATTGCACCATGGCCACGACCGTCCCGGGCGGGGTGCCGCCGCGCCCCTCGGCCTCGGCGCGAATGAGCTCTTCCAGGAAAAACGGATGCCCCTCGGAGGACGCGACGAGGCGCTCTTCGAGCCCAGAGCGAAGCTCGCCGAGCGCGTGGCGAACGAGGCGCACGCACGCCCGCGGCGAGAGCTGCCGGAGGCGCACGTCCTGCCGGCCGCGGCTCGACCAGAGGCCGGGAAAGAGCTCGTCAATCTCGGGGCGCGCCGAGGCGAGGAGGAAGATCGGCTCGAACGCGAGGCCCTCGAGCGCGGCGTCGAGCGCGAGCAGCGAGGCGCGGTCGCCCCATTGCACGTCTTCGAGGAGGAGGACCAAGGGTTTGTCCCCGCATTCCGCGCGCAAAAAATCGCGGAGGGCGCGCTGCATCTGCTCGCCGCAAAGCTCGGGGTCCTGCCGCGCGGCGCGGAGCGGCAAGTCCTCGTCGTCCGGAAAAGGCACGCCCGCGAGCTCGCCGAGGAAGCTCGCGACGCGGCGGCGATCCCGCTCGGGGACGCGGCGCGCGACGCGGGCGGAAAGCAACTCGCGGCGGCGCGCGAGGGGCTCGCCGCCGCGAATGCCCGAGGCGCCGCGCAGGACCTCGGCGAGCAGGCCGAAGCTCGAAGCGACGCGCAAGGGATCGCCGCGGCCGAACCAGATCTCGGCGGGCTCGACGGCGGCCCGCTGGCGCTCGACGAACTCGTGGAGCAGGCGCGATTTGCCAATGCCCGCGGGGCCGGAGACGACGACGACACGCGCGGCCGGCTCGTTCTTGCAGGCGCCGAAGGTGAGGTCGAAGAGGCCGAGCTCGTGCTCGCGGCCGACGCAAGGCGTGGCCTTGCCGAGCAGGGGCCGCGAGACCTCGAAGCTCGCGCGCTCGCCGAGGAGCGCGAAGCCGCCGCGCTTTTGGGCCTCGACGTCGAAGCGCGCGTCGAGCAGGCCCGCCGTGGTCTCGTCGAGGGCGATACGGGCCTCGCCGCCCCGCGCGTGGAGGAGCCGCGCGGCGCGGTCGATGGCCTCGCCGACGGGCACGCCCCGCGCGCGCTCGCCAAAGCCCGCGGCGACGGCCATGGCGGCGCCGGGCGCCCGCTCCCAGAGCGCGAGCGCGCAGCGGGCGACGTGGGCCGCGACGTCGGTGGGCACGCGCGTCCGATCGATCACCACGGCCGCGGTGCCGTCCGCGAAGACCTCGAGGTGTCCGCCGAAGCGTTCGGCGATCGCGCCGAGGTCGTCCGTGGGCGAGTTGCAGGCGAGCGTGGTCGTCGGGCCGAACGGGCCGAGCGCGATATCACGGCGGCCGCGGAGCACGACGCCGAGGAACCTCCGCTCGCCCTCCCCGAGCGTCGATCGAGGCGCGGAGGAGCGTGGGGCCTCCGAGCTCGGGGGCTCGAGGTCCTTCTCGGCGGCGAGCGCGAACGCCACGGCCGCGCCGTCTTGTGGCCTCCCGAGCGGGTCTTTGGCGAGCATCCGGGCGACGAGGCCATCGAGCCACGAGGGCACAGCGGGCGCGCGCTCGGCGAGGCGGGGCGCGTCCTCGAAGATGATCTTCGCAAGGACGGCGATCGTGTGATCGGCGCGGAAGGGCGGCGCGCCGGTGATGCACTCGAACATCAGGCATCCGAGCGAGAAGACGTCGGCGCTCGCCTTGACGATGCTGCCGCTGCGGACCTGCTCGGGTGCCATGTAGCTCGGCGTGCCGATGACGGTGCCGGTCTGCGTGATGCGCGAAGCTTCCCCACAATGCGCGATGCCGAAGTCGAGGATCCGCGGCTCGGAGACGGCTCCGTTCACGAGGAAGACGTTTTGCGGCTTGAGATCGCGGTGCACGACGCCGGCGTCGTGCGCGACGGAGAGGGCCTCGGCGAGGCGCTGGCCGAGCGTGAGGGTCTCGCGGAGCGATAGCGGCCCGCGGGCGAGCCTGCGCCCGAGGTCCTCGCCTTCGAGCCATTCCATCACGAGCAGCGGGCTCGACGCCGAGGACGTGTCGTAGGCGACGTAGCGGACGATGCCGGGATGCGAGAGGCGCTCCAGGATCTGCGCCTCGCGACGGAAGCGCGAAAGGCTCTCGGGAGAAACGGCGACGAGGATCTTCGCGGCGACGACGTGACCGGTCACGAGGTCTATGGCGCGAAAGATTTCGCCCATCCCCCCTGCATTGACACGCGCCTCGACGCGGAAGCGCCCACCGAGCACTTCTCCCGGCCGCACAAGGGGAAGCGTAACCCTAGGATTTCCCGCGTCCAGGGGCCATCGGGAAGGAAACGACAATCGATATCCGACCGGGTCGAATGTAATGGTGTGGAGCCCGCCTGGAACGGAGGAAGGCGTGGAAAGAGAGACTGCACTTTCGGGGTGGTATCAGGGCAATCCAGTGGTAAGTACGAACTTCGTGGTCGTCGAGCTCTGGCCGGGCCTTTCGGTGCAGGACGGATAATACTGACCCGCGCCGTTCAAGGTCTGACACGCCGTGGAGCAGGGACCGACGATGTCGATCATCCCGCACTCCTCGACACCTCCGCCGGCGACGAGGTGCCCCACGGCGCAATCGCGTTTCCAGGATCGGGAGTTCGTCACCGTATTGCTGTTGTAGCAGGCGTGAAGAAATGGCGTGGGCGCCCACAGGTTGCCCCAGAACGCGCCTTCGACGTCCGGATACGCGGCGAGCTCCGAGCTGCCGCTGAGCGTCTTCAAGGGCTCGGTGAGTGATCGGATCGAAATGACGACGGGCACCTCGTAATAATTGACGCGGGCCGCCAGGCAGGCGCTCACCATGTACTGCCCCTGTGTGTTGAGCGGCCCCGTGGCCCAGCCGGGCGCGACGCCGAGCTCGCCCCAATACGTCTCGTCGTGGACCACGTTCGACGCGTCGGTCCAGGAGAAGGAAAAACTCTGCGAGGTGGTGAAGGCGCAGCCGACCGCATATTTGAGAAAACGACGGGCAAGCGTGCCATTGGACCCCGGGTCCTCTATCGCCGTGAGGGCCTTCGGGTCGAGGGTATTCAGCGCGATCCCGTTCAGGGCGATCCCGTTCAGCGCGAGCGAATTGAGCGCGAGCGCGTTCGAAGACAGGTGGTTTCCCTGCACCAGCGCGACCTCCGCCTCCATGACGTCATCAGAAGTCTCGTCGATGTAAGCGGTGCAACCGGGGGTCAACGCGAAGAGCATCATCAACGGCGACCAAGCTCGCATGTCCACCTCCAAGGAACGGCATTCTCCCCGGGGCGGTTCGTCCGCGGGGGGTATCGGGCTTCGATGATCTCTGGCTGGAATGCGTTGCGCGGCTCGGTCGCACGCTGCGCGGAAAGGTGTCCGGGTCGGAGCGGCGATCAGGGCAGCGCGGTCGTCACGACGAGGTTCGTTTTCGATTTGCCTTTCCCGTCAGGTTTGTCACCGCATAATCGGTAGTATCGACCGCCGCTGATCAAAGGTCCGCACACGGCGCTACAGGGGCCGACGATGTCGATCATGCCGCACTCCTCGATCGTGCCGTCGTCGCGCAAATGCCCTGCGGCGCAGTCGCGGCTCCACCCGCGGGAGTTCGCGACGGTCTCGCTGTTGTAGCAAGCGTAGATGGCGGGCGCGGTGCCCCAGAGGTTGCCCCAGAACGCGCCCTCGACGTCCGGGAAATGGTCGAGCTCCTTGTCCCCGGGGACCTCGAGGGGCGGCTGCGTCGATCGGATCGATATGAGCACCGGCACCTCGTAATAGTTGACCCGCGCAGCCACGCAGGCGCTCACCATGCGTTGCCCCTGGAGGTCGAGGGGCCCCGTGGACCAGCCGGGGGCGACGCCCAGCTCCCCGTGGTACGTCTCTTCGTGAGCGACGCGCGCCGCGTCCCACCAGGTGAACGCGAAGCTCTGCGAGGGCGCGAAGGCGCAGCCGATCGCGTAACGAAGGAACGCGCGCGCACGCGCGCCCTTCACGCCCGCGTCCTGGATGGCCGAAAGCGACGTCGGATCCATCGAATTCAGCCCGATCCCATTCAGGGCAATTCCGTTCAGCGCCAGCGAGTTCAACGCGAGCGAGTTCGCGGCCAGTTTGTTACCCTGCACCAGCACGCCCTCGGCCTCGAGTACGTCCTCGGAGATCTCGCCGACCCCTGCACAACCCGATAAGCAAACCAGGAGCCCTATCGTCCTGAACCAAACTTGCATAAGCCCTCCCTTGTACGGATTCGAACCCCGTGGACGACCGCTTCGAGTGCCGGACGGATCGCCGACGGGTTCGTGCTTGGATGATCGGAGGGCACAACGCGTTGCGCGGCGCGAGCATCGGGCCGGTCGCGCGCGATGGAGGGGGGGGTGTACGGGACGGTGCCGGTGGGAAAGGGCCCGTTCAGGGCAGCGCGGTCGTGATGATGTGCTCGGTCATGGTGGGATCCTGCCCCGGGTGCACGATGCACGAGGGGTACGCGCCCGTCTCACCGTTCACCGGCTCGCAGACCTCGCTGCACGGACCCACGATATCGATGAGGCCGCACTCGTCGATGGAGTTGTCGGGGTTCAGGTGGCCCGCGGCGCAGTCGCGAGAATGGGCGCGGGAGTTCGCGATCGTATCGGCGTTGTAACAGGCGTGGACATAGGACGTATCGCCCCAGAGGTTGCCCCAGAACGCGCCCTCGATGTTCGGGTAGTTCGTGAGCTCGGCCGGGTCGATGACCTTCAAAGGCACCTCGGGCGCGCGCATCGAGATGGTGACGTGCGTGCCGTAGTAATTCGTGAGCCCCGCGAGGCAAGCGCTCACCATGCGCTGGCCCGTCAGGTCGAGCGGGCCCGTGTGCCAGTCCGGTGAGAGCCCGAGCGCACCCACGTAAACCTCGGGGTGCTCGACGCCCTGCGCGTCGGTCCAGGAGAACTCGAACGTCTGGCCCGCATTGAGCGCGCAGCTCACGGCGTACTTGACGAACTCGCGGGCGAGGTCGCCGTTCGCCCCAGGATTCCGGATCGCCGAGAGCGAATCCGGATCGAGCGCGTTCACGTTGAGCGCGTTCACGTTGAGCGCGTTCACATTGAGCGCGTTCACGTTGAGCGCATTCACGTTGAGCGCATTGGTCTTGACGATCTCGCCCTCCGCAACCCCGACCGCATCCTCCTCCGGCCCCACCTCCGCGGTGCACCCTCCAAGAGCCGCCGCCAAAACCACGAGCTGAGCCCCTCGACCGAGAACACGCATGATTGACCTCCGCTCCTGCAGCAAGAAACCAACGGAGCCGAATGTCGCAGAGTTTCCGGACATTCCATTATGTCTAGATGCATTCCAAGAACGAAGCAAGCACAAAAATGGCGAAACCACTGCGCCGAAATTGCTCAACATGCGCAAGTGCCACGCGACGCCAAATAAGAAGGGTGCGTCGGCGCACGATCGCGACGCATTGCATACAGTAAAAACCTGATGCGGCCCTTACGAAACGAAAGGGTGCTCGCCCTCAACCCTTCGCCGCGACGAGCGCACGCCGGAGCCGCGGCGTCATGACGTTCGCAACCCGCGAGGCCACGTCGAGCGCGGCCTCGAGGTGCCGCGCAGCGTCGTCGCGCCGGCCCCGGCGGAGCGCCGTGAGCGCCCGCGCTTCGAGGACCTCGAGCCGCTCCTGTCCCACCGAGCACCGCGTCGAGCGCTCTTCGAGCTCGTCCCAGCGCTCCGCCGACGCGTCGGTCGTGGCAAGCTCGACCATGGCGCAGAGGACCTCCTCGGAGGGCGCCAAAATCTCGGTCCCCTGTGCCCGCGCTTCCACCTGCTCCTTGCGAATGGCCGCTATGATCGCCGCCGCAGAAGCCTCGTCGCCGCGATAAAGGTGAACCCGGGCTTCGAGCAACTTGACGATCGCAGGGTGCGCCCCGATGTTCGGCCGCGGAAACGAGGCCGCGGCGGAGCGGATGTATGGCTCGGCCGCGGGGAGGTCGTCCATCAGGTAAAGATATTCACCCAGATTGTAATGCCCGATGAGCTCCAGCGTGGGCTGGCCGATCTCGCGGCCGATGGCAATGGTTTGCTCGTAATCGGCGATGAGCCCGGCCCGATCGCCGCGGCAAGCCCGGACGAGGCCCCGGTTGGCGAGCGCGCCGCCAAGGTGAAGGAGGTCGGCGCGGACCTCGCAGCCATGAATGACCTCGTCGAGAACGGCAGCCCCCTCGTCGGAGCGCCCGAGGCCCGGCAAGATGAACCCGAGCAAGAGGAGCGCGATCGTCCGCGTCTCGTAGCCCTCCTCCCCGAGCTCCGCCGCCCTCTCCGCCGCGGCGAGGAGGTCCCGCGCCGCCTCTTCGTTGCGGTCGGCGCGGTGCGAGGAGCGCCCGAGCCCGAGCAGGAGGCGCGCGTCGACGAGCGGCGAGGTGCCCTCGACATACCGCGCCTTCGCGTCGAGGACGAGCTCCTCGGCGCGCTTCACGTCGCCCATCCAGTCGAAGACGATGGACTCGTCGAGCAAGAGCTCGACCTGCAAGAGGACATCTCCCGCCGCCTCGGCCTGGGCCCGCGCGGCCGCAAGCTCGGTAACGGCGTCCTCGTACTGGCCCCGCCGAAACCGCGCGAGGCCACGCGCGCGCCGCGCGACCGCGGGCAAACCGGAGAGCAGCTCGTCGGCGCGCGCGAAGTAACGCTCCGCGTCCGGGTAATTGCGCCGCGCGCTCGCTTGTTCCGCGCCGCGGATGTACATCGTGCCCGCCCGATCGAGCCGGCCGCCGCGCTCGAAGTGGTTCGCGAGGATCAATGGATCGGTCTCGCCCGCCCGTTCGAGCCATTCGCCGGCGAGCCTATGGCCGAGCTCCCGATCGTCGTCCGTGAGGAGCGCATACGCGCCCTCGCGGAGGAGCGCGTGGCGGAAGGCGTACTCCTCGTCCTTGGGAAAACGGCTCTCCCGATGCTTCGAGCAAATCTCGCCGGCGACGAGCGCGGCGAGCGGATCGCTGCTCGGATCGCCCTCGCCGACCATGTGCACGACGGCGCCACGCCAGAAGACCTCGCCGAGGATGCTCGCCGCGCGCAAAGCCCGACGCGCGCGCGGTTCGAGCCGCTCGAGGCGCGTCTGCACCATGGCCACGATCGTCTCCGGCAAGGATTCGCCGAGCGAATCCTCGGATGCGGCCCGGACGAGCTCTTCCAGGAAAAACGGATGCCCCTCGGAAAGGGTCACGAGCCGCTCGATGAGAGGCGTTTCCGCCGCGTCGCCGAGCACCTTGCGCGCGAGCCGGGCGCTCGCCTTCACGGAGAGGTGCTTCAGCCGGATCTCCTGGCGGCCACACTCGACCCAGAGCTGCGGAAACACTTGCTCGACCTCGGGACGCGCGGTCGCGACGAGAAAGATGGGTTCGTCCGCGAGCTCGCGCAGCGCCGCTTCGAGCGCCGAGACGGAGGCGCGATCGCCCCAGTGCACGTCCTCGACGACGATGAGCGCGGGACGCTCGGCGCAAAGAGCGCGTAGGAAATCACGAAATGCGCGTCGTATCTGCTCGCCGCAGAGCTCGGGGTCCTGGCGCGCGGCGCGGAGCGGGAGGCTGTCCTCGTCGGGGAACGGGATGCCCGAGAGCTCGCCGAGGAACTCGGTCACGCGGCGCAGGTCGCGCTCGGGGACGTGCCGCGCGACGAACGCGGCGAGGCGCTCGCGCCGCACCTCGATCGGCTCGCCGCCCTTCACCTCGGCCGCACGCCAGAGCACGTCGGCGAGCAGGCCAAACGTGGAGCCGGCCCGCTGCAGATCCCCGCGGCCCCACAGGATCTCGACGGGCGCGGCCGCGCGCTTGCGACGCTCGATGAACTCGTGCACGAGGCGCGATTTGCCGATGCCGGCAGATCCCGTGACCACCACGGCGAGCGCCGCAGGTTCGTTCTCGGCGTTCGTGAAGCTCTGTTCGAGCAGGGCAAGCTCGTGCTCGCGCCCCACGCATGGCGTGAGCTTGCCGAGCAGCGGGCGGAAGGCCTCGGCCGAGACGCGCTCGCCGCGCAGTTCGCAGCCGCCGGGCGCGAGCTCGACGAAGTCGAAGCGGCTGTCGAGCAGGCCCGCCGTGGTCTCGTCGATCGCGACGCGTGGCCCGGGGACGGGTCCCTCCATGTGCAGGAGCCAGATCGCCCGTTCGATCGCCTCGCCGACCGGCAGGCCGCGACCGAGCTCGCACCACCCGGTGGTCACAGCGATGGGCACCCCCGGAAAAAACTCGCGCAGCGCGAGCGCGCACCGGGCGACCTGCGCGGCGATGTCCGTCGGCACGCTCGTGTGGTCCAGGATCACGACGGCCGTGCCGTCGGCGAGGAGCTCGAGGTGCGCGCCGAACCGCGTGACCACCGAGCGCATCGTGTCGGGCGTGGAGACCGCGAGCGTCTTCGAGGTCGAGGTGATGGGCGGCGCGGACGCGGGCGGGCCGAGCAGCACGACGCCGAGGAAGCGCCGCTCACGCTTGCCGAGCGAGCGCGGCGGCACGTCGTCGAGGCCGTCGTCGTCGATCGTCTCGGCTTCGAGGGCGCGGGCGAGCGTGGCGCCGTCGCGCGGCCGCCGCGTGGGCTCCTTCGAGAGCATGCGCGCGACGAGCTCGTCGAGCCACGGGGGCACGACGACGCCGAGCTCGTGGAGCCGCGGCGCCTCCTCGAAGATGACCTTCGCGAGCACCGCGACGAAGTGATCGCCCTGGAAAGGAGGCCGGCCCGAGAGGCACTCGAAGAGCAGGCATCCGAGGGAAAACACGTCGGCCGAGGCGTCGACCACGCCGCCGCTGCGCGCCTGCTCGGGCGCGATGTAGCTCGGCGTGCCCATCATCGTGCCGGTCGCGGTGATGCGGGCGCTGCCGCCGAAAAACGCGATGCCGAAATCGAGGATCTTCGGCGACTCGCTTCGACCTCCAACGAGAAAGACATTGCCGGGCTTGAGGTCACGGTGGACGATGCCCTGCGCGTGCGCGGCGCCGAGCGCCTCGGCCACGCGCGTCGCGAGCGTGATCGTCTCGGGGACCGTGAGGTGCGTGCGCGCGAGCCTTTGCGCGAGATCCTCGCCTTCGAGCCACTCCATCACCAGGAATGGCTGCCCGTCCGGCATCACGTCGTACGCCACGTAGCGGACGATGCCGGGGTGCGAGAGCCGCGCGAGCGCCCGGCCTTCCCGCTCGAACCGCGCCACGGTCTCGGGCGCCGTGTCGTTCAGGATCTTCGCGGCCACGATCTCGCCGCTGGAGAGATCGAAGGCGCGATAGACCTGCCCCATGCCGCCGCCCCCGACCTGGGCGTCGACGCGGAATCTCTGCGCGAGGACCTGCCCGACTCTCATCCCGAAGGCGGTTTGCGAAGAGCGTGGTCCGACGACGTCGAGGTCCCGTTTGCCCGCACCGTTACCAGCATACGCGTCGGCGGGGCGCGGATCATCTTCTCTACGCGGTCATGACGAACGTCACACGTGTGGCGCCCCTGGGCGGAAGGCCCCCCACGAGCCTCCCGTACCGTCCCGTCACCCCTTCGCACGTCCCCCCGTTGACGGAGCAGTGAACGGATTTATGGTTCGTTCACGCCTCGGGCCACCGGACCGGCGACGCCGACCGTGGCGAGGCGCTCTTTCCTGAAGTCCCAAGGAGTCCCACGATGACGACCCTCCGCGACGGGGCCCGCGCGCCCTCTTCTCCATTTCCGGTGCTTCCGCTCCGCAACGGGGTGCTCTTTCCCGGCGCGGTGATCGCTCTTCCCATCGGCCGCGAGCGCTCGGTGGCGCTCGTCCGCACGCTGAACAAGGGGGACGTGATCGGCGTCCTCACGCAGAAAGACCGCAACCTCGGGGATCCGGCCGAGTCGGATCTCTATCGCCTCGGGACGTTCGCCCGGGTGGTGGAGACGGGCAGGCTGCCGAGCGGGGACATGAAGCTCGTCATCGAGGGCGTGGGCCGCATGCACCTCGGTCGTATCGTGCGTCGGGATCCATTCTGGCTCGCGGAGGGCGAGGTCGCCGCGGAGACGAGCGAATCGAGCGAGGAGGCCAAGCTCTTCGCCCGCGCGCTCTTCGATCAGGTGCGCGAGCTCGGCCGTGGAATCGAGAATTCGATCGAGCCGTCGCTCGCCGAGGAGGATCCGGGCCTGTTCGCGGATCGGGTCTCGGCGCTGCTCGGGCTCACGTCGGACAAGGACATGCGGGTGCTCGAGGCGCTCGACGTGGTCGAGCGGCTGCGTATCGTCGCGGGCTTCGTCATCGAGCAGAAATCGCTCTCCGAGGTGAAGCGCAAAATCGAGCAGGACGTGCGCCGCGAGATCGGCAATCACCAGCGCGAGGCGATCCTGCGCGAGCAGCTCCGGGCCATCAAGAAAGAGCTCGGCGAGGAAAGCTCGGACGACGAGACGGGCAAGCTGCGCGAGCGGCTCGAAAAGGCGAATCTGCCCGAGGAGGTGCGCACGGTCGCCGATCGCGAGATCAAGCGGCTCGAAGCGCTTTCGCCGCAGCAGGCCGAATACAACGTGATCCGGACGTACCTCGACTGGATCGCGGAGCTACCGTGGAGCCAGCGCGCCGACGCGAAGGACGACATCGACGCGGTCGGCAAGAAGCTCGACGAGGACCATTACGGCCTCGGCGACGTGAAGCGCCGGATCCTGGAGCACATCGCAGTGCTGAAATTGAAGGGCACGGCGAAGGGCAGCATTCTCTGCCTCGCGGGCCCGCCCGGGGTTGGCAAGACCTCCATTGGGCAATCGATCGCGGACGCGACGGGGCGGCCGTTCGTGCGGATCGCGCTCGGCGGCGTGCGCGACGAGGCGGAGATCCGCGGGCATAGGCGCACGTACGTGGCGGCGCTCCCGGGCCGGATCGTGCACGGGATGAAGAAGGCGAAGGTGAAGAACCCGGTCGTGCTGCTCGACGAGATCGACAAACTCGCGGTGGGCTGGGCGGGCAATCCCGAGGCGGCACTGCTCGAGGTGCTGGATCCGGAGCAAAACAAGACGTTCCAGGACCATTACCTAGAGCTGCCGTTCGACCTGTCCGAGGTGCTCTTCGTCTGCACGGCGAACGACCTCGGCACGCTGTCGGCGCCGCTCCGCGATCGATTGGAGATCATCGAGGTCCCCGGATACACGCCGGACGAGAAGGCGCAGATCGCGCGCCGGCACCTGATCCCGAAGCAGCTCGCGGCGCACGGGATCCCCGAGGGCACGTTGACGATCACGGACGACGCGCTCCGGGCCATCGTGCGCGATTACACGCGGGAGGCGGGCGTTCGTCAGCTCGAACGGGAAATCAAGAAGCTCTGCCGCGCGCTCTCGCTGGAGGTGGCGCGGGCGAAGGACGAAAAGCCGAACCTGCACGTGGAGGAGAGCGATCTCGGAAAATACCTCGGCAAGGTGAAGTTTTTCGCGGAGGTGGCGGAGCGGACGGCGTCGGCGGGCGTTGCGACGGGAATGGCGTGGACGCCGGTGGGCGGCGACATTCTGTTCATCGAGACGAGCCGGATGCCGGGCCGAGGCCGCGTGGAAATCACGGGGCAGCTCGGCGACGTGATGAAGGAATCGGCAAAGGCGGCGCTTTCGTACGTGAAGAGCCACGCGGCGGAGCTCGGCGTGGATACGTCGAAGCTCGAAGAGGAGGACCTGCACATTCACGTGCCCGCGGGCGCCGTGCCCAAGGACGGGCCGAGCGCGGGCGTGACGATGTTCACGGCGCTGACCTCGCTGCTCTCGTCGCGGCGGGTGCGCAGTGATACGGCCATGACCGGCGAATGCACGCTGCGTGGGCGCGTGCTCCCCGTCGGCGGGATCAAAGCGAAGGTGATGGCCGCGCATCGGGCCGGCATCAAGCGGGTGATTCTGCCGCAAAAGAACGCGCGCGACGTCGAGGAGGTGCCGGAGGAGGTGCGTAGCTCGCTGACGTTCGTGTTCGCCGAGGACATGAGCCAGGTGATCCACGCAGCGCTGGAAGATCGGCCGGCCGACGAAGAGACCGTCCCGCTCGGCAACGACGCGGAGACGGGCGGCGAAGTGCGCGCGGTTCATTGACGAGCGACGGCGATCGACGCGCCGCAGCAGGTGTAGGCGGATCTCTGCCAAAATCCCGGCGGGCGGCGCGTCGACACTTCTCCAGCCATTCCACGCGTGCTACGTTCCCCGTCGCATCGCTTTCGCGCGGAGGAATGGAAATGACCTTATCGTATTTCGGGCGGACGCTCGCGGGTCTCGTTCTCACGGGCACGCTCGGTCTTTTGGGCTGCAAGGGTACGGTCGTGATCGGGGGCGGCGGCGAGGACGGCCAGCCTGGTCAGCCTGGCCCGGGTGATCCCGGCGGCGTCGTGAACCCGCCCCCCGTCTGCGGCTCGGAGCTGCACCTCATCGGCATCTACGAATCACACGGCAATCACGGCGGCGGCGTGCACCCGCCCGGCGCGGCTTCGGTGCACGTCGAGCGGCAATCGAGCTCGATCCTGGTCCTCTCGTCGTACGAGCCGGTGCACTGGACCGTCACCGCGGCCGAAGGCGTCACGCTCGAAAAGGTGATCCTGAACGGCTATCACGATCAAACGGCCGACGTGCCCGCGGGCGTGGCGGTCGAGATTCACGACGGCCCGGACGGTTCGCTCGGCGCGTATGGCTATGCATGGCCGCACGCCGAGGGCGGGAGCGATACGCAGACGCTCGTCGCCGCGGTCGAGAACCTGACGGGGCGCGCGTTGACCTCGTTCCACGGCTGTTATCAGGCCACGCACTTCACGCTGCACGACGACCTCCAGGCCGACTCGTCGTGTGCAATCGAGCAGGGCTACACGCAGACGAGCCACGTGGCCGAGGGCATGCTCGAATGCGACGACGAGCCGGAGGGCGCGGATTCGTGCGCGGGCAAGGAGGCGCCCGGGGTTTACGATTTCAAGTTCTGCTGGGACCAGGGCGGCTCGATGCACACGCCGGACAGCTCATGCGAGGAGGCGCTCGACAACTGCCTCTTGAACAGCCCGCTCAACCCGGATCGAAGCGTGATCTGCCGCTTCGACGGCGAGGTCGTGCACCTGAGAGAGGTCGTGCCCGGCGACTGCGACGGGTTTTGATCCGATACCGCCATTGACACGCGCCGGGCTCGCCCGCTCGCGGGTCCGCGCGGGCCCTTCCTGTCAACACAAAAGCGCGGCTCTGGATCGACGCTTCGGCAGGCGGGCGTTCATGCTGCGACGCGGCGGCCGATGAGAAAAGTCGTTCGCAGCAGAGGCACATAGCCCACGCGCGGCCGCCATGGTAGAGGCCGTGCGTGAGTCCTGTCACCCCCCAGCTCCGCCGTCTCTATGCGACCACGTTACCGTTCGGGATTGCGTGCGGCATCTCGATCGGTCTCACGGCGGTGCACCTGAACCGGCTGGGGTACTCGAAGGATTCGATCGGCTTTCTGGCCCTCTTCTTCGGCGCGGGGCTCGTGGCCTTCGCGCTCCCGGTCGGGGCGATCATTCGACGGTTTTCGGCCGAGCGAGTCCTTTCCGCGTCGCTCGTCGGGTACGCGGGCTGCCTCGCCGCCTTCCCGTTCGCGAAGACCTTCGCCCAGGTCGCGGGCGTGCGCTTCGTCGACGGCCTGTTCACGATCGGCATATGGGTCAGCTCCGAGACGGTGCTGCTCGCGCAAGCCCGGAAGGAGCACAAGGCGTACCTCACGACCCTTTATGCGATATGGCTCGCGAGCGGATACGTGGCCGGTCCGCTCATGGCGACGGGCATGGATCGGTTCGTTCCTGCGACCGTCTCGTTCGGCGTGGCCGCCCTGTTCGCGCTCAGCGCCGGCCTTTACGTGGCCTTGAAGATGCCGCCGGCGCCGCCCGTCGAGGGCGCGAGCGCGGATGAGGAGACGGAGGGCGAAAAGGGCTCGGAGCTCTCGGCCGCCACGATCCTGTGGCGTATCAAGACGTCGTGCTTCGCCTCGTTCTCGTACGGCTACTTCCAGGCGGCCGTGGTGATTTTCCTGCCGCTTTACCTCATCGAGTCGAAGGGGATTCCCGAGAACCGCACGATCGTGCTGCCGGGGCTGTTTTGCCTCGGCATGATGATCTTCTCGAACGTGGCGGGCCGGGTCGCGGACCGCGTGGGGCACCTGCGCGCGGTCCGCGTGCTCTCGTTCATCGGGCTCTGCTGCGTGGCCGGCTTCATCTACGCCGACAACTATTGGCTCATGCTCGCCATCGTCTTCGGGACGGGCGGGTCGTTCGCGTCGATGTCGCCGGTCGCGCTCGCGCTCACGGGCGTCATCGTCGAGCCGCGCGATTACAGCCGGGCGAACTCGATCTACAACATGTTCTACGCGGCGGGCATCCTCTCGGGCCCGCTCGTTGCGAGCCAGATCTTCCAGCGCCTCGGCGGGGTCGCGATGCTTTACCACCACGTGGCAATGTGGGCCGCGTTCGTGCTGTTCACCGTGATCTTCATGTACGACGATCCGGCGGCGCGGCGACGGCGGGACGCGAAAGACGTGAACGACCCGGACCCGACGGGGCTGCCGGGCGGGGCCGCGGGCTGAGAGGGTTTTACGAACCCGACGCGGTGGGGCTGACCGGCACAGGCGCCGCCGGGGTTTGCGCGAGGCGCATCGGCGGCAGCTTGCCGTACGTCGCGGCGCGCCACAGCCATTCGAGCGGGCCATAGCGGAAACGCGCGAGCCAGAATCGGCTCCAGACGACCTGCACGGCGAAGATCGCCACCGCGATCCCGGTCCCGAGGAGCGGGCCGACTTTGCCGTACCAGCCAAATCCGTAACTATAAAAGAGCGTGGTCGCGATCAGGCTCTGCGTCAGGTAATTCGTCAGCGGCATGCGGCCCGGGCTCGCGAGCACGAGGAGCACGCGCTTGCCGCGGTCGGTCTGGAGCAGGAGCGCGATCGCCGCGATGTAAGCGATGCAGAGCAGGGGCCGGTTCACCCGGAAGAGCAGTTCGGCGAAGAAGCCGTACCAGGTCCAGCCTTCCGGCGGGGGCATGGGTCGGAACTCGAAGAGCAGAGAAAAACCCACCGACGCGGCGATTCCGAGGCTCAGCGAGATCCAGAGGACCTTGCGAATCCGCGGGAGGTTCTCCGCGACGTCCTCGAGCAGCCGCTTTTTGCCCGCGTAGAGCCCGAGGAGCATCGTGACGAACACCGAGAGATACCACCAGATCATGCCGTGGCCGATCCGGATCATGGCGTACGCATCCGCGAAAACCGCGAGCCGCGCCCCGATTTGCTCGAGATAGGTCCCCGTCGAGTAGATCCGCATGTGCTCATGCGCCATGGCGACCCAGAAGGATCTCGGATGCGGGGGCGCTTCTTGCAGAAGGAGCCCGATCATGCTGCGCACGGTCGGCGCGAGGAACGCGATCGCGATGAGCCCGAAGACGAGCCGATCGGAGGCGCGGCGCAAGGCGAGCAAGAAGAGCCCGAGGACCGCATACGTGTGCAGCACGTCCCCGTTCCAGAGGAAGATCGCATGCGCGGCGCCCACGAGGAAAAGCACGGCGACACGTCGCAGGTAGAGAGGCGTGAGGCGCGCGCCGCTCGCCTCGGCGCGCTGCATCTGGACGGTCAGCCCGAGGCCGAACAAGAACGAGAAGATGGAGTTGGCCTTGCCCGCGAACACGATCGACGTGACGGTCTCGGCCGCCCGGTCGTAGAAGCGCGGGAAGTAGTGCTCGTCGAGCGCGTGGATGCCGTCGGGCACGCTGAAGCCCGGCATGTTCATCACGATGATGCCGAGCAGGGCGAACCCGCGAAGGACGTCGAGAAGCGGGTTGCGTTCCTCCGGGGCGACGGGTGTGAGCGGTGGGGCGCCCTCCGTCTTGCTTTGTTCCTCTGCCATGTGGGGACCTCCACCGATGGAGAGTCACTCCGCCTTGCTTTGTTCCTCTGCCATGTGGGGACCTCCACCGATGGAGAGTCACTCCGGGCGCGATGTGAACGAAAAAGCGCACCCGGGCCTCCTTACTCACTCCGGGTTGATCCCGGCGTGAGGCCCTCGGCCTGGCCGTCAGCTATGCTGAAACGCGGATTGGCCGGCCAGCACGCGCTCGGCCTCGGTCTCGTCGAGCAGGATGTAGCCGCCGCGCTCCCTATCGTAGACGTGCACGTCGCCCGTCGCGACGTCGAACCACCAGCCGTGCAGCGTGATCGCGCCCTCGTCCACGAGCGTGCGGACGTTCGCGTAGCTCGCGATGTGCTCGAGCTGCTGGAGGACGTTGGCCTGGGAGAGGCGATCGACAGCCGACAGGTCGTCCTTGATGAAGGGCGAGCGCACGAGGCGCGCAAAGGCAGCTTCGCCGTGCGCGAGCCACGCCTTGAGGTTCGGCAAGGCGCTGTAGTTCTCGCGGCCGTTGAGGATGGCCTCGATGGCGCCGCAGCGAGAATGACCACAGACGACGATGTGCCTGATCTTGAGCTTGGCCAGGCTGAACTCGATGGCCGAGGCTTCGGAGACGTCGCCCACGGAGATGCCGGACGCGGTGGCCGGCGCGACCAGGTTGCCGACGCTCCGAACCACGAAGAGGTCCCCCGGGTCGGTGGAGACCATCAGGTTCGGGACCACACGGCTGTCGGCGCAAGCAAAGAAGAGGACGTCCGGCTTCTGCCCCCGCTCCGCGAGCTGCTTGAAGAGCGGAGCCAGGCCGGGGAGCTTGTTCTTGCGGAAGTCGATGAGGCCGCGGATCAGCTTTTCCATGACCGCCGAAGATAGACCAGACGTAATTGGTGAGCCAACGAAATAGTTGGCAACGCAAACTAAATTCTTACGAGGTCGTGGGGTCGGCCTCCGCGGCAAGGCAGGCGACGAACCCCTCGCGATACGTCGGGTAATCGAGGGAAACCCTTAGCTCTCGTCGAATCTTCCCGGCGTCGACGCGACGGTCGTTCCGGAGGGTCGGGGGAAGGTGATCCCTCGGGACCTCGGTGGGTCGCGGGACGCCGAGCCGAGCGCAGAGCCAGTCGATGACCTCGGACTGAGGGACGGGCGCATCGTCGGCGACCACGAAGACCTCGCCTTTCGGAGCACGCGCGAGCGCGGCGAGGGCGAGGCGCGCGAGGTCCTCCACGTGGATGCGGCTGATGACGGCGTGGCCGCCTTCGGCGATCTTGTGTTCGCCCCGCGCGAGCCGGACGTGTAGGCCCCGACCCGGGCCGTAAATGGCCGCCGCGCGGAGGACGATCCCGCCGGCCGCGCGCACGAGGGCCTCGGCCCGGAGGCGGGCGGCGGCGCGAGGTTCACGGGGATCCACCGGAGTTTCCTCGTCGATCCGGCCCGCGGCGCTGCCATACACGCCGGTCGAGGAGATGTAGACCGCAGACGCGGCGCGGGAGAGAAGGGGCAAGAGGGCGGCGTCGGTCGCGTCGTCGGGCGGGTATGTGACGAGGACGCGCGTGTCCTCGCGGAGGAGCGGCGCGACGAGGGCTTCGTCGAGGCGGGGCACGAGGCGGACGTCGACGCCGAGCCGTGACAAGGCGGCGGCGCGCTCGGGGGAGCGGGTCGTGCCCACGACGCGGATCCCCGCGGCGAGGGCCTGCTTGGCGGCGAACGTTCCCGTAAAACCACAGCCGAGGATGACGAGTGTTTCCGAGGCGTCCACGATCGCTCCTACCGCAGGAAAAATGCGCCGAGAAGGGCCTGCGCCACGAATCCGACGAGCGTGGCGAGGAGGGCCGTCCGCGTGCGGAGATGGTGCGCCCGTGACAAACCCATCGTGCCGAGCGCGAGGCAAGAGGCCGCGGCGAGCGGCGCGTAATACCGCATGGCCTTTCCGATGGCCGAAAAGCCGAGGGCGAAATAGACGGCGATATCGGGCACGATGAAGAGGAGCGTCATCGGCACGGCATACGCCACGCCGAATACCGCGAGCGACGCATCCTGCCGGCTCCCCTCCCCGCCCGGCGGGGATGCGCGGCGCGCGATGGCATGCGTGATGCCGCCGCCGACGCGCCAGAGGACGAGGTAAAGCGGCACGGCGAGGAGGGCCTGGACGAGGTAATGCCGCTCCCGCCCGAGCCCCGGCAGGCCAAACCTCGGCGCATGGCCCGAAAGGAAAAGGAGAAGGGAAAACGCGGTGTGCAAGGCGCCGAGCACGAGCATCGCCGCCCGCCCTTCCCGCGCGTCCGCGCGCGCCGCGACGCCCGCCATGGCGGCGCGCGGGCCACGGAGGACGTCGAGGAAAAGCGACCAGGCAGGGCGGGGATCGGGCATCGGCGCGCCCATTCGATAGCGGAAAGGGTGGGCGCGGGAAAGGGGGTTTGTCGTCGCTCAGGAAGCGAGGGCGTCCTCGGTGTCGTCGTCGTGCGCCGCGGCGGGCGCGTGTACGCGGGTCCTGGAGGCGGGCGCGAGCTCGGCGGCCGGGACGATCTGGAGCGAGCCGTCGGGCGGGGCGAGGAGGTCTGCGATGTGGCGGACGCCGAGGATGTCACGGGCCGCGAAGAGGCCGGAGGTGGCCGCGCCCGCGACGCCATGGCTGAGCGTGCTCGCGCCGACGCTGTAAAGGCCGGGGACACTGGAACGAATGGGGAAGGAAAAGGGGCCGAGCTGGAGGGGGCTCTTCGCCGTGCCATAACTCGAGCCGCGGTGGGTCTCGCAATAAAAATCGTTCGTGAGGGGCGTGCCCACGGAGCGGAAGGTGAGGTTCTTGCCGAGTCCGGGGATCACACGCTCGGCCGCGGCGATCAGGGCGTCGCCGAGGCGCTCCTTGAGGTCGCGGTATCCCTCGGGGCGCGCCGCCGCGGTGCCGGCCCAGCGTTCGAAGGGTTCGTACGGGACGAACGTGAAGAGCTCCAGGGTATGGTGGCCCTTCGGTGCGTGGCCGGGGTCCTTCAGGGTGGTGACGGTGAGGAAGAGACCCTCGATGATTCCGTGGGGGAGCGCGTGGAGGGCGCGCTCGTAGACGCCGTTCACGTCGAGGGTGCGATAACACCAGTAATTGCCCGAATCGAGGCCCATCGCGGGTAGGTCGAGGTCGGTAGCGCAAAAGACGCTGAGGATGCCGACGGAGTATTCCATGCGGCCGGTCTTCCGGCGCTCGCGCTCGCCGTGCGGCGGTTCGAGGAGCTTGCCGAAGGTGATCGCGGGGTCGGCATTGGAGACGACGGCGCGGGAGGCGATACGCTCGCCCGATTCGAGTTCGACGCCGGCCGCGCGGCCGGATTCGACGAGGATGCGGCGGACCCGGGTGCGGAGACGAATCTCGCCGCCGCGCCTGCGGAGGGCCTTGATCATGGCCATCGGAATGCGTTTGGCGCCGCCGCGCGGATAATACCCGCCGTCGTAGTAATGGTTGATCATGCGGGCATGGAGGGGGAGCGAGACGCGCGATGGGGGCAAACCATGGTTGCCCGATTGCGCGGCGAGGATGCCGCGGAGGAGCGGGTCGCGAATGGTGCTGTCGAGGAGGGCGTGCTGGGTGCGCAGGCCCCACACGAAGAGGTCTTTCGAGCGGAACGGGAGCTCGAGGGCGCCGCGCGGGGAGACGAGGAGCTCCTCGCAGCGGAGGGTGCCCTCGACAATGCGGCCGATGACGTCGAAGTATCGCGCGAGCCCCTTGCGCTCGTGGGGGAAGCGGGAGACGAGGCGCTCGAAATAGCGATCGAAGCCACGCGGGACATCGAAGCGCTCGCCGCCGAGGAGGAAATGGTCGAAGCCGTCCGGCGCGAGCTCGTGAAACGTGAGGTCCGAGCCGAGGCCGAGGCCTTCGTAGAGCGCGCGGGCGGACTGGCCGGGGCCGAGCTCGCCGATATAATGGACGCCAGGGCTGAATCGATACCCTTCGAGCGCGAAGCTGTGCGTCCAGCCGCCCGGCAAGTAATGCTGTTCGAGGACGAGCACCCGCTGCCCCGCGCGCGCGAGCGCGAGCGCAGCCGTGAGCCCCCCCGCGCCCGACCCAACGACGATCGTGTCCCAGCGCTCCATCGGAAGATCCTCCTCGATCTCGGGTTGGATGTCGGAGGGGGGAGGCGGTGTTGCGGGGGCATGACATTTCGTCGAGCAACAGGCGAGGCGCGGACGGAACGGACGAGCGGATGACGGCTTTCGCGCCGCCCGCCCGGCTGGTAAGCTTCTTGCTCGGAATGCCCTGCCTGCAAGGGGTGGTTGAATGAGGGTCGTTCGTGCGTCGCCCGAGGTGGACGTCGACGTGGAGAGCAGCACGGTGCTGGTCGATCCCGCGCTCGCGCAGACGGAACTCGGCCCTCCTTTGGAGCTCCGGTCGGAGCGTCGCAGCGTGCCCCCGTCCCTCGCGGAACGGTACGAGGACATTCATTTCCTCGGCGAAGGCGGGATGGGGACCGTCTATCGCGGCCGGGATCCGCGGCTCGGACGCACGGTGGCGCTCAAGCTGCTCAAGGGCAGCGATCCGGAGCTCGGGCGGCGTTTCCTCCAGGAGGCGCGGTCGCAGGCGAAGGTCCAGCACGAGAACGTTTGCCGGATCTACGAGGCCGGAGAGGCCGACGGCGAGCCTTTCATCGCAATGCAATACATCGAGGGTGAACCGCTCTCGAAAATGGCCGGACAGCTATCGCTCGAACAACGCGTGAAGCTGATGCGGGAGGTCTCGGCCGCGGTCCACGAAGCGCACCGGCTCGGGCTCATTCACCGGGACATCAAGCCCGGCAACATCATGGTCGAAAGGAGCGCGGACGGGGACATCAAGCCCTACGTGATGGATTTCGGTCTGGCGCGGGAGGTCGCGGACAAAGGAGAGACGGTGACGGGGGCGGTGCTGGGGACCCCGGCGTTCATGTCGTCGGAACAAGCAAAGGGCGACGTGCGAGCGCTGGATCGACGCTCGGACGTATATTCGCTCGGCGCGACGCTCTACGACGTCGTCGCGGAGCGGCCGCCGTTCGTCGCGCCACACACGTGGAAGCTTTTGATGATGGTCGCCTTCGAGGAGGCGCCTGCGCTGGGGAAGGTGAAGAAAGGGGTGCCGGCGGATCTCGAGACGATCGTGATGAAATGCCTGGAGCGAGATCCGGGGCGGCGATACGAATCGGCGCGGGCGCTCGCCGAGGATTTGCAGCGGTTTTTGGACGGAGAGCCGATTCTGGCGCGGCGGGCGTCGGTGGGGTACGTGCTGTGGAAGAAGGCGCGGAAACACAAGCTCGCGACGGCGGTCTCCGGCGTGCTCCTCGTCGCGGCGCTGGCGCTCGCCGGCGTGTGGTGGAAGGCACGGCAGCAGGCGGCAGCCGAGGCGAGGATCGCGCAGGAGCTCGGCGAGCGGGTGAAGGAGATGGAGCTCTTCTTGCGCGCGGCCTACGAGCTGCCGCTGCACGACGTGGAGCGCGAGCGGGACGTGGTGCGGCGGAAGCTCTCGGCGATCGAGGAGCGGATGAAGGAGGCGGGGCGCGTGGGCGAGGGCCCGGGGCATTACGCGCTCGGGCGGGGATATCTCGCGCTGGGGGATCCGGAAAAGGCGCGGGAGCATCTGGAGAAGGCGGTCGGCGCGGGGTATCGATCGCCGGAGCTCGAATACGCGCTGGGGCGGACGCTCGGGGAGCTTTATCGGCGGGCGCTCGCGAAGACGAAGCGGATCACGAACGCGGAGGAGCGCAAGAAGCGGGAGGCGGAGCTCGCGGCGGCGCTGCGAGCTCCGGCGCTCGGTCATTTGAGGGCGGCGTCGGGGGCGGAGATCGAGGCGCCGGCGTACGTGGAGGGGCTCATCGCGTTGTACGAGGGGAAAAACGAGGAGGCGCGGGCGAAGGCGCGGGAGGCCTTCGAGCAGGCGCCATGGATGTATGAGGCGAAGAAGCTCGAGGCGGATGCATTGTTCGCGGAGGGGAGCAAGTATCGGCACGACGCGGCGTTCGATTGGGACAAGATGATGCTGTCGTTTGGCCCGGCGGCCGAGGCGTACAAGGTCGCGGCGGAGATGGCTGAGAGTGATCCGGAGGTGCATCGGGCGGAGTGTGAGCTTTGGGAGAAGATGGGGCTCGCGGCAGGAGCGCTGGGAAAACCTGCGCAGATCGAGTTCGGTAACGCGGAGGCCACCTGCGCCCGGGCGGTACAATCAAGCAGCCTGGATGGCGCCGCGCGGGTCGAACGTGCGCTCGCGCTTTATTACCGATTTTTCACGGAAAATGCCCAGGCGAATGACGCGGACGCGGCTCAGCAAGCCGTCCTCCAGGCCGTGGAAGAGGCCGTACGCGTCCGCCCTCGGGACGCGATGGCGCTTTACGCGCTGGCTGCCACATTGAACGTCCGGGCAGCGCGGCAGGCCGCGCGCGGCGAGCGCGTGACCGCCGAGGATGCGATAGCGGCGTTCCACCGCGTCCTCGACGTCGAGCCTCGGTTTACCTGGGCGCTGAACGAACTCGGACAAACGTATCTGATAAAAGCGGAGTTCGACCGTCTCCACGGCGAGGATCCTCGCCAGCTCCTCGGGAGCGCATCGCAGCGGTTCGATCAAGCCATCGAAGTGGACCCGAGCTTCACCTTGCCCATGTTCGGCAAGATCCGCGCTGCCATCTACAGGCTCGTGTACGAGACCGAGCACGGGCTCGAAGCGCAGAGCAGCGTGGATGCACTCTCGAACGCCGTAGCCCTGGTCGAACAGCGGAGCCTCGGAGGCTTTCTACCCGCCTACTACGCGGCCAAATCGTTGCGGGTTCGGGCTGCGTACGAGCTCTCGGTCGGCAAGGATCCTCGCGCCTCGATCGCCGCAGGCCTGGAGAAGATCCATGCATTCGCGACGCCAGGCACGGAGACGGGCTTCTTGTTGATGGAGGTCGCCGAGCTCCGGCTGCTCGAAGCCGAGCACACACTCTCCAACCGCCTCCTGCCCGTCCCCGAGCTCCTTTCGGTGCGGGACCGCGTGGAGAAGGTCGCCGAGGAGGACACGTGGGACATCGATTCTCACCATATCCTGGCCAGGCTCCACCTCTTCGCCGCCCGCGCGCGCGCGGTGAGCGGCGAGGCGCGCGAGCAAGGATTCGATGCCGCGGCGGCCGTCCTGCGACCTCTCGTCGCGAAGGAGCGCAACGACCCTCGGCCCTATCAGATGCTCGCCGAGATTCACGCGAAAAAGGCCCCGTGGTTGGATGGGCACGAGAAAAGCGCGAACGCTGATGTCGACGTGGGGCTCGAATTCGCAGAGAAGGCGCTCGCCATTCACCCGCACAGCGCGCAAGCGTTCGTGGCGAAGGGGGAGCTCCTCCTGGTACGGGCGAGGGTCTCACGCGGAGAGGATCGAAAGAAAGCCGCGCGCGCGGCGGGCGAGGCGTTCGTGGCAGCGATCCGGGAAAACCCGCGGCTCGCGGCGGCGCATCAGGCGAACATTCAGGAGGCCAAGGGAATGGAGTGAGCGAGTGTCCGGCAACGCAGGAACGTCGGACGGAGCGGGCGCTCAAGGGCAAGTCGCGTCGCTCGCCTTCAAGTAGCTGTGAATCGCGTAGGAGCGGTTCGAGCAGCCCTCGAACGTCGAATGCAACGGATCGCTGCAGAAGGCATCGAAGGTGTCGCAGAGTCCCATGTAGCTGAAGCCGCAGGGCGTATACGTCGCGTCACATGCCCGGAGGGTCGCCCCCTCGGCAGAGCTGCAGAACGTCACGTCGCTACAGATGTACGCATTGAACGCTGGAGTGCTATCGGTGTTGCTACCCAGCGGCATTGTAGAATCGAACATATTGCCCCACACCGTCGACTCCGGCACCGTGTAGGGGTAGGCCTCGCTGGCTCGATAGGTGATCTCCGGGTGAGCGCCTCCGAGCAGGATGTTGATCGTCGCGCCGTAGCGGTTGGTGCGCGCCACGACGCAGGCCGTGACCCACCTCTTTTCATCCGTCGTGAGCGCGCGCGTGCTCCAGTCCGGCGCAAGACCGATCTCACCATGGTACTGCTGGAACACGGGCACGGAGAACCCCCCACTCGTCATGTACCCGACAATATGTCCCGTGTCCCCCACGGTGGTCCCCTCGGCCAAGGCGCAACCGATGAGCTTCTCCAGAAACTCGACCCTGGCGCCTGCCCACTCACCCGCCGCGCTGGGCGATGGCATGTCGGGCATGCTGGGCAGGAAGCCGGAAGGGGCCAGCGCGGCATTACCGATCACACGAACGGTCCGCTGCACGCCATGATTATGGGTGACCCGATACCTCAAGTGATTGGTGGTCCCCGGATCGCCACCTGACCCGAGATGAGCCTCCCCGAGCACCTCACCCTCGGGATCCCAACCCGGATCCTCGGGGTCTGCCATGCAACCCAGGCCATAGAGGCTCATGGCGATGAACACGAACGGCGAAGCACAACGAAGCAGCGTGGTTCCAGGGTTCAAGAGAGAGCCTCCTGTCGAAGGTGACGATCACGGACATTGCACCCGTCGTGCCAGAGGTCGTCCGGAGGTGCTTCAGGCCCGAAAGGCACACGTGAAAGCTGCGTCTACACGATCCTCGCCCGGACGCGGGGCCCGAGCGGGGATCGGCGCGCGTAACGTAGGTACGCGCGTGCGTCATCCGTGGACGCGGAGCTCCGGGCGATGGGAGCGGACCTCAGTAGGTCTGTCTGACGAAGACGCCTTCATTTGCAAAGCCGACCACGTCCTGCGTTCCATCACCATTGATATCCGCCATCATGCGCGGGTGCATGTCCACGCGCCATCCGAAATCATAACCGAAGCCTTCTACCAGGTGGCTCGGCAGCTCGAACGAGCTCCCGGTAGAGCGCGAGATATAAACGCCGTTGCCCCCAAAGCCGACCACGTCATCTTTCCCGTCATTGTCTACATCCGCCATCATGCGCGGGTGCTGTTCCACGCGCCATCCGACTTGATTATACCCGAATCTGTTGACCCAGAGCTGGGGCGTCGTGAAGGAGCTTCCCGTCGAGGTAGACACGACCACGCCGTTGTCACCGAAGGCAACGATGTCCTGCTTCCCGTCGCCGTTGACATCGGCCGTCATCCGCGGATGCATGTCCACGCGGTAGCCGTGGTTGTAACCATAATTCCCGACCCAAAGCGATGGCGTCGAGAAGGAGCTTCCCGTCGAGAGCGCCACGTACACGCCGTTGTTGGCAAAGACGACGACGTCTTGTTTCCCATCGTTGTTGACGTCGGCCATCATGCGTGGGTGCTGGTCGATGCGATAGCCATGATTGTAGCCGTAATTGGCGAGCCAGAGCGACGGCGCCGTGAACGAACTTCCCGTCGAGAGCGAGACCACCACGCCATTGTCCCCGAAAGCGACGACGTCCGGCTTCCCATCGTTGTTGACGTCGGCCATCATGCGCGGGTGCTTGTCCACGCGGTAGCCCTGATTCCAGCCATAATCGCCGACCCAGAGTGACGGCGCCGTAAACGAGCTTCCCGTCGAGAGCGAGACCAGCACGCCTGCGTCCCCAAAGCCGACCACGTCCGGCTTCCCATCGTTGTTGACATCCGCCATCATCCGCTCGTGATATTCGGTGCGCCAGCCGTGATTGTAATTATATTGGTCCACCCATAGTTCCGGCGCCATGAAGCCGGTCCCGGTGGACCTGGACACGAGCGTCCCCGCATCGCCGAATGCGACGACATCCTGCTTTCCATCCTCGTCGACGTCCGCCATCATACGCGGGTGCTTGTCCACACGCCATCCCTGAACATAGCCGTACTCCGTTATCCATCGCGGAGTGCCGTACATCTGGATCGCGCCCTGGATGTCGCTCTCGCTGAGCGTGCCGTTGCCGTTCCATTCCGGATTGCAGTAATTCATCACCGAATCCAGATCCCACAAGTTTAGCGTGAGGTCACCGTCGCTCCCCTGCTCCTCATCGCACCACGACGGGGTGTCGGGCCGATTCTGCTCGTGAGCGAATCCGAGCGCGTGCCCGAACTCGTGCACCGCGATTGCTTCGATGCAGAACCGGCGCGAGTTCTGACAGTCCGGGGACCAGTTTTGGAAGGTAAAGTTCAATACCATACCATCCGTTTCGCCGTCGAGATCGGTGCCGAGGCCATCTGTGTGTGGGCCTTCATCGGAGATTCGGATGCGAATTCCATTCGACGAGCTGGTGCATGTACCCCAGCCATTGAAATCCACCCGCGTGTGGGCGTCCCACGACGCGAGGACGGCTTGTCTGACCCAGTCTCTCTCGGCTTGAGGCGCCGCGCTGGGGTTTTCCCAGCAGACCTGGACGGACTCTCCGCTCCACAGCTTCGACGAGGCTACATAAAGCGGGGCCACGTCCGTCTGAACGTTTTCCTCGGCGGAGGGTTCGGCCGGGCCAGAGCAGCCGGTCGACGAGTAGGAAACGGCAAGGACCGACGCGATGGCAATCGCCATGGAATGATAACGTTTCATGGGTGTCGAAGCTCCAGCGGGATACTGTGTTGGGCCGCGTTGCTCGCGGTGCGGATAGCCGCAAAGCAACCCGCATGCCGACACGCGAGAGCTGCGTGCACCCGAGCCTCGCTCGGACGCGGGGCCCGAGCGAGGCTCGGCGCGCGTAACGTAGGTACGCGCGTGCGTCATCCGTGGACGCGGAGCCCGGGGCGCTCAGGCCTCGTCGTCCCTCAGCTCCCGAAAGGGCCCGCTCTCCTCCCCGAGCGCCTTGCAAAGCGCCTCGACCTTCTCCAGCTCGCGCCGCAGCATCTTGTGGTGATTGCGCGCCTGCACCTGCGCGCCCTTCCCGAAAAGCCGGAACGCCGCGTCCCGGCTACCGAGCCGCTCCACCGCCGTGCCGAGCACGAGGCCGCGGAATGCATCGCAGAGATCCAGGTCGAACACGAGGCCCTTTCCCTGCTGCCGCTCGGCCTCTTCCACGATCGCGCCCGCCGCGACGCGCAGGTCGTCGAGCGTCGACCTTCGCCCGCTCCCCCGCTCGTAGCTCAGGGCGCGCGCGAAATGCTTTTCCTCCAGCAAGATCTCCGACCCTGCCTCACCGTGCGTCATGAGCGCGAGCGCATAGGCCCGGCGAACGACGTTGTCGAGCTGACGCAAATTGCCCGGCCAGGCATGCTCACCGAGAAGCGTCTCCACGCCCGCCGCGATCCGCGCTTCCCCGCCCGGCACCGATTCGCGATGGCGCCTCGAGGCCATGAAGCGCGCCCATTCCGCAATTTCGTCCCGGCGCTCGTCGAGCGGGGGGATCTGCACCGGGAGCACGTTGATCCGATAATAAAGATCCTCCCGGAACCGTCCGGCCTTCACCTGGTCGTACAGGTCGACGTTGCTCCCCACGATGAAACGCACGTTCGCCTGCTGCTCGCGCGCGCCGTCCCCGATCGGGCGATACGTGCGCGATTCGAGGAGCTGGAGCAATCCCGCCTGCGCCTTCAGCGAGAGTTTGTCGATCTCGTCGATGAACAACGTCCCCTTGAAGGCCCGCGTGATGCACCCGGGCGTGTCGCGCACCGCGCCCGTGAACGCGCCCTTTTTCCAGCCGAAGAGCTCCGCCATTTGCAGCTCTTCGGGCACGGCGATGAGGTCGAGGACCTCGAAGGGCGCCTCACGCCGGACCGATCGCGCGTGGCACCAGCGCGCGAGGCGCGATTTGCCCGCACCCGTGGGACCGCCGATGAGCAGGGTCTCCTCCTGCTGCGCGAAGACGCGGAGCATGTCGATCAAGCCCGCCATGCTCTGGCCCATGACGGGCAAGAGATCGTCGGTCGCGCCAGTCGCCGCGGGCCGGGGCGGAAGGGTCGCGAGGTAAGGCGCCGCGAGGTCGGCGAGGAGCTCCAGTGATTCGTGAATGGCCGGGAAGATGAAATCGTCGCCGACGGCCCTCGGGCACCCCGCCTCGACCGTGGCCATTCCCTCGATCGCGCCGTGCAGGGTGCGCAGCGGGATCGCGTAGAGGTGGCTCGTGTCGCGGCTCGTCAGCCGAAGCACGCTGTCCTGACCGGAAAATCCGCCCTCCTGGAACAGGTTCGCGGATTCGTTTTGCCACGTCCATACGCGACCGAGCGGGACGTCGATCGCAATGGGGCATTCGCGCGTGACGACCCAGCGCCACGCGCTCACGGAGGGCAAATAGTTGATGGTCGGCTCGCCGCCGCGCTGCGTATCGTCGAGAAGGACCAGTCGCCGGTAGCCGTCGCCGGGCCGCCAGTGCGCCATGCCGCGGAGGATCTTGCCGCGGCCGGCGAAGCCGCTCTCCGCGAGCGCCGCGAGCGCCGCGTCGAGCATCGCGCGCAGCAAGGTGTGCGCGGCGTCCTCGAAGGTCCTCGCCTTCCGGAGCCGGTCGATAAAAGCAAGGATTTCCCGCTGGTTCATGCCCCTCCTTAGCGCCCAAGGAGCCCGAGGGCCATCACGACCGCCGCCACCAGGACGACGGCGATCCCGAGCCACACAGGCCATCGCCGGGGGCGCGACGAGACCGTCGCCTCCGTCGGGGCCCGTTCCTCGGCCACCGCGCGCTCGATCATGGCGTACGAATCGCTCTCCATGTGGGTCATGCCCACCTCGCTGGACGCGTCCCTGCGGCCGACGAGCATGTCCTCCCGCAGCGCCATGCCTCCCGGCAAGAGGGGCTTCATCGCTTCGCGCATCGCCGCCGCGCTGGAGAACCGTTCTTCACGCGAAAGCCGTGACGCCCGTTCGAGGAGCGCCTCCACGTCGGGGCCGACCCCCGGCACGACCTCGCGCACCGTGGGCATCGGCTTCGTCGCGATATGGTTGAGCAGCAAGGGGAACGATTTGACGTCCGCATGCGGCGGCTTTCCGGTGAGCATCGCGAACAGCGTCACCGCCAGCGAAAACAGGTCGCTGCGTGCGTCGATGCCTTTCGCGCCGTCGAGCTGCTCCGGCGACATGTAAAGCGGCGAGCCGAGGAGCTGCCCCGTCTCGGTCATGGACTGCTGCGGCGCCGAGAGGGCCGAAGGCGCGGCGCTCGTGGAAAGATCCGGCGGGAGGCGCCGGATCTTGGCGAGGCCGAAATCGAGGATCTTGACCACGATTGCGCCGCCTTCCCGCCGCGCGAGAAAGAGATTGCCGGGCTTGATGTCCCGATGCACCACGCCCGCCGCATGCGCCGCCGCGAGCCCCGCGCAAACCTGCGCCGCGATCCGCAAAGCCACGTCGACCGGCAAGGGGCCGACCCTGTCGAGGAGGGATTGCAGGTCCTCCCCGCGGAGCAGTTCCATCACGAGGAACGGGGCGTCCGTGGCGGGATCCCGCTCGATGTCGAGCACCTGGGCGATGTGCTCCGATTCGAGCGAACCCGCGATGCGCGCCTCCTGGTCGAAGCGCAAAAGCTCGGGATCCCGCGGGTCGAGGACGCTCCCCCGCAGCGACTTGATCGCCACGCGCCGGCCGGTTCGCAGGTTCTTCGCGGCGTAGACCGTGCCTATCGCCCCCTCTCCGAGGACGGCGGAGAGCTCGTATTTGTCGCCGATTTTCCCCTGAACCCTGATCGCCAAGGTTGGGAGGGTACGCGCCATCGCGCGTGGCGGGCAAGGGCTGTGGAGGAGGGCCGGGCGCGAGGCGTTATTTCCTGGCCTTCGCCCTGAGCGCGGCGGCCTGTTCGAGCAGCGCTTTCGCCTGCGCTTCGAGCTCCTCGGCCGCCTGCGCCCGGGCCTGCCGCTCCTCGGCGGCGCGGGCCTCGGCCTCGGCTTCTTCTTCGAGCTTCTTCAGGAGGGCGTTGCGCTCTTCGAGCTGGGCGGTGAGCTCGGCGATCGCCGCCTTGACCTCGTCGATCGTCTCCTCCTGCTCGCGAGGCGGCTCGCTGTAGAAGAAACCGTCGGCGAAATCGTGCGGGAGCGCGGGGTTTTGGAAGGGCAGCTTTCCGAGCCCGCCGTGCGCCTCTTTGCGGGCGGCGTTGACCTTGTCGATGAACTGCTTGCGCCTGCCGACATCGCGGAAATCGCGATTGCTCGACTGCGCGGTCTTTCGCAATTGCTCGGCGTCTTTGCCCGCGAAGACGAGGGTCTCCGCCTCGGGCGCCATGGCCACGAGCGCGGGCACGCCGCATTTCGCGAGCGTCTCGGCCCAGTCGCTCATGTTGTCGAGCTGTCCGGCGAGGACGGGCCGGCGGAACTTCCCGAGCGGCTTGTTCTTGAAAAGCGCGGTGCGGAGCTGCTTGCGCGTAGGGCCTTCGGTGGTGTCGTCAATGCCACGCGAGGCACGCCCGGCGAAGACGTCGAGCCCGCCGTCGGCCTTGTCGACGGCGGCTTGCGCCTGCGACATCCCATCGAGGATCTCGATTTCTTCGAGGAGGACGAGCTTCCATTCCTCGCGGAGCTCCTGGAAGACCGGCACATAAACCGCGGCGAGAGGCTCCTGGCGCGCGTGGGAAAGGGTGTATTGCAGCTCCCGGAGGAGCGTGAAAAGACCGATGCGATAGGAAAGAATGCGAGCTGCCATCGTGGGGACGCTACCCAGGCCGCCATGGACGGTCAAGACAAATGTGACGGACCACGCCACGCCAGCTCGGCGTGGGTGGGTGCAGAGCATGGGACGCTATCGTGTTCCGTTGATGTCGAGGGAAGCGAGCCCGTGAGACAGCAACGGCGCGCCGAGCACATCCTTTCGAAGCCGCCCAGACTGGCTCGGGCCTCGGAGGACGGGGCCTGTTCGGCTGCCGAACGGGGAGAAGCGCGGCGGGCCGGGAATCGTTCCGCGGCAGGACAGGATCGGCGCTCGGGCCCTCGTCGCTTCCGGCAGAAACAACGATGGGCCGCGTCCGCGTCCCGGCGTGGTTGCGGAAAACAACGGCTGGCTGGCGAGACGGCCCGGCGCTGTTTCGCAAAGGAATTCCAGCGCGGAGGTCGAGCCCGGGACGGTCACGGAGCCGAACCGTCGGCGGACGCGACGACGGTCAGAGCTTTTCCGCGAAACAGGGGGCGGCCGGGTGGCCCGGGCGTGTGTTCCACGAACCAGCGTAGGGCGGGAGCGGGAGGCCTACGCAGTCCAGCGTGAAAACAGGGAGCGGACGCGCATGCGAGGCGGGTCGCTGCTCTCGTGAGAATGCCGGACAGCGGGGCGTTCTTTCCTGGCCTTCGCCTTCAGGGGCGACATGGCTGGAAGTCTGGCGTCAACGCGCAATGACGAACGGAGACCACGAAGATCCCCGGTCCTCGGTCGAAGCGACATATCGGCCGGGCGCGACGCCTGCGCCATAGTCGTCGTCGAGCCGGAGGACGAGATCGAAATGATCCCGCGATCGCGCAATCAGCGACTCCACCGTTGCCATGTAGTAGACCTTGCGGAGGGTCGCACGGCGCGCCCAGGTGCGGCCGGAATCGGTCGAAGCAACGATGACCAGGTCCCAGCCCGGCGACTCGATTCGATTGTCCAGGACGCCGATGACCTCGCGGGAAGCCTCGCCGGCCCGCGCGACGGCCTCCCAACCCATTTGCTCGTTGTCAGGGCCGTCGAGCACGACCGTCTGCACCGGACGTCCGGCGCTCTCGATCGCGACGGCAGGAAAGCTGTGCAGCGGGTCGGGGCGGACATCGAAGAAGACGAGGCGGCCCGTTTCCGGCGGCGGGAGCGGGAGACGAAAGCGGACCTCATCGGCCGGGACCTCGGGCGATGCTCGTGTCGCGGGCTCGATCCCCGACCCGCGGGAACGCGGGGGAGCGCTGGCCGGGGGGGTGATTGCGCAGGAAAAGACGCCCGCGAGCAACAGCAGAACGGAAGCGACGCGCATGCGAGGTGGGTAGCTGCTCTCGTGAGCCGTGGCAAGGCGTGAGAATTGCGCTCCCCGATCTCTCGTGGTAGCGCCTTTCCTCATGGATCGACCTGCCCTGCCATTCACCGTCGTGCTGTGCGTATCCCTGTCCCTGTCGGCGTGCTCGTCATCCAATGCCGGACAGCAGGTCGTCCCCAGGGCAGCAACCCTGCCGAGTACCGCTTCCACGACCAGCGCCGCGCCGGCGTCCGCCGCGACCGCTCCGCCTCCAGCACCCACGCTGGCGCTGCGCCCCATCCCCGCCGAGGATGTCTTGCCGGCTGGCTTCTGCCACCTCGATGTTTATCTCGACGAGGAATGCAAGAAAAGCGCGCCGCGTTATGCACTCTTCCTCGGCGTCGCCGTCGACGCCCATGCGGCCGAAGCGGCACTCCGCAGCGGGGGGACCGGGGAGCTCGCGACGGGATACCCGTTCGTCACGACGCTGGACGATCTGCCGCTCGCCGATCCCAAGCGCAAAGGGCTCGCGGTCGTGGCTGGGCTCTTCGAGCGCAAGGACCAGGCCGAGCAATATCAGGCGCGCTTGTCCGGTCCGACCGAGCTCGTCGAGCTCGCCTCGCCCGAGGACGCAGCGTCGCGAAAAATCCAGCCGAAGGACAGTCGCTCAAGCGCGGTCGAGCTCGCCGAGGATACGGCCGCGTTCTCGAAAGAAGATCTCGAGAAGACCGAAGAGGCTCTCGACGAGGCACTCGCGCAGAAATGGGTCAGCCTGCCCGAACAGAGAGAGCGGCGGGAGCGTGCCATTGCGGCGCTAGAGTCGCGCTGCAAGCTCCCCCGTGGACGCGTGTTCTCGGCGTCGCACAAGGACTTGATCCGTCCGTTCATGCTGCGTTATGCCCCCGTGCGCTGCGACGACGGCGCCGAGGCCTGGGTTCCCTGGCGCGCGACGCGGCTGAAGAGCACTGTGGTGCGCACCGGCGAGGGCGCGCTGGTGCATCAGGTCATGCTGGTGGAGTGCGACTCGCCCATCATCGAAACACGCCGGTTCGGCGCGGACTCCGTGGCGAAGCCGCTCCGCCTGGCGCTGCGTGGGGGGTGCTGATTCAGGGCGCCCCGCCGTCCGGACCCGGAGGCTCCCGCGCCGCCGAAAGCAGCGCCCCCGGACAAACCACCGGCTGCGTCCGCTCGGTGCTCCCCTCCCGCAAACACGATTTCCCCATCACGCGAATGCGCTCGCCGACCTGTAAATCCTGCGGGCAAGGGGTCTGCGTGGCCGGGGAGACGACGTCCCGGTCGACCGAATGAACCTCGCATCGCTCGGCCGTGCGGGCGAGGTAATGGCGAATCGTCGGGCGGCGCGGGGGCGCGGCCGAGGGCGCGGCGGAGAATGCGGTATCGGGGGGAGCGGGCGCGGGCGTGGCCTCGGGGGCGTCGCCGCCGCGACACGCCGGGAGGAACGCGGCGAGGAGGAACACGCGGAAAGGGCCGCAGAAGAACACGCGCACGGTCCTCTCCTTGCCACAAGTTTTGTCGTGGCGGGCCCGTCGTGTTGGGCTAATTCAACCGTCCCCATGGCCGAGCTTCGCCCTTCGTCGCGCTCCGGAAGAGATGGGATCCCCATCGACTGGGGTAGCCTCGCGCCGCTGCGCCTCAGGGCCCGGACGCTGGCCGAGGGCGTCTACGCCGGCGGGCACCGGAGCGTGCGCAAAGGGCCCGGCGTGGAGTTCGGCGGGCACAGGCCCTACGTGCCCGGCGACGATCTCCGGTTCTTCGACCGGCGCGCGCTGCTCCGGCACGACCGGATGATGGTGCGCGAGTTCGAGACGGAGACGGATCGCGCGCTCTGGCTCTGTGTGGACGCGACGGCGTCGATGGCCTACCGCAGCAGCCGGGCCCCAGGCGCGAAGCTCGCCTACGGGGCGCTCGTGGCCGCGGCGCTGGCACGCGTGGCGCTGTCGACGGGGGATCCCGTGGGCCTCGCGTGGATCGGCGGGCGCGGGACGCTGCCGCTGCCAGCGTCGAGCGGGCGCGAGGCGTTCGATCGGGTGGCCGGGGCGCTCGAAGGGGCCGCGGCCGCGGGTGACGCGAGCACGGACGAGGCGGCGATGGAGCGGGCCCTCGCCCCGGTGGCACGGCGGGCGCGGCGAGGCGCGGTGATCGTGCTCGTGAGCGATTTCGTGGACCTGCCGGAGCGGGCGCTGTCGGCATTTTCGGCGCTCGCAGCCGGCGGGCGCTCGCTCGTGGCGCTGCGGGTGCTCGACCCGAACGAGGCGGATCTCGGCTTCTCCGGGCACGTGCGGCTCCGCGCGAGCGAGGGCGACGTGGTCGTGGAGACCGACGCCGAGGAGGTGCGCGCGGTCTACCGCGAGCGGCTCGCCGGGATCGCCGAGCGCTGGTCGACGGAGCTTTCCGGAAGGGGCGGGCGCTGGGTGGAGTCTGTCACGGACAAGCCTCCCGCCGACGTGGTGCGCGAAGTGGTGCGCGCCGTGGCCGAGGCGCGCGCATGAGCTTCGCCACGATCGCCGCGCTGCTCGTGGCGCTGCTCGTCGCCGCGCCGGTCGCAGCGCACCTGCTCCGGCGAAGGCAAGCCGAGGAGCAACCCTTCCCGCCCGCGAAGCTCGTTCCGCCGACGAAGCCATTGGCCCGGCGGCGGAGCATGCTGGAGGATCGCTCGCTCTTCGCGGTGCGAGCGCTCAGCGTGCTCTTGCTCGCGGTGCTCGGCGCGACGCCGTTCGTGCGGTGCGCGCGGCTCGGCCTGGAGCGAAAAGACGGAGCCTCGGTGGCGCTCGCGATCGTGATCGACGATTCGCTGAGCATGCGCGCGCCGCTGGAGGGCGGAACGGCCGCGCCGGGGAAACGGACGAAGTTCGATCGGGCCCTCGCCTCGGCGCGCGAGCTCGCCACGGGCCTGCGCAGCGGCGATGCGGTGGCCGTGGTCCTCGGGGGCGCGCCCGCGCGCGTGGCACTCGCGTCCACGACGAACATGGCGGCCGTGACGGGCGCGCTCGATGGGATCGAGCCGTCGGATCGCGCGACGGATCTGGATGGCGCGCTGGCCCTGGCGCGGGAGCTTCTGCGCAGCGTTCCGCACGCCGATCGGCGGGTGGTGCTCCTGAGCGACCTCGCCGATGGAGCGCCGAACGCCACGCCCCTCGGCGGCGGCTCGGACACGACGTTGTGGGTGCCGCTGCCGGAGCTCGAAGCCACAGACCGCGATTGCGCCGTGACACGCGCGGATCTGCGCTCGGGCAAGGTGCGGGCGCGGGTCGTGTGCAGCCCCGAGGCGCGGCCGGCCGGCGAGGGCGCGGCGGTGATCTCGGCCTCGGCGGGCCGCGCGGTGGAGCTGCGGGCCGAGGGGAAGGTGCTCGCGTCGGCGCCGCTCGGGCCGTCCGTCCGCGCCGAGGAGGTCGCGCTCGACGTGCCGGAAGGAGCGCCGGAGGACCTGACGGTCGGGCTGACGCCGGGCGACGCGATCCTGGAGGACGACGAGGCCCCGGTCGTGCCGGCCGGCGGGGCGCTGCCAATCGCGGTCGTGGTGGACGTGGCCTCGACGCACGTGGCCACGGGCGGGCCGCCGCCGATCGAGCAGGCCCTCACGGCGATGCACCTCGACGCGGAGGTGCGGCCGCTGCCCGCGGTGCCGGACCACGCGGATGAGCTCGCCGCGTTTGCCGGGCTCATCGTCGATGACGTGCCGGGCTTCACGCCGGAGGGTCGGCGCTCGCTTTCGGCGTGGGTCGAGCGCGGGGGCGTGCTGCTCTTGACGTTCGGGCCGCGCGCGGCGACAGCGCCACTCGGGGCGGGGTTCGATCCGCTCGTGCCAGGCGTGGTGCGCTGGGGGCCGAGTCCGTCCCAGGGCGCCGATCCCGCGAGCGCGGTGTTTTTCGGGCCGAGCGCGGAGGGCCTCGGCAAGCTCTCGCCCGACGGACGCGCGTCCTTCGATCCGGCCGCCGCGACGAACGCGGACATGCTCGCGCGCTGGGACGACGGCGCGCCCCTGCTCCTGCGCCGCTCGCTCGGCCGCGGCGCCGTCTTCGCGCTCTCGCTGCCGCTCACCGTGGACGAGAGCGACTTCGTCCTGCGGCCGGCATTCCTCGCCCTGCTCGACCGCTTCGTGGGCACGGCGCGGGCGCGGGGCGGGGCGCGGCAGATCGACGTCGGCGACGCGTTCACGTTCGACGGGTTCAAGGACGTGTCGATCGAGCGATTGCCGCTCCGCACAGGCGAAGCGCGGCGGCCGATCCCGGTCGTGGAGCAGGACGGACGCCGCCGCGCCGTGGCGCCGCTGCGGGGTCGGTACGAGGTGCGTCTCGACGGCGAGCGCGCGATCCGCGTCGCGACCGTCCCCGAGCGCGAGATCGATCTGCGCCCGCGGCGCGTGATCGACGCGGCGCGTGCCGAGGCGCTCGGCGGCGTCGTGCCCTCGATCGACGCGTCGCCCTACGTCGCGCTCGGGCTGCTCGGGCTCGTCGTGCTGGAGCTGTTCCTGCGCGCGGTGGGGCAAAAGCGCGAGGGTTCGGCGTCCACGACGGTCTGAACCGCGGTAGCATCGCCGTTCTCGCTTCGGAGGCGTGAGGACATGCGATTCACTTGCTTGCTCGCGATCGCCGCGCTCGCCGCGGCCGGGTGTACCGCCGACGGCAGGGACCTCTTCGGCTCGCCGCAGAACCCCGGCGCGGGAGGGGAAGGCGGCAGCGGGGGCAGCGGCGGCATGGGCGGGATGAACGCATCGTCGTCGTCGTCCGGGAGCACGTCTTCTTCGTCGAGCGCGTCGAGCTCCAGCTCGTCCTCGTCGTCCGCGTCCTCCTCGTCGGCCTCTTCGTCCTCGTCCTCGTCCTCGTCCTCGTCCTCGTCCGGCGGCGGCGATACCTGCCAGCACGCCGTCTGCACGGTCGGAAATGCGCTCAACGCGGGCTGCAATCCGTGCGTCGAGCAGGTCTGCGCATCGGAGAACGGAGCCGCGTGTTGCGAGGACTTCTGGGGCGGCAACTGCGTGGCGCTCGCCGATCAGCTCTGCAACGCCGGCTGCTGCGGCAATGGCGAGTGCAACGGCGAGACGTGCGACTCGTGCCCGAACGACTGCGGCGCCTGCTTCTGCGGCGACGGCGTGTGCAACGGCGGCGAGGACTGCGGCTCGTGCGCCGAGGATTGCGGGCCCTGCGCCGAGTGCCCGCACTCGGTCTGCGGCACGGGTGCGGCCCTCGATCCCGACGTCTGCCGCGCGTCGTGCGTGGACGAGGTGTGCATGCAGGACGCGAACTGCTGCGGCATGGGGTCGAGCGCGCCGTGGACCGGGGCATGCTCGTACCTCGCGGACACGCTCTGCGGCGCGGATCCGTGCATCACGGCGGTGTGCATGGATCAGCCCGCGTGCTGCACGACGGGCTGGGACCAGGCCTGCGTGGAGGCGGCCACGATGAAGTGCGGCGTGAGCTGCAACTGCGCGCACTCGATCTGCCAGTCGGGCGACGAGCTGGATCCGACGTGCAACCCGTGCGCGGCGGCCCTTTGCAAGGCCGATCCTTATTGCTGCGAGCAGAACTGGGACGGCATCTGCGTCGGCGAGGTCGAGCTCATCTGCGGCATCAACTGCAATTGACGCCGAAAGCGCGGGGGCAGGCTCCGATCCCGGGCCCGCCCCCGCCAAACCTCAATGCGTCTGCCAGTGCGGAGGGATCTCCTCCAGCACCGCGGTCGCGGCCGCGGGCTCGGCCGGCGGCGGAATGCGGCGCGGGCCGTTCGGCTTGAAGCTGTGCTCGGCGCCGGGGAACGTGCGCGCTTGCACCTCCTCCACGTACGCCCGCGTCGCCGCCATGATCTGCTCGCCCACCTCGGCGAAACGCTTCGCGAAGCGCGGGCGCAGATCCGGGTACATGCCGAGCATGTCGTAACAGACGAGCACCTGCCCATCACACCCCGCGCCCGCGCCGATGCCGATCGTCGGGACAGACACGGCCGCCGTGATCTCCTCCGCGAGATCCGGCGGGATCGCTTCGAGCACGATCGCGTACGCGCCAGCCTCGTCGAGCGCCTGCGCGTCCCGCACGAGCCGCGCCGCGGCGTCGTCGCCCTTGCCCTGCACCTTGAAGCCGCCCATCGCGTGCACCGACTGCGGCGTGAGCCCGATGTGCGCGCACACCGGAATGCCCGCCGTGACGATGCGGCGCACGTGCTCGGCCACCTCCTCGCCGCCCTCGATCTTCACGCTCTCGAACGCGCCGTCCTTCATCAAGCGGCCCGCGCTCTCGAGCGCCTGCATGGGCGAGAGCTGGAAGCTCATGAACGGTAGGTCCCCGACCACATGCGCGCGCCGCGCCCCGCGCGCGACGGCGCGGCCGTGGTAGCAAATCTCCTCGACCGTCACAGGCAGCGTCGTCGGGTGCCCTTGCACGACCATGCCGAGCGAATCGCCGACGAGCAGCATGTCCGCGCCGCCCTCGTCGAGCAGTCGCGCCATCGTGAAGTCGTAGGCCGTCACCATCGCGATCGGCGGCCCGCCTGCCTTCCGCGCGCGAATGTCCGGCACGGTGATCTTCTTGGGAGCCGCAGACGGACGTCCACCGCCACTGCTCTGACCTTTGGGACCGTACATGATTTCCTCCGGGTCGCGGCCGCATGGACGCGGTCCACGCCTACGAACGAGGCTAGGGCGACCCGAACGAAACGGCAAGACGCGCGATCCGCGAAAAAATCGCGCGGGCTGCACGCCGGGATGACCCGGAAAAACCCGCGCGATGGGACGTCACCGGCGGCGACGGCGGCGCGCGACCGAAAGCAACATCGCGCCGCCCAGGAGCCCGAGCGCCGCGGGCATGCCCGCCTCGCCGCCGACGGCGCAGCCCGCGCTCTTCGAGCCCGGGTTCGGGTCGTCCTCGCCCACGCCGAAGCCATTGTCCCAGGGGTTCACGTCGGGGTCGGTGATCGGCCCGCCCGGGTCGGAGCACCACTCCGGCGGCGGCGGACACGCGGGCGGCGTGCCGACGGCGGTCGTGACCTGGAGCCATCGCTCGACGTACGACTGGTCGTTCGACGCGCCCAGCGTGAGGTCGGTCTTCAGCGCCTCGCGCGAGAGCTCCGCGTGGATGCGAGTCACCCAGAGGTTGTTTTCGGGGATCGCGCCGAAGAGCGCGGCCATGTCCTCCACGCATTCCTCGAGCGCGCTCGGGCCCATCGGATCGCCGCCGTAGCCGCTGTTCTCGGGGTCGAACTCGGCCGTGTATTTGAGATTGTCCTCGATCCAGTAACGCGAGAGCGGCTCGCCCGCCTCGACGAGCCACGCCTTGCCGCCCGACGTGTCGAAGCTCTGCTGCTTGAGGTCCTTGTAGTTGCTCGATTGCGTGTCCCAGTTCCACACGAGATCCGCGGGCTTGATCTGGAAGCTCGGGAAGTTCGTCGGCTCGTAGCGGCCCTCGCCGAGGACCCAGAGCGTGATCGGCGTGAGCGCGCCCGTGCCCGCGGCGACCATGCGCAGCGGCAGGACCGGGACCGCGCCGAGCGAGGTGACGCGCACGGGGCGCATCGAGTTGATGCCCTGGCCAGGCACGAGCTTGAGGGCGAGGAAGTCGAAGCCCTCGTTCACGTACGCGTCGACGATCGGCTTGATGTCGGGCGGGATGTTGTAGCCGTTCGAGAGCAGCCAGTTCGCGAGCGCGTTCGGATCCTGCGACGAGAGCTGCACGGTCGCGTACGGGCCGACGACCTCCTCGGCGATGACCTCGACGCCGCCGCCCGCGCCGCCCGAGCCCGAGTCGTTGTCGCCGCCCGCGCTCGGCGCGCCCACGCAGTCGGGCGGAAGGCAGTTGATCGAGGGCGAGAGGACCGAGACCTGTGTGGCCTGTTCGAGCGCGCCAAAGACCGCGTCGGACGAGAGCCCGATGTCGACCTGCCCCTTGATCGGCAGGAGCCACGCGAACGAGGACGGATCCCCCGCGTAGGTGATTTGATCCCAAAGGGTCGTCCGATCGTTCGAGATCGAAAGAACCATGCGGTGGCCCGTGACCTGCGTGGTCTCCTGCTGGGTGATGAAGCACCCGCCACACGCATTCGAATCGGTCGCGTAGAGGGCGGGCACCACGAGGAAGGGCAAGGACAAGGCGAGGGCGCGAAGGAGCTTCATCACGATCCTCCAAGGCAAGGGCCCGGCAAGGCCGAGCGAGGGACGCTTCCGCTACGCGACCCCCCATGAAGGCGCGTAGCCTTTTCACTCTACGCGTCTCGACGCTCCACGGACCGACAACGGCTGGAGATTCGCAAAAGAAAGCGGAGGGGAAACGCCCCTTACGGAGCGTGCAGCATGCCCTCGTCGAGGCGGCGCATGCCTTCGAGCAAGAGCGCCTCGGGCGATACGGCGATCGTGCGCCCCGAAGGCTCGACGCCCGGTTCGAGCCGGAACTCGCCCTCGTTCAGCGCGAGCATCCGGTAGAAGGCCTCTTCGCCGACGACCTGCTCCCAGCGCGCGTCCACGACCTGCCCCTCGGCGAAGTGGATCTCGCCCGTGCCCTTGCCCGTCTGGATCCGGAGCGCGCACGTCTTGCGGCCATGCCAGAGAACCTGGACCATGTCCGGGATGCTCATCTCCGCGAGCGATCCGGTCACGCCGCGCCCACCGCCGCGCGCGACACGGCGCTCCACGAGCTGACGGAGTTTTGCCGCGAAGATGTCCGCGGACGTCGGCTTCGAGACGAAGTCGTCGACGCCGAGATCAAAGGCCTTCTGCGCGCTGTGGCGGTCGTTCTTGCGCGTGAGGATCACCCACGTGATCCCGCGTCCCCACGACTCCTTCTGCGCGTCGGCACGGAGCGCGAGGCCCATCTCCGGCTCCTCGAGGTCGATCTCGCTGACGACGGCCGCGATCTCGCCGCCTTCGAGCTCGCGCCACGCCTGCGCCACGGTCCGCGCGACGCGCACTTCGAAGCCCTGCTCGATGAGGCGAAGCTCGAGCACCGTGGTCTCCTCGGGATCCGGATCGATGACGAGCACCGTGTACCGCTCCGACAAAAGCCGCGCGCGCATGTCGTCGCCCGTGACCTCGTGACGGAAGAGGTCGACGATGTTCGGATCGAAGACGGTGCCGCGATACCCGGCGAGCACGTCGCACGCCTCGGCCGGGCGGAGGATCTTGCGGAAGGGGTTGCGCGGGTTCTGCGTGAGGTCGGCGTAGGTGTCCGCGACGGCGAGGATACGCGCGCCGAGCGGGATCTCCTTGCCCGCGAGGCCATGCGGCAAGCCGCGGCCATCGTACCGCTCGTACATGGCCTGGAGCGCGGCCACGGTCTCCGCCGGCAGGCCCACGGACCCCATGAGCTGCGCCGGGAGCGCGACGGCC
The DNA here is from genome assembly GCF_028435265.1 of Polyangium jinanense. Lineage (GTDB taxonomy): Bacteria > Myxococcota_A > Polyangia > Polyangiales > Polyangiaceae > Polyangium > Polyangium jinanense. Next base: position 15,043 of record NZ_JAGTJK010000012.1, on the reverse strand, counting down.
TTGAGGCCCGCGACGCGATGTCCCTCGTACTCGGCGACGTTCAGCGCGGTGAGGTGATACGCGCCCATCTTGCCGAGATCGTGCAGGTACGCAGCCACGACAAACGCGGCGACGTGCGCAGGCGCGAGGCCGATGCGCTCGCACGTGCGGCGGCAGAGGCGCGCGACGACAGCCGAGTGACCACGCAGATCCTGGCGGTTCGCTTCGAGCAAGCTCACGAGGACGTTGAGCGTCTCGATGTACTCGTGCGTCTCGATCGGCGTGAGGATCGGGACCGGAGGCGGCGGCGGCGTGGGCGAAGGCGCGGTCCCCGTCAACGCACGCACCTGCGTGGTCGGCGGTTGCCCTCCACTCGGCGACGTCTGCGCGGTCGCCGTGATCGGCGCGTGGCCGCCGTTCAGGGAAGGCTGTGTGCTGCCCGTGTGCACCGAGGGCTGCGTCTGCTCACGCGCGCCGGTGGGGCTGGTTTGTCCGGTCGCGGAGGGAGACGTGGGCATCGGCGCGCGCGGCGGCGGCGGCGCCTGCACGCCCGGGTTGCGCGGCGACGCAGCCGGCGAAGGAATGGGCCCCGTCGCAGGGCGCGCCGGCGCGGGGCCGAGCTCGATGTCGATGAAGTCGCCGGTCTGGGCGTTCGTCGCGACCGGACGGAGGAGCGCCTCGAAGGCGGAAACCTCCTTGAAGTAATGCCGCGCGATCGCAGCGCGCACCGCGGCCGGCCGAGCCACGAGCGCGCGCACTTCGCGCACGCCCGCCGCGAGCTTCACCTCGTGGATCGCAGCGTCGTTGTCGGGATCCGCGGTGACGACGGAGAGCACCGACTTCGCCTCGTCGAGCAGCACCGGAAAGACGCCGTGCATCTTCGCGGTCTTCGGCAAGACGCGTCCGAGCACGCGCGGCTCGATCGCGGCCTTCGCGAGCTTTTCGGTCGAGACGAACCGCGTGTTGTGCAGCGTCGCGACGTACTTGAGGAGATCTCCCTCGGGCAGGATGTCGAGCTCGATGAGCGAATCCTCGATCCGGCCGCGCTGACGGCTCGCGTGATCCACGGCGCGCCGATGCTCCTCGGCCGCGATCCGGCCGTCGGAGAGCAGGCGATCAGCGACACGCTGGTTGGTGCCGAGCACGGACATCGCGAGTGCAGAGATAGTACATGTCCGCAACGACGGGGTATCCCAAGACCCGCCGAAGCAGCAGTCCTCCGGCGGATCGACAGGGGACGGCGCGTGCCTGGCCGAACAAAAAGCGCACGCCCGCGCCTGAAGACAGGGCGGGCGTGCGGCTTTGGGGTCAGGAGGCCGTCGGCGACGACGACCCCCCTACCCTGCAGCTCACTCCTCGTTGACGGCCGTGAGCGTCTCCTCGGGGCGAGGCCGCGGCGGCGCCATGGGCGGAGCCGCAGGCTCGGCGGCCGGCGCGCGCTCGCGCACCGGCTGCTCGCCCTCGACGATGACCTGCAGCCGCTTGTAGGCGGGCAGGCCCGTCCCGGCCGGGATCAGGCGACCCATGATGACGTTCTCCTTGAGGCCGCGGAGATCGTCCACCTTGCCGCTGATCGCCGCCTCGGTGAGCACCTTGGTCGTCTCCTGGAACGACGAGGCGCTGATGAACGACTCGGTCGACAGGCTCGCCTTCGTGATGCCGAGGAGCAGCGGCTCGGCGATGGCGGGACGGCCGCTACGCTCGAGCACCCGCTCGTTCTCGCGCTCGAAGAGGTGCTTCTCGACCTGCTCGTCCACGAGGAAGTTCGTGTCGCCGACGTCCTTGACGCGAACGCGCCGGAGCATCTGCCGCACGATGACCTCGATGTGCTTGTCGTTGATACCGACACCCTGCAGGCGGTAGACCTGCTGGATCTCGTTCACGAGCCAGGCCGCGAGCTCCTTCTCGCCCTTCACGCGCAGGATGTCGTGCGGGTTCGGCGGGCCGTCCTGGAGCGGATCACCGGCGCGCACGCGATCGCCGGGCTGCACCTGGATGTGCTTGCCCTTGGGGATCAGGTACTCGCGCGCCTGATCCGCGAGCGGGTGCCCATCCGCGCCGAACGGCGTGATGATCACCTTGCGCTTGCCCTTCGTGTCCTTGCCGAAGGAGACCTCGCCGTCGATCTCGCTGATGATGGCGTGATCCTTCGGCTTGCGGGCCTCGAAGAGCTCCGCGACGCGGGGCAGACCACCGGTGATGTCCTGCACCTTCGTCGTGTCGCGCGGGATCTTGGCGATGATGTCACCGGCCTCGATCATGTCGTCCTGCTGGGCGACGATGTGCGCGCCGACCGGCAGGAGGTAACGCGCCTCGAGCTCGCTGTTCGGGAGCTTCAAGGTCGCGTTCGAGTGCGGATCCTTCAGCGAGATCCGCGGGCGGAGGTCGGCCGCCTTGGACTCGATGACGACCTTGCGCGACAGACCCGTGACCTCGTCGACGCGCTCCTGGACGCTGACACCCTCGACGAGATCGCCGTACTTCACGATGCCGGTGACCTCGGTGAGGATCGGCGTCGCGAACTGGTCCCACTCGGCGAGCAGCTCGCCCGGCTTCACGCGCTGGCCGTCGGCGACCTTCATGTTGGCGCCGTAGACCAGGCGGTGATGCTCGCGCTCGCGGCCCGTCTCGTCGACGACGACGAGCTCGCCGTGGCGGTTCATGACCACCATGGTGCCGTCCTTCTTGCGCTGCACGTTCGCGCGGCGCAGGCGCACGGTGCCCTCGGTCCGGGCCTCGAGGTAGCTCGCCTCGATCTTGCCGCGGGCCGCCGTACCACCGATGTGGAACGTGCGCATCGTGAGCTGCGTGCCGGGCTCGCCGATCGACTGGGCGGCGATGATGCCGACCGCCTCGCCGATGTTGACGCGGTAGCCACGCGCGAGGTCGCGGCCGTAGCAGAGCGCGCAAACGCCCCGCCGCGTCTGGCAGGTGAGCACCGACCGGATCACGACCTCCTCGATGCCCGCGTCCTCGATCCGCTTGACGGAGGCCTCGTCGAGCTCGGTGTTGGCCGTGATGAGGACCTCGCCGGTGAGCGGGTCGATCACGTCCTCGAGCACGACGCGGCCGAGGATGCGGTCGCCGAGGGGCTGGATCACCTCGCCGGCCTCCTCGAGCTTCGTCACGCGGATGCCGTCGATCGTGGCGCAATCGAACTCGGAGATGACCGCGTCCTGCGCGACGTCGACGAGACGCCGGGTGAGGTAACCCGAGTTCGCCGTCTTGAGCGCCGTATCCGCGAGGCCCTTACGCGCGCCGTGCGTCGAGATGAAGTACTGCAGCACGGTGAGGCCTTCACGGAAGTTCGCCGTGATGGGCGTCTCGATGATCTCGCCGGAGGGCTTGGCCATGAGGCCGCGCATCGCCGCGAGCTGACGGATCTGCTGGGTCGAACCACGCGCGCCCGAATCCGCCATGATGTAGATCGGGTTGAAGCTCGGCTCGATGCTCTCCTTGCCCGTCTCCGGATCGACGACGCGCTCCTTGCCGATCCCGTCCATCATCTTCGCCGTCACGGCGTCCGCCACGCCGGCCCAGATGTCGACGATCTTGTTGTAGCGCTCGCCGTCGGTGATCAGACCTTCCTGGTACTGCTCGACCACGCGCTCGACCTCGCGCTGCGCCTCGTCGAGGAGGTCGCGCTTCGCCGGCGGGATCACCATGTGATCCATGCAGATCGAGATACCGGCGCGCATCGCGTGGTCGAAGCCGAGCGTGCGGAGCCGGTCCGCCAGAAGGACGGTCTCCTTGTTGCGGTGGACGCGGTAGCAGACGTCGATGAGGGCCGAGAGGGCCTTCTTGTCGAGCGTCTTGTTCGCGTAGTCGAAGCTCACGCCCTTCGGCAGGACCTCGGAGATGAGCACACGACCCACCGTCGTCTGCACGATGCGGCGCTTGATCTGGCCGTGCTCGTCGCGAACGGGGTTACCGTCCTCGTCGATGTGCGGCACGCGCACGCGGATGCCCGCGTGCAGCACGACCTCGCCCGCGTCGTACGCCATGCGCACCTCCTCGGGAGATGCGTAGACGCCGCGCAGATACCCCTCGGCCGTCGAGCCCTCGGTGCCCTGACCGTCCGCGCCGAAGCGCAGGCTGCCCTCGCGGAAGCTCCCCTTCGAGAACTTGCGCTCGCGCGTGGCGTAGTAGAGCCCGAGCACGATGTCCTGCGTCGGGTTGATGATGGGCTTGCCGTTCGCGGGCGAGAGGATGTTGTTCGTGCTCATCATGAGCACGCGCGCCTCCATCTGCGCCTCGATCGAGAGCGGGACGTGCACGGCCATCTGGTCGCCGTCGAAGTCGGCGTTGAACGCCGCGCAAACGAGCGGGTGGAGCTGGATCGCCTTGCCCTCGATGAGCACCGGCTCGAACGCCTGGATGCCCAGGCGGTGGAGCGTGGGTGCGCGGTTCAGGAGCACCGGATGCTCACTGATGACTTCTTCGAGGATGTCCCAGACCTCGGGACGCTCCTTCTCCACCATCTTCTTCGCGCTCTTGATGGTGTTGACGTACCCGCGCTCTTCCAGCTTGTTGTAGATGAACGGCTTGAAGAGCTCGAGCGCCATCTTCTTCGGCAGACCGCACTGGTGCAGGCGCAGCGTCGGGCCGACGACGATGACCGAGCGGCCCGAGTAGTCGACGCGCTTGCCGAGCAGGTTCTGACGGAAGCGACCCTGCTTGCCCTTCAGCATGTCGCTGAGGCTCTTCAGCGGACGCTTGTTCGGGCCCGTGATCGTCTTGCCACGGCGGCCGTTGTCGAAGAGCGCGTCGACCGCCTCCTGCAGCATGCGCCGCTCGTTGCGGATGATGATCTCGGGCGCGTTGAGCTCGAGCAGCCGCTTCAGGCGGTTGTTGCGGTTGATGACGCGGCGGTAGAGGTCGTTCAGATCGCTCGTCGCGAACCGACCACCGTCGAGCGGCACGAGCGGACGCAGGTCGGGCGGCAGCACGGGGATGACCGTGAGCATCATCCACTCGGGCCGGTTGCCGCTCTCCCGGAACGCCTCGACGACCTTCAGGCGCTTCGCGAGCTTCTTGCGCTTCGCCTCGCTCGTCGCCTTGCGCATCTCCTCGCGGAGCAGCTCCGCGAGCGCGTGCACGTCGACCTGCTTGAGCATCTCGAGCACGGCCTCGCCGCCCATGCCCGCGGCGATCTTGTCGTCGCCGTACTCGTCGATGATCTGCAGGTAGCGCTCCTCGCTGAGGAGGTCGCCGCGCTGCAGACCCGTCTCCTTCGGGTCGATGACGATGTACGCCTCGCAATAAAGGACCTTCTCCAGATCCTTCAGCGTGATGTCGAGCATGTTGCCGATGCGCGACGGCAGGCTCTTCAGGAACCAGATGTGCGCGACCGGCGTCGCGAGCGAGATGTGGCCGAGGCGCTCACGTCGAACCTTCGACTGAATGACCTCGACGCCGCACTTCTCGCACACGATCCCACGGTGCTTCATGCGCTTGTACTTGCCGCAGTTGCACTCGTAGTCCTTTACGGGCCCGAAGATCTTCGCGCAGAAGAGACCATCCCGCTCCGGCTTGAACGTGCGGTAGTTGATGGTCTCCGGCTTCTTCACCTCGCCGTGCGACCACTCCCGGATCTTCTCCGGGCTCGCGAGCGAGATCCGAATGGCGCTGAACGACAGCGGATCTTTGGGCTTCTCGAAGAAGCTGAAGATGTCACGCATTCGGCATCACTCCTCTTCCGCGGCCGAGGCCTCGAGGCCCGTCTCGACCAGCTCGACGTTCAGACACAACGATTGCAGCTCTTTGATGAGCACGTTGAAGCTCTCCGGCAGGCCGGCCTCCAGCGTGTACTCGCCCTTGACGATCGCCTCGTACATGCGCGTACGACCCATGACGTCGTCCGATTTCACCGTGAGGAACTCCTGCAGCGCATAGGCCGCGCCGTAGGCCTCCATCGCCCACACCTCCATCTCGCCGAGGCGCTGACCGCCGAACTGAGCCTTTCCGCCCAGCGGCTGCTGCGTCACGAGCGAGTAGGGGCCGATCGACCGGGCGTGGATCTTGTCGTCCACGAGGTGGTGCAGCTTCAGCATGTACATGATGCCCACCGTGACGTTCTGATCGAACGCCTCGCCCGTGCGACCATCGAACAGGATCGCCTGACCCGAGCTCGGCAGACGCGCGAGCGCGAGCGCGCCCTTGATGTCCTCCTCGGTCGCGCCGTCGAAGACCGGCGACGCGACGAACACGCCTTGACGAACCTTGCGCCCGGCACGCACGGCGTCACCCTCGTCCATCGACGCGACGATCGCCGAGTTCTCCTCGTCTCCCGCGTAGACCTCGGCTAGACGATTGCGGATCTCGGCGCCCGCCTTCTGATCCTCGATCATCTGCTGGATCTGCCGGCCGAGCTCGTAGGCGCCCCAGCCGAGGTGAATCTCCAGGATCTGACCGACGTTCATGCGGCTCGGCACGCCGAGCGGGTTCAGCACGATGTCCACCGGCCGGCCGTCCTGCAGGTAGGGCATGTCCTCCTCCGGGAGAATCCGGCTGATGACGCCCTTGTTGCCGTGGCGGCCTGCCATCTTGTCGCCGACCTGGAGCTTGCGCTTGATGGCGATGTAGACCTTCACCATCTTGATCACGCCCGGCGGCAGCTCGTCGCCCTTCGACAGGCGCTCGATCTTGTCGCGGAAGTGCTCCTCGCGCGTGCGGACGAGGTCCTCCAGATCCCGCAGGATGTTCTGGATCCGGTCCGTCTCCTCCACCGGGATCTCGCCCCAGTAACGGCGCGGGATCTCGGCGAGGGCCGCCTCGGTGATCTCGTCGCCCTTCTGGAGCAGGACCTTGCCCTTGTCGTCGACGAGCTTCCCGTTCGTCGTCTTGCCGACCAGGATCTCGCGAACCCGGCGATAGAACGAATCGCGCAGGATCTTGATCTCCTCGTCACGCGTCCGCTCGATCCGCGCGCGCTCCTGATCCTCGATGTCCCGCGCGCGATCGTCCTTCTCCGTGCCCTTGCGCGAGAAGACGCGCGCGTTGATCACGATGCCGCTCACGCCCGGCGGGACCTTGAGCGAGCTGTCGCGCACGTCGCCGGCCTTCTCACCGAAGATCGCGCGAAGCAGCTTCTCCTCGGGGGAGAGCTGCGTCTCGCCCTTCGGCGTGATCTTGCCGACGAGGATGTCGCCCGGACGAACCTCGGCGCCGATCCGCACGATGCCCGAGTCGTCGAGGTCCTTCAGGGCCTCCTCGCCGACGTTCGGGATGTCGCGCGTGATCTCCTCCTTGCCGAGCTTCGTGTCGCGCGCGACGCACTCGAACTCCTCGATGTGGATCGAGGTGAACACGTCGTCCTTCGCGATGCGCTCCGAGACCAGGATCGAGTCCTCGAAGTTGTAGCCCTGCCACGGCATGAACGCGACGAGCACGTTCTGCCCCAGCGCGAGCTCGCCCATGTCCGTCGACGGGCCGTCCGCGAGCACGTCGCCCGCCTTCACCACGTCGCCCGTGCGCACGATCGGCTTCTGCGTGTAGCAGGTCGACTGGTTCGAGCGCTGGTACTTCATGAGGTGGTAGATGTCCGGCACCTCGGCACCCTCGCCCGCGGCGCGCACCACGATGCGCGTCGCGTCGACGCTCTCCACGATGCCCGGGCGACGCGCCACGACACACACGCCCGAGTCCCGCGCGAGCCGGTTCTCCATGCCCGTGCCGACGAGCGGCGCTTCGCTCCGGATGAGCGGCACCGCCTGACGCTGCATGTTCGCGCCCATGAGTGCGCGGTTCGCGTCGTCGTGCTCGAGGAACGGCACGAGCGCGGCCGCGACGCTCACCATCTGGTTCGGCGCGATGTCCATGAGCTCGATCATGTCCGACGCGACGATCTTGAAATCGCCGTTCAGACGCGCCGAGACCACGTTCTCGCGGAACTTGCGACCATCGTCGAGCGCGGCCGTCGCCTGCGCGATGTACTTGCCCTCTTCCTCGAGCGCACTGAGCCAGACGACCTCGTCGGTCACCGTGCTCTCCGTCACCTTGCGGTAGGGCGTCTCGACGAAGCCGAACTCGTTCACGCGGGCGAACGTCGAGAGCGACGCGATGAGGCCGATGTTCGGGCCTTCCGGCGTCTCGATCGGGCAGATGCGGCCGTAGTGCGTGGCGTGGACGTCGCGCACCTCGAAGCCCGCGCGCTCGCGCGTGAGGCCGCCCGGACCGAGGGCGGACAAACGACGCTTGTGCGTGACCTCGGAGAGCGGGTTTGTCTGGTCCATGAACTGCGAGAGCTGCGAGCTCCCGAAGTACTCCTTGACCACCGCGCTCACGGGCTTCGCGTTGATCAGGTCGTGCGGCATAAGCGTGTCGATCTCCTGCGACATGCTCATGCGCTCCTTGATCGCGCGCTCCATGCGGACCAGGCCGATGCGGTACTGGTTCTCCATGAGCTCGCCGACCGCGCGCACGCGGCGATTGCCGAGGTGGTCGATGTCGTCGACCGAGCCGCGGCCGTTCTTGAGCTCGATGAGGTGCCGGACCGTCTCCAGGATGTCCTGCGGCGTGAGCACCGTGAGATCGAGGTTCGGGCGCTGGCCCTCCGGCAGATCCCGGTAGAACTTGTAGTTCAGCTTCAGCCGGCCGACCTTCGAGAGGTCGTAACGCTCCGGGTTGAAGAACAAGTTGTGGAAGAGCGTCTTCGCCGTCTCGAGCGTGGGCGGATCACCCGGGCGGAGGCGACGATAGATCTCGAGGATCGAGTCCTCCTGCGTCTTCACCTTGTCGGCGAGCAGCGTGTCGCGGAGGTACGAGCCGACGTTGAGGCCGTCGATGAAGAGGATGCGGAAGCTCTCGAGCTTCGCCTCGCGGATACGCTCGAGCTTGGCGTCCGTGAGCTCCTCGTTCACCTCGACGATGACCTCGCCCGTCTCCGGGTCGACGACGTCGTGCGCCGCGACCTTGCTAACGAGCTCCTCGGTCTCGACCTGCATGCGCTCGAGCTTCGCCTCCTTCATCTTGCGAATCGCGGCGCGCGTGAACTTCGTGTTCTTCTTGACGATGACATCTTCCTTGATCTTGATGTCACGCGTCGCGCGCTGGCCCGCGAGGAGGTCGTACTCGATGCTCTTCGCGTACTTGCCGCCCTTCTCGAGGTAGACCGTCTCCGTCGAGTAGAAGTAGTTCAGGAGGTCCTGCGTCGAGTAGCCGAGCGCGCGCAGGAGGACGGTCGCGTGCATCTTCCGGCGACGGTCGATGCGCACGTAGATGATGTCCTTCGGATCGAACTCGAAATCGAGCCACGAGCCGCGGTACGGGATGACGCGCGCCGAGTAGAGCAGCTTGCCGCTCGAGTGCGTCTTGCCCTTGTCGTGATCGAAGAACACGCCGGGCGAGCGGTGCAGCTGGCTGACGACCACGCGCTCGGTGCCGTTGATGATGAACGTACCGGTCTCGGTCATCAGCGGCAGCTCGCCGAAGTACACCTCCTGCTCCTTGATATCCCGGACGATGCGCTCACCGCCGTCACGGGTGTCGTAGATCATGAGCTGGTTGGTGACCTTGATCGGCGCCGCGTAGGTCATGCCTCGCTGGCGGCACTCCTCGACGTCGTACTTCGGCGGCTCGAGGTTGTACGAAACGAAGACGAGCTCACTCGTCCCGTTGAAGTCCTTGATGGGGAACACCGAGCGGAACACCGCCTGGAGCCCGACTTCCTCCCGCTCGTGCGGCGGGACGTTCATCTGGAGGAACTTGTCGTAGCTGGACTTCTGGATGTCGATCAGGTTCGGAACGTCGATGATGCGACGAACGCGCCCCAGATTCTTACGGATGCGGAAGTTGGATTGGACGACCGACGGCATCGATATTCCTCCGGCTCCTACGGGTGCGCAGGGCTCGTTCCCCGCGCGCTCCACGAACCGAGCATCAGCCTCGAAGCTACGAAACAGCCATCAAAGGTCCCGGCGACGGACAAACTCGGCTGCGCTACCGCGACCTGGAAGACGCGCTCGAATCACGCGACAGACGCAGCAGCAAACCCCCCAAAGACAAAACTCGACGCGCGGCAGGGACGTTCGCCCCTGCCGCCGTCGCATGGCGGATCGCGCTGTCCCTGAACGGGAAGCTCGGATCCTTACTTGAGCTCGACCGTCGCACCTGCCTCGGTGAGCTTCTTCTTCATCTCCTCGGCGTCGGCCTTGGAGACCGCTTCCTTCACGTTCTTGGGCGCGCCCTCGACCAGGTCCTTCGCCTCCTTGAGGCCAAGGCCCGTGATCTCGCGGACCGCCTTGATGACCGCGATCTTGTTCGCGCCGGCGTTCGCCAGCACGACGTCGAACTCGGTCTTCTCCTCGGCCTTGGGCGCAGCCTCACCACCACCGCCACCAGGAGCAGCAGCAACCGCCACCGCCGCCGGAGCAGCCTTCACGCCCCACTTGTTCTCGAGCTCCTTGATGAGCTCGGCGATCTGGATGACCGGCAGGTTGGAAAGGTAATCGACGACCTGCTCCCGCGTGATCTCAGCCATGACGAGACTCCTTCAAACCGTCTGCGCGCCGCGGTGGGATGAGTACCCCGGGGCGCGTCTGTAGATCAAAACCCGAAGGGCGCAATGCCCTTTCTCACTGGTCGAGCGTTTGGAGCTCCGGACCACCTCCGGTCCCCCTTCGCCCCGACCACGATCGGACCCGGAACGTGGGCTCAGCCCGCCCCGCCCGCCGCGTCCTCCTTGGCCTTCAACAGGTACGCGAAGTTCTGAAGAGGCGCGTTGAGCTGCTGCAAGAACTGCTGGAGAGGCGCCTGCAACGTGGCAAGCAGCGTCGCCCTGAGCTCGTCCTTGCCGGGCATCGACGCGAGCTGATTCTCCACGCCTTCGGCGTCGAGAATCTGGCCCTCGATGAGGCCCGCCTTGATCTTCAGCTTCTCGTGCTCTTTGTCCTTGCGGAAGGCCTTTACGACCTTCGCGGCGGCGCTGGGATCCTCGTAACTCCAGGCGATCCCGGTCATCCCGACCAGCGTGTCGTCGAGCTTCTTCGACCACGCGTGATGCTTGATCGCGTGACGAACGAGCGTGTTTTTCACGACTCGATACTCGACGCCCGCCTTCCGGAACTCGTCGCGCAGCTTCGTGACCACTGCGACGTTGAGCCCCGTGAAGTCGAGGAAGACCGCCGAGGTCATGCGATCGAATCGCTGCTTGACCTCGCCGACCAGAGCCTCTTTCTCCGTGCGCTCCATGATCAGCCCTCCTCACCCTTGTCGCTGAGGTGCACCGGGTCAATCCGGACGCCCGGCCCCATCGTCGAAGACAACGTGATGCTCCGGAGGTACACCCCCTTCGCCGTCGACGGCTTCGCGCGAATGAGAGCCTGAATCAAGGCCTCCGCGTTCTTGGCGAGCGCGTCCTCCTTGAAGGAGGCCTTGCCGATCCGAGCGTGCACGATGCCCGCCTTCTCGACGCGGTACTCCACCTTGCCGGCCTTCGCTTCGGACACCGCCGTCTTCACATCGACGGTGACGGTGCCGACCTTCGGGTTCGGCATGAGGCCTCGCGGACCGAGGATACGACCGAGCTTACCGACCAAACCCATCATGTCGGGCGTAGCGATCACGCGGTCGAAGTCCATGAAGCCTTCCTGGATCTTGTTCACCAGGTCGGCCTCACCGACGAAATCGGCGCCCGCCGCTTCCGCTTCCTTCGCCTTTTCGCCCTTGGCGAAGACGAGGACGCGGACCGACTGGCCCGTTCCGGCCGGCATGACCACGGCGCCGCGAACCATCTGGTCCGCGTGACGCGGGTTCACGCCCAACCGCACAGCGATATCGACGGTCTCGTCGAACTTCGCCGATGCGGCCTGCTTTACGAGCGCACACGCTTCTTGGAGCGTGTACTTGCGCGTGCGGTCCACCATGGCCTGGGCCGCAGCGCGTTTCTTGGCGACTTTCGGCATCTGCCCTCCTGTTGTATCGGCTTACGCCTCCCACGGTGCGCCGTTTTAACCGTGGTGCTCTCCTCCCAACGTGGGGGGTGCTCTTATAAAACCGCGCTTTCACGCGGTCGCGTGCCCGTCGCCGGCTTCTCCGACAAACGGAGATGCGACAGAGCGCGCGAAGGACGAACTCAGTCGACGATCGTGATGCCCATCGAGCGGGCCGTACCCGCCATGCTGCGCATCGCCGAATCGAGGTTCGTCGTGTTCATGTCCTGCATCTTCATTTGCGCAAGCTCCTGGAGCTGCTTGCGCGTCACCTGGCCGACCTTCACCTTGTTCGGCTCCTTCGAACCCGAGCCAGGCTTCTTCTTCGTCTCGAGCCCCGCGGCCTTCTTGAGAAGGACCGACGCGGGCGGCGTCTTCAAGATGAACGTGAACGACCGGTCCGAATAGACCGTGATCACCACCGGGATGATCATGTCGCCCTGCGAGGCGGTCCGCGAGTTGAAGTCCTTGCAGAACGCCATGATGTTCACGCCGTGCTGGCCGAGCGCAGGACCGACCGGCGGCGAGGGGTTGGCCTTCCCCGCAGGAAGCTGAAGCTTGACGTACCCGGTGACCTTCTTCGCCATTGCTTTACCCGTTCTGTGCTGCGTCTACCTTGTTCGTACCGACCCGGAGCGTCGCTCAGCGCTTCTCTACCGCAGAAAAATCGAGCTCCACGCTGGTCGGACGGCCGAAGATCGACACCTTGACCTTCAGCTTCTGCTTGTCCATCTTCACGTCGTCCACGGTCCCGGTGAAGTTGGCGAACGCGCCGTCGAGCACGCGAACCTCCTCGCCGACCTCGAACGTGAGCTTGGGCTTCGGCTTGACCGCGCCCTCCACGATGCCTCGACGCAGACTCTCGATCTGCGGGGCCGGGACCTCTTGCGGCGTCTGGTTGCCGATGAAGCCCGTCACCTTCGGCGTGTCCTTCACGAGGTGCCACACCGTCTCGCTCATCTCCATCTCGGCGAAGATGTAGCCAGGCAAGCTGAGCTTCTGGCGAACCCGCTGCTTGCCCCCCGGACGGTTCTCCGTGACCGTTTCACTCGGGATCAAGATCTCGCCAATCTTGTCCTCGAGGCCGTGCTGCTTCGCTCGCTGCTGGAGCGCATCGCGCACCTTTGCCTCGTAGCCCGAGTAGGTATGAATGACGTACCACTTCTTCGCCATGGCGCGTGGCTCCCGAACGGCCCTAGCTTCCAGTGCCGTAGACGATGCCCGTCACGAACGACCACAACCTGTCGAGCAGCGCGAGATAAAGGGTGGCCACGGCGCTCGCCGCAATGACCACCACGGTTGAGTTCGTGACGTCCTTCTTGGTCGGCCACTTGACCTTGATCAGCTCCGAAGCGACCTCGTCCGTCCACTCCCGCACGTCGGGACGCCGATAGGTCCGCAGCGTGACGATGACCGCGACGACGCCCGCAATCACGGTCGCATACGTCGCCTTGTCCTCATCCACAACCGCCGCGAGCGCAGGCACCGCCCGGCTGAACCAATCCCGGTTCGAGAGGTTGCTCCAGATCCCGTGGATGGCCTTGCCAAGCACGTACGCGCCGAGGATCGCCGCCCCGAAGAACCCCGCCATCACGTAGCGGTCGGTCCCGAGCTGCCGCGCCGCCGCGACCTCGCCGTCTTCCCCGGCCTCTTCGCCAGGAGCCTGCCCTTCCGGGCCCTCTGCAGCAGCTTCGTCGTGCTCTTCGCCGACTTCGTCCGCGTCGGGCGCCACGTCGAGATCGATTCCCTTGCGCACCGCAAGCGAAGCATCCGCACCCGAATCCGGGGCGGAGTCCGGCGCAGAGCCCTTTTTCTGGGCCTTCCGTGCCTCGTCTTTCTCTCGTCGTGTCGCCATCGCCGTTTCCCAAACGTGCCGGATCCCGCTTCGAGCAGCGTCACCGACATCTACGCCTCGCCCGCTCGCTTTCGCGAGATCGAGCGAGGCGTTTCGTGCGGCCCCACCTGGTGCTGAACGGACAGCGAAAGGAGGGGCCCTTGAGGGCAGGGGCAGAGAGGCTCGAACTCCCGACCTGCGGATTTGGAATCCGCTGCTCTACCAGCTGAGCTATACCCCTTCAACCTACTCGACCCGGGACAGATGCCACGAGCCGAGCGGTTCGTCTACTTCGGATCCGACTACTTCGTCTCCCGGTGCAGCGTGTGCTTCTTGCACTGCTTGCAGAACTTCTTCAGTTCTACGTAATCCCCGGGAGACTTGGTCGTCTTGTAGTTCCTCGCCGTACACTCGGTGCAGGCCAGCGAGACCGGGATGCGTGTCCCTCGTTCTCCCGTGGCCCCACCGGAGCCACGGGAACCGCCGCCCTGCACCGACATCACGCCTCGTTACTTGAGGATCTTGGTCACGATGCCCGCGCCGACGGTCTTGCCACCCTCGCGGATCGCGAACCGCATCTGCTCCTCGAGCGCGACCGGCGCGATGAGCTCGATGTTCATCGTGATGTTGTCGCCCGGCATCACCATCTTGACCCCCTCGGGGAGCTTGACGGTGCCCGTCACGTCCGTCGTCCGGATGTAGAACTGCGGGCGGTAGTTCGTGAAGAACGGCGTGTGACGGCCGCCCTCCTCCTTCTTCAGGACGTACACCTCGCCCAAGAACTCCGTGTGCGGGGTGATCGAGCCCGGCTTCGCGAGGACCTGGCCACGCTCGATGTCGTCCTTCTCGACGCCGCGCAGGAGGCAACCGACGTTGTCGCCGGCGATGCCCTGATCGAGCAGCTTCCGGAACATCTCGACGCCCGTGACCACGGTCTTGCGCGTGTCCTTGAAGCCGATGATCTCGACCTCTTCGCCGACCTTGACCACGCCACGCTCGATACGACCCGTCGCCACCGTGCCGCGGCCCTTGATCGAGAACACGTCCTCGATCGCCATGAGGAACGGCTTGTCGATCGCGCGCTCCGGCTCCGGGATGTAGCTGTCGAGCGCGTCGAGCAGCTCGCCGATCTTCGCCTCCCACTTCGGGTCACCCTGAAGCGCAGGCAGCGACGCACCACGGACGACCGGCGCGTTGTCGCCGTTGAAGTTGTACTTGTTGAGGAGCTCGCGGACCTCCATCTCGACGAGGTCGAGCATCTCCGGGTCGTCCACCGCGTCACACTTGTTGAGGAAGACGA
>NZ_JAGTJK010000119.1:0-11480 GCF_028435265.1 Polyangium jinanense | reverse complement strand
CACCGCGCAGTTCTTCCCAAATGGTCCAGGGCTTGCCCTGGTTCGGGTCGAGGGGCGAACAGCCCCCGCGGGGCCCGGGGCAGCGCCCCGGCGCAACGGCTGCCCGATGAGAGCCTTCCTCGCTCATTCGTCTTCGATCGGAATGCCGAATCCTGGCTCCTCGTAGAGCCGGTCGAAGACCTGGGCGAATTTCTTCTCGATGACCTTTCGTTTCACCTTGAGCGTTGGCGTCACCTCGTCCTCCTCGAGCGAAAAATCGCGATCGAGCAGGTGCACCCGCTTGATTCCCTCCACGCGCGCGAGCTTCGTATTCGCGCGGCGGACTGCCGACGCGACCCGCTTTTGCACTTCGGGATCGGTCGTGGCCTTCTCCATCACCGGCGCGAGCCCTGCCGGACGGGAGAGCGGGCTCGAAAGGAGCGCGCGGCGTAGCTCTTCCGCATGTGCGTCCCCGAGGTGGCCACGCGCCTTCGCCCATTCCACGGCTTCGAGCGGGTGAATCGTCACGAGCGCCGTGCAATACGGCCGCCGATCGCCGTGCGCGTGCACCTGACTGATGAGCGTGTCGCTCGCCTTGATCTCGTTCTCCACGTTCGCCGGGCTGATGTTTTTCCCGCCCGACGTGATGATCAGATGCTTTTTCCGGTCGACGATGTAAACGAAGCCGTCCGCGTCCTTCTTGCCGATGTCGCCCGTGTGCAGCCATCCCTCCTCGTCGATCATCTCCCGCGTGGCCTCGGGGTTCTTGTAATAACCCTTGAACACGTTCGGGCCTCGCACGAGGATCTCGCCGTCGTCGGCGATCTTGTCCTCGACGAACGGGAGCGCGCGGCCGACGGAGCCGAGGCGGACCTGGCCCGGGCGATTGCCGTGCGTGACGACCGTGGCCTCGGTCATGCCGTACATCTCGTAAATGGGCAGGCCCGCCGCCCAGAAGAAGGCCAGGATCGGGCGCGGAATCGGCGCCGCCCCCGTGACGAAACGTTTCACGCGGCCGCCGAATACCTCGCGGACCCGCGAAAAAACGAGCTTGTCGGCCACGCGGTGCGCGAGCTTCGCCCGGAGCGAGGGCTCCTCGCCACGTTGCCATGCCTCGACGACCGCGAGGCCCGCCGATTCGGCCAACCGAAACACCTTCTTTCGCGCGGGCGGGGCCTTGTCGACCTCGGTCTGGATGCGGGCGTAGGCCTTTTCGAAGATGCGCGGGACGCTGCCGAACAGCGTCGGGCGTACCTCCTTGAGCTCCTCCAGCACCGCGGGCACGCTCGTCGCGTACGCGGTGGCGATGCCGAAATCGATGCGGCCCCAGAACGCCAGAATGCGCTCGGCCGCGTGCGCCATGGGCAAAAACGAGAGCGAGATATCCGTACGGGTGAAGGCGTTGAAATGGACGCCCGCGAGCGTCACGAGGATGTTGCGGTGCGAGATCATCGCGCCCTTGGGCGGGCCCGTCGTGCCGCTCGTGTAAATGAAAAGCGCCGTGTCGTCCGGGGAAATGGCTTCGACGCGGGACGCGACGAGGGAAGCGTCGCCCGGCGCTTCGAGGGCCTCGTCCCAGCCGATGAGCCATGCATGCTGACGCAAGGTCTCTTCGAGGCCCTGCGTGTCCCACACGACGACGAGCTCGAGCTTGGGCATCTCGTGCTTGGTGGCGAGGATCTTCTCGACCTCGTCCTTGCCCTCGACGAACGCGATGCGCACGTCCGCATGATCGAGCACGTACGCGAGCTGCCCCGGGGCGAGCGTGGGGTAGGCGCCGACCGTGACCGCCGCGGCGAGCTGACCGCCGACGTCGCAAATGCACCACTCGGGGCGGGTGCTGCCGACGATGCCGATCTTGTCGCCGGGCGAAAGGCCTCGCTTCACGAGGAAGGTCGCGAGGGCCGTGGCGCGCGCCTTGAACTCGGCCCATGTCGTGGAGCGCCATTCTCCGTTTTTCTTTGCCTTCCAGGCGACCGCCGTGGGCGTGGCGGCGGCGCGGCGCAAGAAGAGGTCGGCCAAGGACCGGGCCTCGTTCGCGAGCGGGACGGCGGGATCGAGCGGCGGAATAACGCGATCGAGCATGGCTCAGCCTCCAGGAAGTGCCTTCACGAAGGAATCGAGGAGCGCAACGAGGGTATCGGGCGCTTCGAGGTTCGGCGAATGGCCCACGCCAAGGAGGATCTCGTGGCGCGCGCCGAGGAGCTCCGCGGTCCGCGCGCCGACCTTGCGCGTGGAGAGCATGTCGCTCTCGCCGCTGACGACGAGGGCCGGCACGCCCGCGAGCTCGCGGAGCCGGTCGCCCGGCGCCCATTCGCAGAGCGCGTCCAGCGTGGCGATCGTGGCCTCGGGGCGCTGGCGGTGGCTTTCCGCGAGAAGCTCCTGGAAAAACGCGTCGTCCGGAGCGGTGGGCGCGATGCCGCGGAAAGCGGCGCCGAAGATGGTGATGTTTTCCTGCGCGAGGCGCTGGCGCTCGGGGAGGTGGTAGGCGCGCGGCATGCCGTCGGGCCAGGCGGGGGCGACGAGCGTGAGGGAGCGAGCGCGGGCGCGGGCGGAGAGCGCGAGCTCGAGGACCACGGCCGTGCCGAGCGAATGCCCGACGAGGTGCGCCGAGGACAAACCCAGGGCATCCATCAAGACGGCGAGGTCCTGGGCGAGGCGCGGGATGCGGTAATCGTGATCGTCGGCGTGGGTCTGCCCGCGGCCGCGGAGGTCGGGCACGACCGCGCGGAAGCGCGCGGACAAACGGTCGAGGACGGGGCGCCAAGACAAGCTCGTGGTCCAGTTGCCGTGCACGAACACGACGGGCTCGCCGCGTTCGTCCCCGCGCGTGGACCAATGGATCGTGAGCGATCCGGACTGGAGAAAGGGCATACGGCATCATCATCGACCCGCGGTCCTTCGTCCATGGCCAGCATGCCCCTTGCGTACCGAGCACGGGCCCCCTAAGCAGGCGCCATGAAGAGCCCTTGCGTTGGATCGGTCGTCTTCGCTGTGCTCATCGCGTGCGCGGCGCTCGTCGGTTGCGAGGGTGGCTCGCAACCACCGGAGTCTCCTAAAGCTGGGACGGATTCGGCCAGGGGAGCCGCAATTCAGGAAGGGACGAAAATGAGCCTGCACGATTTCAAGATGAAGACGATCTTCGGGGAGGAGCGCTCGCTCGGCGACTTCCGGGGCAAGGTCGTGCTCGTGGTCAACGTGGCCTCGGAGTGCGGCTACACGCCGCAATACGCGGGCCTCGAGCGGCTGCACGAGCGCTTGGAGGCGAAGGGGTTTGCCGTGCTCGGCTTCCCGTCGAACGACTACGGCGCCCAGGAGCCCGGGACCGACGCCGAGATCGCCACGTTCTGCACGAGCAAGTACGGCGTGAAGTTCCCGATGTTTTCGAAGATCACCGTGAAAGGGAGCGGCAAGCACCCGCTCTACGCGTTTCTCACGCAGGCTGCGCCCGCGGGCGAGGTGAAGTGGAACTTCGAAAAGTTCCTCGTTGGCAACGATGGCGTGGTGATCGGTCGATATCCCTCGTCCGTCGAGCCCGAGGACGAGAAGCTCGTGCAGGCGATCGAAAAAGCGCTCGGAAGCTGAGCCCGCTTTCCGGTACGGCTTCCCACCCTCGTTTCGATCCCACACACTCCAGACATGACGCTCGACGAGGAGCTGCTCGAGGCGGCCAGCCGCGGCGATGAGGCGCGCGTCACGGACGCGCTCACGCGCGGGGCGAACGTGGACGCGACGCGGAGGTACAAGACGAGCGTCGATCGCGAGGTGCTCGAAGGGACGGTCTCCGCGTTGATGCTCGCGATCATGAACGGGCACGACAGGGTCGCCGAGCTCTTGATCGATCGCGGCGCGGATCCCGATGCCGCAGACGAGCTCACGCGACGCACGCCGCTCGTGGAGGCGGCCGCGCGCGGGGAGATCAGCGTCGTGGAGGCGCTGATCGACGCCGGCGCGAGCCTCGATGCGCGGGATGTGATGGCGAACATGAACGCGGTGACGGCTGCGGTCGCGTCGGGGCATGCGGGGATCGCGCGGCAGCTCGTGGAGGCGGGCGCACCGATCGAGCCGCGGGCGTTCGAGGAGGCGACGCGGCGCGGGATGCTCGATCTCGCGGAGCTCTTCACGACGCGCGGGCTCGATCCGAACACGACGCAAGCGCTCGAAGGGGCCGCGGCCGCGGGGCGCGTGGACGTGCTCCGGTGGCTGCTCACGCAGGGCGTCAACCTCGGCAAACACGGGCCCGAGGCACTGCTCGGAGCCGCGAACGCGGGCAAGGCCGAGGCCGTGGCCGCGCTCGTCGAGGCCGGCGTGCCGATCAACACGACGACGAACTACGGCTGGATGCCGCTGCACCTCGCGGCCTACAACGGCGATGCGAAGACCGTGCGCGCGCTCCTCGCGCTCGGCGCCGATCCACACGCCGACGACGGGACGGGAAAAACCGCGCTCGACTGGGCACGCGAGGCGGGCAAGGCCGAGAGCGCTCGGGTGCTGGAAGAGGCGCTCAGAAGGTGAGCACGAGCTTGCCGACCGTGGATCCGCTTTCGATCGCGCGGTGCGCATCGGCCACGCGATCCACGGGGAACGGGGTCACGGGCGGCGCCGCGATGCGACCCTCCTCGATCCAGCCGACGAGCTTCGACATGTACTCTTCGAGCAAGTCCTTCTTGTGAAACAGGTAGGAGAGGTTGAACGCGAGCACGCTCTTGTTGTCGTTCGTCAAGTCGAGCGGGTTGTAGCGGGGCGTGCGCAGCCAGTCGCGCGCGAGCTTGAGCCAGTTCGGCCGACCTCCCTGGCGCGGCATCATCGTGTGGAAGCCGTAGATCACGAGCCTTCCGGCCGAGGCGAGGTGGCGGTAGCTCTCGCCGAGCGTCTCCACGCCGTTCGCGTCGAGCACGACGTCGTAGCCCTCGGGCGCGAGGCGCTCGGCCACGGACCATAACGGCTCGACGCTCTTGTCGATGACCGCGTCGGCCCCGAGCTTGCGCGCAACGGCGACCTTGTGGCTCGCGCCGACGACGCCGACCACGCGGCAGCCCGCGATCTTGCCGAGCTGCACGAGCGCGCTGCCCACGCCGCCCGCCGCCGAGTGGACGAGCACGTTCGCGCCGCGGCGCACGTTCGCGAGCTCGAAGAGGGCGTAATACGCGGTGAGAAACACCGACGGGAAACCCGCGGCCTCGGCCACGCTAAAACCCTTCGGCAAGGGGAAGACCTGGTGTGCGGGAATCGCGACGCGGCTCGCGTAGCCGCCGAACCGCGTGACGGCGAAGACAGGCGTACCGGGTGCGGGTTCGGAGACGCCGGCGCCGAGGGCCGCGACCTTTCCTGCGACCTCGAAGCCGGGCGTGATGGGCCAGCCGACGTACTTCTTCGCCGACTCGTAGAGGCCCATGCGCACGATGCAATCGGCGTAGTTCACGCCCGCGGCCTCGACGTCGACGAGGATCTCGCCAGGGCCGGGGCTGGGATCCGGATGCTCTTCGAGCTTCAGGCGATCGTAGCTGCCGGGCCCGTGGATCACGACCTTCCGCATGGGCCCAACGCTAGCCTGCGAGCGAGCTCAGGGCGAGGTTTTGCCGACGGGGAGCGCCACGATGGTCTTCACGCTCTTGTCGTTCGGGTCGAAGAAGACGATGTCGTTCGAGTCCGCGTCGTCGAGCACGAGGCGATCACGCGTGGGCAGGATGTTCACGTGCTCGGGGGTGAACGTCGTCTCCACCTCTGCGATCTCGCCGGCCGCGAGATCGAGCCGGAAGAGCGATTGATTGTCGACGATCCACATCTCCTTGCGGCCCACGCGGCTCACGAACTCTTCGAGGCCCACGCCGGGGCCCTCCATCTGCGTGGATCTGTCCTGGTCCACGTCGTAGAGCACGAGCTGTTGCTCGCCGTTCGAGGAGGCGACGACGATGAAGTTTCCGTCGCGGCTCACGAAGTACGAGATGCCGCCCTCGATCGTCACGGGCTCCGGATCGACTTCGAGCGTCTCCGCATCGACGAGCCAGAGCTCCTGGTTGCCGTTCATGTCCTGATCGCCGTAGGACACGATGGTCGAGCCGTCGGGCGTGAAGCCCACGGGGCCACGCGCGCCGGGGACCTCGCGGAGCTCCTTCGTTCCCGGGTCGAGCACGAGCAGCTCGTGCGTGTAGACGATCTTGTCGTCCGGCTGGACCTCGGCCTTGCGAACGGGGAACACGATGTACTTGTCGTCCGGGCTCGTGCCGATCCACGTGAACGAGGACGAGAGATCCCAGGCGATGCCAGGTACCTCGATGTCGAACACGGGCGCCGCCCAGAAGCCGGTCGGGCCGAGCGGATAACCGGCGATCGCGAGCTCCTGCATCGACCAGCCGAGAAGACGCGCCCGCGGCGTGGGTTTGCCCTGATCGTAGAAGACGATCGCGACGAGGGTGTCGCTCTTGTTCAGGAACACCGCCTCGAGCCACTCGCCGTCGTGCGGGATCACGTGGCGATCGAGGGTGTCGGCTTCGATGACGTGGATCGGAAATTTTTCCGAGGTGTTGTCCGCGACGCCGATGAAACTGCGGCTCGGGCTCATGCGGGTGCCGTGGTACCGGATGTCGAGCTCCACGCTCTTCTTCAGCGCGAGCGTCTCCTGATCGAAGAGATCGAGCCGATCCTTTTCGCTCTCCTCGCTCATCACGAGCAGGCCCGAGGCCGGGAAGAGCAGACGCGGATCGTCACGGCCCGTGAGATTCGCGGCCTCGCGCACAAGGCCCGTGTCGGGGTCGATCGCGAAGAGTGTGCTCGCGGGGATCTTTTCAGGTTGGGCCGGGTCTTCCGTGTCGCTGGCGAGGACGAACGATGTCTCGGTGCGATCGTCGACGGCGATGGCGCCGTTGCCGAGCCACGTGTCCTGGCCCGGGTTGTTTTCCCCGAGCGCGAGGCCCGTGCAGCCGGTGAGAGCGAGCGTCGAGACGAAGGCAAGGTAGGGAAGTCGAAGCATGAATGGTCCTCCTTTGAGCGCGTCGCGCGATGGCCGGCGGTCGGCAAGAAGAGTGCCATCACGGCGTCGTTCGAAAAACGCGCGGGGAGGGGGAGCGCGGCGCGCGGTGCGAGCGCGGTGCGGCCCTGACAACGACGTCAGGCTCGCGAAGCGCGCTTTTTACGGCGGCGGTGGGCCTCGCCGGCCGCGCAGAGCAGGCCGGTCCGGGGACAAACGTAGAAGGATTGCCAGTGCCCGTGGCTCCTGAGCGGGAGGAAATTGTCGCGTCGCGAGCCTCTGCCCGCGGGCGCGTGCGGGATGCCGCCGATGAGGATCGGGTTTCGTTCGACGTACTGGAGGACGTGATCGAAGACGTGCTTCTGCACGGCGCTGTCGGGCGAGAGGGAGGCGCGGATCTCTGACCAGACCGCGTCCCACGGGCGTCCCACGCGGCGCTCGAGGAAGCGGCGGAGCGGGGCGAGGTTCTCGTTCAGATCCCGCGTCCGGCCACGGTACTTCATGCCCTCCTTGAGCGGCGCGGCCTCGGGATCGGCCTTCATGCGCGTCGCGTAGCGGCCCTTGCCCGCGCCACGCCCGCGACCCCAGTCGTACCGCGGGCGCTCGATGATGAGCTCGAACATGTCTTTTCGCATGGGTTCACCTCTCGAAGTTCACGTCTCCACGAGCGCGCCCCGCGACGAGAGCGCGTAGGTGCGCACGGGCGCGCCTCGTTCGAGCCGCGCATGCGAGGTCCATCGCGCAGCCTCCTTCGCGGCCGCCGCGTGTGCGGCCCGCTTCCGGAGGAGCACCGCGATCCGCGCGAGCGCGCGCCGCACGTTCGCCCGCTGGGATCGCTCGTCCGCGACCCGCACGACGATCCCCGTCGGCACATGCCGCGCGCGGACCGCCGTCTCCGTCTTGTTGACGTTCTGCCCGCCGGGGCCGCTCGCGCGCATCGTCGTGACCTCGACGTCGCGCGGGTCGATCGCGGCCCCGTCGTCCGCGCCGACGTCGTCGTCCTCGTGCAGCACGACGGACGCGTACCAGCGCTTGCGGGCGGCTTTTCCGCGGTCGGGACTGCGCGCGACGAGCGCGTGCGTGCCTGCCTCGCCTTCGATGCGCGCAGGATCCCCCGCGACGACGAGCTCCACCGAAAGAGGCGCGTCCTCGTCGCCGTGGATCACCGTCTCCTCGACGACGAGGCCCCGCGCATCACACGCATCCGCGAGCCGCGCCGCGAGGAGCGCGACGAACCGGCGCACCTCCGCGGGCCCGTAGCCGGCCGTCACCTGCACGACGAGCTTCTTCATTGCTTCACCGTGACGAGCGGCACGAGCGAGGCGATCGGAGCCGCGAGGCCCTCGTCGACCAGGCTCGCGACGACCGGCTCGATCGGCTTGTACGCGTCCGGGTGCTCCTCGTAGAGCAGGTCCGCGTCGTCGCACACGATGCGGCCGCCGTGCGCCGTACGGCCGAGCTCGGCGCGTTTGTACCGCGTGGCGAGCTTGGCGCGCGCTTCGGTGCGGGTCATGCGACGACCCGCGCCGTGCGCGACCGACGCGAGCGCGCCCTCGTGCCCATTCCCGACGAGCACCCAGGAAGGCGCGCCGCGGCTGCCGAGCACGACCGTGGCCTCGCCGCGGCTCGCGGGCGCGGCGCCCTTGCGATGGATCCACACAGGCGTGCCCGCGATGTCCTCGCGCCGGATCGTGTTGTGCACGATGTCGATCGCGGAGCGGACCTTGTCCCTTCGCAACGCCGAGAGCGCGCGGAGCAGCCGGCAAGCGACGAGGAAGCGGTTTGCCTGGGCGAACCGCACCGCGCCCGCGAGATCCGCGAGGTAGACGTCGATGGCCGCGCCCGTGAGCGTGACGTCGCCGTAGCGCCGCCCGATCTGGGCGCCGAGCCCACGCGAGCCCGTGTGCACGAGCGCGACGAGGCCGCCTTTTTCGAGGCCCATCGCGTCTGCCGCGGCCTCGTCGCGCACCTCGGTGACGCGCGTGATCTCGGCGAAGTGGTTGCCGCTGCCGATGCTGCCGAGCGCGCGGCCGTGCGAGGGATCGCGGTAGTCCGCGGGATCACCGCTCGGGCCGAGATCGAGCGTGCACTCGCGTTCGGCCATCGCGGCGATGTCGTCCGGCACGTTCGCGACCTCGGTGAGGCCCCTCGCGCCCTTGTGCCAGCAGGCATCGAAGACCTCGAGGGGGTCGCAGCCTTCGAGCGGATCCTCGTCCATCGCGGCGCGGACGCGGCGCTCGAGTTTGTCCACGGCGCGCGGGGAGGCGGTCGTGGCGAAGAGGAGCACGCCGCACCCGGCGTCGCCGCCGACGAGGTACGGGAGCACGCGCTCCTCGAAGGCGAACGCGGCGCCGATGGGGCCGCGTCCGGAGTGAAGATCGGGCATGCCCGCGGCGCGCACGCAGCCGGGGAGCTCGGCGACGCGGACGAACTGCGTGATGGCCTCGCCCTCCATCCAGACATCGGGGCGGGCGAAGATGCGGGCATGCGGGGGAAGGGACGGTTTGGGGAGAGAAGAAGTGCCCATGGCAGGTAGCTCGAACGGCTTGTTGATTGCGTTCGTGGCCCCGTAATGCGGAAAGCGTGCCAGTCAGATTTCGCGGAGAATTCGATGGGAGCCTCGCAGGGATGGTGCACGGTGCATCAGAACGGTGGTATACGGTGCACCATGGGTGGTGTACGATGCACCAGGTGAAGCAAGCGCTCATCACGTGGTCGGATGCGGGAGTGACGGGCCCGCAGCCCTCGCATCAGATGGCGCGGCCCGCGAGTGATCGGGGGCCGGTGCTCAGGCTGCTCGACCAGAACGAGAGCCGCTACGACGTCGCGTGGGTGCTTTCGATCCCGCAGGGAGAGACGCCCGCCCGCTCGCTCTGCCGCTCGATCGAGGCGCGCGTGCGCAAGGTCGAGCTCTGCGTGATCGACACCGATGATCCGACCGATTACGGACGGCTCTTTCGCCTGCTCGGCCCCCTCGTCGAGCGGGCGAAGTCGGAGCTCTTGGCCACGAACGTGGCGCTCGACGTCCTGCTCTCGGCGGGCACGCCACAAGCGCAGACGCTCTGGGTGATCCTGGTGCAAGCAGGCCTCTTGCCGGCGCGGATGCTGCAGGTGATCCCGCCCGCGTTCGTGCCCGTGCCGCATCCGAAGGCGGTGCGGGAGGTGCGGCTCGACATCGAGGGGTTTCCCGAGATCCGCGCGATGCGCGACGAGATCGCTCGCCTACGGGCAGCGGCGCAGAAGGGAACGTCGTCGCTGCTCGGCGAGAGCGCTCCGATGGTCGAGCTGCGGGCGAAGATCGAGCGCGTCGGCGCGAGCGACGCGCCGGTGCTCGTGCTCGGGGAGACGGGCACGGGCAAGGAGCTCTGCGCGCGGGAGATTCACGCGCTTTCGCCGCGGAAGGACGGGCCGTTCGTGGCGGAGAACTGCTCGGTGTTCGCGGAGGGCGTGCTGTCGAGCGAGCTCTTCGGGCACGAGGCGGGCGCGTTCACGGGCGCGGGGAAGAGGCGCCGGGGCGTGTTCGAGCAAGCGCACGGCGGGACGTTGTTCCTCGACGAGATCGGCGAGATGCAGCCGCGGGTGCAAGCGGCGCTTTTGCGCGTGCTGCAGGAGGGGACGCTCCGGCGCGTGGGCGGCGAGGGGCGGGTTTCCGTCGACGTGCGGATCGTGGCCGCGACGCACCGGGATCTCGGGGCGATGGTGAAGGCGGGCGCGTTCCGGGAGGATCTCTACTATCGGCTACGCGGCGCGACGCTGCTCGTGCCGCCGCTCCGGGCGAGGCCGGGCGACGTGGAGCGACTCGTGGAGTCGTTCCTCGCGGAGATCCGGGCGAAGAAGGGAGGGCGGCGGCTCCGGGTGACGCGCGAAGCGATGCGGGCGCTCGCGAGTCACGCCTGGCCGGGCAACGTGCGCGAGCTCCGGGCCGAGGTGATGCGGTGGGCCGTGTTCTGCGACGACGTGGTCAACGTGTCGGATCTGGCCCCGGACATCCGGAGCGGAAGCGGCAGCGGGAGCGCAAGCGCAAGCGCCGCCGGAAGCGCAAGCGGCAGCGACGTGCGGCCGCTGCGGGACGTGGTCGAGGCGGCGGAGCGCGCGGCCCTCGCGGCCGCGCTCACGGCGGAGAGCGGCAACCTGAGCCGCGCCGCGCGGGCCCTCGGGATCGACAGGAATACGCTGAAGCGAAAGATGCGGGCGTTCGGGATGGCGGGCGACGACGAAGCCGAACGCTAGGCTCTCAGAGCGTAGCGCCGGGGTTTCACCCCGGACCCCGACCAGGGGTTGTCCACCCCTGGACCCGGGGCCTGGGCAAGCCCTGGACGCGGGGCGACAGCGCGCGATGCGCGCTGTCGACAGGGAAGACGTTGCCACCAGGCAGGGCAGTGCTGCTGTCTCAACTGGCAAGGTCGTCGCGGGTCTTGCCACGGCCTGTTCGATGAACTGCGCATCGCGCAGTTCATCGACCCCGAGTCCAGCGCTTGCGCTGGTCCGGGGTGAAGGGGGCGGACAGCCCCCTTCTGGGGTGCGGGGCAAAGCC
>NZ_JAGTJK010000118.1:0-11585 GCF_028435265.1 Polyangium jinanense | reverse complement strand
CCTGCTCGTCGCTCGCGTTCCTGCCGGCCGGGGAACGCCTGGGAACGCCGGGAACGCCGGGCCTGCTCGCGAGCGTCGCCGGGGTCGAGGTCGGCGGGGTCGAGCGCGCCGGTCACCTCGAGAGGCCGTTGCGCAGAGAACGCAACCAAGGCTAGATCGCTGCCAAATCGGAGGCGCGGACACCTCAGACCGCGTGAAAGAGATCATGTCGAAAGGCAGGCAAACCCCGGAAGCCGTCGACTTCACAGTCGAGCACAACGGTGCGGAATATCGCGCAACGTACACGATCGAAGGGGGGGTGATGACCGTTCGTTATCGGGGGCACAGGAACGACGGCGCCCCTTCGGGCATACCCAAGCACGAATTTGCGCAGAGGCTTCTGCTTGAAATTATTAGAGATTTGACCTGATCAGTGCGGCACGCGCCCCCCGCTCGCGAATCGTGAACAGATCCGTTTGACGTTCACGACGCAACGAATCACACTGTTTCCATGGTTCGCTTCGACGCTCCGGACGGTGCCAAGTTCGCCACGTCTTGCCCCGGCGAGGGGTGGGTTTCCGTAGGCTGGACACGCCTTGACGCATGGCGGGGAGCTACGGGCTACCGGGAGCTCGCCGCGCGTCTCGGGTGTAGTCCGGGCCTGCTGACGGGCTGGAAACAAGGCCGAACGCCAGCGGCGCCGTACCTCGAAAAACTCGAAGCCCTGGCAGACATCCCCCCGATCGCGTGGTCCTGGTGGACACGTACCGGTGAGGGGAAGGCCGCGCCTTCCGCTACTTCGCGCACGGAAGCCCCGCGCACGGAAGCGGAAGCGCCGCCGTCGTCCGATGCGCCGCCCGTCCTCGGAACGACCGCGGAGGAGCTACGCGCGAGCGTCGCACGGCTGACGAAGATCCTTCAGGCGGGCAAGCTCTCCCCGGCGCAGATCGCGACGCTGGAAGGGAAGCGGATCACGGCCCTTACCGCGCTGGCGAAGCTCGAACAGACCGCATCGATCGAGAGTCACCCCGAGTTCGAGGGGGTCATGTCGGATCTCGTGGACGCGGTGTTTGACGCGATCGACGCGGCCGGGGTCGTGGTGAAGGCCGAGATCGGGATCGGGGCCCTGATCGCCGACCGTTTCGAGGCTCTACAGGCCAAGCGCCACGGGCGCGAGCCCCGACGAAACGCCGCGTAAACGGACCCGCAACGCGCGAACGAACGCACGGACGAACGCCGGAACGCGCGCGTCCGTGCGGCAAACAACGTCGAGCGCTGGACGTGCCACGTCCCGTGACCCCGCGCACGTTCTACGCGCTGCCTGCCGCGCAAGCACGGGTTAGCGAGCGGATTTCTTTACCGCCAACTCGTAAGCCGCCGCCTCCACGAACTCGTCGAATAACCTGTGTGTACGGAAAGCCCGTAAATCCTCGCGGCCGACGAACCGCTGACGTATCACCGCACAGATCCCAGCGTGGGAAACACTGCTGGATCTACTCATTGCATATCCAGCGATCCCCCTGACGATGCCGCGCCAAGAATTCTTTTGTTCAGAACCTTGGCAAACATCATCAAGAATGGAATTCAATATATCTTTCGAGCTACCCGCTGGTCGCGACACGGTAATGCTTTGGCCCTGCGGCAGTTCTACGGCGACCAGCATGCCAATGTCATAATCGACGCTCGTAATCAATGCTCCGGCTGCACGCATTTCCCGGCTCGCGTCTTCGCCCCATCGATCAGGCAAGCTCCAGTTGGAACGCGGGGCAACAGATCGATACTTAATACTTCCGTCAGCACTTACAATCATGAGAACGGTATCCGGTGGGCACACGCGCCCCATGCCCAGCACGGCCACAATGGGTGATACCTGCGATTCGTCGGCAAGTTTCAGGACGAAATCAGCCAGCGCACCACTTCGTTCCGATAAGCGTTGCTGCACCCATGCAATCGGAAACAGCAGTTCCGAGGCGAAACGATTGGCCTCTGCCTCCAGCGTCCGGAGCAAATCGTCATCGACGTGATACGATGCGTTTGCATGACAAAACATTGCTCCAACAGACCACGGAATGATCAAGTGCCCGATTTCATGGGCGAGCGTAAACCTTAGTCTCCTTGTGCTCGTCACATCGGACGACACCACGATCTTTGGCCTTGCGTTCGGGCGAGTGAGCAGCAGCGCATCCCAGCTTCCGGGAAAGCTCGCGTATTCGACATCCGCTAGTTTTCCTATGAGAGATTCAACAGGTACAGGCGGCGTAATCGCGTGCTTTTGGGCAAACAGTCTGGCGATGCGGCGCTCGGGCTCTAAGTCGTCTACAGGCGATTGGTCTGCTCTAGCCATTTTCGGATTGCCTCTGCCTCGGCTGGCGATGTTCCCCGCGCGGCCAGCGCAAGTGCGCTAGCTGCCGTGATTCCAACAAGCTGCTTGAGCGGGATCCCGTGCCGCTTAGCCATCAAAATGGTGCGTAGAGCTTCAGGTTTTTCGACGAATAAGGCGTATTCGTCGCGCGTGAGCCCCAACCACTCGTGCAATGGGCAATCGGCGTCGCTCTCGTGCCACGCGTCGATCTCGTCGTCGATCGTGTCGAGATCCAGAATTTCCCCGTCAAGCACGCGCTCGACGAATGTTTTTCGCTTAGACATCGATTGTTCTCCCTTTCACTGCATCCTTTATAAATTCGCCGGTCTCCGGGTCAACCGCGCCAAGGTGGCGGCCGCGCTTGTTGTAGACCTCTAGCTCTCCATGCAATCCATCCCATACATAGATGCGGGAGCCGTCACTGTTTGCCCATCGTGGTGCCCGCTCCCTTCGGGCCAAATGAACGAGCGCGCTTATGAATGCAGTTTTTGGAGGGGGAATGTACGTCATTCGGTTGGCTTCCGCGGATGTTGGTTCGTGTGTAGGGAAACAACCTACGCGGTGCGTTTGGATCCGGTGGCAGGATACCAGTGGGCAGCGATCCAAGACAAGATGGAAAGTTTCCAGCAGGGGATAGACAGCCTCGCCCATCGTGGTCTCGCCCGTGGGGTAGCAGGAGGCGAGCGCCGGCCATCTCCCCCGTCTGCCTCGCCCATCGTGGTCTCGCCCGTGGGGTAGCAGGAGGCGAGCGCCGGCCATCTCCCCCGTCTGCCTCGCCCATCGTGGTCTCGCCCGTGGGGTAGCAGGCGAGCGCCGGCCGGGCGAATAGCGGGCGAAAAATATCTGTCATCCGCCCCGATTGGCCCGTCCGCGCGTCGTGATTATGCGCGATCAAAGCCATATTGTCCCGCTCTAGGATCGCATTCCGGGATGGAGTTCTACCAAGAAAAACGTTCGTCCTTCGCTAAAATGGCTTGAACTCGCCACGTGAGCGCTCGTAGATCGAGGCTCGACCGCCCTACGCGGTCGGGAACGATGCACAATGCAGCGCAAGGGACCCGAGCGCCCGACGGGCGCGAGCGGGGCGGGATTCGTCCGCCTTTTTGCCAGAGAACGGCCGCGAATTGTAGCGAAGCTCCGCCGGCTCGGCGTGCACGAAGCCGACGCGGACGAGCTCGCGCAACGCGTGTTCTTGCAATACGCCCAGCTAAGCGGGGCGCCGCGGAACCCTGCCGAATGGCTCTTGCGAACGGCGTGGTTTCTCGCGATGAATTGGCGACGCCTCACCCGTCATAAGGTCGAGGTGCTCATGTCGGGGAGAGACCTGCAAAGGCACGCCCTCGACCCGTCGTCCTCGCCAGAAGAGCGCGCGGCGCTTGGGGAATGGCTCGATCGGGCCGAACGGCTGCCGCCCGTCGAGGGGGCCGCGCTGCGGCTCCACCTCGAGGGCTATTCGATCGAACAGATGGCGCGCAGGCTCGAAACCTCGCGCGCTACCGCTTGGAAACGATTAACCAGCGCCCGCAAGGCGCTTGTACGAGGAAGGTAATAGCGTGAAAAAGCAAGAAAACCACGACGCAAGGCTCCACTACTACCCCGACGGCCGGATCATGGTCGAGGTTCCCCACGAGATCGACGGGCGAACGGCCTTTCTCGTGTTCTTGCAGGAGCGGCCGGATCTGCACTTCGCAGGGTTCTTCCACGACGTTCCGACGGACCGACCGGGCCTCTTGCGACGCGAGAAGATCGCGCCCGGCGATGTCCCCAATTCGGACAACGTGCGGAATCGGGCGCGGACGATTGCGGGCCGCGCGATTGCGCAAGGTCCGCTACAGCGGCTCATCCGTGCCGTGGTCCGATGCTTCTACGGGGGCGCCGATTACTGGCATTGCCTGAACGACTGCCACGGCTTGCGCGACGTTGAGATCAAGGCGGACGATCCGCCGCCGTCGTCGGGGCCGATCTCGGGGGCTCCGCAGTCCGGGCCCGTCTCGACTCCGCCGCCCACCGATCGCAGCGCTCCGGGCGTCCCCTCGTCCGCGCGTCGCCCGTCGAGGTAGTCCGCCTCCGGAGCACGGTCCCGATGCAACCGGCGCGCGCTCGCGTCGATGTTCTGACATGAGCACGACGATCCGCGTCTACTTCGGTCCCCACCTTCACCCGCTCCGCGTCCCCCCGCTGCCCTACTCGGGCCTCGCTTGCGTGGAGAGCTCGCGTACACGTGCGGGCGGATTGTCTGGTTTGGCCTGTCGATCGGGAAGGGGTGAGAGACCCCGGGCGAGCTCTCGATGGTTCGCCCGGGCCATGGGAGCCGCCTACGCCTTGCGCCGCTTGCGGATGCTCGTGACGCCGGATGTCTGCCGATCCTGCGTCGCGCGACGGGGCCTCGCTCGAACTATATTCCCGGCGAAAAACTATCCTACTGGATAACCATGCACAGGCGATGTCGTCACTCTGGTGCTCTGCACCACAGTCGAATGGGCCGGATGTACCTGCGGGGAAGCACGGCAAACACGCGGACGAGATGCTACGATCCCGTTACGGCAGATGGCATGCCATTTGCTGTACTGAGCACTCGCATGACTCTCGCGGTAAATTCCCCCACAGTCCATGCCGATTTCCTATCGGATCTTCGCCAGCACTTCCTTCTCCGGTTCAACCTTCTGGATCCGGACCTCCGGCCTCACCCCGAGGAGGATACCGCGGAAGTCTGCGTGCGTTACTTCTCCGAGAAGCTCCGCCGGATCGAAGAGAGACCGCGCACTGTTGTCTGGTCGCGCGAACTTCGCGCGAAAGAGCTTCCCGAAGAGCTCCGCACTGCCCTGTTTGCAATAGAAGCCTCGTCTCTGGCCGGCCTCGATCTCAATCCGCACCTAAGCAAGACCATAAAGAAGGCCGGATACAACGATATGCTGCTCAATGATTGGGGCATCCATCACATGCACCTAGGGCCACCCTCGACTGGAACGGACTTCTTCGTGGGTCGCCGAGACGAGCTCTTGTTTGTCTGGCCAACAGTTGACAAGCTGTATTTCGTAGATGTGTTGGGGCACGGGCATTTTTCAGACGACACGCTGATCGAAACGACGCATCAGAATTGGCCGCACCTTTTGGAGCCTTATCGCTGTACGGACGTGGTAGTACCGGATCCGATTTCTTCCGAAGAACGCACGCTATTAAGGCGGCCCAGCAAATTCGGGGGCGGGTGCTTGCTCGCAGCGACAACGGTTCGCGACGGTACGGTCTATTTTACGCCTGGCGGTGGCTATTCAGTGGGAGGGACTAATCGCAAGGCGCGCGATGTTGCTTATTGTTATCTCAATGAGGCCAGTCGATGGCAGCAATGGTGCAAGAGCAATGCGTCAACGGTGTCGCAATGGGTCCACCAGCGGACGGGTAGATGGCTGCCAGAGCTTCGACTTAGTCTCCAGCTACTTTCAGACCAAATGATTGTCGTGGAGACGCAGACCCGGGCGCGCTTTTCGATACACTTCGGGGCGTGATCCTCAACTCGCCCGGGGGTCGGAAAGTGCGGCCTACGCCTTCCGCCGCTTGCGGGTGCTCTTGACGGCCGAGACGGGGGCATCCTGGCCTGGCGTCGGGGGCTCGCCGAGGAGAGCGTCTAGGGCTCGCACGGCGCGCCGCGCGCCTTCGATGTCACCCACTGCAATCGACGCGTCGAGGGCCGCCCGAACGGCCGCGGTTGCCTGTAGCAATGGGCTCGCCGGGGGGGCCGGCGTTCCCGTCGCCGGGGTTCCTGTCGGTCCCTCGGGTTCCTGTCGAGTAGCTGTCACGCTACCAGGGATCGCGGGGTTAGGCGTTCCGATCGGCTCGCCCGTCTCCCCCGGAAGGGGGCCGATTCCCGCGGGTTCCGGCTCGATCGGCTCCACAAGGTCGCAGCGGGAGCGGAAGCGGGAGCGGAAGCGGAAGCGGTCGCGGCCGCGCGGTGCGGGGGCGACGCCGGCGGAGGCGCGCCGCAGCCGGCCGCGGCCACGATCCATCCGACGAGCAACCCGAACCCTCGACGCACGTCGTTATTGTCGCGTTTTACCGCGGAAAAGGAAAGGGTTGCCTGTGCCCCCGTGCGCGCGCTCGTGCTCCGGTCGTCCTGCCATCACGGAGCCTTTGCGCTCGGCGAGCCGCACGCATCGAGCGCACGCTGGGTGAGCTCGTGAAGCGGTTCGGGCAGCGACGATAGCTTCGAGGTCGCAGGCAGTGGCCAGACGTCGCTGACGGTGAAGATTCCTGCATTCGTCGTATACGTATGGACGACGATCGCGTCGCCTCCGGTGAGCCGCAGGAAGTCGATCTCATCGTGAACGTCCATGTCGTATCGAATCTCGAGCGCAGAGAGGATGCGCTCTCGAGGGACCAAAAACTCCCTCGTGCGCTGCTCGCCGGGCATCACCGTGACCAGACCTTTGTCGGCTTCGCGCTCGCGGGCGTACGGGGAATCCAGCGGAACACTCGACGCGGTCTCTGCCGAATACCCTGACTGCGAGATCGCGCGATCGCAGTGAACGACGACGTCAATCCCCTCGACGTCGCTCGGCACGCGGATGGAAGCGCGTGCATGATCCCCGGGGGGCCGCGTGGCGGGACGAGAGCATCCGGAAGCCGCCAGCAATACCGCCAAACCGAGCCATATGGCACGCATCCGACAACTCTCCACAGGTCGCTCCTCCGGCCGATCCATGAGCCACGCGGCGCCGCCGACGCTAGCGCCTCCACGCGGTCGCGCGCAAGCCCGTGACATGACCCCGTGCTCTTGCGGCTTGTTATGACGTAGCGGCGCGAGTGCCTGCGCTGCGCGTGGTCGATCCGAGCCGAATACGTGACGATGAGCGCGTGGCCGTGGTGAAGGGATTGGACGTACATGCGGGAACGGCGATCGATGGTCGGGATCGGAAACGCGTGGAGCGGGTGTGCCGGTATCTGGTGAGGCCGCCGATTGCGACGGAGTGTCTCGGGGTTGTCGGCGAGAACGCCCGATACGAGCTCAAAAAAGTGTGGCGTGACGGGACGAGGTGCGTCGTGCTGGATCCCTACGACGTTTGGCTCGGGTATGCGCGGTGGTGCCGCCGCCGCATTTTCATATGGTGCGATTTCACGGCGTGCTCGCACCGAATGCGGCATTGCGATAAGAAGTCGTGGCATCGGCACGGCCATCGGCGCCTCTGCGCGTCGCGTCGTCCGAGCACCATTGCAGTTGCCGCTGTTCGGTGAGCTGTTTCATGTAGGTGGCCATTCTGAAGCGAACGGTCGCCGGAAGCCGTGGGCGTGGCTTCTGCGGCATGTATTTGCCATCGACGTGACGGTATGTCCGAAGTGCGAGGGCACGATGCGATGGCGAAGTGTCGCGCTCATACCGGATGCAATTCGCGTGCAGATTGGCCCGTGCAGGGCTCTCGGCGCGTGGACCGCCAATGCGCAAGAGGGTGCCTATTGGGCAACTCTGCTTGCCGTTTCCCAAGGCGCGCCGGCTGGGACAACAATAATGGGCGGCTTCGGTGAACGTCTCGCGCTCGCTGTTTGCAGGCGCCGATGCATAGGGTTGTTCACCCTAAGCGCCGGTGCGCCCATGTCGCCACGATCGACTGGAATCGTACCCTACAAACCATGCCCCATGCGGCCCCTGATGCCCGCCGAGGTGGACGTACCGCGCTTCGGGCACTGGATCCCCATCCGCGTGGAAGAAGGCTAGCTCTCCCGGGGTTCGCTCCTACCACGACCCGCCGAGCGCGGTGCGGAGCGTCGCGACCTTCCCTTCCTCGAAGCCGAAGCCGAGCGTGTCGTCGAGCGCGACGAGCAGACCGAGGCGCGCATAGAAGCCGCGCGTGGGTTCGTAGCTGAAATACGGCTCGAGGGCCGTCTGGGCCTTGTCGTCCTCGCGGGTCGGGAAAAACACGGTCTGCACGCGCAGGCCGCCGCCCACGCCTGTGGAGGCGCGCCCCGCGATCTCGCTGTGGGCTTCGAGGAAGAGGTGGGTGCGATCCGCCAGGTCCCCGACGGGGAAGGCGACGATGGACGCGATATCCGCGCGGTAATAAAGCGTGGGCAAGATGCGGAGCTCCAGGCCGCCGCGCCCTCGGGCGAGGATCGAATCGAGGAAGAACCGGTGCAGGTCCGCATAAGCGCGATTGCGGCTGGCCACGTCGTGGCGCATATGGATGTAATTGGCGAGGGGCAGCCACACGAAGTAATCGACGGTGGCGCTGCCCGAGCCGAGGATCTCCTCTCGGTCGGTGAACGAGGTCGGGACCGAGAACGTGCCGCCCGCGTGAAACGCGAGCCGTTCGCTCACTTTGCCCGCCCAGTGCGCGCCCAGGGTGAGGTTTCCCATCGTGGCCTCGGTCTCGCGCACGTCGGCGGGGGGGATCCGGTAATCCCAGACGGCCCAGGGGACGTCGAAATCGAGATACACGCCGCGGGCAATCTTCACCTGGCCCGCGACGCCCAAGGTGAGCGAATGCGCAGTCCCGAGCGCGGGATCGTCGTAGGACCAGACGTCGAACTCGAGGGCGACGCGGCTCTGCTGGGCTCTGGGAACCCAGGCGTCCCCGTCGGCGGCGCCTGCCATCCCGGGAAGGAGCAAAACGAACGAGACCGCGGATGCTGCCAGAAGCCGAGAAAACATGACGGTGAGCCTACCATTCGCGCGCCGCAGGGCAAACAAAGGCCTTCGGCGGCGCTGGGGACCGGCCCGACGAGCGTCGGAGCCTCGGCCGGGCACGGAGGAGCGTCGATCGCCGGGCCGGACGAGAGGATCACGGACCCGTCCACCACTTGCGGGCTCTTCGGCCTGCACGTGTCCGAACGCGTTGCGGATGGTCCCGCCCAGGCAGGCCACTTCCCGGCCCGGCGCCACCCGGTAGCTCGGGCCCCCGCCCATGCTCCCTCCGAGGTTTACACTGCGACTGTGATGCCAAGTAGGTGGCTCGAATGCAGGCACAAGAAGCCGCAATTTTCGCACTGTGCGACCACCATAGGTATGTGGGGTACCCGAGTTGACCAGCATGGTAGTCCTTCGTCGCAACGATGTAGTACAGATCCTCGTAGAGGCCGATAGACCCGGCGCTGCACATCGGGCATCCATTGTTGAGCTTGCTCTCCAACGCCGATCTTGCTGCCTCTCGGGGAGATTCTCCTAGAACGTCGATCAGTTCAGAACCACGAGCAGTTACAAACACTTGCGTGGAGATGATCGACAAACCGGCGTGGATGTGATCCACTCGTCCGGGCTCGCCCAGCCGACCGAGGGATCCGCCATGTCGACCTCCGTACCCCGCTGGAATCCGAGCACGACGACCACCCAGGAAGAGCAGGCCATGCTCGACCACCTGGGCAAGCGAAGGCGCATGTACGCCTTTTTGCGGCTGAACCGCGAAAGGCTCTTCGACGATGCCTTCCAGGACGAGCTTGCGGGAATGTATCGAGAAACGGGCGAAGGCAAGACGCCTGTCGCCCCCGCGCTTCTCTGCATGGTCCTCCTCTTACAGGCATATACCGGCGTATCGGATGCCGAGGCTATCGACAACACGAGGTTCGACCAGCGATGGCAACTCGTGCTCGGCACGCTGGGCGCCACGCGGCCTGCATTTGCGCAGGGCACGCTGCATGACTTTCGCCAGCGCCTGATCGGGCACGACATGGACCGTAGGCTGCTCGACCGCACCGTCGAGCTCGCGAAAGAGACCCAGGCATTCGACTGGAAAAAGCTGCCCAAGACGCTCCGGCTGGCCGTGGATTCGCGCCCCCTTGAAGGCATGGGCCGCGTCGAGGACACCTTCAACCTGCTCGGGCATGCGGCATTCAAGCTCTTGCGTGGGGCTGCCAAGCTGCTCGAGCGCAGGGCCGAAGAGATCGCAGCGTGCGCTGGCGCGCCCATGTTTCTCGCGCCGAGCGTCAAGTCCGGGCTCGATATCGACTGGACCGATCGCGAGCAGAAAGCCGAGGCGATCGGCGAGCTCCTCCGGCAGATCGATGCACTCGAACAATGGATACGAAGGCAGGCCGGCAAAGCCGTTGAGGAGTCACCCCTCAAGGAGCTCCTCGATGTCGTCGAGCAGCTCCGCACGCAGGATCTGGATCCTGAGCCGCCCGGTGGGGGAGGCCCCCGTATCCGCGAAGGAGTCGCCAGGAATCGACGCGTCTCGGTCGAGGATCCAGAGATGCGCCACGGTCGCAAGAGCAAGACCAAGCGATTCAACGGTTACAAGCAGCATATCGCGAACGACCTGGACACCGAACTCATTCTGGCGTGCTCGATCACCCCAGCCAATCGTCCCGAGGGAGAAGGCGCTGCTGGGCTGAAGGAAGACATTTCTCGGTCGCCGCGACGCGCTGAAATGGGAGAGGTCCTCGTCGACCGGGCGTACGTGGACAGCGAGCTTGTCGTGAGCGCGGAGAAGAACGGTGCGACGGTCCTCTGCAAGCCCCGAAATTCGACGAATGGCCCGCTCTTCTCCAAGTTAGATTTCAACATGAATTTCCGACTCTGGACCATCACGTGTCCCGCAGGTCAGACGCAGAAGCTCACCTCAGGTGGGCTCGTGCAATTCAACCCGGCAACCTGTGGGCCGTGTCCCCTCCGAGCGCATTGCACGAAGGCCGCGAACGACGCTGGGCGAACAGTGAAGATTGCCGATGACGAGCAGCGGCAACAGCGTTTCCGGAGGCTCGTCCAGACAGCAAGCGGGCGCGAAGCGCTCCGAAAGCGCGTGCATGTCGAGCACCGGCTCGCCCACCTGGCAGCCAAGCAGGGGCCGCGAGCACGCTATCGCGGCACGCGCAGGAACCTCTTCGACCTCCGCCGCTACGCAGCCTTCCTGAACCTGGAAGCGATCGAGCGGCGTGGCCGAACGGCTATCGCCGCGTGATCATGATGGAAACGAACTGAACGACGCTCTAGCAGCCATCGCCGCACGGACAGAACGTCTCAAGCACCTGGCGCGCACCCGACCGGACCTACCCGCGACCGAAGAGCTCGCGACGCACGAGGTCGACGCCTTGGTGCTGCTGAAGCGAAAACGAAAGAAGAAGAACGAGCAGATCCCCGATGGGATCCCGCCCATCGCGCTCGCCGTGCAATGGATCGCCGAGCTCGGCGGCTACACGGGCAAGTCCTCCGGAGGACCCCCCGGATCCGTCACCATCAGCCGCGGGCTCGAACGACTGGCACCCGCAGCAGAGATGCTACGGGTGCTCAGGGAGAATGGGCTCGCGAGATGAGACCAATGCTCAG
>NZ_JAGTJK010000117.1:0-11713 GCF_028435265.1 Polyangium jinanense | reverse complement strand
AGAGGTCTCCGGCTGGGGATTGATGTCGGCTTGCCGACCTCGGAGAGGTCTCCGGCTGGGGATTGATGTCGGCTTGCCGACCTCGGAGAGGTCTCCGGCTGGGGATTGATGTCGGCTTGCCGACCTCGAAGTGGTCCCCGGCTCGGGTTCAGGTCGGCGCGTTCGCCGAAGGCACCGCGGGCAGTATCTCCTCGCCCGTTTCGGGGTTCACGTCCGGGACCGAGCGACGGGCTTTGAGGTACTGTCCGATGGCATCATTTTGACGGAGAATCGGGCCCATGAGCGCTTGTCGGCCCGCGCGGTCCGCGTCGCTCTCCGACGGATGCCTGCCGGCGATCATCGCCATGGCCTGGAGCATGAGATTCTGGCCCTTCGCGCGGGCTTCCTTGACGGCAAGGAACTTCAAGCCATCGGCGGGCGTATCGAGGAGCTTCCTGTATTCGGTCGCAAGGTCGGTGATATGAACGATCATACGCGTCAAACCAAACTCCATCACGAGCGATGCCCATTTGGGTTGCTTGAGCTCCGTCAGGATCCGCTCCACTTCGGCCGCCTCGTCAGGATACGTGGCATTCGTGACGGCCGCCGCGCCGAGCGGAAAGAGAATCTGGAGCAAGGACGCGCCGGAAACGGCGAGCGGGTCGCCCGCCTTGGAAGCTCGCACCTGGCGATCGATGGTGTCGCGGAGAGACGTTATCGTCCCGTCGAGCGTGATGTCGAGCTCACGCAGCCCCGGGACGACGGTCGAGTCCTGCGCGCGGCCATTCCACTTTGCTTCGATGACGAGCGTATCTTGATCATGCGCGACGCAGATATCCGCATGCAACGCGAGCGCGGCGAGCTCCGCCGCGAGCGCCTCCGCCCTCACCTGCCGCATGCAGTGCACGCGGCGGCCCGGCGTGAACACGTAGATGCCTGGGAATATCGCCTGAAGACTGACGTCCATGAACCCATCCTTTCCCAACACACGAAACCAGGCCGTAGGCTCGCCGACATGCAACCGGGCTGTCAAGGGGAAGAGCCGCGGAAGCCGAAGAGGCAGCACCATCGCGTTGGCTTTGACCGCCGGTACGCGTGATCATGGAGGCGCATGATGCACGCCAGGTTGGGAACGGATCTCGTCCACAGCCAGCCGATCCCCGACAAGGTGGCGCTTTCCGCCCGTCGAGAAGCAGCGCCCCTCTTGGTCGTGAAGAGTCACCTCAGCACCACCGACCTCGACGAGCTGCTCCCCACCTACTCCCGCCTCTACCCGGGCGCGACGCTAAAGCCCCTGTCAGGGACCGCCTTCCGGTGCCATTTCGCGGTCACCTCGGCCGGGCCCGTGTCGTTCGTGGCGGGGGACTGGGACCTCGGCGGCCGGGTCGAGGCGGCCGCC
Organism: Polyangium jinanense; assembly: GCF_028435265.1. GTDB lineage: Bacteria > Myxococcota_A > Polyangia > Polyangiales > Polyangiaceae > Polyangium > Polyangium jinanense. Next base: position 10,335 of record NZ_JAGTJK010000117.1, on the reverse strand, counting down.
CTCGGCGATCGGTACGCGCTGGTGTTCGGAGGGGAAGGCAGCGGCGACGGGGAGGTGGAGATCCGGAGCCGGCGCCTTTCGATCACGCCTGGAAAGCAGGCCGCGCTCTTCGTTCCCGTGCGGCCGGCGAACATCAGGATGCCCGTGGGCTCGAAGGGCCGGACCGTCACCATCGAGCGATCGGCCCTCGAAGCGCACTTCGCCATGCTCACGGGCCACGCGAGCCACGGCGCGATCCCATTCGAACCCGATCTGGATCTCACCACGGGCGGCGGCGCGACGCTCCACGGGATCGTGCGGCTGCTCCGGGAGGAGATCGAGCGCCCCGCGGTCTCGCCGTTCGTCCGGCCGCGGCTCTTCGACGTGCTCCTCACCGCGCTCGTGACCATTCCTCGCCACGAGGGCTTGCGCCTGCTCGAGCTCCCGCCCCCGCGCGTCGCCCCCGCGGTCGTGCGCCGGGCCGAGGAGTACATCGCGGCGCACGCCGGCGAGGCGATCCGGCTCTCGGACATCGTCGCCGCGGCGGGCGCGCCGGCCCGCTCGCTCCAGGCGGCGTTCCGCGCGGCGCGGGGCATGACGCCGATGGAGTTTTTGAAGATCCGGCGGCTCGAGCAGGCGCGCCACATGCTCCTCGCCCCGCAGCCCGAGACGACCGTGTCGGGCGTCGCCGCCGTCATGGGCTTCCGCAACGCGGGGCGGTTCAGCGTCGAATACAGGAAGTGCTTCCAGGAGAGCCCCTCCGAGACGCTCACGCGCGGCCGCGCCTCCGCCCTGCGCTGATCAGAAAACGCAAGGCTACTCGACAAACGCAACGATTCCGCCCTGCCTCCGGGACGGCTGTCGCGGGAGCTTTCGCGCTCGGGTATAGATCCGCCGCCATGACACACGCCTCTCCATCGCCGGGGCGGAGGTGGTCCTCAGAGCAGACGCTTTGACGTGAGCGGACGTTTCAGTTAACGGTCGCCGCTGAAGACTTGACGATTACGGAAAGACCAAAAATGACGAAGGCATCCATCACACCCCTCTTGCTCGTCCTGCTTTCGGGCGGTTCGCTCGGCTGCGAGCTCATCGCCACGGTCGACCGCAGCCAGATCGACGTCGGCGCCGGCGGGAGCGGCGGCGCGGGCGGGAGCGGCGGCGTGGGCGGGAGCGGCGGCGCGGGCGGGAGCGGCGGTGTGGGCGGGAGCGGCGGCGCGGGCGGCGGCGAATGCACCCCCGAGGACGACGAGAACCCCTGCACGGAGGACGTCTGCGAGGGCGGCGTGCCCACGCACAAGCCCACGGCGGCCGGGACCGCCCTGCCCGATCAGGTGACGGGCGATTGCCAAGAGGCCGTGTGTGACGGCAACGGCGTCGTGATCCAGCAAGCCGACGACGCCGACCTGCCCGACGACATGAACGAATGCACGAGCGACGTGTGCACCGCGGGCGTGGCGTCGAACCCCCCGCTTTCGGCGGGCTCCGCCTGCGGCGCGGGCCTCGTGTGTGACGGCAACGGCATGTGCATCGGCTGCAACACGCCGGCCGACTGCGCGGGCATGGACGACGCGTGCAAGGCCCGCACGTGCGAGGCCGGGGTCTGCGGCGTGAGCTTCACGCCCGCGAACACGCCCGTGGACATGCAGACCCCCGGGGATTGCAGTGCGATCGTGTGTGACGGCAGCGGCGACACCACCACGATCGCCGACGACACCGACCTGCCGCCCGACGACGCGAACCCCTGCAAGGTCCCCGCGTGCAGCGCCGGTCAGCCGGCCGTGGCCGACGCGCCGGACGGCACCACCTGCGCGGACGGCGACGCGTGCACGCTGGCCGACACCTGCCAGGCCGGGACCTGCACCCCCGGCGCCGGGCAGCCGTGCCAGAACGGTGGCACGTGCGCGACGGAGGAGACCGGCTACACCTGCTCCTGCCCGTCCGGCTACTCGGGTGTCAACTGCGAGATCTGCGTCCCCACCACCTGCGAGGCCCAGGGAGCGACCTGCGGCACCATCCCCGATGGCTGCGGTGGCATGCTCTCCTGCGGGCCGGCTTGCGCCGTCTGTCCCTGCGATGCGGATCCGTCGTGGCAAAGCGCGCTGGCTGGGACGCTCGTGACGGATGGACGGTGCACCAATTACTCCTTCCCGGGCCCCTGCGGGAGCAACGTGATGAGCCCAGACAGCTTTTCCTGGGCAGTGTCCGAGGCCGGCGCGTCGCTCGTGGAGCTCCTCGCCGGAACGCAGGGCGGCGAGAGCTTCTGCGGTGTGCAGGTGATGCAGCCGTCCAGCCCCACGCAATGCAGTGGGGGTGCTTTCCCCGTCATCCTGAGCAGTCTCACCGCGGCGGAGGGCGCGGCGTGCAGGACCAAGGTCCTGAACTTCGGGGCGGCCCAGGGCGGCGTCTGCGAGTGAGCCTGCGGCTCCTGGCCGGCGCCCGGCATGACGAGCCACCCTGGTAGCGCAAGCCGTACAACCTTGGTCCGGGCCGCGCATGTCCTGCCCCCGGGCCGTGAAGGGGGGTTGGGGAGCCCCGAGACGCCCGTCGACGGCCTCTCGGGGGGGCCCTCTGATCCTCCGTCGCGGCATACCCGCACGCCCAGGCGGCCGTGGGGAGCAGCTCGACGAGGGGGGCTTCGAATTCGCTCGAAGGCAGGCTCTTGTAGCGGGCCAAAAGCTTCGTCGGCTCGAGCAGGCTCGCCGCATGCTCCTCGCCCCGCGGCCCCGCGCGCTGATCAAAAAACGCAAGGCTGGTCAACAAACGCAACGATCTCGCCCCGGCTCCAGGACGGCCATCGCGGAAATGACGTCTGGGTGTAGATTGCCGCCCATGACACACGTCGCTTCGTTCTTGGGCCGGAGGTCGTGGCTCCGCCGCGCCTCCGCCGGCGCCGTGTTGGTCCTGCTTGCCGCGTCTTGCGGCCCCGACACCGTCCCCGAGAGCCAGCCGGCGCCGGCCTCCGCCGCCCCGACGCAAGCCCGACGAACCCGAACAAGCCCGACGGCACGGTCTGCACCGGCGGCACGTGCCTCGCGGGCGCATGCATGGACACAGGAGCGGGAGGAAGCGGCGGCGGAAGCGGAAGCGGAAGCGGAAGCGGAAGCGGAAGCGGCGGCGGTGACACCGGCGGCGACAGCGACGGGTGCGGCTGCGTCGCGGCCGGCACGACCGAACGCGAGGGAGCGGCCGCGTGGGCTGCGCTCGGGCTCCTCGGAATGCTCTTCGCGCGACGCCGCCGCCGGAGCTGACCTTACCCATCACTGACGCATGGCCGGCGCGTCCAGACTGTCCGGCAGAAGGATGCTTTATGATCTACGCACGCTCTCTCGTTCTCCGCAGGACCCTCCCTTTCCTCATATCGGCGCTCGCCCTCGGGCCCGTCGCCGGCTGCGACGACGACAATGGCAGCAACAACAGCAGTAGCAGCAGCAGCAGCTCTTCCTCGGGAAGCGGCGGAGCCGGTGGTCAGGACGAAAGCTTTCGCCTCTCGGGTTCGCTTTCGTACGAGTACGTGCCCTTCGACGTCGACCTCGAAAAGCTCGATTATGGCAAGATCGAGAAGCGCCCGATCCGCGGGGCCTCGGTCCGCCTGATCGACGCCGACACCGACGCCGAGATCGCGAAGACGACCTCCGACGACGAGGGCGCCTACAGCTTCGACTACATGGGGGCCGCCAAAGTGAAGGTCTGGGTCTACGCCCAGACGGAAGTCCCCTCGTTGATCGTCGAGGACAATACGTCCGGAGACGAGGTCTACGTGATGGAGAGCAACACGGCCGACAGCGCCGCCGACGCGAAGCTCGACGTCCTCGCCGCCACGGGCTGGGACGGGACCGCGTACACCAAGACCCGCGCCGCCGCGCCGTTCGCCGTGCTCGATACGGCCTACACCGCGGTGAGGCGCTTCCTCGACGAGGTCTCTCCGCCCCCCGAGCTCCCTCCGCTCAAATTCAACTGGAGCATCGACAATCGCCCCGAGGAGGGGGACAAAGCCCTGGGCCAGGTCGGCACCTCCCATTATGACGGCGAGGAGCTCTATATCCTCGGCAAGGCGGACGTGGACACCGACGAGTTCGATTCGCACATCATCGTCCACGAGTGGGGCCACTGGTTCGACAACACGCTCGGCCGTGCGGACACCATCGGAGGCACCCACGGCTCCGGCGACATCGAGGACCCGCGGCTCGCCTGGAGCGAAGGGTTCTGCACCGGCTTGAGCGCGATCATCCTCGATCCGGACACCACGTACACCGACAGCTCCGGGCCCGGGCAGGCGAGCGGCTTCGCGAACGATGTCGAAGTGAACAACAACAACGTCGAGACGAACCCGGGCTGGTTCTCGGAGACGACGATCGAGGGGCTCGTGTACGATCTCTATGACGGGGCGAACGAGCCCTTCGACCAGGTCAGCGTGGGCATCAAAGGCATCTACGAGGCGCACCAGAGCCAAAAGACCAAGGCTTCGTTCACGACGCTCTTCTCGTTCGTGGCCTCGCTCAAGGAGAACAACCCGCAAGCAGCGGCGGACATCGACGCGGTCACGTCGTTCTACAACGCCAGCGCCGATTTCGGCATCGACCCCATCGAGGACGAGTGGGGGACGAACGAGACGCACGCAGGCGGCTTCCCCGGGAGCCTGCCGGTCTACAAGGAGGGTGTCGTCGGCGATAGCTACACCGTCGACATGACCGGCGACGACGAATCCAATCGACTCTCCCAAAACGTCTACTTCCGGATGGAAGGCGACGGGATGCCCATCACCGTCACCTCCACCAGCCCGAGCAACGTCGATCTGGCGGTGTACAACGCCGGCGTCCTCGTCACGTCCGACGAAAACCCGAGCGGGGAAGAGAGCCTCACGTTCGATTCGGAGGCAGGGACGATCTACGTGCTCAGCGTGCGTGGGTACAACACCATGCCCATGTCGTACGCGGCCGACATCACCATCTCGCACTGAAGAAAAGGAATCGACAATGAAATACATCAGCATCGTGGGGATGGTCGTACTTCTCGCGGCAGCGGCGTGCGGGTCTGACGGAGCGCGACCTCCGGCTCCTCCCGCAAGCGCGGGCGGCTCTTCCGAGGCGGCCCCGGGCGAGCCCCAAGCCGCGGCCCCAAGCACGGTCGAGCCCACAGCGAAGCCCTCCGCTCCCGTGAACGTGACCGCGACGCTAAAGCCAGGCGCGGCCGATCTGGATGTCGTCTTCGGCGCAGACGGCTCGAACATCACCATCGAGGTCTGGGGGGTGGACGGGCTGAAGCTCAAGGGAGGAGCGAGCCCGGTCTCGCAGCCGTCCGTGAGAAACGGGCAATCCGTCAAGGTGTCCGTTCTCTACGACGCGGTGGCGACCGAGAGTAACCTCGCAATCCGCGTCAGCGGCACCTTCAACGGCCGAGAGCAGGCCAAAGTGCAGTCATTCACGATCAACTTGGGCAGCCAGCCCAAAGGCACGCTGGACGGGGAGAGCAAGGTCGATAAAGACGGTCGGCCGGTCAAGGTGATGAAGTCGCAATAATGGCCGCGCCGGGGCTCTGCCCCGGGCCCCGCGGGGGCTGTTCGCCCCTCGACCCGAACCAGGGCAAGCCCTGGACCATTTGGGGAAGAACTGCGCGATGCGCAGTTCTTCCCACAGGCCGGTGGCAAGACCAGGAAGGTGCGTTTCACGCTGGCAGCGGGCACGTTGCCAGTTGAATCCTCAGCGCCGCGGTCTTGGCTGGCAGGGTCGTCGCTGGTCTTGACCTGGCCTGTTCGATGAACTGCGCATCGCGCAGTTCATCGACCCCGAGTCCAGCGCTTGCGCTGGTCCGGGTCCCGGGGCGGACAGCCCCGGGTGGGGCCTGGGGCAAAGCCCCAGCGAAGCGCACCTTCAGCATAAAGATGCGTTGATGCAAGAGCCTACGGAACGGCGAAAAGTCCCCTGAGGCTTTTCGGCCGATGATAGAGTTCACGCGTCTTTTTACGACGGAGGCTCTGTCATGAGTTCGATGAGTCGTATTATCTCCGCGTCGCTTCTTGTTCTGGCTGCCGCATGCTCGGGGGGCGGCGGCGAAGGCGGCTCCGCGGCAGGGGAGACCGGCGGCGGAGGCGGAAGTGCCGGGAGCGGCGGCAGCGGCGGATCCGGCGGCAGCGGTAGCGCGCTTGGTGGGCCATTCCGGCATGGGATCAATGCCGGCCACCGCCACCCCACTTGGAGTGACCCCGAGCTTGCGAAGCTCGCGCGCGAGGCCGGCGCCGACAGCCAGCGGATCTCGCTACCCGAGCAGCACTTGACGACGTGGGGGTACGAGATCGAGGTCGAGGACATCAAGCAATACGCGGCGCTCGGCATGTCGAACCACGTCGCCTTCTTGACGACCCCCACGGCCGAACATTCGACGGCGCCCGCAGGCACGCCGGACTGGCAGGTTGCCGAGTACATGCCGAAAAACCTGCATCAACCCGTGTTCCTCGAGGACGGCACGATCAACCCCGACAACTACTGGGGCGCGTATGTGTACAAGACGGTGAGCACCTACAAGGATTGGGTGAAGGTGTGGGAGGTGTGGAACGAGCCCGATTGGGTCGCCGATTGGCAGGTGACGGTGACATGGGACAAGGACCCGCCCACGAAGGAGCAACTCCCGCGCTTTCATGGCTCGATCTTCGATTACGTGCGCATGCTGCGCGTAACGCGCGAGGCGGCGCTCAAGGCCGATCCGGACGCGAAGATTGCGCTCGGCGGGATCGGATACCCGAATTTCCTCTCGGCCGTGCTCCGTTACACGGACAACCCCGAGGGCGGCGCCGTGACGGCCGATTACCCCGAGAAGGGCGCGAAGTACTTCGACGTCCTGAGCTTCCATTACTATCCGGTCTTCAGCCCGGGTAGCTCGGACGTCGGTGTGAACGGCTTCGTCGATTCCAAGAACAATCTGGCGAAGGTCCTCGATGCTGCGGGCGTCAGCGGGAAGACGTGGATGGTGACCGAGAGCGGGGCGCCGCATGAGCTCATCGGCGCAGGCCCGGGCGGGGCGGAATACGCGAGAAACTACATCCTCAAGGTGATGACCACCGCGCAGGCCGAGGGGATCGGCGGCGTCGATTGGTATCTCCTGACCGACAGCGCGGAGCTCGGCGCGAGCGACAGCTCCTTCGACTACATGGGCCTGTATTACGATGTCCTGAAGCTCGGCGCGCCGACCGAGGCAAAGATCACGGATACGGGCGTCGCGTATCGAACGCACGGGCAGCTCCTCGCCGGCGCCTCGTTCGACGCAGGCGCGACGGAGGCGCTCGCGCTGCCGGAAGCGGTCGGCGGCGCGGCGTTCAAGCTCTCGAATGGGAAAACGGCCTTCGTCCTGTGGGCGAAGACGAGCGGTACCAGCGAGGACGCGAGCGCGACGTATTCGCTCGCCGCGGGCGGGCCGATCAAGGCGTATGCGTGGGACCATAGCAAGACCGGCGCGGCCACGGATCTCGCGCCGGCGGGCGGGAGCGTTTCGCTCTCGCTCACGGACGCGCCGCAGATCTTCATCGAGCAGTAGGCCCCGCCACGTCCGTCCCCTCGGGCGCCGTGCCCAGGCAAAATCGACAGCGGGCAGGAAACGTTTGCCCCGATCGTGGGTGAAGGCGGAGAGAAGCCCCGTCGACCCATGCCCGCCCCCGTCCGTCAGCTGTACGTTCCGACCGTGCCGAGCCGCGGGGCGGACGAGAGACCCATCCCAAGCACGCGGATGGACGCGCGCTGCGATGGTCGTGATCTGTCTCCGAGCGAGCTCCGCGCCGCGATCGCCGCGGCCTACGAGAGGCACCGCGGGCTCGTGTATCGGCTCGCGCTGCGTTATGGCTCCGCGCGTAGGGCCTGGGCCGAGGACGTGACGCAGGAGGTGTTCCTGCAGCTCGTGCGGCACGCCGGAGTGCTCGACGATCTCGATGCGCTCGAGGGGTGGCTTTACCGGACGACGACGCGCAGGTGCCTGAACAAGCTGCGCAAGGAGCGGCTGCTCGCGTGGGTGACGATGGACTTCCTGCGCGGGGAGAGCCGCGAGGAGCCGTCGATGGACGGAGACGCGCTCGCCGGGGCCCGTGACGAGCTCCGCCACGCGTTTCGAGCGCTCTCCACATTGCCCGCAAAGGAACGCGTGGCATTCGCCATGCACGTTATCGATGGCCTGACGCTCGAGGAGATCGGCGCGGTGCTGGGTCACACGAAGGGCTACGTATCGAAGCTCGTGATGCGCGCGCAGGCTCGGCTCACGGAGGACGGGTGGGAGGTGGGTGATGGCGGATCGACCTGAAGGACCGCGTCCCCCGGCGCTCCTTTCCGCTTTACGCGAGGCGGATCGGGTCCTCTCCGAGGCAGATCCCGCGCCGGCCTTGAAGAACCGAATCCTGGACGCCGTGGGGCCGGATCTTCGAGGGATTCGCGTCCGTCGAGCCGCGCTCTTCGTGGTGCCCGCGGTGGCGATGGCCGTCGCCGTGGCCACGTGGGGGCCAGGCCTGGACAAGTCGCCCGCCGCCGAGGCGTCGAAGCCGCCGGAGGACATGACGGCGCCGGAGTCTCCCACCGGCGAGGGGGACGCGGATATAGCGATCGAACGGCCGCGCGCGGATGATGCGCGCCGCATCTCCTCGGAGCAAACCTCGCGGCTCGAACCGCCCGCGGCGCGCGCGCCCGCTCCGTCACGATCGGGAAAGCCATCCGTGGGCGACCCGATCGTGCCCTCGCTGTCGCCGAGGACCCCGGAGCCACGGCGGGTTTTGCCATTGCCACGGCCCTCGTCCGGCCCGTCGCCGTGGTCGTCTCGAGCGCCTCGTTCCCAGGCGGATCCGCCCGACCCTTGGAGCGTTTCACCGGTGCTTCCCCTCGCGGCCCCCGGGCCGGCTTCGCCCCTCGCGCCACGTGCCGGCGGAGATCTCGCGGCGAGCCCTGGAAAGCCGAGCGTTTCAGGCTCGCCTGGTGTGGACAGGTCCACGCGTGACGTGGAGAGGCCCGCGCCTTCCGTGGACGAGACGAAGGGCGGAACCCATCCGGAGACGGATGCCACGTTCGACGTGCACGTGATCGGTATTTACGAGGCGTCGACCTCCGAGGGCGGCGTGTCGGTGCATATCGCCCGCTCGGGTCCCATGGTTCTCGTGTTATCGGCTTTCGCCGCCACGACGTGGACGGTCACGGCGGCCCCGGAGGCCGACATTCGCAAGATCTTCGTGCTCGGTTACGAGACGCAGACCCTCGCATCCGCGCCGGATACCGTGGTGCACGTCGCGAGCGCCGAGAGCTCGGGGGGGTTTTTCGGCTGCGCCTACGAGTGGCCGGACCAGGATCCACACAGCGGCTGCGAGACCGAGCCGTTCCTCGCGGCGCTGCACGACGCGCTCGGCCTTTCGGCGACGTCCTTTCACGGCTGCTACGCCGGCTCCGCGTTCACCATCACGGAGGACGACTACGCGGGAACCTGCATGACCGAGATGGGCTATCCGTTCACGGGTTTTCCCTGAACAGGCGGCCGGTCCAAAAAAAGAACGACCCCGGGGAAACTTCCCCGGTCCTCCCGGGTGAACAGGATATCCCGGCAGGAGAAAGCACCATGAAGACTTCCTACATTGCCATCGCGGCCCTCTCGCTCGCCTCGCTCGCCACCGCCTGCGCACCCGCCGTCACGGTCGAGCAGGAGCTCGGGCAGGGCGAACAGACCGTTTTGCAGGGGGGCGGGACCTGTGGCGACGTGGAGCTGCACGTCGTCGGCATCTACGATCCGTATTCCGCCGCCACGAATGTCCAGGGGCCCGCCAGCGTGCACATCGATCGCCCAGGATCGGTGGTGCTCTTCCTCTCCTCGTATTCGGCCGCCGACTGGACCGTGACCACCGGCCCGGAGACCGACCTCGTCGCCGTCTATGCGCATGGATACGAGGCGCAAACCGTGCAAGCGCCCGACGGCGTCGAGGCGACCGTCTTTGCGTCCGAGAGCGGCGCCGAATTCCTGGGCTGCGGGTACGCGTTCCCGGACCAGGATCCCACGAGCGGCTGTGAGACCCCGGAGCTGCTCGCGGGGATCGAAGGATTCCTCGGCCTGCCCGTCACGTCGTTCCACGGCTGTTATGCCGCGTCCGATTTCACGATCGGCGCGGACCTGTCCTCGTCATCGAACTGCGCCGTGGACATGGGATACGCCCACACGAGCTTCGTCTCGGCAGGGTGCACCGACGATACGGAGTGATCGATGGGGGCGTCGCGCTGGGGCGTTGCCCCAGGCCCCACCAGGGGCTATCCGCCCCTGGACCCGGACCAGCGCAAGCGCTGGACCCGGGGTCGATGAACTGCGCAATGCGCAGTTCATCGAACAGGCCAAGGCAAGACCAGCGAAGGCCCT
>NZ_JAGTJK010000116.1:0-11943 GCF_028435265.1 Polyangium jinanense | reverse complement strand
CCTTCGCGCACGGAGCGCAACATCGATCCGGGAGGTCCCCGGGACCTGCGCGAACGGAGTGCAACATCGATCCGGGAGGTCCCGGGACCTGCGTGGACGGGTTCCCACACCGATCCGGGAGGTCCCGGGACCTGCGGGAACGGGGTCGAAGACCGATGACGGAGGCCGAGGGACCTGCACGCGCGGCGGAGAGGGGGTGAAAGACGCTGCGATGAACTGCGCACCGCGCAGTTCATCGTCCTGGGTCCAGCCCCTGGCTGGTCCGGGTGCAGGGGCGGACAGCCCCTGCTGGGGCCTGGGGCAACGCCCCAGCGCAGCGCCTCCCAGATGAGACCCATGCTCAGGAGGGGTGATCGCGGGCGGAGGACGAGGCCGGTTCGTGGAGATTTACGCGCGCCGGACGCGCCGTCGCCATGCGAAGAGGAGCCCGAGCGTCAGCACCGTCAGCGCGGACGCGCTCCCTGTTCGCGGCGCCGTCCGGCACCCACAGCCGCCGTCCTCGGAGGTGCCGCCGCCGCCCGTGCCGGTGGCATTGGCCCCGCCCGCGCCGCCCATGCCGCCTGCGCCGCCTGCGCCGCCTGCGCCGCCCATGCCGCCTGCACCGCCTGCGCCGCCTGCGCCGCCGGCACCGCCCGCGCCGCCCATGCCGCCTGCGCCGCCTGCGCCGCCTGCACCGCCTGCGCCGCCCACGCCGCCTGCACCGCCCGCGCCGCCTGCGCCGCCTGCGCCGCCCATGCAGGCGCCGCCTTCGCACGTGCCGGTTGCGCAGGGGGTACCATCAGGTGCGGAGCCGTCCGCCGGGCAGTTCACGCTTTGCCCGTCACAGGACTCGGCCACGTCGCATGCGCCAGCCAGAGCGCGGCAAACCGTGTCAACCGGAAGCGGCGCGCAAATCCCGTCCACCGCCGCGCCTGCGGCCACGCTGCATGCCTGGCAATCTCCCATCGCGCCTCCGCCGCATGCCGTGGCGCAGCAGACCCCATCCACGCAGAAGCCGCTCGCGCATTCTGCGCCGGTCGTGCAGGGACTGCCCTGGCTCGCCAGCGGCGGGACGAAAACGTAGGCCGAGCCCCTGTTGGCGTCATAAGGGGCCGCCACGAGCGCCGTGTCTCCCGAGAGCGCGACCGAAGAGCCGAACTCGTCCCCGGCCGACCCGTCGTTCGCCACGAGCTTCGCCTGCTGGGTCCAGGCGCCGCCGCTCTGCACGAACACGTAGGCCGAGCCGGAGGCCTCGCCGGTGAGTCCGTACGGCATCCCCACGAGCGCCGTGTCTCCCGAGAGCGCGACCGAATAGCCGAACTCGTCGTAATCCGACCCGTCATTCGCCACGAGCTTCGCCTGCTGGGTCCAGGCGCCGCCGCTCTGCGCGAACACGTAGGCCGAGCCGGAACCCGAACCCTGGTCGTCATCCTGCGACGCCCCGATGAGCGCCATGTCCCCCGAGAGCGCAACCGAAATGCCGAAATGATCGGCCGCCGCCCCGTCGTCCGCCACGAGCTTCGCCTGCTCTGCCCAGGCGCCGCCGCTCTGCACGAACACGTAGGTCGAGCCGGAACCCAAGCCCTTGTCGTCGTCGTAAGGCACCCCCACGAGGGCCATGTTCCCCGAGAGCGCGACCGAGGTGCCGAAACCGTCTTGTGCCGCCCCGTCGTTCGCCAGAAGCGTCGCTTGCTGGGTCCAGATTCCACCGCTCCGCACGAACACATGGGCCGAGCCCGTGCCATCGTCGTAAGGCGCACCCACGAGCGCGATGTCACCCGAGAGCGCGACCGAAGTGCCGCTACCGTCGTCCGCAGCCGCGTCGTTCGCCACGAGCTTCGCCTGCTGGGACCAGACGCCGCCGCTGCGTACGAACACGTAGGCCGAGCCGGCGCGCGCGTCGTCGCTCCGCGCACCCACGAGCGCCGTGTCGCCCGAGAGAGCGACCGCCGAGCCGAACTCGTCGCCGAACGCCCCGTCGTTCGCCAGGAGCTTCGCCTGCTGGGTCCAGACGCCACCGCTGCGTACGAACACATAGGCCGAGCCGGCCTGGAAGCCCTTGTCGTCATCTCGGTACGCCCCCATGAGCGCCGTGTCTCCCGAGAGCGCGACCGAATAGCCGAAGATGTCGTCCGAAGCCGCGTCGCCCGCCACGAGCTTCGCCTGCTGGGTCATGATCAGCGGGTCGATCTCCACCGGATACACCGCCCCCGCATCATCCACATGGATCGCGACCCTCCCTGGCTCGAGCGAGAGCCAGGCCCCAAGCTCCTTGCCCGCAGCGTCCTTCACGTACAGGTCCGCGTACCGCAGCGCCGTGTGCCCCTCCGCATCCCGTAGCGCGAGGGCGTCCCCGCGACCGTCGCCATCCTCGTCCACGAGCGCCGCCTGCAATGTCCCCGCGAGCTCGATGCGCACGATCTTCGTCCCGGCGCACGCAGGGGCTTCCCGAAGGACGAATCCCTGCTCGAGCCCCAATGGCCCGTTCACGTACCATTCCTCCAGGCCACCGCGCACCTGACGGATCCGGTTGCCCTCCCGCGTGAGCTCCGCCGCGCCGAGCTCCGCCACCTGGCCCTCGCAGCCCAGGGCCCCGGTGTGCATCCCGAACGTCCACGCCCCGTCGTGTGATGCAAGGGATACCTCCGCGCCGTCGAACGTGGTCACGAACGCTTGCGCCTCGTTGTCCGCGCGCATGAGCCCAGACGCGAGCGCCACGGCGGCATAACGCGTGGATGCTTCCCGCTGCACGGACGCGATGTAGGCCGCACGCAGGTCCTTCGGCGTCGGCCTGGAGGCCCCCGGCGCCGCCTGCAGAGGTGCGCTCGCCGGCACGTCCACGCTCTCGCCGGGCGCGGCCTCGGCGCCGCAAGCGACCACCATGGCGGCCATGGCCGCGCCGAGAATGCGGTGCAGCCACGGCCCGAAGCTTCGTCGTTCACGGTTCATGGAAAGCTATCTCCTTTTCGTTTGCGCGTCGGCGTGGCGCCCCCGAGGACGTGCGCTCCTCGCGCCTTCGCTTGCGCGGGCTCTCGTCCCAGGTGCGCTCTGGCATGCACGCCGCGCGGACCGGATCGTAGAGCGGGATCTCGGCCGTCGACGCTTTCCCCCTGTTCGCGTTCACCATTCCCGGCGAGAGGCCGGCGCAGAACCCGGCTCCGCGAGGAAAATGCCCCAGCAGCGGCGCGCGCAGGCGCTCGTCGCCGCGGCGCGCGAGGCCTCTGTTCGCATTTCGGAGAACGGGTGGTCGCGGCAAGCGGGTGGATGCGATCGGGGGGCGCCGCGATTCGTCGTGCGCGAGGTCGAGGAGCTCCTCTGCTGCGGGATCATCGAATACGGCTTCATGCGCGTGGAATGTGATCGAGCGGTCGCGTTTTCGTGCAAGCGACGTGGATTCTGCAGGGGCGCGGGCCCGGCTGCATTGGGTGTGTTGTGAAGCCCTCGACACACTGCCCGCGCTCTTCCGTCTCGCCCGCCTGCTCGGGCGAACGCACGCCGCTCTGGATGATCTTGGGCGACGAGCATCTTTCACCTTGCCAAAGGTCGGCCGACGAGGTAAGTAATCGGCCGACACGCAAACGTTTCTGGCTCGCTCTCGGCACGTCGCTCCTCTTCCAGAATGCGGCTCGCTCGGAAGACTGGATGACGCAAACGTGCGCCGCGGCGAGCGACGTTCCCAAGTTGGGTGCTTCGCGCGTCTCAGCACACCCCGTTCGCCTTTGATGCGGCTTCTTCGAACGGTCGGTGTGATGGCGTCCTCCTGGACGCTTTGAGAAGCCACAGGAAAACCCCATGGGAAATCGTCTCTACGTCGGAAACCTCTCGTACAACACCACCCAGGCCTCGCTCGAGAGCGCCTTTGCCGCGGCCGGCACGGTTCGCGAGGTCGCGATGCCGATCGATCGCGAGACCGGGCAACCCCGCGGCTTCGCCTTCGTCACGATGGGGAACGCGCACGAGGCCCTCAACGCGATCTCTCAGCTCAACGGGCTCATGCTCGACGGGCGCGCGCTCAAGGTCAACGAGGCGCAAGAGCGTCCCCCGCGCACGGGCGGCGGCGGTGGCGGCGGCTACGGCGGTGGTGGTGGCGGCTACGGCGGCGGCGGTGGTCGCGGTGGTCGCGGCGGCGGCCGTTACTTATCTAAAATGCATCACGGGCGGCGCGGGCCACAGCAGCTCGCAAGAGCAGCCGCGGCCCGCGCCGTTTTCCATGTCTGCGGCTCGAGGATCCCTGAGGGTCCCGTCATGCTGCACTCGCGCATGGCCGCTCAACCTCTACGGGAACGGAAGCGGGGGCGGTCACGGAGACGCACCCCCGGATCCCGCGCGGTTCTCAAGACGTCACTGGAAAGTCGCCTCGAGGCTGAAGGGCCCCCCCTTGCTCGGCGAAGCCGTGTCGACGACGACGGTCACCTCTTTCCCCGCGGTGAGAGGCAATGCGATGTCCTCAGCGCTCTCCGGGGGCCAGCCGTAATTCGAGCACGAGAGGAGCTTGGCCTCCGTCGCCGTCCCGCAGCCGTCGAGCACGTAGACGGCATAATTCGCATTCGTCTCGTCGAGGTGCAGCGTCAGCGTCCCGTCCTTCGGCGCGACATAGCGGTACGTCACCTCGCCGCCGGTGGTGAACGTGCAATACCCGTCGGTGTTGTTCAAATTCGGCGCGCTCGCCGTGTCGCCGACGTTGGGCGACGACGTGGAGAGCATCGGGAGACCTGCGCAGACCGTGGGCCAGTCGGGGCTCAGGCAATCGGCCGAGCAGAAGCCATCGCCCTGCATCGTATTGCCGTCATCGCAGACCTCGGGCCCGACGGCGACGCCATCGCCGCAGACCGCCGGCGTGAAACTCGCGCGCAGCGTGAACGGCCCCGCGTCCTTCATCGTATTGCCACGAACGACGAGCATCACGGGACCATTCGGCTTCGTTGCGAAATCGAAATCGAGCTCCTCGGTGGCCGCGGACGTGCTCTTGCAGGCGAGCTCGCTGCCGCTCGGATCGGCGCAATCGCCGAGCAGGAGCAGATCGAGGTCCTCGTTCGACGTGAGGTCGAAGGAGAGCCGGCCCGGCCCCGGGACGTCGAAGGTGAACGTCTTCGAGGGCACGACGATGTAGAGCTCGCAGCTCCCGCCATACCCGGTGGGCGCGCCTTCCGTCGTGCTCTGGATGTCGACGTCGAGCGCGAGCGGCTCGGCGACGTTGCAGAGCACGTCGAACTCGGCCACGTCGCAGTCGCCCGAGCATCCGTCGCCCGACGCGGTGTTGCCGTCGTCGCAGATCTCGTTGAGCGGGTCGAGCACGCCGTCGCCGCAGACCGGGATCGTCCAGCAAATGCCGACGTCCGTGTTGGAGAAGATGCCCGCGCAGTACTCGCCCGCCGGGCAGTCGCCGTCGGGCATGCGGCAGATGTGCTCGCAATGCTCGATCGGCTCCTCGGGGTAGAGGCTCAGGCAGAGGCCGCGGAACGCCTCGCCGTCGGAGCCGCAGCTCCGATACGGCACCCAGCTCGGCTGGCACGCGCCGTCGATCGGCGCCGGATCGCCGCTCGCGGGCGAAAGGCACACGTTCGACATACCGCACACACGTCCCTCGGGGCATCCGGGATCCGGCGTGAGCCACGCGCAGGTCTTCTCGCACGTGGCGGGCACGCCCGCGCACAGGCTGCCCGTCTCGCAGCCCGTGGAGATGTCGGGCTCGCTGCACGCCTCGCCGGGCGCGCCTTTGCCCGTCGGCCGGCAGACGCCGTAGTTCTGGACGGGGTCGGTCGCGATGCACTCGGCATCCGCGGGGCAGGCGCCCGAGGTGAACGGCGTGCACGCCTTGTAACAAGCCCCGATCGAGTTCTCGCTGGGCACCTGCGCGAGGCACAGCTCGCCGTCGGGGCACACGACGTCATACGTGAAGAGACACTCGTAGGGCGCGCAGGTGTTCGTCTTGGGCGAGCAGACCTGACGCTGGGTGTTGCCGCAGTCCTCGGCCTTCTCGCACGGGATACCGTCGACGGGTGTCGTGTCGAACGACCACGAGGGGATCACGAAGCAGCCGCCCTCCGGCACGGGCTCCCACGTGCCGTCTTCCTTCCGCGTGACCTCGGAGAGCGTGACGTTCGTGATCTTGCCGGCGGCGATGCTCGGATCGTTCGGATCGAGCTTCGTGAGCTCGATCGTGCCGCCCGTCTGGAAGAATGTGCGCGTCGGCATCTCGCTGGAGTCCGGCGTGATCACGGTGACGCAGTGCTGGCAGCTCCCGTAGTGGTCGTTCGGCGCCGCCGCGAGATCGAAGGTGCCCGTCGCGAGCGGAGGCAAGTCCGGGGTCGTCCACTCGTTGTAGATCTCGAGGACGGCCTGCGTGCGGTACGCGTCGGGAGCCGCGGGCGAGACGTCGGCCGCCACGGAGAAGTAGGCGTCCGTGAAGCGGTAGATCTGCGTGAGCGAGACGTCGAGCGTAGGGCAGCCGCCCTGCCCGCCCGAGCCGCCCGCGCCGCCCGCACCGCCCGAGCCGCCGGTGCTGTTGTCCGGCGGGGCCGGGACGTCCTCCGAGCACCCCGCGAGGAGCGCCATTCCACATCCGATCGTGGCGAAAATAAGCTTGCGAATCATGGTCATGACCTCGTCGTTAAGCCTGCACGAGGAAGATGGCCCTGACGCGCGGGGTCTCGGGTTGAAAGTTTGTTGAAAGGCCTCGTTCCAGCAGAAAATCAGCTCAAGACGACCGGGATCTCCGGCGAAAGGAGGTACCCGCCCGCCTTCTGCTGGATCACGCCCTGCAGGCCCAGGCGACGTAGCGTGGCCACGGCGGCGTAGACGCGCTCGGTGCCGGCGGAGGCAAGGATCCGTTCGCCAGGCCAACCCGCCTCGACGAGCGCCGCGACCGTGGCGGCCTCGCCGGGGCGCTCCTCTCGTTGCCGCAAAAGGGCCCGCAGCACGCCGCGGAGGGCCTTGCGTCGCTCGAGCGGGATGGATGCGTCGCTGCCAGGCGCGCGGAACCAGCTCCCGTCACGCGCGATGAGGAGCGGAGGCGCGGTGCGCGGCGCCGGGACCGGGCTGCGTAAACGCAGGGCGAGGCGCACCTCCGAGCACGAGGCAAACGCGGCAGGAGGCTCGTCGCCGAGCAGCACGCGCACCGCGGCGAGGAACATCGGCTTGGGGTACGCGGAGAGCGACGCTTCGGCGCGCCGGTAGAGCATCGCCGCGTCGCCGGCCGCGCCGCGCCGCGCCGCGACCACGCCCTGAGCGGCGAGGATCACGCCCTCGTATTCGCCGCAGTTCTCGCGCGCGAGGGGCAACGCGGTGCGCAAGTGCTTGGCGGCGGCGGAGAGCTCACCCGCCTCGATGAGCGCGGTCGCGAACTGGTAGAAGGCGACGGCCTGGGCGCGCCGCACGCCGGCCGCGTCGAGGCGGGCCAAGGCGTCGGAGTACAGCGTGAGCGCCGCGGGCAGATCGCCCGTCTCCTGCTTGCAGCGCGCAAGGTACGAGAGCGTGATCCCCTCCCAATGCGGCGAGCCGATGCGCGTGAGGGCTTCGAGCGCATCGCCGAGGAGGCGCGATGCCTCGTCGAAATCACCCGCAGCGAGCAGGATCACCCCGAGCGCGAGGCGCGCCGTGGCCGAGGCGCTCTCGTCGCCGGCACGATCGGTCTCCGCGATGCTCTGACGAAAGAGCGGGATCGCACGGTCGTACTCGTCGGTTCCGCCGAAGCTGTTCGCCAGCATCGCGAGCAGCCGCGCGCGGAGCCTCGGCTCGGCGCACGCCTCGAGCGCGCGCTCGAAGAACGCACGCGCGCGCCCCCAGTCCCCGACGCCCGCCACCGTGTTGCCGAGGCCCGCGAACGCCTCGGCGAGCAGCGTGTGGTCGCCGATCGACGCGCCGATCCCGCGCGCCCGCTCGAGGTCGGCCGCCGACTCCGGCAGCCGGCCGAGGAAGCGGCGGACCGTGCCACGCGAAAGGAGCGCGCGCCCCACGAGCGCAGGCGACGCGCCTTCGCCCTCGTCGTCGCCCAGCGCGCCGCCGAGCAGCTCCTCGACGGTGATGTAGGGCAGTCCGGACGCGGGCGCGGCGAGCACGAGGGCCGCGCGGAGCGCGAGGTCGGCCCCCAAAAGCCCGCGGCGATGGACGATCGCGGTGAGGTTCTCCCGCTCGCGTTCGAGGGCGCGGCGCGAGCCGGCATCGGTGCAGCCGACGAGTCGCTCGCCGAGGCCCACGTAGTAGCGGGCATGCCGCTCGGCCGCGCGCGCCGCGCCCCCTCCCCTCTGCGCGAGCTCGCTCTCGGCGAACTCGCGGATGCAGATCAAGAGATCGTAGCGGCGCTCGTGGGGATCCTGATCGACCGTCAGCATCGACTGGTCGAGCAGCGATTCGAGCAGGTCGAGCGGCCACGGGCCGCCTTCCTCGCCGAGCACGGCGTCGGCGGCGTCGAGGGAAAAGCCGCCGCGGAACACGGAGCTCGCGAGGAACGCCTCCTGCTCCGGCGGGGCGAGCATCACGTAGGACATCTCGATGCTCTCGCGGAGGTTCGCCCGGGCGATCGTCCCGTCGGGCCGCCGGAGCATGCGGAAGCGCTGGGAGAGGCGCGCGAGCACCTGCTTCGGCGCGAGCACGCGGAAGCGCGACGCCGCGAGCTCGAGCGCGAGGGGCAGGCCATCGAGCTCGCGGGCGAGCTCTTCCATCGTCGCGCGGTCTTCCTGCGGATCAAACGACCCGCCCGCGAAGGCCGAGCCCCGCGCCACGAGCAGCTCCGCCGCTTCGGACCACGGCTCGCCCGAGCGGCGCTCGGTCGAGAGCGGCGCAAGGCTGAGGGTCGTGGCAGGCGCGCCGGCGAGGCGCCGCCTCGACGTGACGAGCACGCGCGCCCCCGGGCCCTCGCCCTCGAACCACGCCGCGAGCGCCGCGTCGGCCGAAGCGGGGAGCTGCTCGAAGTTGTCGAGCACGAGGAGCATGGCGTCGTCCGAAAAGACCCGCTCTCGCACGCGCCGCGCGAGCTCGTCCGGGGAGATGTCGAGCGGTACCGGCACGCCGAGGGAGCGCGCGACCTGGAAGAGGAAAGCGCTGAGCGAAGCTGCTTCCGTGAGGTCGCAGAACCGGAGCACGGAGAGGCGCGGCGACCGCTTCGCGAACTCCGTGGCGAGCCGGGTCTTGCCGACGCCCGGCGGCCCGATGAGCTCGACGAGGCGACCCCGCGCGAGCGCCTCGGCGATCTTTTCCAGGGCGCTCTCCCGTCCGACGAATCGGCTGGCGCCTCCGTCCCGAGATGTTCGCGTCTTTTCGGGCCGCGGCGGCATGCGAATCCGAGCGTAGCGCGAACGGCCCTGGACGTCCCTACGCCTCGGCCACGCCCTGCCCGAGGGGGGACGTGGACGAGCGCACGCTCGGCACCGCCCGCGCACGGCCCGCGCCGAATCGAGCAATGGCCGCGTATTCGTTGCCATGGGACGATTGCATCTCGACGAGCAGCATTGCAATCGATATAGGGTCCGCTACCCTTCGCGCCGCGGCGGCGGCTCTCGGACGTCGGGCACGCGGTCGATACACGAACCAAGAGAAAATGCAATGAAAGACGAGCGAAGGCATTCTCTTCGATGGCGCTGCTCCATCCTCGCCCTGGGCGTCGGCGCTGCCACGGCCGCGTGCGGCGGCGAGCCGGCCCCCGAAGGCAAAACGTCGAGCCTCCTCGAGCCGCCCTCGGGCGGCAGCGCATCGACGATATCGAAGGAGCTCTGCGCGGCGTACATCGAGTCCACGCAGCGCGGGGCGTCGCCGCGATATGCTGCGGAATCGCCGTCCCCCGGCGTCGTGCGCGCGGACAACGAGGCGCAAGGTTTCTCGACGGTGCTCGACCGCCGAGGCGTGTCGGTGACGTCGCGGGACGGTGGCTTCATGTTGTCGATGCGCGCGACGGGGCTCGGATGCGAATCCGCCGTGCAAACGCTCGGCGAGGCCCTGCCCGAGGCGGAGGGGAACCGCGTGCATTATGACCGACCGGGCCTCGACGAGTGGTATCTGAATGGCCCCCTCGGGCTCGAGCAGGGGTTCACGCTGGCGCGGGCGCCCTCCTGCACGGGGACGAAGGTCGTCACGCTCGAGCTCGGCGGCGATCTGCATCCTTCCCTCGTGGACGAGGACCGCGATGGACGCGCGGACGCGCTCGCGCTCCTCGACGGCGCGGGCGGCCAGGCGCTCACGTATTCGGATCTGTATGCGAAAGATGCGACGGGCAGAGCGCTTCCGGCGTGGCTCTCGATCGAGGACGGGCGCGTCGCCATTCACGTCGACGACGCGGCGGCCGTGTATCCGGTCGTCATCGATCCGCTGATCACGCAGCAGACGAAGCTCGTGGCTGGCGACGGCGCCGCGGGCGACTTTTTTGGCCTCGCGGTCGCGCTCTCGGGGGACACCGCGCTCGTGGGAGCGCCCTGGGACAGCGACAAGGGGTATGCCTCGGGCGCCGTGTACGTCTACGTGCGGACGGGCGGCGTCTGGATGCAGCAGGCCAAGCTCGTTCCGGACGACGGCATCGGCGGGGACCGGTTCGGCTATGCGGTCGCGCTCTCCGGGGATCGGGCGCTCGTCGGGGCGCCGTACAGCAACCTGATCGGCGGCTCGGCGTACGTGTTCATGCGAAGTGGCGTGGTCTGGACGCAGCAGGCGAAGCTCGTGGCGAATGGCGCGACGGGGGCCGACCTCTTCGGAAAATCGGTCGCGATCGACGGGACCACCGCGGTGATCGGCGCGGACAACGACAACCCGATGGGCCCGTATTCGGGCTCGGCCTACGTCTTCGTGCACGATGGCATCTGGACGCAGCAAGCGAAGCTCGCAGCGGCCGACGGCCATGACTACGCCGCGTTTGGCTTTTCGGTCGCCGTGTCCGGGGAAACCGCGCTCATCGGGGCCGAAAATGACAACGGGAAGGCCAACAAGGCAGGCGCGGCCTATGTGTTCGTGCGAAGCGGCACCACATGGACCCAGCAAAAGAAGCTCGTGGCGGCGGATGGCACCGAGAGCGACAAGTTCGGCCATGCGGTGGCGCTCTCGTCGGACACGGCGCTCATCGGCGCGTCCGGGGACGATGCGCTGGCGAGCTACGCCGGCTCGGCGTACGTGTTCGAGCGGAGCGGCGGGACGTGGGACCAGCAAGCGAAGCTCCAGGCGAGCGATGGGAACAACAATGATCAGGTCGGCTGGTCTGTCGCCCTCGATGGGGACAAGGCGCTGCTCGGCGCGGCGGTCGGGGACGCCCAGGCCACGGGCTCCGGGGCGGCCTACCTCTTCGTGCGAAGCGGCTTGACCTGGACCGAGCAGGCGAAGCTCGTGGCGAGCGACGGGGCAGCGGACGACCGCCTCGGTACTTCGGTCGGTCTTTCGGGGGGCACGGCAATCGCCGGGGCGTTTCAGGACGACGACAAGGGGGCCGACTCCGGCGCCGCGTACATGTTCGACGTCCGGACCGTCCAGGGGGGTTCTTGCGCGACGGCCGCCGATTGCGCGACCGGATTCTGCGTCGACGGCGTCTGCTGCAACGAGGCCTGCGGCGGCGGTGCCGCGAACGATTGCCAGGCGTGTAGCAAGGCGGCGGGCGCGACGGTCGATGGAACCTGCGCGCCCCTCGCGGCGGGTACGTCGTGCCGAGCGAGCGCAGGTGTGTGCGATGTCGCCGAGAGCTGCGACGGCGTCGCGAAGGATTGTCCGATGGACGCGAAGATCGCGACGGGCACCGAATGCCACGCCTCCTCCGGCGAGTGCGACGTGGCGGAGACTTGTGATGGCGCCACGAACGATTGTCCTGCCGATGCCATCGCTGCGGATGGCACGGTATGCAGCGGTGGGACGTGCTCCGCTGGCGTGTGCATGAGCGGAAGTGGCGGCGCGGGCGGCAGCGGCGGCATGGGCGGCAGCGGCGGCGCGGGCGGCAGCGGCGGCAGCGGCGGCGCGGGCGGCAGCGGCGGTAGCGGCGGCGCGGCCGGCAGCGGTGGC
>NZ_JAGTJK010000115.1:0-12030 GCF_028435265.1 Polyangium jinanense | reverse complement strand
CGCTGGACTCGGGGTCGATGAACTGCGCGATGCGCAGTTCATCGAACAGGCCAGGTCAAGACCAACGACGATCCTGCCCGCCTGCCACCGGCCTGTGGGAAGAACTGCGCATCGCGCAGTTCTTCCCCAAATGGTCCAGGGCTTGCCCTGGTTCGGGTCGAGGGGCGAACAGCCCCCGCGGGGCCCGGGGCAGCGCCCCGGCGCGACGCCTCGCGATGAGACCCATGCTTCAGGTCTCGTCGCGCGGGGGGATCACCCATTGCTTGCTGCCCGCGCGCATGGCCAGGTTGCGGCCGAGATGCTGCCGCATCGCGACGCGGGCCCAGAAGGGGCGTATGGGCTCGAGGACGTACACCTCGGCCGTGCCGCTCACGTCCACCGCTTTCCAGTGGAGCCCGAGCGTCTCGACGATGGGCTGACTTGGATAGGCGTGGAGTCGGATTTCGAGGCGGTTTTTGATTTCGTCGACCTCGAGGACTTGCTCGAACACCCGTTCGAGGAGGACCACGCTCTGGTAGCAGGCGGCGATTGGATCCTGCGCGTCGCGGAATTGTTTTACGGTGAGGATGTCGAGGGAGCCCGTCATCGAAAGAGGGCCGAGCGCGTGGTCCTCCTGCTCCACGTGCTGGGGGAAGGTCTCGTTCAGGAGGAACGAGGTCGTCGAGACGGGCGGCGTCGTGGATCCCTGGACAATCTCGATGAGCCGCCGACGCTCCGCCTTCTGGCCGTACCCGAGCGTGGGGAGCACGTCCGCGAGCACGGTGAGCAAGGGGCGCGGCATTCGCGGCGAGGGCCCGGCGGGATCCATCCATCCATCGGCCGGGCTCGCGAATTCGGCGGGTAAGGTCGGGATGCCGCACACCTCGGAGCGCGCGATCGCGGCGGCATCGCGGTTCGCGTAGCAAAACACCGGCACGAGCGCTCGGCCCTGTAGCTCGCCATTGAAATGCCACAGGATCGGCAGGAGCATTTCGAGGTCGCGATCCTCGTCGAAGCTCGATGCCACCATGTACACGTACGTGCCCCAGGCCTCGACGCGATACGGTGTGTCCTTCAGCATCGCGCCGAAGGAGGCGTCGCAGAACGCCTGGAGCTTCGCCCGGTCCGCGAGCATCGGGAGCACGCGCAAGGTCGCGTCCGGACGATGGAAGGGCCCGGGGGCGGGCTCGAAGGCGACGCCCCGCGCGGTGTTGAAGCGCGGAAGGGGCTCGGGATGGGTCGCGGGTGTCGACAGGGGCAGCCCGCCGTCGCTGCGCCAGCCGTCCGAGAACGGCGTGCGCCACGCGAGCACGTCGCCGCGGGGGTACTTCATGTCGAAATGGAGCCAGAAAGGGAACACGGGTTCGAGCACGCTCACCGGCTCGCCGTGCGCGCCCCGCTCGCGAGGGCCCGTGATTTCGAGCCCGAGAACGTCGCCGAGGGAGACACCGGCATGTTCGTGCAGGCGAATCCGATATCCACCCGTGACGTCGCCGGAAAGGAGGTGGCGATCGCCGAAGAAGCCGACCTGCTTGATGCTGTCGATGAGCATCTTCGTCGTGACGAACCCCTGGTAATCGGCGATTTCGGGCTGCGCGGCGTCCCGGAATTGCTTCAACGTGAGCGCGATCCAGTACGGGGTCGACGTGTGGAGACCGACGACGAAACGCCCGAGATCCCGCGCCATCCGTACGGCGTTCGCGGGGGCCCCGCCGGGTCGCTCGCGCCAGAGCCCCATGCCCTGGAGCATGTCGATGCCCTGCGAGAGCCATCGGCTGGGCGTCTCGAAGGGCGAGAGGGATGCGACTTCCTCGATTTCGAGGAGTGTGCCCCTCGGCGCGTTCACCCTCGCGAGGATCCTTCCGGCCGTGGGATCGTCGACCCACCCGCTCGCGGTGGGCACGAGGTGCCCGGGCGATTTGGGCCACCCGTACACCCCGCGGCCCGTCGTCATCGAGAGCGGGTTGTCCACGAAAATGTGAGGCGTGAGGTACACCCAATCCTTGAAGACGAGCTGATGGCCCTCCTTTGTGTACCACGCGAGAGGGATCGTCAGATTGATCTCGTGCTGCGCGATCCACCCCAAATTCGCCGATTCGACCGCCATCTTGCCGTAATGGAGGATTTGCAGATACACGTACGGCAAGAACACCCGGAATTGCCCGACCTCGGGCGGCGCGATGTCGTTCACGTACGCGTCGACGAAGCGCTGCACCCGCTCCATGTCGGCGAGGAGCGGGAAGACCCGCATCGTCACCCCCTCGAAACGGAAGGGCGGGACGAGCTGCATCGTCGGATACATGCCCGGCGCCAGGTTGAAGAGGGGTTTGGCCATGGCCCGCGCGTCAAGCCCGCTCGATGACCCAGCGGGGGAGCGCTTCGAGGAACCGTTTGTCGCGGGAGTCCGGCAGCGCGCCGAACAGGAGGGAACACTCGTGCGAGGCCGCGCCCGCAAGCCCCTGCGCGACCTGACGCGCGTATTCGATGCACCCGTAATGATCCATTCGCTCGCGCACCCAGGTGATCTCCTCGCGGGTGCGCTCGACGCGCGGCAGCGCGAGCAGGCGGCCGAGGCGCTCGCGCTCCTCCGCCGTCCCCTCCTCGAAGAGGCGAATCAGCATCATCGTCCGTTTGCCCTCGTGGATGTCGCCCCCGAGCTCCTTGCCGTAATCGTTCTCGTCGCCGGTCAGGTTCAGGAGATCGTCCTGGATCTGAAACGCCGCGCCGAGGAAGAAGCCGAAGCGGATGAACGCGTCGGGATCGATCGAGTCGAACGTGGCGATCATCGCGCCGACGCGGACCGGGTGAATCATCCCGAGCCAGCACGTTTTCTTGAGGACCATTTCGAGGTAATCGGACTCGCGCACGCCGGTCGCGTTCTCGTGACGCCAGCCGAGCTCCATGGCCTGCCCTTCGGCCGTCTCCGAGGCCATCCGCTCGGTCTCTTCGAGGATACGCAGCGCGAGGCGCGGGCCGAGGTTGCGGAAATTCGCGAGCAGCGGGCGGAGGCCGAGGAGCCCGAGCATGTCGCCGACGTTGATGGCGATCGGAATGCCATGCGTCGTGTGCAGCGTGGGTTTGCCCCGGCGGCGCTCGCTTTCGTCCTCGATGTCGTCGTGGACGAGCATGGCATTGTGCAAGAGCTCGATGGACGCGGCCGTGTCGAGGGCGTCCTCGGGCGGGCAGCCGAAGGCGCGGGCCGTGGCGATGCAGAGGCTCGGCCGGAAGCCGCGGCCGCCACGCTGCGGATACTCGGCCACGAGGTCGTAGAGAAAGCGCCGCGGCTCGCGCGCCGGGAGGTATTGAAAGAGCCGCGCGCGCGCGGCCGCACCGTATTCTTGCAAGACGGCGGGGACGATCTCGGCGAGCATGGTGTCCTCGGCCCCCCGTCAGGCCTTCAAGGTGACGGTCACGCGACCGACGGGCGAGCGGCTCGTTTCGTCGATCACCACGCCGCTGTAGGTGCCGGCGGGCTGCTCGGGCGGTATTTGCAGGGTGAGCCCGAGGGCGCCGTCGTTCGAGAAGCGCACGCCTTCGAGCGGGAGCGCGCCCTGCACGTCGAGCGCGGCGAGCGCCGGGGCGACGAGGTGTTTTCCGGTGGCGCCGGGCCCGAGGTGCAGGCGCACCTCCGCGGCGCGGCCGAGGTGAACGTCGAACCGCAATGCAATGCCCGCTTCCCGCTCCGGAGCGTCCTGCGGCGGGCGCGGCGGCTCGTAGCGCTCGCGCGGCGGTTCGTAACGCTCGCGCGGCGGCGGTTCGTATCGGCCAAACGGGGCAGGGGGCTCGGGCCGCCCGTACGGCGGCGGCGGCTCGTAGCGGCCTTGCGGCGCGTACGCCGCGCGCGGGTCGTATCCGCCATAGGGCGAATGCGCATACGGCGACTGCGGCGCGCGGCCCTGCGGCATGAAGCCCATCGGCCCGGCGAAATCGAACATCATGCCGATGGCGTCCGACCAGTACCGCATGGCCCTTCGCGCCATGTCGCCGTACGACGGCGGCGGCCCGGCTTCGGGCCAGGATCCGCCGAACCCGCGCGCCGCCTCGCGGCCGCGGCGCATGTATTCGTCATACACGCGATACGCCGTGGACACGCCCGCTTCGAGGGAGGGACGGCCGTTCGGCGCGCCCGGGCCATTGGGCCCCGGCATGGGATCCGGGCGGCGCTCCGGCGGGGAGCGGAAGATCAAGGGCACGTCCCGAATGGGCTGGGTGCGGGCGGGGGGATCACGCCGCAGCCGGTCCTGCACGGGCGCGTCGTGGGGGAGAGGGCGATCGTGCGGATTCCACGGGTTCATGGGTGATCGTATCCGATGATTTCTTCGAGGGGAGGAAAATGGCTGATGGCGTGCGCGGCGAGCAGCCCCGACATGACGGCCGACTCGACGCAGCCCGTATCGAGCCCGGAGCGCGTCCAGTCGCCGGCGATGGTCAGGTTGTCGAAGGTCATGTCGAGCGGCGAAATGCGATATTTGATGGTCCCGGGCAAAGACAGGACGTACCGATCCGACGGGTTCACGTTCGCCGTCCAGAACTGCGAATCGAACCGCGCCGCGCCCGTGCGTTGTGGTGCGCCGGCACGGGCCTCCTCGGGGTCGACGAGCAGATCCCAGCGGAACTCGCCCGGCCTGCGGACGGCCGCGGGCCAGAGCCAGCCCACGTCCCAGTCGAGGAAGCGCACCACGTTGTCGCGCACGTAGGCGCGCGCGATGGCCGGCAAGTCCGGGCTCTCGGGCGCGACGTCCGGCAAGACGCTGCAGAAATACGCGATCGATCGGACCGGCTCCTCGAAGCATTCCACGCGCTCGAGGTGCGTCATGTCCGCCCACGTATCGAACGGCTCGACGAACCCCGACACGTTGACCGGCCCGGGCCGATTCCAGCCGAGCTCTTGCGCGTCCGCCCGGAGCCACACCTGAAACGCCTGCGTCGCGACGCTCTTCACGTTCTGCACCATCGCCCGCCACGACGGCGCCCGCTCGACGAGCTCCGGCGCCACGTGCGGAATGGCACCGACGCTCACGCCGAGGACGACGAAATCGAAATCCGCGCCCACCCGCAGCGTCTTCTCCCCCGCGCGGCGTGTCTCCCAGTGGGATTCGAAGGCCCAGCCCTCGCGCTCCAGGCGTTCGCCGTCCACGAGCTGCCGGTGGTCGGCCTTCGCGGGCCAGCAGGGCAGCCCCTTGAAGTCGACGAGCGGCGTGTACTCGCCGCCGCCCACGATCTCGGCCTGCACGTCGAATTCGAGCGCCCTGACGTGCGCCGGCCCCGCCTCGGGCGGCGAGAGTTTTACGTTGCGCAGGCGGTGGAAAAACTCGAAGTGGGCGCCGCGCTGCTTCAGGACCTCGTACATCGGGGCGAAGACGATGTCGCCCATGCCGGCCTGCATGCGGAAAAACAAGGATCCGCGGTACGTGAAGAACATCCGCAGCGCGCCGCGAAGCGCGACCCCCGCCGCGAGGGCCGGGCGCCGCACATCGCCGTCCTCGTACGCGAACGCGAGATCATAGAGCGCGCGGACGAACCCGGAGTCGAGCGAGCGCTCGGACGCGCCATTGCGGCGGAGCCAGTCCGACCATTCGTATTCGTTGATCGCGTCGAACCCGTCCGGATGGAACACGAGCCCGTACCGGAGCGAGCCCCGCACGATGCAGAGGATGAGCTCGACGACCTCCCACACCCGCCGAAGCCCCATGTCACCGCCGACGAGCGCGTCGAGCTCCCGCCGCACGACCGCGCCGATCGCGTCGAGCAGCCGGAGCAACGTGCCCTCGACGCTGTCCCGCGGCGACAGCGCGAAGAGCGATTGCAGCGCCGTGCGCAAGAGGTCCACCGCCTCGAACACGGCCGCCGTCGTGGCGAGCTGCCCGTACCGCAGGATTCGCTCGATCATCCCGAGCACGTCGCCCGGCGACGCCCCGACGCGGCGCGCCCCCTCGGACCCGGGCATCGTGGGCGCGGCGCGCCCCGCGTTCGCCGAACGCAAGAGCTCGGGGACGAGCGCGAGGGCTTTCTCCAGGTATCCCGCGACGCTGAAGGGGTTACGCTCCTCCAGCGGATCGCCGGGCATTCCTTTGCCGGGCGGGAACTGGGCGACCCACGGCTCCCACGCGCCGCTCGGCAATCGGTCCGTCACGCCGACGACGGGCGCGGGGGCGAACGCGTCCTCGAACGTCGCGATGGGGCAGGTGCGGGGATTCCGCCGGAGCTCGCCATAACACGAGCGCATCAAGCGGAACGCATTCTCGTAAAACCCCATCCAGAGGTGCAGGCCATGCTCCTCGATGCGGCCCGACGGCCCGCGGCCCGAGGCGCCTTTGCCGCCGAGCCGGAAGCCCATCTGATAGACGGTGACGTCGTAAAGGCCGCGGTGCTCGGGGCGGGTCAGTTCGAAGGCGGTCGCCATCGACGCGCATCCGCCTCCAATGATCGCCACCCGGACGGGGCGTTGGGGAGCGTACATTGCGGGCGCAGGATGCGGAGTTTCCGTCCTGTTTGCAAGAGGAAACAGTGTATTTCAGGACACGCGTTTCCGCGTTCCAGCCGCACCTGGGACGCCCGCGATCGAATCTCGCCCCTTGTCAAGGGGCTTCTCGCTTTACGCCGCCTCGGCGATCACTTCTTCCGGCGGGCCGAAGGCCGCCACGCGCCCTCGGTCGAGCACGAAGACGAGATCCGACGCCTCGCGCGCCACGGGCAGATCGTGCGTCACGACGATCTGCGTGACACCCGTCCCGGCCACGCGCCGCAGCGTCCGGCCGACTTCGTGTTTCAGCGCCGGATCGAGCGCGCTCGTGGGCTCGTCGTAGAGCAGCACCGAAGGCTCCATGGCGAGGGCGCGCGCGATCGCCACGCGTTGCTTCTGCCCGCCGGAGAGCGCCTCCGGGTACGCCTTCGCCTTGTCCTCGATGCCGAGCTCCGCGAGCAGCTCCTTGGCCCGTGCCTCCGCGCGCGCGCGCGCCTCGCCCCGCACGATGCGCGGCGCGAGCGTGCAGTTGTCGAGCACCGAGAGGTGCGGGAAGAGCTCGAAACTCTGGAAGACGAGCCCGATCTTCCCGCCAAACGAGCCGTGCTTCGCGCCCGCGCCGAACGTCACGCCGGAGACGTCGATCGTTCCGCCGTCGAAGGGATCGAGCCCGGACAAACAACGCAGGAGCGTGGTCTTTCCGGCGCCGCTGCGCCCGAGGACGCTGGCGATCTTGCCCGTCGGCACCTTCATGCAGAGCCCCGCGAGCGCGGGCGCGGCGGCGCCCGGGTGTCGCTTGACCAGATCGGTGACGCAGATCGACATCGTTCCCTCCTTCAAGCAGAAGCTGGCCGCCGGACCTTCGATCCGAGCCGTTCCTCCACGCTGCGCGACAGGCGCGCGAACGGGAGGCTCAAGCCAAGGTAAAACAGCGCCACCACGAGGCCGAGGCCGAGGTGGTCCCGCATGGCGCTGGCGAGGCTCGTATACGTCTTCGTGAGCTCGGTCAACGTGACGACCGAGATGAGCGAGCTGTCCTTGAGCAGCGCGATGAAATCGTTCGTCGTCGGCGGCAGGGCCACACGGATCGCCTGCGGCAGCGCCACGTGGCGGAGCGACGCGAGCTTCGAGAGCCCGAGCGTCCGCGCCGCGTCCATCTGCCCCGCCGGCACGCTCCCGAGCCCGGCGCGGTAGTTCTCCGCCTCGGCCGCGGCGTAGTTCAGCCCGAGCGCGATCACGCCCGCGACGAACGGCGAGAGCGTCAGGCCGAGCTCGGGCAGGCCGAAGTAGACCATCGTGAGCTGCACGAGCAGCGGCGTGCCGCGGAAGAGCTCGATGTAGCCCACCGCGAGCCACTGGAGCGGCTTCGGCCCGTAGACCCGCGCGAGCGCGAGCGCCATGCCGAGCGTCACGGCCACGGCCATCGCGAGCACCGAGACCACGAGCGAGAGCAGCGCGCCCCGCGCGAACAAGCGGAGCGTCGCCGGATATCGCTCCGTCACGCGTGACCAGAACGGAAGCGGTTTTCCGACGGCCGCGCGCCACGCGTCGTGCGCCTCGGCGACGACTGTGGATGGGGGCGCAGGCCCGCCGAGCAATTTTTCGGTGGGCTCGTTCCAGAGGCCCCAGCGCGCGTAGAGCGCGGCGAGTGTTCCGTCCTTCGCGAGCTCGTCGATCGCCCCGTTCACCGCGGCGAGCGTTTCCGCATCGCCCTTCGGAACGCCCACCGCATACGAGACCTCGCCAAACGAGCCGTCGACGACCTCCAGCGCGGGATCGATCGCCCCGTAATAAAGCGTGATCGGATCGTCGAGCAGCACCGCG
This sequence comes from Polyangium jinanense, assembly GCF_028435265.1. Classification (GTDB taxonomy): domain Bacteria; phylum Myxococcota_A; class Polyangia; order Polyangiales; family Polyangiaceae; genus Polyangium; species Polyangium jinanense. The sequence continues at coordinate 3,764 of NZ_JAGTJK010000115.1, read as the reverse complement.
TCGGTGCGGCCGATCCGGAGATCGTCGTAGATGTCGTTTTGCCCGCCGTCGTACGTCTTCACCTCGGCGCCCTCGCGCGTTGCGAGCCGCGCGGCGAGCGATCCGGGCAAGGTGCCGAGCTTGCGCCCGCGCAGCGCTTCGAGCGTGCGCGGCGCGCCCGCGTCGCCCTTGCGCACCGTGAGCCGCATGGCGGCGACGTAATAGGGACGCGACAGATCGGCGACGCGCTTCTTCTCCTCGGCGACCTCGATGCCGTTCACGACCACGTCGAAATCGCCGCGGGCGAGCAGCTCGAGCAGCCCGTCCCACTGCCCTTGCACGGGCCTCGGGCGCACGCCGAGCTTTTTCGCGAGCGCGGCGGCGAAGTCCACCTCGAAGCCGATGAGGTGGTTCGGATCCATCGGATCCTGGAAGACGTACGGCGCGCCGCCTTGTGAATCGTTCCCCCAGCGCAGCTCTCCGCGGGCACGGGCCTCGGCGACGGCGTTCCTCGCCGTCACGGGCGCTGTCTCGGTTTCCTCGGCGAGCACCCTAGCGGGGGCTACGAGCGCGAGGAGCGGGAGCAGGAGAAGAAGCGTGACCGCGAGGCGACGCTTGATCATCGTTTTCTTCGAGCACCTCCTACCGGGAAGGATCCCGAACGAGCGCGAAGGATGCGGGACCGGCGGGACGAACGCAAGGGGGTTCGGGGCGAAGCTCGGCTTGTCCGAGCGTAGCCCCGAGCGTTGAACGAAGAGCGGCCTTCAAACAGCGCTCGGAGGCACGACGAGCCGCTCGAGCGCGGCGCGGATCCGATCGGGGATCGGCGTGGGCTTTCGGTTCACCCGATCCACGAAGACGTGGACGAAATATCCCTCCGCGGCCACGAGCGCCTCGCCGCGCGGGAAGAGCCCGATCTCGTAACGCACGCTGGAGCGGCCGAGCTTGCCCACGCGCAGCCCCGCGTCGATGTCCGTCGGGAACGACACGCCGCGCAGGTACCGGCAATGCGACTCCGCGGCCACGCCGATCACGTCGCCGCGCTCGATGTCGAGCCCGCCTTCGCCGATGAGCCAGCGATTGATGACGGTGTCGAAATACGAGTAATAGACGACGTTGTTGACGTGGCCGTAGATGTCGTTATCCATCCACCGCGTCGGAATGACCAGGAAGTGAGGGTAGCCGTCGCGCCCGATCGTCTCGCTCATGGCGAACCCATACACGAAACGAGAGCGGGCGGGGACGCCGTGGGTGGGAGAGCGTTCGTCGCCCTGGCTCCGGATCGATCCTGCGGAAAACCTCAGGGTCGCGCGCTTTGTCCTTGAGTTCGACGAGCCCCCGCCGTTAGTGTGACCTCAAATGATCGGCGCCCCTTCTCCTTCCCCCGGCATCGTCGATGCTGGCCGCGCGAGGCGGCGAGGGGGAGCACGTCGGGGCGTCGTGGTCACGGTGCTTTCCGTGCTCGCGCTCGTCTCCGCCTTCTTCGGCGTCGAAGGAGGCTGTTTCGCCGCGGATCTTACGCGTGTGGTGAATGGCGGGGGCAAGGCCGTGCCGCGGGTCGCGCGATCGGCATCGCCGGGCGGTCGGCGTTTCGAAATTGCGCCGCTGGCTTCGAGCGGGCCGCACCGGCATCCACCGCCAGAAGCGGAGCACGAGCGCGGGGATCTCTCTTCGCAATCGTCGTCCGTGTCGTCGACACGCTTCCGCACCTCGGAAGCGAACGCCCCCGCGATCGACCCTCCGACCGGAGCGCTGCCCTGGCAAGAAGCCGGCACCGAGTCGAATCGCCTCCACGCGGACGAGCGCACCCAAGAGCTCACCCAGCGCCTCGAAAAAGCGGTCTGTGTTTCCGAGCGCCGCACCCCGCAGGAAGCCCGAGCCCCGCCGCGCCCGTCGCGGGGCTCTGTCTGAGCCCCCAGGCCGCCATTTCCACCGTTGAAAGGCGCGCGACGAACACCGCGTGAGCCCCCCTCGGCCCAGCGCCGCGAGCCGGGGCCCATGGCGTCGTCGTGCTCCGCTGGCATTGGCTCGGAGTGGGACATTGCAACAGCTCGTCCAGATCGATGGTTTGACCGTCCGTTGCCCGGAAGACGAGGTGGAGCGGGTACGCTCGCTCATCCGCGCGGCCAGCGGGACCGGCAAGGTCCCCGCAAAAGTCCTCGTCCTCTTGTTTTCCTGGCATCCGGAGCGCCACCGCACGACGTCCCTCGCCACCGCGCTCGAGTGGCTGGGGGCCGAAATCATCGAGGCGGCGACGTAACACGCCGGCTCCGATTGTTGCCCCGAGGAGAACAGTGTGTCTCTCCAGCGTGCTCTGGTGCGGACGAAGGGGCGGGTGCATCCTTCCTCGGTCCCACGCGAGGAGAAGAATGCATGAGCCAGGAACGTGAAGAGGGCCTGACGCGCCGCCAGGCGATCGTCGCGGGTATCGCCGGAGCGGCGACGATCGCGGCGCTGCCGGGCGCTCTGGGCAGCGCCGCCGAACCTTCGGCGGACGAGCACCAGAAGCCTTCGGTCCCGGGGCGTTTGCCCGTGGTGTTCCTGCCGCACGGCGGCGGTCCGTGGCCGTTCGTGGACGTCGGGATGGGCAAAGCAGAGTTCGACGAGCTCGCAAGCTACCTGCGCTCGATCCGCGCGCTGCCGAAGTCGCCGCCGTGGGCCCTGCTCGTGATCTCGGCGCACTGGGAGGAGCCGGTGCCGACGGTGATGACGGCCGAGCGTCCGCCCATGTTCTACGATTATTACGGCTTCCCGCCCGAGTCGTACACGCTGCAATGGCCAGCATCCGGCGCCCCGGAGCTTGCGGCGCGCGTGCAGGAGCTGCTCGGCGGGGCGGGGTTCCAGACGGCGACGAACGCGAAGCGAGGCTTCGATCACGGGACGTTCGTGCCCCTCAAGCTCACGTACCCGGACGCGGAGGTGCCGACGATCCAGCTCTCGCTGAAGCTCGGCCTCGATCCAGAGGAGCACCTCGCGATGGGTCGCGCGCTCGCGCCGCTGCGGGACGAGGGGGTTTTCATCCTCGGGAGCGGCATGACGTATCACAACATGCGTGGCTTCCGAGATCCGAGCGCAGGCGCAGTGTCGGAGGCGTTCGACGCCTGGTTACGCGAGACGATGGCGCTGCCGTCGAACGAGCGGGACGCGCGTCTCGCAGCATGGGCAAGCGCGCCGGCCGCGCGGCTCGCGCACCCGCGGGAGGAGCACCTCTTGCCGCTCATGGTCGTCGCCGGAGCGGCGGGCGCCGATCGGGGAACGACGGCGTACAATGGCGCGGTCTGGGGGAAACGTTTGTCCGCGTATCACTTCGGTTGAGCAGGGGCTCAGGTCGAAGGCGCCTCGCTGGGGCTCTGCCCCAGGCCCCGCGGGGGCTGTCCGCCCCTCGACCCGGACCAGCGCCAGCGCTGGACCTTTTGTGGAAGAACTGCGCGGTGCGCAGTTCTTCCAACAGGCGTCGCCGGTTGAAACGCCAGCGCTGCTGTCTTGGTTGGCAACGTCGCTCGCGGTCTTGACTCGGCCTGTGCGATGAACTGCGCACCGCGCAGTTCATCGTCCCGGGTCCAGCCCCTGGCCTGAGCATTGGTCCCATCTCCGATCGGTACATTCCCCCCCTCTGACGACATTTACCGAGTGAGATGTTGGATGCAGGGGCGGCCTCGTCGGCGGAAGCGTGGGCGGAGGAGGAGTTCGGGCATGCGGACCTTGGAGACAAGCGCCGGACCCGGCGACTGACGCGCATGGCCGCGCAGGCGGCGCTGTTTCCCTCGGGGAAGGTGAGTGAGGTT
>NZ_JAGTJK010000114.1:0-12912 GCF_028435265.1 Polyangium jinanense | reverse complement strand
TCCACGGGCCGGTGGCAAGATCAGGGGCAGCGTTGCCCTTAGAAATGGCAGCGCGGCTGTCTTGATTGGCAAGGTCGTAGCTGGTCTTGACTCGGCCTGTTCGATGAACTGCGCATCGCGCAGTTCATCGACCCCGGGTCCAGCGCTTGCGCTGGTCCGGGTCCCGGGGCGGATAGCCCCGGGTGGGGCCTGGGGCAACGCCCCAGCGATGCGCCAAGCGGTAACATTCCGCTGTTCACGTTCGTACACTTTTGAGGACCAAGCGCCTCCCCTCCCCCGCCGGATCCGACCGAGACCGACCCGACGTAGCGCATCGCGGCGAACCCCCCGTTCCGGAAATTCCCTGATCGGGTATCCTCCTTTCCGCCATGCCCCCGCCCTCTGCCCGCGAGCACGCCGCACGTCGTGTCGGCAAAACGCTCCGGGACAAGTACCGCATCGAGCGTGTGCTCGGCGTGGGCGGCATGGCGACGGTCTACCTCGCCGTTCACCGCAACGGTCACCGGGTCGCCCTCAAGATCCTCCACCCCGAGCTCTCCGCCAGCGTCACCCAGCGCGACCGCTTCGTCCGCGAAGGCTACGTCGCGAACCGGATCGAGCACCCCGGCGCCGTGCGCGTCCTCGACGACGACCTCTCCGACGACGGCTGCCCGTTCCTCGTGATGGAGCTGCTCGAAGGCGAGACCCTCGACCAGCGGCGAAGGCGCGCGGGCGGGAACCTCGCCTCCCGCGAGGTCCTCGTCATCGGCCACGCGCTCTGCGACGCGCTCGCGGCCGCGCACGACAAGGGCATCGTGCATCGCGACATCAAGCCGGAGAACGTGTTCATCACGTCCGACGGCACCCTCAAGATCCTCGACTTCGGCATCGCGCGCGTCGCCGACGAGGAAGGTGGTCCCGGCGGCGGCGTCGCCGGCACCCCCGCGTACATGCCGCCCGAGCAGGCCCTCGGGGATCGAGGCGCCATCGACGCGCGCACCGACCTCTGGGCCGCAGGCGCGACGATGTTCACGCTCATCACGGGCAGACTCGTGCACGACGCGAGCCGCGCGACGGAGCTGCTCACGAGCACCGCGACCAAGCCCGCGCCGCGCCTCCTCGACGTCGCACCCGAGGTCCCGCGCGAGATCGCCCGCGTCATCGACGAGGCCCTCGCGTATTCACGGCACGACAGGTTCGAGGACGCGCGCGAGATGCGCGACGCGATCGGCATGGCCCACATGGCGGTGTACGGCGAGCCGCTCTCCGTCGTTGGACCTCGCAACAGCGGCAGCGCCCTCGCGTTCGCGCCGTCGTCGTCGGGGCGCATCTCGCTCCAGCCCGCGTCGGGGCGTGTCGTCACGTCGCGGCCGCGGGCCGAGCTCGTCGAGACGGTGCTCGACGTGCCCCCACCAAACGAAGGCTCACCGCGCCCGCCCTCACTCGCGCCGGCCGCCGCGCCGGTCGACGGCGCGCCGCAGAACACGGTGAGCGAGCCTCTCTCGTCGCGGCCCACCGAGCAGCGTCCTTCCCGGGCGCGCGCCGTGCTCATGATGTCGGCGGGTTTCGGCATGATCGCCACGCTCCTCGTGCTCTTCGTGGCCCGCGCGAACCACCTCGTGCTGACCGACGTGCCGCCAGCCCCTCCGAACCCCGCGCCGCGCCCCGTATGTGTGACGAACGCCGACTGCGCGATCCCGGGCGGCGACAAACACGCGATTTGCCGCAAGGACCGCGGCGCCTGCGTCACGCTCGAGACCGATCAGTGCCGCGTCCTCGCCGACGATCGTGACGTCGAGAACGACGGCACGCTCTGGATCGGCGCGATGTACCCGCACGACGAGAAGAAGGGCACGCCGTACGGCCGGCAAGCCGCGCGCGCCGTGGACCTCGCGCGCCGCGATTTCGCGAACCTCACAGGCGGCCTGCCGCCCGCGAGCGGCGCGGGGAAACCTCGCCCGATCGGGATCGTCCTCTGCGACGACACCGAAGCCGCCGAACGCGCGGCGTCGCACCTCGTCGACGACATCGGCGTCCCCGCGGTCCTCGGTTTCGCGCGCAGCAAGGAGGTCCTCGACCTCGCGAGCTCGCACTTCTTGCCGAAGGGCGTGCTCGCGCTCGCCTCGAACACGGCCTCGATGCTCACGGACATCGCGCACGCGCCGGGCGATCCGCGCTTCGTCTTGCGCGTGACCACGAGCGCGACCATGTCCACGGACGCGAAGGCCGCGTTCCTCGAGCACGTGCTCGAGCCGGAGATCCGCAAGCGGCCCGGGATCCTCCGCCCGGACGAGGCGTTACGCGTCGCCATCGTCCGCGTCGACAACGCCTCCGGCGTGAGCCACGCGGACAAACTCGTCTCGGCCTTGCGCTGGAACGGCAAGAGCGCCCATGAGAACGGCGACGATCTGCGCCAGTTCGTGGTGAAGGACGAGCTCTCCGGATCGCAGACCGGCGACGCCGTCGCGCCCTTGATCGAGTCGATCGGCTCGTTCGCGCCGCACGTCGTCTTCGAGGCCGGGGCGGGCGCGCAGTTCTTCGTCGAGCTCGAGCGACGCTGGCCGAAGAACCTCCGCTTCCGGCCGCATTACGTCATGTCGGGCTCGCTCGCGTCCGACGACTTCTTGAAGCTCGTCGCCGAGCGCCCGGACGCCTCGCGAAGGCTGCTCAGCGTCGACGCCGCGATGAACCCCGCGCTCGCGAAGTTCGTCGTGCACCACAACGAAATCTTCCCTGACAAGGTCACGCCGTACGACTCGACGAGCGCGCCGTACGACGCGTTTTACGCCGTCGCGTACGCCGCGCTCGCGCTCGGCGACGAGCCGATCACAGGCCGCGGGCTCGCACGCGCCGTGCGCCGCCTCGTGCCCCCGGGCGAGCCGGTCGAGGTCGGCCAGGGCGGGATCTACACGGCGATCAAGGTCCTACGCGGCGGTAAAAATATCGACCTCACGGGCGCGCAGACCTCGCTCGACTTCGATCCGGAGACCGGCGACGCGACGGTCGATTTCGCCGTGTATTGCCTCGATCCGAAGCGCCGCGTCGCGGCCGAGTCGGGCCTCGTCTACCGCGCGAAGACCGGCAAGCTCGAAGGCGCGATGCGCTGTCCGTGACGGATGCGGCAAGGCGTTGCGCCTACAGGCCGAGTGCGGATACGGTGCGGATCTTCCCGCGCCATGCGAAAGCCCGCCGCCCTCTTCGCCTCGCTCCCTTCGGCCCTCGCCCTCTCGCTCGCGCTCTGCTCGGGCGACGCGCACGCACAGACCACCGAGGCCTGGACGGATCCGGATCCGAAGGGCCAGGGGACGCGATATGCGCTCGACAAGTTCGGCTTCCGCGCCGGCGCCGAGTATCGCGCAAACCTGCTCTACGTGAACCCGATCGCGCTGAACAGCGAGTCGAACCGGCGCGTGAGCTGGATCGAGCACCGCCTGCGCCTCGACGTCGGCGTCGACTACCTCGACAAGGTGCGCCTCTACGCCTCGGCCGACATGCTCGACGGCGTGCTCTGGGGCGACAACGGAACGCTCGCCTCCGGCCCCAAGCCGAACTTCGGGACGAACATCAACACCCGCAGTCCCAACATCACCACGCCCTGCGTCGGCTTGCGCGGGACCGATCCTTTGAACGCCGACGATTACGGCTACACGCTCTGCTCGCAGGAGCAGATCCGCTTCCGCAAGGCCTACGGCGACGTCGTGCTCCCGATCGGCCTGCTCCGCGTGGGCCGCCAGTCCGCGAACAACGGCATGGGCATCCAGGCCGCGGACGGCGACGGCCGCACGAACCGCTTCGGCTTCAGCCGGCAGGGCAACCTCGTCGACCGTGTCCTCTTCGCGACCAAGCCCCTCGAGGCCTTCAAGCCCAAGGAGGAGCGCGACACCTCGGAGAACCGCGGGGTCATCCTCGCGCTCGCCTACGATCGCTGGGTCACCGACAGCGTGCAGCTCTTCGCCGACGACGTGCAGCAGGTCGACGTCGCCGTCCGTTACCTCGCGCCCCACCTCGGCTTCGCCCGCGACGTCTTCGCCGGCGCCTACTACGTGCACCGCTGGGACGACGCGAACAGCTCCAGCATCAATAGCTTCGGCCTGAAGGCGATGGGGCGCATCGGCGACTTCCACCTCACCGCCGAAGGCGCGATGAACGTCGGCTCGACCCGCGAGATCGCCCTGGCGAACAGCTACATCTCGAACGATCCCGTCGTCGATCAGCGCATCCTCCAGGGCGGCGCGCGCGCCGTCGTCCGTTACGACAAGCCCCTCTACACCGCGTACCTCGAGTTCGATTACGCCTCCGGCGACGCCGATCCGAACAACCGCACGCCGCTCACGCAGTTCGTCTTCGCCGAGGACGCGAACGTGGGCCTCTTGCTCTTCGAGCACGTCCTCGCGTTCCAGACCGCGCGCGTCGCGGCCGCGGGCACCGAGCTCTTGAATCGCCTCGGCGCCCCGAGTTTTCCCTCGGACTCGGTGTACAACCGCGGCGCCTTCACGAACGCGATCGCGATCTTCCCGCAGTTCGACATCCGCCCGATCCGTGGCCTCACGCTGCGCGGCGGCGCGCTCTTCGCGTTCGCGGCCACGCCCGTCGTCGATCCGGTGAACTCGCTCCTCGCCCGCGACGGCCTCACGATCGAGGACGATCTCGTCAACTTCGCCGGCGGCAAGCCTGGCCGTTACTACGGCACCGAGCTCGACGGGCGCATCTCCTACCGCTACCTCGACCACTTCCTCTTCGATTTCGAGGCCGCGGTGCTCTTCCCTGGCGACGCTCTCCGGAACGAGGACGGCTACGCCGCGCGCAGCGTCCTCCTCCAGGGCCGCACCACGTTTTTCTTCTAGATCGCGCGGAGCACGGACATGCGACGTCTTCCTCTCTCGCTCCTCTTGCTCTCGCTCCTGGCCCCGCTCGGCGCCGGCTGCGAGCTCTACGACGGCCCCCCGCAGCCGCGCATCGTCGACGCCGAAGACGGCGTGCTCGAAGACGCGACGGCGCCGATCGTCCTCGCGTTCTCCGAGCCCGTCGATCCCTCGACGCTCCGCGTCTCGATCGTTCGCCTCGAGACCGACGTGGAGGGCAACCTCCTCGACGAGGACACCGATCCCGAGAGCACGCCCGAGGAGTTTTTCGCGTTCTCGACGGCCCTCACCACGGGCGGCACGGCCGAGCTCGTCGACGCGAACGCGACGCTCGTGATCAAGCCGAGCGCGCCCTTGCCCGTCGGCCCGAAGCTCGCGCTCGTGATCGAGGCGGGCCTCAGCGACGTCGCGGGCAACGTCACGACGGTCCGCAAGCGCCTGCTCTTCGGCTACACGTTCAAGCTCGAGTGCGACAAACCCTCGACGATCTTCCCGACCGGAAAGTACTTCCTGCTCGCGGACATCGAGAAACCGCTGCAGACGCAGGTCCAGCTCTGGGCCTCGTTCTACGTCGACCCCGAGACGGGGCGCGTGCGCGGACAGGCCACGAACGCCGATCGCGACAAGACCCAGGTTTGTCCGATGTCGTGCAAGAGCACCGAGGTCTGCCGGCTCTTGCCCGAGCCCCAGTGCGTCGCGCCCTCCGAGCGCGCGGGCACGCCGGACGAGCACTCGGATTACGTGCCGTACGGCACCCCGCCGACCGGATACTCGTTCACGATCGAAGGCTGCGCCGTGGATCAGCCCGGCGGCAAGGTCGTGTTCGCCACCGCGCCCACGGACGTCGTGGTGCAAATCCCGCCGGTCACGCTGCGCAACGTCACGCTCACGGCCGAGTTCGCCCCCGACGCGAACGGCGTGCTTCGCGGCACGGGCACGCTGGCGGCGGACACGGTGCTCATCGGCACGACGGCGAGCGGCAAGGGCGAAGGAAACCTCCTCGGCCGGATGGTCTCCGCGGAGGAGGCGCCGCCGGGCATCCCGGATCCGCCGCCCGCCCCCTGAGCAGGCTGACCGTACCGTGTCCGATTCGTGACACGGCACGCGTGCAGCGCCGGCTGGGAAATTTGGTAGAAGCCGAGACATGACCACGACGACCATCGAAGCCTCCGAGGCCCCGGCGAAACCGACGAACGCGTCCGCGCCGCCGATGAACCGTTGCATCGAGATGCCGCGCTTCGAGCTCGGCGAGCGGCTGACGCCGGAGCAGGTCGAATTCCTCGACACGTTCGGGTTCATCCGCTTCAAGAACTTCCTGCCGCGCGCCGAGGTCGCGAAGCTCGTGGAGGAGGTCGAGGCCATCGACGAGCGCCTCGTGACCGAGGGGCGGACGGTGATCAACGGCGTGCCGCTCATCATCGGCAAGCGCAAGGACGGGCGCCCCTTCGTGCAGCGCATGTGCTTCTCGTCGCTCTTCGGCGAGCGGCTGCACACGTTCCTGCAGGATCCGCGCTTCAAGGCGATCCTGGAGATCGCGGGCCCCGGATATCGCATCGGCGAACGGGAGCGGGACGGGCTCGTCATCAACCATTACCGCCGCGAGGAGGGATCGAGCTACAAGCGGCTCGGCTGGCACACGGACAGCCTGCGAGATCTCTTCTATTTCGAGATGCCGCGGCGCTACCTGAACGTCGGGTTTTACCTGGACGACTCGCCCCTCGAGAAGGGGGGCGTGCGGCTGCTCCCGTTCTCCCACAACCAGGGCCTCTGGCCCATGCTGACGCGCAAGATCCATTTCATGGATACGGACCCGGATCCGGCCGAGTATGCGCTCGAGGCCGAGGCGGGGGATCTGACGATCCATGACGGCCGCATCTGGCATCGGGTCGCGGAGGCGAGCGTGGCTGGCGACGCGAGCCAGCGGCGCGTGATGTACGTGCCCCTGATGGAGGGGCCGGAGAAATTGAAGGACGAGAACAGCCCGACGCCGGTCTACTTCCGGCTGCGGCGATTCGCGCGGTTCTGAGACGCGCATGACGCCGCGGCGCACGGATTCCCCGATCCGGCTCCTCGCCCGCGCGGCGGGGAGCCCCGCGGCGATGGCCGGGAAAATCGCCCGCTTCGGCGGGAATCTCGCGGCGTACGGCAAGGGCCGCGAGCTCGACGCGCGGCTCTCGCGGCTCCAAAAGGCGGGCGTCATCGAAGCGGCGCCGACGCGGATCCAGCTCGTCCTCGGCGCGATCGACATGCTGCGGTTCTGGATCTCGCCCGCCTCCTCCGAGTATTACCAGCGCGTCGGCATCGATTACACGTTCCACCAGATCCTGCGTTTCCTCGAAGAACCGGCCTCGCTCGCGGATCCGGTCGGCTTCTTCAGCACCCGGGACAACGTGATCGGCCACCTCATGCAGATCGTGCACGCGAATCCGCGGTACGATCTGGAGCTGCTCACGATGTGGGACGACGGGCTCGCCGAGCTGGAATGGCAGGTCGAATCGATGATCGCCGGAACGCACCCGCGGGGCGAGGCCATCGCGGCGATCGTGGAGGAGCCTGACTATCACGCGCGGCTGCTCGATTACGTGCGTGACTTCCGCAAGGACCCGGCCGCGCCCCCTCCCCTGCGCGCGAACGTGGAAGGAAGCGCTCGCTGGGAGGACCTCGAGCGCACGTTCGGCTCGCTCCGGACCTCGATGCGATATTTTTGCCGGTTGCCAGGGGATCCGATTTCGGCGGCGCGGCACCTCTTCACAGTGAAGGAATTCCCGCGCCACCTCGGGGAGCCGAACGAGGGAGAGACGATTCCATGCCGATCCTAGCCATCGATCACGTCCAGCTCGCCATGCCCGCGGGTCGCGAGGACGAGGCGCGTGCATTCTACGGAAACCTCCTCGGGCTCACCGAGGTGCCGAAACCGGCCGACATGGTCAAGCGCGGCGGTGCGTGGTTCGAGGCGGGCGCGGTGAAGATTCACCTCGGCGTCGAGGCGGACTTCCATCCGGCGCGGAAAGCGCACCCGGGCCTGCTCGTCGACGGGCTCGCCGCGCTCGTCGAGGGCCTGCGGGCCGCGGGCGTGACGGTCGTGGACGGCCCGCCGATCGACGGCATCGCGCGGGTGTTCGTCCACGATCCGTTCGGCAATCGAATCGAGCTGCTGGAGCACACGTCGGGCTGAGGCTCATTGCCCCGGGCCGGTGCACGTGCCCGGCTGCGCGGCCGGGATGGCGCGCAGGTATTCGTACATGGCGACGAGATCCCCCTCGGCCATGGCTCTGTAAAGGGACCAGGGCATGAGCTGGAGGATCCGGTTCGGGTCGTTCGGATCCTTTCCGGTGCGCATGGCGGACAGGAACTGATCGCGCGTGAGCCCGCCGGGCAAACCATTCGCGTCGGGCGCGAGGCTCGGCGCCTTGAGGTTCGTCCCCATGGGCACGCCGCCCCCGAGGTAATGCGCGGCGTCGAGGCGGCCGCGACCGCCGGTGAACGGGGATTCGCCAGGCGAATACGTCGGGCAGCTATGACAATCGACGCAGGCGGATGCCGCGTTGACGTAATAACTCCCGATCCCGACGAGGTACGGATCCGCGTTCTCCAGCTTCAGCGGCACGGGGGCGATTCTCAGCCCGATCTCGGCCCGCACGTCGAGCGGCATGGGCGCCTCTCCCGGCTCTCCGGTTCCCGTCACCTCGACGGCGCACGAGACGAGCACCCCAGAAAGGCCGAGCATGATGAACGATCGCCGATGCATGGATGAACGCCTCCCCGGAGCCGCGCCAGACGCGCGTCCGCATCCGCCCATGCAAGCGGGGCGCCCGTCCGCCCGTGCGCTCGGGGCACGGGTAGGCGATTCAGGATTCGGCGGTTATTGCGGCCGGCCCTGCGCGATCCAGGTCTCGACGAGCTGGATGTCCTCGGGCGTGACGGGGGGCAAGGAGAGGGGCATTCCGCGGACGGCCGGGTCGGTTTGTCCCGCCTCCTCGCGAACCCGGGCGAGCATGGCGTATACGAGGCGCGGCGTGCCGTCGGGCATCGGCGAGAAGATGCTGCGGCGCTCGCCCTTGTCGTCGACGTAACCGGCCTGGATGCCCTCGTATTCGGCGAGGTTCAGGCCACGGGGCCGATAGCCGAAGCCGCCCGTGTTTCCCGGTCCGCCGTCGCCGATCGCATAATCGGGTTCGGCGTGGCAATGCCAGCAGGTGTTGCGGAAGACGCGGCGGCTGACCTCCTCGTACGTGACCTTGCGGTCGAGCACGGGCAGGCGCGGCGGGATGATTTTTGCGATTTTGGGCGCTAGCTCAGCGCGGAACAGGAAGGCCGCGAGATCCCGCTGCTCGTCGGGTGAGAGCGGCGTCTTCGGCATGAGCGTGTCGGGCTTTTGCGCCTTCGGGTCGTCGAGCCAGCGGACGAGCTCGCCGGGGGCCATGCGCTCGCGGACGTACCGCAGATCCGGCGCGAGCGCGCGGGCCATGCGCTCGCCTTTGCCTTCGAGGTCGGCCACGCCGGCCGGGAGCGCTGCGCGCGGGGCGCCGGTGTATTCGTGGCACTGGCGGCAGCCCTTCGCCTCGAAAATCGCGCTTCCCTTCTCGACGCTCGCGCCTTCGAGTGCGACCGCCGGGGCCGGCGTCGCGGAGGACGTGAGCCACGCGGCGACGTCACGCGCCTCTTCCGGCGTCATCGCGAGGCGCGGCATCGACGTATCGAGGTGCGGGCGGACGTCGTGCGGTTCGAGCAGAAACTTCTCGATGAAGCCGCGACGCAATCGGCCGCCGATGTTCGCGAGCGACGGGGTTTCGCGGAAGTGGACGATGGTCTTTTGCCACTTCGAGAGCGTGCTCGCCGAGGCCTGGTACGTGCCGGCGTGAATCTCCTGGTGGCAACGGACGCAATCCTGGTCGAGCTTGGGTTGTTCGAGGCCGGTGCCCTCGTGGCAGCGGTTGCACTCGAACTTGGCGACGAGGGTTTTTCCCTTTGCGGGGTCGCCGGGCGGCGGTTCGGGGGCTTGGGCTTGTGCGAGCGTGGTCGCGCTCGCGGAGGGAGCGGGCGAAGGTGCCTCCGCGCGCTCGTCCTTGCGACAGCCGAGGAGGAGGAGGACCAGACCGACAACAAGGACGAGCGCGCGGGGCACGGATGAAATCCTTTCGAGCGGCTAGCTCTGGCCCCCCTGGCTCGTGGGGACCTGGCAGATCGAGCTGTCCTTGGCCATCGTGTTGCAGCGCTGAACGGCGGCGTCGCGGGCGGTCGTGTTGCCGGCCTCGTTTTGGAGGCGGCCGAGGGTGGCGTAGCCCTGCGGCGTGGCCATGAGGTCGCGGTCGGCGAGGCCCTGGAGCAAGCTGCGCGCCTCGTCCTTGCGACCAGAGACCTTGGCGAGCGCTTCGCCGAGATCCGTGTCGACGGCAGGATCGTTCTTCCGCTGCTCGCGGAGCCGCTCGAGCGCCGCGACGGCCCAGGCGACGTTCTTTTGGCGCTGCTCGGGCGTCTTGCCACGCCAGGTCGGGTCGAGGTCGATGCCGCCGTCGGCGCGGACGAGGGCGACGGCGAGGGTGCGCTGGGCGCGCTGGAGCATGCCGTCCTTGCCCGGGTTGATGCTGCGGATCTCGGGGAACATGCGCACGATCGACTGGGCCGAGGCCACGATCTTGCCGTCGCGCATGGTCTGCTCGGCGTTCGCGAGGCCCTGGATGCGGTGGTCGATCTCGGGGATGAAGACGTCGCCGCAAGCCGCCGCGTCGTTCGAGACGGCCGGAATGGCAGCGAGGGCAGCGAGACCGAGGGCAAAACGAACGGCGAGACCCTTGATGGTGAGCATCGTAACCTCCTCTGGTGAACGAGCGGTTCAACCCGGGTATCGGAGCGGGTGGTTCTTCTGTGACAGCGGCCGGCGAAAAAAGTTTTGCGAGAAATTCCGGCAGCGGCGAGCAGAGGACAAACGCCGCTTGGGGGCGGGATCTTTCAGGAGTCAGGCGGGATCTTTCAGGGGTCAGGCCGAGGGGAGCGAGGCGAGCGAGAGGCGGGCGACGGCGGCGAAGAGGAGGTTTCCGTCGAGGGCGATGGCATCCCGGTAGAGGCGAATGCGCTCGGCCGGGTCGTCGACGAGGTTGCCGAGCTTGACGAGGAGCTGGGTGCGGACGTCGGGCTCCTCGGCAACGTCGAGGCCGCGGCGATAGGCAGCACGCGCTTCGAGGGATTTTCGCTCCGCCGCGAGGGCATCGCCGAGGGCGACGTGGAGCAATCCGAGGTCGGTCTTCGCGAGGGCCTCGCGGGCACGGCGGATTTTCTCGGTGGGGTCGAGGTCGGGGCGGTCGAACTCGGTGACGGCGGCAAAGACGCCCGGGTCGAGGGTGCCGGCGGAAATGCGTTCGGCGAGGTAGCGGTAGGCGCGGCAGCGGAACCAGCCGGGAGCGAGTTCCTCGGTTTTGCGGAAGAGCTCCGCGGCCTCGGCAGCGCGGCCCATGAAGAGGCACGTGACGCCGGCCTGGTAGACCGGTGAGGGGTCGTGTCGATCGGCGACAGCAGCGCGGCGGAAGGCTTCGAGCGCACGGACGAACTCGCCGGCGGCGCCGAGGCGCTCGCCCTCCTCGGTGGCAATGGACGCGGCGCGGAGCTCGGGGCGGTTGCGCTCGTAGATGAACTGGACGGAGCCCTGGAGGCCGCCAAGTTCGTCGAGTTCGGCAGGTTTGCCGTTGACGAGGGCGACGACGCGGCACCGCGGCTCGCCAGCCCGGACGCGCTCGGCGCGGCGGCGGAAGGTGCGCGCCTCGTCAGCGTCGCCAAGGCGGTCGAGGACGGAGGCAATGCGCTCGGCGGTGGCGGCGGCCTCGGCGGTGTCGCCGAGGTAGCGGCGGACCTCGAAGAGGGAGAAGAGGGCGGCGAGAGCGCCCTGGTCGTCGCCCGACTCTTCACAGAGGGTGAGGGTCGCCTCGAAGGGGGCGCGGGCCTCGGCGACGCGGCCGGTGTGGAAGAGGCATTCGCCGAGGCGGCCCGTGAGCATGGCCTGATGGCCGCTCTTGTGGCCAGAGGCCTCCGCGAGCGCGGCGCGGGCCTTGGCTTCGGCCTCGGCATAACGGCCCTCGGCGGCAAGGGCGTCGATGTCGGCGAGGGCCTGTTCGAGGCGGCGGAGGAGGGCCTGGGTGTCCTCGGGGACAGTGGTGAGGGCCGCGAAGAGTTCGGGGCGGCCGCGCATGGCGGCCATGTGCTGCGCGACGGAGGTCATGCCCTGGATGTACCAGCGCAGTCGGGGGCCTTCGCGGTACGGCTCAGGGAGGGTGCGCCAGCCGGGGAAGGCGTCGCAGATGGCTTGCTCGTGCGCCTCGCAGAGGGAGGAGAGGCGGTCGAGGTCGCCTTCGTCGACGGCGTCGAAGAGGGCCTCGCGGAGGGCGGAGGAGGAGAGCGGCTGCATCGGGCGGGAAGGTAGTCGAGGGGGGACGGGAGCGGAAGCGGAAGCGGAGGCGGGGGCGGAGGCGGAGGCGGGGGCGGAGGCGGAGGCGGAGGCGCAAACGCAAACGCAAACGCAAACGCAAACGCAAACGCTAACGCAAACGCGAGTGGGACGGGTTTGCAGGGATCCCGCTCGGGGACGGCGAGCTTACCGTCGTGCTCGGCCTCTTCAAGGCCATGCCGTGCTCACCGTCCTCGCGCTTCGCGCTGCGGGCGGCTCCGCGCGGTGCTGCGCAGCCTTGAAGAGGCCTCCGCGCGACGGTGCGGGACGGGGGTCCCGGCGATTGGGTCGTCGGGCGGAGGGTTCGTCAATGCTCAAGATTTACGATGTCGTTTTGGCCATGGCAGGAGACGCAGGGCTCATCGCGGAACGGATTGAACAGAAAGATCGAGACCTGGCTCGTCAGTTGCGGCGGGCCATGCAGAGCGTGGCGCTCAATGTCGCAGAAGGCATGGGCAGCCTCCATGGACACAAACGGCAGCGCTACTCCACTGCCCTCGGCTCCGCCCGTGAGGTGCTGGCGTGCGTTCAGGTCGCCCAAGCCATGCGGCTCATCGAAAAGGTCAATCCCAGCACGCTCGATCGCATGAACCACGTCATCGCCACCCTGAGCCGCCTCGTCTACCGCCGCGCTTC
>NZ_JAGTJK010000113.1:0-13958 GCF_028435265.1 Polyangium jinanense | reverse complement strand
CGGGCCCCGCGGGGGCTGTTCGCCCCTCGACCCGAACCAGGGCAAGCCCTGGACCATTTGGGGAAGAACTGCGCGATGCGCAGTTCTTCCCACAGTCGGTGGCAAGACCGCGAGGAGCGTTGCACGCTGGCGACGGGCGCGTGGCCCGTTGAACCGTCAGCGCGGCTGTCTTGATTGGCAGGATCGTCGTTGGTCTTGACCTGGCCTGTTCGATGAACTGCGCATCGCGCAGTTCATCGACCCCGAGTCCAGCGCTTGCGCTGGTCCGGGTCCAGGGGCGGACAGCCCCGGTGGGGTCTGGGGCAAAGCCCCAGCGCAGCGCCTCCCAATGCTCAGCCAAAAAACCGCGGGGAGCGCGCCGGCTTTCGCCGACCGCTCCCCGCGTGCATTTCACCGCTTCACGCCGACTTAACGACGCTTCCTGCGGATCACGAGGGCGCCGAGGGCCGCGAGCGCGACGAGCGCCGCGTTGCCGCTCTCGCTGCCGCGACCGGCCGCGCAAATCAGGCCGTGGCCCGTGAGGAGGATGCCGTCGTCCGACGGCTCCTCGCTGGGCACGTCGTCGGCCTTGTTGTTCGGATCCTTCTCGCCCTCGTCGACGACGCCGTCCTTGTCCGTGTCCTCGTCGCCGTCGCTTGCGCCGCCGCCATCGGTGTCCGCCTTCAGCGGATCCGTGGTCGTCGCGCCCATGTCGCCATCGGGCGTGCAATGGCCGGCATTGGCATTCGTCCCCGCCGCCCCGCAATCCTTGCCGAGCTCGGTGCCGTCCTTGAGGCCATCGTCATCGCTGTCCGGGTCGAGGGCATTGACGAGCCCGTCGCCGTCGGTATCCACGCCGGGGCTCGGCTCCTCGCCGTCGGGCACGCCGTCGTCGTCGCTGTCGCCGTCCTTCGGGTCGGTCCCGATCACCGTCTCTTCGTCGTCGGTCAGCCCGTCGTCGTCGTCGTCGGGATCGCCGTCGTCGTCGCCGCCGTGACCCTTCGTCGGATCGGTCTCGCCGGGGTCGACCACGCCGTCCTTGTCCGTATCCTCGTCACCGTCGGCGAGCCCGCCGCCGTCGGTATCGGGATTCAGGGGCGCGGTCGTCGTCGCGCCGCTGTCGCCGTCGGCCACGCAGTTGCCGGCTGCCGGGTCGGTCCCGTCGCCCGAGCAACCTTTGCCCATTTCCGTGCCGTCTTTCAGCCCGTCGCCGTCGCTGTCCGGATCGAGCACGTTCTTGATGCCGTCGCCGTCGGTATCGTCCGCCGGGTTCGGCTCCTCGCCGTCGGGCACGCCGTCGTCGTCGCTGTCGGCGTCGTTTGGATCGCTGCCGAGGCTCCCCTCCACGTCGTCGCTCAGCCCGTCGCCGTCGGCGTCCGGGTTCATCGAATCGTCGTCGCCGTGGCCCGCCGTCGGGTCCGTCTCGCCCATATCGATCGCGCCGTCGAGGTCCTTGTCCTCCGAGCCGTCGCTCACGCCGCCGTCGTCCGTATCGGCGTCGATCGGCGACGTCGTCGTCGCGCCCATGTCGCCGTCGGGCACGCAATTGCCCGCGGCTGGGTCCGTCGCCGGGTTCGAGCAATCCTTGCCGAGCTCCGTGCCGTCGGCGAGCCCGTCGTTGTCGCTGTCCGGATCGAGCGGATTGATGAGCCCGTCGCCGTCCGAATCGATCGTCGGGTTCGGCTCCTCGCCGTCGGGCACGCCGTCGTCGTCGCTGTCGGCGTCGTTCGGGTTGGTCCCGATTCCCGTCTCGAAATCGTCGCTCAGCCCGTCGCCGTCGGCATCCGTGTTCGTCGAATCGTCCGCGCCGTTGCCGTCCGTCGGATTCGTCTCGTTCGCGTCGACGACGCCGTCGCGGTCCTTGTCTTCCGCGCCGTCGGACACGCCGCCCGCGTCCGTGTCGGGGTCGAGCGGGTTTGTCTTCGTCGTGCCCATGTCGCCGTCGGGGATGCAATGGCCTGCCGCGGGATCGATCGCGGGCGCATTGCAACCATTTCCGACCTCGGTCCCGTCGAAGAGGCCGTCGTCGTCGCTGTCCGGATCGAGCGCGTTGATGAGCCCGTCGCCGTCCGTGTCCACGTTGGCGCTCGGCTCCTCTCCGTCGGGGATGCCGTCGTCATCGGTGTCGGCGTCGTTTGGATCGGTGCCGAGCGTGCCCTCTGCGAAATCGGGGATGCCGTCGCCGTCGGTGTCGGGGCAGCCGTTGTCGATTGCGCCGTCGCAATCGTTGTCGAGGCCGTCGCAGACCTCGGTCCCCGGCTCGTTCTGGAACGCGTTACAGACCGCCTGCCCCTCCGCGTTGCACACGAGCACGCCCGTCACGAGGCACTCGCCCACGCCCGCGGAGCAAGCTTCGCCGGCGCCCATGCAGTCCTGCGGAATGCAGCCCTCGGCGCCGCAGCTCACCGGATCGCTGAGCAGATCGGGCAGGCTCGCCGGGCCGGTGTAGTCCTGCGAGAGGAACGTGCCGTTCGCGGCCGTGCCGCAGGCGACACGCAGCGGCTGATCGAGGCTGATACCTGCGGCGATGAGCGCGTTCCGCTCGACGGCCCAGTCGATGAAGAAGTCCGGCGTCGGCGTGGCGAGCGGGAAATTCGAGCCCGCCGGGGCCTCGCGCGCGTACCCGAAGTCCGGCGAGGCCGAGTCGAGCGGGTCGGAGTACGCTTTGAGCAACGTTTCCGGCGCATCGCCGGGATCGTTCGGCGTCTGCTGCGTCGTATTGGCCCACAGCCGCACCTCGTCCGGGTTCGAGGTGCCGTTGACGAGCGTGCTGTACTCGTAATTGGTCAGATCGCCATCCGTATCGATCACGCAACCCCAGCCGAACGGCGCGAAGCTCGTCGCGTTCTGCAGGACGGTCTCGTCGATCCGCATCCGGAAGTAATAATGGGTCGCGTCGCTGTACACGTAGGCGAGCGGGAATTGCTCATTGCCGACGATGTCACGCGGCCCCGCGGTATCGCCTTCGGGATCGCTGAGTGGCGTCGTCATACCCGTCGCCGGATCCGTGCGCGTCAGCGCGACCCACGATGCGTCGTCGGCCGGGAATGTCTGCGCGCGCGCCGTGACGGGCACGGCGAGCCCCAGAAAGCCCACGACGAGAGCGACGCCGCTCACGATCGTTTTGTGCCCCAATATACTTCGTCGTTTCATGTTCTCCCTCGGACCGGGGTTCATGGCTATCGTCAGGGACACATATCACACAAAACGTGCTGGACGAGATCATGAATGTGTTGGCATCTTGCGCTGCACTACCCGCTTACCAGCCTCGAAATGAGGACAAGACCCCGCAATTGAGGGCGAGAGTCCTCACCCACGACGCCACGACGCGCGCATCAGCGTAAAGTTATCGTGGGACTTTTTCTCCGTCCCGGGCATGATGCGACCCCCCCGCGGAGGTGATGGTGCTACACAAACGCTTCGGAACCGACAAGACTGGCCTGGAAACACGCTTTGACGCCCAACGGATCGCTTTCGCGCCGATCGTGTTCCAGGCCACGCGCCTTCTGCGATCGACAGGTCTGCTCGAGGCCGTCGAGGACCGCGGCGTCGAGGGGATGACGGCCGCCGAGGCGGCCGCGAAGACGGGGCTTTCCATCTACGCCGCGACGGTCCTGCTCGAATGCGGGCTTTCTGCGGATCTCGTGGCCTACGACAACGGTCGATTCGTCATCACCACGCTCGGCGCCTTCATCCGCCGCGACGAGATGACGGCCGTGAACATGGAGTTCGTTCACGAGGTCTGTTACCTCGGCATGCACAAGCTGGAAGACGCGCTCCGGCTCGGCGAGCCCGCGGGGCTCAAGGTCTTCGGCGAATGGAAGACGGTCTACGAGGCGCTCGCGCACTTGCCCGAGGACGCGAAGAGCGCGTGGCTGCGCTTCGACCATTTCTATTCGGACGCCGCGTTCCCCGCGGCGAGCCGGATCGTGCTCGAACGCGAGCCGCGGAACCTGCTCGACATCGGCTGCAATACCGGCAAATGGGCCTCGCTTTGCCTCTCCCGATCGCCCGAGCTCCGCGTCTCCCTGGTCGATCTCCCCGGCCAGCTCGAAATGGCGATGCAGAACCTGCGCGAAAAAGGCGTCGACGGCCGCGCCGTGCCCTGCCCCGTCAACGTGCTCGATCCACACGCCGAGCTGCCCTCGGGTTTCGATGCGGTCTGGATGAGCCAGTTCCTCGTGTGTTTCTCCGAGGATGAGGTGAGGACGATCCTGCGCCGCGCCGGCCGCGCGCTGCGCCCCGGGGGGCGGCTCTGGATCCTCGATACGTTCTGGGATCGGCAGCGCTTCGACGCGGCGGCCTATTGCCTGATCAACACGTCGCCGTATTTCACGACGATCGCGAACGGCAACAGCCGCATGTACCGCGCCGAGGACATCCTCGCGCTCGCCCGCGAGGAAGGGCTCGTGCTCCAGACGACGCACGAGCGGCTGGGGATCTACCACTCGCTTCTGGAGCTCGCGCCCGGCTGATCGCGAGAAGCAGGGCGGCGCCTGGACGCGAGCGCGTCCCACCCCACGTTCACCTGTGGGGAAAGGGGGGACGTCTCATGTCCATCGGACGAAAGGCCATCGCAGAGGCCGTCGGTACGTGCTGGCTCGTGCTCGGCGGCGTCGGCAGCGCCGTCATCGCGGGAGACAGGATCGGAAACCACGGCGTCGCGTTCGCGTTCGGCCTCACGGTGCTCACCATGGCCTACACGTTCGGCCACATCTCGGGCGCGCACCTCAATCCGGCCGTGACCGTCGGCCTCGCGGCGGCCGGGCGCTTTCCACGCGCGGAGGTGCTGCCATACGTCATGGCCCAGCTCGTCGGCGGCATCATCGGCGCAGGCCTCTTGCTGATCATCGCGCGAGGCATGCCCGGCGGTTACGACCCCGCCGTGGGCGGCCTCGGCGCGAACGGCTATGGCGCGCACTCGCCGGGCGGCTACTCCGCGGCGTCCGCGTTTTTCGTCGAGGTCGTGATGACCTTCTTCTTCGTCGTGGTGATCCTCGGGGCCACGTCGAAACGCGCGATGAACACGTTCGGCGGGCTCGCGATCGGCTTCTGCCTGACGCTGGTTCACCTCGTCGCCATCCCGATCACCAACACCTCGGTCAACCCGGCGCGCTCCACGGGACCAGCACTCTTCGTGGGTGGCTGGGCGCTCGTGCAGCTCTGGATGTTCTGGGTCGCGCCGCTGCTCGGCGCCGCGCTCGCGGGTCTCACGGCGCGCGCGCTCGAGCCGGATCAGGTGCTGCGCAAGGCACGCCCCGGTCCGCCAGGGCCGGCGGAGGAGGTGCCCACGCGGGCGTAGAGGGTGTGAGGGAGGTGGTTTGATTACGCGCGCCGCTTGCGGCGCAGGACGAGCGCGCCGAGCGCCACGATCGCGAGGGCCACGCCGCCCGGCGCGCCTTCCGTTTGCCCCGTGGCGCAGGCGCAACCGCCGCCCGCCAGGCGAACCGCTTCCTCCGGGGACACGCAGAGCCCCGGTGCGGTGTTCGTCGAGGTGCACTCCTCGCCCGTCGGGCAGCCATTGCCACCTTCGCCGCGGCAGCCCTCCGTGCACGACCCTTCCACGCAGATCTGACCGCTGTTCGGGCCGCCGCAATCCTCGTCCGTCTCGCAGAGCCCCGGGCGGTCGTCGGCTGGATCGAGCGGGTTCGTCTCGCCCGCGTCCACCACGCCGTCCTTGTCCTTGTCCTCGAGGCCGTCGCGCACGCCGCCGTCGTCCGTGTCGGCGTCGAGCGGATCGGTCTTCGTCCCGCCCTTGTCGCCGTCGGGGATGCAGTTGCCGGCCATCGGGTTCGTCCCCGGCCCCGAGCAATCGAAGCCGAGCTCGGTCCCGTCGAAGAGCCCGTCGTCGTCGCTGTCCGGATCGAGCCCATTGATGAGCCCGTCGCCGTCCGTGTCGACCCCGACGTCCAGCTCCGCGCCGTCCGACGCGCCGTCGTCGTCGCTGTCGGCGTCGAACGGATCCGTGCCGATCTGCGCCTCCTCGGCGTCCGTCAGCCCGTCGCCATCGCTGTCGAGCTTCGTCGCGTCGTCGCTCCCGTCGTTCGGATCGATCTCACCCGGATCGATCACGCCATTGCCGTTCGTGTCCTCGTCGCCGTCGGACACGCCGCCGTCGTCCGTGTCCGGATCGAGCGGCGAGGTCGTCGTCGCGCCCATGTCGGCGTCCGCGACGCACGTGCCCGCGGCCGGATCCGTGGCCGGCGAGCTGCAATCCTTGCCCATCTCGGTGCCGTCGAAGAGCCCGTCGTCGTCGCTATCCGGATCGAGCGCGTTGATCGTGCCGTCGCCGTCCGTGTCGTCGGTCGGGTTCGGCTCCTGCCCGTCGATCACGCCGTCGTCGTCGGTGTCGGGATCGTTCGGATCGGTGCCGATCGTCTCCTCGACCTGGTCGCTCAGCCCGTCGCCGTCCGTATCCGTCACGGCCACGTCGTCGGCGCCGTTCCCGGCCGTCGGGTTCGTCTCGCCCGGGTCGATCTTGCCGTCGAGGTTCCAGTCCTCCGACCCGTCGCTCACCGTCCCGTCGTCGGTATCCCAATCGAGCGGATCGGTCGTCGTGAGCCCGCCGTCCGCGTCGCCCACGCAATGGCCCGCCGTGATGTCCGTCGCCGGATCCGTGCAATCGAGGCCGAGCTCGGTGCCGTCGAAGAGCCCGTCGTTGTCGCTGTCCGGATCGAGCGCGTTGATGAGCCCGTCGCCGTCCGTGTCCACGCCGAAGCTCGGTTCGTCGCCGTCGCGCACGCCGTCGTCGTCCGTGTCGGCGTCGTTCGGATCGGTCCCGATCACCTCCTCGTCGTCGTCGAAGATCCCGTCGCCGTCCGTATCCGGCGGATCGTCGGCGCCGTGGCCCGTGGTCGGGTCCGTCTCGCCTGGGTCGATGACGCCGTCCTTGTCCTTGTCCTCGGCCCCGTCGCTCGCGCCGCCGTCGTCCGTGTCCCAGTCGAGCGGATCGGTCTTCGTCGCGCCGTTATCGCCGTCGGGGATGCACTGGCCCGCGGACGGGTCCGTGTCCGGATTCGTGCAGCCCTTGCCCATCTCGAGCCCGTCCGGCAGCCCGTCGTTGTCGCTGTCGGGGTCGAGCGCGTTGATGAACCCGTCGCCGTCCGTGTCCTCGCCGAGGTTCGGCTCCTCCGCGTCGGAGACGCCGTCGTCGTCCGAGTCCCAATCGAACGGATCGGTGCCGAGCATCAGCTCCAGCTTGTCGAGCAGCCCGTCGCCGTCGCTGTCGAGCGGATCGTCTTCGCCGTTGCCCTTCGTCGGGTTCGTCTCGCCCGGATCGAGCGCGCCGTCCTTGTCCTTGTCCTCGGCGCCGTCGGACACGCCGCCGTCGTCCGAGTCCGGATCGACCATCGACGTGTGCGTCGCGCCCATGTCGGCGTCTGCCCGGCAGGCGTTCGCCGCGGGGTTCGTCGATGGATGCGAGCAATCGTTACCGACCTCGGTCCCATCGAAGAGCCCGTCGCCGTCGCTGTCCGAATCGCGGACGTTGATCTTGCCGTCGCCGTCGGTGTCGTCGGACGGGTTCGACTCTTCGCCGTCGAGCACGCCGTCGTCGTCGCTGTCGGCGTCGTTCGGGTTCGAACCGAGGAAGGCCTCGAGCTGGTTCGTCAGCCCGTCGCCGTCGTTGTCCAGGTTCGAGAGCTGCTGATCGTCGGGCGCGTTGCCCTCGGTCGGATCCGTCTCGTTGATGTCGACCCGGCCGTTCAGGTTGCGATCCTCGGCCCCGTCCCTCACGCCGCCGCCGTCGGTGTCCCGATCGACCGGCGAGGTCTGGAGGTTGCCGCCGTCCATGTCGGGCCGGCAGTTCTGCGCGGCCGGGTCCGTCGCGGGGTGCGTGCAGTTCTTGCCGGTCTCCGTGCCGTCGAAGAGCGCGTCGTCGTCGC
Source organism: Polyangium jinanense (assembly GCF_028435265.1). Classification (GTDB taxonomy): domain Bacteria; phylum Myxococcota_A; class Polyangia; order Polyangiales; family Polyangiaceae; genus Polyangium; species Polyangium jinanense. Next base: position 6,096 of record NZ_JAGTJK010000113.1, on the reverse strand, counting down.
TGTCCGGATCGAGCGTGTTCACGAGCCCGTCGCCGTCGGTGTCGTCGGCGGGGTTCGCCTCGTCGCCGTCGAGCAGCCCGTCGTCGTCGCTGTCGGCGTCGTTCGGATCCGTGCCGATCGTCTCCTCCAGCCCGTCGCTCAGCCCGTCGCCGTCCGCGTCCTTCGTCTGGGCGTCGTCCGCGCCGCTCCCTGCCGTGGGATTGGTCTCGCCTGCGTCGACCACGCCGTCGAGATCCGCGTCCTCCGACCCATCGATGACGCCGCCGCCGTCCGAATCCGGATCGAGCGGGTTCGTCGTCGTGAGGCCCGCGTCCCCGTCGGGCCTGCAATGGCCGGCGGCCGCGTCCGTGCCCGGCCCGCTGCAATCCTTGCCGGTCTCCGTGCCGTCGTAGAGCCCGTCGTCGTCGCTGTCGGGGTCGAGCCCGTTGACGAGCCCGTCGCCGTCCGTATCGAGCGCGACGTCCGTCTCCTCGCCGTCGGCCACGCCGTCGTCGTCGCTGTCGGCGTCCGCGGGGTCGGTCCCGATCTGCTCCTCGATCGCGTCGATCAGCCCGTCGCCGTCGGTGTCCGGGCAGCCGTTGTCGAGCGCGCCGTCACAATCCTCGTCGACCGCATTGCCGCAAACCTCGGTGCCCGGCGTCCCCGCGACGGCGTTGCAGGCCGTCCCGCCCTGCGGGGTACACACGACCGAGCCCAGGACCGCGCACGCGCCGACGCCCTCGACGCATGCCGCGCCGAGCCCGAGATCCTCGTCCTCGAGGCCATCACAATCGTCGTCCGTGAAGTTGCACGTCTCGGGGAGCTCGCCCGGAAGAACCGCCGGCACGCACGCCACGTTGCCCGACGAACAGGCCGTGATCCCCACGCTACAGGCGCCATCGAGGCCGGTCACGCAGGCCTGCCCACCCCCCGGATCGCCGTCGTCGACGAAGCCATTGCAATCGTCGTCGAGCGTGTTGCACGTCTCGGTTTGCGGCGTGCCCGGCGTCGCGCTGCAGGTCGCGCCGCCTTGCCCGTCGCAGATGATCACGCCTGAAGCCGCGCAGACGCCGAGCCCCACGGTGCAGCTCGCGCCGAGGGCAAACCCTTCGTCCGTCTGGCCGTCGCAATCGTCGTCGAGCGTGTTACACGTCTCGGCGTTCGATCCGGGCGCCACGTTCGGCGTGCACTGGACCACGCCGGTGAGGCAGTTCTCCGTGCCCGCGCTGCACACGCCGGCGAGGCCCGTCACGCAAGCGCTGCCGCCCTCCGGGTTTCCATCGTCGACCACGCCGTCGCAGTTGTCGTCGACCGCGTTGCACGTCTCCTGCGAGGGTTCGCCTGGGAACGCGTCGCACACGGCCTGGCCCGCCTCGTTGCAGGAGAGCGAGCCCGACACCGCGCACGCGCCGATCCCGGCGGAGCAGAGCTGCCCGTATCCGGCGCAGGTCTGCGGAATGCAGCCCGATCCGCCGCAGAGATACGGATCACTCAGGACGAGCGCGAGGCTCGGGGTGCTCGTGAAATCGGTCGACAGCGTCGAGGTGCTGACGCCGGTGCCGCACGCGAAACGGAGCGGCGTCCCGTCGCCGACCCCCGCGGCCTGGAGGAGGAATTTTTCGACCGCCCAGTCGACGAAGAAGTCGGCGTCCGGCGCGCCGATCGGGAACACCGAGCCCGCCGCGACCTGCCGCGCATACCCGAAGCCCGGCTGCCCGGTCTGCAGCGGGCCGAGGTAGGCCTTCACCATCACCTCGGGCGTGTCGGCCGGGGAGCCCGACACCTGCTGGGTCGAGTTCACCCAGAAGCGCACGGCGTCCGGCGCCGAGATGCCGTCGACGAGCGCGCTGAACTCGAAATCCGAGGCGTCGGCGTCCGCGTCGATCACGCACCCGAAGCTCGAGCCGTTGTCGAAGTTCGTCGCCCCGGCGAGGGCCGTCGCGTTGACGCGCAGGCGGAAGTAGAAGTGCGTCCCGTCCGCGTGCACGTACGCCACGGGGTTCGCCGTGTTGCCCACGATGTCGCGCGCGCCCGTCGCGTCGCCGGAGACGTCACCGATCGGCAGGTGCGTGCCCGAGCCGGCGTCGAAGCGCGTGAGCGGCGCCCACGTCGCGACGGCGGGGAAGGTTTGCGCGGTCGCGGCCGCGGAGAGCGTGGTCGCAGCGAGCCCGAACAGCAGCGCGATGCTGCGCCCTCGGCGTCTGCGAGAGTCGAACAATCCCATGAGGTCCTCGTATGGTTCTCCGACATAACCGCGGTGACAAACACGACGCAAGGGCGATGCCGCGCACCCTTCCCGCTTTTCTCCGTCGCGCCACGCAGAGGCTCGGCTCCGCTTCCCACCTTCACGACGTGCGGCGTGCTTGACCGCATCTCCGTGCGCAGGTAAGCGAGCTTCATCGTCTTCATGCTACCGCGTCGCCTTCCCCGCCTCCACGCGGCACTCGCCGCCTCCGTGCTCTCCGCGCTCGTCTCGCTCGCCCCGGCCGAGGCCTCGGCCGACAGCAAGATCGCGGTCGTCGACGTCCAGCAGGCCGTCATGCAGACCGAGGACGGCATCCGCGCGCAGGGCACGTTGAAGAAGCTCTTCGACAAGCGCCAGAAGGAGCTCGACGCGAAACAAGAGGAGCTCCAGCGCGCGCGCGAGGACATCGAGCGCCAGGCCCGCGTGCTCTCGCGCGAGGCCCTCGCGCGCCGCATGGAGGACTGGCAGCGCCGCATGGTCGAGCTCCAGACGAGCTTCGTCGACTACAACAAGGAGCTCCAGAAGAAGCAGGGCGACCTGACGGGCCCGATCCTTCGCAAGATGATGGGCATCATCACCCGCCTCGCGAAGAAGAGCGGCTACGAGCTCATCCTCGACCGCTCCGCGACGCCCTACGCGCGGCCGGATCTCGACCTCACCGAGCAGGTCGTGCAGATGTACAACTCCGGCGGCGACGGCGGCGGCGACGCCCCGGCCGAGGGCGGCGGCGACAAGCCGTCGGGAGGCGGCGACGAAAAGAAGTAGCGGCGGCGCCGTGCTCCCCGCGCCCGTGCCCCTCCGCGAGCTCGCGGCGAAGCACGGCGGCATGCTCGATCCGGGTCTCGAGGACGCCGTCGTGTCCCGCGTCGCGCCGGTGGGCGATGCCGAGACCTCCGAAGCCGGGGCGACGCTCGCGCCGCTGCTCTCGCGCCGCTACCTCGAAGCCGCGCGCGCGAGCGCGGCCTTTTTGCTCGTCGACGGTCCGCTCGCCTCGCTCGTTCCCGCGGGCAAACGCTGGATCCACCCGCGCGCCGCGTACGCGCTCGCCTGCGTGCTCGAACAGGTGCCCCAGCCCGAGCCCGTGGATGCGCGCGCGCTCGCGCAGATCGATCCCTTCGCGATCGTCGATCCAACCGCGATCATCGGCGCCTTCGCCGTCGTGTATGCCGGCGCCGAGATCGGCCCGCACTGCCGCATCGAGCCGCACGTCGTCGTGTACGGCGGCGTCTCGCTCGGCGCGCGCGTCACGGTCGGCGCCTCGTCGGTCCTCGGACGCCCCGGGTTTGGCTGGGCCACATCTCCTGCGGGCAGCGTCGTGCGGATGCCGCAGCTCGGCGGCGTCGTCATCGAGGACGACGTCGAGATCGGCCCGCTCTGCACCGTCGATGCCGGCACGCTCGCGCCGACCGTGATCGGCCGCGGCGCCAAGCTCGACGCGCACGTGCACGTCGGCCACAACGCCTCGATCGGCGCGGGCGCGCTCGTCGCGGCGCAATCGGGTTTCGCGGGCTCGTCGCGCATCGGCGCGGGCGTGCTCGTGGGCGGACAGGTCGGCGTCGCGGATCATTGCGAGGTCGGCGCGGGGGCGCGGCTCGCGGCGAAGGCGGGCGTCATCGGCGACGTGCCCGCGGGCGCGGTCTTCGGCGGGTATCCCGCGGTCGAAAAGGCGCGGTGGCTGCGCGCGACGGCGCGTCATCTGGGGTTCGGGGCGAAGGGCGCCGAAGGCGACCCGAAGCCCCGAGCGTCGACCGAAGATCCGGCGCGCAAACGAAAGGGACGGTCAGGGTGACCGAAGGGGCGAACGTAAAACTCCCGATCGAGGTGCGCGAGATCCTCACGATCTTGCCGCACCGGTATCCGATGGTGATGGTCGATCGCGTGACGGAGCTCGTCCCGGGCGAGCGCATCGCGGGGCACAAGTGCGTCGCGTACAACGAGCCCTGGTTCCAGGGCCATTTCCCCGCGCACCCGATCATGCCCGGCGTCCTGATCGTCGAATCGATGGTGCAGCTCGGCGGCCTGCTCGCGCACGCGTCCGACCCTGCGCGGACCGAGCAGCCCAAGGTCGTGCTTTTCCTGGGCATCGACAAGGCGCGCTTCCGCCGGCCCGTCGTACCGGGCGACCGGCTCGATCTCTCGGCCACGGCGCTCCAGCGGCGGGGCCCGGTGTGGAAGCTCCGGGGCGAGGCGCGCGTCGACGGCAACCTCTGCGCCGAGGCGGAGATGCTCGCGCAGGTCGCGGACGCCTCGCGGTGACGGCGCTTTCGCGGCCCTCGCGCGTCGAGCGTGGGGACTGGCAAACGCCCCTCGATCTCGCGCGGCACGTCACCCGCCTCGCCGCGCGTCTCGGCGCGCGCCCGGCCTCGATCCTCGAGCCCACGTGCGGACGTGGGGCCTTCCTCACGGCCGCCGCCGAGGTTTTTCCGGACACCCTCGCCCGCGGATTCGACATCGACCCCGAGCACGTGGAGACGGCGCGCTGCGCGCTCGCGGGCCGCCCGGTCGAGATTGCGCTCGGCGATTGCTTCGAGGTCGCGTGGGAGGACGTGCTCGCGGCGATGCCGGATCCGGTCCTCGTGCTCGGCAATCCGCCCTGGGTCACGAGCGCGGACCTCGGCGCGCTCGGCTCGCGGAACTTGCCGAAGAAATCGAACTTCAAGCGATTCAGGGGCCTCGACGCCCAGACGGGCAAGAGCAATTTCGACGTCTCGGAGTGGATCCTCCTGCGCCTGCTCACGGCGCTCCGGGGCCGTGATTTCCGCATGGTCGTGCTCTGCAAGAGCAGCGTGGCGCGGCGGGTGATGGAGCACGTGACCCGCGAGAGCATCTCGCTCTCGGGTGCGACTTATCGGATCGACGCGCGCGGCGCCTTCGACGTGGCGACGGCGGCCGTGGTGATGACGCTCGCGGCGGATCCGCCCGGCGCTTCGCCTGCGCGCGGCTGGGCGGTCTTCGATTCGCTCGACGCCGAAACGCCCCGGCGGACGATGGGCGTGCACGGCGGCCGGCTCTACAGCGACATCGATCGATTCGAGCGGACGAAGGACCTCGAAGGCCAATGCACGCCGGCGTGGCGCTCGGGGCTCAAGCACGACTGTGCGCCGGTGATGGAGCTCGAGGCGCGGGACGGCGCGCTCGTGAATGGCCTTGGCGAGCGGGTCGACATCGAGGATTCGGTGGTCTTCCCGCTGCTCAAGGGCTCGGACGTGGCGAATGGCCGGCGCCCGGGCAGGCGCTTCGTGCTCGTGACACAACGCTCCCTCGGCGAGGAGACGCGGACCTTGCAGGCCGATGCGCCGCGGGCGTGGGCCTACCTCGTCCGGCACGAGGGCAAGCTCGACGTCCGGAAGAGCTCCATATACCGGGACAAACCTCCCTTCTCCGTCTTCGGCATCGGCCCGTACACGTTCGCGCCCTACAAAGTGGCGATTTGCGGGCTGTACAAGAAGTTTTCTTTCTCGCTGGTGGAGCCGTACGAGGGGCGCCCGGTGGTGCTCGACGACACGTGTTATTTCCTCCCGTTCGAGGTCCGTGAGGAGGCCGAGGCGGCGCTCCGGGCCTTGCAGAGCGAGGAAGCGCGGGCCTTTTTCGAGGCGCGCGTCTTCTGGGAGGACAAACGGCCGATCGGAAAAGTCCTCTTGCAGTCGATATCGCTGAAGGCGCTCGAGCGCCCCCTCTGACGACCCGCGCCAACGAGCCAGCGGCGACCCTCGCGCAGTTCTTCCACCCTCGGTCCAGGCCGTGCCCTGAGATACCGGGACCCCCACGCAAGAAAAATCGTCAGTCCGTAACCGACGCAGCGGCGAGCTGCGGCGTGAAGGGTCGACGGTTTTTCGCGACGCTGTAGACCGCACCGAGCAGCTTGCGCATGG
>NZ_JAGTJK010000112.1:0-14791 GCF_028435265.1 Polyangium jinanense | reverse complement strand
ATCGCGCGGTTTCTCGGCCTTCGGTCCAGGCCGTGCCTGGTCCGGGGTGCAGGGGGCGGACAGCCCCCTGCTGGGGTGCGGGGCAACGCCCCGCTCCGCGCACGTGCACACCCTCTCAGGGGCAGGCGCAATGCACCTGGGCTGTGCCGACGCAGAAGACGTCCCAGGCCGACTTGCAGCACGTCTTGTCGATCACGCACACGGCGTTCACGCAGGGGTCGCAGAGCGGATCGAGTTTGTCCCCGGGCGTGCACGGGTCGTGCGCGCAGAGCGGCGGGCCCGCGTTGCACCCCTCGTCCACCTGACCGTTGCAGTCGTTGTCGAGGAGATCGCCGCAGACCTCGGCCTGCGGGAAGGCGGAGGGCATACACGCGAGCGCGCCTGCGGCGCACACGACGATCCCTGCCGCGCAGGGGCCGAGCTCGCCGGTGTCGCATGATCCGCCACTGCCGGGGTTGTCCTCGTCGGTCTCGCCGTCGCAGTCGTTGTCGAGCCCGTCGCACACCTCGTCCGTGGGCGCGATCGTCGCGGAGCAGAAAGACTCGCCGCCGTCGCAGCCCGAAACGCCCTCGATGCAGACGCCGAGGAGACCCGTATTGCAGGGGCTGCCGAGACCCGCGATGTCCTCGTCGGCCTTGCCGTCGCAGTCGTCGTCGATGCCGTTGCAGACCTCGGGGATATCACACGCGCTGCCGCCGCTGCCGCCTCCTCCGCTCAGGGGCTCGCTCCCGCCTCCGCTTCCGCCCAGGCTTTCGCCGCTTCCGCTTCCGCCTCCGCCTCCGCTGCCCATGAGGTTTTCGTCCACGCCTTCCGGTGTCGTTCCTCGCGCGCAACCGGAGGCCCCCACGAGGAGCCCCGCTGCAATCATTGCCGCCCATCCCACGAGAACCTGCTCGCCCATCACGCACCCTCCCCAAGTCGGCGCGGGCGGAAGGCCGTCATCGGCCGCCCGCGCCAAGCCATCCGCCCCTCTACGATGCTTCGAAGCACGTAGTGGGGGTCACCAATTGGAATGCGTGAAGAGCCCTTCGAGGGCCAAGGACGGAATCCGACCATGGACGGGCGCTTCGAATACGTGCGCCGCGATCCTCATGGGCCTTCCCGCGCCTTCGTCCCGCGTGTACAACGAGACATGCTTCGAAACGAAATGGGATCGGTGGGGCGATGGGGGCGAGTTCTGGGCGTGATCGGCGCCCTTTCTTTGCTTGCGGCCTGCGGGTCGGGCAATGGCGAGACCGGCAGCGGGGGCAACGGCGCCGGCGGCAGCGGGGGCAACGGCGGCGGTAGCGGCGGCGGGGGCGTCGGCGGAAACGGCGGCGGTAGCGGCGGCGGGGGCGGCAGCGGCGGCTCCGGAGGCTCCGGCGGCTCGGGGACGCCGTCCGGCCTCTTCGAGGCGCCGAACCCCTGGAACAAGGACGTCTCGGCCCTGCCGAAGAACGCGGAGTCGGACGCGATCACGGGCTGGCTCACGGACAATGGCGGCTGGGGCGCGGGCGCGTTCCGGATCGATTTCAGCATCGAGCTGCTCCAGGCCGACGCGAACACCGAGATGCGCACGTTCGAGACCACGAACGATTTCTACGATCCCGATTGCGAGCACGTCCCCTTCCCCGTCCCCGTCGGCGGCGCGATCGAGGGCGAGCAGGGCTACGAGTGCGTCAACGACGGCGATTGCCACCTGCTCGTCGTGCACCAGCCGACGAAGACGCTTTATGAAATGTGGCGGGCGAACATCGTGGGCGGGACGTTCTACGGCGGCTGCGCGGTGACGTGGAACCTGACGAAGTCGTACCCGCCGAACCTGCGCGGCGAGGGCTGCACCTCCGCGGACGCGGGCGGCTTCCCCATCTCGGCGATGTTGTTCTCGGCCGACGAGGTGGCGGCGGGGTCGATCGACCACGCGATCCGTTTCATCCTGCCGAACGCGCGCATTCGCGACAACGTGTACGTGCATCCGGGCACGCACAGCACGGGCCCGACGTCCGGCGGCCCAGACGCGCCGCCCTACGGCGTACGCTTCCGGCTGCGCGCGGATTACCCGCTCGACACGCTGCCGTCCGAGGGCGCCCGCGTCATCGCGCGGGGATTGCAGAAATACGGCATGTTCCTGGCCGACGCGGGCAACATCGCGCTCACGGCGCAGAGCGATCGGTTCACGACCCACAAATGGGACGAGGTCGGCGTGGACTCCTACGCGCTCGCGGACATCCAGCCCTCGGACTTCGAGGTCGTCGACATGGGCGACCCGATTCAGTGGAGCGGAGACTGCGTGCTGAATCCGCCCTGATCGGCGTCAGAGCATCTCCGGAAAAGGGCTCCAGCGGTCCTCGTACCGCAAGACGAACGGGTACGTCTGGAGCTCGTAACGAAAGCCCTGGATGGGCGCGATCGGGACGTCCATCGGCAGCTCCCCCGCGCAGCCATGGGTGAAGATCCAGGTCTCGATGGCCTGCCCCGTCGGAGCGTCCCGCCGCGCGACGCGCGTGAGCCGCGCCCCGGACCAGGTGACGTCGGTGATGAACTTCTGCGTGCCCTGATCGAAGACGTCCCACGTGCGCCGGACGAGCCGGCCCGCGTCGTATTCGAAGTCGACCGACTGGTCGAGCACACCGTCCCCTTTCGTATCGTACTCGACGCGCGCAATGAGCCCGCTTTCGTTCCAGAAAATGCGATCGACATAATCGAGCTGGCCGTCGCCGTCGGCGTCGAAATCACGCCGCGACACGTGCCCCGCCGTGAGGTCGTCATAGGAGTAATCCTCCGTGACGATCTGCTCGCCATTCATGTACACGCTTTCGGCCTTCACGAGCCACTGGCCCGCGTAGGACTGGCGGAAGAAGTATTCCTCCGTGTCATCGGCGTCGTTATCCCGGCCCACTTCGAGGACGAACGGTTCGCCGTCGAAGTACCGGTACCGCGTGACGTTGGAGAGGACGCCGTCCGTCCAGAACTCGTCCCGCTCGGGTTTGCCCGCGGCGTCGAAGAAGAAGCGTGATTCGCTCCGCGTATCGCCCTCGGGCTTCGAGGCGACGTAGGTCGTGCGCACGACGCGATCCTGGTCGTCCCATTCCCAGGTCATCTCACGATGAGGAGCGCCGAGGCGGTCATCCTCGACCGTCTGCGTGACGCGGCGGCCTTTCGCGTCATAGCCACGCTTCACGAGGAAGACCCGCTTGCCCTCCGCCGTCCGCTCGGCGTACTGGAGGACGCGGCCGGCTTCGTCGTAATGGTAGACCGCGCTCATGCGGTCGTCGTCGTCGAGCCGGTAGTCGATCCGGTTCGTGCAAACCGCCCCGGGAACGTCGTCGTTCTCCACGCCCTCCACGGGCGAATCCGTGGTGGCGGGCCCGCCGCAGCCGAGCAAGGTGAGGGCGAGCGGGGAGAAGGCGAGAATGCGGGGGCGAAGCATCCCCCAACTGTACACGAGTCTTGGGGGGCGCCGCGCCGGGGCGCTGCCCCGGGCCCCGCGGGGGCTGTTCGCCCCTCGACCCGAACCAGGGCAAGCCCTGGACCTCTGTGGGAAGAACTGCGCGATGCGCAGTTCTTCCCACAGAGACAGCGTTGCCAATCGAAATGCAGCGCGGCTGCCTTGGTCGGCAGGGTCGTCGCCGGTCTTGATTCGGCCTGTTCGAAGAACTGCGCATCGCGCAGTTCTTCGACCCCGGGTCCAGCGCTTGCGCTGGTCCGGGTCCAGGGGCGGACAGCCCCGGTGGGGCCTGGGGCAACGCCCCAGCGAAACGGCCCCAAGAAGAGACCAATCCTCAGCCTTCGAGCAATTCGAACCGGATCCCAGCAGCCTGGAGCCGCTCGATCAGCGGGTCGCCCATGCCCGCGGCTGGGGTCACGACGCCGACGTGCGGCGGGAGCCGGTCTCGATCGAACGCCAGGCAAAGCGCGCTCTCGGCGATCATCTTCGAGGTCTCGCCATACCCGGGATCTCCGCCGCTCACCCTCGTGAGCACGCGGCGGCTCGAGCTCTGGCCGCGGAACGTCACCTGGAACCAGCTTCGCGCTCGTTTCGCCTCGCTCGGACCCTCGCCGGAGGGGCGGAGTTTCGAGAGCAGCTTGCGCGCCGGGCCGATCTGCGAGAGACCGACGACCGCGCCCATTCCGAGCGTGATGCCTGCGAGCGCCAGGGGGGAAGAAAAGACGAGGTTGTGGCCGTATCGGAAATCGGGGCCGTATACGTCGAGCGCGCGGGCGCTGCGCAGAACGATTTGTGGGTCGATCGACGGCATGGGGCAAGCCCAACCGCCGAGCTCGGGCTCCTTGCGCACGCGCGGGCGGAGCTCCTCGACGACACGGCCGCCGGGCAGCGGCTCCTTGGCCCAGGGGCGCGCCTTGCCGGCGGCAAAGCCCGCGCCGCCCATTTCGTTGAGCGCCGATTGCCATGTGCCGCCCGAGAATGAGCCGATCGTGCGGACGAATCCTTCGAGCGTGATGGGCTCGCCCTTGGGGAGCTTCTGCACCGTGAAAAGCGCGCCGAGGTCGTGCGGGATGCTGTCGAAGCCGCAGCAGTTCACGATACGAACGCCCGCCTTGCGAGCGTCCTCGTGGTGCCGCTCGATCAGGCGGTTCACGAAGCTCGGCTCGCCCGTCAGGTCGACGTAATCGGCGCCCTCGCGGATGCAGGCCTCGACGAGCGGTTCGCCGTAGAGCGCATAAGGCCCCACGGTGGTGAGCACGACCCGCGCGGATCGGGCCATGCGCGCGAGCGAGACGGGGTCATCGGAACTCGCTTCGATCAGCGGGAGATGGGAAGCGTCGGGCAGGACGGACGAGAGCTCGCGCTGCACGCCTTCGAGCTTCTGGGCGCTGCGGCCGGCGAGGGCCCAGCGGAGGGGCGTTTTCCTCGACGTCTCGGCGAGGTAATGGGCGACGAGGCGGCCGGTGAAGCCGGTCGCGCCGAAAAGGACCACGTCGTATTCGCGCTCGGTCGTCATGGGCGGCTCGATACCACGGCGAGCCCTCGGGCAGGAAGGGCCGTGCTAGTCTCTGCCCTCATGAGCATCGAGCAGGCCGGAAAGCTCATCGCCGAGGCGCGGTCGGCCCTGTTCATCACGGGCGCGGGCATCTCGGCAGCGTCGGGGATCCCGACCTACCGCGGCGTGGGCGGGCTCTACGGTGATCGCGTGACCGACGAGGGCATGCGGATCGAAGAGGCGCTCTCCGGCCCGGTCTTCCGCCGCTCGCCGGAGCTCACGTGGAAGTACATCCACCAGATCGAGCAAGCCTGCCGCGGCGCCGCGCCGAACGCCGCGCACCGGGTGCTCGCGCGTATCGAGGAGCGTCTTCCGCGGAGCTGGGTGCTCACACAGAACGTCGACGGCTTCCACCGCGCCGCCGGCTCGCGCAACGTGATCGACATCCACGGCGACATCCACCGGCTGCTCTGCACCGGCTGCACGTTCACCGAGGTCGTCGAGGACTACGCGCACCTGCCCTCCTGCCCGTCCTGCGCGTCGTGTGGCAAGGTGCTGCGGCCCGACGTCGTGCTCTTCGGCGAGATGCTCCCGCGCGCGAAGATCGAGCGGCTGCACCGCGAGCTCGAACGTGGCTTCGACGTCCTCGTCTCGGTGGGCACGTCGAGCCTCTTCCCGTACATCGCCGAGCCCATGCTCGACGCGGCGAGGCGCGGCGTCCCCACCATCGAGGTGAACCCCGAGCCGACGGTCGTCTCGCGCGCGGTCGCGCTGCGCCTGTCGATGGGCGCCGTCGAGGCGCTCGAAGGGATCTGGCGGGTCGTCGAGAGCAAGCCGGCCCGCACGTGATCAAGGTCGCCTGAGGCGCATCCGCATCGGCCTCCTGTCCTCGATCGAGGACCCGACCCCTCAGCCTCCTCGCACATCCAGGATGCCCAAATGCTGGCACATCGGTTGCCTGGCGCGCCGCGCTCGCCAAGAATCGCGCGAGTCTTTGGGCACCGCATTTCGGTGCCGCGCTTGTGAGGAGAAGACATGCGGAACGTGAAGCAGATCCTGGTCGCTTTGGGGCTCGTGGCGCTTTTGGCCGGCTGCAGCGACGGCGGTAACGAAAACACGGGCGGCGCAGGCGGCGACGGCGGCGCAGGCGGCAGCGGCGGCGCGGGCGGCAGCGGCGGCGCGGGCGGCAGCGGCGGCGCGGGCGGCGGCGAGGATCTGGAGGCCCTCTACAAGGCCGCCGTCGTCGACGCCTCCGTCCCGGAGGCGGACGAGATCTCCGACAAGCTGACGGAGATCCGCCCGGACAACGCCGAGCTCGTCCTCGATGCGAACGGCCGGGTGAAGATGGTCACCTGGACCTCGTACGCGGGCTACGACGCGCTCGTCGGCATGGAGACGACGCTCCCCGTGGAAGTGTGGGTCACGGCGGCGCCGAAGCTCGCGGACTTCTGCAAGGCGACGGGCCTCAAAGGCGCCGAGCTCGACCTCCGGCTGGAGCAGCTCCTCGGCCTTCCGCCCGGGAACGGCAAGACCCGCGTCGTCGAGCTCTGGGTCCCGATGAACGGCATGTTCCGGCCCTCGCCCGATCTCGAGATCGACGACAACGTCGCCCAGCTCGACTTCCCCGCCGGCACGCCGCAAACGCACATCGACTGGATCACCAACCTGCGAATGACCTCGTACGGCGACCCCGGGTATCCCTGGACGCAGCTCGGCTACACGTACGACTGGGTCCCAGGCGGGACCGAGGTCGGCCTGAGCGAGTTCGTCATCAGCAAGGGAACGATGGTCGCAGTGGCCGCAGTGACAGGCCAGGAAGAGTACTGCGCGGAGTAGTCGCAGAGGCGTCTCGCTGGGGCGTTGCCCCAGGCCCCACCAGGGGCTATCCGCCCCTGGACCCGGACCAGCGCAAGCGCTGGACCCGGGGTCGATGAACTGCGCGATGCGCAGTTCATCGAACAGGCCGAGTCAAGACCGGCGAAGGCCCTGCCAATCGAGACAGCCACGCTGCCCTTTCGACTGGCAACGCCGTCCCAACGGGCCCGTTGGAAGAACTGCGCATCGCGCAGTTCTTCCACCCTCGGTCCAGGCCGTGCCTGGTCCGGGTCGAGGGGCGGACAGCCCCCGCGGGGTCCGGGGCAGAGCCCCGGCGCGACGTCCCCAAGCGACGCGCTAACCCCACGTCCGCCACAGGAACAGCCCCACCACGATCACCACGAGCCCGACCGCGATGCCCCAGACGAGGCGCGCTTGGCTCTCCTCGCCTCGCTTTGGCGCGGCCCGCGTGCTTCGTGGACCGACCACCTCGATCTCCCGCCGCCCTGGTTTGTCCCCTGCCCCTGGCGGTAGATCCTTCTTCTCCCCGAGCACACGCAGCCACTCGGCGAGTGCGCCGATCTCGCGCGTGATCTGGTCGAGCTGCGTCTCCGTGTTGTCCGCGATCGTCCGCAGCACGGCTGGCTCTGCCTCGCCTCGCTGCTCCTGCGCCTCGCGCAGGATCGCGCCCAGGAGCGACAGCCGCTCCAGCACCTCGCGCATCGGGGTCATCTTGTCGCGCAGGCTCGTCACCTTCCGGGCGAGACCGTCGATGCGCCCGAGCGCGTCTTCCAGGTCGCGCAGCCGCTCCTGCTGGTAGGACGCGACGAACGCTTCCAGCGCCTTGCGCATGTCGTTCGCCGCGGAAAACCGCTCCTCCGCCTCGAACGCGAGTGCCTTGACGAGCACGTGGTAGAGCCCCTCCGGCATGTACGCCGGCCGCGCGGGCGGCTCGTACAGGAGCTTCGCGCGCCGCTCGATGATCTCGTGCACGCGCCCGTCGGTCGCCGCCGGGTACGGCACCGAACCCGTCGCGAGCTCCCATAGAACCGACCCGATCGCGTGCAGATCCGACGCGCCGCCGACCTTCTCGCCCGTCGACTGCTCCGGGCTCATGTACGCGGCCGTCCCCGCGGTGCCGGGCATGCCCACGAGCGACAGCGAGTCGCTCTCGCCCTGCACCTGATCGAAGGCCCAGAGGCCGAGGTCGGTGATCTTGACGTCGTAGCCTTCGCGCTCGGGCACGTACCGGACGAAGATGTTCGCGGGCGTCAGATCGCGGTGCACGATGCGGTGGAAGTGCATCTTCGCCACGCCGCGCAGCATGGCGATGCCGATGCGGGCCACCTGCGCGGGCGGCAAGCGGCGCTCGATTGCGGGCAGCGCGGCCACGACCTCGGCGAGCGTCTGCCAGGGGACGTACTCGAGCGCGAGGTAGGCCGGCGCGACGTCGTCGAAGCCGAGGACGTCCACGAAAAACTGCTTGTGCTGCGCGAGCATCTGCGCCGCGGCGACCTCGCGGCGGAACATCTCCTTGAGCGACGCTTCGAGCTCCGGGGCCCCCTTCTGGATGACCTTCACCGCCACCCACGGCCGATCCTTCGAGGCCTGATCGTAGGCCCGGAACACCGCGCCCATGCCGCCGCGGCCGAGCAGCTCGACGAAGAGAAAACGGCCACGCAGGACGTACGGCATCGCGGCCCAGCCCTCGACGGGGCGCGGACGCTCGCAGGCGCAGGAGAGCTGCGAGCCATCGGTAAACGTCCGCCAGCACTCGTCGCAGACGAAGAGCAGCGGCGCGGCGGCGGCTGGGGTTGCCGTGACGGAGGGTGGCGGGCCGTCGTAAATGTGGGCGACGCCGGGGAGGGCCTCGTTGCGGAAGAAGGGCGACGACGGGGAGCGGGTCCCGAGGGGCCGGGCGCGCATCGTGGGCGCGGGGCGGCTCGGAGGTGGCGTCACCACCGCGGCGCCGCCCTCGTCCGCCGGCTTTCGATCGTCCTCGCCCTTGTCGGTCGTCACGGGTAGAGCGCCTCGCGGAGGCGAGTATCTCTTGCCCTTCGACAGAAAGGAAGCTCAGGGGCGCGCGAGCCGGAACGACCGATCGTATGCGGAGAGCGGCGGATACGTGATCGGCGCCGTCGTGTCCCAGGCGAGCAGGCGCTCTCGGTAGGCGATCAGCGTGCGCAGGCGATCTTCCTGGGTGCTACGCGCCGGCGCCCACGCGACGAAGGACGGCAGCACGTCGAAGCCCACGTAGCGAAAGACGCCTTGATTGACCGGCGCGAGCAGCATGTTCATGTCGCCGGCGAGGCCTGTCTCCTCGTACATCGTCGCGGGCCCGCCCGTGGTGACGGAGGCCATCGCGCGCTTGCCGCGCATCGTCCCGTGATCGTACCAGCGACCCGCGCCGTAGACGCGCTGGAAGGCGAACACGCGATCCACCCAGCCCTTCAGGATCGCGGGCATCGAGAACCACCACATCGGGAACTGGAAGATCAGCGCATCGCAGGCGAAGAGCTTTTCCATTTCGGCCTGCACCGCGGGTGCGAAGCCGTTCGTCTCGACCGCGTGGGCCTCTTCGATCTGCTGCTTGAAGACGTCGGGGTCTTTGCGGCTCGTGAAGTTGTGCGGTCCCGAGACGGGATTCCAGCCCATCGCGTAGAGATCCGACACGACGACCTCGTGCCCCCCGCCCTCGAACGTCTCGACGGCGAGGCGCGTCATCGCGGCGTTGAAGCTCTTCGGCTCCGGGTGCGCGTGAACGATGAACACCTTCATGGCGTGGCGCTCCTTCAAGAAAGACGGCGACCCCCCCCGGGGGCGCCACCTGCATCGTATCAGCGGAAGAAGTCGAAGCTCGTCCCGACCCCTCTTTCGCGCGCGGCCGTATGCACGACCCGCGCGAGCGCGACGTCTTGCACGGCGAGCCCCGTCGAATCGAACACCGTGATCCGCGCGCCCTCGCGTCCGGGGCGCTTGCCCGCCAGAACCTCGCCGAGCGTCGCGTGGATCTGCTCGCGGCGGAGCAAGCCCGTTTCCAGAGGGACGTTCACCTCGCCGCTGTGCGTGGCCTGCTCCCAGTCGTCGATGACGACGCGGCCCTCGACGAGGATCGCAGGATCGAGCTCCTGCTTGCCGTGCGCATCCGCGCCGATGGCATTTACATGCGCGCCGTCCTTCACCCAGGCGCGCTTCACGACGGGCGCGCGCGCCGGCGTCGAGGCGTTCACCACGTCGCAGCCCGAGGCCTCTTCGATGGACACGACGCGACCGCGTGCCTCCTCGGCGAAGGCGCGCGCGGCGTGCTCGGAGACGTCGGCGCAGAGGACCTCGAACGTGTCGCCGTAGACCGCGCGATGCGCCTCGAGCAGCGTGCGCGCCTGCACGCCGCAGCCGACGAACCCCACGGTCCTCGGCGGGCGCGATGCGAGGTGCTTCGAGGCGATCGCGGCGGCGGCGCCGGTGCGCACGGCCGTGAGGAGCGTGGCATCCATCACGGCGAGGGGCAGCGCGGTCGCGGGATCGGTGAGGATGTACATGCCCATGACCGAGGGCAGATCGAAGCGCGCGGGGTTTTCCGGGTGGGAGTTCACCCACTTGACGCCCGCGGCGCCGTCCACGTACGCGGGCATGGCGCGCAGATCGCCGTGGTAGGCGTCGAGCTCGAGGTAGACCTTCGGCGGCATGAGCGCGCGGCCTTCGCCATGCGCGGCGAAGGCGGCCTCGACCGCGGCGATGGCGGCATCCATCGAGAGGAGCGAACGGACGTCGGAGCGAGAGAGCAGGATGGTTGCGTGCGGAGGCATGGGCAGGCGGGCGGTATAGATCAGCGCGTGGCCTGCTTCCATCTCGCGGCGTGGATCAAGGGGCTGGCTTGGCAGCGCGCGAGGCGCGGAGGTTTGCGAGAGCCCCGCCCCAGGCAACAAGCTGTTCCAGCATGCCGTGGTCCGTCCGGGCGCATCTAAAACGAGAAGACTTTGTCGAGGCGCAACAGCCGGAAGATCGCGCGCGGCTGCCCATCCAGCCCTACGAGCCGCACCTCGCCGCCCTTGGCGCGCACCTGCTTGTGCAGCAAGACGATGACGCCCACGCCGACGCTATCGATCGAGGTCAGCATCGACAGCTCGAGCGTGACGTTCCACCGATTCGCGGCGCAGAGCTCGTCGACCAACGTCCTGAACTCCGGCGCGGTCGTCTCGTCGAGGGTGCCCTCGACCGTTATCGTCGTTTCGTCATCGTTATCGGTTCGTGTGTACTTCATTGGATCTCACCACGCCAAAGCCTCGATCCCTGCTCGTACCTACCACCTTCTCGACCATTGAACCAGAAGGTCATCGTGCGGCCCGTCGTCCGTTCGTGTGACCGGCTTGGTCTTTGCCGCGGAGGGTCTCAAACGCATTTCCGGTCGCGCGCGAAAAGCTCGCTCCGGCGCCGGAGCCCTGCGCGGTGAAGACCCCGGAGAAGACGCTCGCCACCCTCGCCTCCGCTGCCCCCAACGTCCCAACCCCGTCGCGTCACCGTCTCCCACGGCCGATCGAACCTTCGAACACCCGCGCGTCACCGTCTCCCGCGCCGGTTCGAGCCCTCGAACGCCTTCGCGTCACCGTCCCCTCCAGCCCTCCGAACGTTCGATCACCGCCGCGTCACGCTCTCCTCGGACTCTCCAAGCCTTCGATCACCCACGCGTCACCGTCACCTACGGCCGTCCAAACCTTCGAACACCCACGCGTCACGTTCTCGCGCCCCTCTTCGAACGTTCCGACACCCTCGCGCGCCCGAAACCTGCTTCCCCTGAATGGATCTTTCTTCCGGGCGTTCAACGGCCACCGCGACGTTGCATCGCCACGACGGGTGGACAGGGCCATGGGCGTGGTTCGAGCCGCCTTCCCGCAGGATCGGGAGCTGCAAGATGTGATGTTCCCGCTCCCGGCGGCCGTCGCGACGAAGAGCGATGACACCCCCGTCGAGGAAGCCGAATCCGTGACGTCGGTCCTTCCGGCGGAGGGTTGAGGGGGCGAAAGCAGAAGCGGAGGCGGAAGCGGAGGCGGAGGCGGAGGCGGAAGCGGAGGCGGAGGCGGAGGCGGAGGCGCTTGCGCGTGCGCGTGTGCGTGCGCTTGCGCTTGCGGAGGCGGAGGCGGAGGCGCTTGCCGCAAATCCGTTCGCGTTCGTAGCGACATGCCAGGCAGGCATAGGCAATCGCCATCCGTGATCAGGTGCATACAGTAAGGGGAGCCTTCGGGGGTCTGCCCGCTCCGTAAAAAAGAGCTCACCAACCCCTCGTGTCCAGCGCTGCGCTGTGGACGTCCGTTCGCCAGCACCCAATGGTGATAGTGCCTGCCTCAGCGTGGCTGGCAGCCGGCGCGATGGCGTGCCCGAATAGCTGCTTGTTACGTGGAGGTGGACAAAGGGGGGTGTGCAGATGACGTACTGGAAGAAGCTCGTGGTGATGTTCACTTCGTCGATGTCGGTGGCGCTCCTCAGCGCAGCGTGCATGGCGGAGGTGGGGGACGACCCCACAGCGACGCTGGACCCGTCAGCACCGGCGGAGACGACTGCAGAAGCGGAGGACGAGCTTGCCGTCCAGTCCAGGGCAACTTGCGAGCAGAACTGCTGGATCAAGTATCAAAAGTGCCTGAACCAAGGTTACCCTCGCGGGATTTGCAGAAAGAATTACCGTCAATGCATGAGTGACTGCAGACTGCGTTACCGAAGGTGAGGTTGCTGCCAGGCGGCCCGTGGGTGCTGTTCACGCCCACGGGCCGCGGGTTTCAGGCGCGTGCGCAGGCGGATTCAGGCGAGCGCGAGCGTCTTCAGGTGCTCCCGGGCGAGCTGCAGGCGGGCGTAGGCGGTCTTCGTCTTGATGCCGAGCGCTTCGGCAATCTCCCGGATCGAACGGCCTTCCAGGTAAGGCACCACGACCGCACGGATGCGCGGGCCGATCCTCAAGAGGAATCGCTTCAGCCGGAAGAGCGCGTACGTCGCCAGCACGAGCGCCTCCGTCGACTCCGCTTCGTCTTCCCGCTCGGGACCTTCCTCCGCGAATCCCGTGAAGACCTCTCGCTCATGACGCGCGAGCTTTCGATAATTGCCCGCACGGTTGAGCCCGATCACCACCAGCCACGGCCGGGCCTGCTCCGGCGTGACCAGACATTCGAGGCGGCGCCACGCCGTGACGAAGACCTCCTGGACGACATCGTCCACGTCACGGGGAGGGATGGCCTGCTTGAGAAGCAGGCGGCGAAGGAAATCGCGGTGTTCGAGGTAAAGGCGCCCAAGCAGGGCGTGCGCCGCCGTAAAGTTTGCCGGCGGCGGATGGAGCGGTATCGTTGCCATACTCATGACTCCGGTTCGTGCGGGGTTGTGGGGAGACGCCGGTCGGTGTTAGGTGCGCCGGCTGGCGTCGCTTGCTTTGTCTCATGGATTGCGGCCCGAGGCAATGGCAAAAGAGCGGATTGGTTCGTCGGCGGAGAAGCCACGATCCGCCGCGAATGGGGCGAGGGGCGTTGGAATGGGAGCTGTGATCCTGCGCGGGTGAGAGTCCCTCACCCCCAACCCCTCTCCCGTCCCGGGAGAGGGGCGAGGGAGGCTTCTCCTACGAAGCGCGGCGGTAGACGAGGCGGCTCAGGGTGGCGATGACGTGGTTCATGCGATCGAGCGTGCTGGGATTGACCTTTTCGATGAGCCGCATGGCTTGGGCGACCTGAACGCACGCCAGCACCTCACGGGCGGAGCCGAGGGCAGTGGAGTAGCGCTGCCGTTTGTGCCCCTGGAGGCTGCCCATGCCTTCCGCGACATTGAGCGCCACGCTCTGCATGGCCCGCCGCATCTGACGAGCCAAATCTCGATCTTTCCGTTCGATTCGCTCTGCGATGAGCCCTGCGTCTCCTGCCATGGCCAAAACGACATCGTAAATCCTGAGCATTGACGAACCCTCCGCCCGACGACCCTTTCGCCGGGACCCCCGTCCCACACCGTCGCGCGCAGGCCTCTTCAAGGCTGCGCAGCACCGCGCGGACCCGCCCGCAGCGCGAAGCGCGAGGACGGGGAGCACGGCTTGGCCTTGAAGAGGCCGAGCACGACGGTACGATCGCCGTCCCCGAGCGGGATCCCTGCAAACCCGTCCCACTCGCGTTTGCGTTTGCGTTTGCGTTTGCGTTTGCGCCTCCGCCTCCGCCTCCGCCCCCGCCTCCGCCTCCGCCTCCGCCCCCGCCCCCGCCCCCGCTCCCGACAAGCTCCTTGCCCCGCATCCCCGACTTACAACAAATCCCCCGCGCACTCGGTCGAAAGAGGCAGCTCGACACAGAATGTCGACCCCCGGCCGACCTCGCTCGACAAACGAATTCGGCCCCCGTGCGCCTCGACGATGGTACGGGTGATGTAAAGCCCGAGCCCGAGCCCCCCGTAATGCTTCGACGACACGCCGCGGCGAAATCGTTCGAAGAGCTGCGCCTGCACTTCGGCCGGGATCCCGATCCCGCGATCCGTCACCGACAGCCGCGCGACCCCCTCCTCCCGGGTGATGGCGATGTCGATCGGCTGCCGTTCCCCGAACTTGATCGCGTTGGTGAGGAGGTTGGTCACGACCTGCTCCAGGCGGTGCGGGTCCCACCAGCCGATGACCGCCTGCTCCGCGCGCACGGCGAGCGCGCAGCCTGACTGCGCGATCTGATCGCCGAGGTGGGCGACGACCTCATCGACGAGCGCGCGCAGCTCGACGGGCACTGTGTGCAGCTCGAGCCTCCCCGCCTGGATCCGGGAGACGTCGAGGAGCATATCGACGAGGTCGCCGAGGCGCTTGACCTGGCGGCCAGAGAGGGCGACCGCGGAGCGCACGCGCTCGACGTCCATGCCCCGCGCGAGCCTTTGCCCCAGCGATTGAATGGCGAGCTGCAGACTGGTGAGCGGGGTGCGGAGCTCGTGCGAGGCGATCGAAAGGAAATCGTCCCGCAGGTGCACGGCCTCCTCCGCTGCCGTGCGCGCGCGCCGCTCGTCGAGGAGGAGCTGATCGCGCTGCTCTTCGGCGCGCACGCGCGCGGTGATGTCGCGGAAGCTCC
>NZ_JAGTJK010000111.1:0-14825 GCF_028435265.1 Polyangium jinanense | reverse complement strand
GCCAGCGTGGAACGCACCTCCATGGTCTTGCCACCGGCCTGTGGGAAGAACTGCGCATCGCGCAGTTCTTCCCCAAATGGTCCAGGGCTTGCCCTGGTTCGGGTCGAGGGGCGAACAGCCCCCGCGGGGCCCGGGGCAGCGCCCCGGCTCCACGGTCCCAGTGCTCAAGCCGGCGGCTTGCAGAACACGCCGACGATCGTCCCGAGATTGTTCCCGGGTTTGCATTCGGCATACGTATCCGGTTTGACGAACCCGAAGGCCGTGAACCTCACGCCGAGGCTCGGATGCGAAAGCTCCGCGAGGCGCCCCATGTCCCGGGACCGAAGGGCCGACAGGCTCGCTTCAATACATGCGTGCGGAGAGCGCGGCGCGGCCTCGACCGACGTTCCGGGTGGAGCCTTGCCGGCAGGGGGAGACGATGCGCCCGCGTGACATGCGGCGAGCAAGAAACAGAGGAACACAACGTGTGTCTCGCATGAACAACCTCCCACTCGCACTTCCCGGTGCAAGAAGGAGGCAGCCCCATTCCAGCGGTCGTGACGGCACGCCCGAGGAGGCTCTCCCGAGGCCCGTCAAGCTTGGCCATCGCGATTCCTGAAAATCTATCCCTTTGGCTCGAGAGGTACGTCCTGGGCACGTCGCTTGCAATCTCGTGAGGGCGTGCGCAGGAGGCGCCAATCATGAAGAAGAAGACTCTCGTGGCCATGGTCGTGTCGTTTGCGGCTTCCTTGATCTCGTTTTCCGCCTTTGCCGGGCCCCCTGCGGAACTGACGTTCCCCTCCGAGGAGCCCACCGCGCAGGACGCGGCTTCCTCGGCACAGGAAGAGAATACGGAATCGGCTGGGCAATCGCTCGAAGCGCAGTCTTGCCGCCTCGACGGCTGCAGCCATCGGCATGACGCCTGCACGTGCAGCAATACCGGATGGGCCGGATATTGCGGCACGGGCCGGCATCACCCCGGGTGTCTCTACTGCCGCTGCGATTAGGCGCCCGGCGTCCGGGTAGCCCCTCCCCCGCCGCACGGGAGCGGAAGCGGAAGCCGAAGATCCTTTCGCGGTTCAGCCGCAAGCAAGTCAATCCGCTCCATCGGCCTCGTGCGTTCACCGTACCAGACAGTTCGCAATACAATCGAGCCCGGGTCTGGCCCTCACGGACCTCAGGCCCGGTGTCGAGGGGCGGCGATACCCTCGTGGGGTTTGGGGCAGCAGCTTCGAGTTCCTGCCTCCTCGAGCGGCGAGCTTCACGGCGATGCAGAATTGTCGTAGGATGGTGCGATATGAGAACATTTATGCTGTTCGTGCCGATCCTGATCTTGGCCGCCTGCACCTCGGAGTCGCGGCAGTTCGACGAGCCCGACGGAGGCAGTGGAAGCACAGGCGGCGGAGGACAGGGCGGCGACGGCGGGGGCGGCGACGGCGGGGGCGGCGCTGGGATGTGCAACGGTGAGTTGCTTCGGATTTCGAATGTGATAGCGAGCTCGCCCGTCCTGGGCAGTTGTTGTGATACTGCGTTTGCGGCGCTGTCGGACGGCAGTGGCCTGACCAGTCTCGACCCCATGGGGTTGCACGATTGCGAAGAAGCGACCATGTGGGCGTCGCAACCGCAAGTCCACACGGGAACCTTGAACTTCGACCTCGGAAAGGTGTACGAGATCCATCAGGTGGTGGTCTGGAATAGCGCACAGCTCAACGGTCAGCGGGGCGTACGTCATTTGACGATGACCGTCTCCGAGGATGAAAGCACCTTCGTTCCGCTCAATGGATCTCCCACCATGCTGGGAATCCGAGCGGTTTGCCCATCCGGCTCGGCGATCTTCGACGTCGACCCCCCCCAAAAGGGACGCGCCATCCAGTTCAATATCGAGGATGGCCATAGCGTCGGCGCCGTGACGAATGTCGGGCTGGGCGAGGTTTGGTTCTTCGGCAAGAGTTGCCCCTAGCAGTCTGTGGAATGATCGTCGCGAGCGCCCCGAAGCTAGGGCGACGGAGCGAGGAATCCTGAAGGATTTCGAGCGATGTCGACCGACGATTCGTGGTGCGCAGCAGATAAGTCCACAGGCTGCTAGCACGACTCTGCCATCCTCACCGATCCGCCCGCGACCTTCGCCCCTTCACGCCGACCCATCTTCACGCTCTCGAAGGCCGCATCTCCAACACCCTCGCCCCCTTCGGTGGCGGGTCGTGGGTTTTCCCGCGATGATTCGGCAGAGCGGGGCGAGGCGTTTCAATGAGGCACATGGGCCAGGCTACTGTTCGTAAACACTGGCCCACGGGACCGCCAGGCCGAGCCTCAAGCCGGCGGCTTGCAGAATACGCCGACGATCGTCCCGAGATTGTTCCCGGGTTTGCATTCGGCGTACGCGCCGTCGTCGTTCGGAATGACGGTCACGTCCACTTTGTCGGCCTCGATCGTGGGCGGCATGCTCCAGTTGCAGGAGACGAGCCGGCATTCGCCGGGCGGCAGCACCTCGACCGTCTTCGCCTCGCAGACCTTCGTCTGCCCGACGTAGAAGCCCACGGAAAGCCCCGCGCCGACGGGATCGGCCCCGCGGTTGCAAATCGGAGCGCCGATCTCCGCGCCCTGCCCGCCGCACGCGAATTGCGCGCTCGCGCCCGCCGTGGGATCCCCCGTGGCTGCGCCGTTCGCGTTGCCCGGCACGTTCTGGCGGAAGTTGTTCAGCTTGGGATCGTCCCAGTTGTTCGTCCAGGCGCTCGTCTTGGGAATGGTCCCGTCCTCGTTGACGTGCGTCACCGCATAGGGATGCTGGTTCCAGATCGTCCGCGAGCGGACCCATTTGTCGTTCGCGTCCGAGTACACGCGAATGCCGGACACGCCGTGCGGGTGGCCGGCGCGGCAGGTATTGCCATTGCCGGGCGTGCCCGCGGGCGGCTGCGCGCAGCGGAGCCCCTCCTCGATGCAGGCCGCGTCGTCCTGGGCCGCGCAGCATTGCTTCGTCTCCGAGCAACGACAGAACCCGGCGTCGCACACTCCCGAGACGCAATCGGCCGCCTTCTGGCAGCGGACGCCCGGGAATTGCGGATCGACGCCGTTCGCGTCGAGCGTCTGGCACGGGATGCCCGTCCCGTCGGGCGAACAAGCCTTGTTCGACGGCGTGACGAGATCCGCGCGGAAATTGCCGTCGACGTCGGCGATGATGGGGTTTTCGTACCAGGTGCACGACGAGCGATACTGGCTGAAGAGCACGTCGCCCGTGTCCCCGTCGTACACACGGACGAAGCACTCGTCGCCGTAGACGACCTCGCTCGACCCGTCGGCCTCGAAATCGAAGACGCTGGAGCCCGTGACGTTCGACGAGAGGTCCTGCGTCGATTTCGACCAGAGGATGTAGCCGCCCGCGGGGCACGCCCCGCCTGCGAAATCACACGCCGCGAGGTTGCATTGCCCGCCCGGCCGCGGGGACGCACCGCAATCGATGTCATAGATGGTGTAGAACGCCTGCCCGGCGACCGCGACCTCGGGCAAACCATCCCCGTCGAAATCGCTGACCGTGGGCGGACCACCGCCCCCCGCCCCGGGCACGGCCACGGGCGGCTGCACGAGCGTGCCGTCGATCGCGTAGATCATGACGAGGCTCGACCGCACGACCACAATCTCGGGGTTTTGCGCGGGTACGCCGGCGCCGAACGCGCCGAAATCGGCAATGGCCACGTGCCCCGGCGCCGAAGCCGACGCGCCGGGGAAACCCGGCTCCTGTACCCACGCGCCGCCCGCCCACTCCCAGACGAATTGCCCGTTCGTGAACTCAATGTTCGGATCCTGATCGAGGTTCGCGACCACGGAGAAGAGGCCCGCGGAGTAACTCGCGTAGCCCGCCGGAGCGCCCGACGCGAGCGAGCCATCGGAGCGCAAGACGGCGCCCTCGCGCAGGATCTCGGGCTTGCCATCGTCGTCGATGTCGTGAATGGAAGGTCCGGCCCAGCCCACGGGGCAGCGGTGCAGGTTGAAATCGCAGGGGCCGCCCGGGATGCCGGCCTGATAAGGCGCTTTCCAGAGCAATCCCCAGATGCCGGCCTTTTTCGTGAACGCGAGCGTCGAGCCGTCCGCGCCGTACGCGACGATCTCGGCCACGCCGTCGCCGTCGAGATCCCCGGACGCGAGCGTGGACGAGGAGACGACCCAATCCACCGCGCCGTCGCCATCGACGTCGGTGCCGCCGAGGTTCGCCTCGAGCGAGCAATCCTTGCCGCTGAGCACGCGGATGACGCCCTGATCCTCGGTGTAATTGGCGACCACGGTCGGCGTGAACGCCGCGACGATGCTCGGCGGGCCCGCGGCCGCGGGCTTGTTGAAGTTCGTCACGATCGGCGTGCCCTGCACGTCGACGTGGCCGGGGAACGGATCGCCGTCCGGGGCCGTGCTGAACTCGCATTTGACGCGCGGCGAGAATTGCCCGGCGGCAATGACGTTGATGCACGTCGGATCGTTCGGCGGCGTCGCGCTCTCCCAAGGCACGCATTGCTTGAGCATCGGCTCGCAATACGTGTCGTTCTTGCAATCCGCGTCGTTCGTGCAGCCCGCCACCGGCACGCAGACGCCGTGCGAGCAAACCTGCGTCGCGGGGTCGCAGGTCGGATCACACGTGCCCGGAAACCCGCCGCCCTGCGACGCGCCAACGGTGAACGTGCCGCCATCGCCGCCCTGCCCGCCCGAGCCCCCCGCGCCCGCCCCCGAGCCCCCCGCGCCCGTGCCCGTGCCGCCGCCGCACCCTTCGGCCAGCGCGGCCAGGGCGAGCGCAAAAGTGCCCGCCGCAGCGAGCCAGCGACCTTGAACCAATCTCCTTCTCATTCTTTCCCTCCTCGGGCGTTCCGTGGAAGGGAGAGATTACCGGAAATGGCTCAGTAATAATACACTTGCACCACGTGCAGCGCGACGAGCACGGGCAGCGGCCAGAACACCACGAGGTGCGCGCGCGACGTGAAGAGACGCCGATCACGCGCCTTCATCGCGCCCCATCGATTCGAAATCGCCGTCACCACGCCCGCAATCGCGCCGAGCACGCACACGGCGAGGAAATCAATCGATAGCCAGAAATTCAGGTGATGGCCGAGCCTGAGGCCCGTGTGGAGCACGAGCGCGAAGATCGTCGAGGCGCCGATGATGCCGTGGATCGCCCGGAACATGGGCACGTCGAGCCACGTGAATCGCTTCCAGCGCTTGCGCAGCGAGAGCACGAGGCTCACCACGCAGAGGCCGAGCAGCACGTAGCCGGAGATTTGCTTCAGCGTGTCGTCCGTGAAGAGGCGCGCAGGACCGAGCCGGCCCGCGATCGTCGTCGGCACCGGCATCGGTCGCGACGCGACCGCCACGGCCGACAGAAGGAACGCGCCGATCGACGCCACGAGCAGCGGACGCAGCCCCGACTCGGGCGGCACCGCCTCCTTGCGCGGCGCGACCGACTTGGTGGCCGCGCCCTTCTGCTGCTCGGGCGGCAGCATGCCGACGCGCTTCGGCGGCACCCAGCTCCGCCGCCCCTGCACGTAGCCGTAGTCGTACACGCCCTCGTCGAGCGCCTTGAACGCGGCCTCCGCCTCCTCGGCGTACTCGTCCTCCGCGTCGTCCTCGACCTCGTCGTTGATCGCGGGCTCCTCGAAGAACGACGGGAGCGGCGGCAGCGGCGTGATCTGCAGATCCTCGACCGCGCGCGCCGGCTCTTCGAGCAGCGCAGGCGAGCGATCGGACGAGAGGCCGACCTCGGCCTCGTCCTCGGGCAACGCGGGCGGCGCGAGCGCGCGGATCGCCGCTTCGAGGCCCTCGGTGACCGAGGGCGTGGGCGGGCGCGAGGATACCCGCGGCTTGAGGCTCGGCGGGCGCGAGGACGGCATGCGCCGGCTACTCGGTACGCCGCTGTCGGGGGCCTCGCGCATCACGGGCTCGGGCGCGAACGCGGCCGCCGCCTCGGCGCCGAAGTCGGAGAGCCCGGGCGGGATATCCATGAGCGACAACGTCTTGCGACGCGCGCGTCCGCTGCTCGAAGGCGGCGGGCTGCCCGGCATGACGATGTTCATGACGGTCGACGAGCGCGGCATCGCGCCCGGGTACGTCGGCCTGCGCTGCGAGACCGGCGCAGGCGTCATCGTGCGGCGCGACGTGGGCGGCCGATCCTTGCGCAGCGCCGGCCGCTCGCCCATCCGCACAGAAGGCGGGGGCACGGCGACGGGGACCGCGCCGTTCTCGTCCACGCCGAGCAGCTCCGCGATGAGCGGCTTGCACGAGCCGCAGACCGTGCCTGCACCCGTCTTGCTGCAGAGCGCGTCGACCGTCCCGCAGCCCTCGACGATCGCCAGGCTGAGCGTACCGCGCGTGACGCGCATGCAGCCGCAGACGACGGCCTCGTCGGCCCACTCGGTGACCTTCTTCGATTCTTCCTTCGCGAAGAGGTTGCCCGTCGAGCGGAAGCGCCGCATGTCGAAGAACGACATCGGCACGGGCGAGGTGAGCGCGTCGCGGATGCGATCGAGGTTCTCCCAGTCGCCCACGGTGACCGCGCCGATGAGCTTTCCCTGGCGCGTCACGAGCTTGCGGTAGACGCCGCCGGTCGTGTAGCGCAGCGCCGACGAGAGCGGCTTGGTGTCGCCGTCGTACTCGCCGAGCGCGGCGACGGTGACGCCGAGGAGCTTCAACTTCGCGGACTGATCGGCGCCCTTGAACTCCGCGTTCTCGCCGAGCAGGTTCGCCACCAGCACGTCGACCATCTGGTAGCCGGGCGCGACGAGGCCGTACGTGATGCCGCTGTGACTCGCGCACTCGCCGATCGCGAAGACCTGCTCGTCCGAGGTCTGCAGCCGATCGTCGACGAGGATCCCGCCGTTCGGCGCGCACGTGATGCCCGCGGCCTTCGCGATCTCGCCGCGCGGACGGATGCCCGTGGACACGATGATCATGTCGACGGCGAGGATCTTCCCGTCGTCGAACTCCATCACGAGCCGCTCGGTCTCGTCCTCGAGCGTCTCTTCGGGCTCCTCGTCCTCGACCACCTCTTCCTTCGGCTCCTCGGCCTCCGGCAGGTCGTCTTCGACGTCGCCGCGCGGCGGGGCGAAGCGGTACGGGCCAGCGCTGCCGGGGGCGAGCTCGCCGGGCGTGACCGACATGAGGGTCTGCCGCGCCTGCCTCTTCGAGAGCTTCTCCGCTTCCCTCGCGAGCCGCTCGGCTTCTTTCTCGGCTTTCTTCTTCGCGGCGAGGTGCTCCTTCGTGGAGACCACGCTCTTGATCTTCTTGCCGACCTGGACCTTGACGCCGAGCTCCTCGATCTTCTCCTTGAGCACCCCGGCGCCCTGCGCGTCGAGCTGCCGCGGCATGAGGCCCGCCGCGACCTCGATGACCTGGACCTCGATCGGATGCAGCCTCCGGCCGAGGTCGTAGATCGCCTTCGCCGCTTCGAGGCCGAGCAAGCCGCCGCCGATCACGGCGACGCGGAGCGAGCCCTCGATGTGCGCCTCGATGCTGTAGACGTCGTCGAAGGTCCGGTAGACGAAGATGCCCCTGCGGAGCCGCTTCGAGCCGTCCTCGGCCTTGAGGTGCACGCCCTCGATGGGCGGCACGAACGGCTCGGAGCCCGTGGCGAAGACGAGGCGGTTGTAGGGGACGCGGCGGCCCGAGTAGGCCTCGACGAAGCTGTGGTCGCGATCGATGCGGATGATCGGATCGTCGAGGTAGAGGTCGATGCCGTGCGACTCGTACCAGTCCTCTTCCGCGAGGATCAGGCTCTCGCCGTCACGTCCACCGAAGATGTCCGTGAGGTGCACGCGGTCGTAGGCGGGGAAGCGCTCCTCGCCGAAGACCACGATGCGGATCGATTGGTTGACCCCGTTCTCGACGAGCTTCTGGCAGAGCCGATAGCTCACCATCCCGTTGCCGACGATGACCAGCGTTTGCCGGTCGTCGTCCGCAAGAGGCTCGTCGGCATCGGGGAATCCCCCTGCCTTGCCGTCGTATGTGCCCCCCAATCCGGACGTCACCGGCCTCGGTTCTACACCAGCAGCGGGGCGACGGGCACCTTCTCGACGGCTCGGCCGGGACGGCCCGCAAAATTCAAGCGGTCTGCGTCACGCGCCCCACGGGTCCGACGAACTGCCACCGCCGCTTCGCGCCTGCCCCACGCGCTCAGGAGCGCCAGCGCGTCACGCGCTTGACGAGGTCGGGCATCCCGAGCTCCTCGCAGAACGCCCGGAGCTCCGGCCTCGCCCCCTGGTACGCGAGGTCCGCGAACCCCTCGGCCAGAGGGACGTCGGTCCGGAGCGTGGCGAGCTGCTTGAAGAGGCGCGCCTCGTCGCCCCGCGCGGCGAGGGTCGCGGCGAGCTTCTCGGCGCCCCGTACCTTGATGCCCCACGCCGAGGCCTCGCGCGGGATGCGCTCGATCGTGCCGAACGCGGCGAGCACCGCGGCGGCCGACTTCTCCCCCCACCCCGGGAGTCCGGGATATCCATCCGCCGAATCCCCCACGAGGGCGAGGAAATCCGGGATGGAGGCGGGTTTGACGCCGAATTTCCGGGTGACTCCGTCCTCGTCGAGGATGGCGTTGTCGTTTTTCCGGTCGAGCATGACGACGCGGGTGCCGTCGACGCACTGCGCGAGATCCTTGTCGACCGAGGCAATCAGGACCTGCCCCGCCTCCTCCGAAAAACGGGCCGCACCCGCGGCGATCGCGTCGTCGGCCTCGAATTCGACCATGGGCCAGACGACGAGCCCGAGCGCGCGCATGGCGTCCTCGGCCAGGAAGAACTGCGAGGCGAGCTCCTCGGGCAGGCCGTCGCCGGTCTTGTATCCGGCGTAAAGGTCGTTCCGGAACGAACGGACGACGTGGTCCGTGGCGCAGGCGATATGCGTCGCGTCGCGCGTGAGGACCATGAGCGTCGAGAGCAGCCCGCGGACGGCGCCGACCTCGCGGCCGTCGGGCGCTTTGCGTGACGGCTGCGCGAAGTAGGCGCGGAAGAGCTCGTAGGTCGCGTCCACGAGGTGCAGGCGCGGGCGGGCGGGATCAGCGTTTCGCATGTCGGAAATCGGGAATGCGGGAGAGGTGGAGGCCGAAAGGGCGCGTATCCTACGGCGCCGAACGTGGCCTGGGAAGGTCGGGCGCGTTGGCTCCGTCGGGCGCGCCCTGAATCCCGGATACGTGCATTCCGCAGCGCCACTTTGATCCCCTTCTGTCTGCGCATCGTCCTTTCCTTGGCCCTCGAGCTCGTGCGTAGATCGCAGCGGGGGGCGGGGACGAATGGGTTCGAGCGAGGCACGGCAGCCGGTCCGGAGCCACGGACGAAAGCTTGCCGGGCTCGGCGTGGGACTCGCCTGCGTGGCCCTCCTCCTCGGCATCCGTCTCGGCTTCGAAGAGCGCCTCGGAAGCCGCGCGCGGTTCGTCGAGCTCGTCGCGGCCTTCGCGTTCATCCTCGCGATCCACGAGGCATTCCGGCGCGCCCTCGCTCGCGCCGAGAGCCGCAGCGCCGAGCTCGAGCGTCGCGTCGAGGAGCGGACACGCGAGCTCGAACGGATCGCCGGCGCGCGCATGGCCGAGATCGAGTCGCTGCTCGCCCACGTGCCGTTCGCGTTCGCTTTCTTCGACCGCGCATACCGTTACCTCCTCGTCAACGCGGCGCTCGCGCGGATGAATGGTTTGTCCACGAACGAACACCACGGCCGCACGATCCACGAGGTCGTCCCGGAGTTCGTCCCCCTGATCGAGCCGCTGCTCCGCAAGGTCTTCGAGACGGGCGAGGTCCTTGCGGGCTTCGAGGTCACGGCCGCGGGCAAGGATCGCCCCGAGGAGCTGCGCGATTGGCGTCTCCACGTGTTCCCCGTGTTCACGCCGGGCGGCGCCATCACCTCGGTCGGCGCCCTCATCGTGGACATCACCGAGCGCAAGCGCGCCGATCGGATGGAGCTCGCGGTCCGCGACGCGCGCGCGCGCGCCGAGCAGAGCCTATCGAAGCTCGAGGCGATCCTCGGGAGCATGGCCGAAGCGGTCCTCGTGAGCGACGCGGAGGGCAACTTCGTCTCGCTCAACCCCTCGGCAGGAGAAACCGCCGGCGACGGGATCCGCGAGAACGGTCGGCCCGTGTCCCCGATCATCGGCATGCACCTGCGCGACTTCTTCGGCAGGCTCGTGCTCTCGACGCTCGACGGGCGCGAGCTGCCCCTCGAAGAGTGGCCCATCTCCAGGGCGATCCGAGGCGAGGTGTTCAGCGATCTCGACCTGCGCATGCGCCGCCCGACGGGCGAGGTGGTCGTCCTCCGCTACGCAGGTCGGGCCGTGCGCGACCCGGACGGCAAGGTCGAGTTCGGCGTCGTGACGATGCGCGACGTGACCCGCGAGCTGCGCGCCGCGGAGGAGCGTGAAGCGCTGCTCGCGAGCGAGCGCGCCGCCCGCGAAGAGGCCCAGCGCGCGAGCCGGCTCAAGGACGAGTTCCTGGCGACGGTCTCGCACGAGCTCCGCACGCCGCTCACGGCGATCGCGGGCTGGTCGCAGATGCTGCAGAAGCCCGGCCCTGCGCCCGCGACGGTCGCGCGGGGCCTCGAGGTGATCGACCGCAACGCGCGCCTGCTGACGCAGCTCATCTCGGATCTGCTCGACGTCGGCCGCATCGTGAGCGGCAAGCTCAAGCTCGACGTGTCGGCCGTGGACGTCGAGGCCGTGATCGACGCCGCGCTCGAATCGGTGCGCCACGCGGCGGACGCGAAGAGCATCGAGCTCACGCGTTGCGAAGGCGCGCGCGGGCGGACGATCCTCGGCGATCCGGGGCGCATCCAGCAGATCGCGTGGAACCTCCTGTCGAACGCGATCAAGTTCACCTCACGCGGTGGGGTCGTCGAGGTCTCGTGCACGAGCCACGACACGCGCGTGGAGATCGCGGTGAAGGACACGGGGCAAGGGATCACCCCGGAGTTCTTGCCGCACGTCTTCGAGCGCTTCCGCCAGGCCGACGCCTCGGCGGCGCGCCAGCACGGGGGCCTCGGTCTCGGGCTCGCCATCGTCCGGCACCTCGCGGAGCTGCACGGCGGGCGCGTGCGCGCCGAGAGCGAAGGGCCGGGCAAAGGGGCGCGCTTCGTGGTGGAGTTGCCCGTCGCGCCCGTCCGGGACGAGCCCCTCGCGAACGCGCCGTTCGTCCAGCCCGGGAGCCCCGAGAGCACGCGGACCTCCTTCGCGAACGGGCACGATCTCTCGGGCGCGCGTGTGCTCGTGGTCGACGACGAGCCCGACACGCGCGACGTCGTGCAACGTCTCCTTGAAGAGCACGGGGCCGAGGTCGTCGCCGCGGCGAGCGCGGAGGAAGCGCTCGGGCTTGTCGAGGCGCGAACCATCGACGTGCTCGTGAGCGACCTCGGCATGCCGGGAATGGACGGGTTCGCGTTGATCCGCGAGATCCGGAGCGCCCGTACGCTCGATCCTTCACGTTTGCCCGCGGTCGCGCTCACCGCGTTCGTGCGCCCCGAGGATCGGCGCCGCGCGCTCGCCTCGGGCTACCAGGCGCACATCGAGAAGCCGATCGAGCCGATGGAGCTCGTCGCCGCCGTGGGAGCCCTCGCCCTCCGCCGCAGAGGCGCCTCCCGCGATTCGAGCGGCGCCTGACGTGGCCTACTTCTGAACGAGGCTCTGGAGCCGCGCGAGCGCCGCAGGCTCGGCGCGGAGCACGAGGTGCGCCCCGGCTTCGTCGTACGTCTCGGACAGGACCTTCGCGTGCTCGTAGACCTCGCTCACGAGGGCCTGCTTCGTGTACGGCACGACGAGCTCGCCCGGCACCATGAGCGCGTCGAAGAAGTCGATGAGGATCTGCCGCAGGCGCGTGATGTCCGCCGGATCCTTGGCCGACATCAGGATCGCCTCGGGGAACTCGCGCTGGAGGATCGTCCGATCCTCCTCGGCGATCCGATCGATCTTGTTCAGCACGAGCTTGTAGGGCACGCCTTCCGCGCCGATCTCCTCGAGCGTCGAGCGCGTCACCTCGAGCTGGCTGCGGAACGTCGGGTCCGAGGCGTCGGCCAAGTAGAGCAGGAGCGAGGCTTCGAGCGCCTCGTCGAGCGTCGATCGGAACGAGGCCACGAGGTCGTGCGGCAGCTTCTTGATGAAGCCAACCGTGTCCGACACGAGGATGCGTGGTTTGACCTCGGGATGCAGCGCGCGCACCGTGGTGTCGAGCGTCGCGAAGAGCTTGTCCATCACGTACACGTCGCTGCCCGTGAGCGCGCGCATGAGCGACGACTTGCCCGCGTTCGTGTAGCCCACGAGCGCGACGCGGCGGGCGTTCTGGCGGAGCGCGCGGCGCGTGGCCTGCTCGCGCTGGATGCCATCGATCTCCCTGCGCAGCTCGGCGATCCGATCACGGATCTTGCGCCGATCGAGCTCGAGCTGGCTCTCGCCCGCGCCGCGGCCGCGTTGCCGATCGCCGCCGCCGCTCGACTCGCGCAGTCGCGGCGCCACGTAGTTGAGCCGCGCGATCTCCACTTCGAGCCGCGCCTCGCGGCTCCGCGCGTGGCGGTGGAAGATCTCGATGATCACGCCGCTCCGATCGAGCACCTCGGCGCCCGTGCACTTCTCCAGGTTGCGGAGCTGGCTCGGGCTGAGGTCGTGATCGACGACGACGAGCGTCGGCGTCTTCGCCGCGCGCACGACGCCCGCGTCCACGTCGTCTGCGTCGTCGTCCCCCGGGGCACTCTCCGGCGCCTCCTCGAACTCCTCGTCGTCATCGTCACGCTTCTGCCCGGGCTTCTTGAAGCGCATGCCGGCGGGGCCTGGCCCGCCCGTGATCTCGGCGAGCACGCGGAGCTTCCCTTCCCCGAGCACGGCGCCCTTCGAGACGTTCGAGCGTCGCTGCGACACCGTCGCGACGACGTCGTAGCCGAGCGTATTCACGAGCCGCCCGAGCTCGGCCATGTCGGCCGCGTGGTCGACGTCGGCGACGGTTGCGAGCTGGACCGCGACGAGCACGGCGGCGGGGCGATCGGTTCCGGTCTTGGACATAGAGGGTGCGATTTCGATCGAGGGAGCAAGCTCCCGCGCCCTCCTAGCACGGCGAGGGCAGGCGCGGGCAGCTTTGCCGGGGACGATTCAGCGCGAAGGATGGCCGAGCTCGGCGGGATCCTGCTGGTAGAAGGCGCGCATCTGCTCGTAGAGCGCGGGATGCTTGGCGCGGAGGGCGCGCGGCCGCTCGAAAAAAGCCTCCGTCACGACGGCGAAGAACTCGGCCGGGTTCTTCGCGCCGTACGTATCGATGACCGTGCGGTCCCCCGACGCGACGTCCCGCAAGAGCCCCTCGTAGGCCGCGCCGAGCACCCGCGCCCACGGCCCGTACGCTGCGCGCCGCTCGAGCACGGGCGCGCCGTCGGCCGCACCATCCTCGGTGTCGAGCTGATGCGCGAACTCGTGCAGCACCACGTTGTGCCCGTCGCGGACGTCGGCCGCGCCGCGCAAGACCGCGTCCCAGGCCAGCACGACCATCCCCCTCCCCCACGACTCGCCGAGCCGCGTCTCTCCGTCCTCAACGACGATGCCACCTTCGACGGTGCGCGGACGCTTGTCGACGTACGTGCTCGAATAAACGAGGACAACCTCGAGATCCGGGTACACGTCGTTCTCGCGGTTGAGCAGCAGGATGCATGCCTGGGCCGCGATCGTGACGCGGATCTCGTCGTCGACGTCGAGCCCGCCGCAGCCTTCGAAGCGCTTCTCGTCGAGGAAAATCTGCACGAGGCCGCGGAGCTCGTCCTGGTCCTCGGGCGCGAGCTTACCGAAGTAAGGCACGTTCTCCGCGAGGATGGCCTCCCACGCGGGCGGAAAGGGGCGGCCGCGGACAGCGCTACGCCTTCGTTCCTTGAAAAAGCCGAGCATCGATGACGAGCATGCCATGATTCCAGGATCGGGAAGAACCTGAAATGGCGCATCGGACGATATTCATGCTATGCTGGGGGATCGAGACGCCCGGCGTTCGCCGGTCAGCGCGGAGGAATCGGAATGGCTTATCGCCTCGTGCAGCGTGGAGAGGGAGAGCAGCGACCGCTCGTCGTTCTTTATCTGGTGGGCTCGCACGTCGATGCCGATCTGCGCGCCGCGCTGGGGCCCGAGCCGAGCATCGTGGCCTACGACGAAGCCACGGGCGAGCCATTGCCGCAGACGGTGGCGCGCGTCGCAGCCACGACGGGCATTCCCGTCGGGGACGTCATCCTCGCGGGGTTTTCCGCGGGCTGCCAGGCCGTGCGCCGCGAGCTCATCGCAGGCCGTGATCCCTCAGGCGTGCTCGCGATCGACGGCACGCACGGAGATTTGCCGCCAGCCGACTGGCAACTCGCCCCGTGGCGCGCGCTCGCCGAGCGGGCACGGCGCGGCGAGCGTCTCTTCGTGGCGACGTGCACGCAAAACACGTACGTCGAGACAGACCTTCCGAAGCCGAAACGATACAGCGCGACCGTCACCGTGTTGCGGCTCGCGACGAGCTTCGCCCTCCTGCCTTCGGCGGCGCCGGAGGGCGAGCACGACGGCGAGCTCCACGGCTACAGCTACACGAGCGCGACCACGGACGCCGAGGCGCACATCCGGCAGCAACGCGTGGTCCTGCCCGACGTCCTGCGCCGCCACGTGAAGCCGTGGCTCGCCGCGCGCGGAGCGGCGCTGCGACCCGAGGAGCGCGCAATGGCGCAGGCCGCCGTCGCGCTCTCGCTCGACCGCGTGGCGCGGGCCGAGCTTTCGGGCCAGCAGGAAACCGTGCCCCCGCCGAGCGCCTGATGCGCGGGGCTTTGCCCCGCACCCCAGAAGGGGGCTGTCCGCCCCCTTCACCCCGGACCAGGCACGGCCTGGACCGAGGGCCGAGAAACCGCGCGATGCG
>NZ_JAGTJK010000110.1:0-15263 GCF_028435265.1 Polyangium jinanense | reverse complement strand
ACCCCGGACCCCGACCTGGGGTTGTCCACCCCTGGACCCGGGGCCTGGGCAAGCCCTGGACGCGGGGCGACAGCGCGCGATGCGCGCTGTCGACAGGGAAGACGTTGCCACCAGGCAGGGCAGTGCTGCTGTCTCAACTGGCAAGGTCGTCGCGGGTCTTGCCACGGCCTGTTCGATGAACTGCGCATCGCGCAGTTCATCGACCCCGAGTCCAGCGCTTGCGCTGGTCCGGGGTGAAGGGGGCGGACAGCCCCCTTCTGGGGTGCGGGGCAAAGCCCCGCGCATCCCTGTGGAACACCCTCTCAGGCGGGCAGCACGCGCCGCGTGGCAGCGGCAGCGGCGCGCAGCCGCAGCACTTGCAGCGTGGCACCGACGAGAAACGCGACGAAGCTGACTCCGATCGGGCCCTGCAGAATGGGATCGTTCGGCCCTGAGGCCACCGGCGCGCCGACTGGCAGCCGGGTCAGGGTCTCCGTGAATGCCGGGACCAGATGGAAGAAGACCGTCGCGGAGTAGGCGACGGTCTCGACGTAGGGCGACGCCCGTCCGAACATCTTGGTCGCCTTCGCCGCCCAGGCGACGGCCAGCACCACCAGCGTGATGACGCCCAGAATGTGGGGCGGGCCGAACGTGCCATTGCGAAAGATCCCGAAGCCGGTGAGGCAGGTGAGGATCGTCGTGATCACGTACGTCTTCCCGCTCAGGGTTCGGGGCGAAATCTCCTTGTACCGAACCAATGCGATGATGGCGGCGCCCAGGGCGACCAGGCTGATCGCCGTATGAACGATGCCGAGCGTTGACAAACCGAGCATGGTTTCCTCGTTGTTCGTGTGCGGGCCAGACGCACCGTCAGAACGCCGAGGGCGCCACGTAGGGCTCGCTCCACAGCGTGATCTGCAGCGTCACGGCCTTGAACCACGCGGTGTACATGCCGTCGACGTCCGCGGCCGAATGACCCTTCTTGGACAGGAAGGGCTTGATCGTCGCCGTGATCGGGACGATGAAGGCGATCAGGTAGCGGAGATGAATGTGCGGCGCCGGCGATACGAGGCCGTCGGTCCGGTTCTTCTTCGCGCTCGTGTGACGCAGACCGATCTCGTGCTGATAATCGAGCCACGCGCGGTCGTAGTTCGCCGCGCACGTGTCGCGAATCCACTGGGCGAAGCGCTGGCGCACGGCGCCCAGATAGCGCGCGTCGGGTTTACCGTCGGCGCCGCTGAAGTAGTGCACGAGATGGGCGTTCGAGCCGACGAAGCCATACCAGACATCGAGGATGGCCTCGATCTGGTCGCTGAGCACCTCTCCTGCCATGCGCAGGTAGCGGACGTCGTCATCGCCGAGCAGGACGGTCTGCTTGAGCAGCGCAAATTCGGCGTCGGTGATGGGTGATGTGGCGACCTCCGGCGTGCCGAGGGTGTAGCCGGGGATCGAGGGTCGTGTCGTTTGCGTCATCTGCTCTTTCCGGTGGGTGATCAGGGGATACGCGCCGAGATGGATCCGCGGGAAGTCCCGCTTCAGCCGCTCGTCGGCGCGGACCCGGGTCGGCCTTCATCTGCGCGACGAAGTGAGGGGCGCGCGAAAAACCGTCATCGAGCGTGAGGAGGTGGGCAAGAACAGCTCTACGCCATCTTTCCCCTCGAACTGCTCTTGTTTCATCGGCATCCTATATGAACGGTATCGCCGATGGAGAAAACCCGACCAAGGTCGGGTGTAGCGTCATCCCCCCGACGCCCCCCGGGGGCTCGGCGAGAAGAACGAAGTAAAAGTTGGATATGAACCATGTCGGCGATCCCGGGCTTGCGCGGGGACACGTGCGACAATGGTCCCGCTCCGAGGACTCCCGAACGTCCGCGGTCCCCCGACGACCGAAGAATGGTAGGCTGCGGTATGACCTGCCGTTGTCGATGGCGCGTCGCCGTCACACTCGTCGTCGTGGCCGCTTGCGGGACGCCTCCTGTGACGAATGCCCCCCTCCCCGACGCTCCGCGCCCGACGAAAACGGCCGACGCGGCCGCCCATGACGCGCAGGCGCCCGCGCCCGACGACCCGCCCGAGCCCGCGCCACCCCCGTCCGCGCCAATCCTCACCGAAGAGGGTGTGAACGCGTGCGAAAGTGAATGCTCGAAGAAAAGCGCGCAATGTTCCGCCGGATGTGCGGACGGAGAGGAAGGCCGGGGATGCCTGCGCCGATGCGGTTGCGCCAGGATCAGTTGCGAGAATGCATGCGCTTCGCGTGGCGAGGCGGATTTTCGCTGCCACTGACCCGTCGTGCCGTGCTCGCCTTCCGAGCCGCTTGCTCACGGAAGGGTCGTCGGGGCGCGGGACGGCCGGGGTTTGCAGCCGTCGAGCGCGGAGGCGGGGACCCGGAAGCTCGCGCCCTCGGCGGCGGTGGTCTCCGGCGGGGGAGCTCCGAAGCCGTGGTCGGGGCCGCGCGGGGCGGCGATCCGCGCGAAGGGGGCGGCGCGCTCCATCACGCCGAGGACCGTGCCGGCGCGCACGTGGCCTACGGCGACGCGCTCGCCCGCGACCTCCGCGACGAGGGGCACATCCTGGCTGCAGACGAGCGATTCCACAGGCTTTTCCTCCGGAGGCAGCGCGCGCATGCGGCCCTCGGCGCCCGGCCGGCGACCTTCGGGCGGCTTCTCGAGGGCGGAGGAGGAGATCCAGCCGAAGACGGTCCCTCCGTCGAGCGACCACGCGATGCGGGTCGATTTGCCTTTCGTGTCGAGCACGCGGACGGAGCTCGACGAGCTCGACGGGCGGAGGCGCGCGACGGCCGTCCCTGCGGGCTCGACGGCGAGGTCGATGGGATCGCCTTCCCGGAGGAGCATGTACGTGTCCTTCTTCGTGGCGGCAGGCAGCGCGGCGTCGACGTCGGCCGCGGCGGGGTCGAGGGAGAGCTCCGCGCAGGTCGCGCGCTGCGCGGGCAGGCTCCCGACGAGCTCGACCTTCTTGTCGATCTCGGGCGCGACCTCGACGCCGGCCGACGAGGCGCTCACGACGCGCAATCGCGTGGGGACGAGAAAGCCGGCGATGACGCTCGCGCGGGCCGGGTGGAGGTCGAGGTCCGCGACGTCGGTGAAACCACGCAGCACGAGGAGCGGGTTCTCGATGCGCACGCCGAAGCTTTTGGCAGGCCCGTCGAGGAGCACGACCTCCCCCGAGCGTCCGTCGCCCGCCGAGCCGAAGAGGCCGGCCATGCCGCCGGCGCGTTTCTGCCCGACGATCGCGAATGCGCGGCCGCCTGGCGTGAACCGGAGGGTGAGGCCCTCACCGCGGAACCCCTTGGCGGCGATGCGACAAACGCCCTCCGGGAGCTCCACGGCGCGGGGTTTTTCCGCCTGCGCAGACGAAGCCGGCGCGGCCGCCGAGGGGCTCGTGGAAGAAGACGTCGACGCGGAAGGCGCGCGCGCGCTGTCGCAGCCGATGGCGGAAAGAAGGAATGCCGCGAGGAAAGCGGCAAGGGGGCGTCGAAAGGAAAGGGCCACGGGGGGCGTCATGACGTGACTTTACACAAGACCTGGACCGAAGGACCAGCCTCGACTGGGTACCTCGCTTGCAATGAGCCGACAGGGTGCACTTCCCACCCACACATCGCGTCGGCGCGTTCCTCGTCCTCTCGACAATCGCCGGCCTCGCGGGCTGCGGCAGCCGCGACCCAGGCCGCGCGGGGCCCGATCCCGCGGACCGCCGGGAATCCCTGGCGGCGGCGGACGTGACGTCGATCCACCTCGATCGCACCGCGTATGCCGAGCGTCTGCGGGCGATGTGGATCGGCGAATGCCTCGCGAACTGGACGGGGCTCCGGACCGAAGGCGTCCGCATCACGCACCCGTTTTTCACCGACGACGACTGGGGAAAACCTCTCGGCCGGGACGGGGCGCGGATCGATTTCGTCGTCCTCGATCCCTGGCAGGCCGACGACGACACCGACATCGAATACGTCTACCTGCACCTCATGACCAAGGCGCGCAGCATCCACCTCTCGCCCAGGCAGATCCGCGACGGCTGGCGCGCGCACGTGAACGATTTCATCTGGGTGTCGAACCGGAGAGCGCGGGCTCTCATGGAGCGCGGCCTCGTCCCGCCGGAAACGAGCGATCCGTCACGGAACCCCGACGCCTTGCAGATCGACGCGCAGCTCACGACCGAGCTGTTTGGCGCCCTCGCGCCCGGCATGCCCGAGCTCGCCCTGCGAATCGCGGATCTGCCCATCCGCACCACCGCCCGCGATCACGCGGCGCATGCGGCGCAATTCCACGTCCTCTTGTTTTCCCTCGCCGCCACCGTCGATCCGGACAAGCCGCGGCGCGAGGAGATCGTCCGGATCGTCCGCGAGGCCCGGCGGTACATCCCGGACACCTCGAAGGCCGCCGATGTCATCGATTTCGTGCTCTCCGCGTACCTCGCGGCGAACGACAAGGGCGATTGGGAGAGCACGCGCGACGCCATTGCGCGGCGTTACCAGGACGAGGCGTTGCTGCATGGCTTCGTGTATCGGGGCTTCACGGAGTCCGCGATCAACCTGGCCACGGGCCTGCTCGCGCTCCTGTTCGGCGAGGGGAACTTCGCGCGCACCGTGCAGATCGGCACCCTATCCGGATGGGATTCCGACAACGGCACGGCGACCATGGGCGCCCTCGTCGCGCTGCTCGGAGGTCTACCCGAGCTCCGCGCCGCGTTCCCGGACGAACGTTTCTCCGACCGTTACCGCATCCACCGCACCCGCCCCACCCTGCCCGACCGCCTGCCCGACGATCCCGACGCCGAGGATACCTTCACGGACATCGCGCGGCGGATGGTCGCTCTGGTGGATCTGGCCGTGAAGGAAGGAGGCGGCGAGGTGACGCCGACCGGATGGAAGATTCCCTGACGCTCAGGGCGAGGCGTGCGCCGCCTGGAACGCCTCGACGCGCCGGACGGCGTTTTTCCGGAGGTTCACGTAGTAGAGCTGATACTCGATGGGATGGTAGTTCTCGGGGCCCATCGTCCAGAGCAGGAGCCCGCTCGCGAAGTCGCGCGCGGGCATGCGGTCCAGTTGGCTGATCCACATGTTCCCGTCCTCCCGGCAGGCGGCGTCGGCGAACGCCGGCAGGACCGCGGGCGGCTCCGCGTCGAAGAAAACCGCGCCCTGGTTTTGCGACGCCGGCGCGGCCGCCCCGTCGGTCTTCCAGGTGAGTGGATTGACGCAGATGCGCGTGGCTGAGGGGGCATCCTTGAACTCGAGATCGTTGCGCTCGTAGTGGGGACCACGCGCGTTCCAGCCGACGACGCAGCCCCCTTGCTCCTCGGACGCGCAGACCGGGATGTCCTCGCCGATCGTCTGCCGGCTGATCGGGCCCCCGATCAGGTACGCCACGACGAGGTGTTTTCCGATGGGTTTGCCCCAGATCTTTTC
The DNA here is from genome assembly GCF_028435265.1 of Polyangium jinanense. Classification (GTDB taxonomy): domain Bacteria; phylum Myxococcota_A; class Polyangia; order Polyangiales; family Polyangiaceae; genus Polyangium; species Polyangium jinanense. Next base: position 9,865 of record NZ_JAGTJK010000110.1, on the reverse strand, counting down.
CCGGAGCAGGCGCGCAGCGAGCACGGTGCCCTGGCTGTGCGACGCGAGGATGAACGGGCGCCCTTCGCCGCGCCGTTCGAGGAACGAGGCGAAGGCGGCGGCGACGTCGCCATACGCGAGATCGATGGCGCGATCGCCGTCCGGGCTCGGATGCACGAAGGCCTTGCCGCTGGCCTGACGGTACCGCGGCGCGTACACGGCGCAGCAAGCGTTGAACGCGCTCGCCTGGATGAGCGTCGCGCCGCGGGCCGTCGCTTTCACGACCGCGGGGTCGTCGATCGGCATGTTCCACTGGGTCCCCACGATCGTCGTCGGATGGACATAAAAGACGTCGGCCTTGGCGACGCCGGGCCCGAGGGCCGGGAGCTCGGGCAAGGAGACGTCGGCGTCGTCGTCGAGGGTGGGGAGCGCGGCCCAGGCGGAGGGCTCGGCGTAGTTCGGCGCGGCAGGCGCGGCGCTCGGCTCGAACGGGCCAGGGTCGAGGGCGACGTAGAGCCACCGGTCGAGGGTGAGAAACGAGATGACGAGGGAAACGGCGCAGAGGAGCGCCACGATCAAGAGGACCCTTCGCCAGCGCATGTGCACCCTCCGGCGCGGGGAACAGGAGAACCCTCTGCCTATTCCCTCGATCTACGGCTCGCGCGAGGCGGGCTTCAGCAGCGTGTAGAAACCGAACCCCAGCGTGTCGCGGCCCCAGGTCACGTACGCGTCGTGCCAGGCGCGGATGCGGGCGGCCATCGCGGGCGCATCCGGGTCGGCCGGGTTCGCGTCGACGTACCGCTCGATCGCGGCGCAGTAGCGGCCCTCGTATGCGTCCCACTCGTCGTCGCTCGCACACGCGGTCGCGAGCACGCGGAAGCCGGCCTCGCGGGCGACGCGCGTGTTGCCGGCGTGCGTAGTCATCTCGTCCTCGGTCGCCCCGCCGAGCGCTTCGAGGTAGCCGGGATCCGGCCGGCGGCGCCAGAACCCGTCGGCGAACAAAGCCACGCCGCCCGGGACGAGGTGCGCATGGGCCCAGCGCAACGCCTCGGCGAACGTGCCGATCGCCTGGCTCGAACCCATGCAGACGATCGCGTCGAAGCGCGCCGCATCGCCCACCGCCTTGGCGAGCGGCTGATCCACGAAACGCACGCGCGCCTCGACGCCGCGCCGCGCAGCCTCCGCCCGTGCCGAGGTGATGAACGTCGTGTTGAGATCGACGCCGAGCCCCGACACGGCAGAACGCTCCACGAGATCGAGCAAAAACCCCGCACGACCGCAGCCGATGTCGAGCACCTCGGCGCCTTCGCGGAGCGCGAGCCCGTCGATCAGCCACGCGGCCTTCTCGGGCGAGAGCGGGGAGAGGTAGCGGTGCGTCGCGTGGGCGATCGTCGTGAACTTGAGTCGATCGGGGGCGGTCATGGCTTCGGCTTCTTTACCCTTGGTCGAGGTCTACCGGCTGCGCGCGCTCCGGGCCCATCGCCGAATACCCGCCGTCGACCCGCAGATCCGTGCCCGTCATGAAGCTCGCCGCGTCGGAGAGCAGGAACGCCACCGCCTCGGCGACCTCGCTCGGATCCGCGATGCGCCCGAGCAGGTGAAAATGCTTCGCCACGGCCTCGATCTTGGCGCGGTCGTCGTTCGTCATCTGCTTCATCGGGTTGCTCCACGTCCACGCGGGCGAGATCGAGTTCACGCGGATGCCGTCGGGCGCGAGGTCCATCGCCTGGCTGCGCGTGAGCTGCAGGATCGCGGCCTTCGTGGCGGGATACACCCATCGCCCGGTCTGGGCGACGCTCCCCGAAAGCGAGCTGAAGTTCACGATCGCGCCCTTCGTCCGGGCGAGGTACGGCCGCGCCGCCTCGAGCAGCATGACCGAGCCGACGAGGTTCACGTCGAACGCGCGCAGCCAGTCGGCCCGGCTCGTCGCGGCCCCGTGATCGAGGTACGTGCACGCCAGGTTGACCAGGAAATCTAGCCTTTCGTAACGTGACGCGACGCCGCTCACGAGCGCCGCGATGTCCTCGTCACGCGTGACGTCGGTCCGGACGAAGGATGCCGCCTCGCCGATCCGCGCGACCGCCGCGGCGCCGCCTTCCTCGTCGATGTCGGCGATCACCACGCGCGCGCCGTACGACACGAGCGCCTTCGCGCACGCCTCGCCGATGAGCGTCGCGCCCCCCGAGAGGATCGCAACCTTGCCGGCCAAACCCTTCATCGAAATCTCCTCCGCACGGCTGTGCCGCGCCCACGTGTGTCAAGCAGGAAGCACGTCGCCGCATCTGCCCGATGCGGCTTGCGCTCCTCGTATCCTCCGCCGACAATCGGCGCGCTCACGCCTTTCGCCTCGGAGGCACCATGACGACGAAGCCCGAAAGCAAGGACAAGGTCTATCAATCCGCCGACTTCGACAAGACGCCGCCGCGCCCGCGCGTCGTCATGCCGGACAAGCTGATCCACCGTCAGGTCGAGGGCGACGGGCAACGCGACGAGTATTCCAAGGAGCGCAAGCACCCGGTCTTCTTCGTCGATCTGCCCTCGAAGTGCATCAGCATGACGATCGGCCACCTCGACCCGGGGCAGTCCTCGAACCGGCACCGCCACACCTACGAGACGATCCTCTACGTCCTCGAAGGCGAAGGCTACTCGGTCGTCCACGACCAGAAGATCGAGTGGAAGGCGGGCGACGCCGTCTACATCCCGGTCTGGGCCTGGCACAACCACGTCAACACGAGCGCGACGGGTATCGCCCGCTACCTCGCCTGCGAGAACGCGCCGATCCTCCAGAATCTCGGCGGCGTTGCGCTCCGCGAGGAGCTGCCCGAGAAGGGCATGAAAGACCCCGCGTGAACGCCCCTCCCCACGCCGACGCGCCCGCGTAGTACGCTGGCCAGATGCCACGCGCACGCCTCCTCCTTCACCGCTGTCTTCCTGTCCTCGCGCTCGTCGCGCTCACCGCGGCCGGCTGCGCGAAGGACGAGCCGAACCCGAACGCCGCTCCCGTCTCCTCATCGCTCGCCCCCGCGAAGCCGCAGACCGACGCGGGCAAACCGTACGCGGTCGAAGCACAAGGTACGAAGGTGAACTTCACGATGGATGCGCCCATCGAGAAGATCTTCGGCGAGGCGGACGGCTCGCTCTCCGGGGAACTCTTCGTCGATCCGGAGGACGTGACGCGATCGACGGGGCTCGTGAAGATCGACCTCGAAAAACTCGTGATCTACCAGCAGAAGCGCGCCGACGAGAAGGCGGAGTTCGGCGAGCGCACGAAGAGCGATCTGCAGAACGAGCACGCGCGCAACTGGCTCGGCATCGGCAAGGACGTCCCCGAGGCGGATCGGACGAAGCACCGCTACATCGAGTTCAAGATCTCGAAGATCGAGACGGCAGGGCCGAAGGGCATCGCGGCCCTCACGGGCCCCGAGCGCAAGGTGTCGCTCGACGTGACGGGCGATTTCCGGCTGCACGAGCGCACGGTGCAGAAGAAGGCGGCGCTCGAGGTCACGTTCGTGATGGAGGGCGACAAGGTGGCAGCCGTCCGCGTGAAGTCGACGAAGCCGATCGCCGTGAACCTCGAGGAGCACGACGTGCGCCCGCGCGACACGCTCGGCGCGATCCTGCAGAAGACCGCCGACGAGCTGGCGACGCTCGGCAAGAAGGTCTCGAAGGACGCGATGGTGTCGTTCGAGCTCCAGGCGAAGCCGAAGTGACGTGATGGGCGCGCCGGGAGCGAAGCGGGGGGATCGCATCGTGGGTGTGGATACGCACGTCCTGCTCGTGCCCTCGCCCGGCGGGCCCGTGCCGACGCCGACACCGATGCCGTTCGGGGGAACGCTCGACAAGGACCTCGCGTCGAGCGTCTTCCTCGAGGATCAGCCGGCCGCGATGGTGGGCTCGGGGGCCTCGAACGCGCCTCCCCACGTGCCCGCGGCCGGCCCTTTCCAGAAGACACCTTCGAACGAGGGGGCCGTGGAGCAGGGCAGCGGCTCGGTCTTCATCGAGGACCGCCCCGCCGCCCGCGTGGGGGACCCGGCGACGACGTGTAACGATCCCGCCGATGCGCCGAATGGCATGGTGGTCGGCGGCGGCACGGTGCTGATCGGGGACTAGCGCGACGCGCGCGCGCGGGCGTTGGTTCGCGCGCGGGGCTGTGATATCCGTCTTGTGCGTCCGAGCGAAGGCTTTCCTCTCGTGCGTGCGAGAGCGCGCTCCCTCGGCGGACGAACAGGGTCGCGATGAGCTACGTCGTCAAATCGGGGGATACGCTCGGTGCGATCGCCAGCCGTAACAACACGACGGTGCAGGCGATCATGGCGCAAAACCCGCAGATCAAGAATCCGAACGCGATCTCGGTGGGCCAGAAGATCACGCTCCCGGGCAATGGAGGCGGTGGCGCCATCCCCTCCCCCGCGTCGCCGAGCACGTACACCGTGCGCTCGGGCGACACGCTGGGCGCGATCGCGAACCGGAACGGCACGACGGTCGACGAGATCATGCGGGCCAACCCGCAGATCAAGAACCCGAACCAGATCTCGCCGGGCCAAGAGATCAAGCTGCCGGGGCAATCGAACGGAGGCGGAACGCCGCAGCCGCAGCCGAAGCCGCAGCAGCCGCAGCAGCCGCAGCAACAGCAGCCGCAAACCCCGGCGGAAGGTGGGAATTCGTCGCTCGGCACGCCGCCCGCGACGGGTCCGTGGGAGCTGCCCGTGCGCGGACCCGCGCGCAGGCTCGCCGCCGGCGACTTCGACGCGGCCGCGCGCGAGCTTCAGTGCGAGGCAGCCGCGGTGCGCGCCGTGGCCGAGGTCGAGTCGGGCGGACGAACTGGCTTCGACGATCAGAAGCGCCCGAAGATCCTCTTCGAGATCCACCACTTCAAGCGGCTCACGGGAGGCCGCTACGATCGCAGCCACCCGCACCTCTCGGCGCCGTACAAGAGCCCGCTCCGGCGCGCGAGCTACAAGAAGGATCAGTGGGCCGTGATCCGCGAGGCCTTCGCGCTCGATCCGGATGCGGCGGTGAAGAGCGCCTCCTGGGGCATGTTCCAGGTGATGGGCTTCAACCACGAGCTCGTCGGCTGGAAGAGCGTCCGGCAGTTCGTCTACGACATGTACGAGTCCGAGGCGCAGCACATGCGCGCCTTCCTCGGCTTCTGCCGCGGCAACAACCTCGTGCGGTACATCCGCAGCAAGAACTGGGCTTCGTTCGCGCGCGGCTACAACGGCGAGGACTACGCGTCGAACAACTACCACACGAAGATGGCGAACGCCTACGCGCGCTACAGCCGCGGCTAGAGCGCCACTTCCTCACATGGATATCGTCTCGTATTGCCCGCTCCGGGTCGCCGCGCGGCCGTTCGTCACGGCCGATCGCAGGCACGCGTTGCTCGTCGTCTGCAAAGCGACGTACCTCCTCACCCCGGGCACATCGGTCCTCCACGAGTCCCAGGAGGACGTGAACGAGGAGGACAATTTCTGGGACGACGATCCGCGACTGAGCGTCTATTCGCCCTGCGATCTCGTTCCCCACAAGCGCGGCGCCGACGTGGTGCTCGTGGGCCACGCGTTCGCGCCGAACGACGTACCCGTGCGATCGATCCTCACGCGTCTCTGCGTGGGCGAGCTCGACAAGGCGATCGAGGTCTTCGCCGATCGGCACGTGACGCCGTCGGGAGAGCTGCGCGAAGGCCCGCGCGTGACACGTGTTCGCCTGCGCTACGAGCGCGCCGCGGGCGGGCCCGGGACGACGAACCCGGTGGGCATGCGGCACGATCAGAGAGACACGTTCGGCGCGATCAAGCTGCCGAACCTGCAGCCGCCGGGGCGGCACGTGACGGGGCCTTCGGATCTCGTGGAGCCCATCGGATACGGCCCGATCGCGGCGTCATGGCCTTCCCGCGAGGCGCGCCTCGGCCACCTCGCCGGGCGGTTTTCCCTCGCGCGCTGGCACGAGGCGCCGCTGCCCGAGGGGCTCGATCCGCTGTTCTTCAACGTCGCCCCGCACGATCAAGAGATCCCGGAGATCCGCCCGGACGAACGCATCGTGCTCGAAGGTCTGCACCACGAGCACGCGCGGCTCGTGACGAACCTGCCGGGGTTGCGGCCCGAGGTCGTGATGGAGCGAGCGCCTGGCCTCCGCGAGGAGATCACGCTGACGGCCGACACGTTGTGGTTCGACACGACGCGCGGCATCTGCACGCTGGTCTGGCGCGGGCGCGCGGCGCTCGTGCATCCGGCCGAGGCCGGGCGCGTGATGGTCACGATGGTGGGTCCGGGCTGGGCGAGCACGCGCGCGGCGCTCGTGTTCCAGGGGCTCCACGACATCGCAATCGCGCCCGACGATCCCGATGGTTCGGTCACGAGCGCGGCGTCCGTGCCCTCGCGGCCGCACCCGATCATGCCCTTCACGACGAACGCGGTGCACGCGCCGCCGCCGCGCGAGTCAGGCGTGTTCCCGATGGATCCGGATTTCGATGACGAGGTGACGTTCGTCGGTCTGGATACGCCGGCTGCCGATCCGCTGCCGTTCGCGCGTCCGCGCACGCAAGCGCCACCCGCGCCCCCGGCCGCCCCGTCGCCGCTGCCGTTCGCGCCGCCGCCTCCCGCGCCCGTGCCTTTCCAGGCGCGGGATCTGCCGTTCTTCTCGCCGCTCGCGCCTCCCCCGGTTCCGCCGTCTCCCCATGGTGGGGGGCTCCGGTCGGCCCACGAGGTGGGCCTTCCTCTGCCCCCCACGCCCCCCGCGCCCGCGCAGGTACGGCCTCCCTCGCGGCACGATCTGCCGTTCGTCGCGCCACCGCTCCCGCCCGCGCCGCCTGTCGTGCCTCCCGCGCCGCCCACGCCGCCGCCGATCGTGCCGCGCCTTGGCATCGCGCCGCTGGGAACGCCTCCGCTCGTCGCGCCTGCGCCGGTGCCGCCCGCGCCCGTCCCTCCGCCGGTCGACCTGGACGAACCCGAACCGGAGACCGTCGACGCGCCCGCGATGATCGGCCCGCTGGCGACCGCGGAGATGGCCGCGCGCGTGGCCCCGCCGCTCCCTCCGCCGCCCGAGCCGCTGCCGCCGGACTCGCCTGCGCCGGAGGCCGCGAAAGCCCCGGCCGCGCCCGCGCTCCCGCTCGACGACTACCCCATCGAGCGATGCGCGAAGATCACCGCATCGATCGCGCGCCGCCGTGACGAACGCGCCGAGATCCTGGAAGCCGAAGAGCTCGATCTCGCCCGCTACACGGACCTCGAACGGCACTGGGCCGAGGCCATCCGCGCCGAGTCCGAGCGCGGCAAGACGCGCCTGCTCCGGGCCTTCGACGCCGCCTACGTCGCGCGCCTCGAAGAAGAGCGCGGCCCCATCACCCCGGCCGAGTACGCGCGCCTGGTCGTCGCCTCCGAGCGCGGTCACGCCGAGCGCACCCTGGCCGAACTCGGCTTGCCGCGTGCGTCCATGCTTCGCATCGAGCGCGAGATGCTCGCGCGGACGGCCGCGGATCCGGCCCTCGGCGAGCGAATCCGCCACGCGATCGGAGCCGAGCGAGCCGACTGAGGTCCCGCCCGCGAGGCTCGATACGCACTCTGTTCGTCGAGGTCTCGCCCACGCAACGCGATCCGGTGTACGCTTGCCCCGCGAGCTCGTTCGTCGGCTCGTGGATCGGCCGCATGTCCGCACCTCCCAGGCCCAGCTCCCCGGCGGTAGCTCCCGCCGCTCCGGCGCCTCTGCGCGCTTCGAGCAGCGGGGCGCCCGCGCCCGCCGAGCCTGCCGCGGCAGCGCCCGAGCCCGAGTGGGAGGTCGAGCTCGGCGCGACGCTCGCAGGCGGATTCTCCGCGCCTCCCGTCCCGGAACCACCGCCCGCTGCCGCGCCTGCCGCCGCTGCTACGCCCGCGCCCGCGCCCGCTGCCGCGCCCGCTCGCGCTTCCACTCCCACTCCCGCTCCCGTTTCCGCGAACCCCCCGTCTCTGCCGCGCCCGAACCGCACGTCGGCCCCGGGGCTCCCCTTCATCGCGCCTCCGCCTCCGCCGCCGCCCGCGGCCGTCGCGAGCGGGCGGAGTTCGTCGCCGGGCATGGGTGCGCCGAGCATGAGCGGCGAGCTCCGTCGTTCGTCGTCGCCGAGTTTTCCAGGGGCTCCGCCGCAAGGCCCGGATGCGTTGCGCCGCTCCGGTTCGAGTTTGCCCGCGGTCGTCCCACCTGGTCACGATCTCCGTCGCTCCTCCTCGGGCCTCGCCGCCGTCACGCCGAACATGCTCGAACCGCAGCGTCGCTCCTCGCCGGGCCTGGGCCCGCAAGGCGACAGCGCGTTCGTCGATCCCGAGCGATCCGGCTCCACGCCCATCGCGTACGCGCCCGGCGACCTCATCGGCGGCAAGTACCAGCTCCAGCGCGTGCTCGGCCAGGGCGGCATGGGCGCCGTGTGGGTCGCGCGAAACCTGAGCCTCGACGCCGACGTCGCGCTCAAGCTCATCCGCCGCGATCGCGCCACCGAAGAGGCCGCCGCGCGCCTGCTGACGGAGGCGCGTGCCGCCGCGAAGCTCGGCCATCCCGGCATCGTGCGCGTCTTCGACTTCGGACAAACCGAGGTCGGGGATCCCTACCTCGTGATGGAGCTGCTCACGGGCGAGTCGCTCTCCGCCATCCTCGCGCGCAAGAAGCGGCTCGATCCAGGCGTCGCGCTCCAGACGCTCCTGCCCGTCGCCGCCGCGCTCGCGGCCGCGCATCTGAAGGGCATCGTTCACCGAGATCTCAAGCCCGACAACGTCATGCTGACGACGGACGAGTCGGGGAAGATCGTGCCCAAGCTCCTCGACTTCGGCATCGCGCGCGTGCTGCGCAACGACGTCGAGCGGCACGTCACGATCGCCGGTGAGGTCCTCGGAAGCCCCGACTACATGTCCCCCGAGCAGGCCCGCGGCGAGGCGAACATCGATCACCGCACCGACGTCTGGACCTACTCGGTCCTGCTCTACGAGACGATCACCGGCCGCCGTCCGTTCGACGCGCCGAACTACAACGCGCTCATCGCAGCCATCGTGGCGAACACGCCGATGCCCACGCACGCCTTCGGCACGGGCGACGCCGCGCTCTGGGCGATCATCGAGCGAGGCCTGGCCAAGGAGCGCGGGGCACGCTGGCAGTCGCTGCGCGACATGGGCGTCGCGCTCGCAGGCTGGGCCCTCGAGCGCGGAAACCAGCAGGACATCTCGGGTTTGTCTCTCCAGTCCGAGTGGCTCGCCCCGAAGATGCGCCGCCTGCTCACGGTGCAGCCGGCGGACGTCGCAGGTTTCGCCGCCGCGCGCGCCGCCGCCCTCGCGACCGCGCCGCCCGTCGCGCCGCCACCCGTCACCCCTTCCGCGCCAGCCCTCGCGCTGCCAGGCGTCGCACGCGACGCAAACGACGCCGCAGAGTGGAAGAACCAGCGCGGCGGCTCGAACCGGAAGGTGATGTTCGCCGTCGGCGTGGTCGTGGTACTCGTCGCAGCGTTCTTCCTGGTGCGCGCGCTCCTCCCGGATCCCGCCACGCCGCCAGGCGTGCCGGCCGCGCAGACCGAGGCGCAACCCGCGCCGCTCCCCGCGCCCACACCAACGCCGACGCCGTCGTCCACGTCCGTCGCGACGGACGTGCCGCAGGCGCGGCCCACCACGACCGCGACGGCGAAGACGACGCCCACGCCCGTGCGCACGACGCAGACGCAGAAGAAAGCGCCTCCCGTCCCGAAGAACATCCAGTTCTGAGGAGGGTGTTCTTCACAGCGTCGCGCCGGGGTTTCACCCCGGACCCCGACCAGGGGTTGTCCACCCCTGGACCCGGACCAGGGCAAGCCCTGGACGCGGGGCGACAGCGCGCGATGCGCGCTGTCGACAGGGAAGACGTCGCTACGAGATACGGCAGCGCTGCTGTCTTGGTTGGC
>NZ_JAGTJK010000011.1:0-267477 GCF_028435265.1 Polyangium jinanense | reverse complement strand
GTGGAAGAACTGCGCATCGCGCAGTTCTTCCAACACGAGTCCAGGGCTTGCCCTGGTTCGGGTCGAGGGGCGAACAGCCCCCGCGGGGTCCGGGGCAGCGCCCCGGCGCGACGCCTCGCGATGGGGGGGAGAGCCCGTGACGATCGCGCCAACCACGTGTGACAGACGTGTGTCAATCCTTTTCTTCGCGCGATCATTGAGCGTTTTCGTCCGGAATGAAATATGCTGGTCACGAGAAAGACCGGTATACCGTAAATATCCTGTAATGAGCGGTTTGGCGGGGATGGGCGCTGCAATGACCACCCGTTGAAATGTGGATTCGTGCAGTGGGGACTGAAAAAGAAAAAGCCCCGACGTGCACGGGCACGCCGGGGCTCTTCGCGAACTGCACGAAGACGCTTTACTTCTTCTCTTCCTCTTCGGGGGGCGTCGTCATCATGCCGAGCACCTTCGCGCCGGCTTGCTTGGCCCCGTCGAGCGCGGTGATCAGACGCGCGTAGTTCGCTTTGTCGTCGGCGATGAAGAAGACGATCTTGTCGTCCTCTTTGCGCCGCTCGAGCTTCACCTTCAGCTTGTCGACGTATTCCTCGTTCGTGACCTTGTCGAAGTTGATCCGGAAATCACCCTCGGTCCCGATACGAACCACGAGCTGATCGGGCGGCACTTCCGTGACCGTTTCGACCTTCTCGGTCTCGGGCACGCGTACGTCGAGGTTCTTCTCGAGCAGCGGCGTGACGACCATGAAGATGATCAACATCACGAGCACGACGTCGATGAGGGGCGTGACGTTGATGTCCGAGTTCGGCGGATTGGCGGGTTTGATCGCCACCCTTCTCGTCTTTCTGCTCATCTCGTTCGGCTCCGCTGGCTCTACTTCTGCTCTTCAACGCCGAGGGCCACGCTCTTCGCGCCTGCCTTCCGCGACATCTCCATGACCTCACGCACGTCGCCCACGGTCAGCGAGTCGTCGCCCTTGAGCAGGATCTTCCTCCCCGGCTTCTCGTCGAGGACCACCTTCAGCGCAGGTGAAAAGCCCTCTTTGTCGTACTCGCTGCTCTCGATGAAGATGTGTTTGTCCTTCGTGACCGAGAGGATGATCGGATCGCTTTCCTTGTTTTCCTCGTCGATCGACTTGGACTGGGGCAGCTTCACGTCCTTGCCACGCTGGAGCATGGGCGTGATGACCATGAAGATGATCAGAAGAACGAGCACGACGTCGACGAGCGGCGTGACGTTGATGTCGTTCTTTACGCTGCCCTTCTTCGGGCCGACTGCCATTCCCATGAGAACACCTACTCCCTCTCAGGGGTCGCCCTCGCCGGAGCTGCGCGCGCGCCCCGAGAGGCGCGCCCGCTTCCGCGAGGGCGGGCTTTTCTAGGCCGCGGCCTCGCTCTCCTCGCCCTCTTCCTCTTCCTCCTCGCGCGGCCCCTCGGCGAGGCGACGCGCCACGAGATCGAGGAACTCGTTCGAGGACTCGGAGATGTCGACTGCACGCGCGTCGACCCAGCCGGCGAGGAAGTTGAAGGCCATGACGGCCGGAATCGCGACGAGGAGGCCGAAGGCCGTCGTGATGAGCGCTTCGGCGATACCGGCGGAGACCGTCCCGAGACCACCGGAGCCGCTCGCGGCCATCTTCTCGAAGGCCGTGACGATACCCATGACGGTACCGAGAAGACCGACGAACGGCGCCGTCGAGCCGACCGTCGCCAGCCAGCCGTGGCCACGCTTCAGGACCGCGAGCTCGCGGGCCTGCTGACGCTCGAGGGCGCGCGCGACGGACTCGAAGCAGAGGTCCTTGTCACCGTGAACCGAGCCCTTGTAGGCCACGAGGCCCGAGCGGATCGTGCGACCGAGGTATCCGATGTCCTTGCCGAACTTCGCGTCGGCCGCGCTGTCGAGATCGCCGCTCGCCAGGAGGGAGGCCATCTTCGCAGCGAACACCTTCGAGTCGGACATCGACTTGAAAGACATCACGAGCCTCTCGCCCAGAACGAGGAGGGACGTGAGGCTCATGACGCCCATCACGATCACGACCAGGCGGGCAAAAAGCCCCATTTCACGCCAAAGTCCACTCAGTGAAAAATCCATGGTTTCGGTCGCGCCTCCCTCGCGCGTTCTCTTGGTGACTCGAGTGTTCGGTGCTCTGGAGATGGCCCGCACGGCCGTGCGGGCCCCGTGTTTTCAGCGGGTGGGCATCACCAGGCGAATCGTAAAGGTGTAGTTGACCCTCTGCGCTTTGCCGTTGAACATGACCGGCGTATAGCGCTGCGCGGCGAGCGTCCGGAGGACGGCATCGTTCATGTGGGGCAACCCCTTGATGACGGAGCACCCCTCCACGCTGCCCGACTCGGTGATCACGCAGCGCGCGATCATGACGCCCTCCACGCGCGCGGCCAGGGCCTCGGACGTGTGGCGGATCTCGGGGCCCGAGACCTTCGACGGACGCGTCATACCCGCGCCGAACGGGATCGTCACGTTCTGCGGAGGCGGAGGAGGCGGCGGCGGATTGCCGAGCACGCCACCGACCACACCACCGACCACGCCGCCGGGAACGCCGCCCGGTACGCCGCCGGGAACGCCGCCTTCCTCGCCCTCGCCTTCCGGTTCTTCGGCTTCGGGCTCGGGCGCCTTCTCAGGCGGCTTCTCCTCCGGTTTGGGCTCCTCTTTGGTCTCGACGATCGTGTCCGGCTTTTTCACCGGCTTTGGTTTCTCGATCGGCTTGACTTTTTTTCCACCCGCGGGGGGCGGAGGAGGCGGAGGAGGCGGAGGTGGTGGCGGGGCTGCCGCCATGAACGTCACCTCCGGGAGATCCACCTTCTTCTCCACAGGTCTCGTCGTGATGTACAGGACGAGCGCAAAGATGAGGGCGTGAACCACCACCGACAGCACGGCGCCCGTGCCGAGGCGGCTCTTCGGAATGTTGTCGCGGCCTAGAACCGAGTCGAACATGAGCCTTGAGCCCTAGTAGTCGAAATCGTCTGCCGGCGCGAGCCAAAGAAGACAACACCCCGCACAAATTGCGGTTGGGAGGGAAACGAATTCTAGAGAGCTCCCCCAGCCCGGGTCCAGGCATGGGTCGTTACCGCGTCCTTCCCACTTCCGGACGCCCCTCGAACGGGGTGGGTTCGTAAAAGAGTGACCAACCGAGTGACCAGCCGAGTGACGAGCGCGCGGGTGCGTCACGCCCGACGGGTATGTCGGCGGCGCGCGACGGGCCGCGTCAGGGTGCGTCCCGGAACGTCGACGCGGAGGGTTCGCCGGGGGGGGTGTGTCCGGGCGTCCCTCAGAAAGAGTTACGCGGAGCCCGCAGAAAGTGTTGTTGACGGTCACGGAACATGAGTATAGTCGGCCGCCTTTTCGACACTTGGCCCACTTCTGGAGGGATGGAGGGCTCGTGATACTCAGAGACAGACTAGGCCTATTGGCCGCGATTGTGCCGTCAGTCGTCATGGTCGCCGGCTCGGCGTATGCAGCCGACGGCGTGATCACCGGCCAGGTGCGTAACGCGGCCACGAAAGCACCCGTTGCGGACGTCGTCATCACGGTGACGTCCCCCGCGCTGCAGGGTGAGCAGATCGTCGTGACGGATGCGGGCGGTAACTTCCGCATTCCGCAGCTGGCCCCCGGTGAGGGCTATACCGTCCGCGCAGACAAGGAGCAGTACAAGCCCTTCTCGCGCGGCGGTATCAAGCTCACCAGCGGCTCGACGATCCGCGTCAACCTGGAGCTTCTGCCGGAGAACATCCAGGCGGGCGAAGAGATCGTCGTCGTCGGCAAGCCGCCGGTCATCGACGTCGGCTCCTCGCGCGTCGCAGTGACCATCGACAGCGAGTTCACGCGTCGCGTGGCCGTGAACCCGCCCGCATCCAAGGGCGGCGCGACGCGCTCGTTCGAGAGCCTCGCGGCGGTCGCTCCCGGCGCCAACGCCGACGCGTACGGCGTGTCCGTGAACGGCACGTCGTCGCCCGAGAACGGCTTCGTCATCGACGGCGTCTCCGCGAACGACCCGGCGTTCGGCATCCTCGCGGTGCCGCTCTCGGCCGAGTTCGTGAAGGAGGTCAACGTCATCACGGCCGGCTACCTGCCGGAGTACGGCCGCAGCGTCGGCGGCGTCATGGATGTCGTCACGAAGAGCGGTTCGAACGAGTTCCATGGCTCCGTCTTCGGGGCGATCACGCCCGGCGCGTTCGAGGGACAGCGTACGCTGATCCCGCGCGCGGGTCAGACGATCAACACGAATCGGACGCTCGGCTCGGTCCGTGACTTCGGCTTCGAGATCGGCGGCCCGATCGTGAAGGACAAGCTCTGGTTCTTCGCGGGCTTCAGCGTGGCGCTGCAGCGCTACCGCCTCGAGCGCGTCTTGAGCCGCCTCAATCACACGTACGCCGACACCCTCATGCCGAACCCGGACTACGATCCGGACGATCCGAACAGTGAGGAGTTCATCCCGGGGCAGGACGGCGTCAACGACGTGGCGACCCCGGTCACCGACGACGCGACCGGCTACCAGACGGCGACCCAGCTCCGGGGCATCGCGCCGCAGATCTACTACGCCGATCAGCAGGTGATGCAGTACATCGGCAAGCTGACCTGGAACATCAACCAGGACCACAACATCAGCGTCACGGTGTTCGGCGCTCCCTCGACCTCCGGCGGCAACGGCACGTACGGCTTCGACGCGCAGGACGGCGACGTCGGCGTCACGAACCTGATCGGCACGTACAACTCGCTCGGGCAAACGACCGACGTCTTCAACAACAGCGTCGTGATCAAGAGCTCGTCGGCGTTCGCGAACAAGAAGTTCCTGATCGATGCGACCCTCGGCTGGGTCTACAACAGCGTCGCGATTGGCGCGGCGGACGGCTCGAACGTCAACGACCTCAACGACCCCACGAAGCTCGCCTACATGCCGGGCATGACGTGGCGTCGTACGTCGAACCCCGGCCTCCACCCGATCACCGACTTCGAGACGCTCCCGGATGCGGCCGTTCAGGACTGCAACACGGGCGGCGCTCAGTTCGCGGCGGTGAACTGCCCGGTGGCGACGTACCGCACCGGCGGCCCCGGCCAGATCAACATCGCCACGAGCAACCGCTACCAGGGCCGCGTGATCGCGACGGCGCTGCTCAGCGCGCTCGGGCAGCACGTCATCAAGGCCGGCGTGGACTTCGAGGTCCTGAGCTACACGAACACGAAGGCCTTCGGCGGCGGCGTGTTCTTCCGCGAGAGCACGAACGGCAACAACGTGGCGGACTTCCGCCGCTACGGCTTCCTCCAGGGGCCCGACGATGTCGTCAACCTCGACGTCTTCGAGGCGAACTCGACCTCGACGACGGTCGGCGGCTTCATCCAGGATTCGTGGAACATCCTCGACCGCGTCACCGTGAACCTCGGCGTTCGTTACGACGCGCAGATCGTGACGGGCAACGACGGCAACGTCGGCATCGCGCTGCCGAACCAGTGGTCGCCGCGCATCGGCGCGATCTGGGATCCGACCCGCGAGGGCCGGGCCAAGATCACGGCGAACTTCGCCCGGTTCTACCAGGCGATCACGCTGAACATGGTCGATCGTTCGTTCCCGGGTGAGCTCGGCCTCCAGAAGAGCCGCTCGCTCAACTACCCGGACGGCAACCCGCCCAAGAACGGCGTCTGCAACCCGCTCGACCCGCTCCAGGCGCGCGGACCCGAGTGCAACAGCGTCGACAACCTGCTCACGCTCACCGGACCCACGCCGTACGATCCGAACCTCAAGTACGTCATCACCGGCTCGGATCGCGTCCCGGTCGATCCGGATCTCAAGCCGCAGTCGTCGGATCAGATCGTCATCGGCGGCGAGTACGAGATCATCACGGACTCGCGCATCGGCGGTGCCTACACGCGCCAGTGGCTGAACTACGCCATCGAGGACATGAGCCGCGACGAGGCGACGACGTACTTCATCGGAAACCCGGGGTACGGCATCGCGAAGGACTTCCCCAAGGCCATCCGCGACTACGACTCCTTCATGGTGTACTTCCAGAAGGCCTTCTCGAACCAGTGGCTCGCGCAGGTCAACTACACCGTCTCGTGGAACCGCGGTAACCTCGCGGGTCTGTTCCGGCCGGAGACGGGCCAGCTCGATCCGAACATCAACTCGGACTTCGACCTGGTCTCGATCCTCGCGAACCGGACCGGCGATCTGCCCGGCGACCGTCGCCACGTGATCAAGGTGTTCGGCGCCAAGGAGTTCCAGCTCCCGGCGAACGTCACGATCAACGTCGGCCTCGGCTACCTCGGCCGCAGCGGCACGCCGCTGAACGTCCTCGGCTCGCACGTCCAGTACGGCGACTCCGAGGTGTTCATCCTGCCCCGCGGCGCCGGCGGTCGTACGCCGTGGCTCCACAGCATCGACACGAACGTCACCTTCGGCTACCGGTTCTCGAAGGACAGCACGCTCACGGTCGGCGTGGACGTCTTCAACCTGTTCAACTTCCAGCAAGCCACGGGCTTCGACCAGCGGTACACCCTGGCGGACGTCCTGCCCGTCGAGAACGGGAGCGAGGCGAACCTCTTCGGCAAGAAGGGCGAGGCGCCGACGGATACGAGCAAGAAGCTGCTCTACTCCGACGGCACGGAGTTCGATGCCAAGGACGTCAATCCCAACTGGAAGAACCCGACCGGTTATCAGACGCCGCGGCAGATCCGCATCAACGCGCGCGTGACCTTCTGATGGTTGGACGGGAAAGGAAGCTCACCATGAAGCACCGAATCCACAATGTCCTGGTCGGCGCGATGGGGCTCGCCAGCGCGGCGTTCTTCGCGTTCTCCGGGGCGTCCTGCTCGCAACCCACCATCCAGTGCATCGCCAGCCATTTCGCGTTCTTCGCCAAGTACGAGCTCGTCAGCGGTGACGAGGCGTGCCTCGGGCTGAAGGGCGAGGAAATCGGCATGTCCACGTACCTCGCGCCGAACGCCGACAAGACGCTCGCGAACTACGACGACCGCAGCATCGCGATCCAGTCGACCACCCTCGGTGAGATCGCGCGTGCGCGCGAAGGCGCGGGCTACGACCTCGGCAAGGACAAGGCGTACGCGTTCGGCAAGTACACGACCGCCCCGGATGCGAACAACATCTGCTACGCGGGCGGCGCGAACGGCACGGCGGCGCTCGCGTCTGCGGACATGAACGTCGAGGAGTTCGACACGGGCGAGGTGGATGAGATGGGCAACCCCGTCATCCTCCCGGCCATGCACCTCCAGCAGGAGTGGCGGAACGTCAAGGTGTACGTGACCGCAGGCGTGCCCGGCACGCAGGCTGTCGGCGAGATGGTGTTCCGCGATGTGATGGCGGGCTGCGAAGCCACGTACAAGTTCATCGGGCTCTCGCCGTCGGTGTACTGCGGCAAAGACGTTCACACCGACGACGACAACAACCCGGAAACGCCGTCCGATAACGACGACGCCGACCCGGCCAAGAAGGATACGCCGATGGTGGTCCCCGAACCGCTCTACTGCGATCCGAAAGCGCATCCCGATCTCGGCATCGAGGTCGGCTCCGGCATCAACCCGGACTTCCCGGTGGCCTGCGATCCGGAGACGCTCCACTGCACCCTCACCGGCGATCCGCTCACCGGTAGGCCGTAACCCTCCCTCTCGTTCCCTCCAGAAACGACACGAGCCTCCCGCCCGCGCGACCCGCGGCGGGAGGCCTCGTTTCGTCTTCCATACGCCGGGAAAACGCCTGCGCCCGTGGGCGCTTTACCGCTTGGGCGCCGCGCTCCCTTTGCCGAGCGCTTCCTCGAGACGATGCCGCGCGTCTGCGAGCGCTGCTTCATTGCGTTGCCCCGGGCCGAGCGCCTCGTGCCCCGCGACCTCCTCACGCAGCGTGGCGATCTGCCCCTGCTTGTCGCCCATCTTCGCCTGCAGGTCCGCGCGTTGCTTGAGGTACGCGAGCCGCCGCGGCCCGTACGAGAGCGCCACAGCGCGGCCATTCGCCGCGAGCGCGGCGTCGAAGCGCCCCATCTTCGCGAGCACGCTCGAAAGGCGCGCCGGCGGATCGTACGACTTCGGCATCTCGCGCTCGCGTTGCTCGAGCATGCGCACGGCTTCCTCGCCGCGGCCGAGCGCCACGTACGAGATCGCCCGGCCGTAATCGTACGTCGCCGCGATCTCCGGCGTCTTCGCCTCGGCCGCGGCCTTCTCCATGAGCACGAGCCGTTTTTCGTGCGCCGCGCGCGCGCCCTCCGCGTCGCCGAGCTCGCTCTTCACGCCCGCCAGGATCGCGAGGGCGTCGGCGCGATCGTCGACCGTGGACTCGGGCGGCGGCGAGGCGACGAGTGCTTCGAGCCTCGCCATGGCCTTGCGACGCGCCTGTTCTTGCGTGGGGCTCTTCGCGAGCCGGCTCGCGCAGCTCAAGAGCACGGACGCGAAATCGGCGGGGGCCGCGGCGCCACGAATCTCGTCGACGTGCGCCGTGCCGAATCGCGCGCATCCGTCGACGTCGCCGCTGCCGGCGAGCGCGGAGAGCTTTCCGGCGAGCGCGTCGTCCCGGCGCGGCCAGCGTGCGTCGACCTTCGCGAGCAGCTCGTCGTAGAGCGCGAGCGCTTTGCGATGATCGCCGGCCGCGCGCGCGGCGCTCGCCTGCGAAAGCGTGTAGAGCGGATCCGAGGGCGGCGCCGAGGCATCCATCACGCGCACCGCGTCCTCGACGAAGCTGCGCATCTCGCGCGCCGAGGCCGCGCCCGGCCAGTAAGCCACGACGTCGCCCTTCGCGGGATCGATCACGAAGAACGTCGGCCAGAAGGTCATCTTGTATCGCTCGAGGAATGCGGCGCTCGAGGGGCGATCGGTGTCGATCGCCGCGAACACCACGCGATCGGCGAGCGGGCGGAGCGCCGGATCGACGAGCACGTAGTTCTTCATGCTGAGGCACGTGTGGCACCACGGCGCCCAGGCATCGACGAAGAGCGCCTTCTTCTCGGCGCGCGCGCGTGCCATCGCGCCGTCGAGGTCGTCCTCGATGAACACGAGCGGCGCCGCGGCCGCGTCCTTTCCGGCGGCCGCGCCGTCCGGCTTCGTGGGCTCGCCCGATTTCGTACCGTTCGTCCCGGCCGCGCCGTTCGTGCGGACGGCCTCGTCCGTGGGCGCGTCGGGGCCGGGCGGCGGGGCTGTACCGCATCCGGCGGCGAGGGCGAAGAGGAGCGCGGGAATCCAGGTGCGAGGGCGGGCCATGCGGCCGAGTGTAGTGCCGAGCGGGCGCGTTCGCCCGAACGAGAGCGTGCTCGCCCCGGCGACGGATTGCGTTATGGTGAGCCCTCATGAGCGAGCTCGAGGGGCGCTGCGGAAGCTGTGCGGCGTTCATGCGTCCGCGCGAGGATTCGCGCCTCGGGCGCGTGGGGGACTGTGCGCTCGAGGTGTATCCCTCGCCGATCCGACAGACGTCGACGTGCTCGCGCTACCGGCCGAAGGGCGCCGCGGCGCCGCCGCCTCCACCGCGCGCGGCGGGCGAGCCTCGGAGGGCGCGCTCCTCGGCCATCGAGCCACGGCGCCGTGACACGGACGTCACGCGGCCGTCATCGTCCGAGACCACCGAGGGCGCGCGGGCCGCGAATGCCGGCACCTCGTTGCCCAGGGAGATCGACATCGACATGGATATCGACGAGTTCAGGCGGGTCTTGCGCGAGGTGCTCTCGGAGGAGCTCGGCCTCGGCGGTACGGAGATGGGGGCGCGCTGGCAAGGCGGGGAGATCGTCCTCAAGCCGGGCAAGGCGGGCACCGCGGAGAAGCGCATCCCGCTCGACACGTTCTTTCACAAGGTCGTGATGGTCCGGGACAAACTCCGCCTGCTCGAGGCGAAGCTCAACGCGCACGATGGGCTCCCCGCCGCGGACAAGGTGCAGCTCCAGGCGTACATCACGGCCTGTTATGGCTCGCTCACGACGTTCAACGTCCTCTTCGCGGATCGCGAGGATTGGTTCGTCGGCGCGGGCAAGGACGGCGGCGACTGACGAGCATCGAGAGGGACCGATGAAACGCTTTGCTTCTTCGTTCTCGTGTGTGTTTTTCCTCCTCGCGGGCGCGTGTGCGAGCGAGGTGGACTCCCCGGATCTGGAGCCGACGGGCTACGCGACGGGAGGTCCTTCGACGAGCGGCTCGCTCGAAGCGCCCGTGCTCGAGGACGTGATCCCGATGTCGAAGGTTTTGCGCGTGCGCTGGAGCTTGGTTTCGCCCTGCGAAGAGGTCGAAGCCGAGCGGCGCACCGACGCCGAGACGTTCGCGCCGGCCTTCACCGCGGAGGGCACGGATACCGATCACGTCGACGAGGGCGCGAACGAGGATCAGGCCTACACGTATCGGCTGCGATGCGTGCGCGGCGAGAAAGCGTCGGATTGGTCGAACACGCTGTCCGCGAATCCGTTCATCGAGTGACTTCTTTCAACGCGGCGGCGGCCGGGGCCTCTCCGGCTGCGCGCTCACGCGCGCGTTTGCGGGCGGAGGCGCGGGTCCCCGGGTGCGCCATGTCGCCGAGCGCGCGGCGCAGGGCCGCGGCCCAGAACGAGGCGAGCGCCGCGTCGTCCGTGAGGAAGACGTCCATCGGCCCGTGATCGCTGTCGATCTCCACGGCCACGAGGTCGTCGCGCCGGGGCGTCGAGACGCCGCGGACCTCTTCCATCGCGATCGCCGCGCCGAGCCGCCCTTCCGGCAGGAGATCCACCGCGCCCGTGCGGCTCACCCACGGGGCGATGACGAACCGATCGCGGCCGGCCCAGAAGAGCGGCGCGGACAGGGCGCGGTAGCGGGCGCCGAAGCGCGCGACGCTCACGAAGGCGTAGCCGCTGAGCGTCACGAGCGCGGCGGCCGCGGTGAAGCCGATCGTGAGGTTGCGATCGCCCGCTCGGAAGGCGCGCGCGGCCTGGAGCCACAGGGCGAGCGAGACGGCAAGCAGGATCGTGCCGAGGACGGTGTCACGGCGGGCGTTCGTCCGGGGCCCCCGGCTGTCGTGATCCCGCAGGACGAGGCGTTCGCCCTCGGGGCGCAGGGCGAACCGCGCGAGCTTGCCGGCCGGTAAAACGGGCCCCTCGGGCTGGGGCTCCGGCTCGGCGGGCGGAGGGAGCGCGCCCTCGGCGGCTTCGAGCGGCGCGGCGAAGGCGCGGGCGAGCGGGGTCGCCGCGCGGACGACACGGGCGCGGGCGCGGTCCCCGTCGAGATCGACCACGGCCGCGACGAGCAGGCGACGCGGCGTAGCTTCGGCGTCCGTGCGTTCGAGCTCGACCCAGGCCGCGGCGAGGGTGCGGCGGTTCGTGCACGCGGGCGCGTCGCAGCAGGGACGTTCCTCGGCGGTCACGACCAACCGGGCCACGCGGCCGGCGGTGGGGCGCTCCCCTTCGGCGAGGCGGAGTGGGGCGATGCGGACGTCGGCGCCGCCGAGGGTGCCGCGGATCCAGACGGGTGCTTCGGGCTCGGGCCCGTGGCGGCTCGACGCGCTGCCGAGGGGCGGCGCGGCGCGGAGCAGGAAGGGGGCCGAGGGCGGAAGGCGGTCGAGGGCGGCGGCGACCGCGCCGGGGACCGCGACGGCGTCGAGGGCGGGCTCGGACGTCTCCGCGCCGAGAGCGGACAGCGCGCGGGCTACGTCCGCATCGAGATCCGTTCGAGGGTGGAGCGGCATGACCGGCGAGCCATGCCAGGGATCGGGAGAGGCGTAAAGTGTTGGAATTGGTGGCGTTCGGGGAGGCCGCTCAGCGCCGCCTTCGCCGGCGGGCGATCGCGGCGAGGCCGAGGCCGAGGGCGGCGAGGGCGCCGAGCTTGCCGCGCTGGCCCTCGACGGAGCAGCCGCAGCCGCCGGACTCCTCGATCTTGGGCCCCTCGGGCTCCTCGCCCCAACCGCTGCCGCCTGCGCCGGAGTCGCCGGGGCATTCGATGGGACACGATTTCGAGCAGAGGTTGCAGATGCAGCCTGCGTACGCCTCGTAGGCCTTCACGCCGTCCGGAAATTGCATCTTGCAGGCGTCGAGGCAGGCCTTGTAGTCGGCGGGGGTCTTGGCGATGGGACAGGACGCTTCGCAGTTGTAGATGCCGACGCACTGGCCATTGCATCCCATGGCGAGCCCGTTGCATTCGGTCTTCGCGGCGTTCGTGGTGCAGGCATTGCAGCTCGGGATGCCCGAGCCGGGGGGATAGAGGGCGCAGACGCCGTCGATGTCGTCCTGCTCGATCGAGGCAATGGCATTGCCGCCGTCATAGAACGGCTCCATCGTCGAGCCCGCGACGTCCGTATGCCCGAGCCCGAGGAAATGGCCCTCCTCGTGCGTGGCAATGGAGAGCGTATCGACGGGGCTGCCGCCGACGCAATTGCCGCCCGGATTCGTGATGGAGTCGTACCAGCAGAACCCGACGTTGTTGAAGACGATGTCCGCGTCGGAGATGATCATGTTGTCGCCGTCGGGCGACCATACCGGCAGCGTGACGCCGATGACCGAATCCACCGGACCGAGCTCGAGCGGCCAGGGATCCGGTTTGTTGATCCAGAGCAGCACGTTCTTGTTGTCGTTCGAATTCCAGGTGCCGTCCGGGAGATCGCCGAGCAGCTGCGTCGAGAAATCGGTGCACTCGGGAGTCGCCCAGGCGCCGAACCCATCGACGAGCCGCTGCTGCGCGGTGTCGGCGATCTCGGGCGGGAACGTGGATGCATTGACGTAGAATTTGACCGGGAGGATGCCCCAGACCGGATAGGGCGGGCCTTCGAGGCCGGTCCAGGCGCGCGCCTCGGTCGGCGCGGAGAGAATGCCGGCCGCGCATGCGGCGACGAGGGCGGCTTTTCGGAGGAACGATTTCATTCTCACTTTCCTCCAGCGAGGCGGACCACGTCCGTCATGAGAGATTCGACCGGCTCGGGCCGCTCCACGTGCCCCGAGGGCTCGAGCTTCTTGCCCACGTAGCGGACGAGCTCGACACCGTCGAGCTCGCGGTGCGCCATTCCTTTGGCGTCCACGTGGTACGCGGAGAGCGCGAGCGCCGTGAAATACATGGTTCCTTTCTCGTCGCGACGCAGGAATACCACTGCATCTTCCCCCGCCTTGAGCGCCGCGTCACCGAGGACCTTCTGCGTCTTGCCCCGGTGTGTCCCGCCGAACTGCTGGACGACGACACGTCCCTCGACTTTGCCCTTGAGGAGCTGCACCACGTCGAGCTCGGTGCGGGTCACGAGGCCCCGTCCGTCTTCGGATTCGGCCGTGACCGCCTTCCCCACGCGCACGCGGACCACGAGGTCCGAACGGTTTACGAGCTCCTCGCGTGAAAGGAAGAGCATGGTCGTCGCGTCCGCCACGGCGCTGACGCCGAGCAGGACGATGGCCGCGAGCACGGCCAAATACTTTCTGAAGCTCATGAAGTGCCTCCTCGATCCGGGCCGCTTTGGCCTTTCGATCCACCATGCCAAGCGTCGCTCGGCGTGTAAAGCAACCCCCTCGTGGAGCCCGTCCACGTCCAGCGACGATCCAATTTTGATTGCAGGCTGGAAGTCCGCGCGCCCGCCGCGTCTCCGTCATGACGAAATTGGGTGGCTGTTTCGCGCCCCTCAGGCTACCTCCGGCGTGTACCTTTCGGGTATCTGAGGAGTCATCGATGAAACGAGCTTCGTTGCGATCGTTCGGCCTCGCCTCGCTCTTCGTCTTGGGCACCGCGATGGCCGCTTGTGGGACGGACACCACGGGACTGTTTGCCTCCGGCGGGCAAGCGACCGGCGCCTCGGGCGGCGCCGGCGGCGCAGGACAGGGCGGCGCAGGCAACGGCGGCGCAGGACAGGGCGGCGTGGGGAACGGCGGTTCTGGTCAGGGCGGCGCAGGCAACGGCGGCTCGGGTCAAGGCGGCGCAGGCAACGGCGGCTCGGGTCAAGGCGGCGCAGGCAACGCCTCGTCGTCGAGCAGCAGCGTGCAGAGCTCGTCGTCGGGGCCGATGCCTCCGGCCGTCATGGTCGCGTGTGGCGACGTGTCCTGTGCCGTCCAAGGCCAGAGCGCCTGCTGCTGGGACGAATACGACTTCAACGATCCGCCCCAGGGCGAGTGCGTGAGCGGGCCGGACGACAACGACAACTGCTCCACGGACTTCGGCGGCAACGGCCAACCGGGCTTCGAGTCGCGCATCGAATGCCAGCTCCCCGAGCACTGCCCCGCCGGCACCGTCTGCTGCGGCGACCTCATGCAGACGCAAAACGGCAACTGGTATCCGCTCCTCCGCTGCGCCGCCACCTGTACGTACCCCGAGCAGCGCGTCGTCTGCGACCCGCAGGCGCCCGACACGGACTGCCCCGTGGTCCAGACCGGGCAGGGCCAGGTGCAGACGACCTGCCAGCCGAGCACCATCCTCCCGGACGGCTACAGCATCTGCCGCCCCTGAACTTGCCTAGTAGGTAAATATCGCACATCCCGCGACGTGCGTTCGAGGCACGAGGGCCGGGGTGGTTCGAGGGGGGGGCCCCGCGAACGCGTGTTCACGGGACAAACCCGCGGCCCTCGCGCCGTGCGACGAACGGGGATATCCTAGGACCCGGAGGCACCCGCTGGACCAGGAGCCATGCGGCCGCCTCCTCTCGAGGAACCCAGGAACGAGCCATGCAGAGTGGAAAGAGTCTGCGCTTGATGCCCGACCCGGCAGGCATCTCCGGCGATCCCGCGGCGGTGATCCCTCTGCTGGAGGAAATCGAAGCGCTGCCCGAGAGCGCCACCGGCGCGCTCGTCTTCGGCCCCCCGACGCAAGGCACGGTGCTGGTCGAGAACGGTCGAATCTGCTGGGCCGCTGCGTCCGGCATGGAGCGCAGGCTCGCAGAGCTGCTCCGGGCCTACGCCGACGAACCCCCGGAGTCGAAGCGGATCGAGGACGTCTACAAGCGCTGCAAGCGTGATCAGATCCCCGTCGTCAAGGCGCTCGTCGACAGCGGTCTCGTGTCGCTCGACGGGCTCAAAGAGGTGATCCGGCAGCACACGTCGGAGGCGCTGATCGCCCTCACGCGCGAGCCGCTCCGGGAAGCGCCGAACTGGGCGCCGCACAAGCACCAAGGCTACGACGCGAAGTTCACGTTCGATCCGTGCGAGCTCATCGTGAGCGTGGGCGGCGTGTTCCACCCGGATCTCGCGGGGCGCGCGCGTCTGGATTTCGACGGTCTCCTCCGGTCGGGCGTGTACGCGGTGTCGTTCGCACGCGCGCCGCAGGCGAACACGCCGGTGCCGATCTATCGATCGCCGGGCGCGTACTTCACGCTGCGCCAGGTGATGTCGCTCGGACGGTGGGCGTTCTCCGCGCTCGACGTGTGCAACGCCTACAGCGCGCGCGCGAGGATCGCAGCGACGCTCGTCGAGCCGGGCGAGTACCTCGTGGCCTGGCAGTCGCGCGGCGTGGTGAGCGTGGCGCAGTGCGAGGACTCGATGAGCTTCGCGTTCATCGTGGGCAAACGCGCGCGCGCAAGTTCCTGACGCGCAACTTCTCGACGCTCAAGGCGAGGCTTCGAGCTGGGGTTCGGGGCGTAGGGCGCCGTCAGGCGACCCGGAGCCCCGAGCGTCAACTTCGAGATCGAGCTCGGACGGGACGGGCCGCGGCGGCAGCGGCACCGACACGCGCACGCCGTCGTGCACCGGGACGACGACTGGCAAGGGTGCGCGCTGGGACGGCGCGTCGCGATCGGCGATGGTGCGCGCAGCGACGACGCGCTGCGGCGATAACGAGTCGTTGAAGAGACAAACCTCGAGGGACTCGGACGCGGGCGTGATGTCGCACGCGATGACGGGACGCGCGGCGCGCGTGATGCGCGCGAGGACGGTCTCCTCGTCGGGGCTCGGCGGGCCGAGCGAGGCGAGCACCTCGAGCGCGCGCGGATCACGGTGGTACGCGAGCATCTTCGCGGCGTGGATACGCACGACACGCTGGCGCGCGTGCGAGAGCTCGAAGAAGGCGTCGGGAGAGGCAGGCTCGCGTCCGGCTTCGAGGAGGCCGAGGCGCGGCGGATCGATACGCATCTCGGTGCCCGGTGCCTTGAGGTGCCACTTGATCGCGCGGCCCGGATAGAGCGGCTTTCCCCAGTAGAGACCACGATCGGTAGCGCCGACGCGGCGGTTCTGATCGTCGCGGCGCGCGAACGTGACGAGGACGCTCACGTCGGGCAGCCGCGTGCTGCCGTTGTTCACGACCGAAAGATCGAAGTTGTAACCACGTCGCTCCGAGGGGACCACGCGGCCGGAGCCATCCTCAGGTCGTGACGCGAGCAGGACTTCGAGCACGGGGAGCCCGTCGTTCCAGAGGGGTGAAGCGGCATGCGCGCACACGCAACGAGGGAGGCGTGGTTCGCCGGCAGATGCCTCCGCGGGGGAAGGCGCGGGAAACGCAGAGGCGAGGTGCGCGACGAGGAGCGGCACGTTCGGCGCGACGGTCGCGGGATCGGGGGGTTTGCCGTAACGCTGGAAGAACGAGATGCCGAGCACGGAGAGCGCGGCCACGAGCGCGACGAGGAGCGGCGCGCGCGCCCACGCAGGGAGGGATGCCTCGGGGATGGGCGGCGCGGGCGGTGGAGCAAAGGGCGCGGTCGCGACGGGGACGAAGCCGAGGCGCTGGCAAAGCGCGAGCTCGAACGTCTCCGCGAGGCGATCGGAACCAGGGCCGCCCCAGGTCGCGAATCGAAGGAGCTCACGCAGGAGGAAAAAGCTTCCCGCCGCGACGACGAGCCCGACCGCGAGCCGACCGAGGAGGCCCGTCACGAGCGAAGCGGGCGAAGCAAGCGCAGCGATGAGGCCGAGCGGCGCGGGCAGGAGCGCGACGGAGAGCGCGGCGCGCCTCCGTGCCTCGTACGCGCGCGCGAGGGCCTCGCGTGGGTCGTACGTGAAGCGCGCGAGCGTGAAGCGCGTGTAGGGCGCGGCGATCGAGGGATCGAGCGCGAGGCAGAGCGCGCGGCCGCGCCGAACGAGGCCACGCACGGCCGTGTACGGCACGCGCATGTCCACGGACTCCGCGACACTGCCCGGCACGAAGCCACTTCGAAAGCCGGCCGCGCGCACGAGCTCGATCTCGAGGACGTCAGGCAGGAGCGTCAAGCGGACGGCGCCCACCGCGTTCGCACCTTCGGCCGCGAGGGCGAGGGCTCCAACGGTGAACGTGCCCGCCATGCGTCATGCCTCCGCCGCGAGGGCCATGTCCGCCGCGGGTCGCTCGAAGAGCGCACGGAGGACACGTCCCGTCGCGGTCGCGCGCCGCGCCACGGCCTCGGGAGATCCCTCGGCCACGACACGACCGCCGCCTTTGCCGCCCTCGGGTCCGAGCTCGATCACGTGATCGGCGGCCGCGATCACGGCGGGGTGATGCTCGATGATCAGGAGCGAGTGGCCACGCTGCACGAGGCGATCGAGGACGTTCACGAGGCGCGCCACGTCGGAGAGATGCAGGCCCGTCGTGGGTTCGTCGAGCACGTAGAGCGTGGGCTTGGCGCGCGAGCCGCTGCAGAGCTCGTCGGCCAGCTTGAGGCGCTGCGCCTCGCCGCCCGAGAGCGTGTGCGAACCCTGGCCGAGCCGGAGATAACCCACGCCGAGATCACACATCGTGGCGAGCGGCTCGCGGATCTTCGGGTGCGCCGCGAAGAGCTCGGCCGCCTCCTCGGCCGTACGGAGCAGGACATCGCCGATCGACATGCCGAGGTAACGTACGTCGAGCGTGGCCGGCTCGAAACGTGTTCCGCCGCAAGCCTCGCAGGTCGTGACGACGTCGGGCAAGAACGACATCTCGTGCGAGATGACCCCCTGCCCTTCGCACACCTCGCAGCGACCGCCCTTCGCCGTGTTGAACGAGAAGCGCGCGGGGTCGTAGCCGCGCATCTTCGCGTCGGGCGTCGCGGCGAAGAGCTTGCGGACCTCGTCCCAGACGCCGAGGAAGGTGGCCGGGATCGAGCGCGGCGTGCGCCCGATGGGGGATTGATCCACGGCGACGGCGCGCGCGAGCGAGGGCGGCAAATGAAGCGCGTCGTGCGGGCCGGGATCGGGTCCCGCGAGGCCGAGGGCGTGCCGCACGGCGGGGTAGAGTACGTGACGGACGAGCGTGCTCTTCCCGGAGCCGGAGACGCCGGCGACGACGGTCATGCGCCCGAGCGGAACACGCAGCGCGTCGACGCGGAGGTTGTGGGCGCGCGCGCCTTCGATCTCCAGGAACTCGTCAGCAGGGCCGAGCCGCGTGCGCGCCGAGGCGAGCGCGCGCTCGCCGGAGAGGGCCTTCGCGGTGGGCGAGTTTGCCGTGCGAAGCACCTCGGAGGGCGTCCCCTGGGCGACGATGCGACCGCCGCCGCGCCCGCCGGTGGGGCCGAGATCGATGAGGTAATCCGCGGCGCGGATGGTGTCCGCGTCGTGCTCGACCATGAGCACGGTGCTGCCCATGCCGGCGAGCTTGCGGAGGTTGTCGAGCAGCCGATGCGTGTCGCGCGGATGCAGGCCGATCGTGGGCTCGTCGAGCACGTAGAGCGCGCCCGTGAGGCCACTGCCGAGCTGCGCGGCGAGACGGAGCCGTTGCATCTCGCCTCCCGAGAGCGTGGCCGCGCGGCGATCGAGCGCGAGGTAGCCGAGGCCGACCTCCTCGACGAACGCGAGCCGCCGCGCAAGCTCACGGTGCGGCGCCTCGGCGACGAGCGCGCGGTCGCCTTCGAAGCGGAGCGCCTTCGCCCAGCGCACGGCCTCGGACACCGAGCGCGCGGTCGCCTCGTGGTACCGATCGCCGGCGAGGCGCACCGAGCGCGGGACGGGCGCGAGGCGCGAGCCGCCGCACGTGGTGCACGGCTCGTTCGATGCGTCGGTGAGATCGGCGCCTTCGCTCCCGCCGAGCACGCCCGTCCCCTCGCAGGCCTCGCAGCGACCTTGCTTGGTGTTGAACGAGAACCAGCGCGGATCGAGCTCGGGCACGCCCGCGCCGCAACGAGGGCAGGTGCGCGTGGTGGAGAGGAGTTCTTCCTGCCCACGCGAATTGACGAGCTTGAGCGAGCCCTTGCCGAACGTGAGCGCGCGGTCGAACGTGGCGCGATCGAGGGCGTCGAGCT
The DNA here is from genome assembly GCF_028435265.1 of Polyangium jinanense. Lineage (GTDB taxonomy): Bacteria > Myxococcota_A > Polyangia > Polyangiales > Polyangiaceae > Polyangium > Polyangium jinanense. The sequence continues at coordinate 248,447 of NZ_JAGTJK010000011.1, read as the reverse complement.
TGCCCTCGTGGATCACGAGATCGATCGAGTGCTCGCGCCGTTTGTCGAGGCGCGGCGGATCGTCGGTGCTCGCCCGCGTGCCGTCGACGATCGCCTCCGTGATGCCCGCGCGCGCCGCGGCCGTGAACACGTCGAGGTACGTGCCCTTGCGCGCGACGACCGCGGGCGCGAGCAGCGTGCGCGCGCCCCGCGTGGCGAGCAGCGCGCGGTACACCTCGTCGGGCGCGCGCGCGGTGATGGGGACGTCGCACGTCGGGCAGTGCGGATCGCCCACCTTGGCGAAGAGGAGCCGCAAATAGTGGGCGATCTCGGTGACGGTCGCGACCGTCGAGTTCGACCCCGATCGTGTCGTGCGCTGCTCGAGCGCGATCGCAGGCGGCACGCCCGTGACGCGATCGACGTCGGGGCGCGGCATCGAGGGGAGGAACTGGCGCGCGTACGGCGTGAGCGTCTCCAGGAAGCGCCGTTGTCCTTCGGCGAAGACGACGTCGAACGCGAGCGTGCTCTTGCCCGAGCCGCTCGGCCCCGTGACGACGACGATCTGACCGTGCGGGATCGACGTGCAGACCTCCGCGAGGTTGTGCTCGCGCGCGTGCACGATCTCGATCGCCGACGGCGCGGGCGGATAGGCCGACTTTCCTCGGCGCGACGCGTCTCCGTTCGCCTTCTCCTTCCGCCGCGATGACGACGGCGGCGACGAAGGTTTCGCGAGATGCGCCGCGAGCGCGCGTCCCGTGCGCGTGCTCGTGCGCGCGACCTCCTCGGGTGTCCCCTCGGCGACGATCTGCCCGCCGTCGCTCCCCGCACCCGGGCCGAGATCCACGACCCAGTCGGAGGCCGCGATCACATCGAGATCGTGATCGACGACGATGACGCTCCCGCCGCCGCGCACGAGGTCGCGCATGGCCTGGTTGAGCAGCAGCACCTCTTCCGCGTGCAGACCCGCGCTCGGCTCGTCGAGCAGGAAGAGCGAGCCCGCCGTCCGTTCGCCGAGGGCGCGCGCGAGCTTGAGCCGCTGCGCCTCGCCGCCGGAGAGCGTCGAGAGCGGCTGACCCAGCGCGAGGTAACCGAGACCAAGACGCGCGAGCGGCCCGAGCGCGCGCACGATCGCCGGCTCACGCGCGAAGACCTCGAGCGCCTCGTCGATCGACAGCGCGAGCACGTCGGCCACGGAGCGGCCGTCCACCTTGACCGCGAGCACCTCGTCACGGAATCGTTTTCCTTGACAAACCGGGCAGGTCAACGAGACGTCGGCGAGGAACTGCATCTCGATCGTCTCGGCGCCCTCGCCCGCGCACGACTCGCATCGTCCGAGCGCGACGTTGAACGAGAAGTGCCCCGCCGTGAGCTTTCGCGCGGCCGCCTCGGGCTCCGCGGCGAACTTCTGGCGGATGCGGTTCCACGCGCCCGTGTACGTCGCGGGGTTGCCGCGCGAGGTGCGTCCGAGCGGGGCTTGATCGACGAGCGTGACGACCTTGATCCCGCTCGTGCCTTCGATCTTCTTGTGCGGTCCCGCGGGCTCGATGTCCTTGTAGCCGCGGGCCCGCGCGAGGGCGCGGTAGAGCACGTCCTCCACGAGCGTGCTCTTGCCGGATCCGCTCGCGCCCGTCACGCACACGACCTGCCCGAGCGGCAAGCGCGTGCTCACGTCCTTCAAGTTGTTCGCGCGCGCCCCCACGATGGAGATCGATCCACGCGCCGCAGGCCGCTCCTCCGCCGATGCAACGCTCGCCGCGCCTCGCGCGAGCGCGCGCCCCGTCGGCAGATCGGTCCTTCGCGCGAGCTCCGCCGGCGCGCCGTCGAACACCACGCGACCGCCCTGCTTGCCCGCGCCGGGTCCGAGCTCGACCACACGATCCGAGGCCCGGATCACGAGCGGCTCGTGCTCGATCACCACCACGACGTTCCCGCGCGCCGCGAGCTCGCGCATCGCCTCGATGAGCGGCGGGATGTCGCTCGCGTGCAGCCCTACCGTCGGCTCGTCGAGCACGAACAGCGCGCCCGTGAGCGACGTCCCGAGCGCGCCCGTCAACGTCACGCGTTGCGCCTCACCGCCCGAGAGCGTCCGCGCTTGCCGATCGAGCGTCAGGTACCCGAGCCCCACGCGCTCCAGGTACGAGAGCCGCTGCGCGAGCTCCTTCCGCGCGATCTCCCCCTGCCCCGTCGTCGCCTTCAAGCGCTCGAGCAGAGCCCGCGCCTCGCGCAGCTCGAGCCCGTGCCAGCTCGCGAGATCGAGCCCGCCCACGCGGTAGAGCAAGGACTCCGGCGACAGGCGCTTGCCGTCGCAGGTCGCGCACGGATCGTAGGAGCGGTACCGCGCGAGCAGCACGCGGATGTGCATCTTGTACGTGCGCGTCTCCAGCCACTTGAACCACGCGCGCACGCCGGGGTACCTGTCACCGCGGAAGCTGCCCTCGCCGTCGAGCACCTGCGCGCGCTGCGCCTCGGTGAGCTCCTTCCACGGCGCGTCGAGCGGGATGCCCTTCTTCTCGCAGAACTTCTTGAGGACCTTCCGCTCCCACGACGTGCTCGACCCCGTCCACGGCCGGATCGCCCCGCCTTCGAGGGTCTTCTCCTCGTCGGGGATCACCTTGCCCCAGTCCACGCCGATCGTCCGGCCAAACCCGCGACACCCCGGGCACGCGCCGATGGGAGACTGGTACGAGAACAGGCCCGGCCGTGCGGCGTCGAAGCTCCGCGCGCACGACGGGCAGGCGAGCCCACGCGGCACGAGCACGCGCCGTCCCGCGCCGTTCGCGCCCGAGCCGCCGACGTAGAGCGCCACGCCTCCCTCGGCCCGCTGCCACGCCTCCTCGATCGCCGATCCGAGGCGCCGCGCATCCCGCGCGCCGATCTTCACGCGGTCGACGATCACCTCGACCCCGCCGCCCGCGCCGAGCGCGTCGCTCGGCCCGACCTCGTCGATGTCCCGCACCTCGCCGCGCACGAGCAGACGCCGGTAGCCCGCTTCGAGCAGCGTCTCGCGCACGTCGAGCAGCTCCTCGGTGCCGGCGACGGGCACACGGTACGTCACGAGCGCGGTCGATCCCTCGTGGCTCTCCACGGCCTTCGACGCGGCCGTCACCGCATCGACGCGGACCGCCGGAACCTGGCACGTGGGGCACACGGGCGTGGCCTCGCGGGCGAACACGGCCGACAGGTACGGCTCGAGGTCGGCCATCGTGGCGACCGTCGAACGCGAGCTCTTCACGGGCGCGCGTCGATCGACGGCCACGCCCGCGGCGACCGGATCGAGCTCGTCGATCGGCGGCCGTTCGAGCCGCTCCAGGAACTGCCGCGCGTACGGGCTGAAGCTCTCCACGAAGCGGCGTTGCCCTTCCGAGTAGAGCGTATCGAGCGCGAGGGAGGATTTTCCCGCGCCGGAGACGCCCGTGAAGCAAACGAGCTGCCCGGGCACGAGCTCGAGGTCGATGCCCTGGAGGTTGTGGGTGCGCGCGCCGCGGATGCGGATGGGTTGCATGGCTTCGCTCTCTGCGGTGAGGGGTGATGCGGGAAAGACTCGGACAGAGGCGCGGGCGTACTAGCACGGCGCGCGGGTTTGTCGCGGAACGGACGCTCGTCCGCCTATGGACGCAGGACGCACGGCGCGCTAGCCCTACACGAGCGTCTGCCGGGAGAGCGGCTCTTCGGGCGGCGTTTGGCCGTAGCGACAGCGATCAAAGGTGTCAACCACGTGAGCGGGAAAGAAGCGAGCGACGAGAAGCTCATCGTGCGAAACCGGAGGGCCGGCTTCGAGTACGAGCTCGGCGAGCGCTTCGAAGCCGGGATCGTGCTCGTCGGCAGCGAGGTCAAGATGCTGCGCGACGGAAAGGCCGACCTCTCCGACGCGTGGTGCGCCATCACGAACGACGAGGCGTTCCTGCACGGCATGCTGATCCCCGAGATGCCGGGCGCCGCGTTCGGGCACGTCGCGAAGCGGTCGCGCAAGCTCCTCCTGCACGGCACGGAGATCGATCAGATCCGCAAGGCCGTGGAGCGCGAGGGCATGACGGTCGCGGCCACGCGGCTCTATTTCAAGAAGGGACGCGCGAAGGTCGAGCTCGCGCTGGCGAAGGGCAAAAAGCAGGCGGACAAACGCGAGACGGTCAAGCAACGCGAGGCCGAGCGGGAAGCCCGCGCCGCGATGGGCCGGGGCCGCCGGGCGGAGTGAACATGCCGCATCTGACGCTCGTGAAGGGTGGCTCGGCCGATCTCGTGGCCCTCGACGGCGATCGGGTGAGCCTTCGATCCACCGAGGCCTTTGCGCCGGGAGCGCCGCTCGCTGGCAACCTCGCGACGAGCTCGCTCGTGCGCGTGAAGGTGCACCGCTGCCGAAGGCAGGACGACGCCTTCCTGGTCGAAGGCCGCCTCGTCGACGCGACGCGGCGCCTTCGCGAAGAGCTCTCCGCCCTGCTCCCTCCCCCTGCAGGCGGGGGCTCGGGCGACGCAGGCTCGCCGTAAACGTCGCCCCACAATCCCGGGCCAACGCCGTCGCCCTGCGTGCCGGATCGAGGTTTTTCGTGTCCACCCGGGGTCTGTATTCCAGACCCATGAACAAATGTAAAGCGATTCCTCGATCGCGCGACATTTCCAGGGGTTCGCGTCGCCTGGCTGACGGCATTGCCCGATCCGACGGGCCCCCCTAGGCTCGAAGACATGAAGATCGCGTCGCGCCCCCGGGTCATCATTCGCCGTTGCCCCACCTACGACGTCGAGCAGATCCGCCGGATCGTTCGGGAGGGGCTCGAGGAGCTGGATCTCCGGCCGCACGGCCGCACGCTGGTCAAGCCGAACTGCGTCGCGTCGGGCCCGTCGTTCCCGCACGCGTACACGCGGCCGGAGTTTTTGGAGGGCGTGCTGCGCGCCTTGCAGGACCGGAACGACGGCCGCGTGAAGGAGCTCGCTCTCGGCGAGCGCTGCGGCATCACGCTCCCCACGCGCATGAGTTTCGACGGCGCGGGCTACTACCCGATGCTCCAGCGCACCGGCGTGAAGCACTACCACTTCGAGGAGGAGCCGCAGGTCGAGATCCGACTCACCCACAAGGAGCGGCTGCGCGACTACCTCTTCACGCCCGAGCCCGTCGCGAAGGCCGACTTCTTCGTCAACTGCCCCAAGTTCAAGAGCCACCCCTGGACCACCGTGACGTTCTCCATGAAGAACTACATCGGCATCCAGGACGATCGGCACCGCCTCATCGACCACGACCACCGGCTCGACGAGAAGATCGCGGACCTCCAGTACATCGTTCAGCCGCAGTTCATCGCCATCGACGCGATTGTCGCCGGCGAGGGCCGCATGCTCACGCCCATCCCGCGCAAGCTCGGGCTCGTCATCATGGGCAACTCGCAGGCCGCGTTCGACGCGCTCTGCTGTCACATCATCGGCGTCGATCCCTACACCGTGGATCACCTCCGCCTCGCGTCCGAGCGGGGCTTCGGCTCGCTCGATCTCGACGCGCTGGAGATCAGCGGCGACGTGACGCTCGAAGAGGCGCAGGCGATGGCCAAGGGCTTCAAGGTCGGCCTCGTGCGCGTCGAGAAGTACTTCGAGGGCTCGCACATCACCGCGTACGCCGGCCCGCCGCCGGAGCCGGAGCGCACCGACTACTGCTGGGGCGGTTGTCCGGGCGCGCTCGAGGAGGCCATCGAGATCCTGCGTCTCTACGACGAGCAGTGCGACGAGAAGATGCCGCGCATGCACATCGTCTTCGGCGCCTACGAAGGAAAGATCGACGCGGCGCCGGGCGAGCGCGTGGTGTTCATCGGCGACTGCGCGAAGTGGTCGGGCAACCTCCACGGCCGCCTCGTGAACGTCGAGAGCCTCTACAAGGACCGCGCCCACAAGGACCCGTACCACGCCAAACACGACGACATCTTCGCGAAGGCGGTGACCGTGATGCGGAAGATGGCCACCACGGATCCGAGCGAGCCGCTGCGCCTCGAAGGCTGTCCCGTCAGCGTGGCCGAGCAGGTGCTCACGCTCGTCGAGATCGGCAAGACGAAGAACCCGTACCTCTCGCCCGCGGACGCCGTGCGCTTCAGCAAGGGCTACCTCGGCTGGCAAGGCAAGGCGCTCATGAAGCGCATCTCCGGCAAGCCCTACCAGATCCACGGGCCCTGCGAGCGCGGGCAAGCCGCGCCCGAGGTCTCGCCGCCTACGCTTCCGGACGCAGAGTAACGTCGAAGAGAACCTCGACTTCGTCGCGGATCCGGAACGCGCCGAGCGGCCCCTTCACCTCACGAAGGCCGAGCCGCATCATCGAAAGCGCGGTGCGTCCGGAGACACGCGTCCGGCCCGCTTCCTCCGTCACGCGCAGCGAGACCGGCAGCGAGCTCCGACCCCTCCAAACCTCGACCGTCACCTCCGCGCGATCCCGTGACGTGCCCTTCGCGTGGACACGCACCTCCTTCGTCCCCGGGAACACCTCGTCGCGGATCTTCCGCTCGATGTCCGAGCGATCCGAGGACGAGAGCGCCGACGTATCGACGCGCTCTCCATGCAACGTCCCCACGACCTGCAGCGCGGCGACCGGCACGACGAGCTCCGCGGAAAACCCCTCGCCTTCGAGCGTGGCGCGACCGGAGAACACGGACGCCGTGATCTCGAGGTCGTGCGCGAGACGCGCCAGCATCCCGCTCGCGCGGGTGTGAACGAGAAGCTTGGAGGACGAACGATCGACGATCAACGCGGACACAATCACTCGCGACACCTCGACGCAGCGAACACCGGAAGCAGCATCGCCATGAGCAGAAGAGCCACGGAGCTCTGCGGCTGCGAGAGCCCGAGCGGTCCTTCACCGCCGAGCAGGTTGCGTCCGTGCGCGCGTGGCAGGAGCGCCGCGAAGAGGCCCGCGCCGCTGCCGAAGAGGAAGTCGAGGACGAGCGGCACGAGGCGCCCGCGGCCACGTTCGAGGAACGTCGCGCCGAACGCGAACCAGCCGCCGTACGCCGCGCCGACGAGGGCGCCGATCCAGCCGCTCGTGAAGGCATCCCGCGCGAACGGCGGCGCCGCGGCCGACTGCGCGGACGCGACGGCGACGAGGGCGAGCAGCGCAGAGCTCACAGCCGAAGCGATCACGAGCGCCACGCCGATCCCGAGCGCGACGTCGCGACGAGAAGCGCCGTACCGCGCGACGGGCCAGGCCGCGTCACGCAGCTTCACGCGATCACATGCGCGCGCCGCGAGGGCGAAGCAGAATAGCGGGACGACGAGGCGGAACGTCGCGGCGAGCGAACGATCAACCGCGGCGGCCGTGGTCACGCGGCGCTCGATGAGCCCGCCGGCGAGCGCGAGCGCGAGCGCGAGGATCGCCGTGAGCACGACGCCGCGCCCCATGAGCCTGCGAGCCCCCATCGCGGCCCCGAGCGAGATGCCCACGAAGGCGCTCGCGCCGCGAGGCAACGTGGCCTCTGGCCTTTGCTGCGACGTCATAATCCTCCCCGTGGTTCGCCGGGATCACCCGGTTTTTCCGCGATGTCGGTCGTGACGGGAGGCGCCTCCGCGGCCGGCGCCTCGCTCGGGACGGCCTGGACCGCCTCCGGCGCGACGGGCGCGAGGGCTCCCGGCACCCGCGCACTCCTCGCAGCCGGGAGCGCGACGGGTGGCCTCTGCGCGAGCCCCGCGGCGCGGCGGAACGTCAAGAGCGCCTCGGCCGCGGCGCGCACCTGCACGATGCCAGGCGACGCCGGCGCGACGGCTTCGATCACGACGCCTGCTTCCACCGCGGCGTCCGTGAGCGCGAGCGCGCAGGCGTCGAGGTCCTCCCCGGACAAACGCAGCTCCGCGGCTTGCGGATACGGCCCCGCGGCCTCGCTCCACGCGACGGCCCGCACCTCCGGTCGATCGGAGAGCAAGCGCGCGAGCACACGCACCGGCGATCGTTCGCTCGCATCGTCCGCGGGCCGCACCCACGCGACGAGCGCGGGCTCGCCGCCCGGCAGAGGCTCCGCGGCGTCGGCCTCCCCAAGCACGATCCCCTTGTGCAGCACGAGGACCCGATCCCCGAGCGCGCGCGCATCCGCGGGCGAGGACGTCGTCACCACGACACACGCGCCGCCGAGCGCGAGCGCCCGGATCCGCTCGCGCACGAGGCCGAGCAGGTTGAGCGCGACGTCGGAGAGCGGCTCGTGCAGCGAAACGAGGAGCGGCGACGGCGTGGTGAGCGCGAGCGCGAGCTCCACCGCGCGCGCCTCGGCGAACGAGAGCGATCGAGGCTCCCGGCGCGCGAGGTGACCAAGGCCGAACGGATCGAGCACGTCGCCGGCGTGTGTCGTCGACTCGCCACGCGCCTTCCGCGAGAGCGCGACGCACGCCTCGACCGTGCGCGCATCCGGGAGCGTCGGCTCCGCGGCGAGCGCGCCGATCCGGGCCCGCAGCAAAGGCGAACGCGCGGGCGATTGTCCTTCGATCAAGACACGTCCATGCAAGGGAGCGCGTGCACCCGAGATCACCTCGGAAAGCGCGAGCGTGCCGTCCTCGGGCGCCCCCAGGACGGCAAACACCCCTGCACCGAGCGCGAGGTTCAGACCTGCGAGGCTCCCGCGGGAAGCCCCCCGCGGCGCCGCCGCATCACGCGCATGGATGCCTTCGAGCAAAAGCCGCGGCGGCGGCATCATGGGCGAACGCGGCATCGTCATGCGCCTGCTCCGCCGCGGCCTGCGTCGACGAGGAGCGAGAGCAGCGCGGAGAGCGCGCCCGGGATCGAGTACGAGCCGCGCCCCGCGAGCTCCGCGAGCATCCACGGCACGATCACGATCGCCGCGAGCAGGACCCTGCCGCGGCGCCCGCCCATGCGCGCCGCGAACGTGGCGATCGTCCCGAGCGTGGCCCCGGCGATCGCCGAGAAAGCGAACAGCCCAAGCGCGAACACGATCCTCCGCATCGCCATGGATCCGGAGCTCGACAGCGCGACCGTCACGAGCGCGAGCCCGACGAGCGGCAGCGCGATCGCCCTCGCGATCTGCACCATCGACGCGATCCACCGCACGACGTGCAGGCTCTGCGCGTGCACCCCGTGCGTCGCCGCGAGCGCCTCGATCCCGGCCTCGCGATCCTCGGCGGTCCGATCACTCGCAGCGGCGATCGTCGTCGGCGCTGCCGCCACCAGCGTGATCGACGCGGCCCCGAGGCCGACGAGACCTTCGAGCGGCGCGCTCGTTCCTTCCGTTACGCGAAGCACGATCGCGAGGCTCGCGAACGCTGCGCCGAGCAGCGCTCCGCCCACGAGGCCGATGCGCGAAAGCGCCGTGCGCCCGAGCCGGGTCCGGGACAACGCGACCGCGGCGAGCAAGCGTCTCCTGCGACGCCCACGAGGCGGCCCGGGAGTGCGGCGCGCTGCTGGCGCACCGGTGAGGCTCGGTGGAGTCGACGTCGTCACGATGGTTTCGAGGGTGAACGCGAAGGGCTTCGCATGCCCGCTGCCCTTTCGCGCGGGCGGCGGCAAGGATATCCTGTACGCAGTCCAGTGCTTGACCTGAAAATCCGCCGGGGGCGATGGGCTTCTGTTCTCGGGCTCTTGCTAGCGGGGGGTGCGCTCGGCGTCGCCTGCACGCCGGACTCGGGCATCGATCGGCCCACGGGCGCGTCCAGCAGCGGCACCGGCGGCGCGGGCGGCGCGGGCGGTGATGCCGGCGCCTCCTCCAGTTCGAGCGTGTCGAGCAGTTCGTCCTCGAGCTCGTCCAGCGGCAGCGGCGGCGTTGGCGGCGAAGGTGGTGCCGGCGGGACAGGCGGCGCAGGCGGCGCAGGCGGCGCTGGTGGTGCCGGCGGCATGGGCGGCGCCCCCATGAGCAACTGCCCGCCCGACGCGGATTTCGACGGCATTTCCGACATCGTCGAGGGCAAGGATCAGGGCGTCGACACGGATGGCGACGGCACGCCCGACTACCTCGACACGGACAGCGACAACGACTCGCTCCCCGACGCGCTCGAAGGTCAAACGGCCTCGGTCGGCTGCGCGTATCCGCAGAACTCCGACGGCACCGCGCCGCCCGATTTCCGCGATACGGACAGCGACGACAACGGCCTGCCCGACGCGCTCGAGATCTACCCCGACCAGACGCCCTACGATCCGCAGAAGCCCGCGCCGAACCCCGCGGACACCGACGGCGACGGCGTCCCCGACTACGCCGATCCGGACAACGACGACGACTCGCTCCCGGACACCGTCGAGCTCGCGATGGGCGTCGCCATCAACACGGACGGCGACGCGCTACCCGATCTGTGCGACGCCGACAGCGACAACGACACGATCGGCGATGCGTTCGAAGGGCTCGCCGATCCCGACGGCGATGGCAAGCCCGCGTTCCGCGACAACGACAGCGACGCCGATGGGCTCTCCGACTTCTGCGAGGCCGGGCCGCTGCACATGGTCGCGGATCCGCCGCCCGACGCCGACAGCGACGGCAAGTACGACTTCCTCGACCTCGACGCCGACGCCGACGGCATCCTCGACAAGGACGAGGACAAAAACCTCAACTGCCTGCTCGACCCGCTCGAGACCGATCGCACGAAGGCCGACACGGACGGCGACGGCACCTCGGATCTGATCGAGCGCGAGCTCGGCTCGGATCCGCGGGATCAGCTCGTCACGCCCGGCACGCTCGGCAAGTTCTACTTCGTGTTGCCCTACCTCGGCGCGCCTTCGCCGGCCGAGAACATCGTTCCACTTCGTACGAACTTGAACCAGGGCGACGTCGCTTTCCTCGTCGACACGACGGCGACGATGGGCGGCGAGATCCAGAACCTCAAGAGCAACCTCGGCGCGATCATCACCAAGCTCAAGGCGTCGATCCCCGACCTCGCCGTCGGCATCGCGGGCTTCGACGATTTCCCGACGGGCACGTACGGCACCGCCGGCGTCGATCAGCCGTTCTACGTCGCGGGCGCCTCGGGATACGTGAGCACCGTCCTCGCGGACAACCTCGCCGCGGTCCTCTCGCTCAACGTGCACGACGGCGGCGACGGTCCGGAGTCACACGTCGCCGCGATGTACCGCGCGCTCACCGACGCCTACCTCCTCTGGCCGGGCGGTCAGCTCACGCCCGCGGGCGCGCCCAGCGGCCATTATGGATCGCTACGCTTCCGCGACGGCGCGCTCCCGATCCTCGTGCCGATCACCGATGCTCCGTTCCACAACGGTCGGCGCTCCCTCGATGCGAGTAGCCTCCACGATCCCTACGACTTCAACGGCCAAGCCCCCTTCCCCACGCCCACGGTCGACACGCTCGTCGGCGCGATGAAGCAACGCGGCGCGCGAATCATCGGCATCTCCTCGTCGAACGGCGTGCGCATGGGCGGCGATCCCTACGAGGACCTCGCGTACATCGCCGATCAGACGAGCTCGCTCGTCCCGCCCTCCGCGTTCGGCGGCATGCAGTGCGGCACAGGCCCGAACGGCGCGTTCATCGTCCCCGACGGCCCCGCGACCTCGGACAACCCTGGCGGGACCTGCCGCCTCATCTTCGACATCAGCACCGACGGCAGCGGCCTCAACGACATCACCCTCGACAACGGGATCAAGGCCCTCCTCAAGTCGATCCGCTTCGACATCCGCGCCCTCGCCACCGCGAGCCTCGCCGATCCCATCGACTCGGTGGACACGTTCGTCACGCAGATCTCGATCAACGCGTCGGGCGGCAACGACGCGGCCGAGCCCGGCGTACCGTGCTTCTCGCTGAACGCCGTCCAGCAGCTCAAGGACGTCTGGTCAGGCGCGAAGGGACTCGTGAAGGCGCAGGACGGCGTGAACGAGACCGCCCTCGGGATCGTTCCTGGTCAAAAGATCTGCTTCAAGATCGTGCCCACGCCGAACACCACGATCCCGCAGAACGCGACCGCGCAGATCTTCAAGGCCACGCTCACGATCAAGGCGCAGAACGGCATCGCGCCCTCGGAGCTCCTGCTCGGCGCGCCCAAGGAGATCCTCTTCCTCGTCCCGCCCGCGCCGCAGTGACCTTCACCAGGTGGGCTCCTTCTTGCCCTTGCGCTTCCTCTTGCGCTCCTTGTTCCCGATCCCGATCTTCCCCCACTCGTACGACACGCGTCTGCGGAACGCGCCGTTGTCGTCGCCCCCGTAGACGAAGAGCTCGCGCGACGTCTCCGTCTCGCCCACCGTCGGCTGCCAGAGCTCGGTCGGCACGAAGGCCATCGAGACCGGCGCATCGAACCGCATGCGCGCCACGACGACCCCGCAGTGCGCGTGATCCGCGGCCTTCACGCAGCCGCCGCCGAGCACGAGCTCCTCGTTGCCCAGCGGGTGCCACATCCAGATCCGTTCGATCTCGAACTGATCGTCGGCCTTCCGCTTCTTCACCGCGCGGATCTCGTCCGGCACGAGCGGCGCGAGCGCGCGCGCGAGCTCGGCCTTCGTGTCCGCGGGGTGGAACGTGAGCGGCGCGCCGCGGCTCACGTTGAGCACCACCTCGAAGCTGTTCGGCTCGCCCGCGCAGCAGCGGAAGCCCACGTCGGCGCGACGCACGTCGGACCGCACGCCGCGGCCGTTCGCGCACCGGCCCACGAGCTCCCCCTGCGGCGCGTTCCCGCCGCGCGTCGTCCCGAGGTTCGTCTTCGTCGCGTCGCGGCGCCACTGGCTCGCCGTCCACTGCCACACGCCGCCGTGCAGATCGTGGACGCCGAACGCACTCTTGCATCCCGCGTTCACGCCGTTCGGCACGAGCGTCCGTATCGAGCCCGTCATGCACGTCGTCGGCCTGTACGTGTCGCCGTACGGGTACGCCGCGTTCTGCGGACCTTTGCACGCGCGCTCCCATTCGAGCTCCGTGCAGAGCCGCTTCTGCTGAGTCTCGCAGAGCTCGGCCGCCTCGGCCTGCGTCACGTTCGTCGTCGGGATCGCGCCGGGCTCGTTCGGGTACGGAAACAGGTCGATGTAGAAGCCCGACATCACGACCTGCTCGCCCGCCATCTCCTCGTCGGGGACACGCGGCAGCTTCTCGGGCGGCGTGCCTGCGATGAGCGATCCGGGCGGGATCCAGGTCATCCCCGGCCGCGGCTCGGGCTCTCGATCCGCCGTGACCCACGGCGGATCGGCCTCCTCGCCCGCGTCGGTCGGCTCGGGCGCGAGCTTCTTGCCTTCACAGCCGAGCGCGAGCAGGGCGGCGGCGACGAGGACTCTCTTCACGTCGACTCGTGTTCGCGCTCCCGGAGCCCGAGCTCCTTCATCTTGAGCTGCAGGCCCTTGCGCGAAATCTTGAGCAGCCGCGCCGCGTGCGTCACGTTGCCCTGCGTCTGCTTGAGCGCGCGCACGATGAGGTCGCGTTCGAGCCGGCTCATCGCGGCCTTCACCTGCTCCTTCAGGCCGTCCGAGATCGACCCCGTCTCGCCTTGTTGCGGATCGGGCGACGACGGCGACGGCGCGCGCGCGCCCTCCAAAGACGAAGACGCGCTCGCCGTCGCAGCGCCTACCGGCGCCACGTTCGAACGCACCTCCTCCGAGAGATCTTCGAGCCGGATGCGCGCGCCGTCCGCGAAGAGCACCGCGCGCTCGATCACGTTCTCGAGCTCGCGGATGTTCCCCGGCCAGCCGTAGGACGAGAGCCGCTCGAGCGCGTCCGGCTCGACGCCCTCGATGTTCTTGCGCAGCCGCGCGTTGAACTTCGCGATGAAGTACGACACGAGCGGCGGGATGTCGGTCCTGCGCTCGCGCAGCGCGGGCAGCGCGATCGACACCACGTTGAGGCGGTAGAACAGATCTTCGCGGAACGAGCCCGCGCCGATCTCGCGCTTCAGGTCGCGGTTCGTCGCCGCCACGAGCCGCACGTCGACGCGGATCGTCTTGATGCCGCCCACGCGCTCGAACTCGCTCTCCTGGAGCACGCGCAGGAGCTTCACCTGCATCTCGTTCGGGATCTCGCCGATCTCGTCGAGGAAAAGCGTCCCGCCCGACGCGAGCTCGAAGCGGCCCGGCTTCGAGGCGACGGCGCCCGTGAACGCGCCTCGCTCGTAGCCGAAGAGCTCCGACTCCATCAGGTCCTTCGGGATCGCGGCGCAGTTCACCTTGATGAAGGGCCTGTCGCGCCGGCTCGAGTTCTCGTGCAGCGCCCGCGCCACGAGCTCCTTGCCCGTCCCGCTCTCGCCCGTGATGAGCACCGTCGTGGGCGTATCCGCGACGCGCTCGATGATCGCGTAGAGGTCGTGGATCGGCTGGCTCTCGCCGATGATGCCGAAGCGCGCGGTGCCCTCGCGCGGGGACGCGGAGACGGCGACGTCGCGCGAGGCGTCGGCGCTCGCGAGGTCGCGTGTGCGCAGCGCCTTGCGGACCACGAGGCGCACCTCGTGCTGGTCGAAGGGCTTCGTGATGTAGTCGAAGGCGCCGGTCTTCAGGGCCTCGACGGCGTTGTCGACCGTCCCGTGGGCCGTCAACATGACCACGGGGCGCGTCGGATCGTCCCGCATGGCGGCGCGGAGCAGATCCATCCCGTCCACCTTGGGCATCCGGAGGTCGGTGATCACGAGGTCGATGTGGTGCTCTTTGAGGAAGGCGAGGGCTTCCTCCCCGTCCTCGGCGGTGTGCACCTCGTAGCCGTCCCGACCGAGCTGCGCGCTGAGCACGCGGCGCAGGTTCGCCTCGTCGTCCACGACTAGGATCTGCTTCTTTTCAGGTAGCACGCGGCGAGGTTACCAGAGCCCGGGGGCGCGGGGGGGACCGGCGGCAAAGGCCCGGGATCGGGCAGGGCGGGACCCGGCCCGGGGGCCGGAGGGTGGGGGGGAAGAGGGGGGAAGAGCCGGGATCGCCGGCATCCTGCTCACCGTGCTCGCGCTTTTTTTCACGGACGGCGGCCCATGCCATTATGCTCGGTACGAAGGACGAATACCGCATGTGGGGAACGCGCGCGCAGGGGGTATCTCTGGTCGGGCTCGTCGTCGGGGTGACCCTGGCGACGGGCATGGCCATGGCCGATGGCCCGCAGAATCCGTTCGCCGGTAAGTGCAACCGGACGGCAACGGAAGAGGACGTCGAAGGCGCCAAGGGCGCTCACAAGGCAGCTAGGCAGTTTTACGAGCGTGGCGAGTACGCCCGCGCGATCCAGTACTGGCGGGATGTCTTCAACCTCGACTGCAACGCAGTCGGCACGCTGCTGAACATCGCCAACGCGTACGAGAAGCTCGGCGATCGGCAGAACGCGATCTTCGCGCTGGAGGCGTACCTGGAACGCGCGCCGGATGCGCCGGACGCGGCGAAGATCCAGACACGCGTGAAGAACCTCAAGGATCTTCAGCAGAGCCAGGCGTCCACGGCTTCCGCGTCGGCGACGACGCCTCCGCCTCCCGCGAGCTCGGCGCGCCCTGAGCTCCCGCCGCCTCCTCCCGTAAAACCCTTCGGCATCGCGCCGTGGATCACGGTCGGCGTCGGCGGCGCGGCGCTCATCGCGGGCGCGATCCTCTTGCCCGTCGGTCTCGGCAACGTGTCGGGCGTGCAGAAGGGCGTGGCCGACATCAACGGCCAGAACGGGTGCTTCCGGGTCAACGACCCCAGCACCGCGACGAACCCGCTCACGGAAGGCCAGCTCGCGACCTCGGGTGGCCAGTGGTTCTGTTACGACAAGGCGTCGTACGACCAGGCCGTCCTCGGACAAACGCAGGTCCTCATCGGCAAGATCGCGCTCGGCGTCGGCGGCGCGGCGGTCGCAGGCGGGCTCGTGTGGGAGCTGCTCTTCAACAAGCCCGTGCCCCAGGACGAGCAGAAGTCGAGCCGCGTGCGCGTCACGCCGACCGTCGGTCCCGGCATGAGCGGCGTCCTCGTCCACGGTTCGTTCTAACGAACCTCTTGGCCCTCAAACGGGCTCTCGATCCCCCCAAGGCATCTCGTGCTCCAGGATCGGCGGCGGCAGCGTCGCCCCGATCCCGGTCGCGATCTGCTCGACGAGCTCGTGGAAGATCACCGCGCTTGCGCCGTAAAGCACGCACGCATCAAGCCGGAAGTGCGGCATGAAGAGCTCCGCGCCGTTCCACGGGACGATCACCCCGCCCCGCGGCGCCTCCCCACGCAGGTACGCGCCGAGCGGTAACTCGAGGATGCGCGCGATCTCCCCCGAGCACGCCTCCGGCGCGAGCGTCTCGTCCACAGCCACGACGTACGGATGGATCAAGTACCGGCCGTTGTACGTCGGCGTCGGCGTGAGATCCCCGAGCCGCGTGATCCCCTCCCCCGCGAGCCCAACCTCCTCGTCCATCTCGCGCAGCGCCGTCGCGTAGAGATCCACGTCGCCGAGCTCTCGCTTGCCGCCGGGAAACGCGACCTGGCTCGCGTGCTCGCGCAGCTCGGCCGATCGCAGGATCGCGATCACCACCGGATCGGGCGTGAAGCGGATCGGAATCGCGACGGCCGCGGCGCGCGCGTTCGTCTGCAGCATCGAGATCCAGGGGCTGTCCTTCGCCGGCAAACCGGCGAGGGAGCGGCGAACGTCGTCGGGGGAGAGCCGCATGCTTCGAGGGAGATACCTCAAGGGAGCAGGACCGTCCCGCGGTCAATCCTTCTTGGCCTCGCTCTTCACGACACCCGGCAGCGCAGCGCCGCGCGCGCGGGCGACGTCCATCACCTGATCGAGGCCCGCCGACAGGAACGAGAACAAGCTCCCGTCCGTCGTCGTCACGTTGACGCGATCAAACGAGGCGCGGAACGCGTTCGCGATCGAGGGCAAGGTCTCGGTCAGCATGATCTCTTGCAAGCGCGCCTCGCCGAGCTCCGGCACGCTGCGCTTCTTCGCCTCGATCTCGGCCTCGAGCTCGGCCGCCGCCCTTCGCGTCTCGAGCGCGATCCGCGCCTCGGCCTGCTCAGCCTCGGCCCGCTCGCGGGCGCGCGCGAGCTCCTCGTCGTGCGCCCTCCGCGCGAGGGCCTGCTTGTGCTCGAGCGCTTCCATCTCGCGTCTGCGCTCGGCCGCGATGCGCGCCTCCTCCTCGGCCATGATCGCGCGCCGCGCATCCTCGGCCGCGCGCTTGCGCTCGAACGCGAGCCGGTTCTCCTCCACCGCGACCTCCTCCTTCGCGCGCAGCGCCTCGAGCGCGAGCTTCTCGCGATACGGCGCCTGCAATCGCGTAAAGACCTCCTGCGAGAGCACCTTCACGTCCTGGATCTCGATCGTGTCGATCACCACACCCCAGCCCGCGCTCGTTCCATCCTGCAGACTCCCCTCGCCCGCCAGCACCGGCGCGATCTCATCCATGAGCGCGGCCGCAACACGCTCCTTGCGGTGCGTGATGCACTCTTCGAGGCGCAAGCCCGCGACGATGCGCCGCGTGGCCCCAACGAACATCTCGCGCAGGATGTCGGTGAGGCCGTTGCGATCCCGATCGATCATCCGATACGCGAGGAGCGGCTCGACGATGCGGTAAACCGCAAGTCCCGTCACCTCCACGCCAGCCTTCTCCAGCGTCACCTGATCGGCGCGGAACTGGAGCTTCTGGATGGTAGTAGGGATCAGCGTGACGCTGTCCGAAGGCCACTTGAAGACACTCACGCCTTGACCCGAGCGCTTCACCTTCCCGTCGCGGATCAAAATGAGAAACTCATGCGGCTCTGCGGTGACACGGCCAAAGTTCGGGATCGTTCGCATGCCGCCCTGAAACAGCAATCACCGCGCCAGCGCGAGCTCGCGCAGTTCCAGCCGTTTGCGAGGCGCCCCGTCGCGCGGCGCGCTCCATTCCGGCGCGCGGTCGATCCGTTTCGGAGCGGGGCGTTGCCCCGCACCCCAGCGGGGGCTGTCCGCCCCCTGCACCCCGGACCAGGCCACGGCCTGGACCGAGGGCCGAGAAACCGCGCGATGCGCGGTTTCTCGGACAGGAACGGGGCAAGACCACAAGCGGCGTTGCCAGCCGAGGCAGCAGGGCTGACGTCGCTGGTCTTGCCAACGGGCCCGTTCGATGAACTGCGCATCGCGCAGTTCATCGACCACGAGTCCAGCGCTTGCGCTGGTCCGGGTCCAGGGGTGGACAACCCCTGGTCGGGGTCCGGGGTGAAACCCCGGTCCGGTCAGGCTGAATCGACGACGGCGTACACCACGATTGGCTCGGCCTTGCCGCGTACTGCCACCTTTGGCATTGGCTGCGCCGCTACGATGTCCTTTACCGGCTCGTGCGCGGCCTCGCTGAGCAGGATGTCCGTCCCTAGCTCCTTCGTGAGACCTTGGATCCGCGCTGCCACGTTCACGACGTCGCCGATCACCGTGTACTCCATTCGATCGGGGCTCCCCACGCTCCCGGCTACCATCTCGCCTGTGTGCACGCCGATCCCGATGCGCAGCGCTGCTCGACCCTCGGCTACCTCGTGCTCGTTGAAGCGGGCCAGCGCTGCGCGCACCCCGAGTGCTGCGCGGGCTGCGCGTTCGGCGTGATCTGACGCTGGTACCGGCGCGCCGAACACGGCGAGCAGACTGTCCCCGCCGAACTTGTTGATGAACCCGCCTTCGGCGCGGATCGGCGGGCTCACTGCGGCGAAGTAGCGGTTCAGCAGGCTCACGACTTCCACGGGCGACATTGCCTCCGAGAGGGACGTGAAGCCGCGGATGTCGGCGAAGATCACGGTTGCGTGCACGAGACTCCCGCCCATCGACACCCCGTGCTTCATCACCTCCTCGGCGAGCTCGGGTGCGACGTATCGACCGAACGCGTCGCGCAGACGCTCGCGCTCCATGAGCCCGTGCGTCATCCGGTTGAAGCCGCGATATGCCTCGGCGAACTCGTCTGTCGAGGCCACCACGAGCTCTGCTGACACCTCGCCTCGCTCCACGCGCTGCATGGCCTCGACGAGCCCCTCGGCTGAGGCTGCGATGTCGCGCGAAAGCATCGTCGCGAGAAACAGCGCCAGACTCGATCCGCCGATCACGAGCAGGAGCACCCACACTTCGAGTGGCCCCTCGATCGACGCGGCTTCGTGCATTCCTACGCGTTCGAGCAGACGGCCGAGCTTCAGCATCACCGTGAACCCGAGCGCGGCGAGCGGCACGCACGCCACGAATGCGAACACGAAGAGCAGCTGCGAGCGCATCTTGAGGGGAAGCACCCGCGGCACGGAGTCGCGCGCGGCCTCGTCCACGTGCGCGCGGATGTGCGGGAGCACGGGCTTCACGGCCGACTTCACGGCGAGGTACTCGTAGATCGCGTGGCCTGAGGCGAAGACCACGATCGTCGCGTAGACGAGGGCGAACTGCCACGGCGCGAGCCCCAGCCCGAGCCACGCGTTCGCGAGCGAGCAGAGCACCGTCAGGGACACGGCGAGGATCGGCGCGTGCAGGAACAGCACGCGTGCGGCCGTGTAAAGAGGCAAATTCAAGGCGCGCGCGAGCGCTGGCGCCGCCAGCGACTTCGCCGAAGGCCCCGGCAGCGCTGCGAAGAATGCGCGGATCGGCGCGACGTGCCGCCCGATCACCGAGATGTCGGCGATCACCTGCGGCAATGCGGCCAGCGGCGCGAGCAGACCGAGGACGAGCTGCTTCTGGTAGGCACTGAAGTCGAGACCGAACAGGAAGAAGAGCGCCCCGGTGCCTGTCACGGCGACGGAGGCGGTCAGGTAGATCAGGATCAGGCGCCGATGCAAAAGTCGGCCGAGAGCGTCCCAGGCGCGCGCCGGGTCCGTCTTCTCGGGCGTCGTCGCCAGGGCCTCCGTCATCGCTCCTCCCTACGCCTCGACGTGATCCTTCGGGCGCTCTGCCAGCACTGGCTTCGCGAGCTCGGCGAGGGATGTCGCGAGCGCGGCCGCCAGGGGCAAGAGCGTTCGTAATGCCGGACCCCCGTCGATGCGCACCACGCGCGGCCGCGGATCGCTTTCCGGCGTCGTCGGCTCGAGCGTCGCGAGGAGCCGCTCCCGGTCGAAGTCGAAGGAGAGCGAGCGGATCACCACGCCAGGCTCGAACGAGGCGAGCGCCTCGAAGACCGGCCTCGCCGCGGTGAGGGCTTGCTCGGCGCGCTCACCACGCAGATCGACCCCGGGGCCTGCGAACGGGCATCCCTCGGCATCCGTCTTCGGCACCACGCGCACGTGGCGATCCGCGACGCGCAGCTTGAACGAACGGATCTGCAAGGGGCCCACTCCAGGCTAGCGCCGTACCTCGGTCGGCTTGCGCCCCTTCGGCTTGCCACGTTCCGCGCGGGCGCGCCGCATGGCGATGGGCATCGCGCCCTTCCCGGAGGCGGGCGGCACCAGGCAATGCGGCTTCGACCCGATGAGGTCCCCGCGCCCCGCCTTGATCAAGGCCTCGCGCGCCTCGTCGTGATGGGCCGGATCCCAGTAAAGGAGCAGCGCCTTCTGCAGCCGCTTCTCGTGCATCTCCTTCGCCGTGTACACCGGCGCCTTCGTGAAAGGATCGATGCCCGTGTAATACATGCACGTCGCCATGGACATCGGCGTCGGGATGAAATCCTGTACCTGGCGCGGACGCATTCCCTTTTTCTTGAGCCAGAGTGCGAGGTCCACCATGTCCTTCAGCGCCGATCCCGGGTGGCCCGAGATGAAGTACGGCACGAGGAACTGGTTCTTCCCCGCCTCCTCGCTCGCGCACTGGAATTGCTCGGCGAAGCGCTCGTAGCTCTCGATGCCCGGCTTCTTCATCTTGTCGAGCACGTCCTTCTTCGAGTGCTCGGGCGCGACGGAGAGCTGGCCGCCCACGTGCCATTTCGCGAGCTCCTCGATGAACTCCGGCGAGCGCTCGGCGAGGTCGTAACGGATGCCCGAGGCGATGAAGACCTTCTTCACGCCCTCGCTCTCGCGCACGGCCCGCATCAGATCGAGCAGCGGCTCGTGATCCGTCTCGAGGTTCTCGCAGACCCCGGGGTGCACGCACGAGAGCCTGCGGCATTTGCTCTCGATCGCGGGGTCTTTGCATTTCATCATGTACATGTTGGCCGTCGGGCCGCCGAGGTCCGAGATGGAGCCGCGGAAATCATCCATTCGGCGCAGCGCGCGGATCTCCTTCAGGATGCTCTCGGCCGAGCGTGACTGGATGACCCGGCCCTCGTGCTCCGTGATCGAGCAGAACGTGCAGCCCCCGAAGCAGCCGCGCATCGTCACGATCGAATGCTTGACCGTCTCGAAGGCCGGGATCGGCTCGCTGTAGCTGTAATGGGCCGCGCGCGCGAAGGGCAGGTCGTAGAGCTCGTCCATGTCCTTCGTCTCGAGCGGGATGGCGGGCGGATTGAAATACACCGCCTCCTCGCCGTGCGGCTGCACGAGCGGCCGCCCGTTGCCCGGGTTCGTCTCGTACTGGAAGCGCCGGCTCATCTCGGCGAACGCCTCCTTGTCCCGGACGACCTCCTCGTAGCTCGGCAGGATCACCACCTTGCCGTCGCTGACGAACCGGCTCGGCTCGAGGTCCTCCCATTCGCCCTTGCGCCGCACGTACGCCGTGCCCCGCACGTCGTGGAGATCGCGGATGGTCTCGCCCCGCCTGAGCCGATCGGCGACCTCCCAGACCGGCCGCTCGCCCATCCCGAAAATGAGCAGATCCGCTTTCGCGTCGAGCAGCACGCTCCGGCGCACCTGGTCCGACCAGTAGTCGTAGTGGGCGATCCGCCTGAGCGACGCCTCGATCCCGCCGAGCACGAGCGGCACGCCCGGGAAGGCGCGGCGGCAGAGGTTGCCGTACACGATCGTCGCGCGGTTCGGCCGGAGCCCCGTGCGCCCGCCCGGCGAGTACTGGTCCTCGCTCCGGATCTTTTTCTGCGCCGTGAGCTTGTTCAACATGCTGTCCATGTTGCCGGCCGTGATGCCCACGAAGAGCCGCGGCTGCCCCATGCGCAAGAGGTCGTCCGTCGTGCGCCAGTCCGGCTGCGAGATGACCCCGACACGGAAGCCACGCGCTTCGAGGAAACGGCCGATCAGGGCCGCGCCGAACGCGGGGTGATCCACGTAGGCGTCGCCGTTCACGAGCAGCACGTCGAGCTCGTCCCAGCCGCGCGCCTCCATCTCGGCGCGGGTCGTGGGCAGGAAACGGCGGAGATCACGACCCGACGCATGGGCGCTCTTGCGAATCTGGACGATGTTCACGGCGCCGTGACCCTAGCTTGCCGGGGGCTCCGCGTCAGCGCCGACGACGACGCCTTCGCGTTTTTCCGAGCCGGGGGTGCTTTCGACCATCAGCCGCGCAGACGAGTCCCGCGAACGGGCGGACGTCGTGATCGGCGTCATTGCGTCGCGCTGGCGAGCGGCACGGCGTTGACGCGGGTGTGCAAGACGCGCTTGCGTGTCGAGCCGAGGGTCGCGAGGTCGAATTTGAACGAGAGCTCGATCCCGAGATTCAGGTTCGGCAGGACCCCGGCCAAGCCGGGGCGAGAGCGCTCGTCGAACAAATACTCCTGGGAGCCCAGCGGCACGCTCACGCCCGGCAGGCTCAGCCGAGGGTCGGAGACGTGGTGCTTCGCGCCATTGGGCAAGACGACCTCGCTCTTCACGCCGACGCGAATGCGGCTGCCCGCCGCGAACGCATCGGGGAGCGGGAACGTTTGGCCAGAAAAGCGCTCCGCGATGGCGCGGGCCACGTGCTCCGCGGCCTTGCGGTGCGCGGGGTCCGCCGCGACGACGTGCACGGACACGAGGTGCCCCTGGGCGTCGACGACGAGCTCGAAGTGCGTATCGGATTCGGCCGGCGTGGTCGAAGATCGCAGCTCGTCCGTGACGGCCGAGGCGAGCGTGCCCGCTGCGGGGAAGTGCTGGATGGGATCGCGGCGCTCGTACGCCGATGGCGGCGGCGGCACGCGCGAAGCGAGGTAATCGAGCGCTTTTTGTCCCAGCGAGGGAGCGATCGTGGGCTCCTCGGGGGCGGGCGGCGGGGCGGACGAGACGCGACCGGCGAGGGCAGGCGCGGGAAGGACGCCTGGCACAGCCCAGATCGGCTTGCCGTCGAGGCCCGGCAGGGTCGGAGGCTGCTCGGCGGGCGCCTCTTGTGAGCCCGCGTTTGCGCCGGCGGCAGGCAGCGGTTCGGGATCGGGATACGGAGCGTCCTCGCCGGGAGCATCGTGCGTCGGCCGTCGCGGCGCGTGGTGTCCGACGCGCGGCGCTTTCGCCGGCGCGACGCGGGCGATGGGCGCGGGAGCCTTCTCTGGTTTTTGCGTTGGCGTATCGGACACGAGGTCGAAAGCGATCTCGTCGCGCTCTTGCCCCGGCGCTTCCGTCTGCGAACCCTCGTTGCGCGGCGATGGCGAGGACGCGGTGAACCACACCGCGAGGATGACGGCCGCGTGGAGCAGCGCTGCCGCGAGAAGAAATTGCGGGTCGCGATTGCGCACCGGGGTGAACGAGCCTACCACGAGCGACGCTGCCACGGTGCTGCGGAAAACGATGGCGCGTCACGGACATCGTGGACGTTTCTCTCTCGAGTTTTTCCCGCAGGTGCGAGGTGCTCCAAAACGGAGCGCTGAGTGCTCCCAAATGGAGCGGGGAAGCCCCAAAGGGAGGTCCGGGCGGTCGGGATCGGTCATGGGGAGGCCCCATCGCCAGGTCCGGGCGGTCGGGATCGTCTTGGGGGAGGCCCCATCGCCAGGTCCCCGCGGTCGGGATCGTCTTTGGGGAGGCCCCATGACCAGGTCCCGGCGGTCGGGATCGTCTTTGGGGAGGCCCCATCGCCAGGTCCGGGCGGTCGGGATCGTCTTTGGGGAGGCCCCATGACCAGGTCCGGGCGGTCGGGATCGTCTTTGGGGAGGCCCCATCGCCAGGTCCGGGCGGTCGGGATCGTCTTTGGGGAGGCCCCATTGCGAAGCGTGGGCGGCTCGCAGGGTATTTGGGGAGGCCCCAAAGCGAACTTCCCGAGAAGCGGGGGCCGCAAGCGAAATCTGATTGTGTACCGCTCTCGAGAAGCAAGGTGACTGCCGGCCCGCGTCGACGCGCGCGTAAGGGCGTGGTACTCGCATCCGATGTCAATGCCTCCCTCCAAGCTCTCGCCCGCGTTGCTGCCGTTCGCTGACGCGCTCGATGCGGTTCCGGCGCGTCCGATCTGGGAGGTTGGCTGGACCCCGCACCGTTACGATCAGGCGCCCAAGCACCCGCTCATCCCGAATGCACCCCCCCACGACGGCGTGTACAGAGGGAGCTGGGTCTCACCGGGCATATGCGTGCGGCTCGACCTCATGCACGCCTCGGTAAGCGAACGATTGCGTGCGTGGCTCCGCTCGCGCTACCCGGAACAACTGGGCGGAGACGACGGATTCTACGAGTATGGAATCGAGAGTCGCTCGCAGCGCACGAACCTGGAGCAAGCCCTGGCGCGACTCGAGGCCAAGATAGAGGAGAGCGAGCATCCTCCGTCCACGTAGACGCGCGCGACGCCGCGTCCGGAGCCGCGGGCGGACTCCATATATCGTTGACCGATACATCGTGAGGCGATAGGTTGAGGACCGATGCAGGACCCCACGTACCTGATTCTCCTCGCGCTCTCGGATCGGCCTCGCCACGGGTACGGCATCCTTCTCGAGGTCAGCGAGTTGAGCCGCGGAACGATCCGGCTCGGCCCCGGGACTTTGTACGGAGCCCTCGAGCGACTGGAGGAAGCCGGTCACGTCGAGCTCGATCGCGAGGAAATCGAGGAGGGGCGGCCGCGACGTTATTACCGCCTGACGCGGCGCGGGCGCCGCGTCCTCGTCGAAGAAACCGAACGGCGGGAGGCCCTCGTGGGGCTCGCCAAGCAAAGGCTCGCGCACCGATGAGCCCCCTCGAACGTCGCATCCGCGCGCTCATCTCCCTCTTTCCCGCGTCGTTTCGAGCGCGATGGGAGGAAGATCTCGTCCGTACCACGCTCGAGACGTGCACGGCCGAGCAGTCCTGGCCCCACCCGCGCGACGTGTTGGATCTCGTCGTCTCGGCGATTCGTGCCCACGCGACGACGCCCGCAAACCAACCGTTCCGCGTCGTGCTCGCACAGGGCATCGTGCTGGGCGCGGCCCTCCTCGCCAGCGTTCGCGTCGGCGCCCTCCTGCTTCGTTTCGGGTGGTTCGTGCACTGGCTTCCCGTCAACAGCGCCGCCGGTGTGCCGTCCGATGAGCTCGCGCTCTACGCCGGGCCGCTCGCGCTCGAGCTCGTGGTGTACGTGCTGCTCGCGGTCGCGATGCTGCAGCAGCGGCGCGTGCTCATCTGGGCGGGAGCCCTCACCCTCGGCGGCATCGGCCTGCTCGGGACGCTCCGCTACCCTGGACCCATCGGCATCCGGTGGGCTCTCGGCATGGCGGTTCCGGGCGCGATCCCCTTCCTCGTTGCTGCGTTCACGATAGCCGCGAGGAAGACCGATCGCGCGCTCGCCGTTCGGCCGGCGCTCGTCGGGCTTGCGCTGGCGTCGTTCGCGACGACGACGTGGCGCCTCGCGGCTTGGTTCGCGACGACGACGTGGCACCTCGTGCCCGGAACGGTCGACCGGGGCGCGGCCGCGGTCGCGGCTCTTCTGCTCGTCGCTTGCACCGTCTCCGGGTTCGCGGATCCCCGCTGGTTCATCGCGCTAGGGGTTGCGGTGATCGGCTGGAACGCACGCGACTTCATTCAGACCGGCGACCCGCTCGTGTTCCTCGGAACCGCGTTCGTCGTGGCGGTTTCGTGGGTGCATTGGCGCGTCCTACGTCGGCAGGTTGCACGCTCGGGCCGGGGTCGAAGCGACCGCGAGATTGCCTGACGACAGCAGATACCGCTAGCATGCTGCTCAGTTTCCCGCATGAAGAAATGAAAGGGCCCATTGACGTTCTCCAAAAATGCCTCGATGTGCTCGTCGCCCGCGTCGCCGACGGCACCCTCCAGCCTTCCCCCGCCCTTGAGACCGTCACCCGCACCGTCAACCAACTCATCACCCGCCGTACCGAGTTGATCAAAGAGCGCGGCGCAGCCCCCTCCACAACGCCGACTCCACCATGAAGCTAAAGTTCTCGGGCCATGCGATGGACCGGATGTTCGCCCGCAGTATCCGCCCTGAGGACGTGCGCACGGTCATCGACCATGGCGAGCCGATCGCCGACTACCCGGACGATCGTCCGTTTCCCAGCCGCCTCGTGCTGGCCTTCGTGGACGGCCGTGCCATCCACGTCGTGTTCGGGTATGATTCGGCCACCGAGACCGCCCACGTCGTCACCGCGTACATCCCGGACTCTGCACTTTGGGAAAGCGACTTCAAGACCAGGAAGAGGAAACCACGGTGAACTGCATCCTCTGCAAGCACGGCGAGACGGCTCCCGGCTTCGTCACGGTCACGCTCCAACGCGGAGAGACCACGGTCATCCTCAAAGGCGTTCCCGCGTCGATTTGTGAAAATTGCGGTGAGTACTACCTCGACGAAGCCGTCGCCTCCCAGGTGTACGCGATGGCCGAGCGCGCAGTTCAGGATGGCGCCGAGGTGGAGATTCGTCGGTACGCGGCCTGATGCGTTCCGCCATCGGCGGAAGCGGAAGCGGAAGCGGAAGCGGCAAACGCCGTCCGGTTGTGTTCCGCTTTCAAAGGAGGGAGGAGAGATGGTAAGCCGATGGAATGAAAGCGTGCCTCATCTACAACGCCGCTGCCGGCAGCGCCGCCGATGACGTCTTCGACCGCGTGCACGCGATCCTCGCGCCCCGCTTCGAACTGAACGTCCTGCGCA
Source organism: Polyangium jinanense (assembly GCF_028435265.1). Classification (GTDB taxonomy): domain Bacteria; phylum Myxococcota_A; class Polyangia; order Polyangiales; family Polyangiaceae; genus Polyangium; species Polyangium jinanense. The sequence continues at coordinate 221,898 of NZ_JAGTJK010000011.1, read as the reverse complement.
CGGGCCCCGACCAGGACCCGTCTGCGTGCGCGCGGGAGGCGCTCGACGCGGGCGCGGAGATGCTGATCGCGGCGGGGGGCGACGGGACGGTCTCGTCCGTGGCGGCCGTGCTCGCACAGAGCGAGGTGCCGCTCGGGATCCTGCCGTGTGGCACGTCGAATTCGCTGGCCGCGGCCCTCGGCATCCCAGGAGACCCGATCGCCGCGTGCGACACGCTGCTCGCAGGCCACCGCCGGGTCATCGATACCGCCCTCGTCGGCAATCGCTGCATGGTGCTCCACGCCTCGGTCGGCCTCCACGCCGACACGGTGGCCGATACGGCGAGGGAGGACAAACATCGCTGGGGCGTGCTCGCCTATGTCGCGACGGCGCTGCGCAAGCTCAGCACGCTCGCGCCGTTCGAGGTCGAGCTCGAAACCGACGAGCAAATCGTCCGGTGCCGCGCCGTGGCCGTCACCGTGGCAAACATGGCGCCGCTCCGCACGGTGCTCGCGCAGGGCCCTTCAGCGCTCGTCGGCGACGACGGAATGCTCGACGTGACAGTCGTCGCAGCCACCACGCTCAACGCGGCCGTGGCCACAGGCATTCACCTCTTTCTCACGGCCGCGCGCGGCGAGCCCGCGACGCGCGACGAGGTTGGCTATTTCCCGTGTCGCCGCCTGCGCATCCTCGCCGACCCAGCGCAGCACGTACTCATCGACGGCGAGGCGGCAGGCACGACCCCCGTCGCGATCGAATGCAGGCCGGCAAGCCTCGTGGTCCTCACGCCACCTTCCGCCGAGCCCGAAAAGGTCGGGCCCGAGATCAAGCTTCCGACGAGCCCGGAGGCGCAGGTCGAAATCGAAGCGTCGGAGGGGTGAGCTCCTTGGGGGGAGGCGGGAGCGGAAGCGGAAGCGGAAGCGGAAGCGGAAGCGGAAGCGGAAGCGGAAGCGGCAACCGAGATCTAATTGTGTCCGCTGTTGAGGAAGGGGGGTAGGTCGAGTGCCGGATGGGCCATGGGCGTTGCCGGGTGTGGCGGGCGCGATGGCGGAGGGTGGCGGCCGTCAGGGATGATCGATGAAGAGCTCGGCAATCGGCGCGCCCTTCGTTTGGCACGACGCGCGCGATGGCGCCGCGCGTGGGTCCTTCGAGCGCGCTTTCCGAATTGCATGGCGCCGACCGGCACGAGCGGCATCGACCAGAGGACACGGTACTTTACCGGATCGTGCAGCGCGTATTGGGACTCGTTTGTTTCAGAACGAGCTGGCAAGCGCGGGATCAGGGCATCCGGCGCCGGCTTTGGGACAGCATCCAGCGGGGCGTCGACGGGTACGCCGCCAGCGCGTGCGCCTTCTGGACCGGGGTGACGCCCGTCCAGGCTTGCAGCGCGGCGAGCGCCGCCTCCAGGTCGGCCTGCGGCAGCCCGCCGATGGACGCGCTGTGGTTCCCCGCCGGCTCGAAGAAGCGGTATGAGTCCTGCGCGCCCCCGAGATCGAAGGCGGCGGCGGTGTACGGATCGTTCTCGCCGTAGATGAACATCATCCGCTCGCCCTTGGTGGTGAGCCACGCAGAGACGTCCTGCATCGCCTGGGGGTCCAGGATCGGGTTCTTGCCGCGTCCGGGTAGCGTGTACGAGGCGGCCACGTCAAAGCCGGGGTAGAGGAGCAGATCAGCGACGTTCTCCTCGGCGTAGCCCGGATAGCCGAGCTGCACCGCCGCCTGCCAATAGTACGGCTCGTAGGCGAGGGTGGCCCCGTCGGACCATAACGAGGGGCCGCAGACCAGGTCGAAGAACGACCACACCTCGTCGTCGCTCGCCGAGGTGGGCGGGATCTCGGCGCAGTGGCTTTCGTCGCCGTACTGCCAGAAGCTGAAGATGAACTCGATCACCGCGGTCTCCAGGGCCTGATCCTCGCCGAGCAGCTCATAGGTGAGGCCGGCGTCCGCGGCCTGGGCCTGCATGCGCACCAGCATCTCCGGCCGGCGCAGCAGCACCTCGCGCTGGAAGTCGAGGAGGGCCTGCTGGCAGGCCGCGTCGCCGCGCTGGGCCACGAAGTCGCGGTAGCGCGGGTCGGCGTCGCCGAAGTTGTGCGGGGCGACGTAAGCGACGGTGCCGTTCACGTCGTCGGGATAGAAGCGGCGGTGATAGACGGAGGTCATCCCGCCCTTGCTGCCGCCGGTGGAGATCCATTTGCCCTCGTAGAGTGGCCGGATCACCTCGACAATGTGGTGCAGGTCTCGGGCGGCCTGCTCGATGGTGAGCTGCGACCAGTCCGCGGGCTCCGGGCGGGAGGGGGTGAAGAAGCGGTGCTCGACCCGGACCTGGTTGGCGGCGAGCAGCTCGGCGGGCTCGTCGAGCCACTGGTACTCCGGATAGAGGTTGTAGCCCTGGGTGGCGAGCACCACGGGCGCGGCCGGGTCGCGGTGATGCAGCACGAGGCGCTGCTCGAAGCGCGCGCCGGAGGGATCGTCGTGATCCGCGGGCTGGTCAATCGTGAGCACGAAATAGCGGTAGCCAGGGATCTCGGTCTCCTCCTCCGTGACCGTGAGGCCCTCGATGTCCTGGAGCTTCTCGAAGATATCGGCCGACGTCGCGCCGCCGGAGCCGCCGGAGCCGCCGGAGCCGCCCGCACCGCCGGAGCCGCCGGAGCCGCCCGCACCGCCGGTGCCGGAATCGGGGTGGGTGTCGTCGCCGCCGCAGGCGACGAGCGACAGGGAGGCCAGGGTGATGGTGAGCAGCGGAAGAAGCAGAGTGCGCATGGCGGGGAGCCATGGCAGCGGGCGTGCCAGGCCCAAATGGGCGCCGTGGCGCGAAGATTCGTGGCCTTGCTCTCTGCAACGCGCGTGCTTCCGGCTGCTGCGTGGTGGTTGCACCGGTTGCACCCCCTGTTGCACCCGTTGCACCCGTTGCATCCTGCTCGCACCCCTATTTCTTGAATGTCTCCGGCTCGATCCCGTACCGCTTCATCCAGCGCTGCACCTGCATTTTGGCCTGACACGCTGAGGCCCACGACGAGCTCGATCCCATACTCCAAGCGGATCTCCGATTCGGGAGCGGGAGCGGGAGCGGGAGCCGGAGCGGAAGCGGGAGCCGTCTTCTCCGGGGCGTTCACGGGAGGAGCCCCGCTTCTCGACACTTCTCCTCCAGGACGCCGGGGTTGAAGGAGCGCCGAGCCGCTTGTTCTCGGCAGAGCTCCCCACACTCACTTCGAGCGCGCGCGAGGTTGTCCTCGGGGACGAGCCCCACCAAACGGGCTTGGTCCACCAGGAAGCCGTAGCAGCTCCCGCCATGGGTCGCCTGACGGCCCCCTTCCCGCCACTCCTCGAGGTACCCCATCGACCACCGCGGGTCGTCGGACGACCAATAAAACGCGGCGCTGACGATCCAGAACAGAAGGATACCGCTGGGCACGCAGGCGGGAAGGATCCACAAAAGCGGCCGGCGGCTCTTCTTCTTTCGCGCAGCCACGACGCATCCCCACGCGCACACGAGCAGCGGCGGAACCGCCCAAGCAAGCAACTCCAGAGCCCACCGGGCGCGCTCATGCGCCCCTGCCGCGATGTTGTGCTCATGGGACCACCCGGGCATGACCGGATAGGACGCCGTCGAGGACCAGGCATACGCGGGCATCCACCGCAGCTTGGTCATATACGCGGCGGCCACGAGCCCAGCGGCGATGGCCCCCCACCCAGGTCTCTTCGCGGCGATGAGCGCGACGCCGAGCCCGCAGCCCAGCAGGTTCAGGAGCATCCAGATGGGGGCGTCATACGACAAGGGTCCAACCCCTCCTTTGGGGCACGTTGGCAACGTGAGGTGAGGGCATTGTACGCAGCAGGGGATGCATCGAGGACAAGTAAACCAGGATGTCCGCCTCCTCCGAGGCGTGGCCTGAGCAGGGAGGTGTCGGGCTTCGCGGAGCTGTGGCTCTATACGTTCCCGTTCCTCATCGACGAGTTGATTTCCCCAACTGCGACAATATCACGCGCCATCGTGGCCCCCTTTTGCCTCGACGACAGTCGAGCTCACCTGCGCAAACTATACTTTTTGCTTTCAAGCTGAGCCCTCGCCATGGGTCGGGGGCCTCCCTCTCTCCTCGTACTTCCCTACAGCGGTGAGGTCCGTCACGCCGAGGGTCGGCGAAGACACGAAGGACGCCTCGTGTGGTGCCTACACGCGACCACGACGTAAGTTCACCCGGAATCCCTCGTCGACGAGACCCCGGAGGAGATCGGACCTCGTCGGTTGCCTGGTCGACGAGGCCCCGGCGAGGTCCGATCAGGGCCGGGGTCTCGCGGACCAGGCAACCGACGGAGTCCGATCACGGCGGGGGTCTCGCGGACCAGGCAACCGACGGAGTCCGATCAGGGCCGGGGTCTCGCGGACGAGGCAACCGACGGAGTCCGATCACGGCGGGGGGCTCGGCGGCGAGGCAAGTAGTGCAGTCGGGAGCGGGAGCGCGGGCGCGCTGCCTTGGGCTTGTCGCGCGCGGCAGCTCGCCGCGGTGAGGTAGAGCTGGCGATTGTCGACGAGCATGAACTGGTCGCCGAAGTAGAGCGTCACGGGCGGAGACGGAATCGTCATCCCGCTCGAGCCCCGGCTCACGCTGCCGTCGGGAAACGTCACCGAGCTGGAGTCGGTATAGGGCACCGCTTGCCGTGCGGACGGCATCACCGACTCGAACTCGGTGTCGCGCTCCACGCGCCGCCCGTCTCGCGTGGTGTAACGCTGCGAGAGCTTCACGCCGTTGCCGTTGCCCTTGCGCGGCTTCGCCGTGAGCGTGCTGCACTGCGCTTCGGCGGCCACGTACTCCCACAGCGTCCCGCCGTGCGCGATCAGCGCGTCTGCGCGTGTGAGCGTGCGCGCGAGCGCCGCGTCCGGAACGTCGGTCACCCGCGCGCGCATGCGCTCCGCCTCGGCCATCTCCTGCTCGCACGCGGGGAGCAGAAACGGTCGCTCGGTGGGCGCGATCTCCTCGCACTCGTCTCCCACGCAGCGCAGCATGAAGCGCGTGCTCTGCGCGCACGCTTCGCGTTCACGGAACAGCGCGCCCACCGTTGTGAGCACCACCGCGTCGCTGCTCCCATCGAGCAGCTCGATCTCCTGGTTTGTGCTGCCGCGAAGCGAGAACGCGGGCGACGCGTGCGTGAGCGTGGGCGACCACAACGTCCATTGCTCGCCCATCTCGTGCAGCTCAAACGAAAACGGACCCAGCGTGAACGTGATCTCGTTCGCCTTGCGATCGATCGTCGCGGGCACGCACGCGACCTCGCCCGAGTACTCGCGCTCTTGGCCCACGCCCGACGCGATGTTGATCCCGCGGGTGAGCCGCCGCACCCAGTACGTTCCACTGGGAGGTGCGGGCTGCGCGGGCTGCGCGGGCTGCGCGGGCTGTGGGGCCGGGGGCTCGGCGGTGACGTCGAGCACGGGCGTTACGGTGGGCAGCACGACCACGGGCGGAGCGGTGTGCGTGACAACGGGCCGCACGCAGGCAGAAAACGTGACCGCTGTGCAGCACAAAAGGGAGAGAGAACGCAGCAAGGGGACCATCGCGCGGCGAACGACACGGCGCACGGCGCGTCGGTTCCCGCGCGGAGATCTTTCCCCGTGCAGCACGCCTTCGAAACAGTTTCGAGGTCGTGGTGGTAGGTGCACGACGCGCTCGAAACTGTTTCACGGCGACCGTTACCTGGGAGGCTCTCCCTGGGGGGCGGGATGTTATACGCTGACCCCTGCGGAGCGCCCTGAGGCGCGCGGATCGTATCGAGGTCTCGAATGAAGAAAAGCTCGCTCTCCCCTTGCCGACGTTCGCCCATGTACGCCGTCTTCGCGTTTTTCGCCGTGTCGACGGCCGGCGCTTGCAGCGGTCAGGCGCCAGCATCCAGCGACCAGGCGCCCGCCACGCCCCAAGCGCTCGGCGCGTCAACGACGTCTGCCAGCGCGCCGCCATCGTCCGACCCGCAGCCAACCCAGGCGCCTGAGCCGCAGCCCACCGCGGCGGTCGGGGATCCGCAGACCGCGCCCACGAATACAGCAGGCACGCAGGTCCCCGCGGCGAGCGGGTGCGACCCCGCCAAAGAACCGCACCGCAGATACCTCGGCGACAGGGAAAAATGCATGCTCATCAAGTATCGCTGCGAGCCGCCGCAGCAGCACTTCTCCAATGCCTGCGGCTGCGGCTGCGAATAGCATTGCACGACAGCGGCGCGCGGATTGTGCTCACCACGGGAACGGGGAAGCATGGTGGTGGCGACAGTGGCCACGGCCAGGAGGCGCACGTTGGACGAGCAAACGTGGGAGCTCGTGAACAAGGTACGTCGGATCGGAGCGTCGGCGTTCGCTCCGGGGTTCGGCTCGGTCGTCGCCTGCGGGGAGCACCTCGTGGCTTGTGACGGCGAACGATTACGGCGCCTCGACCCCGGGAAGACGCACGGGGTGATGTTGCAAGCCCTGGACGTGCGGCTCGCCCAGCTCGCGGCGGACGGTGCGCATGCCGTGATCGTGGCGTTGAGCGATGAAGAGGTGTGGCGGGTGCCCATCGAGGGCGGAGATGCCGAGGTCGTCGCGCGTGGGCAGGAAGAACCGAGGTCGCCCGTGGTGCTGGACGCGCGCGCTGCGTGGCTCGACGGCCCGTCGCCACCTCGATGGAAGGACGGGCATCCAGTCCGGGTACGGCTGGAAGGAAGGGAGGAACCCATTCACGAGCACCATGGCGTGGGGGATTTGATCGCCTGCAGTGGGGCGCTGTTTTGGCGTCAGCGCGAAAGGCGAGGGGCGAAGAGTTTCCGGACGGACCTCCACCGTTGGGATCCCACCATGGGGCGCGCCGAGGTCATCGCCGTGCTGGAGGAAGGGGACTCTGCGGAGGCTTTTGGGTTGGTCACCGACGGCAAGGTGATTGCGTGGATCTCCGGGCAACGAATCAGCGTGCTCGACCCGGTGACGGGCGCGCGGCGCTCGGTGGAGGTCGGGGCCGAGAGCGTGTGCGCCCTCCCGGTGGGCGACGATCTCCTGGTTGTCGTCGGCAGAGAGGACGTGGGGGAGCTCATTCGCCTGGGCCCGGATGGAGGGCAGCGCAAGCTGGCACGGTGGTACAATCGTTCAAGGCTGTGGACGAGGCTCGTGCTCCGGGGCGACGAGGTCGTTTGGGCCGCGGGAGAGCGTCTTTTGGCGGTCACGTTATCCCCGGGCGCCGGGGCATGAGCGGGAGCGGGAGCGGAAGCGGAAGCGGGAGCGGGGGCGGGGGCGGGAGCGAAATCTGATTGCGTACCGCACAGGCAAGGGTCGCTGCCTTCGCGACACCTCATGGCTGAAAGGGTGTGTTAGGATGAGTAAAACGTGACGGTTCATCAACGGTTGGTATTGACGCTACGGTCGGGGCGAGAGGTGTTGCTGGCAGCCTTCGACCGCGCGCCTACTTATGCTTCCCTGGGCGAAGGGTATCCAACCCGGAAGATGAACGACCATATCATCGAGCACGCCATGCAGGACGCCGAGGGGCGCTGCTGGACCTGCACCAAGGGAGGGGCGAAGCCGCTCCTGCTCCCTCCAGATCGGGCCCCTGTCCCTCATGAGCCCGACCGTCTACCGACGGCCGACGAGGTGGAGGGTTTTTTAAGGGAGGTGCAGGATTGGATCGAGCGCTTCGGTGTGCCCGAGTTCTTGCCCCCGTGGAAGTGCGTAGGAACGTTCAAGAGCGCGCCCAAGCATGGCGCCCCCGACAAACCATCCTGGCTGACGGTCATCTGGTTCCAGCCAAAGCACAGGCACGTGCACGAAGCCGTGCTCGGCCAGCTCCAGCAAATCGATTGGGAGTCGCTGGCAGTTTCTATCGAGCTTTGAAGCAGCTCTGAAACGAGCGACCATTGTCGCTGGGGATACTGCCGCGGCGGTGGCGCCATCGAACATCGCCGACCACGCGAGCGGGACGAACGCCCGCCGCCACGCGAGCAGACGCCCGTCTTGCCTGCCCCTCGCGGTCGGCCGCGAGGACGATGTGATCACGAGCGAGAGATCGATGCTCATGGTTGCTCCTGCGCCGCCGCAGGATACGTGGCCGGCCTCGCCCCGTCACGCGCGGCTCATCTACCAGCCGCCCTACTCGCCGGGCCTCAACCCCATCGAGCTGGCCTGGTCCAAGATCAAGGCCGCCCTCCGCGGCTTCAGAGTGAGAACCGTCCCCCTCCTCAAGGCCGCGATCTGCGCGGTGGCCCAATCGTGACCCCAGCCGATGCCGCAGGATGGTTCTTCTCTCGCACCATGTCTCGCATGATCTGCCAGTCTTGCACCGTGGCGTCGTTCCCCCGATTGATATAGGCCTGATCGAGGCGATGCTCGCACACGTCGCGCTCGACGATGTTGGCGATGTGCCAGGAGGTCACCATCGCCAGCGAGATCTCGCAACGAGGAGCCTGCCGGCGGCAGGCGCTGGTCGCGGTCATGCACATGCGGCGTCATCCGGACACGTGGAAGATCCGCTGAACCGCGTGCCCCTTATGCGATAGGAGCGCTAGCGGGGCGGAAACGGGTTTGGGAGCGGAAGCGGAAGCGGAAGCGGAAGCGGAAGCGGGAGCGGAAGCGGAAGCGGCAAGCGGAAGCTGATTGTGTACCGTACGCAGCCTTCGTTAAACTCTCGACATCGTGAATGCTACCATGCTGGTACCTCGGATGAGCAGCGCGGATCGAGCGGAAAAGCATGGGCGGTAGCGCTCGCAGAGCGTGAAACGGAGCTTTGGAGAGACGATGAGCGCGAGGGATGGAAGGAAACCCGACGACAGGCGTGGGCACGGCGCGATGGCCCTCGAGAGCGCATGGGCGGAGGCTGAACAGTTCAATCAAAAAGTCAATCAACTGTACGGCGAGGGTAAGTTCGACGCAGCCATTCCGTTCGCCGAGCGCGCGCTCGCCATCGCGGAGGACGCGTTCGGGTCGCACCACCCGATGGTAGCGACCGGGCTCAACAACCTCGCGTCATTACACGAGGCGAAAGGGGACTATGTCAAGGCAGAACCGATCCTTCAGCGCGCGCTGACCATCTTCGAGGAAACGCTGGGGCCAGAGGACCACAATGTGGCCACCGCGCTCAACAACCTCGCGAGGGTGTACCATTCGAAGGGGGACTCTTCCAAGAGCGAATCGCTCCACCGGCGCGCGCTCGCCATCCAAGAGAGGGCTCTGGGGCCAGACCACGTCGACGTGGGCGAATCTCTCAACAACCTCGCGACGATCTGTTTGGCGAAGAAGGACCACGCGACGGCGGAGCGATACATTCAGCGCGCGCTCACCATCTGGGAGAAGGCGCTGGGGCCGGCGCATCCATACGTAGCCCTCGCGCTTCGCCACCTCGCCTTGGTGTACAAAGCGAGGGGGGACTACACCGAGGCAGAGCCGCTCTATCAGCGCGTGCTTTCCATCGAGGAGCGAGTACTGGGACCCCATCACCCCCGCCTGGCGGGCTCGCTCCTCGGTTTCGCGACGCTTCGAAGCCAAAGAGGAGACCACGTAGCGGCAGAGCCGCTTCAGCAGCGGGCATTGGCGATCAGAGAAAAGGCGCTCGGGCCGGACCACCCTGACGTGGCGGACGCGCTCCAGCAGCTCGCCAGGGTGTATCAGGCGCTCGGTCAACACGCGAAGGCCGTGGACAGGCTCGGCCGCGCGGTCGCCATCCAAAATCGCAATGCTGCGATTTTGCTGAACACGGGCTCGGACGAGCAGAAGCAGGCGTACATGTCCACGCTGCGCGGCTCCACCGATCAGGCGATCTCTTCGCATGTGCAGGCCGCGCCTCATGCCGAGGAGGCAAAACGCCTTGCGCTCGGCGTGATTCTGAACCGCAAGGGACGGGTGCTCGACGCCATGACGGACAGCTTCGCGGCGCTGCGCCATAGCCTTGCCCCGTCGGATCGGGGGCGACTCGAAGAGCTGAGGTCCATCAGCGCCGAGTACAGCGCGCTCGTGTACCGAAAGCCGGCGCGGATGACCCGTGGTGAGTATCGCGCGAGGTTTTTGCGCCTCGCGGCGGAGCGCCATGAGCTCGAGGCCGACATCAGCCGTCGTAGCGCCGAGCTCCGCGGCGATTTGCGGCCCCTCACGATCGACGAGGTGCGCGCTGCCATCCCGGAAGGAGCCACGCTCGTCGAGTTTTTTGTGTATGCCCCATTCGACACGGATACGTGGAGCTATCGCGTTGGCGAGCCACGTTATGTGGCGTATGTATTGCATCGGAATGGTGAGATCGCCTGGGCCGATCTCGGCCCCGCCGCGCCCATCCATGCGGCGGTCACTCGCTTGCGGCAGGCGCTCTCGCGGAGGGCCGCCGGACCGGGCCCCGTCGGCGCCCGTGGTACGGCGCGCGAATTCCTCTCGCATGCCGAGCCGTTCGTCGACCCGCGGCCCGCTGCCCGTGACCTGGACGCGCTGGTGATGCAACCGATCCGCCGTCTCCTCGGTTCGGGCCGCCGGATCCTGCTAAGTCCAGATGGTTTTCTCAACCTCGTACCGTTTGGCGTCCTCGTGGACGAGGATGGGCATTACCTCGTCGAGCGTTACGCATTGACGTATCTGGCGAGCGGTCGAGATCTCTTGCGCCTTGGGACCAGCGTGCCCTCGCGGCAAGGTCCGGTCGTCGTCGCGGCGCCGGACTATGACACCGCGCGAGGTGCCACGCCCGCGGGCCAAGCCGGTACCCGCAGGCAGCGCTCTGCGGACGCAAGAGGAATGCGGTTCTCCCCGCTTCACTTTGCCGCAAACGAAGGCCGCACCATTTCGACGAAGCTACCCGGCTCCAGGTATCTGACGGGCGCTCTAGCGACCACGGATGCCGTGAAAGCTCTCGCCGGGCCGCGCGTGCTGCACATCGCAACACACGGTTTTTTTCTCCCGGACTTGCCTGCGCTTCACATGTCCCCTTCCAGTGACCTCGACCCTCTACCCAAGCTGGCTATCATGGAGAACGCTCTTTTGCGCTCGGGTATCGCGCTCGCCGGCGCAAATCGCGGTCATGATGAAGAGGGCGATGGCCTCCTGACTGCGCTGGAGGTTTCGCAGCTCGACCTGGTTGGAACGAAGCTCGTGGTGCTTTCCGCGTGCATGACCGGGGTAGGCAAGGTTCGTATCGGAGACGGCGTCTACGGCCTGCGGCGCGCCATGGTCATGGCAGGCGCGGAGACCCAGGTGATGAGTTTGTGGAGCGTCGACGATGCAGCGACGCGCGAGCTGATGGAGGCCTACTATGACAGGCTTCTTGCCGGGTGCGGCCGGAGTGAAGCGATGCGCCTCGGGCAGCTCGAGATGCTCGACCGGCCCGACCGCGCCCATCCCTACTACTGGGCAAGCTTCATCGTCTCCGGCAGCGATGCCCCCCTCGCCGAGTGATGGCTCAGTGACATGATACCAATGAGGTTGCTTGACGCACTCCCCGTGCGATGTTCTACTCGCTGCGCAGGATATGGCAGCTCAAACGGGCGTCGCTGAAGGGCGCCGGCCATCGGGGCTTCTTTCCTCCGGGTGAAGGGGTTCTGAGAAGATGTCGCTCACGAGCACATTGCGGCTCTCGCTCTCGTATCTCGCATATCCGGCGATGACGGGCGGAGCGGTCGCGTTTGGCCTCTGGGCCATCGCGCGACATTGGCCAGCCTGGGCTGTCGGCGTTGTGGTCGTCGTGGTGGCCGCGGTGCTCGTGACCTTGCTCGAGTGGATCATCCCGTATTCGCGGGTTTGGGCGAAGCCGCACGGTGACCGGCTCACCGATTTCTGGCACCTCGTCTTCTCCAATCGCGCCTTCGACGTTGGCACACTTGTCGCCATCGGCGTGTTTGCCCCGCTCGGAGAGGCGCTTTCATCTCGGCTCGGCACACGTCTCTGGCCGCACGGTTGGCCCCTCCCGCTGCAAGCGCTGCTCGCCGTGGTGGTGTTCGAGCTGCCCTGGTATTGGATCCACCGACTCGAGCATATCTGGGCCCCCTTGTGGCGCGTGCACTCGGTGCACCACAGCTCGCGTCGGATCTATTGGTGGAACTTCGCCCGCACCCACCCGCTTGACAACCTGATTAGCGCGGTCGCCGCCTTCACGCCGCTTTCGTTGCTCGGCGTCGGTGATGAGCCGCTCGCGCTGATGGCGGCCTTCTCCGGCGCGCACGGCATGCTGCAGCACTCGAACATCGATCTTCGCACCGGCTTTCTCGATCTGTTTTTCAGCACCGCGCGCGTTCATCGCTGGCACCATTCGCCCCGCCGCCACGAGGCCGATGCCAATTACAGTCCGAGGGTGATGCTCTGGGATCACGTCTTCGGGAGCTATCGCTTCCGCCCCGACGTCGCTCCCCCCGAGGACGTGGGACTCGGCGAGGATGCGGCGGAATTTCCCGAGAGCTACGTCGGCCAGCTCCTCGTCCCGTTTCGCTCGGACTATTGGCGCAAGCGCCTCCCCTGATTGAGGCTCGCAGCTCGGGCCGGAGGGATAGCCAGGGCGCTGTCCCCAATGTTCACGTATCGGACGTATTTCGCCTCTGCGCGACCCCGGAGCGCCGTATCTGGAGGGGCGTTCGATCGGGGAGATTGCCGACTTGCTCGGCCTCGAGCTGAAGACCGTCTACAGCCGCGTGCATCTCGCCCGCGAGCATCTGAAGACGTTCGAGTTTGCGTGAGTTGGTGGCGGGCCGCCCGGTGACGGACGGCCCGCCTGGCGCTTCACCGGCGCGTCAGTCGGTGCAGTGTGGCGATGACATGGTCGAGGGAATCGCGCAGCCCATCATCCACTGCGTCTACGTATCCGAGAGCTTCCGCTACATCCAGGCACGCGCGCACCTCTGCTGCGGACCCCATGGCGGTGTGCCACCGTGCCCGTTCGTTCCGGCCCTGCGAATACGCTCCTTCGTTCAGGTTCAGCGGCACGCTCGTAGCGGCGCGCCGTAGCTGATCTGCCAGGTTCGCATCCTTCCCGCCGATCTTCTCGATGATCGGCCGCAGCCCCCGCAGCAATTCGATCGTGACGCCGTAGATTTTGAGAGCCATTGCATCCTCCTGCCCCGACCGGGGCCCTGCCCCCGGGCCCGCGCGCGGAGGGTGGTGCAAGGCTGCGAGGCGCAGCCTCGCACCGCGCGCAGCCGCGCGGAGCGCGAAGCGCGAGCACGGCGAGCGCGGCTTGGCCTTGCGCCACCCGAGCACGCGGGCATGCTCGAGCCCCCGGACGAGGCCTTTGCATGCGCGTCCTATCCGGAGCGGAAGCGGGAGCGGAAGCGGGAGCGGGAGCGGAAGCGGAAGCGGGAGCGGAAGCGGAAGCGGAAGCGGAAGCGAAAGCGGAAGCGGAAGCGGGAGCGGAAGCGGGAGCGGAAGCGGGAGCGGAAGCGGAAGCGAGTGTAGCTTCGTCCTCGTCATCCCCCGTCGGAACGGCCGTAGGTCGGTCTTGCTGAGCGAGCATGACGCCATCTCCTTCCGAAGGAAGGCCCATCGCCCGAGGACGAGGCGTGCGTCCACCATTCCGCTTTCACGCGGACCTGGCCATTGTCATGACGCAGTCAGGCGCGCGACAACGCCCCGTCTTCGAGCGACGAGCAACGGGAAAACCCTCCCCCTCCCGGGCCGATCACGGTGCCTCCTGACCAGGTGCGCGAGCAGGCCGGCGTTGAAACCGGCCCGGGAAGGGTGAGGCTGGGGGCTTCTATGCCCAGACGCCCCCAGCAAACGCGCCTGCACAAAAGCGCATGCGGGCTCGCTGCGGGCGTCAGGTTGCACCGCCCCTCAGATGGATATGGGCCGCACGCCGATCGTGGGTGACAGCGAAGCGCAACAATTTCTTGGCGAGACCCCGGCGACCGACTCGACGATCCGCCCTCTTCGAGCTCGGCGCGTTTGCGTGGGTGGCGACGTGGGCTGCATTTTCGTGGCCGTCCCAATGCACCGGGCTAGGATGGCGCCCACATCGTGAACAGACGCGATCTTCTCGTCTCTGTGGGCGCAGGTGCCGGCTGGCTCATCGCGGGCGCCGCCCTCGGCGGTTGTCGAGCCCGTCCGCGCGAGCCCGCGAGCAAGGCGGCCGTCGACCCGCCGCCCGTGCTCGAATCGTGGCTGGAGCGCTGGCTTACGGCGTTCAACGATCCGGACCTGGGCGTGTACAAGCGGTTCGTCGAGACGCTCGCGCCGACGGTGCGCCCGTACGTCGACGACGACCTGGCGGTCCGCGAAATCACCGGCGGCTTCGAGCTGCTGTCGTCGCAGGTGACGGGTCCGCAAGAGATCACCGCCTGGGTGAAGGATCGCGCGTGGGACCGGCGCTCGAAGGTGGTGCTCACCGCCTCGGGCCGGGACAAGCTCGACGACATCGCCTTCACCGGCGCTCCTGCTGAGGGGACGATCCAGCGGCTCGATCAGGCGTCGGTCCTCGCCGCGGTGAAGACGAAGTTCGGCGAGGAAGCTCGGGCGGGTCGCTTCAACGGGGCGGTGTTGATCGCGCGGGGTGAACAGGTGCTGTTCAGCGCGGGCCACGGCTCGGCGAACGACGAACGGGCGCTCCCCGTGTCGACGTCGACCCGGTTCTGCATCGGCTCGATGGGCAAGCTGTTCACGGCGGTGGCGATCATGCAGCTGGTGGAGCAGGGGCGCCTCGGCCTGAGCGACCCGCTGGCCCGGCATCTGCCCGACTACGCCAACCGGACCTTGGCCGAGCGAGTGACGGTCGAGCAGCTGCTGACCCACACCGGCGGCACCGGCGACATCTTCGGCCCGCAGTACGACGCCAACGCCGCCGCGCTCAAGACCACCGCCGACCTGGTGCGCTTCTACGGCACGCGTGAGCCGTTGTTCGAGCCGGGGTCGCGGTGGGGCTACAGCAACTACGGGTTCGTCCTGCTGGGTGCGATCCTCGAGCGCGTGACGGGCAAGCCTTACGAGGCGGTGTTTCACGAGCGGATCTTCGGGCCCGCGGGGATGCCGGCGACGTCGCAAGCCTTCGCCTCCTCGCGCGCGACCGCGGTGCCGTACACCGGCGCGGGCGCGACCGGGCGCAAAGCCCTGGCGCCCTACGAAGGGCTCCCCGCCGGCGGCGGCTATTCGACCGTCGAGGACCTGCAGGCCTTCGTCGTCGCCTTGCGCAGCGGGGCCCTGGTCAGCGCAGCGACGCTCGCGGCCATGACGGCCCCCAGAGTGGTGGCGGGCACGTCGCATTGGGGCCTCGGCCTGGCGGTGCGGACCCGCAACGGCGAGACCTACTACGGGCACGGCGGCAGCGCCCCCGGGGTCAACGGCGATCTGGCGATCTATCGTGATTACGCGACCGTGGTGCTGTGCAACCGCGGGCACCCGGCCGCCCTCACCGCGGCCGAGTTCATCGGTGCGCGCCTGCCCGTAGGGTAACGCCGCCGTCGCGCGTTGCGCGGCGTGGCAGGCGGCGTGGGCGGTGCCGGCCGCGTCGACCGACGGCCCTCGGGCAGGCGGCGCCGGCGGTCAGTAGTTCCACGCGACGCAGTCGGTCGTCGTGCGAACGACGAACTCGGCCAGCGTGCGCATGTTCTGCACGAACTTGCTCGTGTCGTAATAGTCGCCCGGGGTGGCGCCGCTCCGCGGGCCGCTCGGGCTGTACGTCGTGATCCACCGCTCGTTGTTGATCGCCGTGTCGACGGCCTGCGCCGTGTCGGCGCGGAGCTGCTGGCACGAGCGCTTCATCACGGTCGTGTCGGTCGCCAGCCGGTCGTACTCGGCGTGGATCGCGGCGAGCTGCGACGGGCCCACCCACCCGTAGTTCTGGTAGGTCGGCGGCGCAGGAGAGAACTGGACCGGGTAACCGCCGGGCTTCACGGTGTAGAAGCCGATGTTCGACGGCGACGTGTCATCGAGCTCGATGTAGCGGTGGATCAGCGTGTCGTTCGCGTGGTCGACGGTCTCGAGGTAGGCGAGCGCGGTCCCGACCGCGGCACGGTTGGCCGGCACGCTCGGGTCGAGCTGGTAGAGGCGGAGGAGCGCCCACATGACGTCCTGGCTCTCCTGGCCCGCGATCGCCGGAACTTCCCAGCTGCGCGCCCAGCGCGGCTGCATCTGGATGTCGTACTGCTGCGCCCAGGCGGGCTGCGGCTGCGGCATCTGCGCGCGACGAAGGAAGTCGCCGTACGCGGTGAGCATGGCCTGGTAGGTCGCGGCCTGCGCGGGATAGATCTCCCTCGCCCAGTACAGCATCTCCACGAAGGCCGTCGCGAGGTTGTCGTTCAGGGTCGGGTCGTCCCAGTACTCGTTGGTGTAGGCGTTCGCGTAGCAGTTGGCGAGGCCGCACGAGGTCCCGATCGAGGGCGGATAGCTCGCCTGGAGCGCCGGCCGCGCGGCGACGGGGCCGGAGAACCCCTGTGGAAAGCCGCCGTTCGTCGGGAACTGCGAGGTCTCGACCCGCGCGCGGGCGTACGAGGAGGAGCCGGAGATCGCCGCGTCCGCGAACCCGAGGAGATGATCGGTGCGCATGATCGCGATGAGCGCGTTCTGCGTGACCTGGTCGTCGTAGCTCGTCGTCGTGCAGCCGCCGCAGCTACAGCTCGCCGTGGTGTTGAGGTAGCACCCCTTCAGCGTCGGCGTCGGCTTGAAGTCCGCGTAGAGCCGCCAGCCCCCCGACTTGATCTGGCCGTGACGCAGCGCCATCGCCGCGTCCAGCGCGTAGGTCTCGAGCGCTGGTGTCGCCGGGTCGGCGAGCGCGGCCTCGACGAACGCGATCGTCACGTCCGCCGTGCCGGGCGATTGGATCATGATCTGATCCTCGTCGAGCTGGATATCGCCCCAGCGCTCGCTCAGGTTGGTGGCGTTGTGGTGCCACGCATACCCGCCGTGACGCGCGACGAAATCGTGAAAGAACTTTGCCGCGTTCCGCATGCGTCCGAGCGCCTTCTGGCGGAGCGGAGTCGAAGCCGCCTGCTCCGCCTCGCCGAGCTCGATGCTCGATTGCGAGTCGTCGCTCTCCAGGTCGGTGTTTGTCGCGACGCAGGCGAACGTCGAGAGGGCGGGCGAGAGAACAAGCGCGAGAAGTTTCTTCATGAATACGACGCGTTAGCACACCACATGTCGGGCTGATAGCTCGAGCAGGCGTAGGAGCCCCTCCCGCGAGCTTCGCGAACGCATCCCCGCGCCGTCAGGGGGCGGCCGGCGTCACGCACACCGAGACGGTCATGCCGCAGGTGTTGCAGGGCTGGTTGTGGCAGGGATTGATGCTCACCTCCTGGCACGTGCCGCCGGAGATGGGGCAATCGAAGTCGCCGGTGCAATCCGTCACGGCGAAGCAGCCCGCCTCCGGGAGGGCCGGCATTCCGCAGCCCGGGACGAGCCAGCGGCAGCCTGCGTCCGCGCCGCACTCCGTCTCGTTCTTGTAGGAAACACAATAGTCGGGGGGCGGGGGATTGCAGGTCGATATGCCCTCGGTGGTCCAGACCGCGCCATCACACGAGGCCGTCTGCTCCTGCGGGCCGCAGCCGTAATCGACGGTGTAGCTGCACGTGGTCACGTAGCTGCAAAGCGCTCCCGACGCCGGCGCTTCGGACGGGCATGGGTCGACGGGGGGCGGATTGCACCCGCTCGTCATGTGCCATGTCCCCTCTTCGCAATAATACACCTCCACGCACGCGTCGTTGTACTCGCACGAGAGCGGCCCGGTGCACGGCGTGTTCGTGTCCGGCGGCGTCGCGGGGCACTCGGGCGTCTCGACGGGAGGCGGGTTCTCGGTCTCGGTGGGAGGCGGGTTCGACGTGACGGTGGTGATACACCCGGGCAACAACACGACGGCGGTCGCGGCCTGGGCGACGGTGACGACAAAAGGCTTTCGGCGGGGCTTCTGCTTGCGGGGAAAAGACATGGTCTTCATCTCCGGAGATGGCTCAGCATGGCGCAACCAGGCGCCAGGACCGGTCAGGATTCCTTGGTCTTGCAACAATCGTGCAGAGCGTACCAGCATGGGGACACCCTCCACGTTCGCCGGCAAGCCGCGAGCGACGTGGCCCTCGGGAGAGGACAATAGGTTGCTCATTTACGATACGCGGACAGGTGCATTGCTCGCCGAAATGGACTACAGCCCGCGTTTCGATCAGGCGGACATCACGCTTCCTCCTCACCCAGGCTTCGCCTGGCGCACCGCGGAGCCACCCGCAGCCACGCTTTGCGTGGCGAGGATGGCGAGCACGGCTTGGTCTTGCAGAGACCGAGCACGACGGTAAGCTAGCCTCCTTCCGAGCGGAATCCCCTACGTCCCCGCCCCCTTGCACGTGCGCTTGACTTTGGCCTGCCCGTGCGCATGCGCCCCCGCACCCGCACCCGCTTCCGCACCCGCTCCCGCACCCGCTCCCGCACCCGCTCCCGCTCCCGCTCCCGCTCCCGCTCCCGCTCCCGCTCCCGCTCCCGCTCCCGTGCGTGGGACAGATCGTCCACGACGCTGGCACGTCGGGCACGTTCGAGACTCACCTACCTCTTGCGGTCCCTTGGGGTTTCGTCCAAACATCGCTTGGCGGACGGACGCCAAAAAAGTTCGCCAGGTCCGAGCGACCGGGATACTTCCAGGTACAACATGAACCACACGCGCTACATCACCGCTCTCTGCGCTGCCGTACTGCCCTTCGCTCTGGTCCTCGTGGCCAATGGCTGCGGCAACAAGGAAGAAGAAACCCCGCCCGTGCCGTCGGCCGCCCCGGCGCCGACGCCGACGCCGGCCCCCACGCCGACGCCGCTCGTGGTCGAGGAGGACGCAGGCTCGGACGCCTCGGACGCCGGCGAGGACGCGGACGCAGGCAAGAAGGTCGTCGGTACGGGCGATTCGACGGGCATCCGCGCCTGCTGCGCCGCGCTCCGGCAGAACGCGAACTCGGCGCCGCTCGATCAGAAGGGCACGTACCTGGCCGCCGCCGGCATGTGCGAGGGCCTCGTCAACTCGCCCGAGGGACGTCAGGCGCTCAGCGCAGTCCGCAACATGCTGAAGGGCGCCGGCGCGCCCGCGCAATGTAAGTGAGACGCCCTCGCGTCCCGAGCGCCATGGCCCGCCGTTCGGCGGAGGTGAGCCTGCGCGCGTTTCGCGTGGCCCTCGCCGCGGCGCTCGGGTTCGTGATCGCCTCGTTCCCTTCCCGCACGGCGAGCGCGCTCGAGCCTCCACCGAGCCCGGGCCGCACGAAAATCACCTCCGGCATCGCCTTGATGGTGAGCGGCGCGGTCGTCACCGGCCTCGGCGCTGGGCTCTACGTCGCGAACGAAAACGCCGATCGCGCCGCGTGTGTCCCCTGCGCGAAGTCGTCCTGGATCTTTCCGACCGTGCTCATGGGCATCGGCGGCGCCATGTTCGTCGCGGGCATCCCCGTGTTCGTCCTCGGACAGGTCGAACGTTCCCGCGCTCCCGCCGCCGTCGTCTCCGTCGGACCGTTTGGCGCGTCGGCCCGTTTTACTTTCTAGAACCCCGTATCAACCCCCGTGGGTCCATACGAGCGTCCCTCCTTCGAGGTTGACGGCGCCGTGCCATTCGGGGGGGACGACGGGGTCGGTCCAGTCGAAGAGCCATTTCGCGTCGGCGGGGGCGAGGTTCACGCAGCCGTGGCTGCGCGGCTTGCCGAACTCGTCGTGCCAGTACGCGCCGTGCAGCGCGTAGCCCTCGTGAAAGTACTGGATGTAGGGCACGTCGCGTAGATCGAACGAGTCCGAGCCCTCCTCACCGTCCATCGTCCCGGAGACGTGCTTCGCGTGCACGTAAAACACCCCGCGCACGGTGGCCGTCGTCTTCTCGGGATCACTCATCCCGCCGCGACCCGTCGACACGAGCGTCGCGAACACCGGCCGCGTTCCCTCGTACGCCACGAGGAACTGCTTCTTGATCGACACGTCGATCCACTTCTTGCCCGCGCGCGCGTGCCCCACCGGATCCTCGCGCGGCGTCCCGATCAGCATCGTCTCGGCGGGCAGCCAGAAGCCCTCGGTCGTCTCCCAGAGCCCGCGCTCGCCGCCCTTCGTGTTGCCCGTCAGGATCCAGCCCGAACGCCACGGCGCGATCCCGCTCTCGCGCATCTGACCGTCCGCGCCGAGGACGAGCTTCGTCGCACCGTGGGCGACGACGATGCCCGGCACGCCGGGTTTGTCCACGACCACGCCGTGGTGCGCGCTGATCTTCGCGGGCTTCGTGCGATCGAGCGGGATGAGGTCGAGCTCGGTCGTCAGGCCGAACTTGCGGTCGGTCCATTCGAAGGCCGTGACGAGCCCGAAGGCCGACTCCTCCTTCGCGCGGCCGGCGTGCACGGTGTAGCGGAGCGGCTCGACGGCGCCGTACGGCTTCGGCAGATCGCGGCCCTCGGCGAGGAAGGTGGGCACGGTGTCGAGCGGGACCTGCGGCGTGATCGCGAGGCGGACGTGCTCGCGCACGGTGGGTCCCTCGACGCGCCGTTGATCCTTGTCGGTGGGCAGACGGAAGTAGAGATGCGGCGCGGGGGAGCGCGACATCACGTAGGCGTAGGGCAACGTGGCGGCGCGGTCGGGTCCGCGCAGGGCGGCCTGGATGACCTGGTGGTCGAGCGCGAGCGTCGCGCCTTTGCCGACGCACACGTAGCCGCGCGGCACGATCCGGTACCAGCCGCCCTCGCAGCGCCTGGTGCCGGCGGATTTTTCGGCGCGATCGACGACGGCGCCGGCGCGCAGGTAGCCGAGCTTGGTCGAGCGATCGTCGGGCGCGACGTAGATCCAGGTCCGCATCGCGATGCTGCCGATCTTCGCGCCGTGGCCCGGCTCGGTCTCCTCCTCGGCGCGTTTGTCCACGGCGAGGGTGCCTTCGGGCTTCTCGGGGCGCTTGAGCGTCGCGCCGGGGGGGGCCCGATCGAGGACGCGCCCCGGCGGATCCTCGACGTTGCCGCAGCCCGGAAGAGCGAGCAGCAGGGCGAGGAGCGCAGGCCTTCGGGAGGGACGCGCGCAGAGGGACATCGGGGAGGTTCGCCGCTGCTTAGGACGAACGCGCGGCTTGGGCAACGTCTTGGCGAGGGGACTGCCAGGAAGGGTGATTCAGGTTACGGAAAGGCGAACGGGCGGGCGGGGCAGAGCGAACACGTGGCTCACGGCTCGCACACGTCGTTCATGCAGTTGCCGGAGAAGCACTGCTCGTTTTCATTGCACGTAAAGCCCGTATCCCCGAGGCACACGCCCGCGCCGTCGCAGACCTCGAGATCCTCCGCCACGCACGTCCCGTCGGTCGTGCCCGCCGAGACCGGCATGCATTGACCTTCCATGCCGCCGAGCCCGCAGGAGAAGCAATCGTCGGCGCAGGCCGTCGTGCAGCAGAAGCCGTCCGCGCAATGGCCGCTCGCGCAGTCCATGCCGTCCATGCAGGCCTCGCCGATGTCGCCGATGCACATGCCCGCGCCGTCGCACGTGCCCGGCATCGTGCACTCCATGTCCGGATCGGTGCCCTTCGTGATCGGCTCGCAGACGCCGTCGACGCCGCTGCCCTTCTTCGCCGCCGAGCACGCCTCGCAGGTGCCCGCGCAGGCGTCGTCGCAGCAGACGCCATCCACGCAATTCCCGCTCAGGCATTCCGCGTCCGCGCCGCAGAGCTTGCCCTGCGCGGTCTTGCACGCGCCCGCGCCGTCGCAGACCTCGTCGGCCCCGGTGCAGGTGTCGTCGGTTTGCCCACTCGCGACGAACGAGCAGACGCCCGGCGTGGCCGCGAGGTCGCACGCCATGCACGTGCCCGTGCAATCCGTGTCGCAGCAGACGCCGTCCACGCAATGACCGCTCAGGCATTCCGCGTCCGCGCCGCAGAGTTTGCCCTGTGCGGCCTTGCACGCGCCTGCGCCGTCGCAGACCTCGTCGGCCCCGGCGCAGGTGTCGTCCTTTTGCCCGCTCGCGACGAGCGAGCAGACGCCCGGCGTGGCCGCGAGGTCGCACGCCATGCACGTGTCCGTGCAATCCGTGTCGCAGCAGACCCCGTCGGCGCAATGCCCGCTCAAGCAATCGCCCGCGACCACGCAAGCGCCGCCGTCCTTCGCCTTGCAGGCCCCGGTCGCGTCGCAGGACCGCGTCCCCGCGCAGACGTTCGTGGGGTTCGTGTCCTCCGCGGAGACGAGCGGCACGCACGTGCCCATGCTGCCCATCAGGTCGCAGGCGAAACACGCGGTATCGCAGGCGCTATTGCAACAGACGCCGTCCGCGCAGAAGCCGCTGACGCAATCGACCGCGCCCGCGCACGGCTGGCCGCTGTCCTTCTTGCACGTGCCCGCGCCGTCGCAGGCGTTCGTGCCCGTGCAGGTGGGCGCGTCCTCGGTCGCGACGGGCACGTTCGTGCACGTGCCGACGCTGCCCGCGACGTTGCACGCCATGCACGTGCTGCTGCAGGCCGCGTTGCAGCAGACGCCGTCCACGCAATGGCCGCTCAGGCACTCGGCGGCCCCGCCGCACGTCTGCGCGGGGGCCTTCTTGCACGCGCCCGCGCCGTTGCACACCGTGCCGCCATTCTCGTTGCACGCGGCGTTGACGGGCCGGTTCGGGTTCGACGGCACGCCGGTCGGGCTGCACACGTCGTCGGTGCATTCGTTGCCGTCGACGGGTTTGTCGGTCGTGTCGGTCGACGTGACGATGTTGCCCTGACCGTCACACTCGATGACCTTGCAATCGAGGGCCGTCTGCCCGTTCGGCAGCTCCGTGCCTTCGGGCGTGAAGCTCACGCCGCACTGGTTGTCGATGCACGTGCGGACCTTGCAGAAATCGTCGGTGCCTTCGCATTGCGCGGCCTCGTTGCAGCCGACGCATTTGCCGCCGCCGTCGCAGTAAAGTCCGGCGCCGCACGCCGTGTTGATCGCTTCGTTCGGGAACGTCGGCGTCCCGTTCGTGCAGACGTTCTTCGTGCAGGCGTTGTTGTCGTTCGGCAGGTCGGTGTCGTCGACGATCTCCTTCGTCGCGCCCGCGCCGTCGCAGACGACCCGCATGCAATCGCCGGCCGTCTGGCCGTCGATCGTGGTCCCGTCCGGCGCGAACGACTGCACGCAGACGTGGTTCTCGCACGTGCGCTGCTGGCAAACGTCGTCCGGCGGGAGGAGCACGCAATCGGCGGGCTCGTTGCACGCGACGCAATTCGAGGTGCCGTCGCAGACCTCGGGTTTGCCCGGCTCGCAGGGCTCGCCCGCGATCACCGGCGGGTTCGTCGGCGCGCCCATCGTGCACACGTCGAACGTGCACGTGTTCATGTCGACGGGCACGTCCGTGTCGTCGGTGACGGCCGTGTCCTCGCCCGCGACGCAGATGTGCTGCAAGCAATCGCCGGGCACGGGCACATACCCCGGCGTCGGCAATCCGTCGAGATCCGTGAACATGCAGATGCCCGCGCCCGCATTGCAGGCATCCTCGGTGCAGGGATTGCCGTCGTCGCACGGGTTCTGCGCGCCGCACTCGACCGCGCACGCGCCGCCCTGACACGTGCCCTGCGCCGTCCCGAAGAGGCAGCTCGTCCCGTTTTGCGCCGGCGTGTGGACCGGCGTGCCCATCGCGCACGCGTCGTCCGTACAGCTCTCGCCGTCGTCGTCGATGTCGGCGTCGTCGTTCGTCGTGGTGAGGACGCCGGCCACGCAATCGCTCCGCTGGCAATCGCCGGCGGTTTGTCCCGGCAAGGGCCCGTCGTCGAGTGGCACGAGGACACACGTCCCGTCGTTCCCGCAGACGTCGACGGTGCAAGGATTCTGGTCGTCGCAGTTCGCGTTGACGACGCAGGCCTTGGTGTCTTCGGGCGCTAGGGACCCGTTGGTATCGAGCCCACAGGCGGCGATCTGGACGACGAGGGCGGCGGAGAGGAGCGAACCGAGGAGAGAGGCGAGGACGCGGGGGCGGTTTGGCATCGTCAATCGTTCGTTCTGGAATCCGGGACGCGAATCATGACATGTGGCGGCCGGCGTCCCCCGCGCCGGCCGCCTTGGCCCGACGAACCCTTCAGGGCCTGCACTCCCCGCTCGAGTGGCAGTTGCCGCTGGCGCACTCGCCGTCGCCATTGCACGGCTGCATATTGTCGAGCTTGCACGCGCCATTGCCGGCGGTCGTGCCGTCGCAGCTCTTGGTTCCGACGCACGCGTTCATCGGGGAGTTGTCCTCCGAGAATTGCGGGACGGCCACGCAGGAGCCCGACGCGTTGCACTGCATGCACGTCGCGCCGCACGCGTTCTCGCAGCAGACCCCGTCGGCGCAGAAGCCGCTCAGGCAATCGGCCGCGCCGTCGACGCAGGACGCCCCGAGCTTGCCCTTGCACTCGCCCATGCCGTCGCACGATTGATTGACGCCGACGCAGGCGTTCATCGGGAAGGTGTCTTCATTGCCCGGCGGGATGTTCGAGCACGTGCCGGCGTTCCCCGACACGTTGCACGCCTGGCACGTCCCCGTGCAAGCGTTGTTGCAGCAGACGCTGTCGACGCAGAACGTGCTCAGGCAATCGGTGCCCATGGAGCACGAGGCGCCGTTGTCCGTCTTGCACCCGCCGCTGCCGTCACAGGACTTCGTGCCGGTGCAGGTCATGCTGGCGTTGTTGTCCTCCTGCCCGGAGGCGATGTTGACGCACATCCCCTCGCTGCCCGCGATGCCGCACGATTTGCATGTCCCGGTGCAGGCATTCTCGCAGCACTTGCCGTCGACACAGAAATTGCTCAAGCAATCGCTGGCCGCGCCGCAGGTCGTACCATTGGACTTCTTGCAGACGCCAGAGCCGTTGCACACGCTGCCGTTGTCGCACGTCATGCTCGCGCTGACGTCGGGCTGGCCCGCGGGGATGTTGACGCAGCTGCCCTCGCTCCCCGTGACGTTGCACGCCTGGCAGGTCGTGTTGCAGGCGGACACGCAGCACCGGCCGTCGACGCAGAAGTTGCTCACGCACTCGTTCGCGCCGCCGCACCCTTGCCCGTCGTCCTTCTTGCAGGCGGAGTTGCCGTTGTTCGACCCGTCGCACGAGCTCGCGCCCGTGCACGACGGCGCGTCCTCCTGCCCCTTCGGCACGGGGCTGCACGTGCCCAGGCTCCCCGCGAGGTTGCACGCGCGGCACGTCCCGTTGCAGTTCGTCGAGCAGCAGACGGCGTCGATGCAGAAGGTGCTCGCGCAATCGCCGCCTGCCGCGCAGCTCTTGCCGTTCGACTTCTTGCATTGGCCCGCGGTGTTGCAGACGTCGCCGCCGCTCTGGTTGCACATCGTGCCGGCAGGCTGGTTAGGGTTCGAAGGCGTGGTCCCGTTGCACGTGTCCTGCGTGCATTCGTTGCCGTCGACCTTGGGATCCGAGGAATCCGCGACGGTGACCGTGTTGCCCGCGCCGTCGCAAACGAGGCGCTTGCAGTCGTCCTCGGTCTGGCCGTTCGGCAGCGGCGTGTTGCTCTCCGTGTAATCGAAACCGCAGACATTGTTGGTGCACGTCCGCTTCTTGCAGAAATCGTCCGTGCCTTGGCAGTCGGCGGCGGTGTTACAACCGACGCAGCTGCCGGTCGAATTGCAGACCTGGTTCATGCCGCAGGCCGTGCCCTGCGCGACGGGCATGGACGTCGGGTTGCTGCCCGAGCAGCTATCGGTCGTGCAGGCGTTGTTGTCGTTGGGCTTGTCGGTGTCGTCCGGGAACTCCGTCGTCCCACCATTGCCGTCGCAGACGATTTTCTTGCAGTTGCCCGCTGTCTGGAGGGCCGGGCTCGCCAGCGTGTCCGTACCCATGTAGCTCTTTACACAGGTATGGTTCATGCAGGCGGCCTTCGTGCACTCGTCCTCGGCGATGATGCCGATGCAATGAACAGCCTCGGTGCACTGGACGCAGTTGCTCGCGCCGTCGCAGACGTCCGTGTCCTCCGGCGTGCACGGCGTCCCCGAGGTCGTGGGCGGGTTCGACGGGACGCCGTTCGTGCAGACGTCGTCCGTGCAGGTGTTCACGTCGACGGGCACGTCGGTGTCGTCGGTGACGTCCGTGTCCTTGCCATTGACGCAGAGCTTTTGCTTGCAATCGCCGGGGTTCTGCGTGGCGCCCGGGGTGGGCTGGCCGTCGAGGTTCGTGAAGATGCAGGTGCTCGTGGCGAAGTTGCAGAAATCGTCCGTGCAGGCGTTGCCGTCGTCGCACGGGTTCTGCGCGTCGCAGGAGATCTGGCAGACCCCGTCCTGGCACGTGCCGCTCTCGTTTCCGCGCTGGCACACGCCGCCGTCGGGCGTATGCGTGTTGCTCGGCGTGCCGCCCTGGCAGGCGTCGTTCGTGCAGGGCTCGTTGTCGTCGGGGATGTCCGCGTCGTCGGTGACGGTGACCTCCTGGCCGGCCGCGCAATCGATGCGCTGGCAATCGCCGACGGTCTGGGCGGGGTTCGGCCCATCGGCGACCGGCGTGTAGACGCAAATCTTCTCGTCGCTGCACGTGTCGACGGTGCAGGAGCTACCGTCGTCGCAATTGGCGGCGGACTCGCAGGGCTTCGTGGTCTGCGTGGGCTTCGAGCCCTCGGTCTCGAGCGCGCAGGAAGCAGCCTGCACGAGGGCGGAGGCCACGAAGGCCGTGGCGAGCAGCGCGGATAAAAGGCGGGGGCGGGGCATGGTTCGGCCTTGAGAGTGGGTTTAGTTGCAGATACCGCTGATGCAGTCGTTGATGCAATCGTTGCCCCCGATGCACTTCTTGCCCGCCGGGCAATCCGGACAGGAGCCACCACAATCGACGTCGGTCTCGTTGCCGTTCTGGACCGAGTCGCTGCAAGAAGGCGCGGCGCACTTGCCCCCGCTGCAAACGCCGTGGAAGCAATCCGTTGGCACGTTACAAGAGTCGTCGGTGCTGCACTTCTGCGGGCAGATGCCGCCGCAATCGACGTCGCCCTCGGTGCCGTTCTTCACGTTGTCGAAGCAGTCCACGCAGACGTTGTTGTCGCACTCCCCCTGGCAGTCGGAGGTGACGAGGCACTTCTGGCCGAGCTCGCACCGTTCGATGCATTCGCCGCCGCAGTCCACGTCCGTCTCGGTGCCGTTCTGCGCGTTGTCGCTGCAGCTGAAGCAGATGTTGACGGTCGTGTCGCACGTGTGCCACGGAGGCCCACCCCTGCAATCGAGCGTCTGCGAGCACCCGAGGCAAACGCCGGTGCTGTCACACTTGCCCATCCCCGTCGGGTTGTTCGGCGTCGCGCAGGACGAGAGCGCCGGGAGCGGGGGGTTCACCGGGGCCATGTCGTTGCACTGGTCGGCGGTGCAAGAATTGCCGTCGTTGAAGGGGTCCGCCGCGTCCGCGATCGTCACGATCTGCCCGCTCTGACAGACCTTGCTCTTGCAGTCGCCGAGCGACTGTTCGCTCGGGGGAAGCGGCATCCCTTCATGGAGCGGCGTCGAGATGCATTGCTTGTCCGTGCACGCCCAGTCGCTGCAGTGATCGTCGACGGGGCAATCCGTGTCGCTCGCGCAGCCGATGCAGACGCCCATGTCGTTGCACGTGCCGTTCGTCCCGCACGTCGCCCCGGGCGCGGGCACGTGGCTCTCCTTGCCGTCCGCGCACGCGTCGGTCGTGCACGGGTTCATGTCGTCGGGATTCGCCTGGGGGTCCGGCGTGAACATGCAGACCTTGCCGACACACGCGTCGGTCGTGCACCGATTCTTGTCGTCGCACT
Organism: Polyangium jinanense; assembly: GCF_028435265.1. Taxonomy (GTDB): domain Bacteria; phylum Myxococcota_A; class Polyangia; order Polyangiales; family Polyangiaceae; genus Polyangium; species Polyangium jinanense. The sequence goes on along the minus strand of NZ_JAGTJK010000011.1, from coordinate 194,376 downwards.
CCGCCGAATCATTACACGGGATCTCGCATTGCCCGGACACACACTGGCCCATGCCCTCGCCGAGCTGGCACATCGTCCCGTTCACCGCGGTATGCTGCGGCACGCCGTCCGAGCAGGTGTCCTGCGTGCAGGGATTCGCGTCGTCCGGGACCTCCGTGTCGTTCGCGACCGTGACGAACTTCCCACCCTGGCATTCCTTGCGCACGCAATCGTCGGGCGTGGTGGCGTCCGTTTGTCCCGCCGTGCACTCGGTCGATGGGTTCGAGCCCTGCTGATCGAGACACCCGGGCGCAGACACGACCATCGCGCAGGCGAGCGCGAGGGCCGATGCCAAACCGAACGAGCGAAGCTTGCTCCTGTGGAGGGAAGTCGCGGACGTGGTCATGGGCAACTCCAAGGTAAGGCGCCGAGCCAGGACGCCGCCGCCAGTGTCGCCGATCTCGAGCGTCATGGGCGCAAAAAATCGGCGCGACGGGGCCCCAATCTCAGGGGCGCCGGAGCACCGTCACGACACGCGCCGACGCCGCCGCCACGAGCGCGAGGCGACCCCTGGGCGCCACAGAGACCACGTGCGATCCCTCCCCCGTTTGCAGCGTCGAAACGATACGCAGCGGCTCGCCCCCGAGCGCGACCGTGGTCGCGCCCTTGCCACGAGGCCCACCGCCGAGCGCGACGAGGATCGTCCGGCCCTCCGGCGAAAGCACAGCCGAGGAAGGAACACCGCCGAGCGCGACCGTAGCGAGGACCTCGCGGCGTTCGAGGGACACGAGCGTCGCCTCGCCCGCCGCGCCAATGACGACGGCCCGATCGCCGGGCCACGGGAATGCCGCGATCGGCTGCGGCCCCGCAGGCGCGAGGCGCGGCTCGGCCCCCACGGAAAAACCCATGACCTTGGCCGTCGCCCGATCAAAGAGGAGCGCACGCTCGGAGGAGGCCGCCGGAGGGACCGTCGACGCGCGCGGTTCGAGGAGCGAGGACCACGCAGCACGCGCACCACCGAAGGGTTTTGCCGCGGGATCGAGCACGATCACGGATCCCGGCTCGGTGGGCGCGCGCCCGTCGAGGAGCACGAGCAGCCGAGCGCCAGCCGAAGAAGGCAGGGGCGCGACACCGCGAATCGGGGTCGGGAAGAGGATCTCGCCGTCGGCTGTGAGCTCGGGGCCCGCGAGGCGGACGACGCGGCTTCCTTGCGAGGTCGCGACGACGACGACGGGCGGATCGCCGCTCGCCGCAACGTCGAGCGCGCCCTTCACGTCGACCTTCTTCAGATAGGCCGCAGGCGCCGCGCCCGAGAGCCACGACGCCGTGTTCACGACCGGCAGGCCCGTGGAGACGCCGAGCACGGCGAGCCGGCCCGCAGGGAGCCGCCGGAGGCCCGTGCCCTTGCCCGGGAGGCGCGCGCGGGCCTTCTCGGCGCCGGAATCGAGCGCGTGCGCCCGGAGCGTGCCGTCCTCGCAGAGCACGAAGAACATCGCCTCGTCGTCCGCGACGGTGAGGTCGATCGGGGGCGCGTCGAGGCGGATCGTCGTGGCCACGGCAAACGCCGCGGGCGCTTCGGCCGCGGGAGGCGGCGTGTCCGCGGTCGGGGCGGTCGAGGCCGACGCTGAAGAGAGGGCGCTCGCGGAGGCCGCCGGGGGCAGCGCCGCGGACGAGGTGGGGAGCGCAGGCGGAGGCGTCGTGGCGGGTGGGCGTTTGCCGCCGAGGCGGCCTTGCGAGGCGAGGACGGCCGCGCCGCCGGCGAGCATGCCGAAGCCGCCGAGGCCCGCCGCGAGGAGCACGAGCCCGAGCGCGCCGAATTGCACGCGGCTGCCCGCGAGCTTGGGCGAGCTCACCCACGCGCGGCACGAGGGGCATTTCGTCGCGCCCGGCCGGATCGTGAGGGTTCCGCATCTGGGGCACTTGGTCTTGCTCACCGGAGCACCCACACGCGGCGCGCACGGGCCGAAAACGCCGTCGCGCTTTCCGCGTCTTTGCCGAATCGGACGCTCGTGACCTCGTCGGTGACGTCGACACGCACGGGCTCGCCGGTCGCGAGATCGACGACGTACACGCCGGGCGAAGGCGCGCCCGTGACGACGAGCGCCTGATCCCCCGAGGGCGAGACTTCGAGCGCCGTCACGGGGCTGCCGAGCTCGAGTCGCGTGTCCTGCGTGAGCGTGGCCGGCGCATGCAACGAGAGCGCGCGGCCCGCCCTGCAGCCAACGACGAGCGTGCGAGGGGCGGCCCGGACGAACGCGGGATCCGTGCAGGTGTCGCGGGAAAGATTGGGCGGCGCGAGCAGGCCTTTTCCTTCGAGCGTGACGCGGACGATGCGCGAGGAGCCGAGCGCGACGAAGGCAAACCCCGATTGGACGGCGACGGCCGCAACGGGATCACCGAGCGAGAGGTGACGCACGAGCTGCGCGCTCGGCGGGGTGAGCGGCGCGAAGACCTCGATGGCATCAGGATAGGCGCGCGGGCGTGGATCGGCGACGCTCGCGACGGCCCAGGTGCCTTCGGCGTCGATCGCGGCGGCGCTCGGAATGGCGCCTCCAAAGCGGAAACGCGCGATCTCGACGTGGTGCTCGGTGCCGACGACGAGGACGCTGCGATCGACGGCGGAAGGAAAGATCGCGAGGCCAGCCGATGCCGCGGCGGCGCCCGGGAGGAGCTGGGTGCGAGGCTCGATCCAGCGAAGGACGCGGAGCGTGTCGGGTTCGAGCGCGCCGATGCGGGTTTGGCCGAGCGCATAAAGAGCGCCGCCGACACGCTCGATCACGCGCGCCGATTGCGCCTCGCGCGAGCTCGTCATGACCACGCCGCTCCGCGGATCGACGACGTCGAGCGCGACACGACGCGCGACGGCGACGTGGCCTTGCGGAAGGAGGATCGCGGCTTCTGCGTCGGCCGCGACGTCGATCTTCGCCGCGACCTTGCCTTCGAGCCGCTTCGCTGCGGCAGGCGCAGAATCGGCAAGCGCGTTTGCCGCAGGATCGGCCGGCGCGCTCGTCGCGGCGGACGCGCTCGATCCCGGCGATGCCGATGCGCCGGGCGAAGGCGCGGCGTTCGCCGAAGGAATCTCGACCCCCGCGCCGCGCCCGTCCCCGCGCACGGAAAGCGCGCCTCCGAGCAGCGGCGCGAGCACCAGCGCGAGCCCGATGCCCACGAGGCCCACCACGCGCGAAAGACCGAGCCGCGGCTTTGCGATGCCCACGAACTCGCCGCACATGAGGCAGCTCGTGCTGCCGACCATGACGGGTTCCAGGCAATACGGGCACGTGAACGTGGACATCGGGCGCTTGCGAATCGCAGTCGCGCCCTCGAGCGCCGCTGGAAACACGGCCGTGCCGCGAATCCAGCCGGGGACGCTGACGAGCGAGACGCCCGAGGAGATCGGGATGCGGCCGGTCATGAGGCCCCGCACCACGAATGCGCCCGTCACGGGACCCATGACGCCGTCGGTGTCCTCGACGAACCAGAGGAGCTTGTCCCGCGCCTGCGGATCGAGCTTGGCGAGGTCGCGCGGCAACGCCTCGGCGACCACGCCCTCGGGCGCATCGGGCGGGCTCGGCGACGGGAAAAGGTCCGAGATCGGATCCCACGCCGCGCCGGGGAGAAACCGCTTGCACCCTTCCATGCGGAAAAGCGGGTCCTTGAGCGTTCCCCCGCCGATCTCGCGACGGACCGCCTCCAGCCGCATGGGTCCGCGGATGTTGCCCTGCTCGGAGACGAGGAATTCGACGTTCTGGGACACAAGCGCCCAAAAGGGCGCATGCACTGTACTACGAAGCGTCCGTCCGCCGCATCTTCTCGGCGAAAACTACGCCATGCGCTTCGTGACAGCCGAGCGATAAACGTGCACGTAGCGGCGCGCCGGTCGATCCCAGCCGAGGTCGAGCCGCATCACGCGGCGCCGAAGCGCGGGCCACCGGGGCGAGGTCATGGCCGCGAGCGCGCGCTGCACCGCACCGACGAGGTGCGTCGAGGTCGGTTTGTCGTACAGGAACCCGGTGCCGGTCTCGAGCGCCGCGTCGCAATCGACGATCGTGTCGATGAGGCCGCCGGTCCGGTAGGCGACCGGCAACGCGCCATAACGCTGCGCGTAGAGCTGCACGAGGCCGCAGGGCTCGTACCGCGACGGGACGACGACGATGTCCGCGGCGGCATAGAGGCGGTGCACGAGAGGCTCGGCGGCGTCGCCGAGGAAACGCGCGCGCTCGGGCGCCTTTCCGACGGCGGCTTCGAGCTTCGTGACGATCGCGCGATCCCCCGCGCCCGCCACGACCACGCTCGCGTCGCTCTTCAGGATCTTGGGCAGCGAGGTGGCGAGCAAATCGCCGCCCTTCTGCGTGGAGATGCGGCCGACGGAGACCACGAGCGGACGCTCGATGTCGATCGGGAGCCCGAGCTCGGCGAGGAGCGCGCTCTTGCAGCGCGACTTGTTCGTCGTGTCCTCGGCGTCGTACCGCGCAGGCAACGCCGGATCCGTCATCGGGTTGTACACGGCGTAATCGATGCCGTTCACGATGCCGACGATCTCGTTCTCCTTCGCCCGCGCCGCGAGCACGCCGTCGAGGCGCTCGCCGTGGTCGGGCGTGAGGATCTCGCGGGCATACGTCGGCGACACCGTGGTGATGGCGTCGGCGGCGAGCAGGCCCGCCTTGAGGAAGCTCACCTTGCCGTAAAACTCGAGCAGCGAAGGCTGGAAGTGCTGGTCGCCGAGGCCGATGACGCGGAGCGCTTCACGCGGGAAGAGGCCCTGGCGCGCGAGGTCGTGGAGCGTGAGCACCGCGGCAGGGCGCGCGTCGCCTTCGCGGTCGCGCAGGAGGTACGGGACGAGCGCCGACGGCCAGTCGTGCGCGTGCACGACCTCGAACGGCGTGCCCGCGAGCGCGCGCTGGCGGACGAGCTCGACGACGGAGAGCGCAAACACGCCGTACCGTCGCGCGGCGGCGAGATCCCCTTCGTCCTCGTCAGCGAGGCGCGACGGGCCCTCGCTGAAGAGACCCGGGACGTCGAAGAGCACGAGCTCCACGCCCGATCCGAGCCGCCCGTCGAAGACCGTGACCTCCACGCGCTCGCCGCCGATGGTCAGGACGAGCGGGGTCAGCCTGCGCGCGATCATGACGCCGGAGGCTTCGATCCCAGGGTAACGCGGCAGCGCGAGGGTGACCTTGTGCCCGAGGAGCCGGAGCGCCTTCGAGAGCGACGCGACGACGTCGGCGAGGCCGGTGACCTTCACCATCGGCGCGATCTCGGAAGCGACGAAGAGGATGTCCATGCGCGGGCGGGTGTAGCACGACTCGCGGCCGCGACGTAGAGCGAGCATGCACCGATGGGGCCGACCGACGAACGCGGGCGGTAGCCCCGAACGGCAGGCAGGCTAGGATGGCGAGCATGACGCGCATCAGCGCGCACGAGCTCGGCTCGACGGATGGCCCTTTCGGGCGAGGGATGAAGGTCGTACGCCCGGACGAGGTGCCCGAGGGGTCCGTCGTCTCCATCCTCCGCGTGCCCCCGGAGGCGAAGGGCATGCGGCTCGACCGGTTCGTGCAATCGCAGCTCAAGCGGACGAGCCGTACCCGCGCCCAGAAGATCATCGCGCACGGCGCCTACGCCCCGGATGCGCGCCGCCTGCGCGGCAACGACCGCGTGCAAGCCGAGCAGCTCATCCTGCTCTGGCGTCCGCCCTGGGACGAGAAGGCACCCGACGTCACGCTGCGCATCCTGCACGAGGACGCCCACCTGCTCGCAGTGGACAAACCCGCCGGAATCCCGGTACATCCGACGGCGCGGTACCACCAGAGCACGGTCGTGAAGCTCCTTGAGAACGCCCGCGACGGCGAGCGGCTCATGCTCTCGCACCGTCTCGATCGGGAGACGAGCGGCGTCCTCCTGCTGGCGCGGACGAGCGAGGCGGACCGTCACGTAAAATGGCAGTTCGCCCGCGGCGCGACGCGGCCCGGCGCAGAAGAGCGCAGCGTGCACAAGGAGTACCTGGCGATCACCTGGGGCGCGGACGAGGCGGACGCGTTCCGTGTCGAGGCGCCGCTCGAGCTCGATCCGACGAGCCGTTACGGCGTGAAGATGCGCGTCGCCCGGCCCGGCGAGGGTCTACCCTCGGCCACGCGTTGCGCCGTGATCGGAAGGCGGAGAAACCCCGCGACGGGAAAGATCTACGCGCTCGTGCGGTGCACGCTGGAGACGGGACGGCAGCACCAGATCCGCGTGCACCTCGCGTCACGCGGGACGCCGGTCGTCGGGGACAAACTGTACGGCCCGGACGACGAGCTCTTCGGTCGCGGGGCGGACGGTCTGCTCACGGACGAGGACCGTGCGCTCCTGGAGATCGATCGGCACGCGCTGCACGCGGCGGTGCTGGAGCTCGATCATCCGGCGGAAGAGGGGCGCAGGCTCCGCGTGGAGGCACCGCTGCCCCCGGATCTCGAAGCCTTCTGGGCGAGCCTGGAAGAGGCCGCGCCCGCGCCTGCTCCGACGGTTCAGTAAAGCGGGATCTGATCCCCCGACGAAGGCCGAGACGCCGGAGGAAGCCCGCCGCCGCGACGCCGACCCACAGCACCGAGCGCTCCGCCGAACGTCGCCGCGAGCAGCGTGATCACGGCGCCCGCGAAGGTGAGCCACGCGGCCCGGACGAGCTCGCCCTGGTTGAGCCGGAAGGACGGGCCGAACGGCTCGGTCGTCCGCTGCGCGAACATGAACGCCGGCTCGAAGCCAGTCGGCCGCCCGAACTCCTGCGTCTCGAAAAACGGAGGCGCCCCGTTTCCCACGACGAACACGAGCAGCGCGAGCGAGACGGCCCAGGTGAGCACGCCCGCGAGCGCGCCGTCCCACCGACGAATCGCGCCGCCGAGCTTGGCCGCCGCGTAGCTGCCGACGAAGAGGGCGACGAGCGAGGCGAAGGCCATCCACAAAGCCATGCCTGCCCCGAGGCGCTCGATCGACGCGCGGCCGCCTGAATCGAGGACGCTCACGCCGGTCGCGAACCCGAGCAGCCCGAGGAGCACGAGCGTGCCGAGCGCGAGGAAGAGCCCGGCGAGCACGGAGCTCCACCGGATGCGCGAGAGGTCACGCTCCTCGAAGGCGTCGAGCATCTTCCGCACGCCGGACGGCGGCATTTGCTCGTCGATCGTTGGCGTCGCAGGGACCTCGCCGAGATCCCTCGGAGGTGGCTTGATGGGCGCGTTCGACATCATCTCGGCGCCGTGCAAGCGCCGAGCCGCGGACGGATCAGATGCCCTTCGGCACCTTCTCCAGATCAACCTGCTCGAGCGCGTGACGGATGAGCGCGCTGCGGCTCGCCTTGGTCAAGCCGCGCGCCTTCAAGGCCTCGACCATCTCGTCGAGACGCTCGAGGTCGTCCGTGTACATCGAGATGCAGATGACCTTGTAATGCGTCGGGCGCTCCGGGGCGGGCTTCTGCGCCCGCGCCGGCTTACCCGCGGGCGTGTAGAACGCCCCGGAGAGGACCCCTTCGACCTCGTCGCGATCGAGGAGCGCGTGCGCGGCCTCGGAGAATTCGCCCTCGTGCTTCATCGTCCCTTCTCCTAAGCGGTCGCTGCGGCAGTGCGCGCGGGCTTCGCGTCCTTCGTGTCCTTCGCGCCCTTCGCCGCGCCCTCGCGGCTCTGGATGATGCGGTCCACGACGACGCCGTAGTCCTCCGCGGCGGGCGTGCCGGCGGCGTACTCGAAGATCGTCTGCCCCTGCGCCGGCGCTTCCTTCACCTTGATCGCGGCGCGCACCGGCGGGAGGCACCGGTCGCCGAAGTGTTGCTTCAACGTGGTGACGGCCTCGCGGCAGATCTTCGCGCGCGCGTCGAAGAACGTGGGGAGCACGCCCCAGATCTGCACCGGGTGATGCAGGAGCGCGTTCACGTTCTTCACGGTCTTGATGACCTGACGCACGCCGACGAGCGAGAGGTAGTCGCAAGCAACGGGCACGAGCACGCTGTCGGCGAAGACGAGCGCGTTCTGGTTCATCAAGGACAGGCTCGGCGAGCAGTCGAGCACCACGTAGTCGTAGCCCGTGGCGGCGGCGCTCAGGCGCTCGCAGAGCACGCGGTCGCGGTTCTGGCGGCCCGCGAGGTAGAGCTCGGCGGCGGCCAGCGTCTCGTTGGAGCCCAAAAGGTCCAGGTTCGGACGAACGACGCGCGTCGCGTCCGCGACCCGCAGGCCCATCACGAGAACGTGGTAGAGCGAGCGCTCGACGTTCGCGCCGAGCGAGACCGACACGTTGCCCTGCGCGTCCGTATCGACGAGCAGGACCTTCTTGCCGCGCGACGCGAGGCCGGCCGCGATGCTCACGGCCGTCGTCGTCTTGCCCGTGCCGCCCTTGTGGTTGAACACGGCGAGGTAACGCGGCACGGACGCGTCCGCGGCCTGCTCCTTCGGCGCCTCGGGCGCGGCCGGCGACGCCTGCGAGGCCTGCGCCCCCGGAGCCGTCCGCTTGTTCGCGACCTGCGGCACCACGGGCACGGCCACGGCCGGCGAGGTCGACGAGGACGCACGCTTCGTGGGCGTCGCGGAGCTCGAAGGGCCCGCCGCGCGCGTCGCCACGGCCCGCGGCACGGACTGCGGCGGCGGCGAGGGCGCGACGGCCTGCGGCGTGACCTCGGCGGCGATCTCGCCGAGCCGTACGCCGCTCGCCTCTCGCTGGAGCTGCGTCCGGCAGGGCATCGAGCACGCGTAGGTGCGACGCCCGTTCAGGTACATCACCTGGGACGCGAGCTCGGGCTGGAACCGCTTCGCGCAGGCGTCACACGTGGCGAGCTTGTCGCCCTGCCCTTCGCCGCCGAGCTGGCTCTTCTCCAGGCACTTCTGGGAGCAGTAGAACGAGAACCCGCCGTCCCGCTCTTCCATCTGGTAGCGGAACTGGACGTCGAACTCCGACCCGCAAACGCTGCACGACTCCCTGATCCCGGCCACCGCCATGCTCCTTGAAGCTCGCCGCGGCGCCCCGCCGCGACGCTGTAAGCCACCAACAGCACAGCTAGATCGGGGTGGCCAAATTTTTTGTGTGCGTTTTTTTGCCTAGATCCGTGAGGCTGGATCCATCGGCGGTATGGAAGGACCCCGCGAGGGGCTGAGACCGGGCGTTTGGCGGGGCGCGCGGGGGCGCGGCGGCGAGGCGGAAAAGGCCGCGATCAGTGCCGGAAATGCCGGACGCCCGTGAAGATCATCGCAGCGCCGGCCTTGTCCGCGGCCGCGATCACGTCGGCGTCCTTCACGCTCCCGCCCGGCTGCACGAAGGCCGTGACGCCGTGCTCAAGGGCGAGCTCGACGCCGTCCGGGAACGGGAAAAACGCATCCGAGGCGAGCACGGCGCCGCGGGCCTCGGCCTCGGCCTTGCGGCACGCGATGCGCACGCTCTCGACGCGCGACATCTGCCCCGCGCCCACGCCGACCGTACGGCCCTCCTTGGCGAGCACGATCGCGTTCGACTTCACGTGCTTGCAGACCTTCCACGCAAGGTCGAGCGCGGCGAGCTCCTCCGGCGTCGGCGCGCGCTTCGTGACGACCCGCGCCTTCTCGACCTCGCCACGCGCGGTCGCGTCGCGCCCCTGCACGACGAGGCCGCCGCCCACGCGCTTCCAGGTGAGCTCGTCGAGCTCGGCCGGCAGGAGCGTACGCGTGGCGAGGAGGCGCAGGTTCTTCTTCGCGCGAAGGACCGGGAGCGCGTCGTCCGCGAACGAAGGCGCGACGACGCACTCGAGGAAGGTTTCGGCGAGCGCCTCGGCCGTCGCGCGATCGACGGGGCGGTTCAGCGCGACGATCCCACCGAAAGCGCTCAGCGCGTCGGCGTCGCGCGCGAGCCGGTACGCGCGCTCGAGCGCGTCGGCCACGGCCACGCCCGAGGGGTTCGCATGCTTCACGACGACGGCCGCGGGCCGCTCGTGCTCGCGCACCGCTTCGAGTGCAGCGTCGACGTCGACGAGGTTGTTGAACGAGAGCTCCTTGCCGCCGGCGCCGAGCGAGTCGGCGAGCGAGAGCGAGCCCTCGGGCGCGCTCCGCTCGCGGTAGAACGCGCCCGACTGATGCGGGTTCTCGCCGTACCTGAGGCCGTACGCCCGTTCGAACGTGAGCGTCAGATACCGCGGATACGCCTCGCGCTTCGGGGGCGCCTTCTCCTCGGCCGGATCCGGATCCCCGAGCGACGACAGGTACGCCGACACCGCGCCGTCGTACGCGGCCGTGTGCGCGAACGCCTTCGCTGCGAGCTTGCGGCGCGTCGCGGACGACACCTCGCCGCTCGCCTCGATCTCGGCGAGCACGGCCTCGTAATCGGACGGATCACACACGACGGCGACGCGCCCGTGGTTCTTCGCGGCGCTGCGCACCATCGCGGGCCCGCCGATGTCGATCTGCTCGATCACCTCGGCGAGCAGCACGCCCGGCTTCGCGACCGTTTGCGTGAAGGGATAGAGGTTCACGGCGACGAGGTCGATCGGCGCGCCGCCGAGGCGCTCGAGGTCGGCCTGGTCGATGTCGCCGCGCATGAGGATGCCGCCGTGCACGCGCGGGTGAAGCGTCTTCACGCGCCCGCCCATCACCTCGGGCGAGCCCGTGAAGGACTCCACGCTGGTGACGGCCAGCCCCGCGTCTGCGAGCGCTTTGAGCGTGCCGCCGGTCGAGAGGATCTCCACGCCTCGCGCCGCGAGCGCGCGCGCGAACGGTAGGAGTCCCGCCTTGTCGTAGACCGAGATGAGGGCTCGTCGGATCATGGCGGCGAGCGACTAGCGCGCCGCCGCGATCCTTGCCAGCAGGGAGATGAGAGGAAACGAGGAGGGGGGACGCTCTCGCCTACGCGCCAGGCTGTTCGGCAGGCGAATCAGCCGGGAGGGACGGCATGGACGGAGCCGACGATCCGTTCGGCGTGACGAGCTCGCCGTCGCGGTACTCCAGGCGGGCGTGCGGCGGGCCGAACGTCGCCTCGGGGTCCTTCACGATGAGCGCCTCGCGCAGGACGTCGTCGACATGCTCGACGAGCACGAGCCGGAGCGCGCGGAGCACGCGGCGCGGGACGTCGCGCAGATCCTTGCGGTTCTCCTTGGGCAGGACGACGGTCGAGATGCCGCTCCGGTGCGCCGCGAGCAGCTTCTCCTTGAGCCCGCCGATCGCGAGCACGCGGCCCCGCAGCGTGACCTCGCCCGTCATGGCGAGGTCCTGACGAACGGGGACCTTCATGAGCGCGCTGCACACGGCCGTCACCATCGTCACGCCCGCGCTCGGACCATCCTTGCGCACGAAGTCGGGGAAGTGCACGTGCACGTCCGCCTTCTGGTACGCGTCGCCCGACAGCCCGAGCCGCTCGAGGTGCGAGCGCACGTAGCTCATCGCGGCCTGCGCGCTCTCCTCCATGCCCTTCTCGATCAGACCCGTCACCACGAGCTTGCCCTTGCCCGGCAGGACCACGGCCTCGGCGGGCAGGAGATCGCCGCCGACGCTGGTCACCGCGAGGCCGTTCACGAGGCCGACCTCGTCCTTCTCGGCGCGACGACCGAGCCGGTACTTGGGCACGCCGAGGAACTTCGGGATGCTCTTCGCGCTGATCTCGATGGGTTTGTCCTTCCCCTCGTTCACCACCTTGCGCGCGACCTTGCGGCAGACGCTGGCGATCTCGCGCTCGAGGGAGCGCACGCCGCTCTCCTTCGTGTAGTGGTGGATGATGGTGCGGACCGCGCCCTCGCTGAAGTTCATGTTCACGTCCTCGAGCCCGCACTCCTTGCGCTGGCGCGGCACGAGGTACTTCAGCGAGATGTTGAGCTTCTCGAACTCGGTGTAGCCGGAGAGCTGGATGATCTCCATGCGGTCCTGCAGCGGCACCGGGATGCCGCCGAGGGTGTTCGCCGTCGTGATGAACATCACGTCGGAGAGGTCGTAATCGAGGTCGAGGTAGTGATCGTTGAACGCGTGGTTCTGCTCGGGATCGAGAACCTCGAGCAGCGCCGCCGCGGGGTCGCCGCGGAAGTCGGTCGACATCTTGTCGACCTCGTCGAGCAGGAAGACGGGGTTGTTCGTCCCGGCCTTCTTGAGGCTCTGGATGAGCTTGCCCGGCAGCGCCCCGATGTACGTGCGGCGGTGGCCGCGAATCTCGGCCTCGTCGCGGACGCCGCCGAGCGAGAGGCGGACGAACCTGCGCCCTGTGGCGCGCGCGATGCTCTTCGCGAGGCTCGTCTTGCCGACGCCGGGAGGACCAACGAAGCAGAGCACCGGGCCCTTGAGCTTCTTCGTGAGCGCCTGGACCGCGAGGTACTCGAGGATGCGCTCCTTGATCTTGCGCAGCCCGTAATGGTCCTCGTCGAGGATCTTCTCGGCCTCCGTGAGGTCGAAGCGCTCCTCGCTCTTCTCGTACCAGGGCAGGTCGAGGATCCAGTCGATGTAGTTGCGCACGACGGTCGCTTCCGCGCTCGTCGGGTGCATCATTTTGAGCTTCTTCAGCTCTTTCTTGACCTTCGCGGTGGCCTCTTTGCTCATCCGCTTGGTCTTCAAAGCTTCTTCGATCTCTTGGATCTCGTTCTTGAACTCGTCGCGCTCGCCGCCACCCAGCTCCTTCTGGATGGCCTGCATCTGCTCGTTCAGGTAGTACTCCTTCTGCGTCTTCTCCATCTGCTTCTTGACGCGGGAGCGGATCTTCTTCTCTACCTGAAGGATCTCGATCTCGGCCTGCATCAGCTCGATGAGGCGCTCGAGCCGCTGCTTCGGATCGTCCGTCTCGAGCAGGCTCTGGCGATCGGCGAGCTTGATGGTCGGCAGGTTCGCGACGATGGCATCGGCGAGCCGCGAGGCGTCGTCGATGGCCTGCACGGCCATCAGGACCTCGGGCTGGATCTTCTTGTTGAGCTTTACGTAGACCTCGAAGGTGCTCTGCACGCTTCGCATGAGCGCCTCGACCTCGACGCTCGACGCGGCCTTCTCGGGGATCTCCTCGTACTCGACGAGGAAGAAGGCGTCCGACTGGACGAACTTCTTGATCTTCGCCCGGCGTTTGCCCTCGATGAGCACCTTCACCGTCCCGTCGGGCAGGCGGAGGAGCTGCATGATCACGCCGACGGAGCCGACGGCGAAGATGTCCTCGGCCGTCGGGTCGTTCGTCTTGGCGTTGCGTTGCGCCGCGAGGAAGATCTCCTTGCCTCGGTTCATCGCCTCGTCGAGCGCGGCGATCGAGCGCTCGCGGCCGACGAAGAGCTGCGAGACCATGTAAGGAAAGACGATGATGTCCCTGAGCGGCAGGAGGGGTGCGACCCCGCGCTCCGGGGCGGACTTGCCGCGATCACTGTCGTTCTTGAAGAACATCCGACGTCTTTCTCGCCCCGGCGCGCGGGCCGGGGCAAACGGGCCTACGGGTGATCGCTCGCTCGTGAAGATGAGCGAGACGACGCGAGGAAGAGGAAATGGAGTGGGGGAGGACGTCCTCCCCCGGCGCTAAGCGAGCTCCGCTTCTTTCTGGTAAACGATCAGCGGGGCTTCGTGCTTGAGGATGACGTCCTCGCTGACGACGACCTCCTTCACGCCCGCGCGCGAGGGGACGTCGTACATGATGTCGAGCATCGCCGCCTCGAGGATGGCCCGGAGGCCACGCGCGCCGCTGTTGCGGTCGAGCGCCTGCCGCGCGACCGCGGTGAGCGCGCCCTTCGTGAACTTGAGCTTCACGCCGTCCATCTCGAGCAGCTTCTGGTACTGCTTCACGAGGCTGTTCTTCGGCTTCGTGAGGATGTCGATCAGCGCGTCCTCGTTCAGCTCGTGCAGCGTCGCGATGATGGGCAAACGGCCGATGAACTCCGGGATCAGGCCGAACTTGAGGAGATCTTCGGGCTGAACCTGCGAGAGCAGGTCGCCGAGCTTGAACTCCTTCTTCGACCTGATCTCGGCGCCGAACCCGAGCGTGTTCTGTCCGACGCGGCGCTGGATGATCTGATCGAGGCCGACGAACGCGCCGCCGCAGATGAACAGGATGTTCGTCGTGTCCACCTGCAGGAAATCCTGCTGCGGATGCTTGCGGCCGCCCTTCGGAGGCACGTTCGCGATCGTGCCCTCGATGATCTTCAGGAGCGCCTGCTGCACGCCCTCGCCCGAGACGTCGCGCGTGATGCTCGGGTTGTCGCTCTTCCGGCTGATCTTGTCGATCTCGTCGATGTAGACGATGCCGCGCTGCGCGCGCTCGACGTCGTGATCGGCGTTCTGGAGGAGCTGGACGATGATGTTCTCGACGTCCTCACCGACGTAGCCCGCCTCGGTCAACGTCGTGGCGTCGGCGATCGCGAAGGGCACGTTGATGATCTTCGCGAGCGTCTGCGCGAGCAGCGTCTTGCCGGAGCCGGTCGGGCCGAGCAAAAGGATGTTCGACTTCTGCAGCTCGACGTCGTCCGAGTGCACCCGGCTGTCGATGCGCTTGTAGTGGTTGTGCACCGCGACCGAGAGGACCTTCTTCGCTCGGTGCTGCCCGACCACGTACTCGTCGAGGATGGCCTTGATGTCGGCCGGCTTGGGGATCGGGGCAGAGCCGGCGTACGGCTCGTCCTTCTCGACCTCCTCGGCAATGATGTCGTTGCAGAGCCCGATGCACTCGTCGCAGATGTACACCGTCGGCCCAGCGATGAGCTTCTTCACCTCCTTCTGCGATTTGCCGCAGAAGGAGCAGCTCAGATTGCCGTTCGAGTGATCGTCCCGCCTTCGCTCCACTTCGCCTCTCGCCTCTCTCGCCTCGCCGTGGCCCCGGTACTTTCGCACCTCGGGCCCTTTTCATTCGAGCATGCCCGGTGTCCGCAGCGGCGTTCACCGAGGCGCGCTCGACGACGAAAACGATGCTGAAAATCCGCGTTTTTCCAGCGTATCGCCGTGAGCGGATTCTAGTCCCCTACCCTGTGACCCGCAAGTTAACGCTCGTGCTTCGCGCGCTCGGTCGCCGCCCGTCCCTACGGCTCCGGGCGGTGCGACGCGTGCATTTCATGCACCTCGGGGCGCATTCATCGGACCGCAAGTGCCATCCGCGGCACAAGAAGACGAGTACGGACGGATTGGTTTCGTCCAAGGCGTGTCCCCATCCACGCGGCCCGAAAACAGCCCGGGCCGCGCGCTCCCAGCCGAGCGCCCGCCCTTCGCAGGCGGGCGTCGCGATCCTGCTTCACAGGGCCTGGGGCGAGCCCTTGATGCGCTTCGGCAGGACCTCGTCGATCAGGCCGTACTCCTTGGCCTGCGGCGCGCTCAGATAGAAGTCGCGCTCGATGTCCTTGGCGAGCTCCTCGCGATTCTTGCTCGTCGCGTCGGCGAGGATGTCGATCAAGGTCTCTTTCATCTTCTTGATCTCACGCGCCTGGATCTCGATGTCCGTCGCCTGGCCGCGCGCGCCGCCGAGGGGCTGATGGATCATCATGCGCGCGTGCGGCAGCGCGTACCGGCGGCCCTTGTGGCCCGCCGCGAGCAGCACCGCGCCCATCGACGCGGCCTGGCCGATGCACATCGTCGAGACCGGGCAACGGACGTACTGCATCGTGTCGTACATCGCGAGGCCGCTCGTCACGATGCCGCCAGGGCTGTTGATGTAGACCTGGATGTCCTTGTCGGGATCTTCGCTCTCGAGGAAGAGGAACTGCGCGATGACAGCGTTCGCCACGAAGTCGTCGATCTCGGTCCCGATGAAGACAATCCGGTCCTTGAGCAGACGGCTGAAGATGTTCCACTCGCGCTCGCCGCGGTGGGTCACCTCGGTGACCGTCGGCAGGACATACCCCTGCTCCCGGAGCGTGGTGAGGCCCGACGCCCGGTCGCTTGCCACCGCATCGTGGTCCCGCTCGAGAAACTCCATCGCCTGCTTACGTGTCTCGACTCGTCGGATCATCCAGGGCTCCGCTGTGGTTCGGCAAAAGGGTGCCGGGAGGCCCTAGTCGTGAGCCAGAAGCCCGCGCTTCGCAAGCCCGAACCGTGGGGTCGGTGTGAAGAAATGCGACGGCCGAGCGTGAGCCGTTTTCGCGCTTCCGCGAGGGAATTTCGTTCGTGGTGGGAGAGGCTCGAAAGCCTGGAGAGACATCGATGGACGTGAAGACGAAAACGGGCGCGCTGGTGACACCAGCACGCCCGTTCGTGATGCCGCAGATCGCGAGCGAAGCTCTCAGGCTTCCGTGATCTTCGCGGCGGCCTCGATGAGGTCGAGGATCTTGTCTTCCAGGATCATGCCAATCAGCATCTCCTGCTTCTTCGGATCACGGTACTCGGCCTTGACCTTGGCGACGTTCTTGCCGGTCTGCTCGGCGAGCTCCTCGTAGCCCTTCTCGATGTCCTGCGGCGTGACCTGCACGGTCTTCGACTTCGCGATCTCGGCCATGAGCAGGCCCGCGCGAACCTTCGTCTCGGCGTCGGCGTGCACGCGCGCGCGGATCTCGGGCGTCATCTCGAGGCGCTGGCCCTGGCGGCGCGCCGCCGTGACGAGCTCGCGCTCCGTGAGCTGCGCCTGCTGCTCGACGAGCGAGGGAGGCACCGGGATCGGGTTCGCCTTGCAGAGCTCGAAGACGAGCTTCTCCGCGACGGAGTCGGTCGCCTTCTGCTTGAGCTCCTTCTCGATCTTCGCCGAGAGCGCGGTGCGCATGGCCTCGAGGTTCTCGTGGCCCACGTCCTTCGCGAACTCGTCGTCGACCTCGGGGAAGTTCCGCTCGCGGACTTCCTTCAGCGTGACGTGGAACGTGCCCGTCTTGCCGCGGAGCGACTCGTTCGTGTGGCGCTCCGAGAAGGCCACCGTGGCGTCCTTGGACTCGCCGACGTTCATGCCGGTGAGGACGTCCTCGATCTCCTTGAAGACCTGGCCGCTGCCGATCTCGGTCTCGATCTCCTGCGGCTTGTCCTCGCGGACCTTACCGTCGACGTCGAGGGTGAAGGCGATGCGCACGAGGTCGCCGGCCTTCGCAGGACGCTCGGGCTCGGGCGTCGAGAGGGTCGCGTGCTCACGGCGGAGGCGCGCCACCTCGGCGTCGATCGCGTCGGCCGTGACCTCGGTCTTCGGCCGGCTGACCTCGAAGCCCTCCCACTTCACCTCGGCGATGTCGGGGCGAACCTCGAAGCGCGCCTTGTAGGAGAACGACTCCTCGGGGCGGAGCTCGACGGGGGCGATGTCGGGCTGCGAGAGGGGCTGCACCTGCTGCGAGGCAAGGGCACGGTTCAACGTGGTGTCGACCAGCCGGCGGGCGACGTCCGCGTGGATGCTGCCCGAGTAGAGGTGGGCGAGCACGTGGCGCGGCGCCTTGCCTTGGCGGAAGCCCCTCACGCGGGCGGAGCGCTGGAGGTTGGCGTAGGCCTTGTCCACCTCGGTGCGAACCTGCTCGGCAGGGATCTCGACCTTGAGCTCGACGAGGACCGGGGAGAGCTTTTCGACGGTGACTTGCATGGGCGTTCGTTGGAAGGAACGGCGCCATGCCATGCACGGCGAGAGGGGTCAAGCGAGGGCGGGTTTGAAGACAAAAAAAGAGCCCCGACGGAGAGGCGCCGTCGAGGCTCGGTCGGGTCCAAGCAGCCCAGGAGGTCCTGGCGAGACGTAGGGCTCGGCCCCCCGATGCGTCCGATGCCGCAACGCATCGGGGGAGCGCATCGGGGGACGGAGGCCCGCTCGCGGCGGGCCCCCTGCCTCAGAAGTCGCGCATGGAAGCGAAGGGATCGTCGTCCTGGTCGAGCTCCATCTCCTCCTCGAAGGAGGTGTCCTCGACGATGTCCTCGAGGCTCAGGTTGACGCGGGTGCCCGCGCGGATGATCTCACGCTCGAACTCGGCGAAGTTCTGGAAGCTCTTCGGCAGCGGCATGGCTCTCTCCTCGGCAGCACGCGGTCTCGGCGGGGCCGCGCGCGAAACAGATCGGCTCAGGTCGAACGGCGGTCGTGGTTCGGGAAAAGCGGGAGGACGCGGGCAGGCGCGGTGAGGCTCGGCGCGGCCCAGAAGGCCCGCGCGAGCACGCGGTCGCTCGCGGTCGACTCGTGGTGGGCAAGGGCGCTCGCGAGCCGAAGCCCACGGGCCCCAGGGCCCCTCCGGCCCCCGGAGCGGCGCGACATCGTTGGCGTCGACGACGTTGTCCTACATGCACCCACAGCGAGCGACATGTGCGCCACTGTAGATACTGGTGCGTCAAGGGCCAAAAAAACGTGATCGACGCGCCCTCGACGGGGGGGCGAGGGTCGTGTAAGCAGCCGCTACCCACGGGATCGTCCCCCGGGACGGACGACCCTCCACCGCGCCGGAAGGCGCGGCGTTCCCGGCACATTTCATGGCCCCCTCGCCCCTCATCTATGCCGTCGCCAACCAGAAGGGCGGCGTCGGCAAAACGACGACCTCGGTGAACCTGGCCGCGAGCCTCGCCGCGGCGGAGAAGCGGACGCTGCTCGTGGACTGCGATCCGCAGGGCAACGCTTCGAGCGGCGTCGGCGTGCGCCGGCCGAGCATCGAGCGTTCGCTCTACGACGTACTCATCGGCCGCTCGACGCTGCGCGAGACGGTGATCTCGACGTCGGTGCCGCGGCTCGACGTGGTCCCAGCGACGCAAGACCTCGTGGCCGCGGAGATCGAGCTCGTCGACGCGCCCGACCGCGCGACGAAGCTACGCGACGCGCTACGGCCCCACACCGCCGGCTACGAGTACGTGATCCTCGACTGCCCGCCGAGCCTGGGCCTGCTCACGCTGAACGCGCTCGTGGCCGCGGACCGGGTGCTCGTACCGCTGCAGTGCGAGTACTACGCGCTCGAAGGTCTCACCTACCTGATGGCGACGATCGACCGCGTGAAGGCAGCCTTCAACCCGGACCTCGGCGTGGAGGGGATCGTGCTCACGATGTACGACGGGCGGACCTCGCTGACGCACCAAGTCGCCGACGAGGTGAAGGGTCACTTCAAGGTCTTCGACTCGATCATCCCGCGGAACGTAAAACTCTCGGAGGCGCCGTCGCACGGAAAACCCGTGCTGCTCTACGACGCCTCGTCGAAGGGCGCGCAGGGCTACCTGAGCCTGGCGCGCGAGATCCTCGAGGTGAACCGGCCGAAAGGCAAAGCCGCGAGGCCGAGGCCATGAGCACGGATCCGAAGAACGCACCGCGCCGCGCCCTCGGCCGCGGACTCGACGCGCTCCTGCCCGCCGCCGCCCCCCCGTCGCCGTCCGGCGCGTCGTACGGCGACAAGAGCGTGTTCACGTGCCCGATCGAGCGCATCGGCCCGCAGCCGGGGCAGCCGCGGCAACACTTCGACGACGAGGCGCTCGAGGAGCTCGCCGCGTCGATCCGGGAGCACGGGATCCTCGAGCCGATCGTGGTGCGCCGCCCGCAAGCGGGCGCCGACAAGTACGAGATCATCGCCGGCGAGCGGAGGTGGCGCGCAGCGCAGCGCGCAGGCCTGAAAGACGTGCTCGTCGTGGTGAAGGACGTCTCGCCGAAGGAGGCGTTCGAGCTCGCGCTCGTGGAGAACGTGCAGCGCGAGGACCTGAACCCGATCGAGCTCGCCGAGGCGTTCGACAGGCTGCTCCGAGAGCACGGCTACACGCAGGAGTCACTCGCGGAGCGCGTGGGCAAGAACCGCACGACGGTGACGAACAGCCTGCGGCTCTTGAAGCTGCCCGCGCGCGTGCGGTCGATGGTGATCGGCGGCGACCTCAGCGAGGGCCACGCGCGCGCGCTGCTCGGCGCGCCCGACGAGAAGGCGATGGAAGAGATCGCCGACAAGGCGGTGCGTGGTCGGCTGCCGGTGCGAAAGGTCGAGGAGCTCGTGCGCACCTCGCGCGGCCCGAAGGAGGGCGGCGGAGGCAAAGGCAACAAGGCCGACGAGCCCGCGCCGAAGTCGCCGGGCGTGAAGGACCTGGAAGCGCGGCTCATGCGCAAGCTCGGCGCGAAGGTCGAGGTGCGCGACAAGGACGGGCGCGGCGAGATCGCCGTCGTCTACGGCTCGCTCGACGAGCTCGATCGGCTGCTCGCTCTGCTCGGCGCGTGACGCGAACATGAGGGCGGGCGCTTGCGGTGCCCGCCCGGTCGCCGCACGATGCCCTCGTGCCGAACGTCGTGCCCACGCTCGCGATGTTCTTCGGGCTGATGGTGCTCGCGGCCTTCGTGCCGCAGCCGCTGACGCCCGCGACACTCCTGGCCGCGAAGGCGGCGCCGCCGTGGGCCCTCGCGCTCGTCGCGGCCGTGGCGGCGGCGCTCGCGGCGTTCGTGGATCATCGCCTCGTGCGCACGACGTTCCAGATCAAGGCGCTCGCGGAGATCCGGAAGAAGTCGCTTTTCCAGCGCGCCGAAGGCTGGGTGAAGGTCGCGCCGTTCCTGACGACGGCGGCCTTCGCGGCCTTGCCGTTACCGTTCATCATCGTGCGGGTCTTGATGCCGCTCTCGGGCTACCCGGCGCTGCGATATGCTGTCGCCGTGGGGCTCGGGCGCGCGCCGCGCATCTACGTGCTCGCCGTCGTGGGCAAGGAGCTCGACATCCCGACGGAGCTGCTCGCCTTCGCCCTCGCGCTCGGCGCGATCGTGTCGCTCGCCGCGTTCGTGCGGCAGAGGCACGCGTCGAGAAGGTGATCAGCGCTTGTTGATCGCCTTGATCTCGCGGAGTTTGTCCTTCGCGGCCTTGCCGATCGGCGAGTCCTTCCCGAACTCGACGGCCTTGCCCATGGAGAACTCCGCGCTCTGCGGCTTCTGGAGCGCGAGCTGCGCGAGGCCCATGTAGTAGTACCCCGCGGCATAGTCGGGCTTCACCTTGACGGACTCCTGGTAGTCCGCGAGCGCGCCGGCCTCGTCGCCGAGCTCGTGCTTGCAGGTGCCACGACGGACGAACCACTCGGGGTCGGTCCCCTTGAGCTTGATCGCTCGGTCGAACGCGGCCACGCAGTCGCCGAACGCCTTGCCGTAGCCGAACATGCGGCCGACCGTGACGAGCATCGCGGGGTCGTCCTTCGTGCCTTCGAGGACCTTCTTCAGGTGCGGCACGGCCTTCTCGTGTTGCTTCGCTTCGGCGAGCATCGCGGCGTACTCGAAGCGCACCTCGACGTTGTCGCCCTTCGCGATGGCCGTCTCGTACGCCTTCGACGCGCCCTCGACGTCGCCCTTCAGGCCGAGCGCGTAGCCGAGGTTGCGCAACATGCCGACGTCGCCGGGCGTCTTTTCGAGCGCTGCGCGGAGGTACTTGATGGCGTCGTCGGCGCGCGGCGGGCTCGTCGAGAGGTAGATGGCCGCGAGGTTCTGCGCGGCCGCGGCGAGGCCCGGCTTGATCTGGAGCGCGGCGAGGTAGGACTTCTCGGCGCCGGCGAGGTCGTTCTCCTTTTCGAGCACGAGGCCCATGTACGCGTGCGCCTCGGCGTTGTCCGGCGACGCCTTGAGCGCGCGCTCGAGGTGGACCTTGCCGGCCGCGTACTGCTCCTTGTCGATGTAGGCGACGGCGCGCTGGAAGTCGGTCTGCGCGGCGCCTTCGTTGATGCCCTCGCTGCCGCCGAGCGGCGGATCGGCGACGAGATCGGGATCCTTCGGCGGCGGCGTGCTGCCGCAGGCCGAGAGGAGAAGCGCCGTGATGCAAGGGAGGAGGAAGGCTCTCATCGCTCTGCGCGAGGAGGAGGAGGAGAAGACCATGGCCCGCTGTTTCCTTCTTGCTCGAGCGATTCGAGCACCGACTCGATTCGTTGCCGCACCTCGGCGGCGCGCTTGCCCGGCGCCACTTTACCGCCGTCCGCCTCGCTGACGTAGAACACATCGGCCGCGCGCGTGCCCTCGGTGTTGATCTTGGCCACGACGATGCTGAGGCCGAGGCCGTAGAGCGCGTCGGAGATGGCGTGCAGGAGGCCGGGGCGATCCCGGGTCATCACCTCGATGACCGTGTGCCGCGGCGAGGCGCGATCGTCGATGGAGACCTGCGTGCGCACGCGTGGCGTCGCGCGGCCCGGCAGCGTGCTCTTGCCGCGCTTGCTCGCGAGCTCGGCCGTGGTCGTGCGGCCTTCGAGCACCGCGTCGAGGTCCCGCACGAGGACCGGCAGCGCACGCGCGACGCCCTCCACGCCCTCGGCGCGATCTCGCACCCAGAAGAGGTCGACGGCCTCGACCGTGCCGTCCGGCAAATGTCGCGAGTGGATCTGCGCGGCGTGTACTTCGAGACGCGAGGCCGTGAGCGCGGCCGTGATCGACGCGAGGAGGCCGGGGCGATCCGCGGCGATCACGCAAATCTCGGCGGCCTGCGGGTGCCTCGAAGGGACGAGCGCGACGCTGACCGTCCGCCCCTCATGCTTGCGCGCAAGCTCGGCGTGCGCGGAGATCGCCGCGGGGGCGTTCGAGAGCAGGTAACGCTCGGGCATCGACGCGAGGTACGCCGGGACGAACGCTTGCCGCGCGGTCCGCTCCTCGTCCGAGGACGCGGGGAGCGCGAGCGCGGCTTCGAGCACGGCCGACTGCGCACGCGCCAAGCGCTCGTCCTCGCCGGGGTTGCCCGCGAGCGCACGATCGGCGGCGAGGTAGAGCTCGTCGAGCATGCGCGCCTTCCACGAGGTCATCGACGTCGGGCTGGTCGTGGAGAGGTCGGCGACGGTGAGCAGGTAGAGCTCGGAGAGCGTGTCCCGATCGGGGATCACGCGTAAGAACTCCTCGATCGTCGCGGGATCGTCGAGGTCCCGTCGCGTCGCGACGTGGTACATCACGAGGTGCTGACGCACGAGGTGGCACGCGGCCGCGACGTCCTCGGCCGGCAAACCGATGCGCTTCAGGATGCCGTCGGCCATGACGGCGCCGCGCTCGCTGTGATCCTTGCCGCCGATCGCCTTACCCACGTCGTGCAGGAGCGTCGCGAAGAACAGCATCGTCTTGCGTGTCGCCTCGGCCGCGAGTCGGCACGCGAGCGGGTGCTCGGCCGTGAGCTCGCCACGCACGAGCGCCGCGAGTCGATCGACGGCGGCCACCGAGTGCACGTCGACCGTGTACACGTGGTAGACGTCGTGGTGCACGCGTCCGACGACGGGTAAAAACTCGGGGATCATCGCGAGGAGGAGCCCGAGGTCGTGCATCTCGGCGAGTGGAGATCCGCGCTTGAGACGCGTCTCCTCGGTCGTCGAGACGAGCGCGCAAAAGAGGCGCGCGGCCTCGGGGCTCTCGCGCAGGCTCTCGGTCCAGGAAGGATCCGCGGCGGCGCGCGCAATGGCGTCGCGGGCCCACGGAAGGAGCGGCGCGCGGCGCTCGACGGCCGCCGAGAGCATGCGCAGCGCGAGCGCGGGATCCTTGGTGACGAGCTCGAGCTCGCTCATCGTCACGCAGCCGTCGAACATTCGCACGCCGCCGCCGAGGTCCTCCTCGCGCGGCTTCTTCTTGCCGAGCATCGGCGCGGCGCGCGCGAGCATGGTCTCTCGAGCGCTCGAGATGATGCGCGCGCTGCGGTAGTACGCGCTCATCATCTTCTCGACGGCCTCGCCGCCCTCGCCGTAGCCGAGCAGCGCCGCGATCGATTCCTGCTCGTCGAACGTGAGCCTGTCGCTGCGCCGCCCCGCGTGCGCGTGGAGCAGGTTCCGGATGCGGAAGAGCAACTCGCGCGCCGCGGCGATCTCCGCCGACTCGCGCGGCAAGAGCGCACCCACGCGCACGAGATCGTCGAGCTCGTGCACGCCGAAGCGCGCCTTCCCCGCCCAGCCCGCGATGTCGAGATCGCGCAGGCCCCCCGCGCCGTTCTTCACGTCGGGTTCGAGCAGATAAACCGATCCGCCGAACCGCGCGTGCCGCTCGCGCACCTCGTCCTCGAGCTGCGCGAGGAACCGAGGCAGCTCCGCGTGCGCGAAGAGACCGGCGTCGCACCGCGTCTTCAGCTCGTCCGAGAGCGCGCGGCTCCCCGTGATGTGCCGGTAGTCGAGCAAGCTCGTCGCCGTGGGCAAATCCGAGCGGGCCGCTTCGACGAGCTGCTCGACCTTGCCGACCTGATGACCAATCGGCACGCCCATGTCCCAGAGCGGGTAGAGCAGCGCCTCCGCCACGGCCGCAGCCGCGCCGAGATCCCGCGCGAGGAGCCGCACGTCGAGATCGCTGCCGAGCGCGAGCGCGCCGCGCCCGTACCCACCCACGCCGCCGAGCGCGACCTCTTCGAACGCGTCGGCGACCTCCTTCGGCGCGGCCTCGCCGCCGGGCAAACGCAGGCGTCCTTCGCGCGCTTCGGTCCGCAGGATGTCGAAGAGCCGCGTGAGGAGCTCGTCGCAGTGCCGCGCGTGCTTGCGGCCGAGCACGAGCCCGCATGCGTCGAGCGGCGCGGGGTGGCTGCTCGAAGGCACGAGCGCTTCGAGCTCGGCGCGTCGCGCGGACCATTCGCGGCGAAGATCCACGAGCACGCCCGTCGGATCCTTCACCTCGGCGTTCATGGTCGTCGCTTCGGGGGGCGGAGTGCGGTGACGGTAGGCGCGAGACGGAACGGCTCGAGGCCCATGCCGCGCAGGCGGAGCACCTCACTCGCGGCCGAGAACAAAAGTCCCCCGTCTTCGAGCTCGTTCGCGAGCCGCATGGCGACCTGCTCGCCGGCCTGCGTCGTCAGGTAGAGCAGCACGTTCTTGAACAGGATGATGTGGAACGGCCCCTGCGGCACGCGCTTGACGAGGTCGTACTCCTCGAACTCGACCGCGTTGCGCACGAGCAGGCCCACGCGCAGACGGCCGTTCTGTTCGTCGCAGAAGCGCTCGACCCACGTGGGCGGGATGTCACGCGCCGCCTCGCGCCCGTACGTCGCTTCGCGCGCGACCGCGATCGCCTCGGCCGAACGATCCACGCCGAGCACGCGGAAGCGCCGGCGCGCCGCCGTGAGCAACATGCCCATGGTGTAGGCCTCTTCGCCCGTGCTGCAGCCGGCCGAGAGCACCGCGAGCTCCACGTCCGCGGGGAAGAGTTTTTCGAGCTGACGCTCGATCGCCTCCCACTGCGCGCCGTCCCGGTAGAAGCGCGTCTCGCCGACGCGCAGCGAGGTGACGATCTGCTCGACCGCGGCCTTGTCCTTGATGAGCTCCCGCGCGACCTCGTTCATCGACAGGCCGCTCCTGTACGACTGATGCTCGAGGTAGCGACGCACGCGATCGCGCACCCATCCGGGCGTCGCGCCGCTCGAGCCGAAGCCGAAGAGCTCTTCGGCGAGCCTCAGCGCGACGTCGACGGCTCGATCGCCCGAGTCAGGTCCAGACACGGATGAGCCCTTCGCGCGCGCCATGCAGATCGTGTTCGCTTGGGAGAAGCTCGCGCGACGCATGCGCCCCCCGCCACGCGCCGTCCTCGAGGCGCGCGCAGGGCATGTCGTCGGTCGACTGGCTTCCCGCTTCCATCGCGCCGCCAATTTATCACCAAGGGCGGGCCATCCAGGCCAAACATTCACCTTTCCGACCTCCCTCCGCCGTGAACCCGGGTCTACGCCCCCGCTCGCCCGGCGTGATACACTGCCCGAGGTCCCTCGCATCGACCCCGGAAAGCACGTATGGCTTGGAACTTGCTCCCTTTCGCCCCCGCCATGCGCAAGACGATGCTCTGCTCGGCCACGGCGCTCGCTTGGTTCCTCACCGCCGGAATCGCGTCGGCCCAGGTGCCGCCCCCGCCGCTCGAACCGCTTCCGCCCGGAGCGCCCCTCCCGCCCAACATCGTCCAGCATCCCGACGGCCGCACCACCGTCACCCGCACCCCTGAGGAGGGCGTCGACGTCCACGCGCAGACGAGCTCCGGCACGGTCCACGCTTACGGCTGCGGCCGCGTCGACGTCGATCCCCGCGCCACGCAGCCCGCCGAGGCTCCGCACGGCGCGTGTCCCCTCCCCCACGCTTCGCCGTACCCGTACCCCTACACGCCTCCGCCTGCGTACGCCTATCCGCCCCCGCCTCCGCCTCCGCCGCCCGCGCGCAAACAAAAACCTCGATACGCCCCGGATCCGGGCCGCCGCGGCGCGCTCATCGCGTCGAGCATCATCTTCGGCCTCGGTACGGTCACCACCGGCGCCGCGTACCTCATCTCGCTCGGCGCGAGCGCGGCCTGTGGCGCCACGGAGGTCTGCAACGTCGAGCCCTCGAAGTCCGCGCTGTATGCGATGGGCGCGATCCTGACGATCACGCCGAGCGTCCCGCGCTTCGTCGTGGGCGACTGGGGCAAAGGGCTGCTCTACACGGCGCTCCGGGGCGGCTCGTTCGCCGCCGGCACGATGATCGAATGGGACGACCCGACCCACCTCGTCCCGCTCACGTTCGCGTTCCTCGCGCCGCTCACGCTCGGCATCGTCGACCTCGCGACGACGCCGCATCGCGAGCAGCTCGAAGCCAAGAAGCAAAACACCGCGAGCAGCTTCGAGCTTCAGGGCATCGGTCCGACCGTCGCGTACGACCTCCGCGGAAGCACGATCCCGGCCCTCGGCGCGATCGGCACGTTCTGACGCACGCTCAGCCCTTCTTCACCCGGCGAAGCTCCTTCCAACGCCGGTGCAACCACAACCACTGCGCCGGGTACGTCTCGACGAACGACGCGAGCGCATTCGTGATCCGCGCCGCGACCTGCACGACATCGGCCCGCGTGGCGAGCGCCTCGGGCTCGATCAGATCGACGGCATCGAGCTCGTGCAATCCATCGTCGCGGCGGCGGCCGAAGGCGACGACGATCGGCGCACGCGCGCGTGCGGCCATCAGAAACGGGGCGAGATCACACCACGCAGGCGCGCCGAGGAACGGGATCTGCGCAACACCGGCAGCACGCTCGGGGGCTTGATCGATCATCATCGCGACGACGTCACCGCGTGCGAGCGCTTCCCGTACGCGCGTCGTGGCGCCGCGGGCGTCGACGAGCAGGACACCACGCTCCGCGCGCAGGCGTTGCCAGGTGCGATCGAGCGCGCGCCATGACAAACGCTTCGTGATCACGTGCAGTGCCGGCGTGCGTCCCGACAGCCCCTCGTGCTCTCGGAGCCACGCCGCCGCCGCGCACGCCGAGAGATCCCAGTTGCCCGTGTGCGCCGTCGCGACCACCACGCCGCGGCCATGTACGAGCGCCCGCGTGAAGACGTCCGCGGCCCGCGGTGACACCACGAGCTTCGGTTCGAGCGGCTCCTCTGGCCGCCCCGCGGTCCAGAGAAGCTCGAGCAGGCCCGCGCCGAGCGAGCCGTACATCGCGGCCGCCGCGCGCCTCGGCTCCGGCACGCCCGCGCGCTCCATGGCCGATTCGACGTGGCGGCGACGCACGCGCACGAGCCCGAAGGCAAGCGCGCCCAGCACCGCGCCGAACGAGCGAAGCGCGCGGTACGGCAAGAGCCCGACGAGGCGCGCCACGAGCCACATCCACAGAGGTCCTCGCGAACCCTGCGGGAGGGCCTCGGGCGCGCCCTCTGCGCGAGCGCCGAGCGTCTCGTCCGCTCGGCTTCGCGCGCTCAACCCAAGAAGCCCGCCTTGCGGCCCGCGGAGACCTTCGTGCCGCCGTCGAGGCTGACCGCGAAGAGATCCTCGCGCGCCACGAAGAACGTCTCGCCCTTGTTCGAGCGTGCCCGGATGACTCCGTGGGCGAGCCGCAGCGACTCCACCTTCGCGATGTTCAGCGCGACGCCGTCGTGCGCGGCGTACAGCGTCAAGAGCTGCCCCTCCGGCAGGCGAAGCCAACCCTCCGGGTCGGTCGTGACGGAAGCGCTATCGAGCACGGTGCGAAACATGTCCTCGGTCATGCGGCACATTTCCCGCCACGAGCCCCACGCGTCAAGCGCGAGCGCCCTTCGGACGAGACCGCGTGGTAGCCTCGACGCGCGATGTCCGCCGGAGGCACGAGCCAACCACCCCGGATCCCGCCGGAGGATCACGTCTTCGTCGACAACGTGAAGAAATCGTTCGGGACGACGCAGGTCCTGAAAGGCGTGACGATGCACCTCCGCCGCAAGGAGACGGCGGTGATCATCGGCGGCTCGGGCGCAGGCAAGACGACGCTGCTGCGGCTCCTCATCGGCCTCGAAAAACCCACGAGCGGGCACATATGGGTCGACGGCGAGGACATCGGCCCGCTCGGCGAGCGTCAGATGAACCGCGTGCGGCAGAAGTTCGGCATGGTCTTCCAGTACGCGGCGCTGCTCGACTCGCTGAACATCTTCGACAACGTCGCGTTCCCCTTGCGGGAGCACCGCAAGCACATGTCGGAGAAGGACATCCGCGACAAGGTCGTGGGCATGCTGAACCTGCTCGGGCTCGAGAACAAAGAGAAGCGCATGCCGAGCGAGCTCTCGGGCGGGCAGCGAAAGCGCGTGGGGCTCGCGCGCGCGCTCATGCTCGAGCCGAAGATCCTGATCTACGACGAGCCCACGAGCGGTCTCGATCCGCAGACGAGCCGCATGGTCGACGATCTCATCGAGGAGACGCGCGATCGGTTCGGCGTGACGAGCGTGGTGATCTCGCACGACATGGCGAGCACGTTCCGCATCGCGCACCAGGCGTTCCTCGTGATCCAGGGCCAGGTCGTCGCCTCGGGCACGCCCGACGAGCTCGCCTACGGCGAGAGCGAGATCGCGCGCGAGTTCATCGCGGCCTCGGGCGTCGCGCCCGAGCGCATCTCGCGCGTCGAGAGCTTGAAGCAAGCGCCGGAGGGCGGCGCCGCGGTGCGGTATCACCCGACGAGCTAGACGACTTCGTGAGCGGCTTCCTCGAGCGTGACGAACTTCGTACCGCGCTTCGCGAGCACGTCGATCGCCGTCGAGAGCGCGTCGAGACGCTTGGCGAGCGGGATCCGGAGCTCGCGCTGATGCGGGACGAGGTGCGCGAGGCCGTCGCTCGCGTCGAGAAAATCGATGCCGTGAAGCTCGAGGTTCACGAGTGGCTCCCCTGCGCACTGCGCGGCAAGCACGCGCGCGACGCGAGGCCCGGCAACGGCGATCGAGGTGCCGATGAATGGCAAGCGAAGGCCCGGCGTGACCTGGATCGGGAGCTCGACGAGCGCGCGGTTTCCCGGGCGAAACAAGGGTTTGCCCGGGCGATACGGGCGTGTCGGCGCGGCGAGCACGCGCGGCGTATCGAGCACGGAAGCGCTCGTACGCCCGACGATGCGCATGGCCCCCATCACGAGCGCCTTCGCGCCGTAGTACGCGGGGCACGGGAAGACCGACGAATCGAAGCGCAACCCGAGCGTCTCCAGCGCATCGAGCACGACGTCGGTCACGGTGTACCCCGGCGCGCGGAAGCCCATCGGTCGCCGCCCCGTGGCGCGCTCGATGGCATCCTGCGCGGCCGCGATGTCGCGCTGGATCTCTTCGGGCGAGGCGCGCGTGAGATCGTAGCGATGCGAGAACGAGTGGTTCTCGACGACGTGACCACGCGCCGCGAGCTCCGCGAGCTTTGCCGCGCTCTCGGGCCTCGTGAGATCCGCGCCGATGGCGAAGAGGGTGAGGGGTAGGTCGTGCGCCCGCGCGAAGTCCGCCATGCGGGCGAGGGCGACGTCGTAGACGACGTGGAGGGCCGCGGCCTCGTCCGCGAGCGGAGCGAGGCCGTGGATGTGGTGGTAGTGCGAGATGCCGTCGAGGTCGACGGAGACAGCGCCGAAGCGCGTCTCGTCAGCCACCGGCCATCTTCGCAACTTCCGAGGCGAAGTCGGGGCCCTGCGGCTTCTCGATGCCCTCGCCGCGCTCGTAGCGGACGAAGCGCACGATCTTCACGCTGCCGCCCGCGGCCTTCTCCGCAGCCTGGCGCAGCTTGTCGATCGTCTGGCCGGGGACCACGACCGACTCCTGCTCGGTCAGCGTGACCTCGCTGAACCACTTGTTGAACTTGCCCTCGATGATCTTGGGCCACGCGCTCTCGGGCTTCGGCTTCGGGTCCTCGCGGAGCTGCCCCTCGAAGATCTCCTTCTGCTTGGCCTTCGCGTCGTCGCTGATGTCCTCGCGGACGAGCGCGACCGGGTTCATCGCCGCGATCTGCATCGCCGTCTCGTCGGCGAACTTCAGGACCTCGGCGTGCTGCGCGACCGCGTCGCTCTCCGTCTCGAGCGAGAGCACGACGCCGATCTTGCCGCCGAGGTGCACGTACGCGTGCGCCACGCCCGACTTGCCGGCGGGGACCTCGGTGCGGTCCCAGCGGCGAATGTCGATCTTCTCGCCGATACGCGCCGTGAGGTCGACGATCACGTCGCCCACCTTCTTGCCGCGGAGATCACTGTTCTTGAGGTCAGCGCCGAGGGGCGCGGCCTCCGCGAGACACAGCACGTCGCCAACGAAGTTCTTGAACTCGTCGCTGCGCGCGGAGAAGTCCGTCTGGATGTTGACCTCGACCAGCGTGGCGGCGCGCTTGTCCGTCGAGATGGACGCGCGAACCTCGCCCTCGCTGGCGACGGCGCCGGCACGCTTGGCGCTCTTCGCGAGGCCCTTCTTCAGGATGATCTCGACGGCCTTTTCCATGTCGCCCTCGGCCTCGGTGAGGGCGTTCTTGCAGTCGCTCATGCCCGCCTGCGTACGCTCGCGGAGCTCCTTGATCGCCTGCGGATTGATGCCGGCCATGGCTCGTATTCCTCCGGAAAATGTATCGTTCGTGTTGGGGAAATTTTCGTGGTTCGGGCGCCGGGCTCGGCTCGTCCGAGCGGAGCCCCGAACGTGGACAGGATGCTCTCAGGGATCCCCGGGGGCCGATGGTGGCAGGAAGGGCGCCACCCCGAGCGAGGCCTGAAACCTCGCACTCGAAAGGGAGCGCCCTGCCGTCACGCTCGCCCTGCCGGGCGCGTGCTCACTGCTGGGGCTGATCGCCGCCGCCGCCGCGACCGCCACGGCCGCCGCGACCGCCACGGCCGCCCTGGTACACGCTGATCTCTTCACGACGGCCGCCGCCGCCCTGCTGCTGGCCGCCCTGCTGCGGGCGCTCGCGCTCCTGCTCGCGCTCCACGTCCTTGCGGCGCTGCGAGCCCTCGAGCGCGGCGTCGGCGATGCGGGCCGTGATGAGCCGGATCGACCGGATCGCGTCGTCGTTGCCCGGGATCACGTAGTCGATGAGATCCGGGTCGCAGTTCGTGTCCGTGATCGCGATGACCTGCACGCCGAGCTTGCGCGCCTCGTTCACCGCGATCGACTCCTGGTGGGGGTCGATCACGAAGATCGCGGCCGGCACCCCGCCCATGCCCTTGAGGCCGCCGAGGTACTTCTCCAGGCGATCGCGCTCCTTCTCCATACGCGCGACCTCCTTCTTGACGAACTGCTCGTACGTCCCGTCCTCCTTCATGCGCTCGAGCGTGCGGAGGCGGTCGAGGCCCTGCTTGATCGTGCGGAAGTTCGTCAGCGTGCCGCCGAGCCAGCGGTTCGTGACGAAGTACATCCCGGAGCGACGGGCCTCTTCCTGGACGATGTCCTGGGCCTGGCGCTTCGTCCCGACGAACAGGATGCTGCCGCCGCGGCCGACCGCGTCGACGACGAAGTCGTACGCGCGCTTGAAGAGGCGCACCGTCTGGTCGAGATCGACGATGTGAATGCCGTTGCGTGCGCCGTAGATGAACGGGCGCATCTTCGGGTTCCAGCGCTTCGTCTGGTGGCCGAAGTGCACGCCTGCATCGAGCAGCGAGCGGAGGGGCAGCGGGAACTCGCCGGGGCCGGGGGGCACGAAGGTGCCAGCGGACTCAGCAGTGGACATCGAAATATCGGTCATGGCACGGATTCCTTCTCGGGTTCGGTTGGACCTCCGCTCCCCATCCTGCGGACAACCCCCCGGGATCTTCGGATCCCTGGGAGCACCGGCCGCAAGTCCCACCTTTCGGGGCGTGTGCCGGGGGAGCGTGTGGAGTCCGTTTGCGTGGTCGACGCTCGGGGCTTCGGGTTGCCTGACGGCATCCTTCGCCCCAAAACATCAGCCCACGCTTGGGGTTTCGGCCGCCTGACGGCGTCCTTCACCCCAAACCCCAGCCAAAGCTCGGGCAAACGGGGCGCGCATCCTGCCCCGCGAAATGGGGCTTGTCAACGGAAGGAACGGGCCTTTCGTTCGGTTCCTCGCGGTGAACCTCCTCACGCGCTATCCGTACGGAGGAAAACGCGACGACGGACGGACCACCGGCATCCCAGGGGAACGCCATGAAACAGGATGACGCCGAGCGACCCAGCCTCGACCGGATTCCGACGGGAATCACAGGTCTCGACACCGTCCTCGGCGGAGGCTTCCTGGCCGGCAGCGTCCACCTCGTCGTAGGTCCGCCCGGGAGCGGCAAGACCATCCTGGCCAACCAGATCACCTTCCGCCGCGCCGCGACGGGCCAGACGGCCGTGTACGTCACGCTGCTCGCGGAGGCGCACGCCCGCATGCTCGCGCATCTCGCGGCGTTCGAGTTCTTCGACCCGACGTTCGTGCCCCACCGGATCGTCTACATGAGCGGCTACGGCGTGCTCGAACAGAGCGGGCTCGACGGCCTGCTCGAGCTGCTCGGCCGTACGATCCGGGAGCACGGCGCGATGTTCCTCGTGCTCGACGGGCTCGGCACGGCCGAGGAGTTCGCTCCCACGACGAGCGTATTCAAGCGGTTTCTCCTGACGCTCTCGACCTCGGCGAGCTTGACCGGCTGCACGATGCTCCTGCTCGCCACGCAGCGCGCCTCGGACTTGCCGCGGCCCGAGCAGGCGACGGTGGACGGGCTCATCACGCTGGACAAACGCCGCGCCGGCCCGCGCTCGGTGCGCGAGATCGTGGTCGAGAAGATGCGGGCCACGAACTACGCGCTCGGCGCGCACGCGATCGACATCGACGAGAAGGGCATGCACGTCTACCCGCGGCTCGAAGCCTGGCCCTTCCAGCCGCCCTCCATGGTGCCCCCGCAAGGGCGCCTCGGCTTCGGCGTGCCGGGGCTCGATGCAATGCTCGGCGGCGGCATCCTCGCCGGTTCGTCCACCGTGCTCGCGGGGCCGCCCGGGACGGGCAAGACGCTGCTCGGGATGAGCTTCCTCCTCGAGGGCATCCGCCGCGGCGAGCGCGGGGTCTACCTCGGCTTCGGCGAGGCGCCGGCGCGGATCGTCCAGGCCGCAAGTGGCATTGGGCTCGACGCCCAGGGCGCGCTCGATCGCTCCGAGCTGACGATGCTATGGTATCCCCCTACCGAGGGTACGGCGGACGCAGTTGCGTGGCGCCTGCTCGAGGCGGTCAGCGAGGAGGGGCAGAAGCGCGTGTTCATCGACGAACTCCGCGGCTTCCGCAATATGGTAACGGACGTCGAGCGACTCGATCGCTTTCATGCGGCGCTCTGGGCCGAGCTCGCGAGGCGTGGTGCGACCACGGTCCTCGCGGAGACGATCTCCACGTGGGATCGCGCGCCGAACGTGAGCGCGTTGCCGCAGGCCGCCTTCGTCGACAATGTGATCGTCCTCGAGGAGGAAGAAAAAGGGCGGCGGCTGCGCAGGTACGTCGCGTCGCGCAAGGTCGCGGGCGGCAAGCACGATCCCTCCTTGCGTCGGCTCCGGATTTCGAGTCAGGGGATCGAGGTGGAGCGACCGAGCGCGCGAAGGCGCCTCCGGGGGAGCGCGTGAAGACGATCCTCGTCGTGGACGACGAACTCGACATCGTTGACGTCCTGAGCGACCTCCTGACCGCGGAGGGCTACCGCGTGATCACGGCGTCGAACGGGCGCGAAGGGCTCGCCCGCATCGCCGAATCGCGGCCCGACCTCGTGCTGCTCGATCGGATGATGCCCGTCGTCGACGGGGCCGAGATGCTGCGGCTGATGCGCGAAGACGCATCGCTCGGAGGGATCCCGGTCGTGATGATGAGCGCGGCCGAAGGGCGGAGGCTCTCGCAGGAGCTCGGGTGCGCGGCGTTCCTGAAGAAGCCCTTCGACCTCGGCACGTTGCTCGACACGGTCGCGCGGCTCGCTGGTAGGGGCGATCGCGAAGAGGTCGCGCGAAGCTAGGCAACGCTGAAAACCGCCTTGGGCGTTCGGCCTTGTCACGAGCGGCGCTCCCGCGGGAAGATTCCCCGAGCGCGCGCCGAGGTACGCCCATGAGCAACCAAGATCGTGAAGAAGAAGCACCGCTTTCCGAAAGCCCCCTATCGGGCCCCGCATCGGACCGCCGCACCGCGTTCCGGCACACGGCCGTCTTTCCCGCCCACATCGACACGGGCAACGGGCACAAGCGCACCGCGGTGATTCGTGATCTCAGCGTCTCGGGCGCCCTCGTGCTCACCCGTGCGCGCGTGAAGATCGGCGACGAGGTGACGCTGTCGCTGTACCTCACGGGAGACCCGAACCATTCCCGCGACGTGAAAGGACGCGTCGTGCGGGACGAGCGGCGCAGCGTCGAGGTCTCGGACATCTGGCCGTACGCCGTCGCCATCCACTTCAACGAGCCCTTCGAGGACATCGAGCCCGACGTGAAGGCGCTCGCCGAGAAGCAAGCGAGCCTCGGCCTCATCGGCGGCAAGGATCCCTGAACACGGCCGAGCCTCGCCCGTACCTGCCTGCATCGCGTACACTCGTGGGGTGCGCGACCTCCAAGCCAGCCCGAAAAAGCTCTTCCTCCGGGGCTTCCTGCTCTTCGCGCTGACCGCCTCCGCGTGTATCGCCGGCGCGCCCGAGGGCATCCGTCGCCAGACCGACGGCGACGGAGACGATCCGCTCATCAATTTCGACGGAGGCGTGCCGCCCATCGACGCCGCGCCCGAGATCCCGAACGCGGATCCCTACGCCGTGATCGGCGCCGATCCCACGCACGGCCCCTTCACCGGCGGCCAGCGCGTGCTCCTGCGTGGCAACGGCTTCGCGGCGGCCACGCGCGTCTGGTTCGGCGAGGTCGAGGCCGACGCGTCCACGATGGTGCCGATCGATCCGACCCGCCTGCAGATCGTCGCGCCGAAGGGCTCCGCCGGCCCGGTCACGCTCACCGTGCAGAAGGGCGACGACGAATCGACGCGCCGCTCGCTCCCCGGCGGATACGCGTACGACGCGCTTTACGCGGCCCCGTCGAGCGGGCCCGTCTCCGGCGGCACGGTCATCGAGATCGTCGGTGACGGCACGAGCTGGGGGCCCGGCGCGATCGCCAAGATCGGGGGCAAACCCTGCACCACGCAGACCGTCAACGGACCGACGTCGATCACGTGCACGGTTCCCAAAGGCACGCCCGGCGCGAAGCCTGTTTCGGTCGACGCGGGCGACGGCCAGCCGATCGTCGTGCTCGACGCGTACACCTACGAGGACAGCACGAACGGCTTCAAGGGCGGCCTCTCCGGCGATCCGATCGCGGGCAAGCTCAAGGTGCTCGTCTACGACAACTTCACGGGCGACCCGATCCCCGGCGCGCACGTGATCGTGGGCAGCGATCTCCCGTCCGCGCTCGTGAAGCAGGTCGATTCGACGGGCGTGACGCTCTTCGACGATCCCTCGCTCGCCGGGCCGCGCACCGTCACCATCGCGGCGAAGTGCCATAGCCCCATCACGTTCGTCGACGTCCCCGTCGACACGGTCACGATCTATCTCGATCCCGTCCTGAGCCCTGCTTGCGTGGCCGACGGCGATCCTCCGCCCGTCGGAGGCAAACCCGGCGCGGGCGGCGGCGTCCGTGGCGAGCTCGTCTGGACGGGCAGCGTCGAGTTCAAGAAATCCCCTTGGATCAACGTGCCCGCGCCTGCCCCGGGCGAGCGCCAGGCCGCGTACGTCTTCCACGCGAACCTGGATCCGACCGCGACCTTCCAGCTCCCGCACCCCTCGACCGCGATCCTCCCCGATGCGCCCGGCGAGATCGGCTACGCGTTCCAGCTCGGCAGCAGCGCCGGCAATCGCGCGCTTTACGCGCTCGCCGGCGTCGAGACCACGAACAGCGTGCCGCCGAAGTTCACGGCGTACGCGATGGGCATGGTGCAAGGCGTGAGCGTGCAGCCGGGTGCGTACACCGACCAGGTCTACATCGTGATGGATCGGACGCTCGATCAAGCCCTCACGATGGACGTCGCGCCGCCCGCGCCGGGGCCGAAGGGGCCGGATCGCGTGCGCGCCACGGTCTCCGTGATGCTCGGCAACGATGGCTACGCGATCCTTCCTTCCGGCGTGAAAGCCCCGCTCCTCCCGCTCGCCGGGCCCATCCCGTTCGTCGGCCTGCCTGCGCTCGACGGCTCGCTGTTTGGCGCGACGTACGTTTCCACGGCCCGCGCGGTCACGGGCCCGCAGGCCTCTGCGCCGATGTCCGTCGTCGGCCGGCTGCTCTCCACGAGCACCGCACAAAACCTCGTCGTGGATGGGTTCGTCGGCGTTCCGACGCTGAACACGCCGGCGAGCGGCGCGGCCTGGGATGGCCGACACCTCGCCACCACGTTCGGCGCGGGCGGCTCGGCGATCGACCTCTCGGTCTACGACATCGCGAGCGGCGGCGGCCTCATCCGCTGGACCGTGGTCGTGCCCAAGGGCTCGCATACCGTCGAGATCCCCGATCTCTCGGGCTTCCCTTTCCCCGAAGGCGGCCTGCCGGGCGGACCCATCACCATCGGCGTCTACGGCGCGCGTGTCGACAAGTTCTCCTACGGCGCGCTCCGCTATCGCGACATCCGGCCGAGCGGCATGAGCGCCTACGCCCTCGATTACTTCAACGTCTTCCTGTGATCCGAGCGAGGACACGCGCATGAACGAGCGATCCAGGCGCTCGAAGAAGCTCGGCACGGGCGCCCTCGCCCTCGGCACGATGGCTCTGCTCGCGAGTTGCTTCGACAAATCCACCCGCTGGGAAGAGGTCGAGCCCAAGCCCCCGCCGCCGCCCGCGTGCGAGCTCGGCCTCGAACGCTGCACGACCGCGCTCGAGCGCTGCACGGACACCGGCGCGGGCCTCGCGTGGACCATCGTCGAGGACTGCGCCGCCGAGGGCCTCGTCTGCGCGCCGACCTTGCTCCGCTGCACGGCGTGCCTCCCGAATGGTGGGAGCTGCAAGGGACAGGAGGCCTATCGCTGCAACGAAGACGGCACCGCCGCGACGCTCGTCGACACGTGTGATCCGTCGAAGGGCATCGCGTGCCGCGTCGGGAGCTGCGTGGACCTCTGCGGCCGCGCGACCGTCGAGAAGAGCAACGTCGGCTGCGAGTACTGGGCCGTCGACCTCGACAACGCGATGATCGACGCGACCAGCAACGCGGCCGCGCAGCAGTTCGCGGTCGTCGTTTCGAACCCGCATCCGGACATCGCCGTCTCCGTGCGCATCGCGCAAGACGATGGCCTGCCAGGCTCTCCCGCGGCGCCTTACGACATCGCGACCGCGGTCATCGCGCCCCTGAACCTCCAGGTCTTCAAGCTCGGTCCGCGCGAGGTCGACGGCAGCCCCGAGGGCGAATACGACACGGGCACGCACACGGCGCTGACGAGGCACGCCTTCCGCATCCGCTCGGATTTCCCCGTCGTCGCGTACCAGTTCAACCCGCTGGAAAATGTAAATGTCTTCTCGAACGACGCGTCGCTCTTGAAGCCGACCGAGGCGCTCTCGTTCGGCGTCGAGGACAGCGTCATCACGTCGTACGTCGTCGTCGGCTGGCCGCAGACGATCGCCGCGACCGACGATCCCGACACGAACTTCAACCCGAACGACCCCACCCACCTCCGCTCGTTCCTCACCGTCGTGGGCACGCAGCCGGACACCACCGTGCGCGTGAAGACGAGGGCGATGGTCGTGGGCGGCGGCCCCGTGCCGGAGACGCCTGCGAACGGCACGGTCGAGGTGCGGCTCGACGCGTTCGACGTGCTCAACCTCGAGACGGGCGATTTCAACGCCGACTTCACGGGCAGCACCATCGAGTCGAACCGGCCCATTGCGGTCTTCACGGGCGGCGAGGCCTCGGACGCGCCCCATTTCCCGACCCTCGCGTATCGACGCTGCTGCGCCGATCACCTCGAAGATCAGCTCGATCCGATCCGCACCGCCGGGAAAACGTTCGCCATTCCGCACACGCCGAGCCGCACGCGTATGGTCAAGCAGGCCGGCGGGCTCATCGAGGAGGTCCCCGAGCCCGATTACGTGCGTTTCGTCGCCGCCTCGAAGGCCGGCGCGAAGATCACGACGAGCCTGCCGCCGCCCTACGACGTCATCGACCTGAAATGGCTCGGTGATTCTGCCGAGGTCACGGCCTACCGCAATTTCACGGCCGAGAGCACGGAGCCCATCATCGTCGCGCAGATCATGGGCAGCCAGGACGCCGCGGGCGTGCGGCGCGGCCTGCCCGGCGGCGATCCCAGCCTGCTCATCGTCCCCCCGCTCGAGCAGGCCCGGCCCGACTACGTCTTCCTCACGCCCGACAAATACGTATTCGATTACATCTCGATCGTCGTGCCGGCGGGCCAGGGCGTCCTGCTCGACGAGCTCCTCCTCGGCCCCGACGCCTGCGAGGTCACCGCGGCCGACGGCCTCACGACCGAGGAGCGCGGCGGCAATCCGCCCGAGCTCCTCGTCTACAACTGCCAGCTCAGCTTTCCCCTCATCCAAGGGCTCGCGAACTTCGTCGTCACCCTGCCGGGCAAACAAAATGACGGCGTCCACCGGGTCGTCGCCGGCGTGCCGGTCATCGTGACCGTGGGCGGGTTCGATTCGTATGTGAGTTATTCGTACGCGGCGGGCACCGAGCTCCGGGCGATCGCGCTGCCGCAATGATCGCGGAAAGGGGCTCGCCTTCACGGGCGAGCCCCTCGCACGACGTCAGGGCAACGCCTTCCCCTTGAGGTCGTTGAGCTGCGTCACCACCTGCTTTGCGGACTCGACCGGATCATTCTTCTTGTCCGCATTCAAGGCATACGTCGTGTCGGCGAGGCCGGCGAGGACGCTCGTGATGTCGTGGTCGACCTTGCCCGGCTCTGCCCAGTACGTGACCGTCGGAATTGTCATGTACACCGAGAACGCGCGGTGCTCGCTGCCCGGCCGCTCGCCGATGACGTGCACGATGGCCCGTCTGCCCTGCTTGTCCGCGATCTTCCCGAACAGGATCTCGCCGACGTGATAGCCCGCGCGCACGCGTCCCGCCGTGCACACGATGTGCTCGGGCGCGACCTTGTAACCGGCCTTTTCGAGCTCCGCACGCAGCGCCGGCAGGAACTTGTCGACGTGGCCCGCATCCGAGATCGAGAAGGCGTTCAGGCCCTCCGAAATCATGATCTGCACGTCGTACTTGCCCGCGTGTTCGTCGCGCAGCTTCTCGACCACGCGGACCGCGTCTTCCTTGAGCTGCTCGCCCGTCGGCGGGTGCAGGATGTAATCGTCACGATCCTTCGCGCCCGTCCAGACCTTCACCATGCTCGGGATCGTCGCGACGAACGCCGGATCGAGCTCGGCGAGGATGCTCTTCTTGCCGTCGGCCACGAGGGCGCGGATGTACTGGTCGAGCTCGGGGTTCAAATCCCACGGGTTCGTCCCGTAGCCCTCGGCGATGAACACGCCCCGCTTCTTGACGGCGTCGAGCGCAGAGGCCGTCTCCTGCGCATTCATGATCTCCTCGACCGTGCGCGGATCCCCCTTCGCTTGCAGATACTTCGCATAGACGTACTTCACGTTGCCGAAGTACTGCGTGGGCTTGCCCATGGCGTCGATCACGCCGAGCTCCTGGAAAAACGCCCACATCTTGTCGTCGACCTTGTAGCCGAACTTCTCGCGGATCCGGACGTGGTCTTGGAACGCGGTCGTCAGGTACGACAGCATCGGATCGTTCTTCGTGGGCAAACCCATGAGGTACGCGGGGTTCGCCGGCATGATCTGGTCGATGCACCAGTCGAGATCGTCGAGATCGACCGACATGTGCAGCGTCGAGCAGATATCGAGACCGATCGGCAGCCCGTGGAGCTTGCCCATCGCGATGTCCTCCAGGCAGCAGCGCACGAGCTGCTCCTTCGTGCGGAAGACCTCGGGGCCGATGAAGCCGGCCACGTCGTTCAGGTGCACCCACGGCTCCTCGGGGTTGCCCGCGGCTTTTTGCGCCTCGGCCACCCGCTTCTTGAGCGCGCGCGCAAAGCCGTACTTGCGCGCCTCGTGCACGACCATGTCGAAGCCCGCGCCGTGGCCGTTCGTCGCGTCCGCGCCCTGGCCCGTCTCGAAGTAGAGGCCGTATTTGCCCGAGCGCGTCGCCGCGTGGTTCAGCATCTTCTCCACGGTCACGTCGAACGTCGCGTTCGCGTCCGTCGTGCTGCCGAGGCTCTGGAACCAGAGCGCCGTCGAGCCCGGGAACTGCTTCTCCACCGCCGCCTGCACGTCGATGTGCGCGAGACAGCAATGCGGCATCGTGTCTTCGAGCTTGAACGTGACGAGCAAGTCCTTCAGCACCTCCTCGATGGCGTGCACGCTCGCGACCTCGCTCGACACGGGGTTGTTGCCGAGCACGACATCGCCGACCGCGAAGGCGAAGCCGTTCATGACCTGCCAGAGGATGTCGTTCGTGTCGTCCGTGGGCGAGTTCGGCTGGATACGCGCGCCCATGTAGCCCTTGGCGCCGATCTTCGAGCCCGGCAGCGGGTTGAACACCGTCTGGCCGAGCTTGATGAGCTCGTCGTTGCTCATGAGCTTCACGATCATGCCGATGATGTCGCTCGGCAGGCCCACCATGACGGCCTTGATCTCGTCCTCGGTCTTTTCGAGCAAGAACGATTTGAGCTCCGACATCTTCCAGGCGCGCGCGCCCTCGAGCGCGGGCGCGTCGGTCGTCTGGATGATGAGGGAATAGACCGCGTCCTCGAGCATCGGACGATCCGCGAGATCGCCGATCTTCGTGTTCGAGAGCAGTTTGCGCGCGTTCTGCCGCGACAGGTCGTCGACGGCCGCGATGCCGAGCGCCTCGTCGCCTTCCTTGTATTCGTTGGCGGCGCCGATCACGGCCTTGTAGAACTCGTGGTCGTACTTGCCCTTGACGCGGGTGACGTACGCGATGACGTCCTCGCCCTCCCTGATTTCCGGGATGGATACGCCGCTCGGCGCGGTGGGCGTCCCCGGATCCGGTTGGATGGGATCGGAGCCACACCCCGCCGCGAACGTCGCGGCGACGCCGCCAAGGAGCCCCATCATGAAGGTGCGACGGCGGAGCGCGAGGCGCGCCGCTGCGGGAAGCGCCGCGGCCGCCACCCGAATCTGCCGAGGTCTACGAGGACGAGTGAGCTCGTTTGTCAGCTTCTTCATGCGATCGTGCTCCCAAGCAACCATCCAAGGAGTCGTTACCCGCATAGCGGCGAGCTTCGTGAAATCGACCCACCACCCGCGGAAGGTGCCTTTCGAATAAAGGCACCCCGGATCGATTCTAGGCCCAGCGTCCTCGCTCTGGCAACGTCCTCGTCGCGGAATCGGGTATGGTGGTCACCGAGCGAGGCACGGCATGGCTTACAAACGGCAGATCGGAACTTTCGTGGGGCTCTTCGCGCTTCTGGGCGGATGCCAGATCGTTGGCAGCATCGAGCCGGAGCTCGTCCTCGCGTCCGGAGACGAGATCTGCGGCGACGGCGTCGACGACGACGGCGACGGCCTCACCGATTGCGCCGATCCCGATTGTGGCGTGAGCCTCTGCGTCCCGAACGCTCCTCCCGGCTGGGAAGGCCCGTTCTGGGTCCGCCACTCGGCCTGGGACGGCACGTCCGGGCCCGCGTGCCCCGCGGGCTTTTCGGGCTCCGCCCATTACATGTCCCCCGCGCCGGCGGCCTGCACACCCTGCGCGTGCAGCGACGTCCAGGGCGGCGCTTGCGCCCCGCCGAAATTCCGGTGCTGGCCCTCCAAAAACTGCTCGGGAGAGGTCGTCAACACAACGCTTCAAAACGTCGGGCAATGCGAAGCGCCCTTCGGCCCGTTCCCGTTCCCGTCCGCGAGCTGCCGCATCATCGGCCCGGGCGCCGTGCAATCGGAGGGCGCGTGCACGGCGAGCGGCGGCGAGCTCACGGAGCCGCAGCTCTTCCAGCAGATCGTCTCGGCCTGCGAGCTCGGCGCGGGGACTGGCTGCGCCGAGGGCTCCACCTGCGCGCCGCCGCTCGAGGAGGGAGCGCGGCTCTGCGTGCGGAGCAGCGGCGGCGGCGTATGCC
Source organism: Polyangium jinanense (assembly GCF_028435265.1). GTDB lineage: Bacteria > Myxococcota_A > Polyangia > Polyangiales > Polyangiaceae > Polyangium > Polyangium jinanense. The sequence goes on along the minus strand of NZ_JAGTJK010000011.1, from coordinate 152,490 downwards.
CGAGCGGATGGGAAGCCGAGACGCTGACGGCCTATGCTGGCGGGCAGGACGCGCGAACGTGCGACGCTTGCACGTGCCAATTGGAGGGCGCCGGATGCGAGGGCGGCGCCTATCGTATTTTCGATACGAACAACTGCCAGCCGTCCGGCTCGGGCGCAGACGCGGATCCCCCGATCGACATCACGGGCGACACCTGCGTCGACGTCTCCACGCTCGCCGATTCCGCCACCTTCTCGATCCTCGCCCTCGAAGCCAGCGTCTACACGGGCGCCTGTACATCCGCGGGCGGCACGCCGAGCGGCGCGGTGCTGCTCGAGGGCGCCGTCAAGTATTGTTGCCGCTAAGCCGGTTGGTCATTCCACACGAAATCGAGGATCCTGCCGGATTTCGCGGATCCGCTCGCGCGCCCAGGGTTCGTCCGGGCCGATGTCGGCCGAGTCGCCGCCCGCGCCGATCGAGATCGTCCGGCCGCCCTCCACGTCGAGATTGCAGAGCCCCTCGCCCCAGAGGATCGCGGCCTCGATCGGTCGGCGCTCGGCGCGTGGCCTGGCCGGGCCGAGCACCACGTCGAAGAGCTGGCCGAGGTCGTGTTTCGCGCCGCCGCGGCAGAACTGCAGGGCGCTCTTCGGCACGTGCTGGCCGAGCTCGCCGAGCAGAAAGGGCAAACCGAGGCTCCGGGCGATCGTGAGGTCATGGTCGAGCTTCCACGTCGCGCGGGCGAACGCGGGGTCCTCGTTCGAAGGCGCGACGGTCGTGTACACGTGCGCCGTCCAGACGAGCCGCGCGCGAAGAGAAGCGGGCAGCGCCTCGATCCACGCGCGCTGAAAGGACACGTAGCCCGCCTCGTGCCCGCGCAGGTCGCCGAGCAGGATCGGGTGCGGAAAACGCTCGCCGAGCAGGCGGAGCGCGGGGCGCACGAAATCGTTCACCCAAACCGAGGCCTCCGGGCCGTCCCAGGTGCCGCGCGCGACGTTCCGGAACGTGTCGAGCTCGTTGACGAGCTCGAAGGCCAGGATCGCGGGATCTTGCGCGATCGCGGGCCTCTCGGCAAAGGCCTCGATGCGGTCGGCGAGGGTGCCTGCGCCTTTTTCTTTCCAGCCGCCTTCCAGATAAAAACGTCGGGCGAAGAAGGGGCTCTTCGGATCCTGGTCGTCGAGCGAGCGCGTGCTGTCCGGGGCGCCGTAGCCGGCCTGGTGGTTCTGTAGCGTGACGATGAAACGCAAAGGTCGCTCGCGGCGCGCGTTTTCGTCGAGCAGGAGCGCGAGCATGTCGGCCGCGTGCTTGATCTCGGTCGGCGAGCCCGTTTGCTTCAGCGAACCCCACAGGCGAACGACGGGTGCGCCGCTCCGGGCCACGGCGTCGAGCGCGATGCAGGCGACGCGGCGTCGATCGAGCTCGGTCGGCCCTCCCTCGTAGAGGAGTTTGTCGAGAAGATCGAACAGGTGCGTCCCGACGAACCGCAGCCGGACGGATCGACCGGCGAAGTCCTGCTCCATGTGCCCGACCGCGCCGGGTTTGGCAGGAACGACACGCGCCAATCCGTCCGGGCGCGCCCAAACCTCGGAGACTCCGATGGTCTCGGGGCAGGCCGGATGCGGACGCGGCGGCGCCGGTGAAGGCAGATCCGCGTGCAGATTCGGAGGCGGAGGCGAATCCGGAACCGACGTCGAATTCGTGAGCGGCGCAGGCAGGACGGCGTCGGGACGTGACGGCGCGTCACATGCGGCGACAATAAAAAAGAATGCCAGAAAAAGGCGCATGGCGGGACCGAGGAGGCCCGGCTTCCTCGACGAAAAGCCCACCACCCGAAATCACGAAAATAAAGTGGGGAGGAACTGCTGCATTTGCTTGGCCTGGGCCTCGGCGCGGGCGCGGCAGGCCTCGAGGCGGGCGCGCAGCGGGCCGTCAGCATCCCGGGCGCCGCGGCGAAAGACTTCGGCCGCGCGCTCATGCGTGAGCTTGAGCAAAGGTGCGAGGCTCTTCTGATCGACGCGCATCGGAGCGTCGAGGAGCACGATGCACGCTTCGGCCGCATCCCGCAGATCCGATGCGTCGAGGGCGTCGGCGACCGGGAGAAGCTCGACGAGCGACTGCTTGAGGGTGTCTCGCCCGCCTTTGGGTATCGCGCTGGACATGAGGATGGGTCCAGGATAGCGGAGGAATTCGGTTCGGCCATCCGGGGCGTTATTTGTCGCGACGCGGCAAGCACGCCTCCCGGTTGCCCCGCCTCGAAGCGCCAAGATCGTGCCGCAAGACGTGCAACCCGGACGGGTGATTTCGACAAGGCCGGCCGGGGGTCCCTGGAACCGGGTGTCCCGACAAACGCAAAACGAGCGAGAGGCGCGATCGGTGCGCCCCTCGCTCGCGAGAGCAGCAGCGTCCCCCCCGAGCCGCTGTCTGCTCTCCTGCCCGATCCTACCCCGCGCACGTCAAAAAGCCCCACGTCCGGAGAGCAATCCCCTGTGGGGATGTCGGTTTTTGGGGAGACGAAAAGCTAGAACATCGAGCGGTCGTCAAACCGCTCGATGTTCTAGCTGGAATGGGCCGAGGCGCCCTGGGGCAGATCGATCTCGGGCACGGTCGGGCGTTCGCTGATCGGCGTGACGCGATCGCCGGGCAGAGGCTCGGGGCGCGGCGCCGCGAGCCGGGTCGGCCGCCGCGCCGCAGGGACGAACGCAGCAGCGAGCAGCACGGAGGCACCACCGCAGAGCACGGCGGCGCTGTAGCCGAGGCGGAGCGCGAGCAGGGCGCCGCCGAAGAGCGCGAACGCGGCGAACGATCCAGCGACGGCCATCGCGAGGGGCAACGCGCGATCGGCGATCGAGGATGCGATGCGCACGCCGAGCGCGAGGAGCGCGCCGAGGCTGAGGCCGATCACGCCGAGGATCGCGGCGGCGACGCCGATCCGCGCCGGCAGCGTGAGCCCGAGGGCCAAACCGAGCGCCGGATCGAGGCCCATCGCGAGGGGCGCGAGGACGAACACGAGCGCGAGCGACCAGCGCTGCGCCGCGCCCCGCGCGCCCACATCCCCGGGCCGATGCCCGAGCCCGAAGCCCACGCCGAGCGCGAGCAAGAAGACGAGCGGCAGCACGAGCGCCACGAGATCCGCACGGCCCACGACCACGCCGAGCCGCGGAATCAGCGCCCCGCCGATGAGCGAGAGACCCGCCGCAGAAAAACCGAGCGCGAGCGCCGCGCGCAGGATCGATCCACGCGAAGCGCCGTCGAGCGTCCGCCGCGCCGCCACGAGCGGCCCGAGCAGCGCGATGAACGCGACGATCGCCGTCACCACGAGGCCGGCGGCGATCGTCAAGAGCCCTCGCTGGTTCTCCTTCAGCCCACGCACGTCGAGCAGCGTCTTCTTCAGGTTGCCCGGCGCGACCGTGGAGAACCAGAAGGGACGATCGTCCGTCGGCGGCCGGAGATCCGTGCCCTGCTGCGCCGAGAGCGCGGCCGGATCGGCCCCCTCGACGAGCAAGCGACGGATGTTCCCTTTCGGCGCGTCCGCCATGAGCAGCTCGGTGTACTTGTGCCGCCGGCAGTGCGACCGAAGGTTCGTGAGCTCCTCGGCGTGGAGCGGCGTGCGCTTCACGAGCAGCGAGGTGATCTTGTCCTTCGTGCAGCCGAAGAGGTGCTTCGCAGGCGTCTGTGCGCCCGTGTCGCGCAGCGCGCGCGTCGCGAGCGCGACGAGCCGATCCGCCTCCACCTCGGGGCGCGAGAGCGTCACGGTGCCCTCGGGCACGACCGCGAGCAGCAGATCTCGCACGGCCTGCGTCGTGAAGAGCGGGATCGGCGTGGCCGCGACGGCGCCGACCGGCGAAGGCGAGAAGGCGTCGACGTACCCGACGACGATGCTGCGATAAGGCACGGGCGGGCGCCTCGCGAAGGCGCGGGGTCCGTCGACCGTGACCCGGATCTCGGGTTTGTCGTAGAGCTCCCCGCTCCACGCGCGCGACTCGCCGCGCATGATCTCGTGCACGAGGGTCGGGTCCGGCTCGACCGCGTAGATCTCTTTCTGGTTCTGCCGAAGCGCGGACCGGAGCCCGCGCCCGCCGGCCGATCCCACGACGAGCACGGGCCCCTTGTCCTTGTGGAGGACGTAGCCGAGCTCGTCCGGCGAGGCCGGCGGCGTCTGCTTCCCCTCGTAGATCGGCGTGCCCATCGTGCCGTCGGCGCGCAGCCACGCAGCGCCCGCGGAGGGTTTGTCCACGGTGAGCAGGCCGCGGTTCGTCCAGCGCTGGAAGGCGACGCGCTCGATCTGGATCCACCGGATGGTCGCGAGCTTGAGGTACGGCGCGCCGATCTCGCCCGCGAGGAGCACCGAGCAGCCGAGCACGAACGTGGTGACGACGCCGAGGTGCACCCGCGGCGACTCCGCTTCACCGGACGACCCCTCGCCCTCGGTCTCGACGAACTCACGCCGCGCCGCGACCGCGAACAGCGCGGCCGCGAGGCTCGCGGCGATCGCCGCGCCGAGCCCCACCCGCGCAGGCCCGAACCGCAGAACGAACGCCGCCACGACGACGCCACACGCCGCGCCGAGGAGCCCGCTCTTGCCGACGTCGGCCACGCGCCGCCGCGCCACGCCGAGCGCGCCCGTGAGCGTCACGCCCGCGAGCAGGAACGGCAGGAGCGAGGTGCCGAGGAAGATCGCGAGCTGGCCGAGCGCCGCACGATCGAAGGTGTCGACCGAGCGAGCGCGCACCCCGACCACGACCGAGACGGCCATCGCGCCCGCGGAAAGCGCGGCGAAATGCGCAACCGGCGCAGCGCTGCGAGGAGGCTTCCCGATGCCCCGCACGACCGATCCGAGGAGCGCCCCGAGGCCAAGCCCGAGCGGCAGCAGCATGAACCACACGAGCTCGAAGTGAGGCCCGAGCAAGGCGGAGTACAGCCGCACGAGCGCGATCGAGAGCACCACGAACGCGGCGAGGTAAAGCGCGATCCCCCCGGCGAGGGCCCTCGACTGGCTGACCGACATTGCGAGGGACATCGTCTAGCACGGGTCGAAGCTCGTTGACCCGCCGAATCTCTCGCGGCCTTTCGCTCGCTTCCCTCAGCGTTCTTTGCCGAGCGGCGAGAGCGGCCACGGGCGCAGCAGCGGAACGGCCGCCATCGGGCCGCTTTGCCGGAGCGCGCGGGCGCACTCGTCGACGAGCAGGCGCCGCGGCCCGAACGCCGTCCCGTTCGCGGCATCGGCATCCATGAGCCGCGTGGGCGTGTCGCGGCCGAAGTCGTCGGGATGACCGGGATCGTCGAGCAGCACGTGCCCGAGCTCGTGCGCGAGGGCGAAGCTCGCGCGGTCGGCCCGGAGCGCGGCGCGATCCGTGATGAGCACGTTACGCACCGCGCCACCGTCGGCGCCGATGAAGCTCTCGCCGATACGGCCACTGCCCGCGAAGTTCGGAACCACGATCACCTCGATCGTCGACGGATCCCCATCGTCGAGCGCCTTGATGAGCGCGCGCTCCTCGACCGTGCCCGCGATCGCGTCGATGTCGTTGAAGTGCTGCAGCCCGTCTTCGAGCTCGACGCGCCCGATGCACGCCGTGAGCAGCGTGTCCGTGCTGACCGGCCCCGACGCGGGCGGCTCGACGAGCGCAGGCTCGCCGCTCTTGCGCCGCACGAGCACGTCGGAGCTCCCGCGCGCGCCCGCGGCGATCGTCGCGTTGTCCGAGACGCGGGCCACGAAGCCCGCCGATGCGATCGCCGTCGCGAGCACGCGCGCCGCGCCCGCGGGCGTCGTGCCCTTCTCGAGCGTCACCGCGATCTCGCGCCCGTCCACGCGCACGCGCACCTTGCCGCCGCCCGCCGCGGGCAAGCCATGATCACAACCGAGCGCCACGAGGTGCGGGCGCGGTGGATCCACGATCGTGATCTCCGTCTCGGCGGGCGGCCCGAAGCTCACGCCACACGCGCCCCACAGCGTACTCGCTTGCGCCACGTCCGCGCGCGCGAGCGCCATCGCGCCCGCGTCGTCTCCGCCCACGGGCGGCGGCCCGCCCGATCGCGGACGCACGAGGAACACGCGCAGCACGCCGCGGTAGCGCACGAGCGAACCAAGCGGCGATACGCGCGGACCTGCAACGCGCAGGCCTCCGAGCTTGCGCGGCTCGCCGAGCAGCGCGACCTCCACCGCGCCGCCGAGCTCCGCGCGCACCGATCGATCACGCACCGTCGGGTGGTTTCGATCGATCTCGTCCGGCACCACGCGGATGGGCGCGGTCGAGGCGCACGTGAGCGACGCGCCCACGCCGTCGGGACACGGAACCGGCCCGAGCATCAAGGGCTCGAGTCGATCGACGATCGCGCCCGACGGCGCGCGGCCCGTCACGCGCACGACCGGCGGCAGATCGTCCGCCGTGGCCACGACGACGAAGCGCACCGCGTCGGGGTTCGTGCTCTTCGCATACGGATCCGCCGGCAGCCGCTCGGGCGGCGTGCGCTCGAGCGAAGCGTGCGAGCGCGCCGGATCCACGAACCGGCCCTGCCCATCGACCGGCCGCACGTCGATCGCCGTGATCGTACGCGTTCGCCCGAACGCCTTCACCTCACCGCGCCCCGGCCGCACGGCCTGCAGCGCGATACGCTTCGCGCCCGCGGGAATCACGCTCCCCGAGAACGGCCGCCCATCCACGAGCAGGCGCGCCACGTCGCCGCGGACCTCGATCGTTCGATCCTTGCCCTTCGGCAACACGAGCTCGAACAGGTCCGTGGACGGCGCGACGACGTCCTGCTCCGCGTCGGGCCGACCATCGACGTCGTCGTCGTCGCGATCGACGCCGAGCACGATCCGATCGTCGGCCTGCGCCGCGGGCAGGTATTCCGTGCTCCCCTGCCCCGCGGCCGCGAGGACGATCCCGAGGACGAGCGCGCGCCCGAAGGGCCTTCCGCGCTCGCCTCGGGCGAGGCTCACCGCCCCTCGATCGCCTGCGTGACGATGTGGAACTCGACGCGACGGTTGCGCGCCTGCCCCTCGGCCGACGCGTTGCTCGCGACCGGCTTGCGCGCGCCAAAGCCCTTCGATTGGAGCCGGTTCGCTGCGATGCCACCCTTGTTGATCAGGTAGTCGCGCACGGCCGCGGCGCGGTTCGCCGAGAGCTTGTCGTTGTACTCGGGCTTGCCGACGTCGTCGGTGTGGCCTTCGACGCTGACGAGCTTGATCTCGGGGTTCGCCCTGAGCAGGCGCACGACCTCGTCGAGGATCGGGTAGCTCTTCGGCAGGATCACGTTGCTGTCGAACTCGAACTCGACCTGCTTCGTGATCTGAATCTCGCTCGATCCGCTGATGCGGCGAATGAACTGCGGGCACCCTTCCTTCTCGGGATCGTCGCCGCGCATGCCCGGCTCCTTCGGGCACTTGTCCTCGACGTCGGGCACCGTGTCCTGATCGGCGTCGTCCTCGGGGCAGCCGTCGCGATCGTCGATGTTGTCCTTGTCCTCGGGGACGGCCGGGCACTTGTCGACGTTGTCGGGGATGCCGTCCTTGTCGAGATCGGACATCGTCGGACAGCCGTCGTCGGGGTTCGGCGGCGCCTTGTCTTCCTTGTCGACGGGGCACATGTCGACGAGGTCCGGGAAGCCGTCCTTGTCCGTGTCGACGTCGTCGCGGAACTGGTAACGCGCCGAGCCCGCGCCGACCTCGGTGTCCTTGAGCTGGAAGGCGCCGCCGACGACGGCGACGATGCGCATGTCGGGCGCGTAGCCGCCTGTGAGGCGCGAGCCGATCGAGAGGCCCGCCCATGAAATTTTCTTCGCGTCGAGCGCCATGCGACCCGAGAGCGACCACTCGAGCGGCGAGGCGTCGAGCTCGCCGAGCGTCTCGGGGAGCATGCCCACGGAGCCGAAGATCTCGGCCCCGATGCGAAGACGATCCTGCATGAGCGGCACGTAGCCGCCGACGCCGTACGTGAGCTCGCGACCGACCGTGAGCTCGTGCAGCTTCGCGGTGGGCCGGATGGAGAAGCCCGCGTTCACCGTGATGAAAAACTTCTTCGCGTCGTACTCCGTGGCGAGACCGACGCTGCCCCACGCTTCCTTGTCACCGCCGAACGAGAACTCGTCGCCGGTCGGCAAGAACGCCGACGCGCGCAGGCCGAGCTTGAAGGACTTGTCCTCCGTGCGGAACACGATGAAGCGACCGTCGAGCCGCATATCCATCGGCGCGAAGGCTTGCATGTTGACGTTCTGGTTGAGCGCGACGGCCGAGTTGCCCGTGGGGTTGCCGCTCTGGTAGAGCGCGAGCGGCAGCGTCACCTGCACCGCGCCGCGCTCGAGGATCTCGGCACCGGCCGTGATGTACGCCGTGAGCTGATTGGCAACGGGCGGGCCTTTGAGCGTCTCGGCCTTGTCGAGGTTGTCGACGTGGTTGTCGACGCGCAGCGGGTTCAGCGAGAAGCCGAGCCCGAACTGGCCGTAGAGGCGCGTCTGGCCAATCTCAGGGCGCCAGATCCCGAGGCCGTCGGCAGGCGCGCCGCCGATCTGCAGCCGGTCGAGGTAAAACGTCTTGTCTTGCGCGTGCGCCGCGAGCGGCACGAGCAAGGTCGCAAGGAGGGTGGCGCCGGGCAGCAGGGTCTTCTTCGCCCGCACTGCCCATGCGGGTCCCGTATGTCGTCGAACCATCACGCGATGTCCTCTGTATCATTGTCCCGGCCAGACCGGGTGACCGTTGCGCGCCCTCCCTTCACGCAAGGTCACCCGGGCGTCATGGACGGTCACTTCGGCGTCGGCGGAACGACGATCTCGTTGATGGGCAGGAATCCGGCGCCCGCGGGATAGGCGTACGAAACGCGGAGCGTCTGCTGCGTCGTGCCCCAGCCCCACACGGTGGCGCCGAAGGGCTGCGTGCTCGACATCTCCTGCGGCCCGTTCGTGCAGCCGTCCACGCCCTGGAAATCACCCTTCACGAGGTCCACGCGGGTGTACTCGTAGTCGCCGATGGCCTGCCACCCGTCGAGCTCGCCCTTGCACTTCAGCGTGACGGGGGCAAACTCGCCGGTCACCTTCGACTTGACACGCACCACGACGAGGCTCGTCTCCGGGTACGTCGGGTCCGTGAAGAGCACGTAGCGACGCAGGAACTGCTGCGGCGGCACCACGTTCACCCAGTCCGGATCGCCGACGGCCGCGAACGGCGCGCCGCCCGTCATGTAGGCACCCAGGTAGAACGGGTGCTGCACGTCTTGGCTGCGCACGACGAACGGCCCCGGATCGTCGAACTCGAGGACCTGGCCCTGGTTGATCGTCGTGGGCGCGCCCGCGGGCTTCGTGGGCGTCCAGGTGAGGGCCGTCCCGTCGACCGCGCCGACGAGCCGCCACCGCGACGACTCCTCCGACCCGCTCGACCGGCTCTTGTACCGCACGGCCACGTATTCGTTGCCGAGCGCGCGCACCGGCGCGAGCTGCTGCTGGCCCGAGTCGCAGTCGTCTTGCATCGACGGCACGTTCATGCATTTCGACGCGCCGAACACGCCGATCGGTTTGTCCGAGGCGATGGGGCTGCCCGTGAGCTCCTCGGGCTGCGTGATCTGCAGGAACTGGCCCGCGTTCAAGATGTAGTCGACGGGCTTGTTCACCTCGGATGCGGGGACGCCGCCGCCGCCGACGACCGCCACGTTCGGCAGGAGCGTGACCTTCGTGTTGTCCTGGTGCGCGAGGATCGCCATCGAGGGCCAGGCGTCGGAGAAGATCTCGCTCGCCTTGTACGCGTTGATGGCGAGATAGTTGGTGTCCCAAGCACTCGTCGGGAGCAGCAGCGTGGCCGAGGTGACGTACGCCTGACCGCCGCCGTACGGCGAGATCTGGTAGGCCACGACGGGGTAGTCCGTGGTGATGTGGAAGGCGTCGCCCTTGCCCGTGTCGATCACGCCGGTCTCGAGGTTCAGCGCCGCGGGCTTCGGGCAGTCGACGACGCTCGCGCCCTGCGACTTGCGCGACAGGAACAGGATCGCCACCTGTCCCACGTCGATCCCCGTCGCCGCGTTGTACGGGTCGTACTGGATCGCGCCGTTCGCGCCGATGCTCGGGATGTACGCGAACGTCGACGGATCGAGCGTCGAGCCCTTGCGCGAGACCTCGAGGTGCACCGGCTTCGACCAGGTATTCGCCACGAATGCGGCGAAACAGGCGCCGTCCGCCTGCGGGCGGAGCGCCGTCTTCAGCGCCCAGTAATCGCAGCCGTACGAGCTCTTCGACTCCTCGGCGGCCTGGCAGGGGTTGTCGATGCACTTCGCATTCGCGCAGCCCTGGTCCGAGGTGCATTGCACCTTGACCTGGCCATAACAATCGACGACCGCCGTGAGATCGTTCGAGCACGTGTCATCGCAGCCTACGCCGCTGTCGGTGTCGATGATGACGCCGCCGGAGCCGCCGTCGCCGCCTCCCCCGGGTCCTCCGGGCCCCGAGCCCGGGCCCGACGCCTCCGGGTCCGAGTATGAATCGGTGCACGCGGCATACGCCGTGGCGGCGAGGAGCGCCGAGATAGCGAGCGAGAAGCTCGAAGCCCAGCTGGACTTTTTCACGCAAACCTCCCTTTCCGGCAATGGGTCACGAGGGTACCACGATCAGCAGGCTTCGGTACGGGGACAAACCCCGACTTCCTCCGCGTCTTCCCGGACGAACACCCTCGCGGAGACAGGCTCCGCGCGGAACGCGCGCAGCGAGGCCGGATCCATACGTCCATTCGAATGCGCCGTTCCTTTCCGTAGCAACCCACTTCTCTGGGCTGCTCGCCCGCTCGACGAACTGCCAGACTCGACCAGCCTTCGTCGGCAGCACCGACGAAGGGCGTCGGTGGTGTATCCTCTATAACCTTTAGATAGTAAGTAACGGACCGATCCTAGCCGACGTGGAAAAGTCCCGTCAAGGTCCGCCTCGCGGCCGCCTCGCCGGGATCTTGCCGTGTGCGACGTCGTGGGCCCGCACGCCCCGAGCGCACGAGCGGGCCGACGACGCTATCGCGGCTCAATCGTCGATCGGCTCGAAATCGGCCTTCGAAGCTCCGCATTCAGGGCAATACCAGTCGTCCCGGATGTCCTTGAACGCCGTACCCGGCGCGACGCCGGAGTCCGGATCGCCGATCTCCGGATCGTAGACGTAGGAGCACACGAGGCAGCGGTATTTCTTTTCCTTCATCGGCATCGTCCCTCGCGAAGGGGGCCCTTATATCCTCGACCCGCCTCGAAGGGTAGCCTCCTGAAAGCCGAAGTTTCTCCACGAGCGAAACGAAAAGGCGCGTGGCCGCTGCGTCAATTGCAAGACGCTGGAAAACCGCGGATCCTTCGGATCCCAACGAACGATCCGCTTGGTCATCAGCAACACGCTCCCCTGGCTGAGCATCCCGATCCCCGCGGGATATCGGGTCTTCACGCACCGGAGCGTGGGCCTATTGCTACCTCCTGCCCTTCGGCCTCATCGAGAACCTCGGCGCGCTCACGACGATCGTGGTGATGGCCGTGTCCCGTTCGAAACGCGCTCGTCGTGCTGCTCTCGCGGTCCGGGGATCGATCGGCGACGGCGGCGAGACTGCTCGAAGCGGGCGGGATGACGTTCGTGGCCTCGATGGAAGGCGGGATGCTCGCCTGGAGGAACGCGAGGTATGCGACGACGCGTGATCCGTCGTTTCGAACGCGTACGATCGAGACGCTCGCGTGGTCGTTCGGCTTGTTCTGACGCCGAAGCGTTTCAGTTCAGCCCGGAAAAACTTCCTGCAGCGACGCGTCGAGCGCCGCGCACACCTCGTCGACCTGCGCGTCGGTCATGCGCGGGTAGAGCGGGAGCGTGAGTTCGCGCGGGGCGAGCGCGTCCGTGCGCGCGAGGCCCTCGCAGCGGACACGCTCGGTGGCGCCGTGGAAGGAGAAGGCGTGGATCGGCGGGTAATGCACGCTCGTCTGGATCCCGCGCGCCTTCATGGCCGCCATCACAGCCTCGCGCGGCGCGCCCTCGGGCAGGAGCACGGGCATGATGTGGTAGGCGCCCTCTCCCACCCCGCGCGACTCGAAATCGCGGAACGGGATGCTCACGCGGCCGATCGTGGCGAGGCGCTCGTGGTACCGCATCACGACCGCGCGGCGCATGCGGTTGCCCTCGGCGAGGCGGCCGAGCTGCACGAGGCCGATCGCGCTGCGGATCTCGTCGATGCGGTAGTTCTGCCCCGCGAGGACGACGTCGTACGAGAACGCGTGCCCCTTGTGGCGATCGAGCGTGAGTGTGGTCATCCCGTGCGATCGCAGGAGCTTGCAACGCTGCCTGAGCTCGTCCGTGCGCGCGGCGACGGCGCCGCCCTCGCCGGTCGAGAGGTTCTTGTTCGAGAAGAAGCTGTAGCAACCGACGTCGCCGATCGTCCCGAGCGCGCGACCCTTCCAGGTCGCGAGCGGTGCGTGCGCCGCGTCCTCGATCACCGCGACGCCGTGCCGCTCGGCGATCGCGAGGATCGCGTCCATGTCGCACGGGTAGCCGGCGTAATGCACGACCGCGATCGCCTTCGTCCGCTTCGTGATCTTCCGCTCGACGTCCGCGGGATCGATCGTGAGATCGTCCGGCCCGACGATGTCGGCGAGCACGACGTCCGCGCCCGTGGTGAGCGCGGCGTTCGCCGTCGCCACGAACGTGAGGCTCGGGCAGATCACCTCGTCGCCGGGGCCCACGCCCACGGCGAGGTAAGCGAGGTGCAGCGCCGCCGTGCAGTTCGTCATGGCGAGCACGCCCGTCGTGCCGAACGCCTCGCCGAGCGCGCGCTCGAAGGCCTGCGTGCGCTCGCCCATCGTGAGCCAGCCGGAGGCCACGACATCCGCCGCGGCCTGGGTCTCTTCAGGGCCAAAATGAAGGTCGCAGAGGGGGATCTTCCACATGCTCGGATCCGATCAGATCGCGTACTCGTCCGGCCGATAATCGGCGATGCGCTCGAGGACGTACGCCCACGTCTTCTGGAGGCCCTCTTCGAGGGTCACGCGCGGCTCGTATCCAACGAGCTCCTTGGCCTTGCGGCAATCGGCAAGCAGGAGCTCGACCTCGCTCGCGTCGGGCCGCACGCGCGCGTCGTCCGTCTCGAGGCGCGCCGGTTTGCCGGAAACCTCGAAGATGAGCTCGGCGAGCTCGCCCATGGAGATCGTCCGGCCGCTGCCCACGTTGATGACTTGCCCGAGGGCGCGATCACTCGCGCCGACGGCGAGGAAGCCCGCCACGGTGTCGTCGACGAAGTTGAGGTCGCGCTTCGGCCGCGTGCTGCCCACGCGCACGACGTCGCGCCCCGCCGCGAGCTGCTTCATCACGCTCGGGATGAACGCGCGCGACGATTGGCGCGGGCCGTACGTGTTGAAGGGGCGGATCGTGGCGACGGGCGTGCCGAACGAGAGGAAATAACTCTCGGCGAGCTTGTCCGCGCCGATCTTCGTGGCCGAGTAGGGCGACTGCCCCGTGAGCGGGTGCGCCTCGTCGATCGGCGCATACCGCGCCGATCCGTACGTCTCGCTCGTCGACGTGTGCACGACACGGGCGCCGTACTCGCGCGCCGCTTCGAGCACGTTCAACGTGCCCGACACGTTCGTCGCGACGTACTGGTGCGGGGCCACGTACGAGTAGGGGATCCCGATCAGCGCGGCGAGGTGGAAGACCACGTCCGCGCCCCGCACGAGCTTGCGCACGCCGGCGGCGTCCTCGACGTTGCCGAGGACGACCTCCACGTGCCCGAGCACGCTCGAGGGGACGCGATCGAGGTGGCCGCGCTGCGAGCTCGACGTGTAGCGGACGAGCGCGCGTACGTTCGCGCCCTCGCGCACGAGGGCCTCCACGAGGTGACTGCCGATGAAGCCCCCCGCGCCGGTCACGACCACGCGCTTGCCTGCGTAAAACGAGCTCGCTTCCATCACGGATCCTGGTTCGTCACTTGACGATGATGTCACCGGCCGGCGCGCCCGCGCCTTCGCTCATACCCTTCTCGCGGTGCACGCAGAGGCCCTGCTTGCAGTAGCTCTCGGGCGTCGGCGAAGCGCACTTGAGCTGGGGCTCCTCGCACTGGCCCTTCTTGTAGTTCGCGGCCATCGGCTTGATCGTGTCGAGCGTCTGACCGTTCACGGGCTTCGCGCAGCCGGGCCACTCGCTCTGCTTGCAGTCGGCGTCGACGTTGCAGTGCTGCGCCTTGTTGAGGAGGTCGAACGCCTCCCCACGGATCTTGTCGCACTCCTTCGGCTCCATCTTGCTCGAACACCCGAGCGACGAGAAAAGGGCCAAGAAGGCCAGGGCTCCCAGGGTCACGACACGCTTCATCGCCTCCGTCCTTTCCGTTCCGAGCGCCTTGCTACCACGGCTCGGCGCGCACGTCTCGGTCGGCCACGGAGGCCGCGCCCGCGCGCGCGCTCGGAGTCCGAAAAAATTACGCCACGCGACGCCCCCTCGGCCGCTCGCCTGAGCCGCCATCGTGGCGTAGCCCGAGAGGAGCATGGAACGGCTGCGCGTCCTCACGCTCAACATCTGGAACAAGAAGGGTCCCTGGGAGCGGCGGCTCGAGCTCATCCGCGAAGGCATCCGCCGCCTCTCACCGGACGTCATCGGGCTGCAAGAGGTCATCTTCTACAACGATCGCACGCAGGCCGACGAGATCCGCGATGGCCTCGGCTACGACGCCGCCTTCGGGATGGCGCACGATCTCGGCGACGGGATGCACTTCGGCAACGCCGTCCTCTCACGCTTCCCGATCGAGAAGCGCATCGTGCACCCGCTGCCCACGGCCGGCGACGAGGAGCGGCGCGCGCTCCTCCACGCGAAGATCCGGACGCCCGCGGGGACGCTCCCGTTTTTCGTGACGCACCTCAACTGGAAGTTCCACGACGGCGTGGCGCGCGAGTCCCAGGTCGTCTCCATCGCCGAGTACGTGATGCACGAGACCCCGATCGGCGCAGATCTTCCGGCCGTGCTCGTGGGCGACTTCAACGCGGTGCCGAACTCGGCCGAGATGCGCTTCTTGCTCGGGCTCCAGTCGCTCGGAGGCAAGAGCGTGCACTTCACCGACTGCTTCGAGCACCTCGGCGCGCCCCCGGGCTACACGTTCGACTCAGAGAAGAACCCCTACGCCGCGCTGACGCACGAGTTCCCGCGGCGCATCGACTACATCCTCGTGCGCGGGCCCGAGCTCGGCACGGGCCGCGGCAAGCCGCTGTCGGCCGAGGTGGTGATGACCGAGAACCACGACGGCGTCGCGGCCTCGGATCACTACGGCGTGTTCGCGGAGATCAACGTGAAGGAGCTGGGCCAGCGGCTGCACTAGCGCCACGATCGGAAGAACGTTCGAGGCGTCTCGCCGGGGTTTCACCCCGGACCCGACCAGGGGCTCTTCGCCCCTGGACCCGAACCAGGGCGCAGCCCTGGACCTCGGGTGCATCGACCGCGATGCGGTCGATGCAAGCGGCCCCGATCATTTGCCTTGAAACGAAGGCTCGCGCTTCTCCATCCAGGAAAGCACGCCTTCCATGCAGTCGGCCGACTGCAGGAGCTTCACCTGCCCGGCCTTCTCGCGATCGAGCGCCTCGTCAATCGTGCTGCCGAGGCTCAGGCGAACGGCGCGCTTGATCTCGGCGTACGCGAGCGGCGGGCCCTTCGCGAGGCGCCCGGCGAGCTTCATCGTCTCCGCGCGGAGCTCGGCCGCAGGGAGCACATGGTTCGCGAGGCCAAGCGAGAGCGCGCGATCGGCCGAGATGCGATCACCCGTCAGCATGATCTCCATCGCGCGGCCGAGGCCGACGAGGCGCGGCAGCCAGAACGAGCCGCCGCCGTCCGGCATGAGCCCGATCTTCACGAAGCGCTCTTCCAGGTACGCATCCTGGCCGAACATCCGGAGCTCACACGCCAGCGCGAGATCGCAGCCGAAACCCACCGCCGGGCCCTCGACCATCGCGACGAACGGCTTCGGCGCGTTCACGATCGCGCGAATGATCCCGTGGTAGCGATCCATGATCGCGTCGAGGCCGCCCGCGGCCTGCAGGCCGCTCATCGCGTTCTTGAGATCGGCGCCCGCGCAGAATGCGCCGCCCGCGCCCGTGAGCACCACCACGCGCACCGACGCGTCTTCGCCCAGCCGCGGCAGCGTCTCGAGGAGCGCGCTGATGAGCTCGGTGTCGAGCGCGTTTTTCGCCCGGGGCCTGTTCAACGTGACGACGGCAACGGGGCCTTCGTGCTCGACCAAGAGGACCTGTTCGGACATGCGCTTTACCTACCCGATTTCTTGGACTCCTCCCAGTAGACGTCGAGCTCCTCGAGCGTGAGGTGATCCTCCCCGCCCGGATCGGGCCAGCCGCCGTGGCGCTCGCGGACGCGGGCTTCGACGTGGTCGAAGCGGCGCGTGAACTTGTCGATCGTGCGGCGCAGCGCGCTCTCGGCGTCCACGTTCACGTGCCGCGCGAGGTTCACCAGCGCGAAGAGCGCGTCCCCGAGCTCCGCCTCGATCGCACCCGTGTCGCCCGTCGCGATGGCCTCGTCGAGCTCGCGGATCTCCTCGGCCACCTTGGCCCGTGATCCCGCGACGTCCGGCCAGTCGAAGCCCACACGCGCGACCTTCTCGCCAATGCGCTGCGCACGCACGAGCGCCGGCAAGCTGCGCGGCACGCCCGACAAGATCCCCTGATCAGGCTTGTTCGCGCGCTCCTTCGCCTTGATGAGCTCCCAGTTGCGCAGGACCTCGTCCGCGTCCTCGACCGTCGTGTCCGCGAAGACGTGCGGATGCCGCCGCACGAGCTTCTCGCAGATCGCGGCGACCACGTCGTCCGGACCAAACGCGCCCTCCGCGCGCCCGAGCTCCGCCTGGAACACGACCTGCAGCAAGAGGTCCCCGAGCTCGCCGCGGAGCTCTTGGCGATCGCCCGCGTCGATCGCGTCGATCACCTCGCACGCCTCTTCGAGCACGTACTTGCGCAGCGTCTCGAACGATTGCTTTCTGTCCCAGGGGCAGCCGTCCGGCGCGAGCAGGCGTTGCATGAGCTCGACGAGGCGAGGGAAGGTCTGACCGCGCTGCTCCTCGAGCGGGGGGACGACGACGGGATCAAAAGGCCTGGCCATGACGAACCCGTAGCACGCGGGGCCCGCGCGGTCCGTTCTCCTATCCTGTCCTGCCCGCGCGCGCCGAGGCCGGTTACCATGCCGCGCGTGAACGCCTCGCAATCCCCTCCGCCCGCGCCGGCGCGCTCGTGGCGCTGGGCCGTCCTCGCCGTCGTCGTCGCCGCCCAGGCCGCGTTTTTCTACTCCCGCTGCGCCGTGGACGAGCGCCCGACGCCGGACACGTTTGGAATGCCGAACCCGTACCTCGAGCGACCGACCCTCCAGGATCGGGGCATGCTCGGTACGCGCGCGCCTGCGCAGCCCGGGGATCTCGTGGTCTCGCAAGGCAAGGCGCTCATCGCGGGCCTCGCGACCGACGGGGCACGCGTCTACTTCGGCGAGTCGCTCCTCGGGCAGCGGATCCTCGCGGTCCCCGTGGCGGGCGGCGCGGAGACCACGCTTGGATCGGGGGGCATGCCGCTCGACGTCGCGCTCGGCAAGAACGTGCTCGTCGTCGCGGACGCGGGGGGCCTCATGACCGACGGGCAAGGCAAGATCATGGCCTTTCCGCTTGATGGATCGGGCGAGCCACGCGTGCTCGCCTCGAGGCTCGTGCTGCCGAGCGCGGTGGCGGTCTCCGCGACGCACGCGTACTGGGTCGACGGCGGCACCGTGGAGCGCGACTACATGGACGGCTTCGTGGCGTGCGCGCCGCTCGCGGGCGGGGCCCACAAGGTGCTCGCGGCGGGCGAGCGCCAGCCGAGCGGGCTCGCGGTGGACGCGACGCACGTGTACTGGGCGCGGCAAGACGTGAACAAGCAGGGCGAGGTCGTGCGGATGCCGATCGGCGGCGGCCCGATCGAGGTCGTCTCGTATGGCCAGGACCGCGTCAAACGCATCGCGGTCGTCGGGACGAACCTGTACTGGATCTCCGCGAAGGATCTCGATGGGACGCGCGCCGCGGTGCGCAGCGCGCCCGTCAAAGGCGGCCCCGCGTTTGACGTCGCGGTCGCCGACAACCGCATGTGCTCGATGGCGATCGACGGCGAGGCCGTTTACTGGTCGGATCCTGGCGAGGTCGGTGGGGCGGGCGCGAGCACGCGCGGGCGCATCCTGAAGAAGCCCCTCGCGGGCGGTGAGCCGACAGTCCTCGCGAGCGGGCAGGATCGACCGTGTTACGTCGCGGTGGACGCGACGCACGTCTACTTCAGCACGCAGAGCCTGGAGCGGGTGAAGCGGGCGCCGAAGAACCCAGCATCAGTGCCTTGATGCTCCCCTCTCCCGCGAGGGAGAGGGGTTGGGGGTGCGGGAATCGTCCTTCAAAGCGTTTTCGCGAGCTCGGTGGCGCGACCGATGGCCGCCTCGAGCGCCTCTTTCGCGACCTGCGGGCCGCCGAGGCCCATCGGCTCGGCGATCACCTCGTGGAACGGACCGAGGCCCATGAGCCCGAGGATCGTCTTGAGGTACGGCACCTGAAAATCCCACGAAGCGAAGGGCGATCCCGGCGGATACGCGCCGTCGCGCGAGACGAGCAGGACGACGGGGCGCCCGCCGAGCAGGCCCTTGAACTCGCCCTTCT
This sequence comes from Polyangium jinanense, assembly GCF_028435265.1. GTDB lineage: Bacteria > Myxococcota_A > Polyangia > Polyangiales > Polyangiaceae > Polyangium > Polyangium jinanense. The sequence goes on along the minus strand of NZ_JAGTJK010000011.1, from coordinate 133,889 downwards.
GCACCTCGAACGTGAGGCGCGCCTGCACGACCGCGTCGATCCAGCGCTTGAGCTGCCACGGGATCGAAAGGTTCCACATGGGCGTCGAGAGGACGATCAGGTTCGCCTGGTGGAGCTGATCGGTCCACCGGCTGAGCGCGTTCCAGCGCGTGGCCATCTCCTCGTCGAGGTTGCCCTCGCCGTACAGCATCTCGAACTTGGTCTGGACGTCCCACTCGTCCCAGGCCGGCAGCTTGTCCACGTCGCGCACGATGTCGACCTCGACGCGATGCGCGTCGGGGTTCTTCTCCAGATATGCGCTGAAAAACGCGTTACGAAGCTTGCGCGTCCGCGAGCGCTCGGCTCGCGGAAGCGCGAACAAGTCCAACACGATCCCCATGACGTTTTTCTCTTCCCCTTGTTCGCGAGAGCCGCGAGGCGAGCCCGACGGTCAGGCGACGGCAGCCGCCCACTCGACGTCGAACTCGAGCTGCGACCCTTGCGCGCCCGAGGTGCTCCGGAGGCCTCGCGCGAGGTTACGCACGCCGGCGAGCAGCGGCTCGTTCGACGTGGAGAGCCACGCGCCGCCGATCGCGACCTGCCCGTCGATGTGCACGCGGAAGCTCACCTTCTCGCGCGCGGCCGAGATCTCGAACGTCCCGGCGCCGCGCGTGAGCGCGAAGCGGGCGAGATCCGAGACGGCCGACTGCAGGAGCATGCCTCGGTTCCACTCCATCCCGAGGTAGACGCAGAGGTACCGGACGTAGTTGCGCAGCGTGATCACCGAGATGTCGTCCTTCACGACGATCGTCTTCATCGGTTTCGGCACCGCGCCCATCTCACGGAGCAGCTTGCGCTCGAGCTCGGTGGCCTCTTCCACGCTGAGCTCGCGGAGGTTGCGCACGAGGAAACTGATCAGGCTGGCCTTGCCCTCGGAATCCAGCGCGTCGATGTCCTTCTCGGCACGCGCTCCCAGTACCTCCACAGCGGCGTCGAGGGACGAACCATCGACATACTTCGTCGCCACTCGCCGCGCTGCCTGGGAAAAGCTGACACCCATGGTGACTCCCTAGGTCCGTTCTTTTTCGGGATTCATCCAGGCTACGCCAGATTCCATCACCCGTAAAGCAAACGGGCCCAAGAGTCCGTCCCGGCCGTTTCCGCGGCCGATCCCGACGTTTCGACCCTGTCCTCGCAGCAACTCTTGTTCGCTCCCTTGCCGCTACGTCTCGCGCGCACTAACCACGACGCCATCGTGAAGCCTGCCGCATCCGTTCATCCCATCGCGCGTCTCCCCGAAGAATGGCGCGATGCGCTCACCTCACGCGGCGAGCGGGCCTTCGCGGCCAAGCAGATCTTCGGCTGGATCCACCGTCACGGCGTTGTCGAGCCCGCCGCGATGACAAACGTCTCCGCGCGCCTGCGCGCCTCCCTCGCCGAGGAGGGGCTCGGCTCGATCGCCGAGATCGTGCACGTGCACCGCTCGGCCGACGGCACGCGCAAGCTCGTCGTGCGCTTGAAAGACGGCGCCACGATCGAGACGGTCCTCTTGCCCGCGGTGAGCGGTCCCGGCGCGCGCCCCGAGCCCGAGATCGACGCCGACGCGGCCGTCGCGGACGACGACGAAGAGGAAGACGACGCGGCCACGGAGGAGGCGTTCCGCGGCAAGATCCGCGTGACCCAGTGCATCTCCACGCAGGTCGGCTGCGCGATGGGGTGCGTGTTCTGCGCGAGCGGCGTGGCCGGGTGGAAGCGGCACCTCGGGCCGGAGGAGATCGTCGCGCAGGTCCTGCTTGGACGCGCGCTGCTCGACGAGGGCGAGGCACTGCGGAACGTCGTGTTCATGGGCATGGGCGAGCCGCTGCACAACTACGACGGCACGGCACGCGCGCTCCGGCTTCTCACGCACCCCGACGGGATCGCGCTGTCCACGCGCCGCGTGACCGTCTCGACCTCGGGCCTCGTCCCGGAGATCGAGCGTCTCGGGCGTGATTTCAACGGGCAGATCGCGCTCGCCATCTCGCTCCACGCGGCGGATGACGAGAGCCGCTCGGCGCTGATGCCGATCAACAAGAAGTACCCGATCGCGGAGCTTCTCGCGGCGCTCAAGGCCTACCCGATGCAGCGGCGCCGGCGCATCACCATCGAGTACACGCTCGTGTCCGGGAAAAACGACGACGTCGCCGAGGCGAAGAAGCTCGCGAAGCTACTCCGAGGCGTGCCCGTGAAGATTAATTTGATCCCGATGAACCCCATCGAGGCCTCGACGCTCGGCCCGCCGGAGATGGCGCGCGTCTTCGCGTTCCAGAAGGCCCTCGTGGACGCGGGTTATTCGTGCTTCATCCGGCGCCGGCGCGGCGACGATGTCTCGGCTGCATGCGGTCAGCTCGTGCTGCTCGGCGCGAAGCCGAAGGTCAAAGGATTCAGGAAGTCGGCGTCGTCCATCGACCGCTCTTGACGTCCCGCGGGCACACGCCCAGATCGCTGGGACCGTGTTCGCAAAGATCCTCATCGCCAACCGCGGCGAAATCGCCTGCCGCATCGCCCGCACTTGCAAGCGCCTCGGGATTCCCGTCGTCGCCGTCTACTCGGACGCCGACGCGAACGCCCCGCATGTCCGCATGGCCGACGAAGCCGTGCGGATCGGACCGCCGCCCGTCAAAGACAGCTACCTCTCGATCGAGGCCGTCATCGCAGCGGCCAAGCAAACCGGCGCGCGCGCGATCCACCCCGGCTACGGCCTGCTGAGCGAGAAAGAGGCCTTCTGCCGCGCGGTGAACGACGCCGGCATCGTCTTCATCGGCCCGCGCCCCGAGGCGCTCGACGCCTTCGGCGACAAGATCAAGGCGCGCGAGGTGGCCAAGCGCGTAGGCGTCTCGCCGCCGCCCGGCACGGACGGGCCCATCAGCGCGGACGACGTCGAGTTTGCCACGCGCGAGGCCGAGCGCATCGGCCTGCCGATCCTGGTGAAGGCCGCGGGCGGCGGCGGCGGCATCGGCATGCAGATCGTCGAGGACCTCGGAAAACTCCCGCGCGCCCTCACGGCTTGCTCGGATCGCGGCAAGAGCGCGTTCGGCGACGCGCGCGTCTACCTCGAGCGCTACATGCGCGCGCCCAAGCACATCGAGGTGCAGATCCTGGCCGACACGCATGGCAACGTCGTCGCGCTCGGCGAGCGCGAGTGCAGCGTGCAGCGCCGGCACCAGAAGATCGTGGAGGAGACGCCCTCGCCGGCCCCGTTTTTCCAAGGCGAAGCGGGCGAGGCCAAACGGAAGGATCTCTTCGAGCAGGCCAAACGGATCGTCCGGAGCGTCGGGTACGTCGGCGCGGGCACGGTCGAGTTCGTCGCCTCGGGTGACGGCGAAATTTTCTTCCTCGAGGTCAACGCGCGTCTCCAGGTCGAGCACTGCGTGACCGAGATGGTCTGGGGCATCGACCTCGTGGAGCAGCAGATCCGCGTCGCCGCCGGTGAGCGCCTCGCGCCCGAGGTGCTCGCGGCCGAGGGGCGAGGGCATTCGATCGAGGCGCGCGTCTACGCCGAGGATCCCGCGAAAAAGTTCGCCCCGCAGCCCGGCCGCATCGAAAAGCTCGTCTGGGCCCCGGCCGGCGGGGATCTGCGGATCGAGACCGGGGTCGAGGAGGGCTCGGAGGTCACGCCCTTCTACGATCCGATGATCGCCAAGATCGTCGCGTCCGGCCGGAGCCGCGCCGAGGCGATCGCCCGGCTCGACGAGGCGCTCGCCCAGACCACGCTCGATCTCGTGGGCCCCGCCGGTCCGGCCGCGACGAACCTCCGGTTCCTCCGCCAGGTCCTTGTATCGGAGGCCTTCGTGGGCGGACGGTACGACACGCTCTTCGCGGAGGCGCTCGCGAAAGAGAAGCGGTGATACATTTCTCCGCACGATGACCGACCTTCTCGAACGCGCCCGAAGCTGGATCGAAGCCGACCCCGATCCCGAGACCCGCAAAGAGCTCACGCACCTCGTCGAGGTCGCTTCCTCCGCCGCCGATCCGGCGCAGAGGGCGAGCGCCTCGAGGGATCTCGCCGAGCGCTTCGCGGGGCCGCTCGAGTTCGGCACGGCGGGGCTGCGAGGCATCATCGGCGCGGGCGAGACCCGTATGAACCGCGCGGTCGTTCTGCGGACGACGGCCGGGCTCGCGCGGTACCTGCTCGCGACGGACGAGGCCGCTGCGCGCGCGCGTGGGGTCGTGATCGGCTACGACGGCCGGCGGATGAGCCGCGAGTTCGCCGAGGACACCGCGTGTGCCTTCGCCGCGGCCGGCATCCCGGCGATCCTCTCGCCGATCCCCTGCCCCACGCCCGTCACGGCGTACGCGGTGCAGGCGCTCGGGGCCGTGGCCGGCGTGATGATCACGGCCAGCCACAACCCGCCCGAGTACAACGGCTACAAGGTCTACTGGGGCAACGGCGCGCAGATCATCCCGCCGCACGACAAGGGCATCGCGGCCGCGATCGACGCCTCGCCGGCGGCGAAGGACGTGCCCCGGTCGGACCTCGACGCGGCCCGCGCGAAGGGGCTCGTTCGTTCGTTCCCAAATGATCTCGACGATCGATACCTCGCCGCGATCGCCGCGCTCTCGGTGCGGGGCGACGGCGATCGATCGCTCTCGATCGTGTACACGCCGCTGCATGGTGTGGGGAACCGGCTCGTGCGGGCGGCGCTCGCGGCCGCGGGGTTTTCCCGGGTCACGACCGTGCCCGAGCAAGCGGAGCCGGACGGCGCGTTCCCGACCGTGGCCTTCCCGAATCCCGAGGAGAAGGGCGCGATGGATCTCTCCTTCGCGCTCGCCGCGCGCGAGGGTGCGACGATCGTCCTCGCGAACGATCCCGACGTCGATCGCCTCGCCGTCGCCGTGCGTCGACCCGAGGGCGGATACGTACAGCTCACGGGCAACCAGGTCGGCACGCTGCTCGGCCATTATCTGCTCACGCGCACGCCGGCTTGCCTCTCGGATGACGTGCCTGTCGAGGACGCCGGCAAGAAGCTCGTGATCGCGTCGATCGTCTCGTCGCCCATGCTCGGCGCGATCGCGCGCGCGCTCGGGGTCCGGTACGAGGAGACGTTGACCGGCTTCAAGTGGATCGCGAACCGCGCGATGGATCTCGAACGCGCGGAGGGCGCGGCGTTCGTCTTCGGGTACGAGGAGGCGCTCGGGTACACGGTGGGCACGCTGGTGCGCGACAAGGACGGCATCGGCGCGGCGCTGCTCTTCGCCGAGCTCGCGAGCGTCATCCAGGCTGGCGGCAAGAGCCTGCTCGACGAGCTCGAGGCCCTCTCGCGTCGGTATGGCCTCTACGCGAGCGGCCAGCGCTCCGTGACGCTGCCCGGCACCGAGGGCCTCGCGCAGATCCAGGCCGCGATGGATCGGCTGCGCGCCTCGAAGCCCTCGCGCGTCGGCGCTCTCGCCGTGCTCGCGCTCGCCGATTTCCAGGCGCAGATCCGCACGCTCCCGGATGGCCGCACCGAACCGCTCACGCTCCCGAAGAGCAACATGATCGCGCTGGATCTCGAGGGCGGCAGCCGCATCATCGCGCGGCCGAGCGGGACCGAGCCGAAGATCAAATTCTACTTCGACATCCGCGAGCCCATGACACCGGGCGAGGCCATCGCCGCGGCCGAGAGCCGCGCCAAGACGCGCATGACCGAGCTTGAAAAAGCGCTCTCCGCGATCGTAGGCATCTAAGAGACCCTTGCATCGACCGCATCGCGGCCTTTGCACCCTCGGTCCAGGCCGTGCCTGGTCCGGGTCCAGGGGTGGACAACCCCTGGTCGGGCCCGGGGTGAAACCCCGGCGCTACGCAGCGAAACTCATCGCTTCGGCGTGGGCCCGAAAAAGCTCACGCCACGCATGTTCTCGTCGATGCGGAGCGGGTGCTGCATCGGCGGGAAGACCCGCTGCTCGCAATCGTGGTGCTCGCAGAGCCTGCATGTCACGCCTACCGGCACGAGCGCCTCGTTGCTCTCCACGTCGACGCCGTCCGAATAGACGAGCTCTCGCGCGAACCTTGCCTCGCAGCCGATGCTCACGGAGAGCATCGAGTGCGGCGCGTGGTAGCCGCCGCGATCGTTGCGCACGGTCCTGGCGACGCAGAAATACCTCGTCCCGTCGGTCATGCGGGAGAGCTGCACCCGGATCATCCCTGGCGTCAGGAATGCCGTATGAACGGCCCAGCGCGGGCAGGCGCCGTTGAAGCGCGCGAAGCGGATGCCCGAGCCGCTGAAGCGCTTGGAGATGTTGCCGGCGATGTCGATGCGCAAGAAGTGGAAGGGCACGCCCTCCGCGCCCGGCCTGCGCAAGGTGGTCAGGCGGTGGCAGACCTGCTCGAAGCTCGTGCCGAAGCGATGCGCCAGGAGCTCGATGTCGTAGCGCTCGGCGCGCGCGGCCCCGTGAAACGGCACGTACGGCATGAGCAGCGCGGCCGCGAAGTAATTGGCGAGCGCCACGCGGGCGAGCGCGCGTGATTCGGGCGTCGAGAGACCGCTCTCGCTTTCGAGCAGTTTGTCGATGGCGTCGCTTGCCGAGAGCAGACCGATCTGGTGGGCGAGCTGGAAGCGCCGGCTGCGTGGGGGCAAGAGCTCGGACAGGCTGAGGCGCCGCGCCTCGGGATCGTAGCGGCGCATGGCCTTGCGTTCGTCGGCGACGTGCAGCAGGCGTACCTCGGCGTCGTGCTCCTTTTCGAGGTAACGCACGAGCGAACGGTAGACGTCGTCGGATTCGAGCTTGCCGCGGGCACGGACTTCGTCGGCGGCGTCCTCGAGCGTGGGGAAGTAATTCATGTGCCGCTGGAGCAGGTCGCTGACCTCTTCCGTCGGCAATCGCGTGGGCTCCACGCCGGCCACGCCCTCGCCGCCCTCGAGCCGCTCGGAGAGTGTTTCGGCGGATTCTCGGGTATCGCGATAGGCGCGATACAGCGCGAGCACGGCCTTTGCGAGCGTGGGAGAGCTTCCGGCGAGCTCTTTGAGATCGCCTGTTGTCACGCCGTGGTTGTCGAAGAGCGGATCGCCGAACGCCTCACGTAGATCCGAGACGATCGAGGCATCACCGCCCGTCCCGAACGTGGACAGGTCGAGCTCGAAGAGCTGCGCCAGCTTGATGAGCATGGGCGCCGTGAGCGGGCGCCGGTTGTTCTCGATCAGGTTGAGGTAGCTCGGCGAGATCCCCAGCCGCTCGGCGAGTTGCCCTTGCGTCATGTTCTCGCGTCGACGCAGCGCCCTCACCTTTCCGCCCAGCATTGTATTTTCGGCCATAGCGCAAAGCAGCGGAGCTCTTGCAGTTTGCTACATGACTCGCAAGGGAGTTTACAACATTTACAACTGTGACTGCAAGTCAAACGAGAGAACCATACATACGTAACACCCTGAATTTGTTTCGTTCATTGACGACAGATGGCAAACACCAAATAGTTCGTATGTCACGACGCGCAGCGTTGGACGCGGAGCGTTGAGCCATGCAAGGAACCTCCTCTCCCGTCACGATCCTCGGTCCGAGAACCCCCTCGCAGGGCGATGTGCTCACGCCCGAGGCGCTTCAGTTCGTGGCCGACCTCACGCGCGTCTTCCGCGGGCGCCTCGACGCGCTCCTCGCCCGACGAGCCGAGCGGCGCGCGCACTTTCTCGCCGGCGAGCGCCCCGATTTCCTCGAAGAGACGGCCGAGCTCCGCGCCGCGAATTGGTCCGTCGCAGCCATCCCCGACGAACTCCAGGACCGACGCGTCGAGATCACCGGCCCCGTCGACCGGAAGATGATCATCAATGCCCTGAACTCCGGCGCGAACGTGTTCATGGCCGATTTCGAGGACGCGACGTCGCCGACATTCGCGAACCTCGTCGAAGGGCAAAAAAATCTGGCCGACGCCGTGCGGGGATCGATCGGGTACGTCGATCCCACATCGGGCAAGTCGTACACGCTCGGCGAGCGCACGGCCGTCCTCTTCGTTCGTCCTCGGGGCTTGCATCTGCCGGAGAAGCACATGCTCGTGGACGGCTTGCCCGTGCCCGGGTCGCTCTTCGATTTCGGCCTGTACTTCTTTCACAACGCGCGCGCCCTCGTGGAGCGCGGCAAGCGCCCCTATTTCTACCTGCCGAAGCTCGAGAGCCACCTCGAGGCGCGCCTCTGGAACGACGTCTTTCTGCGCGCACAGGCCGAGCTGGATCTGCCGCCCGGCACTCTCCGCGCCACCGTGCTCATCGAGACGCTGCCCGCTGCGTTCGAGATGGACGAGATCCTCTACGAGCTGCGCGAGCACTCGGCCGGGCTGAACTGCGGCCGCTGGGACTACATCTTCAGCTTCATCAAAAAGCTCGGCACGGACCCGGCATTCATCCTGCCAGACCGTGGTCTCGTCACGATGGATCGTCCGTTCCTGAAGGCCTACACGGACCTCGTCGTCAAGACGTGCCACCGCCGCGGCGCACACGCGATGGGCGGAATGGCCGCGCAGATCCCGATCAAAGGCGACGAAGCGCGTGGTCGCGCCGCCCTGGACAAGGTTCGAGCGGACAAACTCCGCGAGGTGCACGCCGGCCACGACGGTACGTGGGTCGCGCACCCGGGGCTCGTGCCGATCGCGCGGCAGATCTTCGACGCGCACATGGACGGTCCGAACCAGATCGACGTGAAGCGCGAGGATGTGAACGTTCTCGCCGAGGATCTCTTGCGTGTCCCCGACGGCCCGCGCACCGAGGCGGGGCTCCGGCACAACATCAAGGTCGGCATCCTCTACATCGAGGCGTGGCTGCGCGGCATTGGATGCGTGCCGCTCTACGACCTCATGGAGGACGCCGCGACAGCCGAGATCTGCCGCGCGCAGGTGTGGCAGTGGCAGCACCACGGCGTGTCCGTCGAGGGCGAGCCGCTCGATCACGCGCGGCTCGTCCGGACGATCGACGAGACGATGGAAGAGCTCGCAAAGGAGCGCGGGGCCGAGGCATTCGCCCACGGGCGCTTCGAGGAGGCGCGCGAGCTCTTCACCACGCTCACCACGTCGGACGAGCTCGAAGAGTTCCTCACGCTGCCCGCGTACGAACGTCTCCTCGCCCTTTCATCCACGTCCGCGGGGGAAACCGAGAAGGCGCCCGTCGCCGCATGAACCGCTGAAGGAGAGAGTCGCATGTCCGTCGCGTATCCGCTTCCCATCCGCACCGCTGCCGTTTCCGAGAGCGGCCTCGTGCCGAACCGCTTTCAAGGCATCGTCCGCCCGTACACGGAGGCCGACGTGGAGCGGCTGCGTGGCTCGTTCCACATCGAGCACACGATCGCGAAGCTCGGCGCGCAGCGGCTCTGGGAGCTCCTGCACAGCGAGGACTACGTGGCGGCGCTCGGCGCGATGACGGGCAACCAGGCGATGCAGCAGGTGCGCGCGGGGCTGAAAGCGATCTACCTGAGCGGCTGGCAGGTCGCGGCGGACGCAAACCTCGCGGGCGAGATGTACCCGGATCAGAGCCTCTACCCGGCAAACAGCGTCCCTAGCGTGGTGCGCCGGATCAACCAGGCCCTGCTCCGCGCCGATCAGATCGATCACGCCGAGGGCAAGCGCGAGCGGCACTGGCTCGCGCCAATCGTCGCGGACGCGGAGGCGGGCTTCGGCGGTCCACTGAACGCGTTCGAGCTGATGAAGGGGATGATCGAGGCGGGCGCGTCGGGCGTGCACTTCGAGGACCAGCTCGCGTCGGAGAAGAAGTGCGGCCACATGGGCGGTAAGGTGCTCGTGCCGACGAGCCAGTTCATCCGGACGCTCGTGGCGGCACGGCTCGCCTCCGACGTGATGGGCGTGCCGACGATCCTCGTGGCCCGCACGGACGCCGACAGCGCGAAGCTGCTCACGAGCGACGTGGATCCTCGGGATCGCCCGTTCCTCACGGGCCAGCGCACGCCCGAGGGTTTCTTCCAGTTCAAGGGCGGCCTCGACGCGGCGATCGCACGCGCGCTCGCCTACGCGCCGTACGCGGACATGCTCTGGTGCGAGACGAGCACGCCGGACCTCGAAGAAGCGCGCAAGTTCGCCGAGGGTGTCCATGGAAAATTCCCGGGCAAACTGCTCGCGTACAACTGCTCGCCGTCGTTCAACTGGAAGAAGAACCTCGACGATCTGACGATCGCGAAGTTCCAGCGCGAGCTCGGGGCCATGGGCTACAAGTTCCAGTTCGTCACGCTTGCCGGCTTTCACGCGCTGAATCACGGGATGTACGAGCTCGCCCGCGAGTACAAGGTGCGCGGCATGAGCGCGTACTCAGAGCTGCAGCAGGCCGAGTTCGCCGCAGAGAAGTCCGGCTACACGGCCACGCGCCACCAGCGCGAGGTGGGCACGGGCTATTTCGATCAGGTCGCGCAGGTGGTCTCCGGCGGCCTCGCCTCGACGCTCGCGCTGAACGAGTCAACCGAGGCCCACCAGTTCTAGGCTCTCGGCAGCGTAGCGCCGGGGTTTCACCCCGGACCCCGACCAGGGGTTGTCCACCCCTGGACCCGGGGCCTGCGCAAGCGCTGGACCCGGGGTCGATGAACTGCGCTGCGCGCAGTTCATCGAACAGGCCGTGGCAAGACCAGCGACGAGCTTGCCAGCCAAGACCGCGGCGTTGATGTGTCTGCTCGACGAGGTGGCAGCGCTGCTGTCTCAGCAGGCAACGCCGCTCGTGGTCTTGCCCCGGGCCCGTCGGATAAACCGCGCATCGCGCGGTTTATCCGCCTTCGGTCCAGGCCGTGCCTGGTCCGGGGTGCAGGGGGCGGACAGCCCCCTGCTGGGGTGCGGGGCAACGCCCCGCTCCGCGCGCATCCCTGTCAGAGATCGATCTGGTGCACGTCGCCGAGTGGTTCGCCGAGGAACCGCTCGGCGACCGTGGAAAAGCTCTTCGGAAGATCCGTCACGAAGAGCTCGAGTTTGCCCCGCCCCGACCGCGTCGTTCGTTGCCCGCGCTCCGTGAGGAACGCTGCGACGTCGTCCGCCGTCGCCGACGCGCTGTCGACGATCGGGATTGGCGCGCCCGCGAGCGAGGCCGCCTCGGCCTCGATGACTCGCTGGAGCAGGGGAAAATGCGTGCATCCGAGCACCACGCAGCGCACCCCCGCGCGCACGAGCGGCTCGAGGTATCGCTGCGACACGAGCCGCGGCACCTCCCCTTCGAGCCACCCCTCCTCCGCGAGCGAAACGAGCAGCGGCGCGGGTTGACCGAATACCTCGGTCCGCGTGGAGAGCGAGGCAACCGCGCGTGGATACGCGCCTGAGGTGATCGTCCCCGTCGTGCCGAGCACGCCCACCGCCCCGCCCTCTGCCGCTGCGACCGCCGCCCGCGCGCCGGGCACGATCACGCCGAGCACGGGCCGGTCGAGCTCCACGCGCAGCATGTCGAGTGCGACGGCGCTGACGGTGTTGCAAGCAACCACGATCGCCTTCACGCCGCGATTCACGAGGACACGCGCGCAGCCGATCGCGTAACGCACGACGGTCTCGGCGGATCGCGTCCCGTACGGCACGCGCGCGGTGTCGCCGAGGTACACGATATTCTCCGCGGGGCAACGCTCGCGGAGCGCGCGCACGACGGTCAAACCGCCGAGACCGGAGTCGAAGACGCCGAGCGGGGCGTCGGGATCCAGGTGGAAGCTCGTCACGAAACCTCGATGCGGTAAAGGCGCGGCGGCGCCGCGAACAGCCCTTCAGTGCGCATACGTTCGAGCGCCGCGGTCACATTCCCTTCCCGCGCCACGTGGGTGATCACCACGATGTCCACGGGATCCCCCGGCGCCGTGGGTCGTTCCGGTTGCACCATCTGCTCCAGGCTCACGCCGAGCTCCCCGAGTCCGCCCGCGATCCGCGCCATGAGCCCCGGCCGCTCCGGCGCCGAGAGGCGCAGGTAATACCGGGTCTCGACGTCCTCCTGCGGCTTGAGCGGTCGCGGCTCCATCGCAATGCCCCGCGTGAGCAGCCCCGACGCGCCGGCCACGATCGAGCGCCCCACGTCGAGGATGTCGCTCACCACGCTCACGGCCGTCGGCAGATCGCCGGCGCCGCGACCGTAGAGCATGCAGGGCCCGAGCGCGCGACCTTCGAGCAGGATCGCGTTCAGGACGCCCGACACGTTCGCGAGCACGCTCGTCTTCGGGATGAGCGTCGGGTGCACGCGGAGCTCGATCGCGTCGCCGAAATCACGGCCGATCGCGAGGTGCTTGATCACGTAGCCGAAGCGCTCGGCATAACGATGATCCCGCTCCTCGATGCCCTCGATCCCCTCCACGTGGAGCGCACTCGCCGGGACCCTTGCGCCAAACGCCAGCATCGCCAGCACGCAGAGCTTGTGCGCGGCGTCGTGGCCGCCCGTGTCGAGCGAGGGATCGGCCTCTGCATACCCCTTCGCCTGGGCCTCGCGCACGGCCTCGTCGAGCCCGAGCCCGCCCTCGCGCATGCGCCCGAGCACGTAGTTGCACGTGCCGTTCACGATCCCCGCGAGCCTCTCGACCCAGTCGCTCGCGAACGCCTCGCGCAGCGTGCGGATGATGGGGATGCCGCCGCCCACGGCGCCCTCGAACGCGAGATCGGTCCCGCGCGCGATCGCGAGGTCGACGAGCCGCGGCCCGTGCTTGGCCAGGAGCAGCTTGTTCGCCGTGACGACGCCCTTGCCCGCCGCGATCGCGCGCTCCACGAGCTCGAGCGCGGCCTCCTCGCCGCCCATCACCTCGACGACGATGTCGATCTCGGGGTCGTCGACGACGTCCTCGGGTCGCGTCGTGATCCAGCTCGGATCACAGGCTGCGACGCGCTCTTTCCGGGGATCACGGACGAGCACGCGGCGCACTTCGAGCGGCGCGCCGACCCGACCTTCCAGCCATCGCGCATTCGCCGCGCAGAGCTCGAGCACACCGCCGCCGACGGTGCCGCACCCGAGCAGGCCGAGTCGAATCGAGCCGCGCCGCGGAGTCGTCGCAGACGCCTCTTCGGCGTTCGCAGGGCCACGCATGGGCGCGGAGCTTAGCAGGGCCCAGCTCACGTCAAAGAAAGCCGCGAAGCCGTGATTTCGGCTGCCGCGTTTGCCGCTTCTCCCGCGCGCGCTCCCCCCCTACACTCCTCGGCCATGGCCGCCGAAACGAAGGGTTTCATGAAGGGTGGGATGAACTTCAACGTGGGCGACGAGGCCCCCGAGCAGCTGGAGCAGACCGAGGGGCCGCTTCTGCCGCTCCGCGTGCTCGTCGTCGCGGATCTCTTGCCGCGTGACGAGCACAACGCCGGCGCCAGCGCGCCCGAGCTCGCGGTGCGGGTCGATCCGCTCGCGTTCGACGACCTCTTCACGCGCCTGCGCCCGCGTGTCGCGATCGAGGTGCCGAGCGTGCTCGCCGAGGGCAACCGCGCGCGTGTCGATCTCACGCCGACGAGCCTCAAGAGCTTCCGGCCCGATGGCCTGCTCACGGAGGTGCCGCTTCTCCGCTCGCTCCTCGACGGCAAGCTCACGCTGGAAAAACTCCGCGACGGCTCGATCGATCGCGACCAGGCCCGCGTGGAGCTCGATCGGATCTGGAACGCCTCGCCCTTCGTGCGTGACGTCCTCCGCCTCGTCTCGGAGGCGGGCAGCGCGCCGCGGAACACCGGGATCGTCGGGCCGCCGCGCGACACCTCCACCGACGCTTCGGTCGCCTCGATCCTCGACATGGTCGAGACCGATCCGAGCCGCGCCGCATCCGCGCCCGCGCCCGTCGTGCCGGCGCGGGCCCAGGCCCCTGCCTCCGACGCCCGCTTCGGCGCGCTCATCTCGGCCGTCGCAAACGCCGGCAAGTCGAGCTCGGCCCGCTTCAGCCCGCAGGAGGCCATCCAGCGCGTCGAGAAGGCCATTGGCGCGCAGCTCGGCGCGATCCTCCAGCACCCCGAGGTGCGCCGCCTGGAAGAGGCGTGGCGCGGCCTGCAGCTCTTCGTCGATCGCTCGAAGGGGACCCAGGGTCTCAAGATCGACGTCGTCTGCGCGCGGCCCGAGCTCGCGGCCATGGCGCTCGAACGCGCGGCCCGCCAAACCGCCGGCGGCGAGCCTCCGGTCTCCTGCGCGATCGTGGACGTCACGATCACCGGCACCTCCGCGACGCTCTCCCAGCTCGAAGAAATCGCACGCGTCGCCGAGGCGCAGACCGTGCCCGTCGTGGTGAACGCCTCGCACGCGCTCCTCGGCCTGGATCGGCTCGCCGATCTCGAGCGGCTCGACAACAAGATCGCGCTCTTTTCCACGCCGGATCAGGTGCGCTGGCAGTCCACGGCGCAGAAGCCGGCGATGCGCTGGGTGACGATCGCGATGAACGGCATCCTGGCGCGCGCCGCGTACGACAAGTCGACCTCGCGCGTGCGGGAGATGGTGGTCAAGGAGGAGCCGGCGGACGAGGGCGCAATGGTCTGGATCGCGCCGGCCTACGGCGTGGGCGCTCTCATCACGACGAGCTTCCGCGAGACGCGCTGGCCATGCCGCATCGTGGGCGCCCGCAGCGGCGGGACAATCGGAAACCTGCCGATCCACGAGGTGCGTGGGCAGGTCGACGACGCCGAGGTCGTGGCGATCCCCACGCAGGCGTTCGTCTCGACAGACTCGCAGCGCGAGCTCTCCAAGGCCGGCGTGCTCCTCCTCGCTTCGGCCCCGAACAGCGACTCGATTTACGTGCTCGCAGCGCCGACGTCCTACGTCCCGCCGCCCAAGCGCACGTACGACAGTGCCTCCACGGAGCCCGAGGCGCGGCTCGAAAGGGTCTCCTTGGTCGACCAGCTCTTCGTGGCCCGAATCGTCCAGTTCCTGCGCGTGCTCGCCGGCCGTTTGCCCGGGAACGTCGCGCCCTCCGAGGCGAAATCAGTCGTGGATCGCTCGCTCTGGGCGCTCTTCGAGGACGCCAAGCCCGGCAGCATGGAGGTCGCCGTGAACGCGCACGCAACCTCGGACGGCACAGCCGTCGCCGTCACGATTCGCCCGCGCCGTTTCCTCGGCGTCGCCCTGGAAGAGTTTTCCCTCGAATTCCTCGTCGGCTGATTCAAGCCCTCGCCGCCGCGCCGGGGCGCTGCCCCGGGCCCCGCGGGGGCTGTTCGCCCCTCGACCCGAACCAGGGCAAGCCCTGGACCGTTCGTGGAAGAACTGCGCGATGCGCAGTTCTTCCAACAGGCCCGTTGCCGATTGAGATGTCAGCGCTGGTTGGCAGGGGCGCTCGCGGTCTTGACTCGGCCCGTTCGATGAACTGCGCATCGCGCAGTTCATCGACCACGAGTCCAGCGCTTGCGCTGGTCCGGGTCCCGGGGCGGATAGCCCCGGGTGGGGCCTGGGGCAACGCCCCAGCGCGGCGACCCCAAAAACACGAAGGCCGGCTCTTTCGAGCCGGCCTTCCGCGTTTGTCGGGATCAGCCGAAACGGCTCATTCCTTGTCGAGCTTGCCGACGAGGCTCAGCGTGAAGAATGCGCCCATGTACTTGAAGTGCGGGCGCACCTGCATGTCGACCTTGTACCAGCCGGCGTTGCCCTCGACCTCGGTCACGATGATACGTGCCTTGCGGAGGGGGCGACGGCCGCGGATGCTCGCCGAGACGACGTCCTGATCGGCGACGTACTGCGAGATCCAGTCGTTGAGCTCCTTCTCGAGATCGGCGCGCTCCTTCCACGTACCGATCTGCTCGCGCTGCAGCACCTTCAGGTAGTGCGCAATGCGGCACATGATGAACATGTACGGCAGCTGCGTGCCGAGGCGATAGTTGAGCTCGGCGGCGCGGCCCTCCTCGCTCTGGCCGAAGTACTTCGGCTTCTGCACGCTGTTCGCCGAGAAGAAGCACGCGTTGTCCGAGTCCTTGCGGTAGGTGAGGCCGATGAAGCCTTCCTCCGAGAGCTCGTACTCGCGGCGCTCCGTGAGCATGATCTCGGTCGGGATCTTCGTCTGGATCTCGCCCATCGCCTCGTACTGGTGAAGCGGCAGGTTCTCGACCGAGCCGCCCGCCTGCGGGCCGATGATGTTCGGGCACCAGCGGTACTTGGCGAAGCTGTCCGCCAGACGCGTCGCGAACGCGAAGACGGCGTTGCCCCAGCAGTACGACTCGTGCTGGCCGATCACGTTCTCCTCGTAGTTGAACTCCTTCACGGGCACGGTGTTCGCGCCGTAGGGGAGGCGGAGGAGGAAGCGCGGCATCACGAGGCCGACGTAGCGGGAGTCCTCGGTCTCGCGGAAGGCGTTGTACTTCGTGTACTGCGGGCCTTCGAAGAGTGCCTTGAGGTCCTTCAGGTTCGGCAGGTTCAGGTAGTCCTTCAGGCCGAAGAACTGCGCGCCGGCGGCCGCGATGAAGGGCGCGTGCGACATCGTCGCGACGGAGGCGCACTTCTGCAGGAGCATGATGTCCTGCGGGCCGGGGCCGAACTCGTAGTTCGCGATGATCGCGCCGTAGGGACGGCCGCCGAACTGGCCGAACTCCGCCGAGTACACGAGCTTGTAAAGACCGCTCTTGGGCACCTCGGGGGCGTCCTCGAAATCGGCGAGCAGGTCTTCCTTCGAGCAGTTCAAAAGCTCGACCTTGACGTTCTCGCGGAAGTCCGTGCGGTCCACGACGAACTTGAGACCACGCCACGCCGACTCCAGCTTCTGGAACGTCGGGTGGTGGAGGATCTCGTCGATCTGGCGCGACAGCTTGGCGTCGATCTCGGCGATCAGCGCGTCGACGAGGGCCTTGTCGACCTTCTCGCCCTCGCGCTTCGGCGCGATGAGCTCCGCGATGAAGGCCTGGACGCCACGCTTGGCGACCTCGTAGCCCTCGTCGCCCGGAGCCATCTTCGTCTCCGAGAGGATGTCGTCGAGAAGGCTGCCACCTTCGAGCGTCTGTACGCCCGCGCCGCCTTGCGCCTGATGCTCGGAAGCCATCGGTTACTCCTCCCCCTGCTTGAGACCGAGCTCGTTGATGAGCCGGTTGCGCTGGGCCGGATCGTTCAAGATCGTCTGAATCTTGTTGCGGAACGCCTTCTCGTTCCCGAGCGGGCCCTTCAGCGCGGTGAGCGCGGCGCGGAGCTCGAGCAGCTTCTTCAGCTCGGGCACCTGGTTGGCGATCGCCGCAGGCTCCATATCGGACAAACGGCGGAACTTGAGGTTGACGTTGAGCTCGTTGTCCTCGTTCTCCGACAGCCGATCCTTGACCGCCAGGTTGAGCGACAGCTTCTGCTCCGCCATCACCTTCTGGAAGTTGTCCTTGTCGACGTTGATGGGCTTCCGATCTTCGAGCGGCGTCGGATCGGGGCGCATGGTGTAGTCGCCAAGCATGAGGAGCTTCAGCGGGAGCTCGACCTCTTCCTTCGCGTTCCCCGTCGCTGGCTTGTACGTGATGTTCACGCGTTCTTTCGGCGCGACTGAACTTTCTTTCATCGCGGAAGGCTCCTTTCCCCTACGCTTGGGAGCTACATGCTCCGAGCGGCCTTTCCGAGCCGCCCTACGTTGAAAACGTGATTGCCGTCAGGTCGGGGCCCACCTCGACAGGCGCTCGAAGAATACCGCAAACTACCCCGACTTCGTCCATCCTTATCTTTCCGAACGAGTTCGCTCTTCTTCACTACGCGGGCGCTCAGGTGGCCGAGATGCGGAAGGCCGCCGCGGCATCCAGCTCGCAGAGGCGCTCGAACGCGTCGTTCTCCCTCTTACGCGCTTCCTCACTCACCTCGTATCCCTGGTTCAACCCGCGAAGCGCCGTGTAAAGCGCCCCGTAGAGCTCCGCGCAGAGCTCGGGATCCCACTCGTCGAGTTTGTGCTGCTTGGCCATGCGCTCGAGACCATCGAGCTGCGCGCGCGCGATCGCGAGCTGCCCGAGCTGCAGGCAAACCTGCGCGATCGCGAGCTTGCCGCGGAACTTGTCGACCGGCGTCACCGCCGTCCCCGCGACCTTCGCCACGGCCTGGATCGCCCCAAGCGGATCCCCATTCTCGATGAGGTTTCGCGCCTCGCCGATCGCCTTGTCGAGCGCGCGGAAGCCCTTGCCTCCCGGCGCGCCGCCCGCCGCCGCGCCGCCGCCGCCCCCGCCTCCGCCCGATCCGAGGACCGGACGAACCTCGGCGTCGAGCCAGGCCTTCGTGAGATCGTCGGCGAGCGGGACGCCGTCGTTGAACGTGAGATCCGGGAGCGTCGGCGCGCGCTGCAAGAGGAGCGCGACCTCACGCAAATGCGTGACCTTCGCGTCCGTATACCCGAGCTGCTCGAGCGCGTTCGAGACGTGCCGGTGCGGATCGAGCCAGAGGCGATGTTCCGAGACAACCTCGTCGACCGACGCGAGGATCCCATCCCAGTTGCTCGCCTCGGCCATGCCGTCGAACGCGCCGCGCACGTGATCCGGCGGCGAAGGCAGGTAGGTTTGTCCACCCTCGGCCGGCGGATCCTGCTGCATGAAGAGCCAGAGGCCGGTGCGGCTGATGCGATACGCGAACGCGTTCGACGGATCGGCCGCTCGTAGCGCCTCGCCCGCGCGCATGAGCAACGTGCTCACCTGATCGAGCACCACGTTCGCCGAGTCCGCGTCCGTGATGGCCGTGCCATCGGGAACCGAGACTTCGACGGCCGGCGTCTCCACGACCGGCGCGGAATACGCAGGCGGAGGAGGAGGCGGCGGCGCGGCACGCGGGGCGGCCACAGGCGGAGGCGGCGGCGGCGGAGGCGGGGGCGGCGGCGGTGGGGGCGGCGGCGGCGGGGGCGGCGGCGGTGCTTCCTTCGGAACACTCGCGAGCATGCGCCGCGACGACTCGCGCAAAGAGCCCATGCCCGGATACGCGTCGCCGAGTTTGTCCCGGAGCTCCCCGTCGAGCAGGCGGCTCTGTTGATCGAGCGCGCCGACGATGTCCGCGTCTTTCGCGGTCGGGTTGAAGGTCCCGATCGCGGCCGCGACCTGATCGCCGTACCAGCTCATCAAGTTGCCGCGCGTCCGCGGGCGCTTGATCGGCGGATACATCTTGTCCCAGAACGCGGTGTTCAGCTCGTTGATGACCACGAGCCCATCGACCGCGCCCTGGATCCCGTCCGTGTTTGCTTTCGCCGCCGCGTAATACACCGCGAGGCGAAAGTCCTTCGACTTCTCGGTGAGCAGCTCCTCGGCGTTCGTCGCGATCTTCGACCAGTCGATCTTGCCGCCCTCGAGGGACTGCGCCTTGTCGACCTCGGCCTTGATCGCGTCGAAGAGCTCGTCGTACGAGACGTCCTGCCCAACACCCCCCGAGATCGGCTCGATGATCGCCGACACTCGGTTCTTTGCAGCCTCTACCGCGTCACTCGCCGCCATGGCCGGCATCATACCCACGGGTCGCGCAGGTTCGCACCACGTGTGCGCGCCTCGAACGAAAGGCGCCCGTTCCGGTTGGGTCGCTTATTGCGAGAGGCCGTCGAGGAAGCCCGAGATCGTGAGCTCCGAGCGCGCCACGAGGGCGTCGAGCTGCACGCCGAGGGCGCGGCGCGAGGTGGGCTCGTCGACCGTCGGAGGACGGCAAAGCTCCACGATGTGATCCGCATATCCCGTCGGCGCGATGAGCTCCCGGAACGAGGCCACGTGCGGCGGACCGAGGTGCAGGAGCATCGTCTGCTGCGGGACCCAGAAGGCATTGAGCAGCGTGTTCTTCCAGCGCGCCAGACGCAGCGTCATGTCCATCCACACGGCCGCCGCGTAAGCGTCGCCCGCGCCGAGCGGCAAGCGAATGCAGAGCCCCGTCTTCGGGTTGTCCTGACCCATGAACGGCTCGACGGACGCAAACACGTTTTGCAAGACCCAGAAGCGGCCCGCATCCGTGCCGAAACCCGTCTCCCAGAGCGCCTTCATCGACTGCGTCGTGAGCCACGAGCGATATCCGGCGCCCGCGGCATCCGCGTCTTCGAGCGAAGGAGGAACGATGCGCGAAACGCGATCGACGAACGCATCGACCGGGAGGGTTCGTCCGCTCGTGGCGATCTCGTACGACGAGGCGAGCAGCGACCAGAGCGCGATCGGGAGCGACGCGCCAGCCGACACGAGCTGGCCGTAATCGTACGAAGCAAAAACAACCATCGGGTACGTACGACCCGCGTTGTCACCGCTCGCGGCCCAGGCGCCGACCATGCCGCGCGTGGGAGGCTCGTTGTCTTTGCCTTCGCCGTGGAAGATGAAGAGCCCGACGGAAGGCTGGTACGCCCCGTCGAACGAGGGGCCGAGCGCGCGACGCGCGAAATCGAGGCCCCCGCCGAGCCAGCGATCGAACGCCGCGAGCTCGTCTCCGCCGGCATTGAAGCGGATGAAATCACCCGTCGCAGGGAGCTTGCCGAAGCAGCCAATCTGCGGGGGGCTCGCGGGACCCTTCTTCTTTCGCCAGAACATCACCGGCCCGGCCCACAAATACACGAACCCCCTCTTTTTACAAGGGGGCGTGCTGCCGTGGGCGAACCCTGGGAGGGCATTCCACAGGCTGCTACGCGGCGCCTGTGGAACACCATCTCAAGAGCCCTTCTTGCCGCCGAAGCTGTCGCCAATGCTGGGCGGGCAGTTGGTCGCGCGGAAGAAGCTGTTGACGAAAGGATGATTGGCGCGGGTGGGGCGCACTTCCATCGTCACCGTCACGGGAGGCGCCGTCATCTGCCACGTCACCGTGAAGACGCTGTCCTTGTCCTTCTCGGCCGTCGTCGTGCCCGCCTCGAACAGGCGGAAGATGCCCCAGGGGCCCTCACGCACGAGCTCCTCGTCGAGCCCGCCCGCGCCACGCACACGCAGGCGCGCGCCGGTCTGCTTCTCGCCCGGCCAGTTGAACGTGTGCCAGAACTCCTTCTCGTTGCGATACTGGCGCTTCTGGCCGTCGATCTCGAAGAGCACCTCGCTGACGATCGGGCTCACCGTCTTCAAGTTGACGTGGAACGTCACCTGCGGTTTTTCACCGCCGCCGCTCGGCCACAGGGCCTCGGTGATCTCGTGCGCCCTGTGCAGGCAGGGATAAAGCATCGCGTTGAAGGGCGTGAACGGCTTCGCCGGCTTCGGACGACCTTCGAGGCCGCCCTTCGGAATGAAGTCGTGGCCCACGCGCATGTGGAAGTCGTCGAGGTGCTGCTCGTAGAAGCCCCAGAGAATGCCCTCCTTCGGCTTCAAGAAGGCGACCACGTCCTCGAACGAAGCGTCACGCGACGCCGCGAGATCAAAGGGATACCGATCCTTGATGTTCTCGCGGAAAGGCGGCCAGACGACGACCTCCCAGAGCCCGCTCGCGGACCCGCCGGCGCTGCGCATGACGGCTTTGTAGGCCTGGCGGAGCGGGTTCATGAGCAGCGGCGTCATGAGCTCCTGGCCCGTCTCGTCCATCTTGAGCAGGAGCTTCTCGGTCTCGCGCACGGCCTCGCCGAATTTTTCGCGCGCGGCCTGCGTGCTGGCGCCGGGCGGAGCGTCCTCGATGCCGCCCATCTCGGCCGCGAGCTGCTCGAGGTGACCGATGTACTTCGAGAGCTCGGCCGGCGTCGGAGGCGGCGGGGGCTGGCCCTCCGCGGTCTTCTGGGGCTGCTCGGGCACGCCGAAGCGCACCATCGAGCGGAACTTGTCCGGGATGGGATCGTACGTGCCCGGCGCGCCGCCGCCGCCGCCGAGGTTCACGAGCTGCGAGAGGCGGCCGCTCGTGCCGGTGCGCGTGCTGAACGACGAGTCGATGCGGCGCTTCACGCGCTCCTTGACCTGATCGAGCACGCCACCGTCCGCGAGGACCTGCTGCTCGGCCTGGTTCTCCACCAGGTCGAACTGCGTGTTGTCCTCGAGCGCGCGGAGCAGGCGCTGGTAAGGCCAGTCCGGCGTGGAGAGGACGCGGAACTCCTCGATCGCCTCTTTGTTGTTCGGCGGGATCTCGACAGAGATGTCCCGGAAGAACTCGAGCCACTCGCGGATGTACTGCGCGTCGTAGTCCTGGCGCACGCGGGCGAGGGCCTGCGCGATCTTGTCGCCCTGGCGCTCTTCCTCCTGCGTCAGCGGCACGACCCAGCGCTCGCGATCGAGGACCTTGATGCCCTCTTCGAGGCTCGCCACGACCTGCGCGTGGCCCTTCGACGTGTACGGACCACGCACGACGAACCACTTGCTCGTGCGCTCCTTCTGGGCGCTCCGGACCTTGCTCAGCACCTCGGGCCGATCCGAGAAGAGCTCGTCGAGCGAGATCGGCGGATACTTCAGGTTCTCGCGCGTGTTCGGGCCGTTCTCGTCGTACTTCTCGTACTCGAGCACGGTGACGAACCGATCGTAGTACCGCTGCGTGGGGCCGACGCGGGCGAGGATGTCGCGCGTGCGCTCCACGGTGCGCTTGTCGAGCTCCTCACCCCGGATCGCGTTGCGGCGGAGGAGGTCGACGTAATACTTCACGTGCGGCGCGAGCTTCGCCTTGAGGTCCGCCTCGGGGATGTCCGTCGTCGGGCGGAGGATGTCGGTCCAGAGCTGCAGGAGCTTGCCCGTCTCCCACGCCGTCTCGGACTCGGGGAGCAGGTGGATCTTGTGCTCGTCGGCGAGCAGCAAATACGTCTTGAGGTCGTTGTACTCCTCGAGGTACTTGCCGCCGGTCGCCGCGTTCAGGCGCTCTTCGAGGCGCGCACGCACAGGCTTGACGAAGCCCTCGCGCAAGGACGCGATGTACTGGTCCTTCGTCGGCTCGAAGAGTTTATCGCCCTGATACATACCCCAGCGGTAGCTCACGGGCGCGCCCTCCTCGCGGTACTGATCGAGGAGCTGGGCGTGTGCGCGGAGGTTGTCGAGCTTGTCGACCTTGTCGAGCGGCGAGCTGCCGTCGGTCCACTTCACGCCCGCCGCCTCGCCCGAGATCCGCGAGGTCTCGGCGACGAGCGCGCGGTTGTTCGCGAACGACATCACCGACGGGATGAGCAGGACGACCGCGAGCGCCGCCGCCGCGAACGCCGCCGCGAACCGCTGAATCCGCTGCCTCCGGACCTCGGCCGCGGTCCGCGCCGCGATGTCCTGGTCCGGGAAGATGACGTTCATGAAGACGTCGCGGAGGAAGTAGCTCTTCGCCTCCGTGGCGCCCGCCGTCGACGCCTCGTCCGAGATCGCGGGGCGCAGGCCGAACGCGCTCATCATCGTGCCGAGGACGCGATCGAGGGGTTTGCCCTCTTGCACGCCGCTCGTCATGTAGAAGCCGCGCATGATCGGCGTCGCCAGACCCGCCGTCTTCGAGGGCTGGAACGCGACGTTCAGGAAGTGCGAGAGGTTTTGCTTGATCGCCGCGAACTCGAGCGGGAACTGGAAGACCTTCTCCTTCGTCCCGCGACTCCGCTCGGTGACCATGCGGCGGAGCGCGCGGTCGTGCATGCGCTCGACGAGCGTGTCGAACTCAGCGTCGAAGATCTTGCCGGGCTCGCTCTTGTTCGCGTCGAGCTTGACGGTCGCGCCGAAGCCCTGGCCACGCTCGCTCTTCTTGAGATCACCGAAGAACTCGACGAACCCGGAGACGAGGTCCACCTTCGTGAACATCACGTAGACGGGCAGGACCATCTTCAGCGTCGACTGCATCTCGTCGATGCGCGCGCGGACCTTTTTCGCGATCGACTCGACCTGCTCCTCCGTCGCGTCGACGAGCTCCGAGATGCTCACGGCGCAGACGACGCCGTTCACGGGCTTGGAGGGGCGATACTTGAGGAGCTGCTCGAGGAAGGCCATCCACTCGTCGTGGTCGTCGGCCTCGGTCGTGTAACGGCCGGCGGTGTCGAGGAGGATCGCCTCGTTCGTGAACCACCAGTCGCAGTTGCGCGTGCCGCCGACGCCGCGGACGCCGCCGCCCTGCGGATCGAGGTACGGGAACACGAGGCCCGAGTGGCGCAGCGCGGTCGTCTTACCCGCGCCGGGCGGGCCGACCATCACGTACCAGGGCAGCGAATACAGCGCGTTCGTGCCGCCCCCGAGCTTCGAGGACTTGAGCGCGTTGATGCCCTCCTGGAGCTGGCGATGCAGCTCCTGGATCTCGGCGCGCCGCTCAGGTTTCGCGTTGAGCGCTTGCTCCTGGGCCTGCTGCGCGATCGCTTTCTCCAGCGCGCGCGCTGCACGCGCCGCGCGGATCCGTCGATACACGACGAGACCCAAAAGCCCGAGGATCACGACGGCCGTGATGGCGATCGGGATCCACGTCGGGAACACCTCGGCGCTCGGCCCAGGACCTGTGGGTCTCAGGATGAACCACACGCCCCAGACCAGGGCGAGGAACAAGGCGCTCAGGATCCACAGCCACATGGAACGTCTCCGTCGGTCCGGATCAACTTCCCGGGACTCTTACTTGCCGCCGCCCAAAAGCTTCTTGATGGCTTCGGCAGTCGAGTCGGCGTTCGAGCCGATGATGAGCCAAAGGATGAAGATCACGATCAGCGCCAGGATGAGGAACCCGATCGCGATGAAGAGATACGGCAGCTCGCGACGAACAGCGCCACCGCCGCCGTCCTTGCGCTCCGCGTTCGGCGCGAGCTGATCTCCCCCGCCCTCCGCCAGCGCGACGTAGTTGCCGAGCCCCTCCACCACCGCCTGGAGCCCCTCCTGGTGTCGCAAACGATATTTCCCCTGAAAGCCAAGGGCCAAACAGAGGAAGTAGATTTGTGCGACGTGCGCGCGGTTGCGCTGGCCGTGCAGGTTGTCCAGGTTCACGAAGAACTGGTCGCCGGCCGTGTTGAGCTGGAAGAACTGAAGCTGCAGGGGGTTACTGAGCCACTGCGTCTTGCCCGGCCAGCTCGAGTGGTAGATGACCTCGTCGGCGAAGGCGGCGAGCGCGAACTTCGCGTCGATCATGTCCTGCTCGGGGATCCGAGCCTCGCGGCCGTTCTGCATCATCGTGTCGAAGAGCTGCAGGACGCGGCGCTGAAGGATGTCCGGCGCAGGCAAATCTCGAGAGTTCCTGAGCTGCAAGATCAGCGACAGGACATCCGAGCAGACCCAATACATCGACTGCGACAGGCTCATGCGCTCCCCATGATCTCAAAAGCCGCGCGCTTCATTCACTTGCCGCCCTGGACCGCGATCAGCCGCAGATCGACCTTCTGCGGGTCGATCGGCTGGTAGATCGCGATCGTGCCAGAGCCGAGGATATCGTTCCAGTAATCGCCAGCCTGGTCGACGCGGAGGTAGATGACGCCCGGCTTGACCGGGATCGCGCCCGGGGGCCGGTACTCGACCGCGACACGAACGCCAGGCATGGCGGCGTTCAGGATGTAACCGATCTGCGTCCACGACCCCATCTTGAGGAGCCGCGGCAAACGCTCGCGCAGCGTCGCCTCGTCGGCGCCCTTCGCCTCGAGGAAGAGCTCGTGCGTGCGCGGGAGCTTCGGATCCTCGAACTTGCCGAGGTACATGCCGTCCTCGCGCTTCTCCAGCGGAACGACGGTGTAGTTCTCCGCGAGCACGCTGGCGACGAGCGTGAGCGCGCGATCGAAGAGCGGCTCGAACACGCCCTCGAGATCGAGGTAGTTGAACTTCGGGATCGACGTCGGATCGCCATCCGCCGCGAAGGTGCAGAGCTCGCCGATCAGCGACGCGATGAGGACGTAGCAATCCTCGGGGTGCGCGTTGCCATGATCGACCATGTGCGAGACGGCGGGGATGAACGCGTTCAGCGTGTGGAGCATCCAGAACTTCGCCGTGTCGGAGAACTGGAAGTCGACCGACGCCGCCGTGCGCAGCCTGCGTCCCTCGGCGAGGGACTTCTGCTTGCCCACCATCGCCGAGAGAATGCGCCGCATCCCCGACATGATGTGGTCGGAGCTGCCGATGTGCGGGATCGGCGGGATGAAGCTCTTCTTGAGGACGATCGCGCCGGTCCGATCCCGCACGAGCTGCCCGATCCGCACGGTCTGGTACGCGTCGCGCGGCTCGGTGCCGAAGAGGATGCGGAGGTTGTAACGAGCCCAAACGACCGAGGTGTCGTTGCGGCCCGTCGTCAGGTCCGGGACCGTGGTGGTTGCCGCGACGAACCGGATCGCCGGGTTCGCCTTCGCCGGATCGAGCGCGACGTTCGGGTGCGTTTCACGCACGTTCGGGATCGCCACGAAGACGTCGAGCGCCTCGAGCGCCGCCGGGAACACGCCCTCGAGCGGCCGCGCCTCGACCACGTCCTCGCCGCGATCACCGACGAAGAACGGCGTGCCATCGGGGAAGAAGCCGTGACACTTGACGAGCTTGAGTTGTCCCGCGGCGAGGGCGCGCTCGTCGAACTGCACGCCCGTCACGCCCCACGGATAACTCAAGAGCGCGTTGGTGCGCGCTTGGAGCAGCGACTCGTGGTACTGGTCCCCTTGCTGAAGATGCTGAGGGGTCATGAAGAGCCCCTCGGTCCAGACGGGCTTGCGCGGGTGGATCATATCGCCCGGTCAGTCTTATCAGAACTCGCCGCGCGGCCCTAGGGGGCCGGGGCAGCGGCCTTCGGCGGAGCGTTGCCGCCCGACGCCTTGGGGAGGTTGACCCTGCGGACCGATGTCGCGTTCGGGAACATCGATTCGTCGAATTCGCTGCCGTTGTCGATCTTCGTGGACTCGACGAAAAAGGCAGTCTTGGGGTCGGCCTGCGCACCGGCGTCGCTCTCGCGCCCGCCGCACTGGGCCTCGCCTGGCATCAAAGGAAATGCGTAGAACGTCTTCCAGCTCTGCCCCTTCGGGCTGTGGAAGAGCGCGACGCCTCCGAGCGTGCTCGCCTCCTTCGCGCGCTCGAACTTCACCTCCACGAGATCGTTCGGGAAAACGCTGACTTCGTCCACCTTGACGATGTCGTCGGCGAGGACCTCCTTGTCGGAGAGGAGGACCTCGTCGTACGTCGCGTTCTGCATCCGCATTTCGTCCTTGAGCTGATACAGCCGGATGACGACGGGGCGCGGATTCTGGTTCTCGTTCGGGTTGATGTTGTCCGCAGCGTAGATGCGGAGCGTGACGATCTGGACGTCGCACGGCTTCGCCGCGGCGGGCGGCGGGGCCCCGGAGCCGCAGCCGATCGCAAACGAGGAGAGCGCGCCGAGCCCGAGCCCGAGAAAAGAGAGAGAGGCAAGGGCCAGGGCCGCGCGCTTGCGTTTCCAGGAGGTGGTGGACGCTGAGGCCGCCATGGCCCTCCTTTTTATCGGAAGGTGTGGCGAGTGGCCTAGCTTTTTGCCGAAAGCGTCGGCCCAGAAACCAAAAGGCCCCCCTCGCCAACGGCGAGAGGGGCCTTGACCCCGAACGGGTGTTACGCGGTCACTCCGGGAACGTCGCCGTGAAGTTCTTCTGATCGTCGATGTCGATGAAGAGCTTCTTCGGCATCACGCCCTCGGCCATCTTCGTGAGGATCTCCTGCGACAGCATCGGCAGGAGCGACGCGCGCAGGATGTGGTCGATGTTGCGGGCGCCCGTGTCGACCTCGGTGCACCGGCTCGCGATGAGATCGACCATGCGATCCGAGTACGTCGCGTCGATCTTCTGGCTCTTCTTCAGCCGATCGACGAGGCCGTTCAGCTTGAGCCGCGTGATCTCGCCGAGCGCGGCGGGCGAGATCGGGATGTACGGGACCACGGTCATACGCGCGAGCAGCGCCGGCTTGAAGTGCGCGGAGAGCGTCGGCTTGATCTCCTCGTAGATCTCGCGGATGACCGGCTCGCGGTTCTCCTCCCACGCCGAGACCACGTGGTTCGTGATCTTATCGGTCGCGAGATTCGAGGTCATGATGATGACCGTGTTCTTGAAGTCGACGAGCAAGCCCGTGCCGTCGGTGAGCATGCCCTTGTCGAACACCTGGTAGAACAGGTTCATCACGTCCGGATCCGCCTTCTCGCACTCGTCGAGAAGGACGACCGTGTACGGCCGCTGGCGCACGCCTTCGGTCAGCATGCCGCCCTCGCCGTAGCCGACGTAGCCGGGCGGCGAGCCGATGAGCCGGGAGGTCGTGTGCTTCTCCTGGAACTCGGACATGTTGATCGTGACCATCATGCGCTCGCCGCCGAAGAGCATGTCCGCGAGCGCGAGCGCCGTCTCCGTCTTGCCGACGCCGGACGGGCCGACGAAGAGGAAGACGCCCATCGGCGTGTTCTGCGGCTTGAGGCCCGCGCGTGCCGCCCGGAGCTCCTTCGCCACCGTCTCGAGGGCGTAACCCTGGCCCTTGATGCGCGTGTTCAGGCGCGACTCCATCTCGACGAGCGCCTTGACGCTATCCGAGACCATCTTGCCGACGGGGATGCCCGTCCAGGCGCTGACGACGGCCGCGACCATCGCCTCGTCGACGTCGGGCCGGAGTAACGGCACCTCGCCCTGGCTCTTGTGGAGATCGCTGATCGCGGCGACGACCTCGCGGCGGATCGCGTCTTTCTCCTCCGTCGTCTTCGCCTCGTCCATGCGCTTGCGCGCCTCGAGGACCTTCTTCGCACCCGCGGACTCGTTGTCGTAGGCGACGCGCGTGTTCTCGAGCTCGACCTTCGACTTCGCGATCCGGTCCTCGAGATACTCGACGCGCTCCTGCTCGATCGTGAGGCCCGCGTCGCGGTCGCGCTTGAGCGCCTCGAGCTCACGCGTGAGCGTGTCGATGCGGACCTCGATGTCCTCGACCTGCGCGGGCTTCTGCTGGAGCGCGATCTTCACGCGCGCCGAACAGGTGTCGAGCAGATCGACCGCCTTGTCCGGCAGGAGGCGACCCGAGATGTAGCGGGCCGAGAGCTTGACGGCCGCGACGACCGCCTCGTCCGAGACGATGACGTTGTGGGCCTCCTCGAACTTCGGGCGGAGACCGCGGATCATGGTGATCGCGACGGCCTCGCTCGGCTCGTCGACCTTCACGGGCTGGAAGCGCCGCGCGAGCGCCGCGTCCTTCTCGAAGTACTTCTTGTATTCGGCCCACGTTGTGGCCGCGATCGTGCGCAGCTCGCCACGCGCGAGGGCGGGCTTGAGCAGGTTCGCCGCGTCGCCCGCGCCCTGCTGGTTGCCGGCGCCGATGATCGTGTGCGCCTCGTCGATGAACAGGATGATCGGCTTCGGCGAGCCCTTGATCTCCGAGATGACCTGCTTCATCCGGTTCTCGAACTCGCCCTTCACGCCCGCGCCGGCCTGGAGGAGGCCGAGATCGAGGCCCAGGATCTCCACGCCCTGCATGATCGGCGGAACCTGGTTGTTCACGATCATGAGCGCCATACCCTCGACGAGGGCCGTCTTGCCGACGCCGCTGTCGCCGACGATGATGGGGTTGTTCTTCCGGCGGCGACCGAGGATGTCGATCATCTGCCGGATCTCGCCCTCACGACCGAAGATCGGGTCGATCTGGCCGGCGCGCGCGCGGCCCGTGTAATCCACGCAGTACTTCGCCAGTGCCGAATCCGCCGACGCGCTCGCCGCGCCCTGCGGCAGCCCGCCCGGGCCCGTCGCGCCGCCCGCCCCGCCCGCCGCCACCGGGGCCGTCTCCACGTCCTCCTTCGACCCCGAAATGATCTTGGGGAGGTTGTTCTTGACGTCCTCGCGGGAGATGCCCTCGAGCAGCGCGCCGATGCCGCTCATCGTGTACTTCGTCGGCTGGTTGACGAGCCGCGCGAAAAGCGCGCCGCTGCGCGTCTTCGTGTAGCCGTACTCCATCGACCCGACGACGAACGCGTCCTGCATCCACTCGAGCATCGTCGGGGAGAAGACGGGCTTGCCGGCGTTGCCCGTGCGCAAATCCGAGAGGCTCCTCTGCAGGGCCTGTCGCAGGCGCGCGGGATCCAGGTCGTAGTGCATCACGATGAACGCGATGTCGGAGTTCGCGTCGTCGAGGAGCGCGAGCAGCAAGTGCTCGACGGTCACCTCGTAATGCCGGGCATTGACGCATTGGACGACCGCCGCCTCGAGCGCAGCGGTGCAGACTTTGGTGAGCCGCTTGATGATGGATTTGGCTTCGACGAGCATCATGGCCCGGGCATCCTACAAGGACCCGGGGCCCGACGTCACCCGCGGGATCGGCCCCGCGATCCTTTCCTTCCTTCGCTGCGACCCTTTTGCGCTTCCGTCTTCTCGGTACCGCGCGCTGCGTCGGAAGGACCCTTGTCCTTATCTTTGCTCGTGCTCGCGTTCGCGCTCGTCCCCGGATCGATGATGCGACGCTGCGTCTCTTCGGCCTTGGCGCCCGCCTCACCCCCCTCGGCCGCGCCGAGATCGAGCGCACCGAGCACGCCGGGCTTGACGTGGAGCCTCAAAATGGATCCTGCGCGGAGTTTGTCCTCCTCGCCGAGCCGGTTTTCCCGCGCCACGTCGTCCACATCCATCGCGAATTGACGCGCGATTCCGATGAGCGTGTCGCCCGGACCAACCTTGTAAAGGAGCGTCTTGCGACCCGTGCGCTTCTTGCGCGGCCGGAACGGCTCCTCGTCGCCCTCGTCGTCGTCCGCCTCGGGGCCCACGCCGGCCTGCGCCGCGAGCTCCTCGACCGGATCCCGGAGCGCGCGCCGCTTCTTGTACGAAGGCAGGAGCGAAAGCAGGCTGTCGTTGTCCCGCGTCGCCGCGCGACGCCGCACGAAATCGCGACCGCCGATGAGATCGACCGGATCGAGCACGGCCGCGTCCTCGGTCACGATCGGCTCGGTCTGGAGGAGGACCGGGAGCATCGTATGCGCGCGCGACAGCGACTCCGCCGGCACGTTCACGAGGAAGTCGCCTCGTCCCGGCGGCAGCCTATCGCCGAGCAGATCCGGATTGAGCTGCCGCACCGTCTTCAGCGGCACGCCGGCCGCCTTGGCGAGGGTCTTGAGCGACAAACCGGGCGGCGCCGCGATCTCGGCCGCGTCCACGGGACGCGCGAGCTCGACCTGATCGAACCCGAAACGCTCCAGGTTGTTCGCGACGAGCGCCGCCGCCGCGATCTTCGGGACGTACGACGACGTCTCCGTCGGCAGCGCCTCCTGCCGCGCGAGCTCGTTGAAGTCGGCCGTGCCGTAGCGATCGATCCGATCGAGGAGCTGCTCGTAGCCCATGTTGTAGGCCGCGAGCGCGAGATCCCAGTTGCCGAAGCGCATGTAGAGATCCCGGAGGTGGTGCGCGGCCGCGCGCGACGCGAGCTTCGGGTTTTTCCGCTGGTCGACGTGCTTGTTCTGCTCGAGCCCGTACACCGCACCCGTCGCCGGCATGAACTGCCAGAGCCCCATCGCCCCCGCCGGCGACTTCGCCCGCGCGTCGAACCCGCTCTCGATCATCGCGACCCAGATCAGATCCTCGGGCAAACGCCACTCGCGGAGCTCCCCCTGGATGAGGTCCTGGAACCGGCCGCTGCGCTTCAGCCAGGTCTCGAACATCCCGCGGCCCCGATCGGTCCGCGTGAAGAAGCGGACGTACTTCAACGTGCGCCGCGTGATCGACACCTTCAGATCCGGAAGCTGCAGCCGCGAGAGCGCCTCTGCGCCCGCCACGTCGAGATCGTCGACCTCGGCCCCCTCCCCCGTCGCGTCGGAGTTGAGCCGCGGCGAACGCGAGTACATCGGCCGATCGAGCGAGGACTGCTCCCCGCGCGCCGCCTCCCGCATCTCGACCTCGCGCAGCCTGCCGAGCTGCTGCGACTCCGGCCCGCCCATCCGCGCCGCCGTGACCCCGCCCCGCGGCGCATCCCCCCGCACGGGCGTCCGCGAAGGATCCACGATGAGCGGCACCGGCGCGGCCTCGGGACGGGCCGCCCCCGGCGCAGGCGCGACCGCCACCACGGCGGCCTGGACAGGCGCGAGCGCCGCGTCCGGCGCGCTCATCCCCACGCCGTACCCAAACGCAAGGGCCGAAACGAGGGGCGGAATCCTGTGCAGGAGGCTCATGTCGGTCAGGGTCGCATGATGTAGGTAAAGGTGTCAAAAAACCGGGCCGGCCCACCCGAAGGCCTGCCGATCGGACGACGCGCCGCGCCGCGGCGAACCTGGCGGGATCGGAGGAGGTTCGCGGGATCGTCGCCCGCTACTTCTGGTCCCGGCACACTGTCTGCTAGTCTCGCACCCATGCCGCTGGCGCTCGTGGCCCGGGTCATCGATACCCAGGCCAATCAAAGCTTCGACGTCACATTCGAGCGCTTCCCCATCCGCATCGGCAGAAACCAGCTCAACGACCTGCACATCGATCGGCCGTACGTCTCGCAGTTCCACCTGGCCATCGACGTCCGCGACCGGCAGATCATCGTCAAGGATCTCGGCTCGACGAACGGAACCGTGTTCGCAGGCCGGCGCCTCACGCGTGACACGCCGACCGACGTCACGAGCACGCCGGAGCTGACCATCGGCCCGATCGTGATGCGGATGCAGCTCATCGATGCGGCGCCGAAGAAACGCGAGGCCCCGAAAGACGGGACGGTCCTCGACTTCGCCCAGGAGCAATCCGGCAACGCCGCCGCGTCGTGGAGGCAGCAGCAGAAGCCGATCACGCCCGGCGCCGAGGACGCCTACGTGCGGCAGCTCCAGCCGTACGTGGAGGCCTACCGCGCGGCCTGGGGCGGCGTGTACCGCGTGATCTACGACCACCTGCCGCGCCTTACGCCCGAGGTGCGGCAGAACTACTTGAAGCGCGTCGCGATGGAGCAGCCGACCCTCACGGCCGAGCAGGATTTCCAGAAGCTCTCGCAGTACTACGGCGTCGATCCGCGCATGCTCGGCGAGCCGAGCCCGGCGCAGGCCGCGCACGCCGCGATGATCGAGCTCTCGCGCACGCTCGCGCCTGGCTCGAAGCCGATCGAGGACGTCGAGAGCGTGCTGACGTTCGGCCGCAAGCTGCGCGACGCGATGGAAGTCTTCCTCAAGTGCTTCGTGAGCCTGCGGAACGGCTACCAGGAGTTCGAGGCCGAGATGCTCGCGCGCGAGGTGACGCCGGACGAGAACGATCGCGTGGCCTCCGCGAAGGACGAGAAGGAGCTCGGCAACGCGCTGCTCGGACCGCAAGGCGGACCGGACGCGCCGCGGCAGCTCCAGGACATCTTCGTCGACGTGATGAGCCACCAGGTCGCGCTCATCAACGGCGTGATGGAAGGCGTGCGCACGCTGCTCACGAAGCTGTCGCCGAAGACGATCGAGGAGGAGCTCGAGCGTCGCGGCAAGAGGGGCGGCCTATTCTCGAACAAATTCGAAGCTCTCTGGAAGCTCTACGAGGTCGTACACGGCGACTACGCTGGAGAACAGAAAGAGACCTTCCTGATTATTTTTGGCCCGCAGTTCTCTCGCGCGTACGCTGCGACGGCCGGGGATGACGAGAAAGCCACCGGCGATGCGGGCGCGAAGAACCGCGGCCGCTTCACTCTCTCGCCGAACCAGATCAAACGATGAGCCGCGCCCGCATCGCGGGGCGCGGATACGGAAGGCTCATCCGAATGCGTATCAGGGAGATCGTTCTGGCCACGTTGGGCCTCGTCTCAGCCTCCTTCGCCTACTCCACGGAGGCATCTGCCCAGACCACCGGCGTCCCGGCCATCGCCCCGCGCGACGAGACGTGGGGCACGGTGAGCCACGCCATGCTCGGCGTCGGCGCCGGCACGGTCTTTCTCATGCCGCGCGTGTACTACAGCGACCCGGAAGCGACGGTCGGCTGGAAGGGCCGCTGGCACTTCTCGATGTTCGCCCCCGCGATGACCATGGCCGCCGCGACGTTCCTCGTCGATGGCCCCATCCGGAACGCGCTCCAATATCCGCGCCCCGGCTGCTCCGTGGATCAGACGCTCGTCGCGAACACGGACTCGGGCTGCGAGACGTTCGGCGGGCCCTCGACACACGCCTTCGCGTCGTGGGGCGCGACGGGCGTCGGCACGGGCATCTTCCTCGTCGACACGATCAAGTACTCGAAGGGCCGCTTCAACGCGGGCTCGTTCATCGGGAACATCGGCGTCCCGCTCGTGGCCTCGATCTTGACGTCGGTCGGCCGCGGCGTGGAGTCGCCCGCGGTCGACGAGTTCGGCACGCAGACCCTCCCCTACGAGACCTCGAACCAGATCATCGCCGGCACCTTCGCGGGCTTCTTCACCGGCCTGCTCGTCGGCGGAGCCTACGCGCTCCTCCAGCGCCCCTCCTGCGGCTACGGCAACGCGATCTTCTGCTGGTGAAGCAGCATGACGTTGGTGCTCCAACCTTCGGAGCACCAACGTCCCGGCTTTGCCGCTACCCTACCCAGCGAACCAGCGGCACCTACGCCGGGTAGTCCCGAATGAAGTGAAACGGAGTGAGGGACGTAGGGTGCGGCCCATCGAGGCCGCACCCTCTTGATCAATCCTGACCGACGACGCGCTCCCAGAGCGGGTCGTTCGAGGAGAACAGGGCGTCGCGCTCCACCTTGAGGAAACGCGAGAACTCGACCTTGCGCAGCGCGCGGTCGCTGTCCCGGTTCGGATCCTCGTAGTGGATGATGCTCACCTTCACCTGCTCGAGGAGCTGGATCCCGTTCGGCTTGTAGCTGACGTCCGTTCGAAGCTGGTACCGCGCATAAAGCCCGCGCTCGGTGACCGACGGGAGCACCTGCACGCGCTCGATGTCGACCTTCGCCGCCTCGATCAAACGCCCGCGGCGCGCGAGGAACATGTGCGCCTGTTTGCGGCAGTCATCCGGATCGGGACAACGCTTCGCTTCCGCCACGACGAGGTTGTCGTCGCCGAGACGAACCGGCGTGATCTGCGATTTCGCGGGACCGCGGAAGCTACCGATCGCGTAGATCTCGGCGCGATCGTCGACCGCGCGGGCGAGGATGATCGGGCCGCCTTCGTCGCCGTTCTCGAACTTGAGCACGCGGAACCAGAGCGTGCGCAGGCCGTTCGGGCCGGAGCGGACGTCGACCTCCTCGACGTCGAGCTTGCGCGGCCAGCCCTTCTCCGAGATGCCGCCGCGGAGCGACTCGTTCGCGAAGGCGTAGTGGCCGGTGCAGTCGACGTCGGTCGGGTTCAACCCCTTCTCCGCGTTGAACCCGGGGAACGCGATCTCGGCCCACTGATCGGCCTCGAGCGTGCGCACCACGGCCTTGCCGCGACCCCCGCGCAGCGGTGAGAGCTTCTGCGTGCACACCGCGATCGGCGTCTGCTCGCGCGTCTTGGCCTCGAGGTGCGGCTGCTCGGGCGCAGCGCCGCAGCCCATCGTGGAGGCGATCCCCAGCGCCAGCGCGGCGAGGCTCCCGCGGCGCGCCGTTTTCGCTTGGTTCCGGCGGTCTTGAAGAGACGGCTTCACGCCTCATTTCGTATCACGCAAGGCGCCTGCCACGAAAATTCCCTGTGGCCTCCCCGCGCACGATCCACGGCCCGAACCCCGACAACGCTCCCCCACCGCGAAGGCAGGTGACCTTTGATACAATGCCGGCGAGCCGTTTCGAGGGGGAAGCGCGGCGCGGGGATTCGGGGCTTCTGGTCGAGCGGGGCGACGGGTAGAATGGTCAGCATGGCAGCCTCGCTGCTCACGCGCATCGCCCACGCCGCCAACCCGCACTCGCTGGAGAGGCACACGTGGAAGGATCAGGATCTCGAGCAGGCGGTGATCACGCACCTCTCGCGGATGCTGAACACGCGGCAGGGTAGCTCGCTGACCTGCCCGGATTATGGGCTGATCGAGGTGTCGGAGATGCTGCACGACTTCCCCGACGCGGTCGGCATCGTGCAGCGCGCCATCAAGAACAGCATTCAGCAGTACGAACCGCGGCTGAAGAACGTGCAGGTGCGGCACATCAAGAACGAGGTCATGGGGACCATGTACCTCGAGTTCGAGATCACGGGGCAGCTTCACTACCCGGACGGACGGCGTACGGGGCTCCGTTTCAGCACCTCGGTGGATCAGAGCGGCAACGTCAAGGTCGGCTGATCGGTTCGCGGAGGCGCGAACCTCTTCACGATCGTTGACACTGTCTCTCCGGAACGGTCGACTGTTCGGCGTCGGGCCCCATGTTCAACAAGTACTACCAGGACGAGCTATCCTACCTGCGCGAGCTCGGGCGCGAGTTCGCGCAGGCGTACCCCGCGATCGCGCCGATGCTCGCCGAGCGCGGGGCAGATCCGGACGTCGAGCGATTGCTCGAAGGCGTCGCGTTCCTGACAGGGAAGATCCGGCAGAAGCTCGACGACGAGCTGCCCGAAGTCATCCACTCGGTCGCGTCGCTGCTCTTCCCGCACTACCTCAGGCAGATCCCGGCGACGTCGATCGTGGAGTTCACGCCGCTGCCGAACGTGGTGCGCGAAAAACTCATCGTCGCGCGGCACGCCGAGGTCGGCTCGGTGCCCGTCGACGGTGTTTCGTGTCGATTCCGCACGACGCAGGACGTGGAGCTTTTGCCCCTCACGGTGGAGGACGTGCGCGTCGAGACGGGCGCGCAGCTCGCGCAGTCCTTGCGGATCGAGGTGAAGGTGACGGGCGGCGCGGCGCTCGCGGCGCTCGCGCTCTCGCGGATCCGCTTCTACATCCACGGCGAGCGCAGGCTCCAGGACGACGTGCGCGTCTGGCTCGGCGCGCACGTCGACTCCGTCGCGCTCTGCTCGGTCGACGCCGCCGGCCGCGACACGACGCTCGCGACCTTGCCTGCGCGCAACGTAAAACTCGTCGGGTTCGACGAGGACGAGGCGCTGATCCCTTACCCGCCCACGGTCTACGCGGGGTTCCGGCTGCTCCAGGAGTACTTCACGCTCCCGCAGAAGTTCGCGTTCTTCGAGATCCAGGGGCTCGAAGCGATGCCCGCGGACAAACTCTCGGACAGGTTCGCGATCCTGATCCAGTTCAAGGACGGTCTGCCCGCGGGGACGCGTCTGTCGAAGGAGAACTTCCGGCTCTTCTGTTCGCCGGTCGTGAACCTCTTCGAGCACTCGAGTGATCCGATCAAGCCTGATCCGAGCAAGTACGAGTACCTCGCGCGCCCCGCGGGTTCGACGCCGGTCGCGTACGAGCTCTACAGCATCGAGAACGTGATCGGCATCGCGCGGCGCACGAGCCAGCGCGTGAAGATCCCGCCGTTTTTCTCGTTCGAGCACGAGCTCGATCCGGAGGCGTCGTCGCGCGGCGTCTTTTACCAGACGCACATCAAGCCCGCGGCGATCGGCGACGGCGTGGACATCTACGTCTCGTTCGGCTCGGCGCAGGACGGCGCGGCGATCCCGGAGTTCGACGTCATCAGCATCGAGGCGACGTGCACGAACCGGCGCTTGCCGGCGCAGCTCAAGGTCGGCGATCTGCGCGTGCCGACAGCGACATCGCCGGCGGTCGCGAGCTTCACGAACGTCACGGGCGTGACCGCGCCCTTGCCTCCGCCGATGGGCCGCGAGCTTCAGTGGCGCGTGCTCTCGCACATGGCGATGAGTTATCGCTCGATCACGGAGCTCGACGTGCTCCGATCCGTCCTCGAGATCTACAACTTCCCCGCGCTCGTCGATCGTCAGGCGGCGCGGGCGAACCAGCTCCGCATGCAGGCGATCAAGTCGATCCGCGTCCGCCCCACGGATCGGCTCTACCGCGGCGCACCCGTGCGCGGCGTGGCGACGGAAGTCGAGCTCGACGAAGGGGGCTTCGCGGGTGAAGGCGAGATGTATCTCTTCGCGAGCATCCTGAACGAGATGCTCGCGGCGTACGTCTCGCTCAACTCCTTCACGCAGCTGAGCGTCACCGGCACCAATACGCGCGTGGTTTATCGATGGGAGCCGAAGAGCGGCAGCCTGAACCTGATCTGAGCGGCGGGGGCAAACCCGACGCGGCATTCGCGCCGTCGCCCGATCCGGAGCGGCAGGCGAAGGCCATGATCGCGGCCAAGATGGCCGAGCTCGAGCACAGCGCGCGTCGCTACTCGTTCTTTCGGCTCGTCTACATCCTCGAACGCCTCTTCCCGGGCAGCGCACCCGTGGGCCAGCTCGGGCCCGTCGCGACGGAGCGCATCCGCCTGCGCGGGGACACGAGCCTGATCTTCGCGTCGACCGACGTCAGCGAGCTGAAGTCGACGAAGTACCCGGACGAGGTCGAGCGCGCACGCATCACAGCGGGCTTCCTCGGGCTCTACGGCTCGGTCTCGCCGCTGCCGACGTACTACGTCGAAGATCTCGCGCAGGAGGACTACCAGGGCGGTCCGCAGCCGAAGCGCGAGTTCCTCGACGTCTTCAACCATCGCCTGCTGTCGCTGTTTTACCGGGCGTTCACGAAGTACCGGCACTCGGTCGGCTACCGGAAGAAGGGCGACGATCCGTTCACGCGGCGCCTGCTCTGCGCGGCGGGCGTCGATGGATTCCGCGAGCACAAGAGCCCGCTGCACCGGTTCCTGTACCTGCGCTACGCGCCGCTGCTCGCGACGAAGTCGAGGAGCGCGCGTGGGCTCGAGGTGGTGCTGAAGGACATCTTCGGCAGCATGGGCGTAGACATCGAGCAGTTCGTCGGGCACTGGACGCTGCTGGAGAAGCCGCTGCGCAACAAGATGGGCGTGGCGAACCATCAGCTCGGCGAGAGCCTGACGATCGGCCGATGGGTCTACGACGGGACAGGCCGGTTCAAGATCAAGCTCGGGCCGCTGAAGTACGACGAGTACATCTCGTTTTTGCCGGGCGGCTCGAACCGATCGGTCCTCAAGGCCGCAGTCGACACGCTGACGCGCGGCGCGTGTGACGCGATGCTGGAGCTGCACGTGGCAACGGAGGACGCGCCGCGCTTCCAGCTCGCATCGCCGCGCGCGTCGACACTGGCGCGAACGACGTGGCTCGGCGGCCCCGTCGGGCAAAACTTCGTGATCGAAGTACCGCTGAACGACAAACCCCAGAAGACCGGCCAGGGAGACGACGAAGAGGAAGAACGTCTCGACCCGCCGCCGCTTCCGTACTAGCCCGCCGCGCTGGGGCGTTGCCCCAGGCCCCACCAGGGGCTGTCCGCCCCTGGACCCGGACCAGCCAGGGGCTGGACCCGGGGTCGATGAACTGCGCGATGCGCAGTTCATCGAACAGGCCAGGGCAAGACCGAAGGCGACCCTGCCAGCCAAGACAGCCGCGCTGCCCTTTCGACTGGCAACGCGGTTCAACCGGCCCGTTGGAAGAACTGCGCGGAGCGCAGTTCTTCCATCACGAGTCCAGGGCTTGCCCTGGTCCGGGTCGAGGGGCGGATAGCCCCCGCGGGGCCCGGGGCAGCGCCCCGGCGCGGCGGGGGGGGCGTGGGAGTTTGTCAGTAGACGAGCATGCTTCGCAGCGCCGTCGCCATCTCGTCGGCGACCGACTCGATGTTCTCGCCGTGAACGACCTGCACGAGCAGGAGGCGATTGCCGCTGCGGATCAAAACTTCGTGCGCGTACGAGTGATACGCTGGCTTCGCGGGCACACGCGTCTTCACGATGTAGCTTCGTGCTTGCGCGTTCGCCGTCGCCACGGGCATCCGGCCCGCGAGGATCTGCGCGCCTTGGTCCTCGCAGTCGCGCTCGTAGCGCTTCATCACGTCGGGCCACGTGTCCTCGGGATGATCGATCCGCTCGTAGATCGAGAAGAGGAACTGGCGCGGCGACTGATACGAGATGAAGCGCTGACCGGGCGCGTAGTCGGCGTCGCGCACGTACCAGTCGATCGGGCGCGCGAAGCGCACGTCGCCGTCGAGCACCCCCACGCCGACACGGCGCGGCAGGCGCTCGTTTTCGTCGGCGTTGAGCTTCGGGAAGTAGACTTCGTAGCTCTGGTTCTTGTCGATGACCCCGCTGCCGTGCAGGTAGAACACGTCGTCGCGCTGGGGCGCCGTGGGCGAGCCACCGCAGCCGAGCGAGACGATGGGCAGGGTCAACGCGCCCAGCACGACGGCCAGACGGCGAAGAGAACGGAGCTTGGGGGCAGAGAGGTCGACGGGCCTCATCACGGTTAACTTAGGATACCCTGGTCGCGGGGCCAAATGATCGCTCATGAGTTTGGCCTTCTCGCCGAGACCGTTGAATGATCGGGCCGGCTTCGGACAAGATGATGCCAGGATCCGGTGTCGCTCGCGCGGCGCCTGGGGAGTGCACCGTGACGTATCTCGCAGAACGTAGTGTCCTTCTATCCCTCGCCCTCGCGCTCGGCGGCTTTGGCTGCGTCGGGCTCGAGGCTGGCATCGACTATCCGAGCGATTTGCCCTCGCCGGATGAGCATCTGACGTCGCCGGAGGGCGAGGCGGACCCCAGCATTTCGCTGAACGGCTTCGTCATCAAGGACGACGTCTGCAAGGGGCTCGACACCCACCCGGTCACGCAGCGGCTCGGGCCGGAGGACTTTGCGCGTTTCCTGGAGACCCAGGGGCTCAAGATCGAGCCCAAGAAGGCGCGTGACAACCTCTACTGGTTCGACTTCCCCACGGGCGAGAAGAAGGAGGGGGAGCCGCAGCAGTTCGTGCGCCTTCGCCTCGCGGTCCTCGACGACCACTTCGCGGCCACGCGGGATCTGCAGGAATCGCTGCTCGATCACGGCCCGGGCTGGTGGGGGCTGCGCCGGTCGAACCTCGCGGTCCTGGCGCCGAAGACGAGCCTCTCCGAATCGGTCGCCTTCGCGCTCAAGCACAAGCTCGTTTGCTGGGGCATGTTCGCGTACACGGGCACCGACGACGTGTATGGCGTCCCGGGTCCGTACACCGAGCTCTGAGCGGAGCGCCCTCCCCCACGGTGGGCGCGCGAGACGGGAAGGACGCGCGCGGATGTAGTCCGGATGCGTGTCGTTCACGTAAACTCGATCCATGCGCTTCCGGCTCGCCTTTGCTCTCACCGCCATCCCGACCGCCATCGGCGCGTACCTCGCCGCCTGCAGCCCCCCCGACAACCTCGAGGATCTCTGCGGCTGGCTCGGCGATACCAACAACTGCTACCGCAAGTTCGCCCAGGAGGTGACGGACCGGTGTGGCGTGGTCGCCAACGCCGATACGCCGCCGAACGATCCGGCCCAGCCTTCGCCGCGCCACGGAACGTTCCTCAAGCGCGACAAACTCGACCTCTGCGTGTTCGACAGCGCGGCGGGCGGAAGGGTCGTCTTCGATCCGCCGCTCGACATCGCGGAGTTCCCCGTCAAGACCGCCTCGTTCGCCATCATCAACGCCGACGCGACGTTGTGCGGCGCCGGCGCGGTCGGCAACGACGGGGCGTTCGCGATCTCCGTCGAATCGAATCCGCCCATCCCGGACGGCGGCACGGGTGACGCCGGCGCCGTGGATTGCTCCAGCGAGACACAGACGTGCGGTGGCACGTTCTCCGTCACGTCGATCACGGAGCGCGAGCTCATCGACACGAAATGCCCGAACGGCGAGACGCATCGCTTCAACCGCCTGCAGCTCGCCAAGTGCGACGGCGACCAGCAGATCGAGCAGGACTACGACCAGCTCATGCCGAGGGCGGAGCTCTTGTCCAGCGCAGGCGCGGTGGGCGTGAACGGCTTTGTGCGGTTCCGCGTCGTTTACCCGCCTTCGATGATCCCCATGCCCACCGACGAGAAATATCCGCTGAGCGGCGAGCCGCCGGTGGTCGTCGAGTACTTCGAGTGCAGCGTCCCGGGCGCGTCTTCCACGTGCGCCAACGCGCAGAAGGACCCGGACGAGACCGACGTGGACTGCGGCGCGATCTGCGGCAAGGGCTGCGCGGAGGGCAAGTTGTGCGCGATCAACGCCGATTGTGCTTCCCGCACGTGCGCGAAGGACGAGTTGGATGGGATCCTGAAGTGCAGGCCGAACCCGAACTGCGGCAATGGAAAACATGACGCCGACGAGGGCGACGTGGACTGCGGCGTCGTCTGCAACAACGCCTGCGGTGAGTGCAAGACCTGCATCATCCACGACGATTGCGGCTCCGGCTCTGCTTGCGTGCTGGATGCGGACGGCGTGAAGAAGTGCCGCGCTGACGTCGACGCCGGTGCGTGCTCGATGCCTGACGCGGGCGGAGGTGGCGCCGGTGGTGCCGGTGGTGCCGGCGGCGCGGGCGGCATGCCCTGAGACACGCAGGGCGCGCGTGGGGGCGAAACCTGCTCCCACGCGCGCCGGAAAATTCTCTAGGACACGAGCAGTTTGACCACGAACGTCGTGCTGCCGAGGCGCAGCCGATCGTTGTCGCGGAGCTGGCGGCGATCGCCGGGCACGAGCTTCTGCTCGTTCAGGAACGTCCCGTTGCGCGAGTTGTCGTCCTCGACGAACGCCTGACCCGTCGCGGGATCCGCGTGGATCGTCGCGTGGCGCGACGACGTGCTGCCGTCCGAGACCGCGATGTCCACGCCGCTGTCCCCGCCGCTCCGACCGAGCTGCGTGCGGCCGCTGTGGATCGGCCAGAAGCTGCCGCCCGGATCGTTCTGGAACGTCACGAGGAAGCCGACGAGCACGCGTTGCCCCGACGGCGTCACCGCCCCCGGCGGCGCGGCCGCGGGCCCTGACAACGAGCCCGGCGAAACCATCTGCGGCGCGACCATCGGCGGCTGCCCGAGCCCGCCTCCCAGACCGCCCGGCGACATCATCGGCGGCGGCGCCACCATCGGCGGCGGCGCGACCCCGCCGAGCTGACCCGGCCCCGTCAGGCGCGGCGGCGCGGCGGGCATCGCGCCCATCCCGCCTTGCGGGACCATCGGCGGCACGGCCATCTGCGGCGCCATCTGCGGCGCCATCTGCGGCGCCATCTGCGGCGCCATCTGCGGCGCCATCTGCGGCACTGCCATCGGCGGCGCGGACATGCCTGGATTGCCGAACGTCGGCGCGGGCTGGCCCATCGGCTGCCCCATCGGTTGCCCCATCGGCTGCGCCATCGGCTGCGCCATCGGCGGAGGTTGTCCGAACGAAGGCGCGCCGGGCATCTGCGGCGCACCCATCGGCGGCGCGCCGAGCGGCGCTTGGCCAAACGGCATCCCGCCGGGTGCGGGCGGCGCTCCGAAGCCCGGGGCCGCGGGCATCCCGGGCGGCGCGCCCATCGGCTGTTGCGGCGCGGGCTTCGGCGCCTCGCGCGCCCAGGGCGAGCGCATGGGACTGTCGTCCACGTCGGCCGACGAGAACGCGCTCGCGGCCGGCATCCCGCCTCCGGCCATGGGCGGCGGCGGATAGGCTCCGGGCGTGACGGGCGGCGGAGGCGCCATCCCGCCCGGGTTGATCTTCGGTGGAGGCGCGGGGTAGCCGCCGCCCATCCCTGGGGGCCCCGGAGGCGCATAGGCCCCCGCTCCACCCATCGGAGGCGGCGCCGGTGCGCCTGCTCCACCCCCCACGGACGCTCCGCACATGTTGCAGACCGAGTCCGTGTCCTTGAGCATCCACTGACAGCTGGGACAGGGCTTCATCCGCCCGCCACACTAACATTTTTGTCCGCCGCGGGTCTCCCGCTCCGCGAACGTCGGGCGAGCATGGGGATCGGCGCCACAAAAAGACATCGGGGGCGATGCGCGAGCACCGCCCCCGATGTTCATTGCCGACAAACCTGCGTCAGTTGCTGCTGGCCGTCGGTTGCTTCTCGGCGTCCTTCTTCTCGCCGTCGCGGGCCTCTTCGGTCCCCTCCGGCACAGGCTGCGGCATCGACTCGAGGGCCGCTTCGAGCACCTGCTCCATGCGGCTCACGAAGAAGAACTGCAGCTCGTCGACGACCTCCTTCGGCACCTCCTCGAGGTCCGCGCGGTTCCGCTCGGGGACGATGATGCGCTTGATCCCCGCGCGGTGCGCCGCGAGCACCTTCTCCTTGAGGCCGCCGATCGGCAGGACGCGACCACGCAGCGTGATCTCGCCCGTCATCGCGACGTCGTGCCGGACCTTGAGGCCCGTCAGGAGCGAGACGAGAGCGGTGAACATCGTCACGCCCGCGCTCGGTCCGTCCTTCGGCATCGCGCCCGCGGGGATGTGGATGTGCAGATCGCTCTTGTCGAGGAAGTCCTTCGGGATGCCGTACTTCAAGGCATTCGTCCGGACGAACGACAGCGCTGCCTGCGCGCTCTCCTTCATGACGTCGCCGAGCTGCCCCGTGAGCTGGAGCTTGCCGGTGCCGTACATGCGCGTCGCCTCGATGAAGAGGATCTCGCCGCCCACGCTCGTCCACGCGAGGCCCGTCGCCACGCCCGTGTCCGCCGTGCGCTCGGCGACCTCGCTCGTGTACTTCGGCGCGCCGAGGAACTCGTGCAGGTCGTCCTCGTTGTCGACGCGACGCTTCTGCGTCTCGCCCTCGGCGACCTTCACCGCCACGCCGCGGATGACGCTCGCGATCTGGCGCTCGAGCGAACGGACGCCCGCCTCGCGCGTGTACCGATCGATGATCTCTTCGAGCGCACGATCGGTGATCTCGAGCTGCTCCTGCGTGAGGCCGTGATCCGAGAGCTGCTTCGGCAGGAGGTGCTGCCGCGCGATCGCGAGCTTCTCACGCCGCGTGTAGCCGGGGATCTCGAGGATCTCCATGCGGTCGCGGAGCGGAGGCGGGATCGGGTCGGCCGTGTTCGCCGTGGCCACGAACATCACGTGCGACAGGTCGTACGGGATCTCGAGGTAGTGATCGGCGAACGTGTTGTTCTGCTCCGGGTCGAGCACCTCGAGCAACGCCGCGGACGGGTCGCCGCGGAAGTCGTGCCCGATCTTGTCGACCTCATCCATCATGAAGACCGGGTTCACGGTGCTCGCCTTCTTCATGCCCTGGATGATCTGGCCGGGCAGCGCGCCGACGTAGGTGCGCCGGTGGCCGCGGA
This sequence comes from Polyangium jinanense, assembly GCF_028435265.1. Lineage (GTDB taxonomy): Bacteria > Myxococcota_A > Polyangia > Polyangiales > Polyangiaceae > Polyangium > Polyangium jinanense. Next base: position 89,428 of record NZ_JAGTJK010000011.1, on the reverse strand, counting down.
TCGCCGCCTCGTCGTGCACGCCGCCGAGCGAGACGCGGTGGAACTTCCGACCGAGCGCGCGCGCGATGGAGCGCCCGAGCGAGGTCTTGCCGACGCCGGGAGGCCCGAGCAGGCAGAGGATCGGTCCCTTCTTGTCCTGCTTCAGCTTGCGCACCGCGAGGTACTCGAGGATGCGCTTCTTCACCTTCTCGAGACCGTAGTGATCCTCGTCGAGGACCTTGCGCACCGCCGAGATGTCGAGATTGTCCGTCGTCGACTGCGTCCACGGGATGTCGAGGATCCAGTCGAGGTACGTCCGGACCACGGTGTACTCGGCCGAACCCACCTGCATCGTGCGCAGGCGCTTGAGCTGCTTCTTCGCGACGGTCTCCGCCTCCGTGGGCAGGTTCGCCTTCGCGATGCGATCCTCGAGGCCGTCGAGATCGCCCTGATCGCCGTCGTCCTCGCCGAGCTCCTCCTTGATCGCCTTGAGCTGCTGGCGGAGCACGTACTCGCGCTGGTTCTTGCCCATCTCCTCCTTGATCTGGGAGTTGATGCGCTCGCGCATCTTGAGGATCTCGAGCTGGCGCGTGAGCAGGCGCAGAACCTTCCGGATGCGCTCCTTCACGTCCACGGTCTCGATGAGCTGCGCCTTCTCCTCGACGGGCGCGTCGAGGTTCGCCGCCACGAGATCCGCGAGCGCGCCGGGCGCCTGGATCGAATCGATCAGCGAGCCCGCCTCGCGCGGCAGCTCGGGCATCAGCTGGATGACCTGCTTGGCGATGTCGCGCAGGCTCATCGCGAGCGCTTCGGCCTCGACGTCTTCCGTCGCGGGCTCGTCGATGCGACGGATCTTCGCCTTCATGTACGGCGACATCGTGACCACGCCTTCGAGACGGATCCGCGTCAGGCCTTGGAGGATGAGCGAGTAGTTGCCGGAGCTGTGCTTGAGCGCCTTGAGGACGCGGGCCGCACAACCGACCGGGTAAAGATCCTCCGCCGCGGGATCGTCCGTCGACGGATCCCTCTGCGCGAAGATCGCGATCACCGGCCCGGGAAGGTTGTCGACGTCTTCGACGAGGGCGACGCTCTTCTCACGGCCCACGTCGAACGGCGCGACCGCTCCCGGAAACAGCACGGCGTTGCGGATGGGGAGGACCGGGAGCTCGTCGCCGAAGACCACCTCCTCCTCGGAACGCGGCTGACTCGGCGGGTTTTTCTTTTCCGACATGAGACGATCTCCTCTGCGAAGCTACCCGGGACGGGAGCAGCTCCGACCGGCATCGGCGGCAATTGCTGGACCCTACAGAGGCCAGCTCACGAATAGCGTCAATCGGTTTGATGTCCTCCCGAGCCCCGTGGAGCAAGCTGCGCCCGAGCGGGGTGTCGGAGGCGGCGGTCAACGTAGACACGACGCACGCGCCATGCCAGGGCTCTGCGGGAGATTTCATCCGCTCTCGGGAGCCACGGGGGTCCCGTAGGGTCTTCTCCGAGCTTTGAAGAGCCCGCCACGGCTAGCGCCCCCGTCCGGGGCGGGTACCATGCGCCCGGGAGTCCGCCGCTTGCTCGATCCGGTCCTCGCGACGTTGTCCCTCGCTGCCTTCCTGCTGCACGTCCCCGCAGCGCCTTCGCTCGATCCAGGCCCGAACCCCGAGTGCCCGAGCGACATGCGCCTGGTCACGGGCACACACGCCGACGAGGTCCAGCACCTCTGCACAGACCCCCGCAAGGACGCGAAGACGACGCATTGCTTCGCTTATTTCGAGGGTCTGACGGGGGAGGAAGGGACCCGGACGGACGTCCGCGTCTGCATGGATCAGTTCGAGGCGCCGAACCGGCGCGGCGCGCGTCCGCTCGTCATGCAGTCGTTCCGGATGGCCGAGCGCTGGTGCGGCGAGCGCGGAAAACGCGTCTGCACCGAGCAGGAGTGGGAGCTCGCCTGCGAAGGCGGCGAGCGGAGGCCGCTCGCGTACGGCTGGCAGGTGAACCGGACGCAATGCAACAGCGACAAGCCGTGGCGGCCGTTCGACGCGCGGGCGCTCGCGGCCGGAGGCGAGGACGAAAAGAAGGAGCTCGAGAAGCTCTGGCAAGGTGCGACGAGCGGCTCGTACCTCAGCTGCGTCTCGCCGTTCGGCATCTACGACATGATGGGCAACGTCGAGGAGTGGGTCGCGACGCGGCCCGGACGCAAATTCCCCGGCGCGCTGATGGGCGGGTTCTGGGCGAAGCCGTGGACGGGCTGCCGCGGGACGAACGACGCGCACGAGCCGTCGTTCACGTTCTACGAGACGGGCTTCCGCTGCTGCGCCGATCCCGGGAAGCTTTCGGATGCGACGAAGGCGCCGAGCGGCGGCGACGGAACGAAAGACGAAGGCGAGCCGAAGCCGAAGCCGGCGAAGAAGAAGCGGAAGAAGCGCGCTGGCTAGGCGCCGAGGGTCATGCCCTTCGCGAGGGCGCGACCGGCGACGAGCTCCTGCGCGGACAGAACTTTCCGTCCTTCGAGTTGCCCGCGCACGAGCGTGATCGTGCCCGCGCCGCATGCGACCTCCGCGCCCCATTTGTCCGCGGCGATGATCTCGCCGGGCGTGCCGCGCACACCTTGCTCGGTGGCCACCTTCGTTGCGAGCACCTTCAGCCCTTTGCCTGCGCACGTCGTGAACGCGCCGGGCCACGAGGTCATGCCGCGGACGTGATCGTGCACCGCGCGTGCGGGCTTCGACCAATCGATGCGGCCGTGCTCCTTTTCGAGCATCGGCGCCATCGTCGCCGCCGCGTGATCCTGTTCCCGCGCAACGAGGTCTCCGGATACCGCGCGGAAAAGATCTTCACGCACGACACGCGCCGCGAGCTCGCCGAGCTCGACGTAAAGCTCGTCGGCGGTCATGTCCTCGCCGATCGGGATTCGGTGCGTGGAGAAGACGGGGCCCGTGTCCATGCCCTCGTCCATCTGCATGAGGCAAACGCCCGTCTCGCGCTCGCCGTTCACGATCGCCCACGTGATCGGGGCCGCGCCGCGGTACTTGGGCAGGATCGAGGCGTGCAGGTTCATGCAGCCGCGGCGAGGCGCTTCGAGCACGGCCTTGGGCAAGATGCGGCCGTACGCGATGACGAGCGCGACGTCGGCGTTCGTCTCCGCGATGAGGCGTGCGAACTCCGGTGTTTTGACCTTGAGCGGTTGCTCGACGCGCAGGCCGAGCTCGAGGGCGCGCTGCTTGACCGGCGGCGCACGGAGTTCGAGGCCGCGACCCGCAGGTCGATCGGGCTGGCAAACGACGAGCGGGATCTCGGCGATCGCGTGGAGCGCGTCGAGCGCGAAGACGGAGATGGCAGGGGTGCCGAAGAAGAGAGCGCGCACGGGCGGGGTGTAGCGCTTCAGAGGCGGCGGAGGAAGTCGATGAGGGGCTGGAACTCGGGACGGGAGAAATCGAAGACGCGATCCCTCGCGCCGGGGCCCAGCCGGGGGTCCTCGTCGCTGAGCACCGAGAGGAGCGCGCTGATCCGTCCCTTGTCGGGGCTCTTTGCCCGATGACCTTGGCCGTCCATGCAGGCGAGGAACGTCTCGACGCACGTCCTGGGTCCAGCATTCTCGGGGTCGTTCGACCACGCTCGCCAGACGAGGGACTCGATCTCGCCGGTGTTACCGTCGCCGGAGACGACGAAGAGCCCGATGCTCGGTGTGCCCTGCGTCCAGTCGGCATGCCTGACCGCCTGCCCCGTGATCCTCGTGAGCACCGATTCAAGCGAACGGCACGTACCCGAAAGGTCCGCGTCCGCGTCGACGATCACGCCAATGCACTTCTTCGCGGCGAGGAGCTTCCGGCTCAGGAACGTCTCCAGCTTGGTGGTCAGCTCGGACTTGCCGTTCATCTCCTTGATGAAGACGCCGTCCAGCTTGCCGATCGCCTCGAGCGCCTCGGCGTAGAACAGGAGATCGCCGTAGCCCTCGACGATCAGGACACGATCGCACGCTTCGAGCGTCGGTTTCTTGGTTGTCATCACCGTCTCAACGAAGCTCGATGTCCCCGGCGATGGCCGCTTCGATGTGCTTGCGGTCCAGGGTGCGCCCTTCCGCCGCGCCTTCCATGCGATAGAGCTGGATCACGCGGAAGTCGTAGCTGTTTCGCGCAGCGAAACACTCGTGCGCGGCGATGAGGCACTCGCGGGAGTGGGTCGTGGCGAAGACCTGGATGCCGAGGCGCTCGGAGACTTCGGCGATTCCCTTCCAGACCGTGGGGAGCGCGGTGTAGTGGATGCCGTTCTCGATCTCGTCGATGAAGCAGATGTCCGGCTTGCCGCCGAGCAGCTCCGAGAAGATCGCCACGAGCCTGTAGATGCCCTGCCCTGCCTGCGAGAGGGGGATGCGCTCACGAAGGCCGACGTCGACGGCGATGAAGGGCTTGGAAGAGGCAGCGTCGAGCCGCACCGAGCGGATGCGCTTATCGACGGAGGCGAGCAGAGACTCCAACTGCCGCTCGTCTTCGGGCGCTCGCACTGCTGCCGCGAAGGCGTCTACCAGCGCTTCGGGCACGCGGTGCTGCACGGAGACCGCATGCGCACGCAGACGTCGAAATGGTCCCTTGCCGCGTACAAAGATCGGGTGCTTGTCGGATGAGAACTCACTTTGCTCACCCTCACCGAGCTTGTGCTGGAAGTGGAAGCCCCTCTCGATGGTAAACTCACGCAGCTCGGATTTCGGTGACGTCACCCGAAGGCAGGCCGCAGCGTCCCCAGCACCATGCTGCGGCACCCAATCGAAAAACCGTGCGTCAGCCTCCTGGTGGCGGTCGATGCGATACAACCGATGCAGATCAAACATCTGCATGGGATTCGCGAGCAGCGTGATCGCCTCCAGCAGCGACGTCTTCCCCGTGTTGTTCTCACCAACGACGAGGTTGACGCGACCGAGATCCTCCAGCGTGAGGCGGGAAAAGCCACGGAACCGTTCGATCTCGATCGACTGGAACATGCGCCTCGTCGTTCCTTGCCCGTTCACCCGCCCAGCGGCAAGCCCCTCGCCGGCCGAGCGCAACGAACGTCCTGACGAGCCTCCGCCCTCGTCGGACAAGAGCCGCTGAACACCCCCGCAAAAACGCAGCGTGCAGGCTCCCGACCGAGGGCTCCACGGCGCAAAACCCCACACCTCCTCTGCGAGGCGTGTCTTGCACGCACGCAAATCGACCCCTCGGGCGTCGCCGACGTCCCTTGCACCCACGCAAGCAGTGCCCTCGCGACTGTTTGGAGTGCCTTGCGCCGATGCAAGACACCCCAAACACATGTCACGGATGCGCTTGTGCGCGCGCAAGCGCACCCAAACGTGTGCGCTGACCCCGCTTGCGCACGTTCAAGCGGGTCCGTCGAGTGCAGCCGGCAGCGTTTGCGCCGGCGCAAGCCCCCCCGCGCACATGGCCCCGCGTGTCTCGCATGCACGCAAGACACGCCGCGCAAGCGGAACCCTTCGGATCGCGTCGGCGCAGCGCTGGTGGGGATGCCGGTGGATGGAGGTTTGCGCTTACGCGCCCGAGGGATGCCAGATCGTCTTCATCTCGACGAACCGCTCGATCCAGCGCGGGCTCGTCGCGCCGTCCGCGTCGAACCAGGCCGCCTCGTCGATCGATCGCGTCCGCACGCGCTTCACGTTCACGATGGCCGCCTCCTCCGCCTTGCGCGCGAGCTCCGGCGTCACGCCGTGCAGATCGAGCGCCGCCACCTCCATGTGCTTCGCGAGGTGCGGAAGCAGCTCGGCCGCGCGGCCGGTGAGCACGTTGATCACGCCACCCGGCAGATCACTCGTCGCGAGCGCCTCGCCGAGCACGAGCGCCGTGCGCGGATCCTCCTCGCTCGCGAGCACGACGACCGTGTTGCCCGCCGTGATGATCGGCAGGACCGCGCCGAGCAGCCCGAGGAGCGCCGGACGCGCGGGCGAAACGACGCCGACCACGCCCATCGACTCGGGCACCGTGAAGTTGAAGTGCGGCCCGGCGACCGGATTCAGGCTCGAAAACAAGCTCTGGTACTTGTCCGCCCAGCCCGCGTACGAGACCACGCGATCGATCGCGGCCGCCGTCTCGGTCGCCGCCCGCGACGCATCGAGCCCGCCGCGCTCGAGCGCGCGCGCGAGCTCGCCTTGCCGCGCTTCGAGCATCTCCGCGAGCCGGTAGAGGATCTGCCCGCGGTTGTACGCGGTTCGGCCAGACCAGCCCTCCCACGCGCCGCGCGCCACGACGACCGCGTCGCGCACGTCCTTGCGGGACGCCCACGGCACGTTCTCTTTCGTCCCTCCGAGGCTCATCGGATCCGCCACCTGGATGTACCTGCCCGACTCCGATCGAACGAACTGCCCGCCGACCAACATTTTGTAGGCTTTTCTCACCCGCAGGCGTTCGGGCAAGACGAACCCGTTCTCGCTCCCGTTCACGTCGTCCTGCAGAGGCGCGCGCTCGTTGTCCTTCACCTTGCTCTCCTTCGCGCGCGCCATCAGTCCACCTCGAGATACGGCAAGAGCCCTTGCCGGCCGCCTTCGCGGCCGAAGCCGCTCTCCTTGTAACCGCCGAACGGAGAGCTCGGATCGAACTTGTTGTACGTGTTCGCCCAGACGACCCCGGCGCGCAGCCGCTGCGAGACCCAGAAGCTCTTCGAGCCCTTGTCCGTCCAGACGCCCGCGCTCAGGCCGTACATCGTGTTGTTCGCCTTCTCGATCGCCTCGTCGGGCGTGCGGAAGGTCATCACGGCGAGCACCGGCCCGAAGATCTCCTCGCGCGCGATGCGGTGCGATTGCGACACGCCCGTGAAGAGCGTCGGCGCGAACCAGTAGCCGCGCGTCGGCAACTCGCACGGCGTCGAGAACCGCTCGGCGCCTTCGCGCTCACCCGCGTCGACGAGCTCGCGGATCTTGTCGAGCTGCATCTTCGAGTTGATCGCGCCGACGTCGGTGTTCTTGTCGAGCGGATCCCCCACGCGCAGCGTCTGCATGCGATCACGGAGCTTTTGCAGGAGCGGCTCGAATGCGCCCTCCTCCACGAGCAGGCGTGATCCCGCGCAGCAGACGTGCCCCTGGTTGAAGTAGATGCCCGAGATGATCCCCTCGACCGCCTGATCGAGCGGCGCGTCCGCGAACACGATGTTCGCCGCTTTGCCGCCGAGCTCGAGCGTGAGCTTCTTCTTCGTGCCGGACAGGGCCTTCTGGATCCGCTTGCCCACGTCCGTCGATCCCGTGAACGCGACCTTGTCCACGTCCGGATGCGCGACGACCGCCGCGCCCGTCGCGCCCGCGCCCGTCACGATGTTCACCACGCCCGGCGGCAGATCACACTCCTCGATGATCTTCGCGAGCAAGAGCGCCGTGAGCGGCGTCGTCTCCGCGGGCTTGAGCACGCACGTGTTGCCCGCGGCGAGCGCGGGCGCGAGCTTCCACGCGGCCATGAGCAGCGGGAAGTTCCAGGGGATCACCTGCCCCGCCACGCCGAGCGGGCGCGGCGAGCGACCCGGGAACGCGTACGCGAGTTTGTCGGCCCAGCCCGCGTAATAGAAGAAGTGCGCTGCCACGAGCGGCAGATCGACGTCGCGCGACTCCTTGATGGGCTTGCCGCCGTCCATCGTCTCCACGATGGCGAGCTCGCGCGCCTTCTCCTGGATCACCCGCGCGATGCGGTAGATGTACTTGCCGCGCTCGATCCCGGAGAGCTTCGACCAGTACCTTTCATACCCAGCTCGCGCAGCCTTGACGGCGAGGTCGACGTCACGCTCGTTGGCTTCGGCGACCTCGGCGAGCTTCTGCTCGGTCGAGGGGCTCACGGTGTCGAAATACTTGCCCGACGACGGCGCGACCCACTTGCCGCCGATGAAGAGCTCGTAACGCGGATCGATCCGCACGTGATCGGCGGCCTCGGGCGCGGGCGCGTAGGTCCACGCCTTGCCGAACTCGAGCGCGGCTCCATGCGTTGGGCGAGCGGGCGACGACGGGGCCGCGTGGGTCTCGCCGTTCGTCGCAGAGGCGATCGTTTCCTTGGCGGTCATCGTGTCTCCTCAGTCCTTGCTGAAGTAATCGCCTGACTGGTAGGCGCCCGTGCGCTCTTTCTCGAGCTGCATGAGCACGTCGTTGAGCAACGTGGATGCGCCGAGGCGGAAGAGATCCGGCGTGAGCCAGGCGTCCCCGAGCGTCTCCTTCACGAGCACCAGGTAATGGAGCGCCTGCTTCGCCGTGCGGATCCCGCCCGCCGGCTTCATGCCGATGCGCTTGCCCGTCGCGTAGAAGAAGTCGCGGATCGCCTCCAGCATCACGAGCGTGACCGCGGGCGTCGCCGCCGGCGTGACCTTGCCCGTCGACGTCTTGATGAAGTCCGCGCCCGCGAGCATCGCGATCTGGCTCGCCTCACGCACGAGGTCGTACGTGCCGAGCTCTCCCGTCTCCAGAATCACCTTGAGGTGCGCCGCTCCGCACGCCTCTTTCGTCGCCGCGATCTCGTCGAAGATGCGCGTCTTCTCCCCGGCGAGCAGCGCGCCGCGATCGATCACCATGTCGATCTCGTCGGCGCCCCACGCGACCGCGCGCCGCACGTCGTCGAGCTTCACGTCGAGCGCCGAGAGCCCGCTCGGGAACGCCGTCGCCACGCTCGCGACCTTCACGCTCGATCCGGCGAGCGCTTGCTTCGCCACGGGCACGAGCTTCGGGTACACGCAGATCGCGGCGCACGGCGGTACCTCGGGCGAGGCGTAGGGCCGCATCGCCTTCTGGCAGAGCTGCGTCACCTTGCCCGGCGAGTCCTTCCCTTCGAGGGTCGTGAGATCCATCATCGCGATGGAGAGCAAGAGTCCCGCGACCTTCGCCTCCTTCTTGATGCTGCGCTTGCCGAGAGCCGCCGCGCGCTCCTCGACCATCACCTTGTCCACAGTGGGCGCCGAAAAATCGGGGTACGTCCGCACTCCGCTCGGCCCTACCGCGCCCTTGCCATTGCCGCCTTCTGCAGCCATCGACCGGCCTCCGGGCCGGGACGCTAGCAGAACTATCCGCGCCGCGGCATCCCTGCTAAGGGTGGCATGGTGCAGAGCGGGTCGGGCCTCGTCTTCGTCAATGGAATCCGCCTCTACATCCATCGTTTTCAGCCCGCCAGCGCTCGTCCGAGCGGCCTGACGGTTCTGCTTCTCCACGGATACCTGGACTCGGGTGCCACGTGGGATCTCGTGGCCGAGCCCCTCGCGCGCGCCGGCCACGACGTCCTCGCGCCCGATCTTCGCGGGTTCGGCGAGAGCGACTCCGTCGGCGCAGGCGGCTACTACCACTTCCCCGACTACGTCAGTGACCTCTCGTCGCTGCTCGACATCCTCGCGCCGAAGCGCCTCGCGCTCGTGGGTCACTCGATGGGCGGCACGATCGCCGCGCTCTTCGCCGGCGCGAGGCCTCAGCGCGTCGATCAGCTCGTCCTGCTCGAAGGCCTCGGCGCGCCCGCCTCCGAACCGAGCACGGCCGTCGATCGCATGCGCACCTGGCTCGACGACATGCGCTCGCTCGATCGCACCCCGCGCCCCGTCGGCTCCTTCGACGAGGCCCTCGATCGCCTCGCGCGCAGGCACCCGCAGGTCCCGCGCGCGATCCTCGAGAGCCGCGCGCGCCTGCTCACGCGCACCCACTCGGGCCGTTTGTCCTGGGCCTACGATGCCATGCACCGCACGACGGCGCCGGTCCCGTTCCACCTCGAGTCCTTCAAGTGCTTCCTCCGCCGCATCACGGCGCCCACGCTTTATGTGAGCGGCGGCGTCAACGGCCTGCGGTTGCCCGACGAGGCCGAGCGGCTTGCGTGCATCCCGAGCACGCTGCACGTCGATCTGCCCGAAGCCGGCCACATGATGCACTGGACCGCGCCCGAGGTGCTCGCCGAGCGCTTGCTCCGCTTCTTCGCCTCGCCGCCCGAGAGCCGGCCGGCCCCGCTGCGCTGAGCTCCACGTAACGAGGGAACACCGCTAGGCGGAATGGGCGCGAACCTCCCCCGCGCCACGATTGAATTTTCGAGCGCGAGGCGCCACGCTGGACGGCATGCGATACCCGCGCTTCTTTTCTTTTTCTTCGCTGCCGCTCCCCCTCCTCTCGCTCGCACTCGCGACCGGCTTGCTCCTCACGGTGTCGAGCTCTGGATGCGGGACCGATCGCGCCTGTTTCTACTGGACCGAGCTCGAAGGCTCCTGCCCCTCGCAGGGCGAGGCGCTCGATTTCTTCCAGGGTGATTTCTGCTCGAGCAGCATCTCCTCGGTCGACAGCGAGGGCGCGTTCGAGGGCGACACGTGCTGTTACGACGTGACCGAGGACAGCTCGAACTTCGCGACCTGCTCCCCCGAACCAGGCGTGCCCGGGCCCTCGGTTGCCGTGGGCGTCGGCGGCTTCGGCGGGGTCGGCGGAGCCAGCGGAGGCGGCGGCGTGGCCGGCACTGGCGGCGTGGGCGGAGCCGGCGGCGGCTCGACGTGCGCGTCGTGCAAGCAGTTCTTGCTCGACGAGATGCCGCCCGAGCTCTGCCCCGCGTCCGTCCCGCTCTACGAGGCCTTCACCGACTGCAAGTGCCTCGGCGCCTGCGCGTCGGTGTGCGGCGAGGCGTGCATGTCGAACCAGGTCCCCGCATCCGACTGCGAGAACTGCCTGCTCGACAACTCCTCGAACGGCTGCGGCATGCAGTTCCTGGCCTGCTCGAACGACGGCAACTGAACGATCGACCGCGTCGCGGATGCCGCTGCGCTGGGGCGTTGCCCCAGGCCCCACCGGGGCTATCCGCCCCTGGACCCGGACCAGCCAGGGGCTGGACCCGGGGTCGATGAACTGCGCTTCGCGCAGTTCATCGAACAGGCCGAGTCAAGACCGGCGACGATCCTGCCAACCGAGACAGCCGCGCTGCCCTCTCGACTGGCAACGCGGTCCAACGGGCCCGTTGGAAGAACTGCGCGATGCGCAGTTCTTCCACCCCGAGTCCAGGGCTTGCCCTGGTCCGGGTCGAGGGGCGGATAGCCCCCGCGGGGTCCGGGGGCAGCGCCCCGGCGCCACGCTCCTGTCGAGCCCCTCTCAGGGGAAGTTGATATTGCCGACCTTCGGCGCCGTGCCCGTCGACGCGGGCGCCTTCGCCGTGCCTGTGCCGAACGGCTTCGCGGACGACGCGCCGCTCCCGAGCGTCGCCGCGGGCTTCTGGCTCGGCGCTTGCTGCGGCGCGGTCGCGGCGGGCTCGACGTCGATACCATCGCCTTCGGCGCCTGGCGCTGGCGCGGCTGCGGACGGCGCGGGGGCTTGCGGCGTCGGCGTGGGGGTCGCGCTTGGCACGGGCGCTTGCGACGGCGTGGCGGCTGCCGTGGAAAGGGCTGGCTCGGGGGGCCTCGCGTTCAGGAAAAACGCGGCGGCTCCGGCCACGCCTGCTGCGAGCGCGATGAACACGAGGCCCACGACGGCCGCGGGTGACATGCCACGACGCGGAGAGGCTGCGGGGACCGACATGGGCGCGGGGCCGCTCATGCTTGGCCGCGAGATCGGCCCGCCCGGCAGCGAGGGCCGATCCTGCGCTTGCATCATCGCTTGCGGAGCTTGCACCGGCGGTTGCTGCTGCGCGTACGGCAGCGGCGTCTGCGTCGCGGCGTATCCCGGGTACGACGTCTGCGAGGGCCGCGCGTTCGGGATGCTCGTCGGCCCGAGCAGATGCCGCGCCGCGCTGCTCTCGAAGGCCGCTGCGCGCACTGCGTCTTGCAGCGCGCGCAGCTCGTTCAGCATGTCCTCGGCCTTCTGGTAGCGCGTCTGCGGCCGGCGCTGCACCGCGCGCATCACCACGTTGACGAACCCTTGCGAGATTCGATCGTTTCGCCCTGTCTGCAGCGGCGGGGCGTCCGTCATCAGCTTGGCGCGCGCGAGCTCCGCGTCTTGCGCGTCGCCGAAGATGTGGCGCCCTGCGATCGCGCGGTAGAGCATGGCTCCGACTGCGTAGAGATCCGAGGCTGCGGTCACGTCGCGCGAGTTCAGGATCTGCTCGGGCGCCATGTACTCGAGGGTCCCGAGCGCCATGTCTGCGCGCGTCAGGTTCGTCTGCTCGAGGTCTTCGCCTGCGCCGGACTCGATGCGGCCCATGCCGAAGTCCACGATGATCGCGCGCGTCCTGCCGTTCGGCTGCGGCTCCATCATGATGTTGCCGGGCTTCATGTCGCGGTGGATCACGTGCGCGCGGTGCAGATCGCCGAGTGCGTCGACCACGTGACAGCCCACGTCGATCGCCTCCTCGACGGAGAGCCTTCGCTGCTGCAGCACCTTCGAGAGCGGCTGGCCCTCGATGTACTCCATGACGAGCACGAGTCCGACGCTCGGATCCTCGACGAAGTCGACGACGCGCGCGACGTGATCGCTCCGGATGCGGCCGAGCAGGTTTGCCTCGCGGCGGAAACGCGCGACCACCTCGCGATCGTAGGCAGCGGCGGCGAGCAGCGTCTTGATCGCCACTTTCATGCCGATCGCGAGGTGCTCACCGGCCCACACCTCGCCCATGCCGCCCGCGCCGACACGCGCGTCGACCCGGTACCGTCCCGCGATGATTGAGCCCGGAGCCAGATCCATACGATCGACCATGCTAACGGAAACCGACGTCGAACCGGCAAAAGGTTGCGCATCGAGACCACGAGCCCGACCCGCTGACGTACGGAAAAGCCTGTATCTTTTTCCACACACGGCGGGGGCACGAAGACCGCCTCGGACGACGGGGCACGCCTCCGCGCGTGCGCGACCGCCTCGATGGCGGTAACCGTCCCCTGTGCACATCGTCTTCTGCGGCACGGGCTGGTTCCCCATCGTCGACGCCATCCGCGCGCGGCTGCCTCTCGGCGTCACGCTGCGCGCGTGGGACCCGGGCTTGCCGCTCGCGGGCCAGGTCGAGGACGCTGACGTCCTCTTGCCCTCGAACGCTCGCCTCGATGCCGACGTCATTGCCGCGCCGCGCAATCTTCGCCTCATCCAGCAGCCGGCCGTTGGCACCGAGGGCATCGACCTCGCGGCGGCGCGCGCCCGGGGCGTTCCCGTGTGCAACGCGCCTGGCACGAATGGACAATCGGTCGCCGAGGCCGCGCTCTTCTTGATCCTCGCTCTTGCGCGCCGCTTCCCCTGCGCGAGCCGCGCTTTCGCCGAGCGCTCCATCGGCGCGCCGCTCGGCATCGAGCTTGCGGGCCGCACGCTCGGCATCCTCGGCCTCGGCCGCTCCGGCGCGGCGCTCGCCCGCATTGCCGAGGCCCTCGGCATGCGTATCCTCGCCGCGCGTAGCACCACGTCCCCCGAGGATGTCCTCGATCTCGCGGCCCGCGCCGACGTCATCAGCATCCATTGCCCGCTCACGCCGAGGACGCGTGGCCTCGTGGGCGAAACGTTTCTCTCGCGCGTGAAGCCCGGGGCCCTGCTCGTCAACGTTGCGCGGGGCCCCATCGTCGATCGAGACGCGCTCTTGCATGCCCTGGAGACGGGCAGGCTCGGCGGTGCTGGGCTCGACGTGTTCTGGGAGGAGCCTTGGGATCCGGCGGATCCGCTTTATCGTCGGGACGACGTCGTCGTCCTGCCGCACGTCGCGGGCTCGACGGAGGAGGCGTTCGCGCGGATCGCGGACATCGTCGCGGGCAACGTCCACCGCCTCCTTCGCGGCGAGCCGTTGCTGCATCGGATTGCGTGAGGTGCCGAGCGCTCAGCTCGCCCGGAAATCCGCGGTCCACACACCGGCGGCGCGGCACTCCTCATCGTGAGACAGGTCGCGGAAGGTCTCGGCGATCCCTTCGTCGTACCACCTTCGCATCGACGGACGCTCGAGCATCCGCGTCGCGTAGGCCGCAGCCGCTTCCCCGAAGTGCAGTCCATACGTCTGCCAGCGGAAGACCACCGGCGCGAAGAAGGCGTCGACCGCCGTGAACGTGTCCCCGGCGAGGAACGGCCCGCCGAAGCGCTCGAGCCCCTCCGTCCATAACGCCGAGATCCGCGCCACGTCGCGCGAAAGCGCGGGCGGCGTCTCGTGCAAGCGCACGCGAATGCCGATGTTCATGCTGCACTTCTCGCGCAGCACCCCGAATCCTGCGTGCATCTCGGCGGCCGCGGAGCGCGCCCAGGCGCGGGCGGCTTCGTCGCGGGGCCACACGCTGGGGTGCCTTTCGGCGAGGTATTCCGCGATGGCGAGCGAATCCCACACCACGCGTTCGCCGTCGAGCAGCGTCGGCACTTTCCCCGCTGGCGTCATCGCGCGGAACGGCGCCCAGGCGGCCTCGTCGCCGAACCGGAGCAAACGCTCCTCGAAGGGAATGCCTGCTTCCAGGAGCAGGATCCACGGGCGAAGCGACCAGGACGAGTAGTTCTTGTTGGCGATGTAGAGGGTGTACACGGCGGGCAGTTTACCCGGACCGCCCGTCGAGGTCACCCACGCGGCCGGGTGTTGCGGGTCGGCGCGGCGTGATGACCATCGGCAGCCCATTGGTGATGCCCAGGGTGCCCTGCATCGTCCAGCGCGGCTCGAAGCGGGCGCGCAATCGAGGCGTGAAGCGCTGCGCGAGCATCGCCAGAAGCAGGTGGCTCTCGAGCAGCGAGAAGTTGTTGCCGATGCAAATGCGCTGACCGATGGCGAACGGGTGGTATGCGTAGCCGTGACGGGCGGCCTCTCGCTCGCGCGTCCAGCGATCGGGGTCGAATACCTCGGGGTTTTCCCAGATCTCTGGATGCCGGTGCGTGTAATACGGCGACAGCATCACCGCCGCGCCCGCGGGCACGTCGAAGCCGGCGATCCGATCGGCGGCGAGGGCATCGCGCACGTAAAAGGGCGCCGCCGGGTAGAGCCGCAGCACCTCCTTGACGACCTGCAGCGTATACGGAAGCTGCCGCAGCTCGTCCGCGGTCGGCGTCCGTCCGCCGAGCACGCGATCGAGCTCCTCGTGCAGGCGCTCGGTCACCTTCGGGTTCGTCGCCAGCGCGTACCAGGCGAACGTCATGGTGCGCGCGGTGGTTTCGTGGCCCGCGAAAAAGGTGGTGATCGACTCGTCGCGCAGCAGGGTCTCCGACATGGCCTGTCCGGTCTCCTCGTCGCGCGCCTTCATGAGCCGCGAGAGGAGGTCGTCGGGCCAGGACGCCTCGTCGGTGCCGCGCCTTTGCGCGATGAGCGCGCTGATCGAACGATGCACCCGCTCCCGCGCTGCGAGGTATTTGCGATTCTTCGAGGTAGGCAACCAATCGGGGAGCGAAAGGCCCGCCATCCGGTCGTTGACGAAGGAAAGCATCGTCTCCACCGCGTCCTTCATCTGGTGGATCGACTCCATCGTCTCGGTGCTGAACATCGCCTTCAGAATGATGGAGGCCGTGACGTTGGTCATTTCCTCGGCGATCTCCACCTCGGTGCCCTTGCTGGCGAGCGCCTCCCAGCGCTCCACGAGGCGGGCGCCATCGCGAATCATCAGCTCGGCATAAGCTTGCACGCCCTTTGGGGTGTAGAAGGGCGCCATCAACTTGCGCTGCCGGCGCCAGAGATCCCCGGTGCTCGCGACGATGCCATTGCCGATCAGGTATTTCCGCACCCCGTCGTAGCTGCCGAGTTTGTCGTAGTTCTGCCGATGGCTGATGTTGACGCGCTCCACCGCGTCGGGGTGCATGGCGAAGACGAGCGTTCGCCGGCCGATGCGCACCTGGAACACGTCTCCGTGCTCGCGCCATTGCTTCCCCACGAAGTCGAGGAATCCGAGGGTGCGAACGCCGTGGATGAACTGTAAGAGTCCGGGACCGGGGGGCCGCATGCTCAGGCCCTCACGCAGGGGCGCACAAGAGGTCGGTCAGCGTCGACACCGGCTGTTCCCACAGCTTCTCGTAGCTCACGCTGAGCAGCTCGCGCGAGTGGCGGCCACGCGAATAGGCCGCGCGCAGCCGGCCGAGGTACGCCTTGAAATCCTTGAATCCCGAGCGCTTGAGCTGTCGCGGGACCGAATACGCCAGGATCAGCACCGCCTGGCGGACGCCGAGGTTGCCGAGCACGAAGGCCTGCAGCTCCATCTCGCCGGGCTCGTCGGTCCCATAACCGGTGATCAGGTGAAACAGGTCGTGCGTCTCGCGGTAGCGTTTGCTGAGGTAATCGACGTCGCTCGCGACGGGGAACGTGGTGATGAACGGCTCGATGCCATTGTCGCGGAAGTAGCGCACGAATTCGTGGCCGAGCGTGCCTTTCGGCAGGCGCGCGAGGGCTTCGAGGTCGAGCTCGCGGCCCTGCAACGTCGGGCGCTCGTCGAGCAGCCGGCGGGCCTCGGGAATCTCGCGCCACGTCTCGGCCAGCTTCGCGTACGTCTCGCTATCGAGGCACGCGTTCACCAGCGGACCGCGTAGTACGTGTGCCCAGGGTCATTGGCCAGGACGCCGAGCGCGTGGACGGCCAGGCGGATGCGGGTGAAGATCGACGCGTTCGCGGGCAAGGTCGGCAGCGTGTCGTCGTTCATGAAGCACTCCTTCAGCGGCGAGCAGCCCTGGCTTCCGGCGCTCGTGGTTCGAGCATATCCGAAGTGGACAGTGGTGTCCACTTCGGCTTCGGGGTAGAGTCGCGCGGTGGAAAGCCCCACGGAAAAAAGACCGGCGCGCCGGAAAGACGCCGAGGAGAACCGCGCGCGGATCGTCGCTGCAGCACGCGCGGTGTACGCCTCGGCCGGCTTCGACGCGCCGTTCGATGCGATCGCGCGTCACGCCGGCGTCGGGCGGGCGACGCTCTATCGGAACTTCCCGGACCGGTACGCGCTCGGCGCCGCCATCGTCGAGGATGATCTCTGCGAGCTCGAGGCGCTCGCCCACGAGCACGGCGATCGTCCCGACGCCTTCATGAAGCTACTCTCGGCCATCGTCGAACGGCACACCGAGACCCACGCATTGGTGCCCGCCCTGCTGCGTGGACCGGGCGAGCACGCGCTCCAGGCCCTCGTGCCCCGGGTGACGCGGCTGCTCACGGTGCCACTGCAGCGCGCGCGCGCGGCGGGGCTGGTCCGCGACGACCTCACCCTCGCCGACGTGATCGACGTGCTCGCCATGCTCTCGGCCGTCCTCGCGGACGATGGATCGGGCCGCGCGCGAGATCGGCGTATGGCACGGGCGCTCGAGCTCTTGATCCACGGCCTCGTCCCGCGCGCGCCGGTCGGCTCGCCCATCGGACCGAATTCTCCTCGAATGTGAGAGCCTCGCAAGCGCAATCGCGAAGGCCACGTCCACGGCGCGATGCGCCTCGGAAGCGTCGAACACGGCGGCCGAGCGGCGTTCGAGGGTGCGCGCGAGCTCCTCGAGCGGAGCACCATCGTCCACGGCGGCCCTCGCGATGCGGGCCACTTCTTCTTCGGGGACGTCCATTCGTTGGGAGCAGAGGAGGAGAAGGTCGCCCGCGCCGAGCTCGACATCGAATGGGTCGACGCCCACCCCGGTTTGCGTGAGTCCCCCGAGCCCGTTGGCGATGATGTTCAACGGGATCTGCGCCGGGTCGATGTCGCGGGCTTGCGACATGCGATCCGCGACGAGGTGCAGGTAATGCTCGACCACGAGACTCTCGAAGTGGTGGGCGCCCGCGCGGAGCAGGAGCGCGCGCCCGATCCCCACGTGGATCCCACGCACGCGAGCGCCTTCGACGGTGGCGGCAATACACCCGACCAGGAGGCCGTAGATACGGTCATGCTTCGGGACGTTGGCCACGACCCGGTCGATCTCCGAGAACATCGCAGCGAGATCACGCGGGAGCGCCGCCGGATCTCCGAAGTCCGCCGCGCACGCCTCGTACACGCGCTCGGCCCCTCGATGCAATTGCATCGCGCCGGCCCAGTCACAGTTGTCGGGGAACCCCTCGGCGGCTCCCACGAACCGGAGCTCCGCGCCAACGCTCGTGAATGGCTGGACGAGCGCACGCACGGCCAGGCGTGCGCCGAGCCACCCCGTGCAGGGCCCCCCCATTCCGTCAGCGACGACGAGCAATCCCTCTCCGGCTCCGGCGCCGACGTCGATCGTCCGTCCGACTGCCGCGCGAAGCGCATAGGCCCAGGGTCGATTCGATGGTGAGGGTCATGGCCGAAGCAACCAGGACGAGTCATTCTTGTTGGCGATGGAAGGGGTGTACATGGGGGGCAGTCTACCCGAAGCTGCGGGCCTTTCGATCCCGACCTCGGAGAACCATTGTTTTGGTCTCATCCTCACAGGATGCTTTCCCCGAAGATGCGGGGGGAGGAGCCAGGCGACCATGCGAAGGTGCGACCGCCGCAGCGATGATCTCCACGGGGCGCGGAACGAGCCGTTCGTGAGCGAGCCGACAAGAGGACCGATGGATGCAACCGACGAGACGCCACGCACTCCGCTCGAGTGCATCGACGGCGAACCCTTCGTGTTTGCGGACGTTTCGCCCATCCCCGGCCGCTCGCCGCATCTCAATCTCCCGCTGGTGCGTTACGGATTCGAATGAGCGTCGAGGCGCTCGCCGAAGCCGTTCGAACCGGCGTATGGCCTCGCGCCGTGGCGCGCCTCGAGCTCGACACGCCCGAGCGACGGGACCTCACGGGCCGCATCGCCTCGTCGACGCGGGATCCATTCGAGGCCTGGGATCGGCTCCGAATGCATCGCGCCCGCGAGGGATACGAGGACGACCCACTGCGGCTCTTTCATTTGCACGGCGTGGGCATCGGCGGCGCGCCCGGCTCGATCCGGCGACGCATGCGCGCCTGCGCCGTCTCCATCGCGCTTTGCCGCAGCCCCGGCGTTCCGCCCGCGCGCGCCGTGCACCACCCGATCACGACGCAGGACGCCGTTGCTTTCTCGCGATTCGCCCCGCTCGTCGCGCAGGCCGAACGTCTCGCGCTCGCGGCCACGCGCGCCCTGGATGCGCTCGGTCGAAGCACGAGGGCTCTCTCCGAAGGCCGCCGCGAATCGATCCGCCGCCCCGTCTGGAGGACCGGGATCCATCGGGAGCGGCCGCCGGAGCGAGCGGCCCTCCTTCTCATGGTCGAGCTGATGCGGCAGGTCCCCGGCGGGCTCGCAGACGTCCCGATTCCACGAACCTGGTGGGGGGCGTGGACCCGCGCATGCGTCGCGGCCGTCGGCGAGCTCTCGTGGCGCAAGCTCGTCGCGCAAGGGAGTCGCGTGGAGCCGCAGCCGAGGTCCTTGGGCGCGCGTTTCTTCCTGGATCCGGCTGCGGTCGGCCGTGCATTTGCCGATCTCGAATCGCCGTTCGGCTTGCTCCTCCAGCTCGAAAGCCTCGGCGTCGAGGTCGTGGGGTTTTCCCACGAATCCGTGACGCTCGAGCTCTGGCCCTGATCCTCGACGAACTTCGCGGCGCGGGGGCGTGCGCACCGATGCGGGCCCGAGCCGTATATCTCGGATTGCTCCTCGTGTTTTGCTTTGGGCTCATGGTTCCCCGCCAATCGCGCTCCGCCGGTCCAGCACCAGCGCGAGAGTGCTAGCGTGGGCGAGTGAAACTTCATTCTGTACCCCTGCTGGGAGTTTTCCTCGTCGCGTGTGGCGGTTCGGAGCCGAGCCCCGTGGCCGCCCCGACCCCCGCGCCCACCTCGGCCTCGACAAGCATGCCCATCGAGGAGGCGAGCCCGGCGCCGGTGAGCCCCGAATCAGTCGCCGCGTGCACGATGACGAAGAGCCTGTCCGAGTCCTGCGCTCCGTGCGTCAAGTCTCGTTGCTGTTCTCCGCCTGTGGCCTTCACCCCCAGCGCGGCCCAAGCGCTCGGGTGCCGCATGGGATGCCGCAAGCCGCCCCCCGCCGGGACGCCCGTGCTCGAAGACAGCGACCGTGCTGCGATGATCCAGGCCTGCCTCGCCACGTGCGGCCAGCTCTTCGAGCCCTCCGACGAGGCCACTCGACTCGACGGTTGCATCGCCGAGCGCTGCAATCCCGAGTGCCTCGCCGGGAAGTGAGGCGCGGGCCTCCCGCTCGATGACGTCGAGTGTCTCCCCTCTGATTCGATCCCGGATCAGACCCGAAGTGCAGCTCGGCGACGCAGGCCAGAAGCTCGGGGCCATCGAGAATCAAAAGCCGCAGGCCGCCGCCGAGGCGCAAAAGAATGGCGTCTCGCCGGCCGAGATCCGGAAGCGGAGGCGCGCCTGGGCGAAGGTCGCCAAGGCCGTGCTCACGAACCTCGAACAATCGAGCGCCCCCGCCGCCGCCGTGGACGCCATTCGCGCCCCGCTCCTCGCGGCGGCCGAGAAGGCGACCGCGCGACGGCGCGCGAAGCAGGCCGCAAAGGCAAAGCAGACGCCGAACGCGGAAGGCTAGCTACACGACGCGTTCCATCGCATCAGCTCCCCTTGCCGCCCCCGTCCCGCCTTGCTCAGAGCCCGGTCCTCTTCTCCAGGTGTTCGGGATAGCGAGCCCCATGCACGGTGATCTTCGAGGCGGCGCTCTCGATCTCACGGAGATCGTCAGGCGAAAGCTCGACGCTTTCTGCTCCGATGTTCTCCTGCAGGCGGTGCAGCTTCGTGGTGCCGGGGATCGGTACGATCCATGGCTTCTGCGCGAGGAGCCATGCCAGAGCAATCTGGGCCGGGGTCGCCTTCTTCCGTTCCGCGACCTGGCCCAGCAGATCGACCAAGGCCTGGTTCGCTTTCATTGCCTCCGGCGTGAATCGAGGGATGATGTTGCGGATGTCGGAGCTCGCGAACGTGGTGTTTTCGCTGATCTTGCCCGTCAGAAAGCCTTTGCCCAGAGGGCTGAATGGAACGAACCCGATACCGAGCTCCTCGAGGGTCGGCAGCACTTCCGCTTCAGGGCCTCTCGTCCACAGCGAGTATTCGCTCTGTACCGCCGTGACCGGCTGGACCGCGTGGGCGCGGCGGATCGTCTTGGCGGAAGCCTCGGAGAGGCCAAAGTGCTTGACCTTGCCCTCCTGGATCAGCTCCTTCACCGCGCCCGCGACGTCTTCGATTGGCACATCCGGGTCGACGCGGTGCTGGTAGAACAGATCGATGTGGTCGGTCCGGAGGCGTTTCAGCGACGCGTCCGCGACCTGCTTGATATGCTCGGGTCGGCTGTTGAGGGAAGACACTCCCACGTCCGCGTTGAAGCCGAATTTGGTGGCGATCACCACCTGCTCGCGGAAGGGAGCGAGCGCTTCGCCCACGAGCTCTTCGTTCGTGAACGGGCCGTAGATTTCGGCCGTGTCGAAGAACGTGACGCCGCGCTCGACGGCCGTTCGAATCAGCGAGATCGCCTCCTGCTTGTCCGTGGGTGGGCCGTAGCCGAAGCTCAGTCCCATGCAGCCGAGGCCGATCGCCGAGACTTCCAGATGGCTGTTTCCAAGTTTGCGCTTCTGCATTGAACGTTCTCCTGTCGGACCGGCGGCGGAATAAGCCTTCGACTCGGCTCCGTCCCCGTGCACGAAGAAACGTACGCCCCGGTCCCGCGGAGGACTAGGCGCCGGGGAGCCAACGGGCTGTTAACCCATGCTTGACAATGAGGCGCGCTTGAAGCCGGATCCTCCGCATGAACACGGCGCCCTTCCCCCAGCTCCAGGCGTTCCTTGCCGTGGCGCGCCTGCAGAGCTTCAGCAGCGCGGCGCGCGAGCTCGGCGTCTCCAGGTCCGCCGTGAGTCAGGCGGTGCGGCAGCTCGAGGAGCAGCTACGCGTGGTGCTCCTGGCCCGCACGACGCGTAGCGTGTCGCTGACGGATGCAGGGCGGCGGCTCGTGGAGAGCGCCGGCCCGGCAATGAGACAGGCGCTCGCCGCCCTCACCGAGGTCTCCGCGCAGCCGGGAGAGACGGTGGGCCGGGTCCGGCTGTCGGTGCCGAGGGCGGCGGTGCCCTTCATCATCGCGCCGTTGGTGCCTACCTTCCGCGCCCGTCACCCGCGGATCGAGGTCGAGGTCGTCCTCGAAAACCGCTTCGTGGATATCGTGGCGGAGGGCTACGACGCGGGCGTGCGGCTGACCGAGGCCATCGAGCGCGACATGGTGCAGGTGCGGCTCACCGACGCATTTCGCTTCGTGGTGGTGGGCGCGCCGAGCTACCTCGCGCGCCACGGGACGCCGCAGCGCCCCGAGGATCTCTTGCGCCACGAATGCATTACCTTCCGCATGCAGACCACCGGGGCGCTCTACGCATGGGAGCTCGAGCGGGGTCGCAGGAACTGGCGCGTGCCGGTGCGCGGAGGCGTGGTCACGAACGAGAGCGAGCTCGGCGTGGCCATGGCCGAGGAAGGCCTGGGGCTGGCATACGCCTTCGAGCCCATGGTGATGGAGCAGCTACGCACCGGGCGGCTCGAGCGTGTGCTCGAGCCCTACGCGCCCAAGGTCCCCGGCTTTTTCCTCTACTACCCGAGCCGCGCGCAATGCTCCCCGGCGCTGCGCCTCTTCGTGGACGTGGCCAAGGAGCTGCTCGTGCGCGCGAAGTGACACGACGACGCGCCGCCCGCGCGACTTCATCGCGACGCAGCCGCACGAGGCGGGGGCGTGCGGGCCTTTCGCGACCGCTCACGCGAGCCGCCCCGCGGACCTGACGAGGCGTCCCGACCGTGGCGATCGTCTCCGCCACGCGCCATGAACGATTGCAACCGCGGGACCATGTGGTCGAGAAACACGCGGACGCGTTGTGGCACGCGCTGCCCCCCGAGATAAAGCGCGTGCACGTCTTCGACGTCGCTGTGCTCTTCGTCCGCCAGCACTTCGACGAGCCGTCCGCTCTCGATGTCGGGATCGACGTGGAAGTCCGCGAGCCGCGCCAATCCGACGCCCGCGAGGGCCATGGTGCGCACCGTCTCGCCGTTGTTGGCGAGCAAGCTGCCGCGCACGGTTCGGTCGACGACACGACCGCCCTGCCGCATGGGCCACACCGGCGCCGACCGCCGAAAGTTGAAGCCTAGGCAATTGTGGCGCTCGAGATCCTCGACGGTCCGGGGCGTCCCGTGTCGTTTCAGATAGGCCGGCGAAGCGACGATCCGGCGGCGTGCCGTGCCGACCTTTCGAGCGACCAGGTTCGAGTCGCCGAGCGCGCCGACGCGAAATGCAATGTCGGTGCGATCGAGGTAGAGGTCGACGATTTCGTCCGACAGCGACACGTCGACGACGATTTCCGGATACGCCTCCCAGAAACCCGGCAAGAGCGGCAAGAGCCCGCGCACGCCGAAGGCGACCGACGCGTTGACGCGCACCGTCCCCCTCGCGTGCGCACCTCCCTGCGCGAGCTCCCTTTCCAGATCGTCGAGCTCGCCGAGGAGCGCGCCGCTTCGTTCGAAGTAGACCTGGCCCTCGTCGGTCAACGACAGGCGTCGTGTCGAGCGCTCGACGAGGCGCACGCCCATCCGCTCTTCGATCCGGCCGACCAGCTTGCTCACGGTCGACGGCGTCATCCTGAGCTGACGCGCCGCCTCCGAGAAGCTGCCGGCTTCCACCACCCGCACGAAGACCCGCATCTCGCCCATGCGATTGTCCATCTCGACCCCTGCCTTGTGAAAGGGATTCACATGTCATGCGCATGCGCGGCGGATTGTCAAAGGGCCGCGGTGATTCCATCGTCCAGGCCTCGAGAAAAGGAGTGTTGCATGAAGATCTTCGTGACCGGTGCAAGCGGCTATATCGGTGGTTCGGTCGCCGCGCGGCTCGCCTCCCTGGGGCATGTCGTGCGCGGCCTCGTCCGTTCGGCTGCGAAGGTCGAAGGCGTGCGCGCGAAGGGCATCGACCCCGTCCTCGGCACGCTCGACGACGCCGCATTGCTCACCGCCGAGGCGAAGGCCGCCGATGCCGTCATCAATGCCGCCGACAGCGACCATGAGGGCGCCGCCATCGCACTGCTCGCCGGACTTGCCGGCTCGGGCAAACCGTTCCTCCACACGAGCGGCACGAGCCTCGTTGGCGACGAAGCGATGGGCGAACCGTCGAGTGCGATCTTCACCGAGGAGACGCAGGTCGTGCCGGAGCCGGACAAGGAACACCGCGTCGCATTGAACAAGCGCATCGTCGAGGCCGCCCCCGGCGTGCGAACCGTCGTGCTCTGCAACAGCCTGATCTACGGCCACACGCTGGGCCCGCCCGCCCAGAGCGTGCAGATCCCGCCGCTCTGCGCCCAGGCAAAGGAGAGCGGAATCCCGCGCTACATCGGCCGCGGCCTCAACATCTGGTCGAACGTCCACATCGCCGACATGACCGAGCTTTATCTGCTCGCGCTGGAGAAGGCGCCGGCAGGGAGTTTTTACTACGTGGAGAATGGCGAGGCCTCCTTCGGCGATCTCGTCCGCGCGATCGGCAAGGCCCTCGGGCTTGGCGCGGCGGAGTCGTGGCCCGCCGATCAGGCGATCGCCCGGTGGGGCCGTGAGCTCGCCGTCTTCGCGCTCGGCTCGAACAGCCGCGTCCGTTCCGAAAAAGCCCGCCGCGAGCTCGGCTGGAACCCGCAGCATGGCTCCGTCATCGATTGGGTGACGAACGACATGGTTCGGTGAAGCGGAGCTCGTCCAGGCACACGGGAATCGTCCTCTGCTGTCATCCTCCCCCTTCTGCCGCCGGCGTCTCCGCTCTATCCTCCTCGATCCTTCCCTTCCGTCACAGGAGGAGCACGCCATGCGTTCCCGCGCGAAAAGCCGACTCTCGCTCGCGTTCCTGATCAGCCTCCCGCTCGCCGCCTTCGCGACGGGTTGCTCCGACGATGCGCCCTCGACCTCCGGCACGACGAACCCCGCCGGCAGCGGCGGCGCGGGCGGCGTCGGCGGCATGGGCGGGAGCGGCGGCGCAGGCGGCAACGGCGGGAGCGCCGGCGCCGGCGGACACGAAGAAATGCGCGGCCCGGTCTCGTTCACCACATCGCCGGTGCTCGTCGCGCGCGTCGGCGACCCCTACCTCTACGCGTCGCAGGCCGTTCAGGAAAACGCCCTCCCTGGCGACACGATCACCTACTCGCTCACGACCAAGCCCGACGGCATGCAGGTCGACGCCGCGACGGGCGAAGTCACGTGGACGCCCGCCGCAGGCCAGGAAGGGCCACAGGTCGTCTCGCTCGTGGCCACGGGCCCCGACGGCCAGAAGGCGACGCAGGACTACACGATCGAGGTCGAGCCCGCCGTCGCCATCATCGGCATGCAGCCGGCCGCCGGCAGCGCCGCCGGTGGCGAGCTCGTCACGATCAGCGGCTACGGCTTCGTCGGCGCCGTCGGCGTCCTCTTCGGCAACGTCCCGGCCGCCGACGTCATGGTCCTCGACGACGGCACCCTCAGCGTCACCACGCCCGCCGCCGTCGCCCGCACCCGCGTCGTCACGCTCACCCTCGACGGCACGCCGCAAGCCACGTTCTCCCCGGGTTTCACCCACCTGCCCGTCGCCGGTTCGACCGACGTCACGCAGGCCAAACTCTCCTCCACGCTGAAGGTCCAGGGCCTCGGCTTCGACCCTGCGTCCGTCGAGGCGAACCAGCTCGCGATCCCGGGCCGCAGCGGCACGCGCCGCAAGATCGTCACGAACCAGGCGACTCCCGGCGATCTCGCCTTCGCGCTCGGCGTCGGCAACTCCGAGTCCACGCTCGCGACCGGCGCCATCGCCATCGAGGTCAACGGCCTGCGCTCGAACTGGCTCCCGCTCACGATCACCGACGCCTCGATCGCCGCCGAGCTCGCGGTCACCGGCTTCGACGCGCCCCACGCACCCGGCGAGAGCATCACCCTCACCGGCGCTGGCTTCGTCGGCCTGCAACCCGCCGACCTTTCTGTCACGTTTGCCGGCGCCGCCGCGCCTGCGCCCGTCACCTCGATCAACGCCGCCGGCACGCAGGTCGTCGTCACCGTCCCCGCGGACGCCGTCACCGGCCCGTTGAACCTCGCCGCCCCGGGACGAATGCCAGCGCGGAGCTACGTCGCGGCCACGATCACCGGCACCACGCCCATTCTCTCCGTGCTCGACACGACCCCGGCCGGCGGCGCTCCCGGCAGCGCGCTCGTTCTCCGCGGCACGGGCTTCGCCGCGGACGCCGCGATGAACAAGGTCACCTTCGACGGTGTGGACGCCGTCGTCCTCTCCGCCGAGCCCGATCGGCTCGTCGTGGAAGTCCCGGCCGTCAACTTCGGCCCGGCCGAGATCCTCATCGATTCGGCCGGACAAACCACGAACGCCGGCGTCTTCGGCGTCTCGGGCGATTACAAGATCCTCGCCGGCGGCGGCCCCGAGGAGAACGAGATCGGCGACGGCGCGGATCCCTTGCTCGCCTCCATCGAAGGCGGGTTCGTCACGACGGACGCGGCCAACAACTATTACATCGCCGATCGCAAGCGTGTCCGCGTCATCAACAACGGCTCGATGCCCGTCACGATGTTCGGCAAGACGATCCAGCCGAAGACCATCCAGACCGTCGCGCAGGCGCCCGAGGGCGTCGCCGCCGTCGCGATCCACCCCGTCACGCAGGATGCGTATTTCGCGTCGGGCTTCCGCATCTTCCGGGCCAAGCGCACCGACGGCACCGTCACGGACTATGCCGGCACCGCGTCGAGCGGCAACGGCGGCAACGGCGGCAACCGCCTCAGCGCGAGCTTCAACGGCATCACCGACCTCGCCTTCACGGCCGACGGCTCGATCCTGCTCGTCGCGGACAACAGCAACGGCACGATCCGCGCGATCAACACCACGGGCACGGCCACCACGGCCTGGGGCGTCACGATCGCGGCCGACGCGGTCGATCAGATCGCGAACATCGGCGCCGTCAATCCGCTCACCGTGACGCTCGACGCCGACGGCAGCATCTACACGGCGACGTCCATCCAGCTCCGCAAGATCCCCGCGAACCGCCCGCCGGTGGGCGATCCGATGTACGTCGAGAGCGTGCACCTCGCGGGCAACGGCAACAATTCGAGCCTGCCCGCCGAGGGTTGCCCCGCGATCACCACGCCGCTCGGCATCAACAGCGGCGTCATCGTCGATCCCGTCCGCGGCGACCTGCTCGTCGGCAGCCGCCACGGCCTCATCCGCCGCATTCGCCCGGCCGGCGGGAACCTGGCGACGGCGCTCGACGAGAACGACTGCATCGATTTCGTCGCCGGGAGCTGGGACATGGGCAAGGCCATCCCGAACGCCGGCTACACGGGCGACGGCGGCCCCGCGAAGAGCGCCACGTTCGCGCTCTTCTCGCGCCCCTTCGTCGATCGCAACGGCTCGCTCCTCGTGCTCGCCGAGGGCCGCCTGCGCCGCGTCCTGTTCGACGCCGCCGGCAATCCGGGGCTCGTCGAGGCCGTCGCCGGCACGGGCCCGACCAAGATCGACAACCTGCCCGGCCTCTCGCTCCGCGCCCTGAACAGCCTGAGCTCCATCCGCGTCGACGCGGCGAACAATCGCTACATCTACACTTCGGACGCGCGCGTCGTGGCCCAGGATCGCACGACGAACTTGCTCATGCCCCTCGCCGGCACGGGCTACACCGGCAACACCATCGGCCCGAACGGGATGGCGCTCGCCTCCGATCTCGCCTCCTTGCGCGGCTTTGATCTCGCGGGCGGCGCGCTTTACCTCCTCGAGGCGAGCCTGCCGCGCGTGTCGAAGATCGACCTTGCGACGGGCATGCTCTCCGTCGTCGCGGGCGACGGCCGCGCCGCCACGACCGCCGAGCAGCAGGCGGCGGGCCTCGCCACGGCTGCGCGCGTCGCCATCAACACCGGCGCGGGCAAGGCCACGATCGGCCCGAACGGCGCGCTCTACTTCGCCGACGCGAACTACCTCCGCATCATCAACATCACGAACCAGGCCATCACCACGTTCGGCGTCACGCTCGAGCCCGGCTACGTCGACGACGTCCCGCAGAGCCTCGGCCCGAACATCAGCGGCATCGCCTTCGCGCCGAACGGCGACCTTTACGTCGCCTCGTACGATTCCAACGCCGTCCGCCGCATCCCCGCCGCCGGCCCCTTCACCGCGGAAAACGTCATCCCGGGCGACAGCCAGCGCTACGGCGTCGCCAAGCCCGGCGCCCTCTCCGACCTGCGCCTCAATCGCCCGAGCGACATCACCTTCCTCCCGACGGGCGAGCTCGTGATCGCGAACGACTTCGGCCACACGCTCGTCGTCGTCGAGCCGGATGCGAGTGGCGCGATCGGGCCTTCGAGCCACTTTGCGCACGTCTTCGGCAGCGGCGCGCCGGGCCGCCTCGCGGCCGACGGCGCGCCGCCCCTCTCCGTTGCACCGCGCGGCGTCCGTGCCGTCACCGTTGACGGCAAGGACCTCGTCCTCATCGCTGGTGAGCGCGTGGTCCGACTGGTGATGCCCTGACCCCTTGCGGCTCCGCCGGCGCCACCTCGCAGGCGCCAATGCTGTGCCCCTTCTCCCGCCTCATCCGTGGTTTCCCCATGAAATCCTGGTGCTCGTCCACCGGATCCGCCGTCGCCGCCCGCGCCGCCGGAGACGCGGGCAAAAGCGTGTAATCGCCCCGCGCCGGATCCACGAAGAGCCGCGCGAGCGGCAGCGACAGCGAATGCCCGTCCTTGCCGAGCTGCTTTCGCCAATCTTCGAGCGGCCGCACCCTCTCCCCGATCGCCACCCGATCAAGGACGTTCCCGTCGCTCTCCACGAGCTTCGCGTCCTTCTCCGTCACGAGCTCGAGCCCTGCGCGGCGCGCATCCCGATGATACAGGATGTTGTTCCGCACCACGTTCGGCCCTGCGCTCAATCGCACCTGCAGCGCGCTCCGCGCCCCCTCGGGCATCACCACCGTGTTGTGCACGATCGAAAGCCCCTTCGGCCCGAAGCGACCGTCCCCGTCCTCCTCCGCGTCCTCTTCGCTTCCATCCGCGTCGCCGAACGCCACGATGCCCGACGCGGCATTGTCGTAGAGCACGTTCCCCTGGACGATCGAATCCTGCACGCCGTCGAGGTTGATCCCCGCGCCTTTGCGCTTCTTGTTGTTCGCGAGCAGCCCGGCGCCATTGCCGATGATGAGATTCCGCTCGATGGCGGCACCGGTCACGAGCCCGTCGGCCACGCCGCCGTAGAAACTCTTGCCGGACTTGTCGAACTCGGGCCTCTCGCGCATGTCGGCGTTGATCTGGATCCCGCAGCCGTCGTTGTCGCGCAGCACGTTCGCCCGCACCACGGGCCTGTCGCCGCTGTTCGACAGATAGATCCCGTGCTCGCGCCGGCTCCGCCGGACCTCGTTGTTCTCGACCACGAGATCGTCCGCGAACGACGAGAAGATCCCCCACCGACCGTTGTCGAAGTACGTCCCGTTCCGGATCGCCACATTCGTCCCGTAAAACACCGCCACCGCGGCCCGCGGCGCGCCGTACGACGAGATCCCGTCGAGGACGACGTGGTGAGATCTCCGCAGAATGATGTTGTCCCGACAAGCGTTCTTGTTCTTGCAATCGGGATCCGGCCGGACGACCGCGCGCTTGCCGATCGCGAAGATCGTGATGGGCCGGCCCGGCTCGCCGCGCAGCCCGTCCACCGTGAACCGCGCGTATTCCCCGTCTTCCACGAAGAGCACGTCGCCGGGCGCCGTCGCCAGGGAAATGCCTCGCTGGATTTCCCGGCAGGGCTTGCTCTCCGAGCAATCGTTTGCGTCGTTTCCCAGCGGCGAGACCCGGAATCGCCGCCCGCCCTGCGGCGACAGAGGCCTCGTCTTCGCGGGCCCGATCGACGCCAGGTTCTGCATTTGCGGCGGCGCGGAAGCCGCATCGGCCGACTCGCCGTGGTCGCCGGGCGAGGCCGGGCGCGAGCACGCAAGCAGCAAGACAAGCGGAGCGGCGCTCAAGAAAACGCGCATGACAGCACCTCCGCGTGAGTCCTTGAAAGGTAGCGCCCGCATTCGACCCCGTCACGACGAATTGCGACACAACGCACAAACCTGGCCGCCCAGGACGCGCGGGAGAGCACCGGGGACGGGATGAGTTCGTCTAGGCTGCGTGATTTTGCCCACATCGCCTGCTCGGACGAACCCCCTCGACCCGCGCCTTCGATGCGCCTAGACTCGCGCCGCCTCGTCGCGTGACGCGGCATCCATCCAATTCCAACTCTCCCTGGAGTCAGCCGTGGCCGCCGGACGAACGCGCGTTCAATACGATTGCACCAAGTGCGTGGCATTTTGCTGCTCCATCTACGAGCGCGTCGAGGTGACGGCGCGGGACGTCAAGCGGCTCGCCGCCCATTTCGGCCTCACGCCCGAGGTCGCCGAGAAACGCTTCACCGTGCACCGCTTCGGCGGCCGCATCCTCCGCCGGAAGAAAGATCCTTTCTTCGGCAAATCCTGCAAATTCCTCCACCCCGAGACCCGCGGCTGCACCATCTACGAAGGCCGCCCCCAGGCCTGCCGCGAATACCCCGGCAAGAGCCGCTGCGGCTACTACGACGTCCTCCAATTCGAACGCGAAATCCAAAACGATCCCACCATCGTCCCCATCGTCCGCCTCACCTTCAAGAAACAGCTCCGCGACGCTGCTCGCTGACCCTGTCGATCCAGCCCTTCTGCCTCAGCGTGCCGGACCACCGCGCCCCGGCGAATGAAGGCCCGGTCACGACAAGTCCCTCCACCGCCCGCCAATCTACACCGTCGGCATCATTTTTCACGGATAGCTCATCGGCGCCCATGACGCGGGGTGTCGATATGCCTTCGCATGGCTCGGCCCCCTTGCATGCTTCGCCCTGCTTTTCGTAGGCTGTGCCAATGGCGATCCTCGATCTCTCCTTCGAGTCCGGCGAGCAGAGCCTCTCCGTGCGGCACTTCTCGGTGCACGAAGGCATCTCGACGCTCTTCAGCGCCAGCATCGTCGCGCGCTCGCCGAAGGAAGACATCGACCTCGAATCGCTCGTCGGCAAGGCCGGAGGCTTGCTCGCGATTGGCAACTTGAACGTGCCACGCGGCTGGACCGGCGTCGTCAGCCACGCCGAGCAGATCGACGTCGAGCCGCCGACCGGCACCTCGCTCGGACTCTCCACCTACCTCATCCGGATCGTGCCCACGATGTGGCTGCTCACGCAGCGCAAGGGCAACCGGATCTTCCAGAAGATGTCGATCCCCGACATCGTCAAGAAGGTCCTCGGCGAGTACGGCATCACGCCCAAGGAGAAGCTCACCGAGCCGCACCCCGAGCACGAGTACCGCGTCCAATACGGCGAGACCGATTTCGCCTTCGTGAGCCGCCTGCTCGAGGAAGAAGGCATCTCGTACTGGTTCGGCCAGGCGATGAACGGCGACAAGATCGTCAGCGAGCTCCACCTCGCGGACGCGCCCACGCGCGGCGAGGCGCGCAAGCCCATCCGCCACGCGGAGAACCCGAACCAGCCCGGCAACAACGAGTGGATCTGCCGCGTCCACCTCGCGCACCAGGTTCGCCCCGGCGCCGCGGTGATCCGCGACTACGACTTCGAAAAACCCAAGTTCCTCCTCCGCGGCGAGGCCGAGAAGACCAAGAAGGAAGACTTCTTCGAGCAATACGTCTACGAGCACGGCGCCTTCACCGACGACAAGGAAGGCAAGCGCCGCGCGGACATCCTGCTCGAAGCCGAGCGCCGCACGAAGCGCGTCGTCTCGTACGAGGCGAACGCCTTCGATCTCGCGCCGGGCGTGATCTTCAGCATCGACAACCACCCGCGCGAGGATCTCGATCCGGGCAAGAAGCTCCTCGTCCTCGAGGCGATGCACGAAGGCACGCCCGACGGCGAGTGGACGCTCTCCGGCGAGGCCACGTTCATCGACGTCCTGCACAGGCCCGCGCAGCGCACGCCGCGCCCCAAGATCAACGGCATCCAGAGCGCGTTCGTCGTCGGCCCGAAGGGCGAGGAGATCTACACCGACGAGTACGGCCGCGTGCGCGTGCAGTTCCACTGGGATCGCGACGGCAAGTACGACGAGAACTCGACCTGCTGGATCCGCGTGAGCCAGGGCTGGGCCGGCGCCGCGTACGGCATGATGACGATCCCGCGCATCGGCCAGGAGGTCCTCGTCGGCTTCTGGGAAGGTAACCCCGACGAACCCGTCATCGTCGGCCGCCTCTACAACGGCAAGAACCGCGTCCCGTACAAGCTGCCCGACGAGAAGACGAAGAGCACCTGGAAGACGAACAGCTCGCCGACGACCGGCGGCTTCAACGAGATCATGTTCGAGGACAAGGCGGGCAAGGAGCTCTTCTTCGTCCAGGCGCAGCGTGATCTCTCGAAGCTCGTCAAGCGCAACGAGACCGAGCGCACCGGCGCGAACCGCACGATGGTCGTCGGGGCAAACCGTTCGAGCGTCGTCGGCGCCGTCGACACCACGCTCGTCGGTTCGAAGTACGCGCTCATCATGGCCAAACCCAAGGACCTCAAGGTCGAGGCCATGGGCAACCCCGACGTCGAGAAGCAAGAGACCATGATCGAGATGGTCGACGGCAAGATCACGCTGACCACGGGCAAGGCCACGATCACGCTCGACGGAGCCACGATCACGCTGAAGGCCGACGGTGACATCAAGCTCAACGCGGGTGGCGAGGTCGTCATCCACGGCGGCCCGTTCGTGAAGATCAACTGCTAGGAGACCGCCATGCCGCAAGCCGCACGCAAAGGCGATCTGACGGTGCACGGCGGCGTGCTCGCCGAGGGTTCGCCCGACGTCACCATCGGCGGGATGCCCGCCGCGCGCCTGACCGACAAACACGTCTGTCCGCTGCACGGCCCCGGGCCCGTCACGCAGACGTCGTTCACGGTCTTCATCAACAAGGTCGGCGCCGCGCGCGTGGGCGACGCGTGCACCTGCATGATGCCCTCCACCGCGGTCGGCGGAGGCGACGCGGCCAAACCCGAGCAGGCGAAGTGGACCTTCAAAGCGGACGGGTCCGCGACGAAGGAAAACAAGTACGCCACCGAGGGCGAGGGCACGGGCAAGACGCTCGGCGAAGCCTGGGACCAGGCGAAGAACAAGGCCGGCGACAAGGCGCTCGATCAGGTCGCGCACGGCCGCGATCCGAAGGATCAAGCGTGGAAGCCCAAGGTCGCGCTCGGCGCGAACAAGGAGCTCTGGAGCGCGACCACCGTGCCCAAGGGCGCCGACGGCAAACCCGTCGACAACTACGCGCAGTTCTTCTCCGGCTCGACGAAGGGTTCCATCGGGGCAACCGCCGAGATCGAGAACGTTCGCAACATGAAGGCGAACGCCGGCGGCAAGGCCGAGATCGAAGGTTCGCTCTTCGCGGCCGCGGGCAAGGCCGGCGACGCGAAGGGCTGGGGTGAAGTCTCGGGCGAGGCCAAGGTCCTCACCGCGAAGGCCGACGCGGCCGCGGGCGGGCAGTTCGAGGTCAAGAACGGCAAGGTCGAGTCCGCGTATGTCGAGGCGGGCGCGGGCGCGGGCGCGTCCGTCGTCGAGGGCAAAGCCTCGGGCAAGAAGACGTTCACGATCCCGCTCGTGAACCTCGACGTCAGCATCGGCGGCGAGGCCTCGGGCGCGCTGCTCACCGCGGAGGCGCGCGCGAGCGCGTACGCGGGCTACCGCGACGGCAAGCTCCAGATGGGGTTCGGCGCGAAGGTCGGCGCCTTGCTCGCGGGCCTCGGCTTCAAGCTCAACATCGAGATCGGCCCCGCCGAGGAGAAGAAGGAGCCCCCGAAGGCGCCCGGCGTCCCCGGCGTCGCGGGCATCGATCCGATCGCGATCGGCTGCATGACCGTGCTCATCGGCGGCACCCCGCCTCCGTACGTTCCCGGCGCGCCACCGCCCGATCAACCGCCGGGCGTCATCGTCGACGCGGTCGGCATCCGCAACAAGTCCCAGGCGCTGACGCTCAAGGCCGCGAAACGCGCGGCGGCGCCGTTCACGCCGATCAAGTGCGACTTCTGAGGGAGAACGAGGCTTGATGGACAACGGCATGAACGAGCACGAGTCCCCTCTCGTCACGACCGCGGCCTTCGCCGACGGCATCGAGCGCCTCACGCGATCGGGCCGCCTGTTCGCCGCGGTCGACGCTGCGGACGCGCCGTTCGTCGCGGAGAAGGCCACGCAAGCCGGCCCCCACGCCGCGGTCTGTCTCTACAAACCCAAGGACGCGAGCGAGTGGGCCGACGCCGCGCCGTACCTCTTCCAGGTCGATCCTTCGACCTGGACCTGGCTGCGCGAGGGCCTCACCGAGGATCCGAGCCTCTGCATCTTCGCGATCGCCGACACGAACCTCGAAGGCGTGCGTCGTCACTTCCGCCGCTACCTCCTGGTCCAGTCGCCGGCGGGCACGAAGATGAACTTCCGCTTCTACGATCCGCGCGTGCTCGTCACGTGGCTCGACTGCTGCACCGCGCAGGAGCTCGACGATTTTTACGGCCCCGTGAGCGAGTACGGCATCCCCACGGAAGACGGCCTCGGCGCGCTCTTCTGGAAACGCCTCGTCGAGGGCGCGCCGCGCAAGCGCGAGGACGTCCTCTACAAGCTGCGCCCGGCGCAGATGCGCGCCTTCTCCAAGGCCTCGGAGGAGCGCTTCACGGATCGCACGGTGAACTTCCTCCAGACGCAGTTTCCGGACGCGCGGGAGGAGCCGAGGCCTTCGCTCAAGTATTTCGTCGCCGAACAGATCGATCGTGCGCGCACGCTGCACGGCTTCACGACGGAGCTCGAGCTCGTGACGTACGTGATCACGGCCTGGGCGCTCGGCGGTGATTTCGATACGGCGATGCCGGCCGTGGCGGAGACGCTCGCGGCCAAGCACCTCTCGTCCGGTGACAAGGCCGCGTGGATCTCGGACTTCACGCGCAAGCTTCTTCGTACGCTCGAGGAGACCTGAGTCATGCCTGGTGGCGGTCTATTGCAGAGAGCTTTGGGCGCGGCCTCGAACGCGGCCAAGAAGACAGCCGGCGCCATCACGGGTGGCGCGCAGATGATTGGCGACGGGATCGTCAGCGGCGCGAAGGCCGTCGGCAATGCCGTCGTGACGGGCGCGAAGGCCGTCGGCAATGCCGCGGTCGCGGTCAAGGACACCGTCAAGGAAGGGGTCCGGGGCGCGACGCGGGCCGTGGCGGACGCCGGGTACAACGTGCTCGGCGCGGGCAAGGACGCGCTCGACTCCGGCGCGAAGGCCGTCAGCGACGCGTATGCGAAGGCCAAGGAGCATTTCACGGGCAAACCCCCGGCCCAGCCTTGTATTGCGTGCACCGGCAAGGACGTCGACCACGACGGCGCGATCTTCGGCTACGTGAACGGCAAATGCGTGCCGCTCACCCAGAAGGGCCAGGAGGTCACGCGGGCCGATATAGAAAACGCGAAGAAAAGCGGCTACAACCCATCGTCGGCGACCCATTCGGCCTACGACCCAGAACGGCCGGACGATCCTGCGCGAAACACCTCGCAGGCGACGAAGGATTGCTGCGCGAAATGCACCGAGGGCAAACCTCCGCGCACGATCTTCTACGTCAACGGCATCAATACGACGCGCACCACCCATTGCGAGACGCTGAAGCAGCTCGGCGACATGACGTGCGCCACCGTCGTCGGCGTTTACAATGCCACCGAAGGGTTTGCCAAGGACGCGCAGCAGACCTCGAAGGATCGGCGCCTCATTCGCGAGGCGGCGGCGGGCAAGAAGGACCTCACGACGGACGGACGAAACCCCGCGGTGAACACGCTGAGCGACCTCGTCGTGGCCGAGCGCGAGTCGGGGCGGCCCGTCGAGATCTTCGCCCATAGCCAGGGCGGCGCCGTCACGAGCCTCGCGCTCTACGACGCGAACAACACGCTCAAGGCGGGTTCGCCCTCGCCGAACGCGGGCCTCGACGAGAACGTCAAGGTCACGAGCTTCGGCTCCGCGGCGCCGCAATGGGTGAACGGGCCGAAGTACACGCATTACGTGCACGTGAACGACGCGACGCCGATGGTGTTCGGCCTCGGCGACAATCCGAGCAATCACGCGAAGTACGCGGGCGGCGGCAACGTCGTCACGTTCTCGGGCGAGCGCGGCCAGGCTGCCGATTTCGAGACGAACGGCAAGAACCTCGACAAGCACTGGCTGCCGGGGATGACCGAATACCACGGCATCGACGACGATCTTTATTTCAAGGCCTACCAGCAGCAGAACCGGAACACCGGCGACACCTGCGGCTGCGGCAAGAACAAATAAGGCGCCGAGGCGGAAGGCAAAGGGACGACGATGGCGACGAACAGCGCGATGCCGCCGGGGCGGGACAGGGCCGAGGCCCTCATGCAGTTCTACGCGCGCAAAGAAAACCGCTACGACGCGGCGTTCGATGCGAACGGGGACATCTCGTTCGGCGAGTTCGGCTTCCGGCACGAGCCCGAGAAGGACGCGCTCGTCGGGCGCGTCTTCGTGGCGAAGGCGTGGCGCGACGGCGCGCCGGAGGCGCAGATCGACGCCTTCATGAAGGTCGGCCGCGCGCTCAACGATCCGGCGATCGGCGGGCTCTTCGACCAGGGGGGAGGGTATTTCCACCTCGACCCGGACAAACGCATGTATTTCCTGAAGAAGGATTTCCCCCTCGCCACGACGACGCGGGAGATACTCGACGAGGGCATGGAGAAGCTCAGGGATCTCGCCGCCACGTGGACGACGCGCTGGTTCGCGCGCGTCGCGGACATCACGCACGGTCGCGCGCTCCCGCCCTTGCGCCCCGTGAAGCAAGACGATCCGGACGACACGATCTGACGTAACCGAAGAGGCCGATCATGGCGCTGCTGGAGCTTGCCTTCGAAAACAATGAAGACTCCCTCTCGGTGCGGCATTTCTCCGTCCGGGAGCCGATCTCTGGCTCGTTCGACGTGGGCGTGCTCGCGCGCTCGCGCCTGCCAGGGCTCGATCTCGAGGGGTTCGTCGGGAGACCTGCCGCATTCTTGATGATGGGCGGCCCGCTCTCGGGGCCGCGCGCGTGGTCCGGCGTCGCCAGCCACATTCAGATGGTGCAGGCCGAGCCGACGGGTCTTTCGACCTATTTCGTGCGGATCGTGCCGCAGATGTGGCTCCTCAGGCTCCGCAAGCGGAACCGCATCTTCCAGCACATGACGATCCCCGCGATCGTCAAGCAGATCCTCGACGAGTATTCGATCGTCCACCAGATGAAGACGGTCGACGAGCACCAGGAGCACGAATATCGCGTCCAGTACGAGGAGAGCGATTACGACTTCGTGAGCCGCCTGCTCGAAGAGGAGGGCATCTCCTATTTCTTCAAGCAGGTCGGCGGCGGCAACGCCGGCACGTACACGACCGAGCTGATCCTTTCGGACAAACCCGAGGCGGGCGAGGAGCGCCCCATCCTGCCCTTCGTGTACGCGCCGAACCAGGACGCGCGCAAGGAGTTCGTCCGCAACGTCAAGATCGCGCACCGCATTCGCCCCGGCGCGGCGAGCTTCCGCGATTACGACTTCGTGCGCCCCGATTTCCACCTCCTCGGCGACGCCGAGAAGGCCTCGAAGCCCGAGGATTTTTACGAGCTTTACCGGTACACGCCCGCCGGGCTCGTCAAGGATCGGCGCGAGCAGCCGCGCGTCCCTGCGGACCCCGAGGGCAAGCTTGTCGCCGACATCGACCTCGCGGCCGCGCGCCGCGGCAAGCGCGAGCTCCAGTTCGACGCGAACGCGTACGACCTCGCGCCGGGGCTGCTCTTCAAGATCGAGAATCACCCGCGCGGCGACGTCTCGGCGGGCCGCTTCCTCTGCACGGAGGTCTCGCTCGAAGGCACGCACGACGGCGAGTGGACGCTCTCCGGGTATGCCGCGTTCGTCGAGGAGAAGACGCGGTTCCGGCCGATGAAGGTCACGCCGAAGCCCGTCGTCGAGGGCGTCGAGAGCGCGATCGTCGTCGGCCCGAAGGGCGAGGAGATCCACACCGACGAGCACGGCCGCGTGCGCGTGCAATTCCACTGGGATCGCGACGGGCAATACGACGATCAATCGTCCTGCTGGATTCGCGTGAGCCAGGGCTGGGCCGGCGGCGCGTTCGGTATGATCGTCCTGCCGCGCGTGAGCCAGGAGGTCTTGATCGGCTTCCTCGAAGGGGATCCGGATCAACCCGTCCTTCTCGGCCGCGCCTACAACAAGGTCGCGCCCGTGCCTTTCAACCTCCCCGAGCAGCGGACGGTGAGCACGTGGAAATCGCAGTCCTCGCCGAAATCCGAGGGCTGGAACGAGATCACCTTCGACGATGCCGCGGGCAAGGAGGTGCTCTACATGCAGGCCCAGCGAAACCTCTCGAAGCTCGTCAAGGCGAACGAAAACGAGCGGACGGGCGCGAATCGCTCGATCTTCGTGGGCGCAAACAGGAGCTCCTTCATCGGCGCCGTCGACAACGTCATGGTCGGCCAGCGCAGCGTCGCCGCCATGGTCGAGTTCCGGGAGAAAGACCCGGACAAACCGAACGAGCCCACGATGGTGCTCAAGGAGACGATGATCGAGACGGTCCACCCGAAGATCTCGCTCACCACGGGCAAGGGCACGAGCATCCTCGACGACGCGAACATCAATTTGCTCGCCGATCGCAACGTCGTCCTGAAATCGGGCGGAGACGTCATCATCGAGGGCAAACACGTCTACGTCAATACGAAGAGCGTGCCCGGGGGAGCGCCCAAGGTCGAGGGCAGCGCGAGCGACGGCGCGCGAAGGCCCCAGGGTCGCACGCTCGGCGCGGTTCTGGAGACGTTTGGCCAGCCCAAGCCCAAGGCCGTGCGCCTGGCCATGCAGCGCCAGATCATCGGCTTCCGGCCCCCGACGCCGCAGATGTTCAAGATCGCCGCGGAGAAGGGCAGCAGCGTCGCGCAGATGGCCGCCCGGAAGAAGATCGCGCTCCACTTCTACAAGGACAACGGCCAGAAATTCGACCAGGCCCTCGGGAAGGTGCGCAATTACAACTACCCGCAGGAGATCAACGAGATCCTGAGTCACATGAGGGGCGTCGATTTCAAGGAGCCCCTCTCCGTGGGTCCGCCGCCGCCGGCGCCGAAGCGGCTCACGCAATGGCAGGTCCCGGGCGGGTTCAAGGGCAATTACTTCGCGAGCTCCATGGCCACGCCGCCCGATCTCGGCATTGGCTGGATGGGAACGAAGCAGGACGGCACGGTCGTCGAGAAGATCGCGAAGCCGTATGCCATTCCGCCGTCCACGCCCTACCTGAAGACCACGGCGGCGAAGATCCTCGACACGTGGAGCGTGAAGAACAAGCCGGTGATGACCCCGGGCGGCGCGACCCAGTATTACATCGGCAACAACTCGAACATCAACGAAATCGGCGTGAAGCCCGCCGCCTGATCCCGCATGAACCGTCCGCTCGACAACCGGAAGGATTTTTTCGACGTCCTCGCGCAGACGCAGATCGAGGCCGAGGCGCGCTTCCAAGGCGCCCCGCGCTCGGTCACCTACGAATCCATCGCCCGCCAGCTCGCCGCCATGCAATCGATGACGGCGAACGACCGCACGCCCACCGAGGACGAGCGCGAATCCATCACGATCGGCCTGCTCGCCGTCCGCGAGCTCGAGCCGGCGCCCGATCCGGACCTCGCTGATTTCATCGAACGCCTGCACGAGCTCAACGGATATTTCACGGCATGGCCACCCAACTAGCCGGACTCCGCTACCAGCACCGCACGCTCCAAGCGCCCGTGCCCAGCGACGCCGTCCTGCGGCTCTGCCGGCTCGCGCCCTCCGGCCATCGTATCGCCTTTGTCCGCGAAGACGGTCCCGAGGGACAAACCGGAATCTGGATCGGCGAGATCCACAATGCCCACTCGGTCCGGCTCCTCGTCCCCTTCAAGCCCGGCCGCGTCGAGGAC
Organism: Polyangium jinanense; assembly: GCF_028435265.1. GTDB lineage: Bacteria > Myxococcota_A > Polyangia > Polyangiales > Polyangiaceae > Polyangium > Polyangium jinanense. The sequence goes on along the minus strand of NZ_JAGTJK010000011.1, from coordinate 49,815 downwards.
CTCGCATTTTCCCCGGACGGCTCGCACATCGCGTATCGCGTCGCGCCGCTCCTCGGTCATGGCGCGCGCGGCACCGTCGGCTGGGCGAGTGCGGATGCGCCGGGCGAGATCCGGCGCGTGGAAGGGACGGGGTTTGGCTGGACAGCCGGTGGCAAAGCCATCCTTGTCGCGGATCCCTATCGCAAATCGCTGCTTCGGTATGGGCTCGACGAGGAAGAGCCGCGCGCGCTCGGCCCCTTCGAGGACGACGCCGATCCCTCGTTCCCTGCGCAGATCGTGGTCTCGCCCGACGGCGAGCACATCGTATACACGGCCGGGCGCGAGGGCGAGGAGATCTCCGAGGTCTGGCTCGTCAAGCGCGAGAAAAACGCGGTCGTGACCTCGATCTTCACCGAGATCCCGGGCGGAAACGTCCACATCCTGCCTTTCTGGTCACCCAAGGGCGCGACGCTCGGCCTCTTCTGCGTGCACGAAGACCAGGAGAAAACCGCGCTCATCGTCGTCCCGCGCCTCGAAGGCGAGGGCCACGTCCTTTACGAGAGCAGCTACCTCGACCCGGCGCGCACGCCCACGTTCACGCAGAGCGCCCGCTCTGTCGCCTTCTTCCGCACGGAAAAGCCCGGCGACGAGGAGCGCCCGGCGACGACCCGCTTCATCCTGCTCGACGTCAAGCGCGAGACCTTCGCCGCGCTCGCCGAGCCGGACGAGATCATCGGCACGCCCCGCCTGTTCGATGGCCGCACGATCGCCGTCGACGGCGAGGGCCTCGCGCACCTCTTCGTCTTCGACGATCCCTCGTGACGAAGGTGCTAGACTCGATTCCAGCAAGGAAGAGCTCGACATGGCGCTCGACGATCCGGATCTCCCGACCCAAGGCGTCTTCCCGAACGCGGAAGAGCTGAAGGATTGCATTACCGTCACGGTCCGGCAGCCTCGCTCGGATCTCGATTTCAGCATTCTCCTGCCCGACGGCTGGTATCAGCAGCCCGCGCCGGCGTCCAAGATCGACTTCTCCAAGGAGTCCGAGTTCGCCCCGCTCGCGCTCTTCAGCGCGGCGAAGGAGATGCTCCCGCCGATCCTCTTCACGGTCGGCGTCCGCCCCGCGCCGAAGAAGGGCAATGTGGCTGAATGGCTGGAGCGGCAATGTTATCTCCAGCAGCTCGCGCTCCAGCGCATGAAGCTGAACAAGTTCCCGTTCGGCTGGGCCGCGGACGCGGTCGCGGTGCAGGCGAGTGATTTCGGCAAGCTCAGACTGCGCATCACGATGTTCGAGGACGGCAATCGCCTGTTCGCGCTCATCGGAATGGCGCCGCTCGACATATGGGACGTGTGGGTCGTCCCGCTCGGCCTCTGCGTCAATACCTTCGAGCTGCTCGACCCCAAGGGGCAGAGCGCGCCGCTCGCGCCGAAGTACGAAGACGGAAAGCCGGAAGACGAGTAGCCCAGGGGGGCCCGCGCACGGGGGGCGCCGAGGTGCGTCGGGCACGGAATGGGCATTGCTCCCGGCGGGCCTCCGTGAAAGAGTGGGCATCCATCGTCGCGAGGAGTAGCCATGTCGACGCAGCGCAACCCGAGCTTTTATTGCCAGGCGTGTCGCATGCAGGTGCAGCTCGTGCACCACGGCGAGCACAAGTACCAGCAGCAGGACGGGACCTCGAAGGACTACGTCTTCGGCCACTGCGCCCGCTGCAACCGCGTTGGGCTCGTCGAATACGAGCACGAAACCGACGGCGCGGCCGCGGAGCCGCGGCAGCTCTGGCCTTCGGTGCTCCGGCCCATCGATTTCGAGCTCCCGCCGCGGGTGATGGAGTCGTACCAGGAGACGCTGCGGTGCGAGGCGGCCGGCGCGTGGATGGCCACGGCGGTCATGGCGCGGCGCACGCTGGAGGTCGTGGTGCGCGAGTTCGCGCCCGATCACGAGCGTTTCCTCGACGGCCTGCGGGCGCTCTACACGAAGGGCCTCATCAGCGAGGAGCTTTGCCGCTGGGGCGAGGAGCTCCGGTTCCTCGGCGACGTCGGCGTGCTGCCCACGGATCCGAAGGCCTCGCACCAGGACGCAAAAGAGGCGCTCGAATTCCTGGGCGCGCTCCTGGAGACGCTTTATCACCTGCGGGAGAAGTTCCGGCGCATGCAGGCGCGGCGCCAGCGAGGGCGGCTCGCAGCGGATGCGCCGGAGCGGCCCTCCTGAGGGTCCTCTTCAGAGCTCGATCTTCGACGCGTCGAGCTGATCGTTCACCAAATCCGTAGCCAGCGTCTTGCTCGGCGGCGGCGCCGTGCCCTTCTCGGCCCACTCCACGAGGGCGTCGAATGCGCGCTCCGCGTAGGGCTGCAGGATCGTGAACTTGTCCTGGGCGCCCTCCTCGGCCGGCGTACCGTCGAAATCGAAATCGAGCACCCCGTCCGAATGCAGATCCACGTGGCCGCCGCCGGCCACCACGTAGAGCCGGTACATGTCCGGATCGCCGTACGCGGTCACCGCGTCGCGATAGGCCTCCGCGTTCGCGATCACCCCGAGTAGCCCGTCCGCGTCGCCGTGGATGCTCACGAGCGGCGCCGAGAACTCGCCGGTATTCGCGTTTTTCAGGGCAAACGACACGCTCTCCGGCGTCCAGCCCGCGTCCTCGGCCGAGGTCAGGAACGCGTAGAACGGCGGCGGATCCATGTCGTTCGGCGGGAAGCAGCTATACGCCGCGCTCTCGGTGAGATCGTGGCCGAGCAGCTCCGCCTTGAAGTAATAGGCCGTGAAGTTGTAGTACCCGATCCCCTTGAATTGCGGGAGCGACGCCTTCAGCGAATCGAACGCCGTGTTGTACGCGCTCCAGATCGTCGCCGACGGCGCGCCGAAACCCGCGGCGATCATCGCATCCTGCGCCCCCGAGAACGGCGGCATCTCGGTGTACGCGGCCGGCGTCGAGAGCGTCGCGGGATCGTAGGCCCACTTCATCGCCAGCGCCGCGCGCTCGTTCGTGCTCACGAGGTGGTTTGCCGCGGCATACTCGGCCGGCGTCACCGTCCCGTCCTTGTCCTTGTCGAGCACCCGCGCGTCGGGCCAGTACGCGCCCGACCAATCGAGCCCGCCCGCGAAGATCCGCTTCCCGCCGGCCTTCTCGCGCTCGTGATCGAGCTCCAGCGCGCGCCGCACCTGGTATCCGCCGTTCGAGAGCCCCACCGCATACACATGCGTCGGCGCTTTGCACGTCACGATCTCGATCGACGTCGAGGCCCACGCCGCGAGATCCAGCATCATCGCGCCCCAGTGCTGCGTCGGGTGCGTCTTCGAGAGCAAGGTCGCGTTCCCATCGGCCCCGCCGTTCGTCATTCCCTTGTTCCCGGCCACGTACGCATACCCGCGCTTCAGCACCCAGGGAACGATCGTCCCATCGTTCGAGAATTCATTGCGCGTCCCGGGCGTCCCGGCCACCACGAGCTTGCCGTTCCAATCATTCGGCATCTTCAGCACGATCTCCTGCGTCCGCGTGACCCCGCCCTCGGTCACCGTAAGCGTGCCCGTGACCTCGATGCCGGCCACGTCGTCCTTTGGCGCGAGCTTCAGCGAATGCAGGACGCTCGCCTGCATCTTCTTGACCTTCGCTTGCTCCTCGGCCGGAAGATCGTCGAATTCGGGCGTCCCTGCCTTGAGGCTCCAGTACGTGATGTGCGCGAGTCCCCCGTCGCCGCTGCCATTGTAGAACCTGCGCAGCGTCTCCGTGAGCCCGCCGTCGAGCCCCTCGAAGTCCATCGTCGGCACGCACGTCTGCTCGGGGGGATTGCACGCATCGCCCACGCAGGGCGGGTTTTGCGCCGGATCGTCGCTGCACCCCGTGAGGGATACCGCCGTGAGGGCCACGGCCGCCTGGAATGTGTTTGCCCGTCGAACCAAGGATCGGAAGGTCTTCGTCATCGGCCGAATCTAGCAAGGACACCCCGGACCGTTCAATGTCGGCAAAGGCACGGCGCCACGTGCGCAGCCGTGTTGGCAGGATCCCGCGCCGAGCCGCGTCCGCGCCTTCGCAGACCCTGTCGAATTTCCGCCGGTCGTCGTCGATGTTCTGCACTTTCGGAATGGACAGGTCCTTCCTCCCTCCCCTGCCCTCTTGCGGGCACGCCGCGTGCTTCTCTCGTGATAGCTTGCTGGATGCCGCGATCTCTTTTTCGCGCGCCGGCGCCTTCGCCACGAGGTAACACCGTGCGATCACCTCCCCGACGCCTCATCCTCTCCGCGCTGCTCACCGCCCCGCTCCTCGCGTTCGCGGCGCCTGCCGCGGCGGACGACGCTCCGCCAGCGCTCCGCTGGGACCAGCCCGTGAGCTGTTATCATCTGAAGGAGGGGAAAACGCTCCGCGTCCAATGCACGCAGGACGCCAAAGGAGAGACGTGCCTCGCCGCTCCCGGCGAGATGGTCGGCATCGGCGATCCGCTCGACAAGGTCCAGCCCTGCTCGGCGCACAGCGACGACGAATATCGGCAGCTCGCGCGCCGCGCACGCATGGTCCCCGCGGTCGCCGAGGCCCCGCCGGGCTACGCGCGCGGCGAGAGTGGCCGGGCTTTTCAGGTCAAATTCGACCTCCTGAACCGTTTCTACATCGGCGTCGGCTGGGCTCCCACTCTGCAATCGAGCCGCGGCTTCGCCGTCCCCGCGGGCTTTCCGTTTGCCCGGGCGAACGCCGAGATGGGCATTCACCTCAGCATTCTCTCGCCGCGAAAGCGAGCCCGTCACGACCTCCGCATCCTCGAAGGCAGCGCGACCTTCGCCGACCTCGAGCTCCGCGGCACACTCCTCTCCTACGATTACCAGCACGAGCACAGGCGCCCGCTCTTCTGGATCAGCACCTTCTTCGGCGAGCCCGACGTCCACCCGATCCTGCCGCGCATGGGCTTCGGCTTCCGCGTCCTTTCCGTCCTCGATCGCCAGCCCTCGTTCCGGGACGCCCTCGACATGGAGTTCGGCGAGTTCCACGTCGCCTGGAACCCCTGGCAATCGGACGACATGTACAGCCACCTCCGCATCGAACTCGGCGGCGATTTCGGCGCGCACTGGCAGGATCGGAAGATCGTCTCCGGCAAATCGGGCAATTATTTCATCGGACCCACGGCCGCGATCGAATCGCGCATCAGCCTCGGCAAGGGCGGCCTGCATTATCTCTTCAGTGATCTCACCTTCCGCCGCCCCACCATCGTCTCGGGCGACCTCACGGGCGAGAGCGTCAATCGCCTCGCGGGATCGTTCGCGTACGAGGGCGTGCTCGTCGCGATCAACGACCAGCCGATCTCGGCCCGCCTCGCGGCCGAGGGCCGCACGCAAAACGACTTCGTGCGTGACGTGCGTGCGGTCGAGCTCCGCTTCTTCGCGGGCCTGCGCATGTCCTTCGGCGCCCCGCCGCGCGTCTTCGAGCCGATGCCCGCCTTCGAGGACCCGTGATCCGACGCTCCCTCACCGCCGCGATCGCCGCGATCGCCATCACCACCGCGCCCATGGCCGCGGCGTACGAGGGAGACTTTCGTCATTCGCCCAAGGGCCGCACCTTCCGCGTTCGTTTTGATCCCGAAAGCCGCATTCGCCTCGGCGCGGCCTCATCCGGTGCGCGCAACGAAAACGGCCGGATCACCCCTGCACTCGAGGTCCACGCGGGCATCTCCGTGCGCCGTCGTTATGCCTTCGGCGAGGGCCCCTCGCGGGTCGAATGGCAATTCGATCAACGCATTCTCTCGGGCTTCATCGCGCCCTTCGTCCGCCCATTCGGGGACATGCCCTCCTTCGACGCCACGCTCTACGGCGCCGCCGCGCACCGCCACGATCTCGCGCCACGCATCGTCCTGCCCTCCTCGCCGCCACTCAGCATCCCCTTCCCCTTCGATATCGGCTTCGATGGCGAGATCGGACGCGTCACCGTCCCGCGTGCCCTGCCCACGGGCGCCGCGGACGGCGCGGCGATCCCCTTCCTCCGCGTCTCCGTCGCCCGCGCCACCGCCTACCTCGATCCTTTGCGCTCCAACCATCCCGGCCGCAGCATCGAGATCGGCGTAGGCGTGCGGTACGACCTCGACGTCTACGGCCCGCAACGCGGCACCGGCCCCGAGGGCTCGATCGCGCGCCCTCGCCTCGTGCATCGTGTCGCCCCCGGGACGGCCGGCTCGCTCCGCTTCCGCTTCGAAACGCAGGACGGGCTCTTCTCGCTCGACACCCGCGCCGAGATCACCCCGCACTGGACCAGCGAGCGCACCTGGAAGCTCGGCGCGCTTGGCTACGGCCGCGTCGAGCGGACGATCCTCGCGATCAACGACGAGCCGATCTCCGCCTTCTTCGAAGGCAGCTATCGCCTCGTTCCCCCCGCGCTCGAGCTCGCCCCCCTGCACGACGTGCGCGCGAGCCTCGGCATCGCCTTCGGGCTCGATCTCACGCCGAACCCGCGCGTGACCAAGATCCAGCCACGCTCGCGGCGAGCCCCGACGACGGCGCCCGTCCCCTGAACGATCTATTTGGTGGTCAAACGATCAATGCGCAGGAGGCGCCGACGCGGGAGCCGGCTTCGACGTCATCGTCTCCAGCGGAACGTCCGGGAAAAACAGGGCCGCCACGAACGCGGTGAAACCGAGCCCCGCGATCATCCAGAAGACCGTCCCGAGGCCCGCATCGAGCAGGCCGGAGATCCGCTGCACGACGTCGGGACCGAGCGTGGACATCCCCTCCCGTGACAGCGCTTGGCTCGCCGCGTCCTTCGGGAGCGACGGGTCCTTCCCGAGCGCCGCGACGATCACGCCACCCATCACGCCGACCGCGACGGCGCCGCCGATCGTCCGGAAAAACATCGTGCTCGCGGTCGCGATGCCACGTTGCTCCCAGCGCACCGAGGTCTGCACCGCGATGACGAGCGCCGTGTTGGCGCAGCCCATCCCGAACCCGAACAGCCCGGTCACCACGCGCAGCGCGAGGGGCCCTTGCTCGGCGATGAAGGGAAGCGCGACCGCGGCCGCCCCCGTGCAGCCCATCCCCAGGCGAACGAGCGCGCGAAAGCCCACCCGCGGAAGGAGCCGCCCAGCGAGTGAGCTCGCGATCGGCCACGTGACGAGCATGGGCGTGATGGAGCTGCCCGCCTGGGTCGGCGTCCCGCCGCGCACGCCCTGGATGAACAGGGGCACGTACGTGAGGATCGCGATCATCGCACCGCCGATGACTGCGCCCATCGCGGACGAGAGCGCCATCACCCGGCGCGTGAAGAGCGAGAGCGGCAGGAGCGGCTCCTCGGCGCGACGCTCGACAGCAATGAAGGCCGCGAAGGAGAGCACCGTGGCGAGGACGAACCTCCACGCGCCGGAGCCGTGCACCCCGGAGCTCGCGAGGAGCAGCGCTGTCACGAAGCTCGCGAGCAGGGCCGCGCCGGCGAGATCGAGGCGGCGCTTCTTCCGCTCCACGCGCTCGTGCAAGGCCGTCACGAGAAGGCCCGCGGCGGCCACGCCGAAGGGCAGGTTCATGTAGAAAACCCAGCGCCAGGAGACGTTCTCGACGATCACGCCGCCGATGATCGGCCCGACGAGCCCGAAGAAGCCCCACGCCGCGCCGAAGAAACCTTGCAGCTTCGCGCGCTCCTCGATGCCGAAGATGTCCGCGATGATCGTGATCGGCATCGGCTGCATGGCCCCGGCGCCGAGCCCCTGGATCGCGCGGGACACGATGAGCGCTGGCATCGACTGCGCCGCGCCGCTCGCCGCCGAGCCCAGGAGGAAGATGGCGATCCCCGCGAGCAAGACGGGCTTTCGGCCGTGCAGATCCGCGAGCTTGCCGAAGATGGGGACCGTGATCGCCGACGTGATCAGGTAGGCGTTCGTGACCCACGAATAATACTGGATGCCGCCGAGATCCCCCGTGACGGTGGGCATCGCGGTGGCCACGACGGTGGCCTCGAGCGCGGCCATGGCGAGGCAGAGCACGAGGCCCGCGATCGTCAGGCCTCTGTGCGTGCGTCGTTCATCTGGAACCGACATGGGAAGGCCGTGTGGTTACTCCGCCGCCGGCACCTCTGCAACCACGGCTCCCTTCAGAACACGCCGAATTGCCGCACGAGGCCCGCGATCTCTTCGTCCTCCAGGAAGAAGACCTGATCGAGCCCATCCTGGAAGGTATAGGTCAAGTTCGTCGCTTCCTTCCAGAGCGCGTCTTGATTGAAGGCTTCGAACGGGAGATCGGAGAGGTGCCGGCGTTTGTCCTCGTCCGAGAGGATGGCCATGAAGGCATCGTACGAGCCCATCACCTTCTGCGCGGTCTCGACGGAGATCGTAGGCCGGAGCAGGACCTCGCACATCTGCTCGAACGGCGAGAGGCGGAGCCGCTCGCGGAGGTAGCGGACGACACGCGCTGGATCGATGCCGCCCTCACCACGCCGGAATTCGCCTTTGCCAAAAAGCTCGAGCGCGAAGCACGCGAGCATCCCGCTCGCAAAGAGCAACTTGCGGCTCATGCGCAGCTTGATGTTGCGCAGCGCCCAGCCGCCCTTGAAGCCCTGCTTGTTCACGAAGTCGACGGTGATGGTGCGCCAGTACCGGATGATGTCGTTCAAGAGGACGCGCGGCACGAGCTTCGAACGCTTGGAGAACAAGAGACCACGATCATCGGAGACGTAGCGGTGCAGCACGAGGTCGACGACCCGATCGAGCGCCTCCCTCTGGCCGATCGCGATCGACTCCAGCAGGAGCAGGATGCGCTGCGTGGTGTTGCGGTTCGTGTCGTCGTGGCCCCCGATGAGGTGCAGCAAGGGGTGGCTGAAGGACACGTTGTCGAAGACGCCGAACGGGCTCGGCGGTTGGAACTTCGCCGCGTCCAGGATACGCGTGATCGCGACGGCCTCGTCGAAGTGGACCCGGTCCGCGCGCCCGTCGACGAGCAGCGTCCAGTCGATGTCGCTGCCGGGCGTGTACTCGCCGCGGGCAAACGAGCCGAAGACGACGATGCTCGCGTCCTCCGGATCGTGCCCGCGGAGGAGCTCGCGGAGCCTTTCGAGCGTCCGCGCGGAGAGGTCACGCGCGGCGAGCACGTGCGGAAAGGCGCGGTTCGCCTTCGCTTCGAGCCGCTGGATCACCTCGGATTTCGCTTCCATTCCGGTTTTCCTGAGGGGGCCGGACACTAGCACATGCCTCCGATGGACATCGCGACGATGAGCCGATTATCCTCCGCCCATGGCCAGAGACGTCACGCGCATCCGTACGAGGGACGAGTTCGTCGCGCTGCTCCGCCGCGTCGCCGATGCCGTCGAGCGAGGCGAGCCGTTCCGCGTTCAGGTCGGCGGCGTGCGGGTCACGGTCCCGTACGACGCCGAGCTCTCGATCGAGCACGAGGCCGAGGGCGACGCCGAGGAGATCGAGATGCAGCTCCGGTGGCGCCGCGGGCAAGCCGAGAGCGACGGTCCTGACGGCACATGAGCGACGGCACGACACGCGGGCGCATTTCCGTTCATCCACGAGGGTTCGGCTTCCTCGTCGTCGAAGCGCCGACGCCCATCTCCGCGTTCATCGCCCCCCCGGATCTGAACCCCTTCCTCGACGGCGACGTCGTAACCGCGCGGCTCACGTCCGAAGGCAACGGCCGCTTCGTCGCCACCGAGCTCGCGCTCGTCAGCCGCGCCCGCGCCGAGGTCTTCGGCAGCGTCGTCCTCCGCGGCGGCAAACGCTACCTGCGGATCGATCGCTCCGTGGCGAACACGGACTGGCCGCTCGACACGACGAACGAGCTCGCCGAGGGCACGCACGTCGTGGCCGAGGTCTCGGGCGATCGCCTCGTCGTCGCGCGTGTCGTCCCCGAAGGCGCCGATCTCGGCGTCGAGCGTTGCATCGCGCGGCACGGCCTGCGCGCGGTCTTCGCCGAGACCCTCGATCGTACTGCCGAGGAAGCGGCCACGCGGCCAATCCCCATGGAGCGGCGGCGCGATCTCCGGAGCGTCCCGACCGTGACCATCGACGCGGCCTCCACGCGCGACATCGACGACGCGCTCTCGGCGTACCCGGCCGACGCGAGCGGCGCGCTCCGCGTGCTCGTCTCCATCGCCGATGTCGACGTCTTCGTCCCCGAGCGCTCGATCCTCGATCGCGAGGCGCGCCTGCGCGGCACGAGCGTCTACCTCGCGGGCCGCGTGCTCCCGATGCTCCCCGAGGCCATCTCGTCGCGCGCGGCGAGCCTCGTCGAGGGCGAGGACCGGCCTGCGCTCACGGCCGAGCTCCGCATCGATCCCGAGGGTCGCATCACCTCGGTCGACGTCTACGAGAGCCTCGTCCGCTCGCGCGCGCGCCTCACGTACGACGCTGTCGACACGTTCCTGTCCGAAAGCCACGCCGAAGGCGTCCCGCCCGCCGTCGAGAGCACGCTCCGCTGGCTCCGCACCGCGGTCGCGCGCCTCAGCGCCGTTCGCGCCGCGCGGGGTGGGGTGAACCTCGCGCGCGAGGAGGCGAAGATCGAGCTCGACGCCGGCACGGGCGAGCCGATCGCGATCGAAGCGCGCCGTGAGACCCCTGCGCACAGGCTCGTCGAGCGGCTCATGGTCGCGGCGAACGAGGCCGTCGCGGAATGGCTCGTCGCACGTGGCCTCCCCGGCATCTACCGCGTCCACGACGAGCCCTCGCCCGAGCGCGTCCGCACGCTCGCGCAGCTCGCGCACAACTTCGGCATCGAGGCCGGCTTCGGCCCACGCCTCTCGGCCCGCTCGCTCGCCGCGTTCGAGACGCAGATCGCCGGCGCGCGCTTCGAGCCTGCGATCCGCACCGTGCTCGGCCAGACCCTCGGCCCGGCGCGTTACACGCCCGATCCCGGCCCGCATTTTGGCCTCGGCGCGCCGCTCTACCTGCATTTCACCTCGCCGATCCGCAGGTACGCCGACCTCGTCGTGCACCGCATCCTCAAGCGGTACCTCGAAGGCCACCGCGATTACGAGGACATCCGCGCCGGGCTCGCCGTCCTCGCGGCCGATTGTGATCGCTCCTCGCAGAACGCGGGCAAAGCCGAGGCCGAGCGTCACCGCATGCTCGTCGCGCGCCTTTATGCCAGCCGCCTCGGCGAGCAGGTCTCGGGCAACATCATCGCGATCAAGCCGTTTGGCCTTCTCGTACAAATCGCCGGCACGGGCGCGATGGGCTCCATTGCCATGGAAGCACTCCCCGGCGGCCCCTTCCGCACCGATCTCGCCGCGCAGGCCCTCATCGGCCACGGCCAGCGGTTTGCCGTGGGCGACCGCATCCAGGCGACCGTCGCGGCCGTCCACGAGGAGCTCGGCCGGATCGACCTCGTCCCCGTGGGCTGACCGCAGTCCCCCGGCTCCCGCCTACTTCTGCAGCACCCCCGCCACCACCAGCAGCTTGATCGCGATACCCATCAAGCTCTCGCCCGCGATCCACCCGCTCGACACCGGCACCGTGAGCAGCTCGCCGAGCGCCGGCTTCGTCTTGCGCAGCACGTACGCGATCGTCGCCCCGATGAACATCGAGATCGCGTTGCTCGCCGGGATCACGAGCGCAATGCCGAGGCCCGCCGGCGAGGGCACGAATGGTAGCAGCTTCTTCGGCGCGAATCGCTCCGCGAGCGCGAGCACGACGCCGAGCAGAAGCCCGATCACCATCGCCCGATCCGCCCCTGGGGGCAAACCACCGAGCCCGCCCGCGAATGCCTTCGAAACGCCGGCCCACACGAGGCACGAAGGCGCGGGCCACTCCTCGCTGCCGAGCACGGACGGGTCCGGCATGATGAGCCAGAACGCCGGCACCACGACGAGCGCCCCCGCCACGACGCCGAAGAGCTGCCCCTTGAGCTGCTGCCGCGGGCTCGCGCCGAGCAGCCACCCGCTCTTCAGGTCGGTCAGCAAATCCGCCGAATGCAGCCCGACCCCGCCCGTCACGTTCGCGCTCATGATGTTGCCGGCGAGGTTGCCAGGCGTCAGCAGCCCGTAGATCGCCTGCGTCACCGGCCCGAGCGCCTTCGTCGGCGTCACGTCCGTCTCGCCCGTCACGCGCGCCGCGACGAACCCCATCACGACCGCGAGCGGCACCGCGATGAGCCCGGCCCAGAACGGGATCTGGAAGAGGAACCCCATCAAGAGAATCACGATCGGCGCGAGCACGGCAAACCCCGCGGGGAACCACCAGGCCGGGCACTCCACCTCCGCGATCGGCTCCTCCTTCTCGGATTTCTTCGCGCCGCCCGTGAATATCCCCGACAAACCCTGGAACGAGCGGACAATGCTCTTGTAATCGAGCAAGAAGCTCGTCAGGCCCGAGGCCACGAGGATCGCGGCGCCTGGCCAGAGCGTCCATCCGACGATCGCCTTGTAGCTCACCTCTTTGATCGCGTGCTCCGCGGCGAGCCGCGGCGCGAGGATCGCGTAGCCGGCCATTCCCGAGAGCAGGAGCGACCACGCCGTGCGGAAGCTCATGAGCGCGCCCGCGCCGACCATCACGAGCTCGCAGTTCAGCGCGATCGTCCAGTCCTTCGCGGCGCGCCCCGCGATCGTGAAGGGCAGCGCGATCGTGCTTGGCAGGTTGATCCACGCCTCCTTCGCGTCGCGCAGAAACGCGAGCATCGCGCCCATGAGCCCCGCGATCCCGAGCAGCCGCGCCTTCGCCTTGCCGGCGCCCGCGCCTTCTGCGCCCGCGTCTCCGTGATGTGCTGCCACGTGCATCGAGCGCAGCGTCTCGGCCGTCGCCGTCCCCGTGGGGAACGCGAGCGCCTCCTTGTTGATGAGCTGCCGCTTGATCGGGATCGCCGCGAACACGCCCATCGCCGCGATCACGCCGAACCACAGCATCAACCAGACCGCGCTCGGCCGCATCGTCGTGACCATGAGCAACGCGCCGAACGCCGCCATGTTCCCGCCGCCGGTCATGTACCCGGCCGCGGACGCGACCGAGCCCATCGCGTTGTTCTCCAGGATCGTGAACTCGCCCTTCGTCAGCTTCGCCGCGCGCAAGAGCTCGAAGAGGGCGAACGCCAGGATGCAGGCGGTCAACGTGACCCCGAGGCTCCAGCCCGTCTTGAAAAAGACGTAGAGGTTGGACAAACACATCACCCCGCCGATGAGCATCCCGGCGACGACCGCGCGCGGCGTGAGCTGTTTTTCCCCTTTGCGATAGACCGTATCGAGCCATTGTTGCTCGGGGTCCTGCGCGGGCGTGTTTTCCGTCGAGGCAGCGGGCGCGGCGGGCGGGGCGGTGGGGTTCATCGTGTTCATCGCGGATCGGCGGCGCGAGCGTACCGGAGAAACGTTCGAGGTGCGAAGAAAAACCTACTCGTCCAGCGCCGGGAGGAGCGTCACTTCCAGCGCGCTCGGCATCGCCTGGGATCGATAGACGCGGTGCGTCGCCTTCGTGTAATCACCTGGTTTGGCCTCGAAGATGTTCGGCACGAATTTCTGCGGGTTTCGATCGATGAACGGGAACCAGGTCGATTGCACCTGGATCACGATCCGGTGACCGCGTTTGAACGTGTGGAACACGTCGTTCACCGCGAACTTCACCTTCGTCGGCTCGCCCGGGACAAACGGCTTTGGTGTCTCGTAGCTCTCGCGGAACCGTCCGCGGAACGGCTCGCCGCGCACGAGGATCTGCTGTCCGCCGCGGTCCTTCTTGCCGTCCCACCGGTCTTCCTTCTTGAATCCCGGCATCTTTCCGGGGTTCTCGTCGATGAGCTTCACCACCCAGTCCGCGTCGGTCCCCGTCGTGCTCACCCAGAGCTCGGCTTCGAGCGGGCCCGCGAGCGTGACGTCCCGCTCGAGCGGCTCCGAGCGATATTCGAGCACGTCGGGCCGTCGCGACGCGAAGCGCTGATCCTCGGCCATGTAGCTCGACGACCAGCCATTCGACATCTCCTGCGTGTACGGCACCGGTTTGTCGGGGTCGCTCAGGTATTCGTCGCTCTCGGCCTCCCCGTTCTTCGGCGGCTCGAACGACAGCGCGCCGCTGCCTTGCAAATAAAGCCGCCCCTTCTTCGCCTCGCGCGGAGGCCAGGCGTCGAACCGCCGGAAGCGATTGGCGCCCCCCTCGAAGACCAGCGCCTCGGCGAGCTCCGGATCCGGCCCGTCCTTCAGGTGGTGCTTGAAGAACGCGAACTCGAGATCCTGGAGCACGGGCGACGTCGCGAACCCGAAATCCGCGTCGCCGAGTTTGTCCCCTGTCGTATGGTACCAGCCCCCGTGTTTCCACGGCCCCATCACGATCGAATTCTTCGCGCCCGGGTTTTGTGCCTCGATCGCGCGGTACGTGGCGAGCGGGCCGTAGAGATCCTCCGTATCGAAAAATCCTCCCACGACGAGCACGGCGGCCTTGATGTTGCGCAGGTGGGGCAGGATGTTCCGGGCTTGCCAGAACGCGTCGTAGTTCGGGTGCGCCACGATGTCGCGGAAGAACGGGCGATCACCCTTGAAATGCTTCGCCTCGGCCTCGGACAGGGGCCCCGCGGAGAGGAAAAACCGATAGGCGTCGGGCGTCCCGTAGTCGACCCCTTCCCAGTCGTCCTCGCTGTCCTCCTTGGGCTTCGGCCGCGGTTTGTCGAACGACCCGAAGAAATGGAACGCGAGCTGCAAATTGAAGGCGCCGTGCCGGTGCATGTCGTCGCCGCGGAACCAGTCCCCGATCGGCGCCTGCGGCGAGACCGCCTTCAACGAAGGGTGCGAGTCGATCGCGCCGGCCGACGAATAAAACCCCGGATACGACACCCCGAGCATGCCCGCGCGCCCGTTGTTCCCGGCCACGTTTTTCGTCAGCCACTCGAGCGTGTCGTACGTATCCGTGCTCTCGTCGATGTCCTTCGGCCCCTTCTTGTCGAGGTGCGGGCGCACGTTCACGAACTCGCCCTCGGACATGTAGCGGCCGCGCACGTCCTGATGCACGAAGATGAAGCCCTCCTTCTCGAAGGCCTCGGTGAGAAAACGCCCGCGATACCGATCGGCCCCGTATGGCGCCACGGAGTAGGGCGTGCGCATCATGAGGAACGGATACTTCCGTGACGGGCTCGCGTCGCTCGGCACGTACACCACCGTGAAGAGCCGCACGCCGTCGCGCATGGGAATGCGATATTCGTATTTCGTATACCTCGACCGGATGAACTCCGCGCGCGCGTCCCGCTGCTCGCCCTCGCTCGAAGGCGCGGGCGCGGCGGCGGGCGCGGGGAGCGGCGGCGGCGTCGGGGCGGCCTTCTCTTCGACATGGCACGCGGGCGAGGCGAGGAGCGCGAGGACCAGCGGGTATGTGCGGGTGAGAGAAACACGAGCGGACACGAACGACCTCCTGGGAGCGCCGGGGGGGCACAGGATAGACGCTCGCCCGTAGCCGCTGTGACCAAAATTCAATCGACGTGCGCCGCACCTCCGGGGTGGTAGGGTCGGGACATGGTGAACAAGCCGGAAGAGCACCCGGGGGCCCTCCGCGCCGCGCTCGTCCTCGCCCTCCTCGGGATCGTCGCCTTCCGGATCTTCGGGTTCGTCCCGAAAGACCCACCGGCGAGCACGACGCCGCAGGCTTTTTCGGTCGATCGCGCCGCGGCCCACGTCACGCGCATCGCCGCGGCGCCGCGACCTCCGGGCACCCCGGGCCACGACGCCGCGCGGGACTTCATCCGCGACGAGCTTACGCGCCTCGGCATCTCCGTGGAAATCCAGCGTGCCACGGCGCTCGGCACACACTGGGGCGTGCCGTACGACGTCTCCCGCGTGGAAAACCTCGTCGCGCGTTTGCCTGGACGTGAGCGTGGCCCGGCCCTCGCGCTCGTCGCCCATTACGACTCGGTCCCCAATGCCCCCGGCGCGGCCGACGACGCGAGCGGCGTCGCCGTCCTGCTGGAGACGGCCCGCGCCCTCCGCGAGGGCCCCACGCTCCGCAACGACATGATTTTCCTGTTCACGGACGCCGAGGAAGCCGGCGTCCTCGGCGGGAACGTATTCGTCCACGAGCACCCATCGTTCCGCGACATCGGCCTCGTGCTGAACTTCGACGGGCGTGGCACGCGAGGCCCCGTCGGGCTCATCGAGACGAGCGCCGGCGCCGGCGCGCTCGTGCGGCATTTCGCGGACGCCGTGCCCGATCCGGTCGCCTCGTCGCTCTTCCCCGAAATCGCGCGCCGCCTCGGCCACCAGACCGACATCTTTCCGTTTCTGCGCGCCGGCGTGCCTGGAATGAATTTCGCGTTTGCCGACGGCGCTGCCCATTACCACGCGCCCGTCGACGACCCGGCGCACCTCGACCGGCGGACCCTCGCGCACGAGGGAATGCTCGCATTCGCCCTCGCGCGGCGCTTCGGGGACCTGGATCTCACGACCCTCAGGGCCGAGCCGGTCGTTTATTTCGACGTCCCGGGCCTCGGCCTCGTCGTCTACGGCCGCGCGTGGGCGCTGCCGATTGCGATGATCCCCGTGGCCCTGTTCGTCCTCGCGCTCGTTTTCGCCATGCGGCGTGGGCAAGCGCGCCCCGCGCGTGTGCTTGCCGGGTTCGGCACGCTCCTCGCCTCGCTCGTGGCCGCGGCCGCGCTCGCGGCCGGGCTCGTCGCCGCGCTCCGCGCCCTCACGCCCGCGTGGGGCGCTTTCCGCGGCGACCCCTTCGATCCGGGCCTCGCGCGAATCGCCATCGCCCTGCTCGGCGTCGCCGTATATGCCGCCGCCTATAGGTTTTTCCGGGCACGCCTCTCCCCGTTCGAGCTCGCGCTCGGCGCGGCCGCGGCCTGGCTCCTCCTCGCCCTCGCGACGGCCGCGCTCCTCCCGGGCGCAAGTTTTCTTTTTGCCCTCCCGCTCGCCGCATCGCTTACGGGCCTGCTCGTCTGGCAAAGGCGCCCTTCGCCGGAATCGCCGTCGAGCGGCCTCTGGCTCCTGCTTTCCGCGCTTCCGGCGCTCGTCCTCGTCGTCCCCGTCCCTTACCTCCTCCTCATCGCGCTCGGCTTGCCGCGGGCCGCGCCGGCCGTCGCCGTCGTCGTGCTCCTCGCGGGCCTCTTGGCCCCGCTGCTCGAAGTCCTCGGCGCGGGTGCGTCGCGAAAACCCGCCCTCGGCCTCGCCGGCGCATGCGCCGTCACGCTGGGCCTGTCCGTCGCGACAAACTCCTTCTCTCCCTCCGAGCCCCGCCCGGCGTGCCTCGCGTACGCCCTCGACGCCGGTCGCCGCGCGGCCGTCTGGACGACGACGGAAGAAAAGCCGGCTCCCTGGACGACGTTGCACATCCCCGAAGCCACGCGCCGCGCCCCGCGATTCTCCCTTCCCGGCCAGGGCACGCTCCGGCACGAGGCCGAGGCGCCGCCGCTCGACGTCCCGCCTCCCCAGCTCGAATCCCTCGGCGACACCCTTCACGATGGAATCCGCACCCTCCGCTTTCGGATTCGCTCGGGCCGGAACGCGCCGTTCGTCCTCGTCTCGGTCACCTCGGAGGCGCCCCTCCGCGGCGCGACCATCGACGGGCGCCGCGTGGACGAGCCGAACGGATTTCGCGCGACAACCGACGATCCCTGGGGTTTTACCTTCCAGGGTTTACCCGCGGAGGGCATCGAATGGTCCCTCGACATCACGCCTTTCGCGCCCGCGACCGTGCGGGTGGTCGATCGGACGTACGCCTTGCCCGCAGAGCTCCTCCGCGCGCCGATGCCCGCGGACGTGATGCCGATGCCCTTCTGGATCGCCGGCTCGACGTTTGTCGCCGTCGAGCGCCCCTTCGGCCCGGGCCCCTGAATCAGCCCGCCTTCATCCGCGCCCTCTTTTTCCTCGGCCCGCTTTCGGGCTTCATCGCCTCGCCGCGCAAATGCTCCCAGAGCGGCAGCGCCGGCACGAACGAATCCTCGGCTTCCGCGGCCGCGCGGCGAAGGGCCTGCGTATCCAGCGGCCCGCCCTTGGGCCAGAGCGCCTCGCCTTGCCCATCGGCCACGTTGTGAAGCGCGTCGATCACCTTCCCGCGTGTCACGCCGAGCGTATCGTGCACCAGAAGACCCGGCCGGAAGGGCTCTTCTCGTTCCACGAGCGCGCGCTCGAACGCCTCCTCGTCGAACCCTTCGGTCCCGAAGCCGAGCTCCTGCGGCGAGGCGGCGATCGTCTTTTTTTCGTACGTCTGGATGACACCCTTGTCGATCGCGATGCGCTCGCCCTCCCCGTCGATCATCGCGCGGCCGTCGAATCCGTCGGGCGTGAAACGCATGGCCACGTCGTAGTCGCTCATGTCCGAGGACGCCCACGCCACGTATTGCCAATCGCGCGCGCCGGCCCTCCGGAGCGCCTCGGCCGGGGCCGTGGCCCAGTCGTCGACCAGGAACACCTCGCAGCCGAACGAGAATGCCTGCGATTTGAGCCGGAAATTCCCGGGGAAGTAGAACACCGCCTCGACGCGCGGGCTCACGGCGACACGCACGAGGCTCTCGCCCGCGAAGCCCGGCTCCGCGTCGGCCCACGGATCCACGATGACCTTCGCCGAGCAGCGACGTTTGTCGTACAGGTACGCGACGAACAGGTAACTCACGGTATCGAGCAAAGCATGATGCAGGCTGGATGACAACACGTCCCGCCGACGAACCAGCGCCGATGGTACGAACCTGAAGCATCTATGGCCGGTTTTTGCCGCTCGGATCGTCGTTCCGTCGATTTCGTGCCTCATCCCCGATCCCAATCATCCCGGCCCCCGAGAGCTGCACGACGCCCGCCGTGAGCGCGTAGTGTCAAGTGACACTTGACACTTTGCAGTTCGAGGGGGTACAAGCGAGCCATGGAGCTCGACAAGGCCCGGAACGGCAGCGAGAGCGAGAGCCAGAAGGGGAACGATGCGCGAAGAGGCTTCGGCCCCGCGGCTCTCCTGCCCGCCACCGTCGTCGTCCGGCTCGAAGCGCTGGTGCGTGACGTACGCACGGTCTTGAGCGACTTCACCGGCGCGCGCCCCCCGCCCTACGCGATCCGCGCGCCACTCGCCCGGCACCTTTTCGCCGTCACGCCCGAGTCGAGCGCCGGCATCACGCCGCGAAGGCTCCGCGTCACCCGCGTCGTACGCGAGACCAAGGACGCCGTCTCGCTCACGCTCACCGATCCCGAGGGCCGCCGCATCTCGTTCGTGCCCGGCCAGTTCTTCACGGTGCTCGTCACGCTCACGAGCGGCGAGGTTCTCCGCCGCGCTTATTCGATCTCGAGCCTCCCCGACGAGGACGGCGCCGCCGCCGAGGTGACGATCACCATCAAACGAATGCCCGACGGGCGCGCCTCGAACCACCTGAACGAGCGGGTCGCGGAAGGCGACGTCCTCGACGTGCTCGGCCCCTCGGGCAACTTCACCGTGACGCCGGATCCCGCGGCGCGAAGGCACCTCGTGCTCCTCGCGGGCGGCAGCGGCATCACGCCGCTCGCCTCGATCACGCGGACCACGCTCGCCCGCGAGCCCGGAAGCCGCGTTTCCCTCGTGTACGGAAACCGCGGCGAGGCCGACATCATCTTCCGCGACGCGTTCGAATCCCTCGCTCGAGCCCACGCGGACCGCTTCACGCTCCGCCACGTTCTCTCCGATCCGCCCGCGGGTTTCACCGGACGCACGGGCCTCCTCGATCGTGACAACGTCACGCGCGAGCTCGACGCGATCGCCGCGTCCTCGGACCTCGACGCGGACACCACCGCGTATTACGTCTGCGGCCCCGAGCCGATGATGGTCGCGGCGCGCGAGGCCCTCCTCGCCCGCGGCGTCGCTCCCGCCCGCATCCACGAGGAGCGATTCTCCGCGCCCGCGCGCCGCACCACGCCCGCACTCCCGACGACCTCCGCTCCGGTCGAGATCCGCCTTCGCGGCCGCACGAAGACCGTCTCCGCCGCTCCCGGACAAACCCTGCTCGAAGCGGGCCTGGCCGCGTCGCTGCCCATGCCGTTCTCGTGTACGATGGGCGGGTGCGGCGTGTGCAAAGTGAAGCTCCTCTCGGGGAACGTGACGAGCGAAGAGCCGAATTGCCTGCACGAGGAGGAGCGAAGCCAGGGGTTCGTCCTCGCGTGCGTGTCCCGCGCGGCGGCGCCGTGCACGGTGGAAGTCCCGTGATGGACGTTGCGCTCGCGAGCAAGGGTCCCGCCGTGGACCGCGAGGCCTATCCGTATCGCATGAAGGACCTCTGCGAGCGGACGGGTTTGCCGCGGCAGGTCATTCATTTCTACATCCAGCAGGGCCTCGTGCCCGAGGGCCACAAGACCGGCCGCAACATGGCCTATTACGGCGAGGAACACCTCGCCCGCGTCCTCCTCGTGCGCAAGCTCCAGCACGAGCGCTTCCTCCCCCTGCGCGCCATCAAGGCCCTGCTCGAGGAACGCGACGAGGCCTTCAGCCCCGCGCAGCGCAGGTTCGTGCACGAAGTGAAAGCGCGCCTCAGCGCCACGCTCGGCGCGCGCGCGGACAAACCCACGACCGCGGACGCCCATGAGCTCATCCAGAAGCTCGGCCTCTCGCGGAAAGATCTCGAGGACATGGTCGAGCTCGGGCTCATCGCGGCCGCGGAGGAGCACGACGCCTCGGGCCGCGCGCGGCTCGTCGTGGCGAGCGACGACACGTGGATCCTGGAGACGTTCGCCGAGCTCCGGCGGATCGGCTTCGACGAGTCGATCGGCTTTTCTGCGCGCGACATCCTGATGTACGAGGAGGCCATGGGCGCGCTCTTCGCCCGCGAGGCGAAGCTCCTCACCGAGCGCCTCTCCTCGCTCTCGCCCGAGCAGGCCGCCTCCATGGTCGAGCGGGCGCTGCCGCTCATCAACGCATTTCTGGTCCGCTACCACGACGCGCTGGCGAGGAATTTCCTCGCGACACTTTGAGGTGCAACGGTTTTCGGAGGAGACACACCATGTTCGACACGAGCCGGCTCACGAGGTTCCTCCCGCCGAGGATGCAATCGCAGATCGACGCGTATTTCGAGGCCATGGAGGTCCTGTTTTCGGTGAGGGATCCCAAGGTGCTCACCGCGCTCGGCCCCTCGAGCGTGCGGGGCCTGCTCCTGCACCGCGGCAAGCAAGGCACGCCGACGGACATGCCCGCGACGCATACGGCTCATTTCGACTGGAGTTATCCGAACGATCAGCCCGAGATGGCGGACCTCTACCGCCGCGCGAAGGTCGGCCAGTGGAACGGCGACGACCTGCCCTGGAACATCAGCGTCGACCCGCTCGATCCCACGCGACCGCTCATCCCCGAGGAGTTCCTCTGCTTCGAGGAGATCGAGGCGCTCGGCATCAAGCTCGACAAGAAGGAGCGGGCGGAGCTCGGCTACAGCATGTGCGCCTGGATGCTCAGCCAGTTCTTGCACGGCGAGCAGGGCGCGCTCTTCGCCGCCGCGCAGGTGACCGAGGCCGTCCAGTTCTTCGACGGCAAGCTCTACGGCGCCACGCAGGTGATGGACGAGGGCCGCCACGTCGAGGTTTTCAATCGCTACCTCGATACGAAGCTCAACAAGCTCTACCAGATCAACGACAACCTCTTCGTGATCATCGACTCGCTCATGACCGACGGCCGCTGGGACATGAAGTTCCTCGGCATGCAGATCATGGTCGAGGGCCTCGCGCTCGGCGCGTTCAGCACGCTGTACAAGGAGACGAAGGAGCCGCTCTTGAAGGAGGTCCTCAAGATGGTCATCCAGGACGAGGCGCGGCACGTGCATTACGGCGTGTGCGCGCTGCGCGAGCATTTCACGAAGCACATCACGGAGCGCGAGCGGCAGGAGCGCGAGGACTGGTCGTTCGAGATCGCGCTGCTCATGCGCAACCGCTTCGCCGCGTACGAGGTCTACGAGGAGTGGTTCGAGGGCCGGATGACGCGCGCCGAGTGGCGAAACGTGGTGTACCGGTCGAAGGGAATGAACGAGTTCCGGACCGTGATGTTCAGCCGCCTCGTGCCGAACCTGCGCGAGATCGGCCTGCTCTCGCCGCGGATCATGCCGCGGTACGAGGAGGTGGGTCTCATGCAGTACTTCGGCGGGCTCGCCGCCGACCAACTCACGGCGGACAAGCTCCTCGCGGATCTACATTGAGTCAGGGCGGGACGGGGATCGTGACGGTCTTTTCGTCGGGGTAGCTGAACGTTCCTTTGACCTCGAACGGATCGAGCCCGGTCTGGCAGCCGCCCTCGCAGTTCTCCATGGCGTTCGCGAAGAGCGGTATCGTCGCCTCCACCATGCCCGGCGCGACGGCGAAGCCCTGGGAACACGTGGACGGTAGGGGCGGGGTCGCCTTCTCGTTGTAGCAGCTCGCCGGCATGCCGACGCGCTCGTAGAGCAGGCCCTTCCAGGGAAACGTCACCGTCGCGCCTGGCGCGATCGGAGGCAACGACGAGTCGAAGCAATCGAGCGGGAACGCTTCGAGCGTTCGGGCGTCGTCACACGTGACGTCGAGGACCGTGAGCTCGGCCCTTCGGGATGTCTCCCCCGCCGGCGCCCCGAGCGGCTGGAGGGAGAACCGCGCGTCGCACATACCGTTGCGTAGGTAGACGGGCGTGGAGCGGTCGTTCCGGACGACGATCTCGACCTCGCCCGCGGAGGCCTCCGACATGAAAGGCGCGCAAACGTCGGCCGGCTCGTTCGTCCCGGAGCCTCCCTCGCCGCCGCTGCAGCCGGAAAGTGCCGCCGAGAGCCCCAGGAACAGAAACATCCATTCTTTTTTGATCATGTGTCTCTCCGTGCCCATCACGATCCCTCGAGCCCGCGCCACGGCTTCGGGAAGAAGCGCCATTTGCCATTCACGAACGTGAGCCCGTCGAATGCCATGCCGAGCGTCTCGCCAGGCTTGACGAACTTGAACCGATACCAGCGCACGCCCGGCTTCATCGATTCCACCGCCTTCTTGTATCCGCCGGGGAAATTCGGGCCGTCGCCATCGCCCGCCGCGATCTCCTCCGTCGTCGCCGAGTAGAGGAGGAGCTGGGTTTGTCCCTCGTTCGGCTTGATGGCCGCGTTCGGGTCGGACCACATCTTCTTGTAATGCGATTCGAGCTTGCCCGCGGCCTCTTCCTTGAAGACGGCCTTGTAATCCTCGGCCGTCGGCTCGAGCGGCTTCGTGAGCGCCGCGTGATCGACGCCGGGCTTCAAGAACTGTTCGAGCAGCGCCTTCGCCGCGTCCGTGTCCGCGGGCTTCTGCCCCGACGCGGCCTTCCCCTCGGCACCGGCCCGGGATTCGGGCTTCACCTCTCCGCCGGCGGCTGGGTCGGATTTGTTGCACCCGACAGCGCAGAGCATCACCGCGACCAGCGATATCGCAGGCAACGAACGAATGGACACGGACACCTCCCTCGGGCGCACGAGCGCCCCGGCGCGCGAGTCTAGGCGACGGGCGCGCCGGCCGTAAACCTTGGCCCTCGGGAAAAAGGCGCGGGAACGTGCTCAGAGCACCTGCCCGGACGCGCCCGCGGTGCCCGCGTTGCCGGGCGAGGTGCCGCCGGAGCCGCCCGTGCCGGGCGTGAGCGTGTTGCCGGTAACCGAAACCAGGGCGCTGCCGACACGATACACGGCAAACGAGGGGCCTCCCGCGCCGCCGCCGCCGTGCCCGCCATTGCCACCCTTGCCCCCGGTGCCGCCATTGCCGCCCTTGCCCACCTCGGCGGTGCACGTCGCCGCGCCCGTCCCGCTGCCACCGCCGGCCCCGCCCGCGGCACCCGCGCCGCCGCTGCCGCCATTGCCGCCCTTCGCGCTCTTGATCGTATTGGCCGACAGGACCAATCCGTTCGAATTGATGACGAAGAGCCCAAACGATCCGCCGCCCGCGCCGCCGCCGGTGCCGCCGGTGCCGCCGCATCCGCCCGCGCCGCCGCCGCCGCCGCCGTTGCCCGTGCCATTGATGACGAACGGCCCGGTCTGGCCGCCGCCGCCGCCGCCGCCGCCGCCGCCATTGCCGTGCGTGCCGGTCACGCCCATGACGCCCGCGGTGCCCACCCAGAACAGGCTCGCGGTCGATCCGCCGCTGCCGCCCGCCCCGTTCCCGCCGTTCGTCCCCGCCGCGCCATTCTGACCGCCCCCGCCGTCCGTTCCCGTGTTGCCCGCCGAGCCGCCGATTCCGCCGGGCGTGCCTCCGACGCCCGAAAGCCCCGTTCCGCCGGCGACCGCGTCGCCGCCCTTGCCACCGAGGCCGCCGGTCCGGCTGCACACGCTCGTCCCACCGGAGCCGCCGGCGGCCGGTGAGCTCGAATCGCAGCCGCCGGGCCCTCCTGCGGCCCCGTTGCCGCCGATGCCGCCGGCCGTCCCCGCCGCGCCGGCCGCCCCGGGCCCCGCCGCGCCGGCGGAGAGCGAGCTGTTTTTCAGGACGAGCGACGTGCAGTTGTTGCAATACATCGCGTAATTCGAGATACCCGCCGTGTTCGTGTCGAGCGTCTGGATCGTCATCCGGTCGACGGTCATCGCCGTGACGAGGTCCTTGCCCTCGACCGCGCTCACGCGGCCGTTCAGCACGGTGCTCGATTGAATCGTGGCCACGTAGGCCGTGCTCCGCGCCCAGTTGTTCTGCGCCGAGTACCCGCCGTACAAGGATACCCCGTTCGCCAGCACGATGCGCCCGTCGTAGAGCCCCTGCGATACGTACACCTGCTTCTTGCCGAGCACGACCGCCTTCGAGATCCCGGCGGAAATCGTGGCCATCGGGGACTCGCGCGTGCCGGGGTTCAGGTCGCTGCCGGTTTTCGCGACGAACACGGCCGCGGACGCGTCGCCATCGATGCCGTCGCAGTTCGTGTCGGCGAAACCGTCGTCGGGCAGATCGGCCCCGACGAACTGGCACTCGCAGCCGTTCTGCGAGGAGCCGTCGACGTCGAAATAGCCGGGCAAGCAGGAGACGAGTTGGCACATGCCGGCCGAGCACGTCGATTGCGCATTGGGGATGAGCATCCCGCAGTTGTTGTTGCAGCCGCCGCAGTTCGACGCGTCGTTGAGAAAGTTCGTCTCGCAGCCGGTCGCGGGCATGCCGTCGCAGTTGCCGTATCCCACGGCGCACATGCCGAGCGTGCAGGCGCCGGACACGCAGGACTCGGAGGCATTCGCGAGGTCGCAGGCCGCATTGCACCCGCCGCAATGGGCGAGGCTCGTCTGCACGTTCGTCTCGCAGCCGGTCGCACTCATGCCGTCGCAGTTGCCGAACCCGCCGTCGCAGGCGCCTAGCGTGCAGGTGCCGGACACGCAGGACTCGGAGGCGTTCGCGAGGTCGCAGGCCGCGTTGCACGCGCCGCAGTGGGCCAGGCTCGTTTGCAGATCCGTCTCGCAGCCATTGCCGGGGATCTGATCACAATTGCCAAACGGCGCGGCGCAGGCGGCCGGCACGCAGGTGCCCCCCATGCACGCCTCGGTCGCGTTCGGGAGATCGCAGGCGGCGTTGCAGGCGCCGCAATGCTGCACGTTGCTCGTCACGTCCGTCTCGCAGCCGTCGCCGGCCACGTCGTTGCAATCCCCGAACCCCGTGGTGCACGCGCCCGGCTTGCAGGATCCGGCCACGCAGACGGCGGTGGTGTTCGGCAAGCTGCACGCCTGGTCGCAGCCACCGCAATGGTCCGTGCTCGTCATGATGTCGGTATCGCAGCCGTTCGTCGGATCCGCGTCGCAGACGGCCTCGCCTTGCGGGCAGCCCTCCGCGGTGCCGACGATGGGCACGAGGACGTCGGGCGTGGGGGCGCCGCCGATCGTCGCCGTGACCTGCACGTCGAGCGGATCGAGCGGCTCGGCGAGGCCGGGCGAGGTATACGTGACCTCGAAATGAAGCGACGTGCCAGGCGGCCGGTCGAACGGCAACGTGACGGGCACGCGAATCGGCGGGTTCGGCGCATCGGGCACGTACCGGACCACCGCGACGGAAAAGTCGGGGTTCGCCACGTTCACCGACGCGAACGACGCAGTCGCGTTCGAGGCATTGTCCACGCGGAAGAGCCGCATCCGGGTCGTCCCCGCGGGTACGACGCCATACGCGAGTTCCTCAGGGCTCGCGCAAGCGCCCTCCGGGCCCGCGTCATTCAGCACGCAAAGCTCGAGCCCAACCACGGGCCCGCCGCCCGCGCCGCCCGCGCCCCCTGCGCCGCCTCCACCCCCGGCACCGCCGCCGCCGCCGCCGCCGCCGCCTTCGCCACCGACGCCACCGACGCCGCCCGCGCCGCCGGCTCCGCCTACGCCGCCGGCTCCGCCCATGCCCGCGCCGCCGCCTGCGCCGCCTGTCCCACCTGCGCCCCCCATGCCTGCGGAACCGCCGTCGCCCCCGGTCCCGCTGCTGCCCCCGTCGCCGCCGCGGCCGCCGCTCCCGCTCTGCGATCCGCTCGCGCCGGCCGCGCCCGTGCCGACCTCTCCCCCTTCCGCGCACGAAACCGCTTGAAATGCCGCGAGGCTGAGCCAGGCGGAGGAAAAGAGGAGGCCCATCGTGGTGCGGTAAGCTCGACTCGGCATGTCAATCATGAAACACGGATTCGGGCCTTTGTCCACGAACCAACCGGCGTCGGAAATCGCGGACACCTCCTTTTTCGGCGTCGTCCGGCCCTTCGAGCCTCCGCCGGCGGCCCCTCCCCGTGCGTCGCCAATGGCAACGGTTCGTCCGCGGACACCCGCGCGCGGATGCGGGTGACAGATTTCCGACACGTCCGTCCCGACGCATACGCGACGACCTTGTTTCGGCCGGACACGAGCCGTGATAGCGTCCGTGATGAGTATGATGGTGGCGCCGCTGCCCGGGACCATCCTGCTGGGCAAGTACCGTGTCGAGCAAGAACTCGGCAGCGGCGGGATGGGTGTGGTCCTCGAAGCCACGCACCTCGCGCTCGGCCAGACCGTCGCCATCAAGCTCCTGAACCCGTCGCTCGTGCTTTCCTCGGACGTCGTGACGCGCTTCCTCCGTGAAGCTCGCATCGCCGCGACCTTGCCCTCCGAGCACATCGCGCGCGTGAGTGACGTCGGGCAAACGGAGACGGGCACGCCGTACCTCGTGATGGAGCGGCTCTACGGGCACGACCTCGAGGCCGAGCTGACGCGCCGTGGAAAACTCCCCGTCACCGAGGCGGTCGACCTCGCGCTCGAGGCCTGCGAGGGCATCGCGGCCGCGCACGCGCAGGGCCTCGTGCACCGGGATCTCAAGCCGGCGAACCTCTTCCTCGCCGAGCGCCCGCTCCGCCCGCGCGTGCTCAAGGTGCTCGATTTCGGCCTCTCGAAAGAGGCGCCGGGGCAGAGCGCCTCGATCACCGGCACCGACGCGGTCTTCGGCACCCCGCAGTACATGTCCCCCGAGCAGATCCAGTCGACGAAGAACGTCGACGCACGCAGCGATCAGCACGCGCTCGGGATGATCCTGTACGAGATGCTCGCGGGCGCGCCGCCCTTCGAGGCCGAGAGCATCACGCAGCTCATCGTCGTCATCGCCACGCAGCCGCCGCCGCGCGTGCGCGAAAAACGCCCCGAGGTGCCGGCTCGGCTCGAAGAGGCGATCCTGCGCGCCCTCGCGAAGCGTCCGCACGAGCGGTTCCCGGACCTCGGCGCGTTCGCGGAGGCGATCGCGCCCTTCGGCGGCCCCGAGGCGAGCGCGCGGGCCACGCGTATCGTCCACATGCTCGCGGGCATTGCGAGCGTCGAGACCGCCGCACCGCCGCGCCCCTCGCGCGTGCCCACGGACCAAGCGGTCACGCTCCCGCGCGCGCTCGCCCATACGCACGCGGGCCTCACGAGCTCTGTCGACTTCGGTAGCAACGTCCGGGGCCGGAAAAAACGCGCGGCGTTGTTCGCGGCCTCGGGCCTCGTCGCCACCGCCCTCGTCGTCTCGCTCGTCGTCATCACGCAACAGGCAGCGCCGCCCGCAGCCGCGACGACGCCGCCCGAGGCCACGCCCGCTGCGCGCGCGCCCGAGCCGACGACGCCGCCCGCGCCGCCTCCGACGGCCGCGGAGCCGCTCGCCTCCGCGGCGTCGCCCGCGACGACGACCACGAGCACGGCGAAGTCCACGAAGACGTCGCCCACGACGACGAAGACCTCGAAGCAAACGCAAACAATCAAGCAAACCGTGGGGATTTTTGGTGGCAAGCGCAAATAGGTTCGTCCTCGTCGCTGCGTCGCTTCTCGCCCTCGTGCCCGCCGCGGCCCGCGCGGACGAAGAACCGCGGCTCACGTCGCCCGCGGATCCCACCGCGGCTGCGACGCTCGCCGAGACCCTTTTCCAGGACGGCAAGCGCCTGCTCGAACAGGGCGCGTTCGTCGAGGCTTGCACGAAACTCGCCCAGAGCGACGCGCTCGATCCGGCCATCGGCACGCTCGGGCTGCTCGCAGCCTGCCACGAGCAGGAGGGCCGCACCGCGACCGCGTGGCGCGAGTACGGCGAGACGGCCCGGCGCGCGGAGGCCGTGAACGACGAGCGCGGCGCGTTTGCCCGGCAGCGCGCGAGCGCGCTCGAACCGGAGCTGCCGCGCCTGCTCGTGCGGCTGCCGAAGGGCGCTGAAGGGATCGCGGTCTTCCGCAACGGCGTGCGCCTCTCGCCGGACGAGCTCGGGGTCGCCCAGCCCATCGATCCCGGCACGTACGAGATCGTCGCGCGCCTTCCGGGCCGGCCCGAGTTCCGGGCCACGGTCACGGCCGAGCCGCGCAAGATCGCCGAGGTCGAGGTCCCCGACGGCAATCGCCCCGCGCCCGTCGACACACCGAAGAAAGATCCGGCGCGACTGGATCCTGGGACCTCAAACCTTTCGACCTCCAAGGGACTTGGCCCGCGCAAGGTCTTTGCGATCGTGGCGGGCGGGGTGGGGCTCACGGGATTTTCGGTCGCGGCGGCCTTCGCGCTCTCGGCTGGGAGCCGGAATGCCGCGTCGATCTCGATCCAGGAGTCCTGCACGACGGCGGCCTCCTGCGAGCGCGGGCGCGAGCTCCGCGAGGACGCGCTCCGGTCTGCCACGGTGGCGAACGTCGCCTTTGGCATCGGCGCGGCGGGCGCGGTGACGGCGCTCGTGCTCGCCTTGCTCCCCGAGCGCGCCGAGGCACCCAAACCCGCATCGCGAACGGGTTTCCAGTACGAAGTGGCGCCCTGGGCCGATCGAACCGGGGGCGGGGCGCTTCTCATCGGAAAATTCTGATCCGACCGCTGCGAGTTACCTTGCGGCGCGTTGCCTCCGCTCGGTAGAATACTGAACATGCGTTCCATTTTCTTCACAGCAGCGGGATTGGGTTTGCTTCTGTCCGTGACCGGCTGCGCCGACCTCCTCGGCATCGAGGCATGGAAGGACCCGGCGAACGCGGATGGCAGCGGGAACAACGGGGCCGGGGCGAAGGAAGAGAGCGACGCCGCGGGGGGCGGCGAAGGCGGCGAAGGCGGCGCCGCGCCGTGCAGCAATGGCGTGCAGGACGGAGACGAGAGCGACGTCGATTGCGGCGGCACCTCGTGTCCGGCGTGCCAGGACGGCGCTGCGTGCGGGGTCGAGTCGGATTGCGTGAGCCATTTCTGCTCGGTGCGGCAGCTCTGCGCGCCGGCGGACGGACGCGTCACGTGCGGCGAGGAGGGCGAAGCGGGCCCGAGCTGCGGCGATTGCATCCAGAACGGCGACGAAACGGACGTCGATTGCGGCGGCGACGTCTGTCATCCGTGCCGGCACGACAAGGCGTGCCAGACGCACGCCGATTGCCTCGGCGGTACGTGCGAGGCGAACATCTGCAAGCTCGGCGGGCCGGGCGTCGACTGCTACGCGAACGCCGATTGCGAGAGCGGGCAATGCCTCGGCGCGGATCTCCTGGGCGGCGCTTGCCAGTGACGCCTAGCCCTCGGCGTATTCTTTGAGCTTTCGATACAGGGTCGCCACGCCAATCCCGAGCTTCGCCGCGGCCTCCTTGCGGTTGCCTCCCTCGGCCGCGAGCGTCGCGAGAATGTGCTCCCGCTCGACCTCGGCCAGCGGGCGCGGCGAAAAATCTTTTCCGCTCGGGCTCACAGCCGCCGTGCCTCCGATCTCCGGCGGCAGATCGACCACTTCGATCGTCGGCCCCTCCGACAGGATCCGCGCCCGTTCCATTGCATTGACGAGCTCGCGCACGTTGCCCGGCCAGGCGTGCTCGAACAGCGCGCGGCACGCCGCTTTGCCGATCTCCTTCGGCGCCTCCCCTTCCCGCGCCGCCGCCTCCGAGAGCTGCCGCCGCGCGATCGGCAGGATGTCGTCCGGCCTCTCCCGGAGCGGCGGAATCGCGATCTCCACGACCCGCAGCCGAAAATAAAGATCCTGCCGAAAACGCCCCTGCGCCACGGCCGCCGCGAGATCCCGGTGCGTCGCCGCCACGATCCGCACGTCGATGGGTCGCGTCCGGTTCTCGCCCACCCGCCGCACCTCGCGCTCCTCCAGCACCCGCAGCAATTTCGCCTGCATCGCGAGCGGGATCTCGCCCACCTCATCGAGGAACAACGTCCCGCCCCGCGCCGCCTCGAAAAGCCCCGCCCGCTCCGTCACGGCTCCGCTGAATGCGCCTTTCGCGTGCCCGAAGAGCTCGCTCTCGAGCAGGCTCTCCGGCACCGCGGCGCAGTTGATCGCCACCATCGGCCCGCCCACGCGCGGCGACGCGTCGTGCACGAGCCGCGCGATCCGCTCCTTGCCCACGCCGCTCTCGCCCAGCAAGAGCACCGTCGCGTTCGTCCGGGCGACCCGCCGGGCCATCGCGACCACGCCTCGCATGGCCTCGCTCCGCGCAACGATCCCCGGCACCTCCGCCTCGTCGTCGCCCGCCGCGAGCAACCGCTCGGCGCGCAAGAGCCGCGTCTCGGCCCGCCGCAAAGCTCGCTGCACGTGCCGAAGCGACGCGTCGAGGCAGTCCGTCTCGTAAAACGGCAGGTGCGGCTCGATCGCGTCGCCCCATTCCTCGCGGCTCCGCCCGATCATCCGGCAGACGGCGTCACCTTTCCCGCGGCACGACTCCTCCAGGGCGAAAATGGGCCGACCATTCACGCGGCTCAGGTATCCACTCGCGAATCCCGCGAGCGTCCAGCACACCGGCTCCGTCGCTTGCCCGAGGTGCAAGAGATGTTGCTCGGCCTCGTACGAATCGTGCCATATCGCGTCGGCGAAAGGCTCGGGCCCTTCGCGCCCCGCGGGCTCGACTGGCTCGAACGTCACGAGCCCCCAGAGCCGGTGGAGCCGCCCGCCCGCGATGCGCCATTCACGCTCGTCGGCCCAGGGGATCTCCTCGCGCAGCGCCTCCGCCGTCCGCCAGCCGTGGCCGTAGCCGAAACGCGTCAGCACCGCGCGCGCCGCGTGGTAGCCGAAGCTCTCGATGAGCTGCTTGCGCAAGAGCCCGAGCGCCACGGCGTCGAAGAGGAGCACGCGCTCGCCCGCGAAGCGCATGACGCCGCCCTTCGGGCTGAACGAGAACAGATCGGAGAGCCGCAGATCGGCGGCCCGCATGCCCGTGGTTTTCATCTTGAGAGCCGTGAGTCTATCATTTTGAGAGCCCCGGAGGAACGGACCTGGCGTTTCCCGCGGAAAAAGCGCCTCCACCGGCTTGGCCCGGGTCGTGCAAAGCTCGATGGGCGAACGGACAGCGCCCCGCACGAAGCCGGGGACCGAAGGAGACCACCATGATCACGCTGCGACGCTCGGAAGACCGCGGACACGCAAACCACGGCTGGCTCGACTCGTACCACACGTTCTCGTTCGCGAACTATTACGATCCGGCCCACATGGGCTTCCGGTCGCTCCGCGTCATCAACGAGGACCGCGTTTCGCCGGCGCAGGGCTTCGGCACGCACCCGCACCGCGACATGGAGATCCTCTCGTACGTGCTCGACGGCGCGCTCGAGCACAAGGACTCGATGGGCACCGGCTCGGTCATCCGGCCGGGCGACGTGCAGCGCATGAGCGCCGGCACGGGCGTCACGCACAGCGAGTTCAACGGCTCGCGCAAGGACCGCGTCCATTTCTTGCAGATCTGGATCGTGCCCGAGGCGCGCGGGATCGCGCCGAGCTACGAGCAGAAGAACTTTTCGGACGCGGACAAACAGGGCCGGCTCCGCCTCATCGCCTCCCGCGACGGCCGCGACGGCAGCGTCACGATTCATCAGGACGCGAGCGTTTATGCCGGTCTTTTCTCCGAGGGCGAAGAGGCGCGCCACACGCTCGCGGACGGCAGGCACGCCTACGTGCACGTCGCGAAGGGTGAAGTGCAGCTCGGCGGAACCGTGCTCCGCGCGGGCGACGGCGCGGCCGTGAGCGGGGAGAAGGAGCTCGTCTTCACCGGTCTCGGAAAAGGAGAGGTGCTCCTCTTCGACCTTGCGTGATACCGTACGCGCCTTTCCATGGTCGGGGGCGTAGCTCGGACAAGCCGAGCTACGCCCCCGAACCCCCGACCATCCGACTATCCGACTGGACGGAGTAGATAGCCACCATGCCGAACGTAGCGATCATCTATTATTCGTCGACGGGGACCAACCACGCCATGGCGAACGCCGTGGGCGAGGGCGCGAGCGCGGCGGGGGCCGAGGTGCGCCTCCGTCTCGTCGCCGAGACCGCGCCGGACGCGGCCATCGACCGAAACCCCGCGTGGCGCGCGTTCGTCGACAAGACGAAGAACGAGCCGAAGGCCTCGCTCGAGGACCTCGACTGGGCCGACGCCGTCGTCATCGGCACGCCCACGCGCTTCGGCAACGTGTCGGCGCAGGTGAAGTCGTTCATCGACACGGCGGGCGGGCTCTGGTTCCAGGGCAAACTCGCGAACAAGGTGTATGCGGGCTTCACCTCGGCGCAGAACGTGAACGGCGGGCAGGAGTCGACGCTGCTCGCGCTTTACAACACGTTCTACCACTGGGGCGGCGTCATCGTGACCCCGGGGTACACCGATGCGCTCGTGTTCGCGTCCGGCGGCAACCCCTACGGCCCCTCCGTCACGGCGAACGGCGCGCCCACCGAGCACGACATCGCGCACGCGAAGTACCTCGGCAAGCGCGTCGCCGAAATGGCGAAGAAGATCCGCGGCTGACGACGCGCCGCTCCATGCTGCATCGCAGCACGCACACTGGGCGTCGTTTTGCAGTGCGGCAATTGCTTCCCTACCGACACTTCTTCGCAGGCGCAGCATCAAACGGACCTTCCGGTTCGAACGATGCTTGAAAACCCCTCGCAACACCGATAGGCATGGACGACCCGTGGTTGCTGCGGTTGCACAACCCGGGTTCCCTGGCGGGCGCTGCCCAGGAGGTTTCCATGCTGCAATCTTCGCTTCCCCGTCGTTCGTTTGCGCTCACGGCCCTCGTCGCGGCACTCTCCGCCATGGGCTGCGTGGCGTCGTCCGACTCTGACCTCGCGCAGGACGAGGACGACGAGATCGGCGACGTCTCCTCCGCCATCACGTTCATCTCCGATTACGAGGCCTATTTCGATCCCCCCGCGACCACGACGTTCTCGCAGAGCTACGGGGTTGTCGGATCCATCACGCCCCCGAGCTGGTCCTGGGGCAAGATCGAGCTCCTCCAAGGTCGGCAAAAGTTCCGCACCGAGGGCTACAACCTGCGCACGGCGAAGGGGCGGTGGCAGGACACGTTCGAGGACTCCACCTATCCGCTGCGCACCTACTTCGGCGCCTTGAACCAGCAGCTCGTCGACGGGTTCAACCTCTTTTACAACAACGCCTGCGCCGGCACCGTCGGCTCGACCTCGGCCGCCGCTTGTCCGGACAAGGGCCCCACGCGCCCCGAGGCCCGCTTCGTCCTCCTGCATCACGGCCCGAAGACGGCGCTCGATCAGTGTGACAAGACGAAGAGCCCCGTACTCCTCGTGCACGGCGCCATGCAGAACGCAAACGTCTGGCTCCGGCCGAGCGGCAACGACGGCACGGGCAAGCTCTACCCCGGCATGACACAGGCGACGGGCTTCGTGCACGCGCTCGAGGCGGAAGGGTTCTGCACGTACGCCACGACGTTCGGCAACTTCCACGGCGACAACTTCAACCAGGCCATTCACATCGCGAACGCGCTCTCGCGCATCCGCTCGCTCACGGGCCAGCCGAAGGTCAACCTCGTCGCCTGGAGCAAGGGCGTCGTCGCGGCGGACCTCTACATGCAGAGCCCCGCGCTCTGGACCGACTGGGGCCCGAAGTATTTCGAGCAGCTCGCCGCGCTCCAGTCGAAGGGCGTGCCGAACTTCCGCAAGGACGTGCGCACGTACGTCGCGCTCTCCGGCCCGCACCTCGGTATCGACCTGAACTTCCGCCACCCGTTCAACCCGCTGCTCATCTACAGCACGGCAGAGAACGCGCCGCTCGGCCAGGGGCCCGTGACGTGGAGCTACATGTCCGCCGTGCAATGCGTGACGTGGGGGTATGCGGACTCGCCGAACGACATCTTCCCGAACCCGTATGCGTACTCGGTCTGCGAGAACCGCGGCGGCACGTGGCTCGATTACTGGCGCCGCATTTACACGTCGAACATCACGGGCCTCGATTCGACCGGCCTCCCCCTCGCTCCGAAGTCGCTGAAGACGCTGAACACCGAGCAAGGCGCCTCGGCCACGGGCTACACGTTCGACAAGTACAACCTGGCGCTGTGGGGCTCGGTCGACGACAAGGGCAAGCTCGTCTCGGCGTACCTCGGCCAGATGCAGGTCGCCTACGATCTGCGCCCGTATTACCCGCTGCCGAACCGGCAGGACGATCCGGTGAGCTACGACTGGTCCACGCTCGACACGGACGAGACGAAGTGGCGCGACTGGATCGCCATCAAGACGAACTACAACCCGGCGAACGTCTTCGGCGGCGCCGGCTGGATCATGGATGACGCAGGGCACACGACCTGCCGCGCCACCGCGTACGATCCCGCGTCCGCCTGCCGCGCCAAGCACCTCTATTACGACAGCCTCACGGCGGAGTCGTATTCGCTCGGCTATGCGCAGTACAAGCTGATGGACGGCATCGGCATCAAGGCCGTCATGGAGATGGGCGGCAATCTCATCGAAAGGCTCCGGGCGCGGGGCCTGAGCACGAGCCTCGATTACCTGTACGTGCTGCACGGCACCTCGGGCGGCACGAGCGGGCAGGTCTTCGAGATCGACGGCATGGCCTGCCCGACCTGTGATCCCAAGGGCGACGGCGTGCTCTTCGACGTGAGCGTCGCGGCGCGGGATCAGCTCACGCAGGGCTGGACCAGCACGAACAAGACGGCCAAGTCGAAGCAGGAAGGCGTGCCTTACGGCCACCTCGAGGTCGGCGTGACGCCCGCGGTCTGGGCGAAGATGATCACGCAGTTCAAGGCGCTGCCCTGATTCGAATCAGTACGGGTTTGCCGGACTCGTCACGCCGTTCGCGGCGCTGAGGGGCTCGGCGGGCACGCTCGTTTCGCCCGACGGGAATTCCAAGGTATCGCCGGCCGCGAGCCGGTGGTACGACAACCCCGAATACACGAGCGGCTTTCCGGCCTCGCAGGTCGTGGGTTTGTCGTTCGCCACCACGAGATACGCTTTCCCCTCCCCTATCACTTCTCCCTTGCCCTGGGCATCGATCACGACGGCGGTCTCTTCGTCGACGCCGATTCCCTTGGCTTTCGGGGCCCAGCCGTCCGCGAGGATCCGCCCGAGGAAGCCGACGAGGCGGCCCATGCGATCGCGAGGCACGAAATGGGTGTCCGTGATGAACCCGGCGAGCGGCGGGAACGCGAAGAAATCACGTTCGATCGTCATGTAGACGTTGTACGGATCGAGCAGGGCCTCGTCCGAGTACACGGTGCCCTCGTAGGCCGCGAAGGCGAATTCGCCGAGCACCGCGCAGCCTGCGCTCGTACCACCAATTACGCCGCCGCGCTGCCAGACCGAGGTGATCGCCGAGGCGAGGGCCGTGCCTCGCCAGAAGTTCACGTAATCGGCCTGATCGCCGCCGGCCATGAAAACGCCCTCGGCGTGCTCGACGCGCCATTTCACGTACTCGCTGTTCGCGAGCTCCTTGCTCGTGACGAGCATCGTCTCGACCGAATCCGAGGCGGAGAGTGCCTGCAGATACTCGTTGTACCCGTCGGCGCCCGAGGTGCGGATCACGACGATGTCGCCGCCCGCGATACGTGGCTTCCACCAGGTGAACGCGGCGTCCACGTCCGTCGAGCCGCCCATCAAGACGAGGCCCGGCCCCGCGGGGATCACGTCGGCGTCCGCGTCGTTGCCCGTCACGTAATGCTCGAGCTCCGCGGGCGGCTCGGGGCTCACGGAGCTACCGCCCGCGCCGCCGCTTCCGCCCGCGCCGCCGCTTCCGCCCGCGCCGCCGCTTCCGCCCGCGCCGCCGCTTCCGCCTGCGCCTCCGCTTCCGCCTGCGCCGCCGCTGCCGCCCGCGCCTCCTTCCCCGCCCCCGCAACCGGCGAGCAGCAAGAGGACGACCAGCGAGGCGGCGAGCTTTTCGGTGCGCGTCGGCATTCCCCCCGAATACCCGGACTACGACCCCACGTCAATCGACGCCGTCGCTTGCGCAGTGTCCCACACCACACAATATCATCCGCCATGACGGACAGCATGCAAATTTCACTGGACACGTCCGTTATAGCGGACATACCCTCGTCATCGTGGCGCACATTCCGACTGGTGGGAAGGCGGGCCGACGTGCGGCGATCACCGCCTTGATCGTGGGCGCGCTCGGGCTCTTGGCCTGCGGCAAGTCACAGCCTGGGGGCGCGGCCAAGGAGGTCGAGCTCCTGAACGTCTCGTACGACCCGACCCGGGAGCTCTGGCGGGATCTGAACGAGAAGTTCATCGCCGCCTACGAGAAAGAATCGGGCACGAAGGTCACCATCAAGCAATCGCACGGCGGATCCAGCACGCAGGCGCGCGCCGTCATCGACGGGCTCGAAGCGGACGTCGTCACCCTCGCCTCCTTCCTCGATACCGACGCGATCCGCAACAAGGGGCTCATCCAGCCGAACTGGGTCGACGAGTTCCCCTCGCGCTCCTTGCCGTATACATCCACGGTCGTCTTCGTGGTGCGCAAGGGCAATCCGAAGGGAATCAAGGATTGGCCGGACCTCATCAAGCCCGGCGTCGAGGTGATCACGCCGAACCCGAAAACCTCGGGCAACGGCTACCTCTCCTTCTTCAGCGCGTGGGGCTCCGTGGTCCTGCGCGGCGGCTCCCGCGACGACGCGATCAAATACGTCACAGAGCTCTACAAGCAGGTCCCGGTCCTCGATTCGGGCGCGCGCGGCGCGACGACCACGTTCGTCCAGAAGAAGATCGGCGACGTCCACCTCGCGTGGGAAAACGAGGCCCACCTCGAAGTACGCGAAGCCAAGGGCGAGCTCGAGCTCGTGTATCCGCCCATCAGCATCCGCGCCGAGCCCCACGTGGCCATCGTCGACGGCAACGTCGACCGCAAGAACACCCGCAAAGCCGCCGAGGCCTATCTCAAATTCGCGTACACGGACGAGGGTCAGGAGATCGCAGCAAAGCATTTCTACCGGCCGACGAACGAGGCCATCCTGAAGAAACACGCGGAGATCTTTCCGGAGCTCCGGCTCTTCGCCATCACCGAGATCGCGAAAGACTTCCCCGACGCGCACAAGCAGTTCATCGGCGAGGGCGGCGTCTTCGACACCATCTACAGCCCGAAGAAGTAGCCGCGGATGGCGAGCGTGAACCGCAGAGTGCTCCCGGGGTTTTCCCTGACCCTGGCGTATACGGTCTTTTACCTCGGCCTGCTCGTGCTCCTGCCGATCACGGCCGTCTTCGTCAAGGCCGGGTCGCTCTCGCTGCACGATTTCCTGGGCGCGGTGTGGACCGAGCGCGCGCGCGCCGCCTATCTCCTGACCTTCGGGACCTCGTTCGTCGCCGCGCTCGTGAACGTTGTTCTCGGCGGCCTCATCGCCTGGGTCCTCACGCGCTACACGTTCCCGGGCAAACGTATCATCGACGCGCTCGTCGACCTGCCGCTGGCGTTGCCGACCGCGGTGGGCGGGCTCGTCTATGCGAGCCTGTACGTGGAAAGTGGCTGGCTCGGTCGATACCTCGTCCCCCTCGGAATCCGCGGGGCGTATACGCGGCTCGGGATCGTGCTCGTCCTGGTCTTCGTCGGCCTGCCCTTCGTGGTGCGGACCGTACAGCCGGTTCTCGAAGACATCGATCCGGAGGCCGAGGAAGCCTCTTCTTCGCTGGGCGCGACGCGTTGGCAAACGTTCGCGTTCGTCATCCTTCCGACGCTTTATCCGGCGTTGATCACGGGGTTTGCCCTCGCATTCGCCCGCTCCATCGGCGAATACGGCTCGGTCGTCTTCATCTCGGGGAACATGCCCTTCAAGACGGAGATCGCACCGATCTTGATCGTCGCGCGCCTGGAGGAGTTCGCGTATGGCGAGGCGACGGCCATCGCGGTCGTGCTCCTCGTCATTTCGTTCTCGATGCTGCTCGTGATCAACTTCCTCGAAAGCTGGAGCCGGCGCCATGACCGTTGAGACGGCGGAGGTCCGCAACGCGCCTCGAACGAAGGCCACAGCGGCGAAGATCCGGCGGGCGCAGCAGGATCCCGCGTGGCTGCGATGGAGCCTCACCGGACTCGCCGTCGCCGTCGTCGGCGTGCTCATCGTGATTCCCGTGGCCCATGTATTCGCCGGGGCCCTGGCCGAGGGCGCGGGTGTCTACTGGAAAAACCTCGTCGACGATCCGGACACGCGCCACGCGATTGGCCTGACGCTCACCGTCGTCCCCATCGCGGTCACGGCGAACGTGGTCTTCGGCGTCGCGGCGGCCTGGGCAATCGCGCGGTTTTCCTTCCCGGGACGCACGTTGCTGACGGCCCTCATCGACCTGCCCTTTTCGGTCTCCCCCGTGGTCGCCGGCCTGATGTTCGTGCTGATCTTCGGCCTGCAAGGCTATTTCGGTGCCTTCCTCCGCCGCGACGGCCATGCGATCATGCCGTACCTCGTCGCGGCCCTCCTCGTCCTCCTCCTCGCCGTCGCCTATTTCGTCTTTCGGCCGAGCCACCCGCGCGCGCGGCGTGGCCTCTGGAAAACGCCTCCCTTCGCCCTGGCCCTCGCGGGTGCGACGGTCTTCGTGCTCCTCGTCCTCGGGCAGCAGGCCTTCGAGGTGTGGCCCTCGAACAAGAGCCTCAAGATCATCTTCGCCACGCCGGGGCTCGTCCTGGCCACCGCATTCGTGACCTTTCCTTTCGTGGCGCGCGAGCTCATCCCCGTCATGAACGCCATTGGCGCGGACGAGGAGCTCGCGGCGCTGAGCCTCGGGGCGAGCGGCTGGCAGATGTTCTGGCACGTCACGGTGCCGAACGTGAAATGGGGGCTCGTGTACGGCATCATTCTGTGCAACGCCCGCGCCATGGGCGAGTTTGGCGCGGTGTACGTGGTCTCCGGGCACATCGCCGGCGAGACCGACACCATGCCGCTCCGGATCGAAAAGCTGTTCCAGGAGTACAACATGCCGGGATCGTTCGCGGTCGCGTCCGTGCTGACGCTGCTCGCCATCTTGACGCTCGTCGTCAAGCGCAAGCTCGAAGATCGCATCCCGCAATCCGACGAGGGCCGCCGCACGGGAGCGCATCCATGAGCATCCGCATCCAGGGCGTATCCAAAAACTTCGGCAGCTTCCGGGCCCTCGACGACGTCAGCCTCGACGTCCCGAGCGGCTCGCTCCTCGCCCTGCTCGGCCCGTCCGGCTCGGGAAAAACCACGCTGTTACGAATCATCGCGGGCCTCGAGGTCGCCGACCGGGGCACGGTCCTCTACCACAACGAGAACATCACCGATTACGAGGCCCGCGATCGAAAAGTAGGCTTCGTCTTCCAGCATTATGCTCTGTTCCGGCACATGACGATCGCCGAGAACATCGGCTACGGCCTGCGCGTGCGCGGGGTGCCCAAGCAGGAACGACAAACCCGGGTCGACGAGCTCCTCAAGTTGATTCGCCTCGAAGGCCTGGGCTCACGCTATCCGGCGCAGCTCTCGGGCGGGCAACGGCAGCGCGTCGCGCTCGCCCGCGCGCTCGCGGCGCGGCCGAACGTCCTTTTGCTCGACGAGCCGTTCGGCGCGCTCGACGCGAAGGTGCGCACGGAGCTCCGGCAATGGTTGCGCAAGCTCCACGAGGAGATCCAGGTCACGAGCGTCTTCGTCACGCACGACCAGGAAGAGGCCTTCGAGGTCGCCGATCACGTGGTGATCATGAACGAAGGCCGCATCGAGCAGGTCGGCACGCCGGCCGACGTATTCGAGCGCCCCGCGAATGCGTTCGTCATGGACTTCCTCGGCAACGTGAACGTGTTCCACGGCCGCGTCGAGCGCGGCCAGGCCGTCGTCTCGGGCCTCACGGTGGCGTACCCCGATTACCAACATCCCGAGGCGCGCGACGCCGCCGTCTACGTGCGGCCGCACGAGCTCGAAGTCGAGCGTCATCCCACCGATGCAGGCAGCCTCGCGGCGAAGGTCCTGCACGTGAATCCGACCGGATCCCGGACCAAGGTGGAGCTCCGCGCGCTCGACTCGAATCAATTGATCAACGTGGAGCTCACGCCCGAGCGGTTCGCCGCGCTCGGGCTGCGCTCGGGCGACACCGTCCATGTCGCCCCACGCAGGGTGCGCGTCTTCGTGCCCGATTACGAGATCTGAACCTCCCGAGGGAAACCATGGACATGAGCGAGTTCGTGATCGGAGAATCCTCCGGGCTCAAACCGGTGATGGAGCGCGTCCTTCAGGTGGCGCCCACGGACGCGCCGGTGCTCGTGCTGGGCGAGACCGGCTCCGGCAAAGAGGTCATCGCGCGGGCGATCCACGCGCGCTCGCGACGCGCGCATGGGCCCGTGGTACGCGTCAATTGCGGCGCCATTCCCTCCGAGCTCATCGATTCCGAGCTCTTCGGCCACGAGCGTGGGGCATTCACCGGCGCGGTGGGCACACGCAAAGGCTGGTTCGAGCGCGCGGACGGCGGCACGCTTTTTCTGGACGAAGTCGGCGAACTGCCACGCGCGGCGCAGGTGCGCCTGCTCCGTGTGCTCCAGGAGAGCACGATCGAGCGGGTCGGCGGCCACGAGACGATCCACGTGGATGTGCGAATCGTCGCGGCCACGCACAGGCACCTCGAAAGCATGGTGGCCGAAGGGACGTTCCGCGAGGACCTCTGGTATCGCCTGAGCGTCTTCCCCATTCGATTGCCCGCGCTGCGCGACCGCATGGAAGACCTCCCGGCCCTCGCCGCGCATTTCGCCGAGCGCGCGGGCAAACGCCTCGGCGGACCCGGGCTCACGCCGACACCCGACGACATCGAGCTGCTCCGTCGATACACGTGGCCGGGCAACGTGCGCGAGCTCGCGGCCGTGATCGAACGCGGCGCGATCCTCGGCAATGGCAAGCGACTCGAACTCGCGGCCGCGCTCGGGGGCCCGACCGTAAAACCGCCCTCGCGCCCCTCGACACCTGTCCGCGACGCAGAGGAAATCGTCACCCTCGACGAGGCAACGGCCGCGCACATTCGCCGCGCCCTCGCCGCGCGCGGCGGCCGCATCGAGGGCCCGTTCGGCGCGGCGCGCCTGCTCGGCATCAACCCGCACACGCTGCGCGCGCGCATGCGCAAGCTCGGCATCGAGTGGTCGCATTTCCGCGAGCCTTCCGCTGGCCCCCCCTCGATGCAGCGCTAGGCGCAGCATCCCTCAAAACGTCGCGTCGAGCAGGAGGTGGGCCGCGTGGTTCGCCCTCTCGAAATCGAAATCGTGCGGCATCCGGGCGATCCAGTCGGCTTGCAGCTTCATCTTGTGCTTGTTGAAGTAATAGTTGAGCCCGACGCCGATCTCCTGTCCGCGGCTCTCGACCTCGGAGACGAGCTTCGGGTCCGTCCCTCCGAACGCGTACAATCGTGAGAACCGCGCCACGATCTCGATCGGCGGATCGAACACGTACGAGGCCTGAAACACGGTGCCCTGGCCCGAACGCGTATACTCGGTGCGCGGATTGCCGTCCTCGTCCGTGGACTCGATCCGATCGACGTCCGCGCGTTTCCACAAATATTCGCCCTGGAGCGCGAACCCGCGCCACTTGAACACGAGATCGGCGGCAGCGTGCAGATAATCCGTCGTTCCCCCGAGGAACGTCGCGCCCGTCGTGCTCCGCAACCGGTTCGTATTGTAGTTCGCCGCAAACGCGCCGCCGAGCGCCAGGCCCGGCTTCTTCCTGCGGTCGAGATCGCCCTCGGAATCATCGTCGATCTTGCCGAGCGGACGAAGCTCGAGCCGCCCCACGAGGAGCACACCGGGCTCTCGCGACGTGGTGAGGTTCGTCCCACCTCCGCCAAAAGCGCTGAGCCGCCACGCGACCGGCGATTCTTTCCCCAGAAAATTCTCCGAATAAAACGTGATGCCCGCATCGCGGTCGAGCGTCAACTCGGCGACGGGCACCGGCCGGTCGGCCATCTGCAGCGCGAACTCGCGAACCGTCCGCAATCGATCGAACGGAACGAAAAACTGCCCGGCTCGCACATTAAAATCG
Organism: Polyangium jinanense; assembly: GCF_028435265.1. Taxonomy (GTDB): domain Bacteria; phylum Myxococcota_A; class Polyangia; order Polyangiales; family Polyangiaceae; genus Polyangium; species Polyangium jinanense. Next base: position 7,486 of record NZ_JAGTJK010000011.1, on the reverse strand, counting down.
CGGTGGATCTTCCAGTCGACATAGGCGTCGAAGATCGGTGACGTCGCGCCGTCACGATAGTCACGTCCAGCAATGGCGAGCTGAATCATGTATGTCAGCTCAGGCCGATAGACGTGGCCAGAGAACCAGAGGCGCGCCGTCCCGATGTTGACGATCTGCTGGAAATCCCGCTCGCCCTGATCATCCGCAGGAGGCACGTTGATCTGGTAGCGAAGCTGGATCCGGCTCCGGGCATTAAACGAGAACACGTCCCCGACCTTGACCGTCACCCCATTGCCGGGGGAGCCGGAGATCTCCACCGGAGGTTTCGGTTCCACCGCAGCAGCGCTCCCGGGCAGCCCGAGCGCCACTCCCAGAGCGAAGGCGCCACACGACACCAAGCGTCTTCTCAGGGACGACATGCAAAAAACCGATGAGCATCTTGCATGCCAGGAAAGACGCGTCGGTTTCTTCCGACGCATCATCCGCTGAAACGGACGGGCGTCCAGAGAACCCGTGACCCCTCACGGCTGCCCGTGAAATATGCTGGGTGACGTGACGGGCGGCGCCCCGGTGCGCCGGGAGCCGCCCTGGTTCCGTGGTGGATCAGGCCGGAGGCGTGCGCCTCGACCTCACTTCGGCGTGGGGGCCGCGCAGCGATTGTTGATGCACAAGGAGCCGGGCGTGCAGCAGTTTGCCGCGGTCTCGCAGGACTCGCCCTCCTGCGCGCATTCGTTCACGGGCGGCGGCACGCAGACGAGCTCCTTCGTTCCGTCTCCGTTCACGTCGGCCGGACGGCAGACGTTGCCGTTGCAGCACGAGGCGGCGGATTCGCAAGGCTGGTTGAGATCCTTGCAGGGCTCGAGCGCGGCGAATGCGCGCATGTTGCCCGCTTCGAGCTCCTGACCGGGCAGGTAGAATGCGGGGTGGCTCGGATCGGGTTTGCCTTGGTAATCGATGTCGATCGCGGCCACCCAGAGCTTCTTGCGCGGGCTCGGGGTCTCGGCGCCGTTCACGTACGTGCCCCACTTGTTGTCGCCTTCCGGCACCGTGCCGCCTGGGCCGATCGTGTTGCCGTAGACGCGCCGGCTCGTGAAGAAGACCCAGTAATACCCGCCGACCGCGACGGGCAGGATCGTCGGCTCGTAGTTCAGACGCGCTTCCTCGGCGTCGCCGAACGGCAGATAAAACTGCCCATTCGCGTCGTAGCCGTTCAGCGCCGCGAGCTTGTTCACCGCCTTCGTGGCCGTCTCGACGAGGAGCACCTCGGCGTATGAAGGCGTCGCGCCGCCACCCGCGGTGTCGAAGCGATCGCCCGCGTGGTAGAGCACCGCGCCGCCGTCGGGCGTGAAGCTCGGCCAGCCGACGATGCCCGAGGGCACGGTGAGAAGCTCGTTGATCGCCGAGAACGCCGGCGGCGATTGCGCGAGGTCGACGTCCATCATGGCCAGGGTTCGTCCGGGGCTGGCGTCGTACCAGGTGAATGCGACGTGCTTGCCGTCCGGGGAGAACGTCGGCGTCAGCGCGTATTTCACGGCGCTCGTGAACGAGGACGCCCCCACGTCGGCGCCCGTCTTCGTGTCGAGGAGCCGCGACGGGTAATCCCCGGCCAAACCACGGACGGGCGAACCGCTCGCCGGGATGCCGTTCGTGATCATGTACGTCCCGTCCGGCGTGAGCCCGCCGAAGGAGAACTTGCGGCCGTCGGTGTCCAGGTAGCGCTGCGAGGCGGTGCCGTCCTGCGAGAGATCGTAGGTCGCGCTGTCGAGCGGGTTGCCGTCGCCCCAGGAGACGCCTGCCGCGAGCACGTTTCCATTCGCGCTGACGGAGTGGCAGACGTTGCATCCGCCGAGAAGAACCTCCGCATTCGAGCCCGGCTTGATGCGCATCACCGCGCCGCCGTTCGCGAGCTTCGAGACGTACGTGTTGTAATAAACGATGCCGCTCAAGCTGCCCTGCGCGATGCGCCACGATTGCGTGACGGGGCCGGTCGCGGCGCCGCCGGCGAGTTTCGTGGCCGTGACGGAGACCATGTCGCTCGGGCCGGCGCTCTGCGTGACGCCCTTCCAAACGGCCGCGGGCAGGTCCACGCGCGCCGGGGCCGAGGCGCCAAAGTAACCCTTGTACTCGAAATCGCCCACGTTGATCTTCACGAGCACGGCATCCGCATTGCCGGCGAGCTGAAGCGTGGGGGCCGCGAGGCCACGGGGAAAGACCGTCTTGTCGTACGGATAGAGCCACCGGAAGCCCGGATCGGCATTGCCGCCGGTGTCGAGCTTCGTCTGATCGTCGGTCGAGAGATTGCCGGCATTGTCGGCGATCTTCACGCGCACCGTGATCGTCGTGCTCGCTTCGAGCTGCCCGCTCTTCGCAGTGACCTTGGCCTTGCCCGCGACGAAGCCGCCGGAAGCGAAGACACCGTCGGTGCCAATCGTTCCGACGGTGACATCGTCGAGGAACCAATCGACAGCGCCGGGGTTCGAGCCGTCGGTGAGCTTCGCGTTGAAGGGGAGCGAGCCGGGCGCGCCGGTCACGTCGAGGATCGGATCCTGCGGCTCGATCACGAGCGCCTGCTCGCCGCCGTCCGGGAAATTGAACAAGCCACCGTCACCGCCCGAACCGCCGCCGCCAGACGACGAACCCGCGTCCGGACCCGAAGCGCCGCTGCCCGCCGCGCCGCCACTCGTATCGCCGCCGCCGCCGCAAGCGGCGATCGCGCCCGCGGAGGAAACGGCGGCCGCGAGGAAAAGAAACCAGAGCCTGTCACGCGTCATGAAGGAGACCTCCGAAGCAATCCGACAGACCATGCTACCAGATGTCCGGGGCGATTCCGATTGGAAGGACGCTAGAAAAAACCGAAGGTGAGGCCACCCTGTGCAGCGATGCCCACCGAATCGACGACACGCAGGTAGACGGGCCCGGCATGGGCGAAGAGGCCCATGCGTCCGCCGCTCCGGGCCCAGCCGAAGCGCGTGGCCTTACCGAGCGAGAACTGGAGCTCAGCGCCGACGCGGCCGCCGTGACCCACATTCAGGCCAACGATCCCCGCGATGGGATAATACCCGTACCCGGCGAACGGGACGATCGCGAGCACCTTCGCCGGCTCGAAACGATAACGCACCTCACCGCCGATCGAGCCCGCGCCGATCATCGCGCTGAGGCCAAAGGAGAATCGACCAAACTGGGGCCCGGTGAAGACCTCGATCCCACCGAGCCCCGCCGTGACGTCATCACGTCGAATGGCGCCGCCACCGATGCGGGCGACGAAGACCCACGTGGAATCAGCCGGAGGGCCATACCCGAGATGAGGCTTTGCCGGATTGACGAGGGGCAAAGGTTCGATCGCGTCGGCAGGGGCGTTGACGGCAGGATGGAGGCGGAGGACGTACGGGGCGCCAGATTCGATCGGCGCGCGCGGGAGCGTGAGGCGATAGGTGCCACCTTCGCCGGGATCGAGGTCCTTGTCGCCCTCCTGGACGGCGGCGTCGACGAGCGCGGACGGCCTCCCGAGCACGGCGAGATCGATTCTCTCGGGCTCGACGTGGAGGGGCGTTTTCCCCTCGTTGACGACGTGCACGTCGACGCGCGTGTTCGCGCTCTGTTGCCAGTACCCGACGTGGATACGCTCGACACGGGCCGAGATGCGGGCGGCGCGTGTGGAGAGGCCAGCGTTCGGGCGTGGTTCGAGGGCGCGGTAGCCGACGCGGCCGCAGGCGGCGGTGGAAAGGAGAAGCGCGAGCAGCGCGGGGGCTTGGGATTGTCGGGGTACGGGGGGGCGATCCTCGGGCACGGCGCAGGCTACCGCGTCGCGTTACGCGCGTCCACCGCGAGCGTCGGCTGCGACGCTGCCTCCTGTCCTGCGGGCTGGACCCATTGCTCGATTTCAGGATGGTCTCGAAGGGCCGCGAGGCACCGGGGTCCGATGAAGTGCTTCGCTCCAGGTGTCTTCAAGATGCCGAGAAGGTCTCGCAATCCACTCGACAGCGGGTGCCGCTGCAAATCCGACTTGCAGGCTCCAGCTCCGTCGCCATTTCCTTCGGCGCAATATCGCGCATAGAGCTCGACCACCTTCTGTGCGGTGTCCCATGCAGCTTTCCGGTCCTTGCAGAGCATCCCGCGATTGAGGCCCAACGTGCGGATACTCTTGGCACCTTTGCATGTCCGAGGCCTGACCTGCCCCGTGCTGGGAGCCGGATAAAGGTGGTCGCGAGGCTCATCTACCGTCGGGTCGAGGAGAAGAGGATAGCCGTTCCGATCACGAGGGAAGCGATCGCCCTTGTAGTTGCTATTGCATACGGAGCAAGACCACAAATAATTATGCCAATCGTATGCCCGAACGGGGAACACCGCTAGCGGCCAGAAGTGGTCGATGGCGCTGCCTTCATTGTACTGGCAATACATGCAGCGGCCCTCGTCGGGAGCCATCCTCTTCAGCACCATTTCAATTTCGAGAAACGCGACCGTGTTCTCCTGTGCCCATAGACGCTGGGCCTCTTTCTTCTGTACGAGAAAGCGCTGTTCGTCATCCTCGTGGTCCGAGGCGGCCTCGCGGATCTGCTTGGTGCGGCTTTCCAGCCTCGACTGGGCATCTTTGCTCAACGGCAATCGGTCGAGTTTCCTCACCCCAACGCCTCCAGCTTTCGGAGCGTTTGCTCGACCATCGCGCTTCCGCCGCCCGGTAACATCTTGACGAGGTGGTCACGCTCTTCCTTCTCCTCCGCGGTTGCAGTTCCCCGGATCAGCTTGACATCGAGCCTGGAGATGCGGCTGCGGAGCTCCTCTGCGGACTCCGAGTACACCGTCTCGAGGCCGAAGAGGTCCGTGAGCACGGCATCGTCGGGGCCGCCGTTGACGACCCGCAGATACGTCTCTTCCGGCATGATCTCCGTGGAGCGCTTCTCGCCCGGGGCGGCGAGGCGCACGAGGCCGTTGGGATCGGCAGCCTGGCACACGAACGGACTATGTGTCGTCACCAGGAACTGAACGTTCGGGAAATGTCGCTTCAACCAGAATCCAATGCTTTGCTGCCAGGAGACGTGAAGATGGGACTCGATCTCGTCGATCAGGATCACGCCCTCATAAGGCACGGTGATGACGTTATGCTCCTTGTCGTGCTCGATGCGGAGCTCACCGAAACATTCATGCATGCGACGCAGGATGTCGAACACGAGGGCGACGACGGAACGAGAGCCGCCGCTGAGCTGGTGTAGCGCCAGGCTCACGCCGCCCTGCTCGACCCACAAACCTTCTCGGTTGAACTCGACGACGCGCATGCCATCGCGCAAAAGGCCATCGTTCAGCAAACCGATGACGTTTTCTTGCAACACTCGAAGCTCGGCGGCGAGGCGCTCCAATTCTGATTTTCGACTGGCGTCTGCGTTCCGCGCACGCTCCGCCAGATCCAACCGATCCGAGTACAACTCCCTCAACCAGTCGAGCCCCTCGACGAGGGACTTTTCCTCATCGAACAAGGTAGCGACACGCCCTATTTTGTGGGAAGCTCCGCGTTCCGGTACGATGCTCGCGCCCCCAAGCCGTCTGCCTGGACCATAACCACACCAGAACCAGCGGTCCGCGTCCCACTTCCAGGGACCCAGAAGCTCCGCCTTCCCGGTGACGCCTTCCTCGATGCTCGGTCCGCGAAACTGCAGTACGGGCTCCCGCCCCCCATTGCGCTCCCAGAAAAGAGCCGCTTCGAAGCGCCCGCCGCTCCCGGGAAGTATCTCCCCTAGAGAGGCGTCATCGAATTCGAACTCGATATCGACTTTCCCTTCCCGTGCGCCGCCTCGAAGCCACGTGGAGAAGGACGGCAGGAGCTGTCGTGCCTCGGAAGGGCCCGTCAGGCAGAGCGCTATCGCTTGTAGGAGCGTTGTCTTGCCGGTCCCATTGCGCCCAGCGAACACCGTCCATCCAGCGAGCGATCCGTCGGGACGACTCAGATCGAGATGCACTCCCCGCTCGCCCGCCCCGAAACATCGGATGTTCTCAATCTGGATCTTGCGGATGTGCATGGCTGCGTAGGTTAGTCATGGTTCCTTCGCTGGTGTCAATCCCCGAAGGGAGACGCATGCCGCATCCCGCGACTCCCCCACCGCGTCCACGCCCCTCGGCCCCGCCCGCCCCCTCCACCGCCCGGGCATCCTGAACCCGGCGCCTCCAGCCCACCTCTCCACCGCGATCCCGTCACCCACCACCGCGATCCCGTCACCCACCACCGCGATCCCGTCCCAAGCCACCGAGATCCCGTCTCCGGTGACCGGCAACACTCTCCCCCGTCCCCCCCGCGCGTCCTCTCCGTAATCTTCCCCCTTTCCTTCGAGATCTCCCTCGGCTACCTTGGCAAGCGTGACTACATCCACCCCCACCTACACCTGGGCCTCCGTCCTCGCGATGGTGTCCGCACCTACTCAGGATGAAACGGAACGTTATGCTGTCGAGATCCCCCACGCCGACTTGATGGAGCGGGGCTCGCAGATCCGCAGCGAGAAGATCCTCACCGACCTCGTTCGTTTCGGCGGCATCGTCGGCGAGTTCTGGCCCAAGGCCACGCCCGCGCAAAAGCGGCACCTCCTCGGGTTCTCCGAGCCGCTCCTCAAGGTCTTCGTGCATGAAGGGAAGAAGCTCGCCGACATGGTGGCCCAATTCGACGGAGCCACGGACGCTCGCGAGGCGAGCCGCGCCGCTGCCATTGCCGTCGCCGACCAGGCCTATCGAGATGGAATGGAAGAACGCGATCGCCTCGTCACCGCGCTCGACGGTGTTTCCCACCTCGAACCGGGGCTCGACGAGCGCGTCACGAAAGCGACCGGCCGCGTCACTGATTTCACGACGCTCGCCCAATCCCTCACGTCCCTCCTCAAGGTCGCGAAGGACATCCGGCAGAACCCCCTGTCGAAGGCGGCCAAGCAGCTCGAGGACGGCGGGCTCGACACCGCGCAGATCATCGCGTTCGAGGACATGGCCGCGAAGGTGAAATCCACCGGCGAGCTCGCGTCCGGCGCGCGAACCAAGGGTCCGATCACGCAGGCCGATCTCGACCTACAAGACGGCATTTGCCTCTCCCAGATGGAGCGCGTGATGAAGGTATTCAATCGCGCGCACGAGCGGGACCCGTCGATCCCGAGGCTCACGCCCATCGCAACGCGAAGGCTCTTCGTTTCGAGCCGAAAGCGGGCCGAAGACGCGCCCGCGCAGGGCTGAAGGAGCGTCCGCTCGAGCACGGCCGCCGCGCTGGGGCGTTGCCCCAGGCCCCACCAGGGGCTATCCACCCCTGGACCCGGACCAGCGCAAGCGCTGGACCCGGGGTCGATGAACTGCGCGATGCGCAGTTCATCGAACAGGTCGAGGCAAGACCAGCGAAGGCCCTGCCAACCAAGACCGCCGTGCCTGGCAACGTTGTCCCTGGTCTTGCCACCGGCCCGTGGAAGAACTGCGCATCGCGCAGTTCTTCCAACCCGAGTCCAGGGCTTGCCCTGGTCCGGGTCGAGGGGCGGATAGCCCCCGCGGG
>NZ_JAGTJK010000109.1:0-15600 GCF_028435265.1 Polyangium jinanense | reverse complement strand
GCTGCTCCAGCAGGCGGCCGCGTCGAGTGCGCCGCCCCGCCCCGCCTTCTGGGCCCGGAAGATTGTACTATGACAATTCATGAAAGTACACTAGTACATGTCCATGCCCAGCCATGCCTGGAAACCACGCCTTCGACGCTCCAGCGGGCCGCTGTACGTGGCGATCGTCGACGCGCTCGCGGCCGACATCAGCGCCGGCAAGCTGCGCGCAGGCGACCGACTTCCCACGCACCGCGAGCTCGCGAACGCGGTCGGGGCGTCGCTCGGAACCATCACCCGCGCGTATGCCGAAGCGGAGCGACGCGGGCTCGTTCGTGGCCAGGTCGGGAGTGGTACATTCGTAAACAATCTCACCGATCGCAACGCGTACTCGCCCATGCTCGACCGGGATCGAATCGATCTCGGCCCGACCGCGGCGCCGATCATGTCTGGCGATCTCGGACATTGCGCGCTCGCCGCTGCACTCGCTGAGCTGAGCTCACGCGCGGACCTCGCCGCGCTGAGCGGCTACCAGTCGCATGGCGGTACCATGGCGCAACGGGCCGCTGGCGCGCGCTGGCTCGGGTCGACCGGAGTCGTCGCGTCCCCCGATGAGATCACCGTGTGCAGCGGTGCGCAGCATGCCACCGTGATCTTGCTGTCGGCGCTCGCGACGACGACCGGCGTGCTCGTCGAGGAGCTCACCTATCCCGGGGCGCTCGGCGCCGCGCAGTGGCTCCGGCTGCCGACGCATCCCGTTGCGGTCGATGAGGATGGGCTCATCCCCGATGCGCTCGCGCAGGCATGCCGTTCGAGCGGGGCCAAAGTGCTTTATTGCACCCCGACGAACCACAACCCGACCACCTCGATCATGCCGCTCGAGCGTCGGCAGGAGGTCGTGACGATCTGCCGCAGGTATGGGGTCACGATCATCGAGAACGGCGCGCTCGCTCCGCTCGTCTGCGACGCGCCGCCGCCGCTTTCCGCGCTCGCCCCCGAGACGACGTACTACATCGGTAGCCTGTCGAAGGCGACGGTCCCTGCCCTCCGTGTCGGCTTCATTCGTTCCCCGCTCGAGGCTCGATGCAGCCTCGAGATCGCTGCCGGAGCGACCGTCTGGTCGGGCTCGCCCTTGCTGGCCGAGATCGCGACGCAATGGATTCACGACGGCAGGGCGGCAGCCATTCGAGACGCGCGGCGCAGCGAGGCCGCCGCCCGCCAAACGATCGCAGCGGAGATATTGAAGAATCATCCGTATCTCGCGCATCCCACCGCGTATTTCCTCTGGATGAGGATTCCGGAGCACCGGCGGGCGCTGGAGCTTTTGGAGCAGGCAGCCGCGCGGAACGTGTTGATCGGGCCGGCGCACGTGTTCGCCGCCCGCGCCGGGTGCGCGCCCAACGCCATTCGGGTATCGCTCGGCGCGGCGAGATCTCGCAACGAGCTCGAGCGGGGCCTCGCGGTGCTGGCGAAGCTGCTCGACGAATCGCCCACCTCACCCTGGAGTGTCATGCCATGAGACAGCTCGTCGTGTTCGTGATCGCGGTCATCGGCTGCCAGCCTACGACGACGGCGACGCAGCCTCCCACGACGGCCACGGCCCAAGGCGATCCATTGCAAGCGCGACTCGATGTCGCCGAGAAGTATTACCGCTTCATCGAGCGCATTCGAGACACGCTCGTCGCGCCGCGATGGCTCCCCGATCGCGATCAATTCGTGTACTGGTCTGCGGTCGGTCCGCATCGCGGGACGTGGGTCCTGGTCGACGCGCAGGAGCGGACGATGGTACCCGTCCTGCCCCGCGACGCGCTTTCGGCCCAGCTCTCGCAGGTGGTCGGGCAGAAGGTCCAGCTACCGGACAACCTCGGATTCGTGCTCGCTCCCGGGCTCGCTCCCGATCAGCACAGGATCGTCTTCCAGCTTCAGGACCGGTCGTTCGCGCTCGGACTATCCGATCGTCGCGTCGTGGCCCTCGCCCCGACCGATCGCGCCGCGTTGATGCTGTCCGCGAGCCATCACCTGTCTTCCGATGGCCGAACCGTCGCGGTCCAGCGCGGATCTGGGTTCGCCGTGGTCGGCAGCGATGGCAATACGCTGCTGGAGCAACGCGGGGAAGAGAATTACGAGTGGCAGATCCCCGAGCGGGCGTGGTCTCCCGACGGTCGGTTCCTCCTGGTCTTTCGCAACGACATGCGCGGCGTCCACAAGATACCGATCGTCGATTACGCATATGAAACGGGCATCGAGCGGGTGAAGATGGTGCCCTATTCCAAGGTCGGGACCCCCTTGAGGCGTTCGGAGCTCTACGTGGTCGAGCCTGCGAAAGGCCGCGTGACCCAAGTTCCGCCCGCGCCCGGGGAGACCTACGATTGGTTTTCGGGCTGGCGCCCCGATGGCAGCGAAGCGCTCGTGCTCCATCTGTCCCGTGATGGCAAGCGGCTGGAACTCTCGGCGGTGGAGCCCGAGGCCGGCAAGACCCGCCTCGTGCTGCGTGAGGACCGACCGAGCAGCTTCGTCGGTGCGCTCGACTTTGCGGAGAACGGGTGGTCGCTGCAGGTCACTCCGCTCGAGGACAACAAGCGCTTCCTGTGGATGTCCGAGCGCGACGGCTTTCGGCACGTCTATCTGTACGATTACGCGGGGACACTCGAGCGTCAGGTCACCAGCGGCCCGTTTCCCGTGCATCGAGTGCTCGGCGTCGCTCCGAAAGCAGACGCGATCTTCCTGCTGGCCTCTGCCGACAGCGCGGCTCCCTACGACCGACTGCTTTATCGCGCGAGCCTCGCCGGAGGGGACCTGAAGCGGTTGTCACCGGACCCCGGCATCCACCGGATCACCCTCGCGCCGTCGGGGCGCTACTACATCGATGGCCATTCCACGCGCGTGCAACCGCGGGTATGGGACGTGGGTTCGACCGACGGCGGGGCCCCGTTCCGCTACGCCGAAGCGGACACGACCGCGCTCGCGGAGTTGCATTATTCTCCGCCGGAGCCCCTCACGGTCCTGGCTGCCGATGGCGTGACCCAGCTGTATGGCGTGCTGCACAAGCCGTGGGACTTCGATCCGAAAAAGCATTACCCGGTCATCGACGTCATCTACGCCGGTCCGTGGATATCGGTCGTGCCCTGGAGCTTCGTCGGCACCGAGGAGTCGCGGTGGGCGAATTCGCTGGCGCAGATGGGCTTCGTCGTGATGGTGCTCGATGCGCGCGGCACACCGGGGCGAAGCAAGGCCTTTCAAGACGCGAACTATGGGCGCGTGGGACAGACCGAGATCCCCGATCACGTCGCCGGACTGCGGCAGGCGGCCGCCACGCGGCCCTACATGGATCTGAGCCGCGTCGGGATCTACGGCCACTCCTGGGGCGGCTATTTCGCGCTTCGCGGCATGCTGACCGCGCCGGAGCTGTTCAAGGCAGGTTATGCTGGGGCGCCCGGGGCCCTCGAGGAGGAGGCGGTCATCATGGAGCCGAATCTGGGTCTCGTGAGCGAAAATCGAGCCGGCTACGAAGCAGGGTCCAACGTGTCGCTCGCGCGAAACCTGCGCGGTGCGCTCAAGATGATGCATGGCACGAGCGACGTGAACGCGTCCGTGTCCACGACGATGCGCATGGCCGAGGCCTTGATTCGCGAAGGCAAACACTTCGAGCTGCTCATCATGCCCGGACAGCCACATAGCCCCAAGGGGTCGGCATTCCAGTATTACAAGGACGACGTGCACCGGTTCTTCGTCAAGGAGCTGGGGGGTCCGCGCTGAGGATGTCCGGAGCTGGCGCTCGCCCGTTTGGGAGTGTGCGGCCTGCGCCTGCCCTTTGCGCACGCGACGCGGCAGCGGACACGCCTACCCGCACGGCAACTCGACCGTAAACGTCGCCCCGTGCCCGGGCTCGCTCCGCACGCGGATCGTCCCGCCGTGGGCCTCCACGATCTGACGGGCGATGAACAACCCGAGCCCGAGGCCGCCGACGCTGTGGCTCGACACGGCGCGCTCGAAGCGCTCGAAGATCCGGGCCTGATCGTCCTTGGGAATGCCGATCCCGCGGTCCTCCACCCAGAGCTCGGCCCGCGGGCCCACGCGGCGCACGCCGACGGTGATGGGCTTGCCCATGCCGTACTTGATCGCGTTCGTCAGCAGGTTGACGAGGACCTGCTCGACGCGGAACCGATCCCACCGGCCGACGACGGGCTCGAAGGCGACGAGGTCGACCGTCAGGCCCGCGGCCGTGACCTCGTGCTGGAGGCCTTCGACGGCCTCACGCGCCAGCGTGGTGAGATCCACGTCCTCGAGCTTCAGCGAAAGCTTGCCGGCGCCGATGCGGACGACGTCGAGCAGCTCGCCGACGAGCTTCTCGAGCCGCTCGACGCTGTGGTCCGCGATGTCCAGCAGGCGGGGCAAGCCCTGGAGCCTCGGGTGCGCGGACAGCGCGGGATCCTCGAGGCGCCGGCGCAGGAGCTGCACCTGCAGCCGGAGCGGGGTGAGCGGCGTGTTCAGCTCGTGCGAGGCGATGTCGAGGAACTCGTCGCGGCTCCGAAGCGCCTCCTGGGCCTCGTGGAGCAGGCGCTCGCGCTCCTTCTCCGCCTCGACGCGCTGGGTGATGTCCGTGGAGATCCCGCACACGCCGTACGCGGCGCCCGTGGCGTCGCGGAGAGGCACCTTCACGGAGAGATGGGTGTGCAGGCCGTCCGCGAAAGGCATCGGCTCTTCCACCTCCAGCGGCGCCATCGATGCGAGGACGTTCCGGTCGTTACGACTCAGGCTCTCGGCAATGTCCGCGGGGAAGAGCTCCTCGTTGGTCCGGCCGACGGCGTCGTCGCGACCGATCACCTCCGCGAGCCGCCGGTTGACGAGCAGGTGCCGGCCCTCGAGGTCCTTCACGTAGATGAGCGCCGTGGTGTTGTCGACGACGGCACGAAGCTGCGCCTCGCTTCGGTGGAGCGCGTCGTACAGGATGGCGTTCTGCAGGGAGATCGCGGCCTGCGAGGCCAGGAGCTCGACGACCATGAGGCGCTCCCGGGTGAAGGCGCCGGGGACGAGATCGTTCTCGAGGTAGAGCACGCCGATGACGTGGGCCTGCTGCACGATGGGCAGGCACAAGATCGCCCTCGAGCCGTGGGATTCGAGGTAGGGATCCCGCGAGAAGAGGCTCGGCTGCGCGGCGTCGTCGAGGATCACCGTCTCCCGGCTCCGGCGCACGTAGTTGACGATCGACGCGGGGACGGCCGACGCCGTCGGGCTCTGGGCGGCGACGCGCACGACGACCCCCGCCGGGCCGGAAGACGCCTCGGCCTCGATGCGGAGCTCGTCGTCGCGGGCGAGGAGGAGCAGCCCTCGCTGCGCGCCCGCCCGCTGCACCAGCGCGCGCATCAAGGTCTCGAGGAGGCGCGCGAGATCGATCTCCGTGGAGATGGCCTGCGAGGTCCGGAGCACGGCCATGAGATCGAGCTGCTCGGGCCGGGGCACGAGGGCGGCGGCGAGCGGCGCATGGCCGCCGTCGAACACGCCCGGATGACGACGCTCGAGCTCGGCGACCTTGGCGTGGGCGCCCCACTCGGCATACCCGTTCCTGGCCTCGCGCAGGTACGCGCCCCCGCTCGTCTCCGAGCCGCGGCGGAGGTAGAAGCGACCCGCGAGCTCGTTGGCGAGGGCCTCGTTCTGGATGTAGCCATGGCGCCGAGCGGCGCGTACCGCGTCATCGTAGGCGCGCATGGCGTCGAGCGGGCGATCCTCGACACGCGCACGCTCGGCCACGCAGAGGGCGTGCTTGTGGCCGAAGTTCTCGGGGCAGGCCTCCGCCCACGCGCCGAGCTTGTGCTCGTGCGCGCGGAGGGCCTCGAGGATCGCCGGGCGCTCTTCGGCGTCCGCGTCGTCGTGGTGGCCGGCGAGCGCGAGCGCGCCGTAGAACCAGAACTCGGGCTCCTGGACGTGGGCCACCGTCGACCAGAGCAGCGCCCGGGCACGCTCGGCGGCGGCGACGGCGCCGCGGAAATCCCCCGCGAAGACACGCGCGGTGAGCTGCATGATGTAGTGCCAGCACGTGACGACCGCCCAGGGATACCCATCCATGACGGCGTCGCGGGCGGCCTCGTCGCGGGCGCGCCCGTCCGGCGTCGCGCGCCCGCGCAGGCTGTCGACGAGGTCCTGGATGTCGAGGATGACCTGCGTCGAGGCGTCGAACCCCGCTCGCCGGGTGAACGACAGGCGGCGCTCCGCCTCCGCGGAAACCTGATCGAGCGGGTGGCCGAGGAGGAGCCGGTCGACGACGATGCGGTTGCAGCAATAACAGGCGAAGGTCACGTCGCCGGTCTCGAGCGCGGCGCGGAAGGCGGTGTCCAGGTAAGGGAGGCTTTCCTTGAGGTGATGCGTCCAGAAGAGCGTGTTGTCGCCGAAGATCGAACTGATCTTGGCCTTGTACGCCGTGCTCCGCCGCCTCTCCATGAGGTCGTAGCCGAGCTTGCCGAACCGATGACCCTCCCGGTACCGCCCGAACGCCGGACCGAGGCTCATCCCGAAGTAGGCATACGCCAGCGCGGAAGCGTCGGAGTTGCCGTGGCGCAAGCTCTGGTTGACCATCGAGCAGTAGACCAGGATCGACAGGTTGGGATCGGTGTTCAGGGCCGGCGCGAAGAGGACGGCGAGGATGTCCTGCGCCGCGGCGATCTCGGGGTCGGTCATCTCCGGGAGATCGATGAGGTCCTCGATGGCCCGGTCGCCGAGCAGGTGGAAGACACGCTCACGCTCGCGCTCCACCTCCGCGCGCGTGGGGTGCGCCGGGATGACGATCCCGAAAAGCGAGAGCCCGCGGAGCCCGCGGGCGACGGCCTCGTCGAGGTCGTCCATGCTCGTGTAGAGGTCGACCTCCAGGCGCCGGATCGCCGCCTCTTCCAGCCTGCTCGCGGCGTGGGGCGCGAGCGTCGAGAGCAGCTCGGCCGCGCCGGGGAGGTCGCCGCGGAGGTAGGTGCAGGTGGCGAGCTCGAAGTGCAGAGCGTAGGCCAGCGCGTGCTGCGCTCGGAAGGGCTCGGGGCCGAGCATCCGCACCCCCGCGGCGAGGTAGCCTGAGGCACTCACGTACGCGGTCGAGGCCCGGGCCCGCCGGCCCGCGACGAGGTCGAGGCGGGCAAGGCGCTCGCGCTCCTCCGCATCGGAGAGGAGGGCGCCGCCGAGGTTGTACTGATGGACAATCTCGAACACCCGCGCCTCGACGTCCTCGGGCCGCGTCGCCTCGAGCAGGGTGCGGCCGATCGCGAGGTGCGTCGCGGCCCGCTGGTCCTCCGGGATCAGGAGATAAGCAGCCTCCCGCACCCGATCGTGGAGGAAGCGATACGTGTCGCCGACGCGGCTCATGAGGCCGGCGTGAAGCGCGCCCCAGAGGACGCCGTGGAGGTCGCGCGCGGACATGCGGCTCGCGGCGGCGAGCGTGCCCATGTCGACCTCGCAGCCGAGGCAGGCGGCCTGAACCACGGTGGCGCGGGTCTCGGGGCTGAGCCGAGCGACCTTGGCGGCCATGAGGTCGACCACGTTGTCGGTGAACGGCGCGGCCCGGATGGAGCCGAGGTCCCAGGTCCACGCGCGCGCCTCCCGATCGAAGGAGATGAGCGCGCGCTCGTGGAGCGCGGCGAGGAACTGCAGGACGAAGAAGGGGTTGTTGCCGGTCTTCTCTTCGACGAGGGCCGAGAGCGGGCGGGCCCGCGCGGCGTCGCACTGGAGCGTGTCGGCGACGATCCGGTGCACGTCCTCGGAGGTGAGCGGGGCGAGGACGATGTCGGAGACCCGCGCGCCGGCCGTGCGGATCGCCGAGATCACGAGGGACAGCGGGTGCGCCGGCGTGACCTCGTTGTCGCGATAAGCGCCGACGAGGAGCAGGTGCTTCGTGTCGGGGTGGGTGAGGATCTCCTGGATCAACGCGAGGCTTTCGGCGTCAGCCCATTGCAGGTCGTCGAGGAAGAGGAGGAGGGGCCGCCCCTCGGCCGTGAAGGTCGAGAGGAAGCGGCGAAAGACCATGTGGAAGCGGCTTTTCTCCTCGGTGAGGGGCAGCGCCGCAACGGCGGGCTGCTCGCCGAGGACGAGCGAAAGCTCCGGGATCAGGTCGACGAGGATCTGGGCATTCGGCCCGAGGGCCTCCGAGAGCCGCTCGCGAAAGGAGGCGATCTTCTCCTCGCTCTCCGTGAGGACCCGGCGGATGAGCTGGACGAAGGCCCGGACGACGGTGGCATAGGGGACGTCTCGCTCGGTCTCCTCGAACTTGCCGGCGAGAAAGCTCCCGCGCGCCGTGGCAACAGGCATGTCGAGCTCGCGGACCAGCGAGCTCTTGCCAATGCCCGAATATCCGGAGACGAGCACGAGCTCGGGCTCGCCGGTCGCCACGACGCGCTCGAAATGCGCAAGGAGCGTCCGGCTCTCGTGGTCACGGCCATAAAGCTTCTGGGGGAGGTGAAATTGCTCCGAGACGTCCTCGCGGCCCAGCGGGAAAGGAAGGATGGCGCCGGTCTCATCCCATTGCGCGAGGCAAATCGCGAGGTCATGGGCGAGCCCGCGGGCCGTCTGATAACGATCCTCCGCGACCTTGGAGAGGAGCTTTTGCACGATGGCCGAGACCGGCCCGGGTATCCGAGGCACAATCTCGTGCGGCGGTCTTGGCGATCCCGCGATGTGGCAGTGGACCCACTCGAGGAGATCGAAGGCGCGAAAAGGCAGGTTGCCCGTGAGCATTTCGTAGAAGGTGACGCCGAGGGAGTAAAGATCGGTCCGGTGGTCGATGGCCCGGTTCATCCGCCCGGTCTGCTCCGGCGACATGTACGGGAACGATCCCTCGATGGAGCTCGCCGGATCAGCCTCCTGGTACTCACGCGGGAGGAGCGAGGCGATCCCGAGCTCGGTGAGTCTGACCTGCGCCGTCTCGACGTCGACGAGGATGTTATCCGGCCGGATGTCCTTGTGGATGACGTGGCGCTCGTGCACCCCAGCGAGCGCCTCCGCAGTCTTTTCAGCAATCCGGAGGAAGCGGCCGACATCCATGGGGACGCCGACGAGGTGGCTCAGCGGGACGCCGCGGAAGTCCTCGAAAACCAGGACCGTGCGTTCGGCCCACCGCGTCAGCGCAATCGGGTGGAGGACAAGGCCCGCGTCGAGGTCGCGGGCGAGCGTCCGCTCATGCTCGAGCTGGCGGAGGGTCTCAGGAGAAGGGTGCTTGACCGCAGGGTACTTGAGGAGGACCGTCCGATTCTGATCCCCCCGCACAGCACGCTGGAAGATGAACCGATCGCTCACGCGAACGGTGTCAATGATCGTAAATTCGGCGAGGGCCTCCACTTCGTTCTTTATGTACCGCGTTCGGGAGCCCACGCACGGAGCAAGCGCGCAGGCGAGCGTCGTCGTGCTCGCCCGGAAGCGGGGACGGAAGCAAGCCCGGCCATGGCTCGTGGTGATCAGGCTCGACCATGCACGCACCCGATGGCTCATCTGGAGGCGCCGCGCCGGGGCGCTGCCCCGGGCCCCGCGGGGGCTGTTCGCCCCTCGACCCGAACCAGGGCAAGCCCTGGACCGTTCGGGGAAGAACTGCGCGATGCGCAGTTCTTCCCACAGGCCGGTGGCAAGACCATGAAGGTGCATTTCACGCTGGCGACGGGCACGTTGCCCGCTGGCAGGGTCGTCGCTGTTCGATGAACTGCGCATCGCGCAGTTCATCGACCCCGAGTCCAGCGCTTGCGCTGGTCCGGGTCCAGGGGTGGACAACCCCTGGTCGGGGTCCGGGGTGAAACCCCGGCGCAGCGCGGGCGGCTCAATAGCAGTCGTGGTCGAAGTAGGCGCTTGGGAAGTCGCCGATCCAGTCGCAGATCGTGCTGGCCGAGCTGCTCGTGAGCCGCTTGGCGATTGTCCGGTGGGTTGCCACGTCGGCGCCCTTGTGGACGAGGTACACGATATTCGACCGGTACCATGGCATCCCGCTCTGACCTGGCTGGCCATCGAGCCAGCTATAGCCCCAGAACTCCTCGTACTGGCTCATGTTCGACGGCTGCCAGTACTGGTACCCATCGCATCTGCCCCACGGCGCGTCCCAACCCCCGCTGCCAGACACTGGCGCGTTGTAGCAGGGGGCCTGGGGCACGGGGTAGCCGCGGCCGTCGATGAGCGTGTCCTCGTAGCTGCCGGAGAACCCGAACCACCCCACCGAAAAGGACGAGTCGGCCGTGACGATCATGGCGTAATCGAACTTGACCTTGTCCTCCGTCGTCGTCGCGTTGACGTACCCATTCGGGACAATGCCGTTCGTGACGCTGATCGTGCCATACGGGGGAGCCGTCCCACTGCCCTGCTGGGCCGGGACGACGTTCGAGGGGAGGGACCAGCCGGCGCCAATCGTGTAAATGCAGTGCGCCGCCGTGAGCACGTGCCGCGGCCCGACGAACACGCCCGAGCAACTCCCCGTCCCAGTAAACGCCACCGCGGCGCGCGCCGGGTACGTCGTGCTCGTGAACGGGAAGCGCTGATCGGGCAGGTCGACGCCCTGGAGCCAGAACGCGGTCGGCGCGATGTTCTGCTCGCCTCCGTTCGCGCGTAGCGCGTCCGCTCCCTCCGGGTCGCCGGGGTTTTGCGCGCGCGCCCCCGCACGCTCCGCCGCGCCGGGCGCGAAGCCCCCGGGGTTCGCGTCGATGGGCACGTCGCTGCGCCTCCGGAGTGCGGGCGCCCGCTCGCGGAACAGCCGCCCGTCCGCGGTCACCATCAGGGCGTCCGAGCCATCGTCCCCGCTGGCCTTCGCCGGGTCGAGCTTATGGCTGTCGATCACCTCCGGCTCGTCGGTCACCCCCGGGGACGCTGCCAGGATCTCGGCCTGCCCCATCAGCTCGAAGCGCGGAGGGGCCGCTCTCTCGGCCTCGATGTCTTGCTGGCCGCAGCCAGCCGCAAGGAAAAGGGCAAACCACCCGATCGATCGATTCATGCGTTGTCCTCCTCCTGGGCCGGAGTGCAGCACGCATGCCACCTTCGGATCGGTCGCAAATCAGCCTGGAATGGGGCCAGCGCTCCTCGTCGGAGATCGGGTGGACCGGGGTGACCGCAGGCTGGAGGTATCAGCAACCGCAGGCTGGCGCCCGCTATCTTCCCGCTCTCGTGCGGGTTCCATTCGCACGGGTCGAGGGCCGAGGCTAAGCTCCTCGCCCTCACGACCCCCGGGGCGCGACGCGATGCATCTCCTTGGACCTCTCCTCTTCACGCTTTTCGCCATCGTGGCCATCGTCATGGCCGTCATCTTCCGGAGCGGGCACCACGCCGCGCGGGCGGCCGTGGTCGGCGAGCTCGCGCGGCGCGGCATTCGCCATTACGCGCTCGGCGGCGACGGCACGCTCGTTCCCGGAGCCCCGAACGCGCTCGACGCGCCGACGTTCGGCATCCTGCTCGAGCGCAGCGACGGCATGCGCGTCTCGCTCTCGCCCAATACCACCCAGGGCGCGGCCACGTTGCCCGGCTTCGGACCGATCCATCCGCAGCTCACGCTCGTCGAGTTCGACCTCCCCCTCCCCGATCAAATGATCTGCGCGCACGACCGCGCGCAGGCAGTGTTCGGGCCCTTTCCCCCGCCCGCGCAGCGAACCGGTCACCCTCACTTCGATCAGCGCTTCGGCATTTTCGTTCGACCCGCCGAGGGGCATGGCTATCGTCCGACGCCCTCCGATCCCGCGCCCTGGGCGCGCTCGCCCTCGGCGGGCGCGCTGTTCGCCGATTTCTACACGCTCGGCTTCGTCGCGCTGCACGTGCACAGCGGGCGTGGCCGCATGCTCTTCGCGCCCCAGGCAGTCGACGGGCTGGTCGCGGCGCTCGACACGGGGGCCGCGCTCGCGCGACCGCACGAGCCGCGCGCGCCCATGCGACCGCCCACGCGCCTCCGCGACGAGCAACGCGCTCGTCGTCCTCATTTGTGTGTCCGGCTTCATGCCGCTATCAGTCGGGATACCGCTCCTCCCGCACCTCACCGAGACAGGCCTCGCGGTGGCCGGGCATGAGGTGGCGTGCCCGCGCGGCGGCACGTTCGACAAGGGGTATCGCCATCACTCCGATACGTGCAAGCTGCCCAATAACACCACGTATCGTGCCGAGAGCGGCGCCTACCTCGGATGGCAATACGCGCTGTGGTCACCGTTCGTGATCGGCATGGTCGCCGCCGCCTCGGCCGCATTCTACAAGACGCGTCGTGACGCCGCGCGCGACGTCCAGAGAAGCCTAATGCAGAGGTGAGCACCTGGGGGCGCCGCGCCGGGGCGCTGCCCCGGGCCCCGCGGGGGCTGTCCGCCCCTCGACCCGGACCAGGCACGGCCTGGACCGAGGGTGGAAGAACTGCGCGATGCGCAGTTCTTCCAGCGGGCCGGTGGCAAGACCAGCGACAGCGTTGCCCGTCACGACGGTCTTGGTTGGCAGGGCCTTCGCTGGTCTTGCCTGCGACCTGTTCGATGAACTGCGCATCGCGCAGTTCATCGACCCCGGGTCCAGCGCTTGCGCTGGTCCGGGTCGAGGGGCGGATAGCCCCTGGTGGGGCCTGGGGCAACGCCCCAGCGCAACGGCCCAGAACGGCTAGGCCTTCTTCGTCCTTCGTGTTGCGCGCGTGGCGGCGACGGCTTTTGCGTGCGCGATGGCGTCTGTCAGGGGGGCGAGCAGGGCGCGGTTCTCCATTTTGCGATCGGCGTCTCCGGGGATGTCGCGGCTTTCCACGTACTTTTTCAATCGGCCGACGAGGTGCACCCATTCTGCTTCGGCGCTCTGGCCTTTGTATACGTGCTCGACCTGGGTGCCGTGGGCGTGGACGCGGTCGGCGTAGGCTTGGTCGCTCGCGTCGAGTGCGGATTCTAGCGAATCGATCCATTCGGGGGGCAGCTTGATGCCGACCAGCGTGGATGCGTGTTCGGGGGCGCGTAACACGGTGAGTGTCGCGCGCATCCTTGCGTTTTCGTCGGGGATGCGGTCGTCGAGGAAGGCGAGTCCCTCGGGGAAGGCGGCGGTGGAAAGGACGCGGGCGGCGGAGGCGAAGATGCTGTGGCGGCGACGCCCTTCGATGGCGAGGAACGATTCGATGTGCCTTGCCCATGTATCGACGCCTTCGTCGGTGATTTCGACCTTGTCCCCGTGCGCGACGAGGGCGGCGTGGGCGGCTTTTTTTCCTAGCACGTGGGATTCGAGCCGGAGGGCGAATGCGTCGAGCTGGGGAATGAAGATATCGAGGGCTGGCTCGGCGGGGCCGAATTGTGCGCGCTCGACTAGCTTCTGTTGAAGCTTCCGGCTGATGGTGGCTTTTTCGACGCGGGAGAGCTTGGCGGGAGAGGGATGATTGGCCATGGGAGACACCTCGCTGGTTCGGGCGCGACGGCATGTCGCGCGGCGGGTTCGGGGGGGTGTTTGGCAAGGGCCGTGCCTACCTGGAATCCGCGGAAAGGCAGGCCGACGCATCGAAACGGAGCGGCGAGGTGCTCCAAAACGGAGCGGCCGTGCTCCAAAACGGAGCGGCGAGGACCCGAAGCGAGGTCCGGGCGGCCGGCGTGCGCCATGGGGAGGCCCCGAAGGCAGGTCCCCTCGGTCGGGGTGTCGCTTGGGGAGGCCCCAAAGACAGGTCCCGACGAGCGGGATGGGTCATGGGGAGGCCCCAAAGACAGGTCCCGTCGGTCGGCGTGCGCCATGGGGAGGCCCCCAAGCGAGGTCCCGACGGTCGGGGTGTCGCTTGGGGAGGCCCCAAAGGCGGGTCCCGGCGAGCGGGATGGGTCATGGGGAGGCCCCAAAGGCAGAGCCCGTCGGTCGGCAGCGCCTTTGGGGAGGCCCCCAAGGGAAGGCGGGTCGGCCCGCCGGCTGTTTGGGCAGGCCCCCAAGCGGACCACGTGGAGTGCTAGTAGCAGGAGGGAGGGTTGCGGGTGTGCGCACGTGCGCGGCTCCGCGCTTCAAGGAGGGCTTCATGTCGCTTCGAGGGACATTCTGGACAGCGGCGCTGATGGCAGGCGCGGTCGCGGGGTTTTTGGCAGCCGGGTGCGAGGCGGAGACCCGCACGTATGACAACACGGGCGGGGCGGGAGCCGGCGGCGAGCCGGCGGGGACCGGCGGCGCGCCCAGCGGTCCCGGTGGCATGGGAGGCACGGGCGGCGTCGGAGGTACGGGTGGCGCGGGTGGCGGGGGAGGCAATTGCGCGGAGCCGCTCGAAGCGACGATTTATACGATCGCCAACCCCGAGTGCGGCGCGCTGCCCCTCGGAACCGAGGCCGACGCGGTCCCCTTCGTCCTGTTCGGCGGCAATGCCATGTATACGGGCGGCGTGATCCTGCCGGGCCAGTACGAGCTCGTGAAAGTGGAGGTCTCTTATGCCGAGGCCCCTTCGAAGACGCTGCGTGTTCTCGTGTTCGACGCCGCGGGCCACGCGACGTCGAACCTGAAAGACTTCGACATCCCCGCCCTCGACGGCGCGGACCTGCAAATCTGGGGACAGGGGACCTACGTGACGGATGGTTCCACGCTCATGACCACGTATTCCGTCTGCGCGAGCTCGCATCAGCCGGCGATGTCGTTGGCGTCGTACACCGCATACACCGAGGGTTGTGACGACTTCCTCGCCATCGGCACCGCGGACAACCGCCAGACGTTGAAACGACGTCGCACGCCGTGACGGCGCGACGCGCGAGCCTCATCGGGGCGCCACGCCGAGCGCATAGCCGAGGTTCACCGTCCAGAACCCCTCGTTCGGCTGCGATGTGAAGCGCAGATCGTATTCGATCCGCGTCCCGAGGGTGAGCATCTCCGGCGACTCCAGACGGAGGCGATTCGACGTTTTTCGGTTCCTGAAATCGATGGCCAGCCCGACCTCCGCGACGGGCGAGAACATGCCGAACGAGACATCCCCATCCGCGCTGCCGAGCTGCAAGACGTTCACGCCGCCGAGGAGATATAAGCCGCCGGGATCGGGACGCAGGAGGCGGAGTCCGCCGATGAAGAGCGACGCGTCCCCTGCCCCCTCCGTCACCTTGGCGCGGAGCGCGACGTCGAGGGCCACGCGGTCATGTTCGCCGCCGATGGCGGCTTCGAGCCCCACGGACCCGCCTTGCCGGCCCCGCGCGAGCGTCGTTGATGTGGTGAAGCCACCTTCGGCCCGCAGCCATCCGCTGCAGGCAGGCGTGAATAGGAGGAGAGCCATGAGGGCCGCAAATCGAGGGCGACGCTGGTTCATTGAGGCAGTGTACATCCATTTCGGGGTCGACCGTCTCCCATCCAGGTCGAGGGCTGAGCATTGGTCTCATCTTGGGAGGCGCTGCGCTGGGGCTTTGCCCCAGACCCCACCGGGGCTATCCGCCCCTGGACCCGGGGCCTGCGCAAGCGCTGGACCCGGGGTCGATGAACTGCGCGATGCGCAGTTCATCGAACAGGCCAGGTCAAGACCCACGACGACCCTGCCCACCAAGATCGCGGCGCTGACGATTCAACAGGCAACGTGCCCGCCGCCAGCGTGCAACGCACCTTCATGGTCTTGCCACCGGCCTTGGGAAGAACTGCGCATCGCGCAGTTCTTTCCCAAATGGTCCAGGGCTTGCCCTGGTTCTGAGCATTGGTCCCATCTCCGATCGGTACATTCCCCCCCTCTGACGACATTTACCGAGTGAGATGTTG
>NZ_JAGTJK010000108.1:0-16297 GCF_028435265.1 Polyangium jinanense | reverse complement strand
CCGCCTCCTGTAGGATCGAGCGCCACCTTAAGGTGGCTCCGAAGGCCGCTCGCGAGCGGCCCGTAAATCAGCCGCTTTTAGCGGCTCACACATCGAAACCCCCCGGCTTTGCCGGGGGATTGTTAGTTAGGGCAGGCGGCGAGTTCAAACTAGGGCACCCCGTCCCGCTCTTCATGGCGGCTAGTCCTCCGGCGGCCCCGTGACGACGGGCATGACATCGATCCCGTCGCCGGGGAAGACGGTGATGTGCGGGTGGTCCTGGAAGAGGCCGGCGGCGGCGGCGATGTCGGCGGCTTCGACGATGACAAAGCCAGCGATCTGGTTCTGCGCATCGGCGATGCCGGACTTGGTGACGCGCTTGGTCTTGCCGACCATGACGTCGGTCGCGACGATCGCGGCGGCGTTGCGCTTACGCCACTCCTCCCACGCCTTCAGGCCGACCTTATCGATCGCCTCCTGCTCGGACTTGGGGCGCGCGCGGAAGGCGGCGATGTCTTCCGGCTTCATGGTGTAGACGGCGAGAAAGCGGGGCATGGGGCGCTCCGGCGTTGGGTTGTGCCTCAAGCATAGGCGCGGGCGCGGCGGGAGCCAGCGCTTCGTCGCCTGGAGCCGACCGCGCCGGCCCTGCTCACGCCGGCTTGTTGTTCCGCGCTCTTTTTCCGCTGTCGCGTCGCGCGGCTCGCGGCGGCGGCGTTCGCGCGGTCGAGCGCGTCTTGCAGGGGGGCGATGAGCGCCTTGCATTCGAGGCGCGTCTCCGCGTCGCCGTTCATGGCGCGGTATTCGACGTATTTTCGCAGGCGGGCGACCACGTCGAGCCATTCGGCCTCGGCGTCTTTGCCGTGCGTGACGCGCTCGAGCTCACCGCGGAGGAGGCCAAGGCCATCCGGATCGCAGTGCGCAAGCTCAAACGCACCTTCGGCAGCTTCAACCGTCTCGCCGCCATGAAGCGGGCACGGTCCGCCGCATCGCGTGCCACACCGGGATAGGGGCGAATCAGCGGGATTTCGACCCGAGCCGGGTGCGGTGGCGGTCCCGCAGGGGCGGGGTGCGGAGCGGCGGGGGCGGCGAGCGCCATGGGCTTGACCTATACGACCGGGAGGAGTGAGGGCAGAGTACCTCCAGGATATCGCTTGATGCGCCGCCAATACTTGCTCATCGCGTGGGTGCTCGGCTTCGGCTGCGCATCCCCACCGGCACCTTCGTCGCCGCCACCATCCACCGCAGCCGCGCCCGAAGTCCCAATCACGCCGACGCCGACGCCGACGTCGACGTCGACGACGTCGCCGACGCCGACGCCGCCCACCACAGCCGCGATCAAGATCCCGATCACGCTCGGATGGCGCCGGCTGACCCCATCAGGGATCGACTTGTTTCAGAAGCTCCAGAGCGGTGAGATCCGGCTCGGCATGACGCGCGAAGAGATCGTCCGCGTCTTGGAGCACGATCCGACGAGCACCGAGACCGATAGCGACGGGGACTGGCACTTCCATGCGATGGTCAACGGGCTTCGAGGCGATTGGAACTTCGACATCACGTACGGCTGTCTCTCGCGCCTGTCCTTCGAGGAGTACCGCGCCGTCGACAAGAACACGCTGGGCGGAGCGTCACCGGACGATCACGAGCAAGCGACGCGCGAAGTCGCCGCCAAGGCGCACGCGACGATGAACGATCTGACGCTCCTCTTCGGCGCGCCTATCCGCGTTCGCAAGGGCGGACGCGTGCACAAAAACGACACGAACGCGGTTGCCTCGCGCTACCTGCTCGACGCGCGATGGTCCACGCCATCGCAAAGGGTCAAGCTTTCTTCGATGACCGATTGGGGGAAAGGCGAGCTCTCGATCGTCACGCGGATCCTGATCGCGCCGCTCGCGGCGACCGAGGACGACGACTGACGGCCGCATTGCCGCCCCTTCCCACGCCCGGTGCGCGTCCGCGGGCGTGCAGGTTGCATCGCGCCCACGCCGAGGGTACCACCTCGAAGAGGCAGACGAGCCTCCGAACCCGCACCATGGCCCTCGAAGACGACCCGAAAGCCACCCCCTCGGCCGAGCTCGCCACGACCCGCGCCGTCCCTTACCCCACGAGCCGGCTCGCTGCGCGCATCGACCTGGTCGACATGGCCCAGGAGATCGAAAAAGCCGATCAGGCGCTCGGCATGGTCGTCGGGGGCAAGCTCGAGGTCATCCGCGACCAGATGCGCGCGCTCCAGGAAGAGGCGCGCCGCCTGCTCGACGAAGCGCGCATCTCGGCGCGCCTGCACCGCGCGCGTTGCAACTTCCGCAAGATCCCCGGCCGCGTCTACCACCTTTATCGGCGCAGCGAGGACGACCTTTATTTCTCGATGCTCTCGCCCGCAGAATGGGGCGGCTCGCCCCCGCACGCATTCGAAGGCTCTTATCGCCTCGAAGTCGACATGAGCTGGACGCCGATGAACGGCGCGAATGCCGAGCGCGACCGGACCCCCGAGGGACGCGCGCTCGTGCAGAAGCTCCTCTCGGAAGGCTGATTACTGGGTTCCGTCCGCGGCCGCGACCGCGGGCCGCCCATAAATGTGCCCGATCCGGGCAAACGATTCGACGGTATAAAGCGCGCCCGCCAGCGCCAGCACCGACGCGACCGCGAACTCAGGCCACCGAAAGCCTGCGCGCCGTTTTCCTCCGAGCGCCGCCTCCGCCGCATCGAGCGTCTTCGCCCGACGCGCGGGCGCGAGCGACGGCGCGGGCAAACCGCGGAGTTTTTCGAGGAGCGGATCGTCGTCACGGCCGTTCATCGTTTCACCTCATCCTATCACGGCGGCGTCTTTCCGCGCCGGTCCATCGAGCTTTTCGGCGAGCGCCGCGCGCGCCCGCGACAGCCTTTGCCGGAAGGCCTCGGGCTGGATCCCGAGCACCTCCGCGGCCTGCTTCGGTTCGAGCCCCTCGACCCCCACGAGCAAGAGCACCTCGCGGTGGGCCATGGGCAACGCTTCGAGCGCCTTCTCCAGCGCGACGATCTCGTCCCCCGCGTCCGGACGCGCCGATGGCCCCTCCGGCTCGGCGCCCTCCGCATCGAACGAAAGCCGCGTGAAATCCAGCGCGGCCCAGCGCCGCCACGACCGGAACTTGTTCCGGGCGATCGTGAACAGCCACGCCGCGAGATCCGTCCCGTCCGCGAGCCGTTCGGCGTGGCGGGCCACGGACACCCAGGTCTCCTGGTGCAGATCCTCGGCCACGTCGCGCCTCCGCGCGAGCCGCAGGAGGAAGCCGAAGATCCGGTCCGAGAACGACGCGTACACCACCCGCAGCGCCGCCTTGTCGCCCTTGCGGAGGCGTGCGACGAGCTCTGCTTCCTCGGCCCGGTCCATGTCGTCCCCCTCGAACACGGAACTAGCCCAGGCGTGACAGAAAAAAAATGCTGTCACGTTCGCCGCCGCCCGGTGTTCTTCGTGTCATGGGGACGGCGCCTTTCGGGTCCGCGCCGAGCCAAGGAGAACGAGCGTCATGAAAGGCTTCGATTTGTGGCAGTTTTTCGCCGAGGGCGGCTGGGGGATGTGGTCCACGCTCCTCTTCGGGCTCATCGCCGTCGGCGCCGCCGCCTGGTTCGCGCGCCGACCCGAGCCCCGACGCCTGGCCTTCACAGGCGCGATGTGGCTCACCCTCCTGACCGTCACGGCACACGCGACCTGGACGAACGTCGCCGCCGTGTGCTCGTACCTCGAAGATCCGCAGCGCGTCCCCGACGCGGAGATCGCCCGGACCCTCATCATCGGCCTCAAAGAAGCGAGCCGCCCCGGCGCGCTCGGCGGGATCTTCCTCACGCTGGTCCCGATCCTGCTCGGCGTGGGCGCGCTGCGCGGGCGCGCCTCGGATTGAGGCTCAGAGGGTGTTCCGCAGGCATCCGGACCTCACCCACCCCAACCCTCCCTCTCCACACCGTGGAGAGGGAGGGAGTTTCCGGCTCGATCCAGCGCCTTTCGCCCCCTCTCCGCCGCGCGGAGAGGGGGTCGGGGGGTGAGGTTCTGGGGCCGACGACGTCTGTGGAACACCCTCTCAGCGCGGTTCGAGCGCCCGAACCGCCCGCTCGATCTCGTCGAGCCGCGCCTTCGACGCTTCGTACCCGACCCGCCCGCGCACGGCGAGCGCCATCTCGTCGCGCAGAAAGCTCGCGGCGATCGCTCGAAAGCGCGCTACCTCCGCGGCGGCGGACGACGCACGGGAAAGCTCGTTCCCCCGGGCGATCACCTCGCGGGCCACTTCGAACGTGAACACCGGCGCGCCGCGGCCGAGCTTCGCTTCGAGCCAGTGCATCACGCTGCCCTCCCAGGGCTCGAGGTAATCGCAACGGCCCGTGCGTTCGTCGATCCTTTCCACCGGCGACGACCAATCGAGGTGGATGTCGTCGAGCGACGGATGACGCCGCTCCGGCTGCTCGCTCTTTCCGACGCAGAAATGCGTGCCTTCTTGCAAGGGCACGTCGACCTCGCGCCAGGTATCCGCGTCGGGCAGCTCGGCGCGCGGGCCCATGAACAAGGCGCGCGGCAGGAGCTTGATCGCGGGGCGGAGCTGATGCTCGAGCCCGCCCACGTACGCATCCCGCGCCACGCGTTTGCCGCGCTCCCCCATGAGCAGATCGTCGAGCCGCCTCCGCATCGCGGCCGGATTCCGGTAGACGACCTTGAACCCGGCGCTTCCGCCCCACCATTGATTGCGGATCCACTGGATCTCGCGCCAGGTCCCGAGCGTGCGATCGATGCCCTCGATGCGATGGAACAGCCGCACGAGCATGTTCACGGCCATCGGCCCGAGGCGATCGAGCGCGTCCCACGCCGTCTTCGGCGCGGGATCGCGGAACCCGAACATCAGGTTGTCCTGCGCGCCCGCCGCGCCGGCCAACCGGTCCACGAACGAGCGCACGATCGTCTCGCGGAGATCCTCGGGCAGCTCGGCGTATGGAGATTCGGCCGGCGGATCGGGGTGCATTCGGCTCATGATGACTCCATTCGGCCGGCTCCGGGGAAACCATCGCGGTCGAGCTCGTTCGTATGTATAGGTTCGGCGCCAAGCGCTCCGGCACGTCGATTGCCCAGGGGAACCCCTATCAACAAGAAGGGTCCAGACGGACCCGAGAGGGGAAACCATGGGAATCGGAAACCGGATCAAAGGCGCCGCCGAAGAGCTTGGCGGCAAGGCCAAGGAAGCCCTCGGCAACCTGACCGACGACGAGCGGCTTCGTCGTGAAGGCATCTCGGATCAGGGCCACGGACAGGGCCGGCAGGACGTCGAGAAGGCGGGCCAGCAGGTCGAGGGGACGTTCGAGAAGGCCGGCGGCCGCGTGAAGGGCGCCGCGGGCGCGCTTTCGGGCGACGAACGAAAGCAGGCCGAAGGCAAATTCGAGGAGCTGAAGGGCGAGGTTCGCCAGAAGCTCAACAAGTAAGACGTGCTGGGGCGCCGCTCCCGCCCAGCGCGCCGGGGCGGGAGCGGCGCATCCTTTTTTCGGCTTTCAGCTCGACGCTTGGTTCTCGAAGAGATCGCCAGCGTAGACGTACCAGAGCCCATTCTTGCCGCGCAGCAGCGTCTTCCGGAACGTGATCTCGTGCCGCTTTTGCAGGGCGAGGTAGAGCACCGGGAACAGGAGCGCGCCCCAGGGGCGGATCACGACGACCCCGAGCGCGGCGATCACGTTCGCCCACTGCGACCAGGCCTGGAGGGCCGCGTGGATCTCGACGACGGCCACGTCGCCGTCCTCGCGCACGATCGACGCGCGCTTCACCTTCGTGTTGCGGATGTAGCCGTGCCCGACGCGAAGGAACGTCGAGGCGTAGTCCTTCACGCCCGTCGGCGTGGCGAGCGAGAAGTCGCCGGGGCCCACGGGAAACTCGCCGAGGGACGGTTGACGCACGGTCTGGCTGCGCGCCGTGGGGGAGAGGCACGACCAGGCGTACCCTTCGCGACCCACCGCCATCGCGCGGAGGAAGCTCTTCAGCATCACGTCGGCCCCGACGACCCTGCTCCGCGGCGCGATCGAGAGGTCCACGGCGAGCAGAGCCCCGCCGAGGACGGCGAAGATCGACGTGAAGGCGAGCGAAAGGACGAACCCCTCTCCGCGCATCGGCGCGCCTCGCAGGATGCCGGCGAGCATGCCGAGGACCGCCGTCCCGCCGAAGAAGACGAGCACCATCGTGGCGATCCGCAGCCTGCTGCCCACCTCTTTGCGATCTCGCTCGACCTTCGACCTGTCATCGATGTGCTCGTTCAGCCGCTCGAGGGCCTCGGCGATCGAGGTGGTCGCGGGCGCGGGCGCGGGCGCGGGCGCGGGCTCTTTTTTCTTCTTCTTTTTCGCGCGCGCTTCCCCCGGCTTGGCCTCGGGCGGCGTGTAAGGGTTCACCTCGTCGCTCATCGCGCCCACCTAACCACGCCCCGTCGAGAGAGGCGAGCCCTTCGCGCGTTCCCTCGTCCGCTCAGCTCGGCTAGAACATCGATCGGTTTGACAACCGCTCGATGTTCTAGCCTTCTTTCGTCCCGAGGGAGACGCCTCGCGTCCCCCTCTCGTCCGGGCAAAGCCCGGCCGATTCACCCCCCGAGGCGAGCTCGCTTCGCGATCTCGCAGAGCGCCGAACTGTTCGGCGCTCTAGCATGCGGCCCGGACCGACCATGAGCCAGAACCTGGATGACGAGAGGTTTTACGTCTTCGACTGGGACGCCGTCTTCGACGTCGACGATTACCTCCACTTCTACGAGGACACCCTGCGCGCCGAACGCACGGAGCATCAGGTCGACGTCCTCGTCTCGCACCTCGGCATGACGCCCGGCATGCGCGTGCTCGACCTCGGCTGCGGCCACGGACGGCACGCCTTCGAGCTCGCGCGGCGCGGCTTCGACGTCGTCGGCATCGACCGCACCGAGGGCTTCGTCGAGCTCGCCCGCAGGGAAGCCGAGGCGTCCCGCCTCCCGATCGACTACCGCGTCGCCGATCTCCGCACGCTCGACGAGGAGGCGTCGTTCGACCGTGTCCTCTGCCTCTTCGACGTCTTCGGCCTGCACCGCGACGACGAGAACCTCGACGTCCTGCGCCGCATCACGCGCGCGCTCCGGCCCGGGGGCAAGCTCTGCCTCGACGTGCGCAACCGCGACTGGATGGTGCGCGCCCTCTTGCCCGTCACCATCCTGCAGAAGGGCCCGGATCTCATGATCGACCGGCACGTCTTCGACCCGGTCACGGGCCGCCTCGTCGATTACCGCATCCTCGTGCGAGACGGCCGCACGCGCGAGGCTCGCTTCTCCGTGCGCCTCTACCATTTCACCGAGATCCGCGCGCTGCTCGCCTCCGTCGGCCTCCACGTGACCGAGGCCTTCGGCACCTGGGACGGCGACCCGATCGGCCTCGCGCAGAACCGCATGGTGATCTTCGCCGAGAAGGACGACTGAGCCGCGCGTCACGCGCGCTTCTCGAAATGCAGCGCCTCGCCGTCGCTGGGGATGTGCACCCGCGCGGCGAGGCCTTCGGCCGCCATGCGTTTGCCGAGCGCGGCCCGCGTCGTCGGGCAATGATCGAGCGCCTCCAGGTGGTTCAAGACCACGTCTTTGGGCGCGCGCCGCGCGAGCGTGACGAGCTCGTCGACCGAGAAGAGGATGTCGCCCAGGCCGAAGTTCGCGGAGCCCGCCGGGGCGATGACGACGTCCGGCCGTAGCCGATCCAGGGCGGCGAGGAGGTCCTCGGTGAGCACGGCGTCGCTGGTCATGTAGACGCTCGGCTCCCCCGGATGCGCGAGGTGGTATCCGGAGACGGGCCCCATGAGCCACCCCGACAAACCGCGGCCGTGTTTCGCGGGGATGACCTCCACGGCCATTCCGAGCGCGCCGTCTCGCAATTCTCGCGCGTCGAGGCCTTTTCGTTTCAAGCTCGGGACGTCCTTGCGGCTTGCCCACACGGGGAGCCCGCGCGCGCGGATCCATTCCTTGCCCGCCGTATCCAGGTGATCCGGGTGCACGTGCGTGAGGATCACGCCTGTCGCCTGGTCGAGGCACGCCTTGGTTTCGGGCGGCAGCGGAACCAGCGGATTCGGGCGGCGTCCGCCTCCGAAAAACT
Organism: Polyangium jinanense; assembly: GCF_028435265.1. GTDB lineage: Bacteria > Myxococcota_A > Polyangia > Polyangiales > Polyangiaceae > Polyangium > Polyangium jinanense. The sequence goes on along the minus strand of NZ_JAGTJK010000108.1, from coordinate 8,233 downwards.
TGAAGCCGGGCATGGAGCCGGCGTCCCCGAGCATGGGGTCGACGAGCAGTCGATGCTCGCCCAGCGTGAGGAGAAGCGTGGCGCTACGCAGGTGATGAATCTTCATGTCCACCAGGGTAGGTGTTGCAAGAACGGATGAAAGACCGCATGGATGGATTCCAGGCATCCGTTTTTGCATGGAGGCAAGCGTGGACTGGGATCTGCTCCGCACCTTCGAGACGGTCGCGCGGCTCGGCAATTTGACCGCGGCCGCGAGGGCCCTCGGCGTGAGTCAGTCGACGATCAGCAGGCAACTCGGCAAGCTGGAGGAGCACGCCGGCGCGCCGCTGCTCGTACGCGAGTCTCCCGTGCGCCTGACCGAGCGCGGCGACGCCCTGCTCGCGGCCGTCCAGCCGATGGTGGACGCCGCGCTGGTCGCGCAGTCGGCCCTCGAAGAGACGCCGAAGCTTTCCGGGGAGGTCACCTTGACGACGGTTGGTGAGCTCTTGCGCTGGGTGCTCGCCAGGGAGCTGCCCTCGTTTTACCAGGCCTATCCGAACCTGCGCCTCCGCATTCTCGCGGACAATCGAGTCAATAGCCTTGCCGCCGGCGAAGCGGACGTGGCGCTGCGGCTCGCGCGGCCTGCGCGCGGGGAGCTTTTCGCGCGCAGGCTGCACACGGAGACGTACGGCTTGTTTGCATCCGCGCTCCTTGCGCTGCATACCGACATCCCCTGGCTCGGGCTCACGGGCTCCCTCGCACACATCCCCGAGCAACGTCACGCCGCGCGTGCATTCGCGCGTCCGCCGCGCTTGCTCGTCGAGGACGTCGAATCGCTCGGGGTGGTGGTGGAAGCTGGGCTCGGCGTCGCCGTCTTGCCGCGTGGCCTCGCCGCGCGGCTCGAAGGCGTCGTGGAGGTCTCCCCGCGCTCCGTCGGCGCGCTCGACCTCGGCCCGATTCCGTCACGCGATTTCTGGATGGTCGTGCACCGCTCGAAGCAACGCGTGCCCAAGGTGCGCGCGGTCATGCAATGGCTGGGGGCGATCGACGCCTTCGACCGTCGCAGAACCTAGGGCGCGGCGTCACACGCCGGCGTGAAGTCCGCGCCGCCGAAGAATTCGTCCGCGAGCAGCCGCATCGCCTCGGCGTTCTCCGGCGGTCCGCACTTGAAGGGCCGGGAGGGCAGGGGTTTGTCGTCCAGCGCAAGGCGTTGCTCGCGGAAGAACCGGAGCGCGAGCTCGGCCGCGTACTCGCGCACGCCGCCGCGGGGCAGGAACGCGTAGAGCCTGCCGTTCATCGTCGTGTCCGTCGGCGCGTAGGGCAACAGGCATCGCCGATTGTCCTTGCAGCGCGTGACGATCCCCTCGTGCAGCGCGCCGAGCGTGCGGGTCGACCACTGCTCGTGCCACGCGTCGTTCAGGTGGAAGATCTCGTGGAACAACGTATCCCGCACGGCCTCCTCGGAGACGTTCACAGCGCCGAACAGGTTGTAGCCGATGTTCTGGTTCACCGCGAACGCGCTCGGGGCGCCGCCCTTCTCGGTGTAAAAAAATCGAAAATCGAGCGGTCGATCCCGCATCGTCACGCGTTTGCCCGTGCGGGCCTCGAGGGTCGCGAAGAAGCGCGCGTACCCGCGCATCGCCGTGAGGATCCAGACGAGGTGGTCGCGGTTCTGCCCCACGGGCCGCGCGGGCCGGAGCCGCACCTTCTGCCCGCGCCCGTCCTCGGTCTCCTCCTCGGGCAAGAGCCCCGCGAGCGAGCCCGTCTCCTCGTAGAGGTCGAGCGCGAGTTGTTTCGAGGGCGCGTTGTCGGCGTACCGCAGCGACAGCAAGCAACGCACGCGCGGCGCCTCGGCGAGCGTCTCGGGACAAGCCTCGCGGAGCTCCGTCGTGCGCAGGTGGGTCGCCAGGAAAAGGACACGCTCGGCCGCCTCGGCCCGCGCGGATTTCGGCGGCGGTGCGGGTGCGGGGGCGGACGCGGACGCGGGAGCGGAGGCGGGAGTGCCCTACGGGTCGAGCGATTCCGGACACTTGGCCACGTTCCGACGGAAACTCTGACAGATTCCGGGCGCGCGAGCGTCCGCGGGGGGCGCGTCCGCCGCGGGAGCTTCCGCCGGGGGAGCTCGGCCGGACGGGCGCGAATAGGCACTCCGGAAGCGGCGGGAAGGGCTCTTCCACGTTGCCCCGGATCGATTCCGCCTCGCGGATGTAGCCCTGCGTGGTGTCAAAATCGGCATGGCCGGCGCGCTGCTGGATCACCATGGGCCCGTCCTTCCGAAGCGCCATCCACGTGATCCCCGTCGCGCGGAGGTCGTGAAACGTGATCCGCTTGTGCGTGGCATCGGCGAGGTAGAGATCCGGCCGGTTGATCCCCGCTGCCTGTAGGCACTCGCGAAAGCTCGCCGCGGGCTTGTCGAGCGTGCCGAGGAAGATGTACCCCGTCCCGCCCTGCTCGGCGTGCATGACGCGGAGCAAAGGCACGAGGGCCGGCTCGAAGTAGAAGCGCCGAGACTTGCCGCCCTTGGGCTCCTTCTCGACCTTGCGGTAATCGTCCCACGCTCGACAGATGTTGATGATCCGCCGCTCTAGGTCGATGTCCTCCCATTTCAGCCGATCGAGCTCTGAGAAGCGCGGGAAGAGGTACACGGCGACGGCGAACAGACGGCGCCATGCAAGCGGGATCGCCTCGCATTGGACGAGGCGTAGGAACTCGTCGGGGTAGAGGTAGACCTTCGCCTTTTCGACGCCCCGATCGGGGGGCTCCACCTCGGACGCGGGGTTATCGTCACGCACGCGCAAGGCCGGGTTTTTGGAGCGGCAGGCATCCTTGAAGAGCTTTCGCACGGTGTCCCATACCCGCTTCGCGGTTTTCCAGGCGATCCGCTCGGCGTTCACCGAATCATCAAGGGACTTTACCGCCGCCTCGAGGTCTCGGCGCGTGATCCCTGCAATGGGCTTGCTCCCGATCATCGGCGAGATGTGCGCACGGATCGAGCCGCGATCACGGCTGATTGACGCATAACCGGCGCGCTCGCGTTCGTCGAGCCAGCGGTTTAGGTACTCGTCGAATGTCTCGCCCTTCGCGACGGGCGAGCCGCTGCGGCGCGTGTTCCGTTGCGCGTCGAGTATGCGGCGCGCTTCGTCGGGGTTGCTGGCCAAGTGGGCGGCCATGTCCTTCGCGCGAGCTTCGGATACGGGGGTTCCCTGAATCTCGGCGGGGAGGTGGAGCCGGACGTAGCGGCCGTCCAGAAGGATGCGAGCGACGAAATGATCGCCCTCTTTGCGCACCGATCCCGTTCGCGGACGGCCCATATTACCGGCCCTCCGCGTTGTACGGGTTGGATGGAAAAACGCTGGATCTCGACCAAAAAGGCGCTAAAAGGCCCATAGGTCAAACCTCGCTGTTGTCGGGGTTTGGCTCAGGGGTCCGTTCGGCGTGTTCAGCACCGGGCGGGCCCCGCTTTTTTGTTACTGCCCGTACAGGCGAGCACAAGCGGGGGCCGGCGTCAAGGTGCGCGTCGAGGGGGCCGGACCCGTAGGGCCTTCCTCGCCGCGTGGCTCGCCCGTCGTGGGGCTCGCGAGCCTGGGAGCTTCGTCCGCCCGTCCGCGCGTCGCGGGCGCGTCCACGGGCATCCTGGGACCGCGCGCGGGCCGCTCGCCTGCTACTCGGGCTCGGGGTCGGGCTCCGTCTCGCCGGTCCGGACGTCGCCGGACGGGCGGCGCGAACCTGCGAAGGGCTTGTCAAGCCACGCTTGGCCGACCTCGCCGAGCTCGTACTTGTGCCGCGTGTCGCTACCCTTGTTTTCGACGAATCCCTTTCTCAGCAGCCATGCCACGACGTCGTTGAATACGTCGCGGTTGCCTTTGACGTCATCGAATAGCTTCGTTTTGCTGATACCTGGACAGCGTTGCGTCGCGAGGAGAGCCTTTTTCATTGTGGGTGCCCACTGTTTCTTTTTCTCCTCCTCGGCCCGTTCCTTGGCTTCGTCCTCTGTCACCGCGACGATGTCGAGCGCCGCCCGCGGGTTGTCGCCTATCGGGATGTCGCGAAACTCGACGTAAATCGGCTCGAATGGCTCACCGTCTGAGTCTTCCGCGTCTTTGGTGAGCTCGATGCGCTTGGGCTCGCCCTTTTCGCCGGAGATCAGAAAAACGGCGCCCGCGTTGTCTCGGATAGTTGAAGAGCCGCGCAGCGCTCGCTTAGGATCGATGGCGGCATTGCTTCCGTCTCCCCCGCCCTTGCCAGTGTGGTGAATGATGACGAATCCAACATTGGCACCGGCTGCTACGCGTCGCATTAGGTGGAGAAACCGGCCTACGGTGGCCTTGTTATCGTCTTCCCCTGGGATCATCCCGAGAAACGCGTCGATGATTACCAGGTCGTAACCTCGCACATTGGCAAGCAATCGTTGCTCCGCGTCTTCGTCCGTGAGTGACATGGGAGGAAACGCGCGATAGCATAGCTGGCCCTGGACCTCCGCTCTCCAATCAATGCCCATGCCGCGGGCGAGTTTTCGATATCGCTTGAACGATGCCCGCTCGCCTTGATCTACGTCCAGGTGGAGCACGCGGAGTCTTCCGTTTGGCAAAAGCAGCTCGGAGCCCCATATCGCCCGTCCCGTGACGCATGCCAGAACGAGAGCCTGTAGGATGAGGGTTTTACCTGTTCCGCTGAATGCGACAACGATTGCCGGCCTAGCGCCGCGGCATAGCTGCAATCCACGAACGAGCCAGTCAGCATCCGATATCGGCGCCTCGAATATGTCAGCGGCCGATCGGACGGCGAATATATACCCGTCGGGCTCGGCAGGGGGCTTCGCGTCGCTCGGCTGCCGCCCTGCTACCTTGTCCAGGATCCACGGCGGCAAGGGCACGGGGGCAACCATGCCAGGGCCCGCACCGTCCCGGAACCTGTACGGGGAGCCGTCCTCGCTTGTGGACGGTTCAAGCACGACAAACGACCCGTCGCCGCGGAGGTACAGGCCACGATCCACCGGGAGCCGGCCCTTGATTGGATCTTCGGGCGCCTGGAATAGGTGCAGGGCTCCGCTGCTCGTATCAAGCCACGGAACGCCGGGCAGCTCGTGCCCTGCCTCGAGTGCATCATATATCGTGGCGGCGCCGTCTTCCGCGGGGTTGATCTCGAGGGCCACGATCCCGGACGTCGCGCCGGTAGGAAGGCCGATGTTCGCGTCCGGGCACTCCGCCCACCATTGACGGATCGTCGCCTCGTCGCACGTGGCGCGCTGGATCGCCTCGGGAAACCTCGGGTGTCGGCCCTTGCGGTCGCACGTCGGCCCGGCATCGCACGTGCAGGCGATAGCGTCCCCCTCGCCGTGTACGCCGTGCAGCGGGAAGACAGGCCACTTCCACGCCTTGGCGTAACTAAGGGCTGCGTCGAGTAGCGGGCCCATTGCGCCTCCGTGTTCCTTGGCCGCGTTGCCGTACGCCTTCGCCGCGCATCATGGCATCGCCGATCATGTCGGTCGTGATCTCCTCGGGCGCGAGCGCGCGCGCCTGGGGAGGCGGGCGGGGAGCTCGGGGCCGCGCGCCCTCCTGCGCTTCGATGAACGCGTGAGCCTCTTCCCGTAGGACGAGGATCGTCTTCCCGTCGGGCGCCTTGAAGCTCCGGAGCTTCCCTTGCACCGTGAGCCGCTCAAAGGCGCGTTCACCCCAGGGGAACGTTTTCTTGTCGTAGTACCGCGGTCCCTCGTCGCCTTTGGCCTGCTTCGCCGCTTCCTCACGCACGATCGTGACGAGCAGGGACGCGAGCGGGCGCAGGGCTTCCGCGACGTCGGGCACGGGGTCAACGGGCGGCATGCTCGGGGCCTCCCGGTTGGGCGCGCGCCGCTTGGCTCGCCTGGTAGGTCGCTACCATGTCGTCCCATTGACGCCGGGCGAGATCCAGCCGTTCGCGGACGGTCTGCCGTACGGCCTCGCCGTCGAGATACCGTAGCGCGGTCTTGTGCTCCGTTCCTGCGATGCCGGCGAGCACGTGGGCAAGCTGGGTCTTCGTGAGTAACTGCGTCATTGGCGGGGTTAAGAAGTAATCCCCGCGAAAGAAGCCGTCAAAGCTTACTTTCAAAGTAGTTCAATGAAAACATATGCTTACCTCGTGAGTAAGACTTACTCCGCCAGTAAGTCTTACTCCGCGAGTAAGCTTATTTTTTGCGCACTGATGGCTTGGGCTTTGGAAACCGCCGCGGGTCGGGGTCGGGGAACCGTTCCCTGTCGGCCTTGCTCCACAGCTTGCCGAAGTGATTGTTGAACGCTTCGAAGCGCTCGTTTTCGTCCTGGTACTTTTCGGCATACCCGAAAGCACCGACGCTGGCCGCTACCCGGGCAGCAGCACGGATCCAACCATTCGCACCCGGACCACGCTTACCCCATGTAATCTCTTTGACGCACTGATCAAATAATGTATTGTCGAGCTTGGCAAAAGCAGGATCGTAATCGGTCAGGACCGAAGTGGGAGCAAACTGGTGCACCCTTTCTGGGTCGTGCTTCGCGAAGTGCAGCCATGTCAATGCGCATTCACAGAACATCGAGAGAAAGCGCAGCTTAACGGCCTCCTTCTCGCGGGGGTTTGGGACGTCCCTCATCACGTTGAGCGCGAGCGGTATTCTGGCAAGGTCAAGACGTCGACCAGTGCGCAATGCATTCACGATATCACTAACCAGATCGTGTGCCTGACTCAATTCGTCATCCGTGACGTTTTCGGCGACAAGTGGGCGCACAGATTCATGCCATCCCCATTGCATGAGTGCGCGAATTATCTGACCCGATCTTTCATGAGCGGCGCGCACGCGTTCCCACTCCTCGGGCGTCAGCGAACTGCGTAACAGTTGGGCTACCGCGTCATCCGCGGGCGCGTCGTCGTTGTGGTCGGGGTCGGTGCTCATGGTCGAGCGCGGAGGCTACCGGCGCGCGGGTGCCGGGGTCTAGATCGGCCGAGCGCGTTCCCTGGCGCTCCCTCCGGCGTTCCCAGGCATTCCCAAGCGTTCCCAGCACGTTCCCAGGGGACGGGCGTCAAGGTCGAGTGTACATTCCCAAACATTCCCACGGGCGCGCGGTAGCTGCTCGCGTAGCGTTCCCAAGCGTTCCCAGCACGTTCCCAGGGCATTCCCATGCCTTCCCGTCGGTGCTCCCATCGGCGCTAGGCGAGCGTTCCCCGTTCCCCGCCCCTTTAGGGGCGGGAACGTGGGAACGTCTCCGCCGGGGCGCCGTCTCGGTGCGGGAAGTGAGAAGAACAGAGAGCGGGGTTACAGGTTCGGGAATCGGTGCGGCGGAGTGCCAAGGGGCGGGGTTTGGTGGCCCGGGGATGGCAGATTGCCAACACAGTGCGGGGGCTCGTCGGGCGCAAGGGAGGCGACTTTCGCGCGGCGGCCGAAGCGCGCCGGGATCGTGGTGAACGGCGGAGACGTCGCCGGGGTCGAGGGCCGGGCCGGCGTTGCCGCTCGCGTGCACGTCCCTCCTCGCCGCTCTTCTCGCCGGGCGGGTCGAGGTGATCGCCGTGGTCCTGGACGTCGAGCCCCACGTCGGCGGCATCGCCCGGGAGCTCGTCGCGGTCGAGCGCCGCGGGGTCGAGGTGGCGTCGACCTCGGGCCCGAGGGCATCGCCCTGGTCCTGCTCGTCGCTCGCGTTCCTGCCGGCCGGGGAACGCCTGGGAACGCCGGGAACGCCGGGCCTGCTCGCGAGCGTCGCCGGGGTCGAGGTCGGCGGGGTCGAGCGCGCCGGTCACCTCGAGAGGCCCGACGGCATCATCGGCGAGGTGGGGTCGAGGGTCGGGGTTACGCTCGGCCAAACCATTGCGAGGGCCGTGGATCGCGAGGGGCCTCGAACAGTGCGGGGGCTCGTCGGGCGCAAGGGAGGCGACTTTCGCGCGGCGGCCGAAGCGCGCCGGGATCGTGGTGAACGGCGGAGACGTCGCCGGGGTCGAGGGCCGGGCCGGCGTTGCCGCTCGCGTGCACGTCCCTCCTCGCCGCTCTTCTCGCCGGGCGGGTCGAGGTGATCGCCGTGGTCCTGGACGTCGAGCCCCACGTCGGCGGCATCGCCCGGGAGCTCGTCGCGGTCGAGCGCCGCGGGGTCGAGGTGGCGTCGACCTCGGGCCCGAGGGCATCGCCCTGGTCCTGCTCGTCGCTCGCGTTCCTGCCGGCCGGGGAACGCCTGGGAACGCCGGGAACGCCGGGCCTGCTCGCGAGCGTCGCCGGGGTCGAGGTCGGCGGGGTCGAGCGCGCCGGTCACCTCGAGAGGCC
>NZ_JAGTJK010000107.1:0-17466 GCF_028435265.1 Polyangium jinanense | reverse complement strand
CGCGGCCCTGTCGCGGGCCGCCGCGGCCCAACGGGCCCGTGGGAAGAACTGCGCATCGCGCAGTTCTTCCACCACGAGTCCAGCGCTTGCGCTGGTTCGGGTCGAGGGGCGAACAGCCCCCGCGGGGTCCGGGGCAGCGCCCCGGCGCGGCGGCCCCTAGCCGCGGACCTCGCCGAAGTCCTCGGTCGTCCACTCCAGCGCGCCGCGCTCGTTCCGCGCGCGGCGCGCTGCCTCGAGCTTGCGTAGCTCGACGCGGCGGATTTTGCCCGAGATGGTCTTCGGCAGCTCGGTGAACTCGATCCGCCGCACGCGCTTGTACGGGGCGAGCCGCTCGCGTGCGAACTGCAAGATTGCCTGCGCGGTGTCGCGCGTGGGCGCCACGCCGGGCGCCAGCACCACGAACGCCTTGGGCACGCTCGTGCGCACCGGGTCGGGGCTCGGCACCACCGCAGCTTCGGCCACGGCCGGGTGCTCCAAGAGCGCGCTCTCGAGCTCGAATGGGCTGATCCGGTAATCCGAGCTCTTGAATACGTCGTCGCCGCGGCCGACGAAGGTGTAAAGCCCCGCCGCGTCACGCACGGCTTCGTCGCCCGTACGGTAGTATCCGCCCGCGGTGACCTCTGCGGTGCGCGCCTCGTCGTCGAGGTAACCCGCCATGAGCCCCATCGGCCGCGGGTCGAGCGCGAGCGCGATTTCGCCCTCGGAGCCGGCGCGGCCCTCGGCGTCGAGCAGCGCGACGGTATAACCGGGCAGCGGCCGGCCCATCGTACCGGGCACCACGGTCATCCCGGGCGTATTGCCAATCTGCGCCGTGGTCTCCGTCTGCCCGTAACCGTCGCGCACCGTGAGGTTCCACGCGCGGCGTACCGCATCGATGATCTCGGGATTGAGCGGTTCGCCGGCGCTCACGGCCTCCCGCAATGAAACCGGGTGCGCCGCGAGGTTTTCGAGGATGAGCATCCGCCAGACGGTCGGCGGCGCGCATAACGTGTCCACTTTGCACCGCGCGAGCAGGTCGAGCGTGGCGGTGGGCACGAAGCGCTTGTAGGCGTGGACGAGCACCGTGGCGCCGGCGTTCCACGGTGCGAACACGCTCGACCAGGCGTGCTTGGCCCAGCCGGGCGAGCTGATGTTGAGGTGCGTGTCCCCCTCGCGCAGCCCCACCCAGTACATCGTGGACAGGTGCCCCACGGGATAACTCTGGTGCGTGTGCAACACGAGCTTCGGTTTGGCCGTGGTGCCCGAGGTGAAGTAAAGCAGCAGCGGGTCGGTCGCGCGCGTGGGCGTGGCACTCGTGGGCAAAGCGGCAGGCGCGGCGTATGCGTCGTCGTAGCGCGTCCAGCCCTCGATCGGCTCGCCCACGGCGATGCGCACCACGTCCGGGCCGGCGGCGCCAAAGCGGTCTGCGACCGCGGACTCGGCGATCACGCAGCGCACCTCGCCGCGCGTGAGCCGGTCGGCCACGTCCTCGGCGGTGAGCTGCGTCGTGGCCGGGATGAGCACCGCGCCGATCTTCGCGGCGCCGAGCAGCACCTCCCACAGCGGCAGCACGTTGGGGAGCATGACCAGGATACGCGCGCCGCGTTCGACGCCGAGCCCGTGGAGAAACCGCGCCACGCGCGTGGAGCGCTCGGACAGCTCGGCAAACGTGGCGGTCGTTTCGGCACCCGACTCGTCGACGATCCAGAGCGCGCGGCGCGTGTTGCCGCGGGCGTACACGTCGAACCAGTCGGTGGCCCAATTGAAGTGCTCGAGCACGGGCCAGGAAAAGCCAGCGCACGCGCGATCATGGTCGTCGCGTGTTGCGAGCAGGTGGTCGCGGGCGCGTAGGAAGAGGTCCGTGGCGTTCATGGCAGGCTGCTCGTGAGAAGTATACGACCCGCAATGCGCGCGCAAGAGCGGCCCCTGGGAGGCGCTGAGCTGGGGCGTTGCCCCAGGCCCCACCAGGGGTTGTCCACCCCTGGACCCGGACCAGCGCAAGCGCTGGACCCGGGGTCGATGAACTGCGCGATGCGCAGTTCATCGAACAGGCCGAGTCAAGACTGGCGAGCGACCGCGCCAAACCAAGACCGCCACGCTGACGTCGCGATTGGCAACGCCGTCCCTGGTCTTGCCACCGGCCGTGGGAAGAACTGCGCATCGCGCAGTTCTTCCCCAAATGGTCCAGCGCTTGCGCTGGTTCGGGTCGAGGGGCGAACAGCCCCCGCGGGGCCCGGGGCGGCGCCCCGGCGCGGCGGCCCCAAGAAGAGACCAATCCTCAGCGTCAACGCTCCCGCCGGGCGACGGCCTCGGGGGCTGGTACGAAGGGCAGGGTGATGGTGAATGTGCTGCCCTTGCCGACTTCGCTCTCGACCCAAATGCGGCCGCCGTGCGCTTCGACGAGTTGGCGGACGATGAAGAGCCCGAGCCCGAGCCCCTCGGTCCGCTGGCCCGACCTTGCGCGGTAATAACGCTCGAAGAGATGGGGGAGGTCGTCGGGCTGCACGCCGCAGCCTCGGTCTCGCACTGCGGCGACGATTTCTGCGTCGCGTGCTTCGATGCCGATCGTCACGAGCTCCTCGGGTGGGGAGTATTTGAGCGCATTGCCGACGAGGTTGACGAAGATTCGCTCGAAGCGCGCAGGGTCGAGGAGCACCGGGCGCACGTCCTCTGGCGGCGGCTCGATTCGCAGGCGCGCCTGATCCTGCGTTGTCCATGCGCGAGAGACGATGTCTCGAAGCAGGGGTAGGAAATCGCAAGGCTCGGCGCGCAACCGCAGCTGACCCGAATCGAGCCTGGCCGCGTCGACGAGGTCGTCGATCAGCGTGGCCAAGCGTTTTGCGCTACCGATGATGCGGTCGACGACGGACACCTCGCGGTCCATTTGGCTCCGCGTGAGGTTACGTCGAAGCATCTGGGCAGCCGGCATCATGACGGTGATGGGCTGGCGCAGATCGTGCGAGATGGCGTGTAGAACGTCCTCCCGAGCCTCCTCGAGCCTTCGGATCTCCGTGATGTCGCGCGAAACGATGACGCCGAGCGAGATGGGGCTCGAGCCGTGCTGGACCGCGCTCGTGCTCACCAGCAAATGCCTTCGCGACCCATCCCGCATGTCGAGCGAGTATTCGACTTCCCTGATGGATTCGCCACGCAGGAGCCGCTGGGCGGGGAACTCGCCCGGAGGTACGGGCTCCCCGCTCGGTATCCGCAAGCGTGCGTGGCGCGGGACATCGTCGACATGAAAGAACCAATGGCCCGCGAGCGCGTAGTTCGCCCGATTCTGCAGGATGACGTTGCCATCACCGTCGATGACCATGACGGACTCGGCCATGCTCCCGAGCAGCGCGCGCAGCTCGGCCGCCTTGCGCTCCGCCTCCGCGCGCGCGCGGCCGAGCGCGTCCTCCATTCGTTTTCGCTCGGTGATGTCGGAAAACACCGTCACAGCGGCGACGATGCGCCCTTCGCGATCCACGACTGGCGCCGCGCTGATGTTGACGTGCACCGCTCCGCTCTCGCGCGGGTGAACGTACTCCTCGTCCCGCACGGTCTCGCCCCGGAGCGCGCGCGAGAGTGGAAAGTGGTTGGCGGTGCACCGCTGCCCATCGCGATGCAAATCGAACCCGTCGTAGTCGTAGAAACTCGCGCATTTCGGCTGCGGACCGAACATGAGCTCGGCTCGCTCGTTGGTGAGGACGAACGTGCCGCTCGCGTCCACGATGCTCACGCCGGAAGGCATCTGGTGCAGCACCGCCTCGAGCAGCGAGCGGTTGGCTTCGATGCGCTCGATCAGCTGCGCGCGCTCTTCCGCTCCGCGCCTCCGCGCCTCCTCGGCGCGCAAGCGGCCTGTGACGTCGCGAAGGAGGGCATAGGCGCCGGATAGCCCGCCCGCGTCGTCCCGGATGGGGCTCGCCGTCACCGCGATCAGGCGATCGGTGCTGCCCGGAACGTTCAACGAGAGAACCTCCTCGACGACGGCCGCGCCGCCGAGCGCCCGCGCGAGTGGTGTCTCGCCCCAGGGAATGGGTCGACCATCCTGGTACTGGTAGCGCACGGTCGTCCCTGCGAACTCGTCTCGAATGTCCTCGCCAGGCGAGCGCGGGGGCAGCGCGAGCTCTTCCAAGGATTCGTTCGCGAAGACGACGCGCGCGTCCGTGTCGACCACGAGGACGGCATCGGCGATGGGAGCGAGCGCGGCCCCCAGGAAATGCAGGCGTTCGAGCTTTACCAAAAAACCCTCAGCGCCCCCGGCGCCTCGGGCACGCCTGCGGGAGCGACGTGTCGGGTCCGAGAGTCGCAAAAGAATGATGTGCGAGGGGCGGAAGTGCAAGCAAGCCAGCCCAGCGGGTTCGCCCGTGGCAGTGCGTGCGGCTGCGGGCCTCGATCACCGCCTGGATACCGGTGGCCTCTGAAAGCGAACGTAGTCGAACCGGCTGATGAGGTCCGGCACTCCGTCGGTGATGACGCGGTGGTGATAAGTGTCGACACGATTGAAGATCAGGTCCCACTTCAGCGAGTCGTAGTCCGTGTACGCGATGAGCCCCACCTGAAGCGTTTGCGGCAGGTCGGGACGCTCTTCTCGGCGCATGACGCGCCAGTCTTCCTTCTCCGCACGACGAAGAAGCGTGATGCGTGTGCCGACACGCGCAATGCGAAGCTCCACCCAGCCGGGGGTTCGCGGGCTGAGCTCGAGCCGACTCGAGCTGTCTTTGGTATTCTTCGTCTCGAACTGAGGGACGCCGTCACCGTCGCCGCTCCCCGCCGTGATGAAGATCCAGTTCTCCGTGCCTTCCTTCCAATTCTTGCGCCCTTCGTCGTGTGGTGCGCGAGCGAGCAGACCAGCAAGCGAATACCCCCGCGCTGGTACGTCCGCGGTCGCACCCGTTACGAGCACGCGTGTCGTGACGATGAAATCACCCGTCACCTTCTTGAAGAGGAACGGCGCGTGAAAGTCGCCGAACCAGAAGCTCGCATAGGGTTCCAAGGTGAGATTTCCTGGGTTCGCCGTGTTGGCGTCCAGCTTCTTGATCTCATCCGGCCATCCCTCCACGTCGCTGAGCTTTGCCCACTGCGGAAGCGTTGAAGCGTCATCGAATTCGTCGCTCAGTGGCGCGAGGTCATCGTTGCCTTGGGGGGATGCGTCGACGGCAAGCGTTTTCTCGTCAGCATGAACATTCCACTCTGGCCCCTCACGTGTCACATGGCTAATGACGCAGCCACTGGCAAACGTCGCAACACCAAGCGCGAGTGCGATGGAGGCAAGAACTTCTTTCTTGAACTTGGTAAGCATGTAAATTCTCTTCGCGATTGTCGTGTGCGATCATGAAGCGAGGAGAGACACGACGCTGCTCGCGGTCGCCTTCGCTGATTGAGGGTTCTGGCCAGTCACCAATCTCCCGTCGACAACGACCTTCGAGACGAACGGGAGGATGCTCTTCTCGTATTGCGCGCCGCGCGCGCGCATCTCCGACTCGGCGTTGTACGGCACCTTCGTCGCAACGCCGGCGAGTACTTCCTCACACCACGAATAGCCAGTGACGCGCCGTCCTGCGACCAGGAGGCGTCCGTCCGACAGCTTCGTGTTGAGGAGGCCGCAGTAGCCGTGGCACACCGAAGAGACGACCCCACCATGCTCGTAGATGTCGCGTGTGAGAGCTTGGAGCGCCTCGTCGTCGGGGAAGTCCCACATGACGGCGTGGCCACCGGTAAAGTAAATCGCGTCGTAGTCTGCGGCGTCGATCTCGTCAGGCCGAGCGGTGGACGAAAGCAGCGCTGACCAAGTTGGATCTGCCCAGCGCGCTTTGGCGGACGCGTCGAGAAGCGGCCACTTGAGCGAACGGGGCTCAAGAGGTGTCCGCCCTCCCTTCGGGCTGACCAAGCGCTGCTCGTAGCCCCGCGCGGCGAAGACGTCATAAGCATGCGTCAACTCCGAGAGCCACAAGCCGGTCGGCGTCGACCGGCCTTCATAGTGGTCCACGTTGCTGACGACGTGGAGAATGCGCTTGGTCCTGCTCATCCGCCAGATCCTCGGAACAGCCGCATGAACAGTCCGCTGACTGCCATCTGGCTGCGTAGATAGCCGGTGTACTTGGGCAAGTCGTCGGCGGCGTCGCCGAGCCTCCGATGGTAGAAAATGTGTATCGCCGGCGGCGGGAGGAGCTCCTTCCGTTTGAAGTTGATGCTCGGAAGGAGGGCGAGCTTCGCCGGGCCGAAGCCAAAGAATTCGATCGCGGGCTTGCCGCACGTCTTGCAGAGCCCGCGGTTGATGTTCGGGGGCGGGCGATACTTCTTGAACGCAATCTGGCTCGTGTCGTTCACTTCGACGTACTTGGCGCGAAGCACCGTCACGTCGGCAAACGGCTTGTCGTTGTAGGCTTGGCAGATCGTGCAGTGGCAAAAGAAACGTACGGCCGGCGCTGCGCCGACCTCGAATTGGGCAGCGCCGCATTCGCAGGTCGCTTGCTGTTGCTGAAGAGTCTCTGTCATGGCCGATGTCCGCTGTTTGGGGGCGCCCACCACGGCGGGAGCACGGGGACCGGAGGCGCGGGGCGGCTGCGAACGCCCGCTTCATGGAAGAACTGTGCGCTGAAACTTCCCGATGAAGGAAGTGATATGATTTCATGCACCTCGATGAGTCGCGTGCATGATCGCTTCGACACGATGGACCTCAACCTGCTCCGCGTCTTCGAGGCCGTCTTCCGGGAACGCCACCTGACGCGGGCGGCGCGTGTCCTCGCGCTGAGCCCCTCGGCGGTGAGTCATGCGCTGGGAAGGCTCCGCGAGCACCTCGACGATCCGCTCTTCGCGCGTGAGGGGACCGAGATGGTGCCCACGGCGGCATGCCTGCGCATGGCGCCCGCGCTCGTCGAACAGTTGGCTCAGTTGCGCGGACTCCTCCATCGGTGGGGTGCGTTCGAGCCCTCCACGACGACGCTGATGTTTCGCGTCGGAATGCCCGACTCCATCGAGCCGATGCTCCTCCCTCAGCTCCGGAGCGCGCTCGCGAAAGCGGCTCCGCTTGCCACGGTGGCGAGCGTCGCGTACCAGCGCTCCGCCATTGCGCGTGAGCTTGCGTCGAGACACATCGATCTCGCCTTCGATGTCTCCATTCCGGTCCACGAGCCGGTACGACACCGTCGCATTCTGGAGGACGACTTCTGCCTCGTCGTGCGAGATGGGCATCCCCTTCGGCGGAAGCTTTCGATCGCGCAGTACGTCGGAGCGTCTCACGTCCTCGTGTCGAGTCGAGCGACGGGGCTCGTGCTCGAGGATCGCGCGCTGCTGAAGCTCGGCGTCGAGCGGCGCGTGGTGGTGCGCTGTCAGAGCTACGACTCGGCGTTCCGCGTGGTCGCTCACTCGGACGACGTGCTCACCGCGCCACGACGCTTGACGGGCGAGGTTGGGAAGGTCCACGCGCTCGCGCGACGCGCGTTGCCATTCAAGTTGCCACCCGTGCAGCTTCACCTCTACTGGCACGCGCACGCGGAGTCGGACCCGGCAAACATGTGGCTCCGCAGGCTCGTGGAGGAGGTCGCCACGGCCTGACGTTGCGAGCCCAGCGCGATGCGCACGCCGAGGGCGACCAGACGAGGCCATCCGCCCTCCATTCGTGTTATGTGCCGTGCATGGGATCCAACACCACGGCGGTCGCCGTCGACATCGATCGGGTGAAGGCGGCATGGGGCTCGAACGACGCGAGCCTCCGCGCGCGCGTCCTCTCGGCGCGATACAGCAAGTATCTCGCGACGATCGACGATCCGAGCACGGGCGCGCTCGATGAAATCCTCGCCGGCGCCCTCGGCGATTGCCGTCCGTCGCAGTACGGCTACGCGGTGGTGGCGCTGATGCACACGCTCGGGACCCTGCTCCAGCACGAGGTACGCAGCATGGAGGCGATCTTTGGCATCGACGACGTCGACAGCCCGGACCTCAACTACCCCGACGAAACCTGGCCCGTTCCCATCCCCAACACCCCGGAGTACCCGCTCGTGACCATCATCCCCCGGGACCGGCTCGCGGCGCTCGCCGCCAAGATCCCCGCTGCGCACGACGGCAAGGGCGGCGAGTTCATCGAGGCGCTCACGGGCTGGGTGGCGAAGACCATCGAGCTCGGCGTGGATCTCGTCATCTTCGATTACTGATACCCGGATCGCGATCCGAGCCTCGGCGTGCTCGTCCTGCTCACGGCATCGCCGCCCGGACCCCTTCCTCTCCCGCTGGCTCTTTACAGCCTCGCCCCGCCCGCGGATACTCCTCGGGCCATGCGGCCGGAGGATGTGTTTCAGGCGGCGAACCGCGCGGCGGGCGCGCCTCGCCCGCGGCTTTCGCCGTGCTGCCCACGAGCACGGACCTGGAGCACGCCGAGGGCGCACGGCTCCCGCTGGGTGAGCGGGGCGGAAGCGAGAGCGGCCGCCGGGATGGAGGGGTCGGGGAGGAGCGCGTAAGGAGAACCATGAGCACATCGACGCAGGAGGATCTGCAAGCCGAGAACGACGCTCTACGGCGGGAGAACCAGGAGCTTCGCCGCCGCATGGAGGAGATGTCACGCGAGAACGAGGTGCAGAAGCAGCGCATTGCGGACCTTCAGTCCAGCGAGCTGATGCTGCAGGCCTTCCTCGACAACACACCGGCCGTCATGTACGTCAAGGACGCCGAGGGACGGTTAGCTCTGACAAACAAGGAGCACGATGTTTTCTTCGGGCAGATCCCCGGGAGCATGCGAGGGAAGACCGATTACGACAATTTCCCTGCGGAGGTCGCCGAGGGCATTCTCGCCTTTGACCGGCAGGTGATGGCCGCCGGGCATGTCTTGCGCAAAGAGGACGAGCTCCCCCACCCAGAGGGCACGCGCACGTATCTCACCATCAAGTTTCCGATCGCCGGCATGCAGGGCATGGATGGCGCGCTCGGCGGCGTCTCGATCGATATCACCCCGATAAAGCTTGCCGATGCGGCGCGGGCAGCGGCCCAGGCGGACATCATCGCCGCGCAGCAGGCCACGATCCGCGAGCTCGCCACCCCGCTCCTGCCCATCGCGGAGCAGGCGCTCCTCCTGCCGATCGTCGGCCTCATCGACGAGGAGCGTGCGCAGCGGATCATCGAGCATCTCCTGCGCGCGATCACCGAGCATGGCGCGGAGGTGGCGATCCTCGACATCACGGGCGTGCGCGCGGTCGACACGCAGGTCGCCGACGCGCTCGTGCGGGCGGCCCAGGGGGTGCGTCTGCTCGGGGCGACCGCGGTGCTCACGGGGATCCAGCCGTCGATCGCGCGTACGTTCATCGAAATGGGCGTAGACCTCAGCGGGCTCGCCACGCTCGGCACCCTCCAGGAAGGCATCGCCTTCGCCCTGAAACGTCGCGCCTTCCGCTCGGCGGGCAGATCCCAATAAGGACACCGCAGCGGCTATTTCGGGCAACGGATTCTCGTGCTGCCGATGCACCGCCAAAGCGGCATCCCGATGTACGCGCCGGAGCACCGCCTATCGCACGCCTACAATTGCACCTCGACCTCGCATTCGATCCCGCTGATCGACAGCCCCCAGTCGTCACCGATGTTCCAGCGGCGGAGCTCGGCGTCGATGACGCGGAGCGCCTCGTCGGCGTGGCGGAAGTCGTGGATGCGGCTCGACATGTTCCACTGGTCGAGCGGCGCGTTCGAGTCGACGCAGGCCCCGAGCCCCAGGGTATCGGCGTTCATCTTCCCGAGCGTCTTCTTCATCGCCCCGAGCACCGACATGCCAATCGCCATGAAGTGCACCTTCGGGCACGCCACGGGGTCGGCGCCGGGGGCGTCGCATTCATTCAGATCGCGCTTGCTGTAATCGATCCGGCGCGTCCCGTGGCCGTGCACGCGGATGTAATACTCTGGGGCGTCCGGATACGAGCCCGTACAGGTCTTCGGCGGCTCGAACGAGACCCCTTCGGCGCTCGAGACGAGCGTAATCTGCGAGGGCTGCCCCTTCACCATTGCGCTCGGGCAGTCCTCCGCGGCCAAGGGCGGCGGGGGAGGCCCGCAGCCGACGAACGCGACGCAAGCCACGAGGACGAGAACGTGAAACCGCATTGTCACGAGTGCTTCGCGCCCGAGGGCTCGTTGTCTGAGCATGCCATGTATTCTCCGGCAGACGTTTCGATGGAACCGTGCACGCGCCGTCCAGGCAGCCATCGTGCCAGCCTGAAGCTCCCCGATGCACCGCCCGCCGCCGCCGGCTCCGACTCCACCGCCGATACATAGCTGTCGACTGGGAGTTCACGCCCCGATTCGGTTGTAGACTCTCAGTCCACAACCGAATCGAGGCTAGCTCGCGACCGGGCGCGCGCGAACGCGCTGGCACCCGACCGGGATCGAGGTCGCCGCCCACGATAAGGAACGCCACTTCGGGGACCTGGGCCCGGTCCCTCCCCGGCGCGCTGGGCACCTCGGTTGGCGAAGGCGGCGACCGGATGGGAACCGAGCCGGTAGGGTTGACGGCGCCGGCGTGTCGGAGCCGCGGACCCTGACCCGTTCCCATCCCCAACACCCCGGAGTACCCGCTCGTGACCATCGTCCCCCGGGACCGGCTCGCGGCGCTCGCCGTGGATCTCGTCATCTTCGATGACTTGATACCCGGATCGCGATCCGATCCCTGCCCGCCGAGGGAACGAAGGCCCGGCCCTTCGAAGATGGCCGTCCCGAGCGCACGGGTGCAGCAATTCTGCTCCCCGGGAGTTCCCCTACGACAGACGCAAAGCTGCTGAACATGTGCTCCAAGGCGAGCTGCTCGCCCGGCGTTTAGGATAAGCAAACCAGGATTTCCGATTTCTCAGCGGTGGGGGCCAGGTCGCCGCGCGCAGCAGCCGGGCGATGACGTTTGCCGCGATGGGGCGACTCGACGAGGCGATCGAGGAGCAGAAGGCCTCCGAAGGGCTTGACCGAGCGGCGCACCTCGACATGTTTGCCTTCGCGTAGACACGGGTCCCAAATACCAGGGAAGGAGGGAATCGTGGTGCAATTGTGTGATTTCGTCGTAGCGGGGTTTGCCGTTCAATGTGCGCTCATCGCTGGCTGCGGGGCTTCCGCGTCCCAGGTCGAGGAGGACGTGGGGGAGAGCGAGGCGACAATCGAGACTGGCGATTTCGTTTCGATCGAATCCTACAACCTGCGCGGCTATTATCTGCGCCACAGAAACTATCTCGGCGAGCTCACGACGATAAGCTCGGGGCTCGACAGGGCCGACGCGACGTTCCGCCTCGTCCCGGGGCTCGCGAACACGGCGTGCTACTCGTTCGAATCGAGCAATTTCCCAGGTTACTACCTTCGGCATCAAGACTTCCGCATCAAACTCCACCCGTATGCCGGCGATTCCCTTTACCGGAACGACGCGACGTTCTGCATGAGGCCCTCGATTCAGCCCGGTGTCGGGACCCCGTGGGTGTCGTTTGAATCGTATAACTTACCCGGGTATTACCTCCGCCACGCCAACTACCACTTTTTTATCGGAAACCAGGGCGGACCGTTCAGGGAGGATGCGACGTTCCAGTTGGTCGATCCGCTGTAGGCGTGGCGGAGCGGGGTGTAGGGCAGGGGGCCGTCCTGACCACCTGGGCTCGGTTGGAGATTGGGAATCGAAGTGCTCTCGCTCTCGCCGCTGCCGACGCAGCCCATGGCCAGGGCGAACGCCCGCGCGCACGGGGCCGCCCGCGTTCGGAGCGACTGGCAGGATTTAATGGCACGCGCCGCACGGGGGATCGGACGGAGTGTCACCACCCGTCCCAAGTGAAATGCTGCCATCGAGCAGGGTGTCCTCGAAGAGCGTGACGGGCGAGGTCGCCGTATCGCCGCTCCGCAGGTTGACTCTGTTCAGGGCGGTGATCGGGCTCGTGGAGGTGATCTCGACCCAGCCGACCGAGCGTCCGTTCGCGGGATCCGAGTTCGGGATCGATAGCCACTCGGGATCCTCGGCCGAGCGCCACACGCCGCGGCGGGGGATCTGACGCTCGAAGGAGGTCAGATAGCCGGAGCCATCCACCTTGCGGATCCGTACGGTGATGGTGGCCGGGTTCTTGGCGTCCGGGTTGTTGACGACGAGGTCGGTCCATTGCGTATAGCCCGCCGTGCTCGGCCATCTCTTGAGGTAAAACGACGCGAATTGCATCGACGAGGACTTCTGTGCGAGCGGCTCGTCGTCGAGCCATGTCAAGGGCGAGGTCGCCGTGCTTCCATTGCGGAACATCACCCGGTTGATCCCGAAGACCTCCTGCGTCGAAGTTATCTCGGTCCAGCCCTGGCTGCCCGTGGCGCTCGCCCAGCTCGCATCGCCGAAGGCATTCCAAAAGCCCATCGCCGGGATCGTCCTCGAGAACTGGGCGAGATCCTGGCAGGCTCCGTCGCTCCGACGCACGAAGACCGTGATGGTCGCGGGCGTCGGGTTGGGGTTGACGATGATGGGGTGCGACCATTGCGTGATCGTACCGCCCGCCGGCGCGCCCTTGAGGAAGAGCGGCGCGCGCAGGTCCCCGGAGAGCGTGGCGTCGAAGCCGGCGTCGTCGAGGAGGAGGGGCGAGGCATTGTAGGTGTTGCCGCTACGCAGAGCGGTCCGGCTGGAGGCGACGACCGGGGCGTCCGATAGCACCTCCAGCCAGCCAATCGCGCCGCCATTGCCGGGGTCGGTAGGCGCGATGCCGAGCCACCCCGGATCGCCGTAGGACGACCACGCGCCCTTCGCGGGTAGGGTGCGGTTCAGGATCGCGTGTACTCCGCTGCCGTCGCTCTTGTGCACCCGCACCGCGATGTTCGCCGGCGCGGTGCTGGGGTTGTTCACGGTGATGTCCGTCCACTGGGTGACGCCGCTGGTCCCGGTGGGCCAGTTTCGCAGAAAGAACGTGGAGAAGAGCCGCGTCGAAGGCGATTTCAGGAACCGAGTGTCATTGAAGAGCGAAACCGGGGAGTCGAACGTCGTACCCGTCCGCACGTCGATCCGGTTGTTCGCGGCCACCTCCGCGTCGGATTCGAGCTCGACCCAGCCGACCGTACGGTGATTGACGGGGTCAGTCTCGGTCACGCCGAGCCAAGCCGGGTCGCCGTAGGAGTTGTACCACCCGCCCGCGGGGATCGTCTTCGAGATCGTCCCGAGCGTCCCGAGCCCGTCATTGCGGTGAACGGTGAACGTGACATGGGCCGGCACGGAGTTCGGATTGTTGATGACGACGCTGGACCATTGCGTGCGCCCGTCGACCGTCGGGACATTCTTCAGGTAGTAGCTGGCGAACTGGTGCGTGGGTACCGTGAGGCCCTGCTCGTCGGCGTCGATCGGCTCGTCGATCGGGCCCTCGTCGTCGCCGCCGACGCAACCCATGGCCAGGACGAACGCAGCGGAGGCGAATGCTATAAGGAGGGTGAATATGCGGGACATGAGATCCTTTCGTGCGTGGGTCTCTTGGAGACGCCGCGCCGGGGCGCTGCCCCGGACCCCGCGGGGGCTGTTCGCCCCTCGACCCGAACCAGGGCAAGCCCTGGACCGTTCGTGGAAGAACTGCGCGATGCGCAGTTCTTCCAACAGGCCCGTTGCCGATTGAGATGTCAGCGCGGCTGTCTTGATGGGCAGGGTCGCTCGTGGTCTTGCCTCGGCCTGTTCGATGAACTGCGCATCGCGCAGTTCATCGACCCCGGGTCCAGCGCTTGCGCTGGTCCGGGTCCAGGGGCGGATAGCCCCTGGTGGGGCCTGGGGCAACGCCCCAGCTCAGCGCCTCCCAGATGAGACCCATGCCCAGCGCCGGGCCCTCCCATTTCAGTTGCAGCTCGCCGACGCGCAGCAGATGTACACGGGGAAGAGGTCGTACCACTTCGTGTCATCGACGCAGGTGCACGCGGACTCGGAGCAATAACCCAAGAGGCAGGTGGGCTTCGCCTTGAAGCACGCCCACGCTTGGTTCGACGACCGGTAGCAGCCGCCGCTCATCGGGCCGCAGGAGGCGCTCTCCGTCCCCGACGACGGGCTCTTTAGTGCCTGCGCGGCCGTGTTTGCCGCGCGGGCCTGCCCGTCCGACGGCGGGAGGAAGCCCTCCTCGACGAGGAGATCACGCGCCATCTCGAGCTCCGTCATCGCCTCGGAGGACGACGCGGGACGACCCTTCCGCATGATTGCAGCCTCGCCCTTCCATTTCGCGATCGTGAGGTCATGCCCCGGCAAGGCCAGCGTGATCTCGAGCGACTCGTTCGCCTCGTCCTTGACGGCCGACAGCGTGCCGAGCACCTCGTCACGGTCGGAGAGAAGCGTGATCTCCGCGATATCCCCGACGGCGTCGGATGCATAACGCGCCACGCCCTGTTGCTGCAAGGACGCCGGGGCCTCGCGGACCTCGCCGAGATCGCGCTCTGCAATGGGCTCGCCCCCTGCGACGCAGCCGAGGAGGGAATGGGACGCCACCAGAACGAGGAGAATCGATTTCATGTTCATGGGAATACCCCTTGGGGAGCACAAACTCCCGGTCATGGAGCGCCGGCGAGGCGCATGCAAGCGTATCCACGTCGAGCCCCGCCCACGATCGCGCGGCGCGCGGCCATACGCCGCACCGCGCCCAGCGGCGCCGGGTCTCGCTGTCTGCTCTCGACCTGCTCTACGCCGAGCGCTTTCCCGGTCTGACAACGTCAGCAGTTTTTTTTCGTCAGGGGACCAGCACCCGCAGGCTCGCCCCGTCCGACGCTGGAGCTTCGCCCCGAACGGCGAGCGCCCGAGGGCGGGAGACGCAGCGGCTCGTGCCGCGCCGGTGTCACCGCGAGATCGCCACGACCCTCGGCGCCGCGGTGGGCCCCTTCCCACGACCGCTCGACTGACCTGCTTCGTCCGCCCCCCAGCACACCACGCGCCCGTCCGCGAATGCCGCGCAAGCGTGCGCCTCGCCGCAGCCGATCGCCTTCGCGCCCGCCGCGGCGGGCACCTCCACCGCCGTCCCTGCGGCTACGGGATCGCCCGTCCCGAGCTGCCCGCGACGCCCGTCACCCCAGCAGAGCACGCGGCCATCGGCCTTCTGCGCGCATGCGTGCTCCGCGCCCGCGCACAGCGCCACCACGCCCGCCATCCCGGCGACTGGCAGCGGATCCGTCGTGGCGGCGGGCGCCCCCCGTCCGAGCTGGCCACGCGCGTTGCTCCCCCAGCAGAGCACGCCGTCCGCCCCGAGCCCGCACGCGAAGTCGCGCCCCGCCGCGAGCACGCCCACGGTCTTGCCGTCGTCCTGCGATCCGAAGTCGCGTTCGGGCTGCCGCGGTGCGAGGCTCGGCGGCCCGAACGGGCAGGCGACGCGTGGCACGCCATTGACGTCGCTCAGTGTGCACAGCGCCGACGCGAAGGCAGCGCCACTCGCGGAGTACACCTTGGGGCAGGGCGTCCCCGATGGGCACGGCGGCGCGGGGCCGCGGCCCGTGAGGCGGAAGATGTCCGTGTCCTGGTGCGCGCCGGTGCACGCCGCGAAGGAGCCGGAATACTCCTCGGACCAGAAGAAGCACGAGCTGTCACGCGTGAGCACTGGCTGGGTCTTTTCGTGCTGGATGTGCTCGCCGGCGCGGCCCATCGCGCGCACGAGGACGGGGCTCGGGCGTTCGAGGCGGGTCCCGTCGCCGAGCTGCCCGTGATCGTTCTTCCCCCAGCACCGAATGGCGTCCTCCTGCACGGCGCAGGCGTGATCGGGGCCTGCGGCGAGGGCCAGCACGCCACCGAGCCCGTCGCCGCCGCACTGGCCGGAGTCATTCGTGCCCCAGCAGCGAACCTGACCACGCGCGGTGAGGAGGCAGGAGAAGGCGCGGCCGAGGGCGAGCGTGGTGCTCACGGGATCAGGGGCGCCGGTGGCGGAGGGGGAGGGGACGACGGGCGGCGGGGGCTCGGGGCGGCAGGCGGCGAGGAGAGCGAAGGCGAAAAGGATGCGGCGCATGCTGGTCTATGGGGGGAGAGGGGGAGAATGTGACGGCGATGGGCGGCGGCCTGTTGATCGACCCGTTTCGCGTCGAAGTGTTACCCAAGATTCCGGTTGCGAAGTTCGGGCCCCTTCCAAGGCCACCTCCCCGTTCGCCGCCCTGTCTCCGCGCCCCTTCCAAGGCCACCTCCCCGCTTGGGGACCTGTCTCCGCGCCCCTTCCAAGACCACCTCCCCGTTCGCGGACCTGTCTTCGCGCCCCTTCCAAGGTCACCTCCCCGCTTGGGGACCTGTCTTCGCGCCCCTTCCAAGCTCACTTCCCCGTTCGCCGACCTGTCTCCGCGCCCCTTCCAAGCTCACCTCCCCGCTTGGGGACCTGCCTTCGCTCCCCTTCCAAGCTCACCTCCCCGCTTGGGGACCTGTCTCCGCGCCCCTTCCAAGCTCACCTCCCCGCGCGCCGACCTGTCTCCGCGCCCCTTCCAAGACCACCTCCCCGCTCGCCGACCCCTCGTCGCGCCCTCTCCGCGGGCACATCGCTTCATTCCGGATCGCCCCTGCTCCATTTCGGATCGCTCCCCGATCCATTCCGGAGCGTCCCCGCCTCCGTGCCCACGTGCGCTTTGCCCTTTCCACGCGCATTTCCCGGCATTCTCCCGCTGGCATTCCCCTTGCTGGGTCTGCCTCCCGAACCCGCGGCGCGACATCCCGTCGCGTCCGTTTCCAGCGAGGTGTCTCTCCCATGTCGACGACCACCACCCCCGCCAAGCTCTCCCGCGCCGAAAAAGCGACCATCTGCCGCAAGATCCACGACAACCTCGTCACCCGCGCCCAGACGGGCCCCGCCGAGCCTGCGCTCGACGCGTTCATCCCGCAGCTCGACGCCACCGCCACGCGGCTCGACGCCCACGTGGCCGGCAAACATGCCGCCAGTGCCGCGCGCGCCGCGCACGGAGGCCGCGTCGAGAAGGCCGACGCCGAGGTGGATACCATGGCCTGCCACATCGAGAGCTTTCTCGGCAACGAAATCCATCGCCGCCAGGGGCCCCACGTCGCCGCGGTCCGAGCGATTCACGTCGCCGCATTCCCCGCAGGCCGCGCATTCCTCGACGCGCGTGTCCCCGAGGAGAACGCCGAGATCCGCCGGATCCTCGCCATCCTGCGCGCCCCAGAGCACGCCGCGACGCTCGCCGGGATCTCGTTCCCGATGGAATGGATCACGCGACTCGAATTGGCGGTCGACGAGAGCGACCTGGCCTATGCCGAGCGCGCTTCAGCGCGAGGAAACGCCGGCCATCACGTGAACCTCGGCAAGGACGCGGAGGCCCATTGGCTCGATGTGGTGGGTCGGCTGCGCAAGTACGTGGAGAGCCGCGCGTCCGCGGGGGACGTCAAGCGGTCCCTCGAAGGTCGGACGCTCCTCGCTCCGCTGTTGGACGCCATGGCGCACGCGAAAGCCGTGGCCGCCGCCCGCGCAACGCGACGGTCGAAAAAGGCGGGAGAGCCGACGGCCGAGATGCCGACGGGCTAGGTGCTGGCGCTTCTGCCTCCGCTTCTGCTCGCCGCGGAAGCGGAGCGGGGGCGGGAGCGGAGGCGGAGGCGGAAGC
>NZ_JAGTJK010000106.1:0-17695 GCF_028435265.1 Polyangium jinanense | reverse complement strand
CGCGGGGGCTGTTCGCCCCTCGACCCGAACCAGGGCAAGCCCTGGACCATTTGGGGAAGAACTGCGCGATGCGCAGTTCTTCCCACAGGCCGGTGCAAGACCGCGAAGGAGCGTTGCACGCTGGCGACGGGCACGTTGCCCGTTGAATCGTCAGCGCCGCGGTCTTGATGGGCAGGGTCGTCGTTGGTCTTGACCCGGCTCGTTCGATGAACTGCGCATCGCGCAGTTCATCGACCCCGGGTCCAGCGCTTGCGCTGGTCCGGGTCCAGGGGTGGACAACCCCTGGTGGGGCCTGGGGCAAAGCCCCAGCGCAGCGCCTCCCAGATGAGACCAATGCTCAGGCGTCAAGGCACAGCGAGGGGAGGGCCCCACGGAAAAATCACTGGATCGCGAGGGCCGAATGGAAGGATGCTACGTGCGCGCATGCGGAACACGCAACTTCCCCTCCTGCTCCTCCTGTTCACCGCCGCCTGCGGGGCCTCGTCCGAGGCCGCGAAAGAGCCGGCCACGCCCGCCTCCGGTTCGTCCTCGGGCAGCACCGACGAGGTCGCGGAGCCCTCGGCGGCGAACGAAAACGTCCTCTCCTTCGGGTGGAAGGTGCCTTGCCGCGTGCCCGTCGAGCGCGTCTCGGAGAAGAAGGGCAAGGGCGCGAAAATGCGCTTTTTCGTCGCGGCCCGTCCCATGAAGGACGGCAAGATCGAGGTCCGCGTCGAGGACACCAAGTTCCTCGTGATCGACGGCGAGGACGCCACCACGCCCGAGGTGCAGGAAAAGCTCGCCCCCGTGCTCCCGCTCCTCAGCATGCCCGTGCCCATGATCATTTCGCCCGAGGGCGAGTACCTCGAGGCCCGTGGGCTCGATCAGATGATCAAGCGCATGCTCGCCACGCCGGCGATCGCCAACAACCCGAAGCTCTCGACGTTCATGGAGCAGGCGCTCCGCTCGCCGCAGATGCAGGCGCAGCTCGCCTCGGCCGCGGGCGACTCCTGGAATGCCTGGGTCGGCGCGTGGATCGGGCTCCCGAATGCGCCGGGCGAGGTCGTCGAGGCCGACGACCAGGTCCCCGCCGGCGCGGAGACGATTCCCGTGCGCCTGCGTTTCGAGCACCACGGCAAAGTCCAGGAGGACGACGCGCTCGTCCGGGTCTCGATCACGCAGACCCTCCAGGGGGAAAAAGCGGCCCAGGGCCTCGCCAGCCTCATCCGCGAGATGGCCGGGCCCCATTTCCCCAAAGACATGCCCATCGAAAATATCCGCCGCATCACGCGCACCGAAGCGGAGACCGACCCGCGCACGCTAAAGCCCCGCCACGTGCGGTTCGAGCAGACCGTCGACATGACCATGGGTGGAAAATCGCAGAAGAGCCGTGAGTACAAGGACGACACGTTCGACTGGTCCCGCGCCGAGGGCTGCCGCTGACCCCTGCCGTCCCCCCGGCCGCCGTGATAAAAAGCGGCATGCGAAACGACGGGAAACTCTCCGCAATCCTCCTCACGGCCGCCTTTGGTGCCGCCGGGTGCACGGCCGAGGAACGGCAGTTCGCGAACATCTGCGACACGGCGATCCTCTGTGACGACTTCGAATCGGGCGGCACGGGCGACAAACCCGGAGGCAAGTGGCGCACCGTCGAGGTGGGCGGGTCCGTCGTCGTCTCCTCGGAGAATGCCCGGAGCGGCTCGCGCGCCGTGAAGATCACGGCGGCCGCGACCAGCATGAACGCCGATTTTCGGACCGTGATGCTCGCGCTCGACGACACCTCGGTGCTCCCCCCGGAGGGCAACGTGCTTTATGGCCGGGCGATGATGTTCATCGAATCCGTGCCCATGCAAGCGGGGGGCGTGGGGCTCGTGACGGGGCAGGGACGCGTACCCGGACAGACCTACAAGGCTTATTACCGTTATGGCGTGCACCACCCCATCATCGACGAGGGGACGGGAGCGTTCCTCGGCAGTCAGCTCACGGCGTTCTACGACACGCCCGAGTATTACGAAGATCCGATGAGCGCCCCTCACACGGCGTGCTGGGCCCACTCGCACGAGGTGGCCATACCCGTGGGGCGGTGGGCGTGCTTCGAATGGAAGTTCGACGGGCAAAACAACGCGATGCAGCTCTCCGTCGACGGGTATGGCGTGCCCGGCCTCGCCGTGAAGGAGACCGGGGACGGCTGTACGAACCCGGATACGCCGACGGCTCCCTGGGTGGCGCCGCTCTTCTCCGAGCTCTACCTGGGGTGGGAGTCCTATCTGCCGGACGAGGCGCGCGCGATCTGGATCGACGACGTCGTCCTCGCCACGCGGCCGATCGGTTGTCCCGAATGAACGTTACTTCTTGCCCTTGAACGTCCAGTCGTAGGAGATGACCGTCGCCTCGTTCTTCGTGGTGCCCGTGACCTCCATCGAGAGGGCGCCCGTGTCGTCGAAGTTCAGCGTCGCCGAGAGGGGGAGCTTGCCTTCCCAGTTCGCCACTTTGACGTCACACGTGTTTTTCACGACGACGAGCTTCGGCGTCGACGCCTCGCCCTTCATCTCGCAGGACGCGAATTTCACGACGTAGCCGTTCCCGTCCTTCGAGACCGTCACGGTCGCGTCGGGCACCTTGCGCGGCGGCGACTCGTTCTTGGCGACTTCCGCCGTCTGCGCGACGGCGATCTTCATCGTCCCGGACTCCGTGGCCTCGCCTTTGTACGTGCCCGAATAGTCCGTGCCACAGCCGGCCACGCCAAGGGTCCCCACCGCGAGAAAACCGAAGAGATAGTGGTGTTTCATCGTGCCTCGTTCGATGCACCGAAGACCCAAGCACGGCGCGTGCCGGGCTCGCGCGTCGCCCTACATACACCAAACGGCCCGGATTTTCATCGGTCCATGGACGTCGCCGGTCGACACGGCGCAAGGCGCGCGCGGAGGCGCAGGAGATGCGCCGCGGCCGTGCCCTTCGTCGTTGAGTCGGGCGCGCGCGATCTGGTAGGTACACGGGTGTGAGCTTCAAGGAATACGACGACCACGACGCTCTGGGTCTCGCCGCGCTCGTGAAGAAAGGGGAGGTGAGCCCCGCCGAGTTGCTCGAGGAGGCGATCACGCGTGCCGAACGCGTGAACGGGCGGCTCAACGCGATCGTGATCGGCATGCACGTCATCGCGCGCGAGCGGGCGCGCGGCGAGCTGCCCGACGGCCCCTTCCGCGGCGTGCCTTTCCTCATGAAGGACATGGCCTCCGCTTATGCCGGCGTGCCGCTTCAGGCCGCGAGCCGCCTCTATCGTGGAAATGTCCCTGCCCACCACGCCGAGCTCACCGAGCGATTCCTGCGCGCCGGCCTCGTCGTGTTCGGCAAGACGAACTCCCCCGAGTTCGGCATCCTGCCGACGACCGAGCCCGAGCTTTATGGCCCCACGCACAATCCCTGGCGCCTCGGCTACTCGCCGGGCGGATCGAGCGGCGGCGCGGCGGCGGCCGTCGCGGCGGGGATCGTGCCCATGGCGCACGGCGGTGACGGCGGCGGATCGATTCGTATTCCGGCCGCGTGTTGTGGCCTCTTCGGCTTCAAGCCCACGCGCGCGCGCACGCCGGTCGGCCCCGACGTGAGCGAGAGCTTTTACGGGTTCGCCACCGAGCACGTCCTTTCCCGCACCGTGCGCGACAGCGCGGCCGCGCTCGACGCGACGGCCGGGCCCGAGTCGACCGCGATGTACCACGCGCCCGCGCCGTACCACGGTTTTTTGGATGCGCTCGGCGCGCCCCCCGAAAAACTCCGCATTGCCTTCACGACCGAGCCGCTCCTCCACGGCGCGGACCCCCACCCGGACAACCGGCGCGCCGTCGAGGAAACGGCAAAACTGCTCGAAAAGCTCGGGCATCACGTGGAACCGGCGCGGCCGCGCTTCGACGCGCGCGAGTTCGCGAAGGGGTTTTTCCTGCATTTCAGCGCGCTCGTCGCCGCCGAGATCCGCGCGTCGGAGGACTTCCTCGGCCGCCCGGCGCGGCGCGAGGATGTCGAGCGGACGACGTGGCTCTTGAACCTCGTCGGCCGGAGCACGGACGCGGGGACGTTCGTGTATTACCGGCGCAAGCTCTTCGAAGTGCAGCGCGCCGTGGCCGGGTTTTTTCAGGAATACGACGTCCTGCTCACGCCGACGATCGGCAGGCCGCCCGTGCCGCACGGGACCTTGCTCGCGAAGGGCCTGGAGGAGGTGATGCAAGAGCTCGTGGCGCGGCTCGATCGCCCGGAGCTTTTGCGGCTGCCGCGGCTGCTCGACATGGCCGTGGAGCGCGCGTATGCGTTTTCGCCGTTCACGCCGGTCTTCAACGTGACGGGGCAGCCTTCGGCGAGCGTGCCGCTCCACTGGAATGCGGAGGGTTTGCCCATCGGGACCATGCTCACGGCGCGCTTCGGGGAGGACGCGCGTCTCTTCCGGCTCTGCGCGCAGATCGAAGAGGTCCAATCCTTCCGCGCCCGTCGCCCGCCCGTTCACGCTTCCGCGTCCCCGGGGCTCTCGTGACGTGATTCCGAGCCGGCGTCCTCCCTGCCCGGCGGATCAGTCGTCGCCGGGCGTGAAGAGGATGGGATACGAGACCGTGGTCTCCTTCGTCGCCGCGGGGAAAACGAAGCCCTGGGCAGCGTCGCGCATGCAAGCCTCCATCGGCTGCGTCGCGGCCGATTCCGCCGTGGCCTTCAGGGTCGTCATGTGCCCGTCGGTGCCCACCTTGAAATCGAGGATGATGCGACCCGACGCCGCCGGATTCGTCTGGAGGACCGCCTCGTAACAAGGCCGGAACGAGGAAAAACCTCCGCGCACGACGGCCTGGATCTCCTCGGCTTCGAGCGACTCCGGCACCTCGACGCTCGTGGCCTCGAGCGGGAGTTCGTCCATGCCGGCGAGCGTGGTCTCGACGTTGTCGAGCTGGGCGAAGCGCGGGGCCGCGACGAGGATCACGGGCGGCGCGCCCTCGCGCTTCTTCGCGGCCACGAGCCCCTTGCCCTTCGCGAGCCGCGCCTTGATCTCGGCCGAAGGTAGCGGCAGCTCCGCGTCGTATCGCGCGGGGATCTCGCCCCCTTCGAGATCGTAATAATAAACGACGAGCGAGGTGGCGAGCTCGGCGCGGGCGCGGACGATGCCGACCCACGAGGTCTCGCGGTTCGTGTTGCTGTCGACGTTCACCTCGCACGTCGAGCACGTCTTCTCCTTTTCGGCGCGGATCGCGCCGCCCACGTTGAACGTGCCGATTCGATCACTCGAGAAGTTGCGGTCGCCGCCGAACGCGAGGACCCGCACGCGATAACGGCCGCCCGCGTCGGGCGGGAAAAACTTCGCGAGCTGGGTCGCGAAGATCGAGACCGGAGGCTCGGCCGGGGTGAGGCGGCGCTTCGGCGTGTCCTCGCTGCCCGTGAGCAGCTTGCGGAGGCGTTTTTCCGCCTCGGCGGACAGCGCCCATTCCCGATCGCCCGCGTGCGCGGCGAGGAGGTTTTCGACGGCCGTGATTGCGCCTTCCGCGTCGCCCGTCGCTTCGAGGGCGCGGCTGCGGACGAGCGTGGCCTCGTCGCGCTCGGTCGCGGTGGCGGCAGGATGCGCGAGCGCGAGATCGATCTCGGCGAGCGCCTGCTTCGCGTCCTCGCCGCGGTCGAGCGCGCGCGCGACCCGCTCGATACGCAGCGCGACGGACGCCTCGCCCGAGGGCGCCGCCTGAATGGCCGGCGCCTCGGTGCCCTCGGTGTTTTCACCCGCGCAACCGAGCACGAACGTCGAAGCCAGGGACACGAGAACGAAACCACGGCCGAATTGCTTCATCATGATCGGATCCTCCGTTATGGCTGCCATCGCGGCGCCGTCTGGAGACCACTATGCGGCGCGTTCCTGTACGAAATTTCTCTGCCATGTCACCGTTCGGTCACCGGGCGCGGGTCAGTCGCCTCCAGAGCTCGGGGCGCGGGTGAAGCGGTAGCCGGCGCCGCGCACGGTGACGAGGTGGCGAGGGTTCTTCGGGTCGTCCTCGATCTTGGCGCGGAGGCGGTTGATGAAGTTGTCGACGGTGCGATCCGTGCCGAAGTAGTCGGCGCCCCAGACGGCATCGAGGATACGCTGGCGCGGGAGGAGCGTGCCCTCGTGGCGCAGGAAGTAGCGGAGCAGGCGCATTTCGAGCGCGGTCGTCTCGAGCGACTGGCCGCCGCGGCTCAAGGTATGAGCGCGGAAATCGGCGGTGACGTCGCCGATCTGGATGACCTCGGTCTCGGCCTCGACGCGCCTGCGCCGCCGGAGGGCCGCGTCGATGCGCGCGCAGAGCTCGGCCACGCCGAACGGTTTTACGATGTAATCATCGGCGCCGAGGCGCAGGCCGCGGACCTTGTCGGGCTCCTCGCCTTTGGCCGTGACCATGAGAATGGGGACCTCGGGATCCGCCTCGCGGAGGCGCTGGCAAACCTCGAAGCCATTCATGCCGGGGAGCATCACGTCGAGCAGGACGAGATCGGGCTTTTGCGCGAGCGCGGCTTCGAGTCCGTCCTTGCCGGTGCCCGCGACCTCGACGCGGAACCCCTCGGATCGCAGTGTCTTTGTCATGGCGAGGCGCAGGCCGAGATCGTCCTCGACGAGGAGAATGGTCTCCTGCCGCCCCGCAGAACTCTTCGTGCTCATGCTTTCCTCCCTGGAAATACCAAAACAAATGCCGCGCCGCGACCGGGCTCGCTCTCCACGCGCGCCGTCCCGCCGTGCGCGCGCATCACGTGTCGGACCAGCGAGAGGCCGAGGCCGCTGCCCTCGGTTTCCCGGCTCAGTTTGTCGTCGAGCCGCTCGAAGGGCTCGAAGATACGCTTCTGATCACGCCGTGAAATCCCGGAGCCCCGGTCCTCGACGCGGATCGTGATGCTCTCGTCCGCGCGTCGCAAGACGACCCGATAGGGCGTGCCGTCGGGCGCGTATTTGCGCGCATTGTCGAGCAGGTTGTCGAGGGCGAGGCGGACGAGCCCTGGATCGACGTGCGCAGGGGCCGGGGTGTCCATGGTGCGCTCGATCGCGGGAACATCGGGGAATCGCTCCTCGAAGGCGAGGATGGCCTCGTCCGCGACGGCCGCGAGATCGGCCTCCGCGCGCACCGCGGCGAGCCGGCCTTTGGCCATACGGCCAAGCGAGAGCATGCGCTCGACCGTGTCGCCGAGCCTCTTCGACTCGCGCGCGAGTGCCTCGAAGACCTCGTGTTGCTCCTCGGGCTCGACACGACCGCCTTCGAGCAGCTCGGCGAGCATGCGGACGGAGGAGACCGGCGTGCGCAGCTCGTGCGAGACGGCGGAGACGAAATCGACCCGAAGCTCGCTCGTGCGCCGCGCTGCCCGCATGCGCGCCCATAACAAGGCGAGGAGGCCGAGCGAGACGACGACGGCGCCCGCGCCAATCGCGGCGAGGACGCGGCGGCTCCGCGCGGCGCGCCGGTCGATGGCCGTGCGATCGGCAGGGACGACGTGCATGGCGAGGCCGGGCGTGAGGAGGGTCGTGCCGCGAAGGTCGCCGAACGAGGCGACGGTCGGCGCGAATTGCGCGCGTTCGCCGGCGGGCATGGCGGGAAAACCCGCGTCGAGGGAGGCCGCGAGAGAATCGCCGTGCACGACGAGGCCCGCGAGCCGGCCGTCGTCGAGGGCGCGGAGAACGAAGATGGCGCCCGGCGCGCGAAACCGCAGCATGCCAGCGCGATCGGGGCCGCCGCGCAGGGCCACCGCGGCCTCCTCGCTGCGCAAAGCGTCGAGGATGCGGCCACGCGTGGAGGGAGAACCCTTCAATGCGAGGAGCGCGCGGGCGCGCAAGGGTTCGCCGAGGGCCATGGCCGTGGTGAGCTCCTCGCGTGTCGCCTCGCGCTCCCCGGACGAGAGCGACGCCGCATGGCCCTCGATCCAGGCGACGAGGGCCGGAGCTTCGCTCTCCGAGAGATGGGAGAGCGCGACGATGGGATAGAGGAATCGCCCGCCGGCGCCGCGAACGTCTGGACACACGGTAAGCAGCTCGTTACGGGCAGCTTTTCGTGTGTCCGGGTTTTTCGAAGTGGTGAACGTGGCCGCGAGGGTGTTGCAATGGTCCGTCGAGGCCTTCGGGGGGGCGCTCGCGGGCGGCGCAGCCGGCAGGGCGAGGGCGCGGTCGCGATCGAGCAGCAAGGGCGCCGCAAAGGGCGGGGCGAGGCCGGCGAGGGTCTGCTCCGCGTCGCGGAGCTCGGGGCCGAAGCGCGCGGCGGCAAGGGCCGCGTCGGCCTCCGCGAGGCCCTGCTCGACGCGGAGGCGGAGGCGTTCGGCGCTGAAGTCGAGCGCGCTCTGGGCCTCGCGCCGCTGCGCCGCCTCCTCGCCCTCCATCGCGCGCAGGCCGAGGACGCCCACCGCGATCGAAGGCAGGAGCGCGAGCGTCACGAAGAGGAGGAGATCCCTGAGGCGCGCGGCGCGTTCGGTCAACACGAGGGAGAGGTTCGCATGGAAATGTCACCGCCATGTCACGGCATGCGCGGCGGATGCAAAGTGGGAGGCGCTGCGCTGGGGCGTTGCCCCAGGCCCCAGCAGGGGCTGTCCGCCCCTGCACCCGGACCAGCGCAAGCGCTGGACCCGGGGTCGATGAACTGCGCGATGCGCAGTTCATCGAACAGGCCAGGTCAAGGTCAACGACGAGCCTGCCCATCAAGACCGCGGCGCTGACGATTCAACAGGCAACGTGCTCGTCGCCAGCGTGCAACGCACCTTCCTGGTCTTGCCACCGGCCTGTTGGAAGAACTGCGCAACGCGCAGTTCTTCCACGAACGGTCCAGGGCTTGCCCTGGTTCGGGTCGAGGGGCGAACAGCCCCCGCGGGGTCCGGGGCAGCGCCCCGGCGCGACGCCTCGCGATGAGACCAATGTTCAGCGCCAGGCCCTCGGGCGGGGGAAAGCGCGGCGGGGCGCCTATCCCCCGAGGATCGCACGCCGCGCCGTGGGGAAATCTTCGCCGGCCGCGCCGCGGCGGGCTGCGACGGCCTCGGCGAGGAGGCCCTGTGCGACGAACGCCTCGACATCCGCGAGCGTGGCTCCCTCCGTGGGGGCGAACTTCAGGAAATACGGTTTGTCTCCGGTCCTCACGCCCGCCTCGGCGCGCTCGATCACGTGGCGCAAGAGGGCGAGGGCGTCCTTGGGGAGGCCCCGCCCCCCGATTTTCTCGAATGCTTCGGTCCAGTCGAGATCGGACGAACCGCGGAGTTTGTCGAAGATCAATTCGTAGGCGCCCGCGAGGTCCGGAGCCCAGCCGACCGCGTCGATCGCGGCGTCGAGCACATATTGATCAGAGTCGCTCGACACATGCATGAGCTCGGCTTGGGCGAAGCGGAGGCGTCCCTTCAGGGCGGGGTCCGTCACGACCAGGGATACGGCGAGAAACGTGGAGGCGTCGGCGCGCTCGATCGCGACCTCCTCGTTCACGGCGCGCGCGGCCCACGCGAGGAGCTCCGCGGGAAGATCGGGATTGTCGGAAAGCGCTGATTTGGCGGTTTTCTTTTCGTCGGCGTCGTCGTCGTTGCGGAGTCGATCGAGGAGAGATTGGGCGTCCATGGGGGCACGATACGCCAGACGGGGCCAGGGGGTCGAGAGCGTGCCTGGGTCTTGTGCCTCGGGCGGTAGAGCTGTAGGCTCTGCGACCATGGCCTCGGCCGACGAGATCCCCGCGTGGCTCAAGCTGCATCGCCGCCTCGTGTCCTTGCAGGACGGCGTGGGGGCCACGAACGCCATCGTCTGCGACCTGTCGGGCAGCCTGCTCTGCTATGGTCTGTCGAGGCGAGCGCCGAGCGACCTTCCGGTCCCCATGGAGGCCCTTGCGCTTCGGGGGACGGAGGCCGATCTGGAGCGCGAGCTATCCGCGCTCGGCGAGATGTTCGAGCGCGTGCTGCGAGCGCGCCCGCCCGGGAAGGACAGACCCGGCGCGCGCTTCACGGTCGCGCTGGCCGACGAAGAGCCGTTCGCCTACGCGCAATCGTTTGCCGGGGTCTATGTATTGCTGCTCTGGTTCAGCGGGCCGTTCACGCCGTTCCCGGTGGCCGCGCGGATCCGGTCCGCGTTGCCGGCGATCGAGGCGCTCACGGTGATGCTGCCGCCGCCCGAGGGGCCGAGTCGAGGGGCGATATCGATGCGGACAAGGGGGTGAGCGCCGCTTCCGTCATCGTGGCGCCGGGATGGTCAATCGAGCGGTATCAACGCGCCACCGCGGGCACGTAGATCGAGCAGGGCGGGGACGGTCTTGCTCGCGAGCTCCGCGGCTTGCTCGGCGTCTGCACCGTAGATCCGCTTCGTGCACGGCTCATCGAAGCCGGTGATGTCAACCACCGCCGCGAACATCTCTCCCTGCGGCTCGGGGGCGCTGATGGTCACCGTGATCGTTCGCGCGGCCCCGCCTTCCGGGGGTATCCATTGCAACTTCTGGGTTTGCATCGTTGGTCTTATTTTTTCTTGTCGCAGTCCCGCAGACACCGCGTGTAAATGGCGGGCGCCTCTTGATGACAGGCTCGCCTGTTCTCGGGAGGCGCCTTGTTGCACTTCATGGTGTTGCGCTCGTATTCCTTGTCACACTTGTCCTCGCATGGTGTACTGATACGTGCGTGCGAGACTGATCCGGCGCTGGAGAGCGCTACCACGCATACGAGTGCTGCAAGCAGTCGATTTTTCATACGGACACGTTCTCCAGACCCTGCGGGATGCCTTCCGTGTACCCCCAATGGATTCAACGGGCACTCTCGCACGATTGGAAGGAGTAGGGCTGCCTGGTATCACAGAGAAGCCGCTGGTCACGACAGCACGAACCGCACGCGGTACTTGCGTCTCGCAGCTTCTGTAGCAGTTGTCCCACGGCTCGTTGCACTCTTCAAGCAGTGGAGGTCCGCCATCGAAGGCATCGTATCGTTTCTGCTTTTCACGCGGACGGCAGCCCACGACCAAGACGTTCACGAGAACGGCGGCGACCAGGACGTGTCCCCACTTCATCGCTCACCCGCCGCCCCCTCGGGAGTCGGCAAGCGTGAGACGTCAATCTCGCCGGAGAGGAGGCGGGGGAGGAGGAGGTCACGCTGCTTGCGCAAGTTCTCGTTCTTCGCCGCCAGCACGTTGACAAGCTCGTCGTTTGCGTCCGCGATACGCACGAACTCGTCCTGGAGTCGGAGCGGCGGCACGTCGATCGGGATCCCGCGCAGAATCGATGTATTCAGGTTCGGCATCGTCGCGCCGACGGCGCGGCTTGCGATGAGGGAGACGATTTCGGGCTTCCCGAGGTACTGGTGCAGGTACCGGGAGCGCAGCGGTCCCCCGGGTAGGGTGATCCTCAGGCAACCGGTTCCGCAGAGCCAGCCGGCTTGCCTCTGGCGGATGAAGGCACGACGGCCGATGTCCCCTCGTCGGCCGTACACGATATCGCCCTCGGAAAGCTCATGGTGTGCCAACCTTTCGACGATGTCCTCCGGGATGCGGGCGATGTCGCTCGTATCGATCCTGCCCTCACGAAGGTTTTTAGGCATCACGACCGGTGTTCCCTCGGTCGTATAGTCCGATTCGTGGAGCTGGCTGCCGAACGGCCCGGTCCGGATGGTCCCGCCGGCCTCGTCTGCTATCTCCCCGAGGTCTCGACGTTTGGCTGCGGAACGTGCGTCCGCCTCGACGTGTCCGAACATCAGAGCTGTTTGCTGTTCCAGGAGCGTGATGCGCTTGGTGCTGTTCTCGATGAGGTCGTCGTAGGCGGCGAGGATGTTCGCGATTCGGTCCTGAACCCTGCGTGGAGGAACTGCAACTTCTGTTTGACCGATGAGCGTAGGACGAACGTTGGGCTGAGCTGCTCCGTATGCAACAGCCTCAATGTTCGTCCGCGTGCTTGGTGCGCGCAGGCAATAAAATAAATAGTCTAACGAAAGCTCACCTGGGCGGTGCAGCACGAAGCGACCAACTCGTTGATTCAGTAG
The DNA here is from genome assembly GCF_028435265.1 of Polyangium jinanense. Classification (GTDB taxonomy): domain Bacteria; phylum Myxococcota_A; class Polyangia; order Polyangiales; family Polyangiaceae; genus Polyangium; species Polyangium jinanense. Next base: position 5,776 of record NZ_JAGTJK010000106.1, on the reverse strand, counting down.
GAGAGGTTGATGCGTGCGTACTCTTCCCACTTCACCGATGATGCCGCTCATCGTTATGAGAACGTCGCCGAAATGTAAGCGATATTCGTGAGCGCTGTCGGCAGTCTCCTCCGAGACATAGGAACAGCCGTCAAGGACAATGCTGCCCTCTTTGATGTTGCCTATTTTGACGACAGCCACCCCGTTTGATTGCCAATCGGCGCTCTTGAATGCGTAGCCGGAGCGAACGGATGCAAACTGCGCGATCTGTCGAAGAGGGTAGCTCATGAACACGTCTCCAGGAGCGCGGCAACGCTTTCCGCGATCCGCCCCTCCAACTCCCGCGCCTCCGCATGGAGCCGCTCTAGCTCCTCATTCAACTCCCCAAGCCTCTCTTTGAAATCGAACTCCTCCCCCGCCTTCTCCACCACCCCCACATACCGCCCCGGATTCAGGCTCCACCCCTGCGCCTCGATCTCCCCGATCGTCGCCACCTTGCACAGCCCCGCCACGTCGACGTACTTCCCTTTCGGGAAGTTCTCCTTCGTGAGCTTCCCGCCCCCGTGCAGGTTCTCCGCCTTCTCCCCACGCCACAGCCGCGCGATGTTCGCCAGCATCTCGATCTGCTCCGGCGTGAAGCCACGATGCGCCCGGTCCACCTGCCGGTACACGTGCCGCGCGTCGATGAAGAGCACCTTGTCCTTCCGCGCCCCCTTCGCCTTCCCCTTGTCCAGGAACCACAACGTCACCGGCAGTGTCACCGTGTAGAAAAAGTTCGGGCTCAGCGCCACGATCACGTCGACCGCGCCCGTCTCGACGAGCTTCCGCCGGATCTCGAGCTCGCTCCCCCGCGCGTCGCTCGCGCTGTTCGCCATCACGAACCCGGCCCGACCCTTCTCGCTGAGCGCGCTGTAGAAGAGCTGGATCCACAGGTAGTTCGCATTGTCGATCGTCGGCATCCCGAACGGGAACCGCTTTCGGTCGTCCTTCAGCCGCTCTTTGTCCACGGCATTCTGGTTGAACGGCGGGTTCGCCATCACGAAGTCGAACCGACCCTCCTGCTCGTGCACGTCCTCGTAATAGGTGTTCGCCTCCTTGATGTCCCCCGAGAGGGCATGCACCGCGAGGTTCATCCGCGCGAGCCGCAGCGTCGCCTGGATCTTCTCGATCCCGTACACCGAGATCTCGTCCGTCGGCCGCTTCTCGTGCGCCGAAACGAAGCTCGCGCTCTGCACGAACATCCCGCCCGACCCGCACGCAGGATCGTAAATGCGCCCGTGGTACGGCTCGACGATCTCCACGATGAGCCGCACCACCGAATACGGCGTGAAATACTCGCCGCCCTTCTGGAGCGTGCGCGGTGCGAAGTTGCCGAGGAAATATTCGTAAATCCGCCCGAAGACGTCGCCCTCCACGTCCTCGGGGATCGTGCTGAAGAGCTTCAGGAGCTCCTTCAATGTCTGCGCGTCGAAACGACCGTACGTCTTCGGCAAGACGTCCCGGAGGTCGTCGTTCTCCGCCTCGATCGCCTTCATCGCTTCGTTGATCGCCTTGCCGATGTCCGCGCCCTCCGGCAGCTCCAGAAGCCCGCGGAATCGCGCTTTCTCGGGCACGTAGACGAAGCCGCGGGCGTGAGCATCGTCCCGCCCGATGGCCCCACGTCGCCGCGCTTTGTCCGCGAGCTCCCGCTCGGCTTGCGCAAATCGGTGGTCGGCGTACTTGAGGAAGATCAGGGCGAGGACGGGCGTGGCGTACTCGGACGGCTGCAGCGCGGAGTTGGTCCAGAGCTGGTCGGCCGCGGCCCAGAGGCGCCTTTCGAAGTCGGCGGGGAGGGGCATCGGGCGGGTTGTACCGCAAGACGGGGGAAGGGGGTCGAGGGGATCGCGGCCAGGGCGGGGTCTTGTGCACCGAGGGCGGGGTCTTGTGCACCGAGGGCGGGGTCTTGTGCACCGAGGGCGGGGTCTTGTGCACCGAGGGCGGGGTCTTGTGCGCCGAGGGCGGGGTCTTGTGCGCGGAGGGCGGGGTCTTGTGCGCGGAGGGCGGGGTCTTGTGCGCGGAGGGCGGGGTCTTGTGCGCGGAGGGCGGGGTCTTGTGCGCCGAGGGCGGGGTGTTGTGCGCCGAGGGCGGGGTCTTGTGCGCGGAGGACACAGCCGCTCGCGCGGAGGACACAGCCGCTCGCGCGGAGGACACAGCCGCTCGCGCGGAGGACACAGCCGCTCGCGCGGAGGACACAGCCGCTCGCGCGGAGGACACAGCCGCTCGCGCGGAGGACACAGCCGCTCGCGCGGAGGACACAGCCGCTCGCGCGGAGGACACAGCCGCTCGCGCGGAGGACACAGCCGCTCGCGCGGAGGACACAGCCGCTTGCGCGGAGGACACAGCCGCTAGCGCGGAGGACACAGTCGCTCGCGCGGAGGACACAGTCGCTCGCGCGGAGGGCAGCGACGTGGAGCTCCGGACCGATGACCCGAGCGGTTGACGGCCATCCACATTCGCGTTTATCTGAACGAATGCAGCGCGTGAAACCGACCCCGCTCCCGCTCACGTCCCTCGTCATCCGCGCCGGGCAAGCCGCGGTGCTCACGGCGGCGCTCTTGCCGGGGTGCAGCGGTGATACGACGAGCGGAAGTGGCGACATCCCGCCTCAAGCTCCAGATCCGACGTCGAGCTCGACGGGGCCAGGCGGGGGAGGGGGCGCGGGTGGTGAGGGCGGCGTCATTCCGCCGCAGCCGGGACCGGGCGGCGGAGGGGGTGTCGGCGGAGAGGGCGGCGTGATCCCACCGCAGCCGGGACCGGGCGGCGGAGGGGGCGCCGGCGGAGCAGGCGGCGGAGGGGGCGACGGCGGAGCAGGCGGTGCCATTCCGCCTCAACCCAATCCGGCCGGCGGAGCGGGCGGCGCCATCCCGCCACAGCCCCCGCAGGCCAAGTAAGCCATCGCCGATGGGCGGCATCTCTCGGTTCAGGACGCGCGGCGTCCCTTCTCCGCAGGCAACCGCGAGGTCTCGACGAGCCGCGATCAGGCTCTCCGCCGACGCGCTCGATTGGATCGTGCTGAACCTCGCGCGCGGCGTCGCGCCCCGCGAGATCGTCGCGACGCTCTCCGGGGCAGGCCTCCCCGTGGCGGCGGTCAGGAACGCGCTCGACGAGATCGCGCATTCGCAGATCACGCCGGCCTATGTGCGCGCGGTCGACGAGCGCGCCCGAGCTCGCGAGATAGGTCGGCTCCCCGAGCTCGTCCGGCGAGATGCATGCGCGGTCGTGGAAGTCTCGCGATGTCCACCCGCCGACGTGTTCCATCGTCAGCACTGGATCGGCAATGCCCCTCTCGTCGTGCGAGGGTACGTGGAGCAATGGCCACGGCCCCCGCGCTTTCGCTTCGAGGAGCTCCGGCGGCGATTCGCCGATGTGGAGATCGAGGTCGCTCGGGGTCGAACCAAGCACGCGCGCCCCGACCTCGAATTCGCGGAGCTGCGGGCGAAGATGTCGTTCGGGGACTACCTCGATCTCGTCACCACCGCAGTCGACGACGACGTCTACCTCGTGGCGCGCAACCGGGCCTTCGAGGACACCACGATCGGGCAATTGATCGAGGAGTTCGAGCTGCCCCCCGATCTCTTCCCGCCGCCGCGCCGTGGAGCCGTCTCCTTCTGGCTCGGGCCCAAGGGCACGCACACGAAGCTGCACCACGACGGGACCAACAACTTCTTTTGCCAGATCCTCGGCAAGAAGCGGGTCGTCTTGGTGCCGCCCAGCGTGACGATGGTCGCGGATGCGGCCACGGGCTTTTACGCGTCGCATTCGAGCGACGAGGTTCGGCGCGCCCACCCGGAGCTCGTCCATGAAGTGGAGCTCGAACCGGGCGATGCGCTCTTCATCCCGGTTGGCTGGTGGCACGAGGTATGGAGCTTGTCGCCGAGCCTCTCGCTCGCCGTCGTGGGCTTTCGATGGCCGGGCAGCTACGATTATCGGCCAGGACGCCCATTACACCAGCGCGAATCGCTCGGTTGAGACGCTCGTCAGGGCGTGCCGCGTTTCAACCGCCGCAAAAGCTCCGAAAGGGCGTCGATGTCCGCATCCGTCGTCCGCCACGACGATACGCTCAGCCGGAATGCCGGCTGACCCCGCCAAACCGTCGGCCCGAACCAGGCCTCGCCCGACGCCTGGGCCGCTTCGCGGATCGCGATCGTCTCGGCGTCGCTGCCAGCCCGCAAGAGCACCTGATTCAGCACCACCCGATTGAGGACGTCGTAGCCCGCCTCGCGCAGGGACGCGGCGAGCCGCTGCGCCTGCGCGATGTGCCTGTCGATCAGGGCCGCCACGCCGTCCCGGCCGAGGCTCCGGAGCGCCGCCCAGATGGGCAGTCCTCGGGGACGGCGCGAGAACTCCATCGTCAGGTTCTTCTGCGCATCTCGCGAGGCCGTGGCATAAGCGGCGTCGCTGTTCATGGCGGCAGCGAGGGCGTCCGCGTCGCGGCAGATGGCCATGGCGCCGTCGTAGGGAGTGTTCAGCCATTTGTGGCCGTCGGTCGTCCAGCTATCGGCCCCCTCGACGCCCTTGGCGAGGTGAGCGTGGGACGAGGCGCGCGCCCAGAGCCCGAAGGCGCCATCCACGTGCACCCACGCGCCCGCAGCTTTGGCGCGGGGAATCAGGGCCTCGAAGGGATCGAACTCGCCGGTGTTCACCTCGCCGGCAGCGAGGCAAAGGATCGTGGCGTCGTCGAGGGGCGGCAGGCGATCCGGATCGATGCGACCAAACGCGTCCGTGGGCGCGACGAGCAGGCGGCGCATCCCGAAGCCCAGGATTCGCAGGGCCTTTTTCACGGTGACGTGCACGGTCTCGGAGACCACGACCTTGATCTCGGGGGCGCCGAGAAGGCCGTCGGCGTCGAAGTCCCAGCCCTTGCGCGCGAGGAGTCGGCGACGCGCCGCCGAGACGCAAGCAAGGGTGCAGGCCGTGGCGCTGGTCCCGAACCCCACGGCGCTCTCCGGGGGCAGGCCGAGCGCCTCGAGCACCCAGCGGCCCGCGATCCGCTCCAGGGTCGCAGCGATGGGCGAGTTGTCGAACGACGAGGCGCACTGGTCCCAAGCCAGCATCAGCCGCTCGGCAGCGGCCGCAGCGGGAAGCGCCGCGCCGACGACGAAGCCGAAATAACGCGGGCCGTTGGAGACCACCGTGGCCGGCGAGCCCAGCTCGTCGAGCCGTCGCAGCGTCTCCGCCGCATCCCGGCCATGATCCGGCAGGGGCTCTTCGAAGGCAGAGAGGGCACGGAGCGCCTCGGCGTCAGGGAACACGCGCCTCTCGTTCACGCCCGCGAGGTAGGCGTGGGCGCGGCGATCCGCTTCCTCGATCAGGGTCGGTTCATCCATGCGCAGAACTCTCCGAGGGAGGATGCAAGATCCTCGAAGGCTTCGCAGGCACGCCCGGCAGGATTCGAACGTGCGCCCCGCGGCTTAGAAGGTCGTGATTTGTGACCCAAGGAGGTTACCGACCGTCGCACCGAACGCAAGGCACGCCGCAAACCGCCGCGCCGGGGCGCTGCCCCGGACCCCGCGGGGGCTATTCGCCCCTCGACCCGAACCAGGGCCTGAGCATTGGTCCCATCTCCGATCGGTACATTCCCCCCCTCTGACGACATTTACCGAGTGAGATGTTGGATGCAGGGGCAGCCTTGTCGGCGGAAGCGTGGGCGGAGGAGGAGTTCGGGCATGCGGACCTTGGAGACAAGCGCCGGACCCGGCGACTGACGCGCATGGCCGCGCAGGCGGCGCTGTTTCCCTCGGGGAAGGTGAGTGAGGTT
>NZ_JAGTJK010000105.1:0-17777 GCF_028435265.1 Polyangium jinanense | reverse complement strand
ACCAGGGCAAGCCCTGGACTCGAGCTGGAAGAACTGCGCGATGCGCAGTTCTTCCACGGGCCGGTGGCAAGACCAGGAGGGGGGGTTGCACGCTGGCGACGGGCCTGTTGAATCGTCAGCGCCGCGGTCTTGATGGGCAGGGTCGTCGCTGGTCTTGCCTCGGCCTGTTCGATGAACTGCGCATCGCGCAGTTCATCGACCCCGGGTCCAGCGCTTGCGCTGGTCCAGGTCCAGGGGCGGACAGCCCCTGGTCGGGGTCCGGGGTGAAACCCCGGCGCTACGCTTTGCCCTGCCGGAGCCCGCGCAGGCAATGCTGGAGGCCCTGACGCAGGGTTGCGTGCGTCACGATGCCGCCGAGGTCCACGCCGAGCGTCACCATCGTCTGCGCGACACTCGGCCGGATGCCCGTGATGATGCCTTCCGCGCCGAGCAGCTGCACCGCGCGCAGCAGGTCGAGCATGTAGCCTGCCGTGGCTGTGTCCACGGCCTCGACGCCCGTCAGATCCAGCAAAACGAACTGGGATGCCTTGTTCACCACCTCGGCGAGCAGGTTCGTCATCACCATGGCTGCGCGCGTCGAATCGACCACGCCGAGCAGCGGCAATGCCAGCACCTTGTCCCAGACCTCGATGATGGGCGTCGACAGCTCGCTGATCACGCGCTGCTGGCGTTCGATCGTCGTGAGCCTCTCGCGCAGCTCCTGCTCGGCGTGCCGGGCCTCGGTGACGTCCATCGACACGAGCGAGACGAGCTCGACCTCGCCGGCTGCGTTTTTCAGCGGAAAGCACCAGTTCTGCCAGATGATGCCTCCGTACTCCCAGGAGACCTGCACGATCTCGCCGTTGAACGCGCGCTCGACGTAGGGCGCGCATGCGTGCTCGCCGAAGACCTCGTGGAAGCTCTGCCCGACGAACTGCCCGTCCTGGAGACCCAGTCCTTCGAGGGCTTTGCCTTCGTAATAGATGATGTAGCCTGCCTGATCGACGGCCCACATGGCCACGGGCGCCGTCGACAGGAGCACGCGCAGGATGGCCAGGCGCCGCGCGACGTCCGGATCCTTTCGACCATCGATGATCCCGTCGCCGAGGAAGGCGGTGGGCTCGCGGCGCAACAACTGGGGTGCGCGCAAGTGACCGGTCGCGGGATCGACGACATAAAGCGAGAGCGCGAACCCACGCTCCACGATCGTGTTTGCTTGCTCCTCCGAAAGTCCGAACGCCAAGCATGCGGCGAGCAGCCGCTCGCGCGGCGCGGGACCATGGGCATGGAGCAGTTTCGCGACTGCGGCCGCGTATGCCGCCGCCTGAATGTCCGTCATCGTGCCAAGTTGCCCCAACTGCCCGCGTGAAATCAACGCGCTCCCGCGTGTCCGAGGAGGCTTTCGTGCCCTTTTCCCACCCGCCACGTGTGGCAGGTCTCAATCCCGCTTGGATTCCGGGCTTTCCACGTGTGGCAGCGCCGTATGCCGAACGGGGAGGATTACGTACACACGTGTCACATGATTGACGGCGTCCTCGCGAATGTCCTGCCACGCTGTGCAGATGCCTGCGGAGGTCGGGGGCGGGCGGTGACACATGTGGCAGGCCCGGGACGAGGTCGGCTCGGTCGGGGTGCCACGTGGGGAAGGTGGCTCGGGAGCGCGGCGGATGCGGGTGAACCAGAGGGTACCCGGGAGGGGAGGTCGGCGAGGGCGGGTTCCACGTGTGTCGGCCGGGGATCGGGCTCAGAGGCAGTGAATGGACAGCTTCACCGCCAGCAGGCGTCCAGCGTCGTCGTTTACCGCATTCATGAACGGCCAATCCAGCCCAGGAGAAGAGGGCTGGCCCGAATGGCGGCTACGGTCCAGCTCGATGCCCCGCTGCTGCGGCTGCTTTACGTCTAGCCTGCCTGGCGCCTCGACCAGCATTTTCACGAACAGCGGTGGCGGTACCCCCGGGTTGGTAGTGCGTAACAATTCCGACATGTGCGACGCGCGGGAGCCTGGCATGCTCGCTCGAATGTGACGCGCAGGCGCCACGCAGAAGCTCGAATGACGAGGGCATCCGCAGGCTTTTCGCGCTCCCGACGCAATATAACCAAGCGAGATTTGCCATGACCATCCAGAGCGTTATTTGCCATCTGTCCGCGCTGACCTTCGCCGCCGCCACGCTGGGCGCTGCTTCCGTGGCCCAGGCCGAACCCTTAATCCAGGGTCGTTGTGCCAACGACGTGCTCTCGCCCGACCAGGCGCGCCTGCGCCTCGAATGGGCGCGCGCCTGCGGCGTCCCCCATCACGTCGGGGCATTCGACACCGGACTGGCGTCGGCGAACAATGCCGGCTACCTCTGGGAGTACATCGAGACATTCGATTTCTGGGGGAAGAACGCGTACTCCGGCATCTCCAGCGGCAATCAGATCAACGACACGTTCGTCCGCAACCAGTACTACAACGGGCCGACGTACCAGTTCACCGTGAACGGGTACAAGAAGTGGGCGCGGACGAACCTCCTGCCGCAGCCCATGTACCCCACGTTCGGAAACACCGCTGACATCAACACCGCGACGCCGCTCTACCCGCACCCGACGCTCGCGGATTGCCGGCTCTACTTCGACAAGAAGGGGCAGCTGCCGATCCCTGTGGGGGGCAGCTTCTACGTGAACGCCTATTGCGCATCGGGCTGCTACACGCCCGACCAGAAGGTGCTCTTCCCCGATGGGGAGAAACCCATCCTCGACGCGATGAACGAGGTCGTTCCGAAAATGATGACTCTCTCCACGGGCTCCACGCTGGAGAGCCCCGAGCTCGTGCGCAACGAGGTCTACAGCTACACGAGCGAGCTGCACGATGGCACGCACGTGATCTTCGTCCTCAAGACGGCCTCCGGCGGCGAGCTGCGCGTCACGGACAAGCACCCCGTCATCGACGGGCGCGGCAAGGTCGTCGAGGCCCGCTCGCTCAAGGTGGGTAACAACCTCATTCGCCCCGACGGCAGCTTCGACCCCATCGTCTCCGTGGAGAAGACGCTGCACAGGGGCAAGGTCTACAACATTCGTCCGGCGACGGAGGACCGCGTGTCGAACGTGCTCGTGGCGCAGGGCTACCTGGTTGGCTCCTCGCGTTACCAGAACGAGGATGCCGATTACATGAACCGGGTGATCCTCGGCCGTGCCATTCCCAAGGACGTCCTCCCGGGCGTCGAGCCCTGACGAACCCACCGCGCGGACGCCGCCACGTCCGGAGGGGAGGGGCGGCGTCCGCGCGAACGAGCGCGTCCACCCCACCACCAGCGGCGCCGGCAACGACCGGGGTTGTTTGTGCGGACAATTCCGACATGTGCGACGCGCGGGAGCCTGGCATGCTCGCTCGAATGTGACGCGCAGGCGCCACGCGGAAGCGCGAATGACGAGAGCATACGCAGGCTTTTCGCGCTCCCGACGCAATGCAAGCAAGCGAGGTTTGCCATGAGCATCCAGACGGTTATTCGCCATCTGTCCGCGCTGACCTTCGCCGTCGCCACGCTGGGCGCTGCTTCCGTGGCCCAGGCCGAACTCGTTCTCCAGGCCTGTTGTGCCCACGACCCGCTCCGCCCCGACGAGGCGCGCAAGCGCCTCGAATGGGCGCGCGCCTGCGGTGTGCCCAACCACGTCGAGGTTATCGATACCGCACTGCCGTCGGCGAACGGTGCCGGCAACCTCGTGGAGTACATCGAGACATTCGATCTCTGGGGGAAGAACGCGTACTCCGGCATCTCCAACGGCAATGAGATCAACGACACGTTCGTCCGCAACCAGTACTACAACGGGGCGACGAGCCAGTTCATCGTGAACGGGTTCAAGAAGTGGACGCGGACGAACCTCCTGCCGCGGCCCGCGTACCCCACGTTCGGAAACGCCGCTGACGTCAACACCGCGAAGCCGCTCTTCCCGCACCCGACACTCGCGGATTGCCGGCTCTACTTCGACAAGAACGGGCAGCATCCGCTCCCTGTCGGGGACAGCTTCTACGTGAACGCCTATTGCATATCGACTTGCTACACGCCCGACCAGAAGGTGCTCTTCCCCGATGGGGAGAAACCCATCCTCGACGCGATGAACGAGCTCGTTCCGAAAATGATGACCCTCTCCACGGGCTCCACGCTGGAGAGCCCCGAGCTCGTGCCCAACGAGGTCTACAGCTACACGCGCGAGCTGCACGATGGCACGCACGTGATCTTCGTCCTCAAGACGGCCTCCGGCGGCGAGCTACGCGTCACGGACAAGCACCCCGTCATCGACGGGCGCGGCAAGGTCGTCGAGGCCCGCTCGCTCAAGGTGGGTAACAAACTCATTCGCCCCGACGGCAGCTTCGACCCCATCGTGTCCGTGGAGAAGACGCTGCACAGGGGCAAACTCTACAACATTCGTCCGGTGACGGAGGACCGCGTGTCGAACGTGCTCGTGACGCAGGGCTACCTGGTTGGCTCCTCGCATTACCAGAACGAGGATGTCGATTACATGAACCGGGTGCTCCTCGGCCGCGCCATTCCCAAGGTCGTCCTCCCGGGCATCAGGCCCTGACGAACCCACCGCGCTGACGCCGCCACGTCCGGAGGGGAGGGGCGGCGTCGGCGCGACCGTCCTGTGCCCTGCCAGATGAAGGAGGACTCCAGCATGACGTCGAAGGTGGCCGGCGTCTGCTCTCGCCCGTCGGTTACGTCGCGATTTCAGCGCGTGAGCGGGACGTCCCCGGAGACGCCCCATTTCCTCTGGAACGAGCTCGACCAGCCGCTCGACGACGTGAGCGCGTTCCACGTCCCGTCAGAGGGCCGGAAGAACAGAAGCTCCGCCTTTCCGTCGCCGTCGAGGTCCGCGCCCGCGAGAGGCGTGTCGGTCGATGCACCCCAGATCTTCACGAGGGAGCTCTGCCAGTTGCTCGTCGACGTACGGATCGTCCACGTCCCGTCGGAGGGGCGGAAGACCGCCATGTCGGCCTGCCCATCGCCGTCGTAATCCGCGCCGGGGACGGCCACATCGCCCACGTTGCCCACGATCCCCTGAATGGCGCTCTGCCAGTTGCTCGACGATGTGAGCACGTTCATCGTCCGGTTCCCGGGCCGGAAAATCACGAAATCGGCCTTCCGATCGCCGTCATAATCGGCGCCCGCGAGCGGCACGTCGCCGTTGATGCCCCATTTCCTCTGGAGCATGCTCTGCCAGCTCGTCGCCGATGTGAGGACCGAGAAATTCGCCGTCGCGGGATCCCATATCGAGATGTCCGCCTTGCCATCGCCGTCGAAATCCGCGCCCGCGAGGGCCATGACCCCGCTCGCGCCGAGCTTCCGTGTGATCGCGTTCTGCCAGTCGCTCGACGACGTGAGGATGGTGAACGTCCTGTCCGAGGGGCGGAATGCGGTCATGTCGGCGCGGCCATCGCCGTCGAAATCGGCCCCGCCGAGGCCCTGATCCCCGACCTGCCCGATCGTCCGAAAGGTCGCGGACTCGAAGCCGCCCGAGGAGCGCAGCACGTTCATCGTGCGGTTGCCGGGACGGAACACGACGATCTCTGCGCGGCGATCGTCGTCAAAATCGGCGGGCGACGTGGGCCGGTTCAGGAAGTCCTCGAAGACCACCTTGCGGTGCGGCAGGAACACGGTCGTGAGGGCGGGCGAGATGGGGAATCGATTGCCTTCGGGACCCGCCTCCTGGAACTCGGAGACGTGGACGAACCCGAGCGAAGAAGGCCAGGTCAGGCCTCCGCCGAGGTTCGTCCCATTGGAGAGCTGGTGGCAGCCGCCGCAGGAGAGCGCCTCGGCGCGGGCGACGATCTGCGTCGGCGTGAGGTTGCTGCCGAGGGCCAAAAGCTTCGCCTGAATGGCGGTCCCGAAGGCACCGCCGCCGCCGAACTGTGCGGTGTAATCGTTCGCGCTCGGCGCCTGGGAGACGCTGTCGCCAGCGTTGAAGATGTCGGGTACCTGGTACACGAAAAGGTTGATGTCGGGCACGGCGAGGCTCTCGAGCTGCGAGACGAAGTGGTCCTGGAATGCCTGCCGGCGCGGCTCGATTGAGTTCGGGCCGAAGAGGGCGCCGAAAGGGTTCACCTTGTCCGTGACGGGGACGAACTTCAGCGCGCACCCCGCGGCGGGGCAGGATTTCTGAAGCGCGAACTCGCGCAGGGACCAGGGGCCCTGCATGAACTGGTTCGTGCGCACCTGGCCCGTGGGGCGCCTGAGGCCCGTGTTGCCGTAGTTGTCCACGTGGATCACGGGCGAGACGCCGGGGAGCCCGTCGAAATAGAAGTCATGGAGCAGGGCGGCGCGCGAGGCGACATTGCTGTTGCTCGAGAGATCCCTCCAGAAATTCGCCACGGGCCGGCACCCCTCGAGGCCGATCTCGGGACGCGGGTTGGGCAGGACGGCCTCGAAGTTGACGAGGTTGCGCCCGCCCCCGGAGGTCCGGGCGAAGATCACCCGGTACTCGCCGCAATGCGCCCCGTTGGCCGGCGCGAGGTCGAAGCGGTTGAAGAGGCCGATCGCGGTGTAGTGTGTGATTTCCGTCGCCGGCGCGCTCGCCTGACCGCCCTCGGTGGTCCGGCACGGATAGGAGAAGCCATTCAGCGAGGTCTGCTTGTTCGTGATCTGGTCGTCGCAATGGGGGCCGCTCGTCGTTCCCGGCTTCGGGTTCTGCGTGTCCCACAACTGCTCGAAGAGCGACAGCCCGGTGACACCGGGCACGCCGCTCTGCGCCGCGAGCGCGTCGAGCACCGCCTGGAGCGTGAAACGCGAGGTGATCGCCACCTCGGTGACCGCGAGCGAGCGTCGGGCATCGATCGTCACCGGACCCGGGACCAGCGCAAGCTCCGCGACCCCGATGCCCCCGCGATCGGAGCGAGGGGGCCCTTCATCGCTTCCATCGTCGTGCCTGGTCTCCCCGCAGCCCGCGCCCCCGAGCGCGATGACGACGAGACCCGCGATGGTATCCCTCCGCATGATGAACCTCGCTTCCTCAGGAGATCTGCGATCCCATGTCAATGCGCGACGCGGCGGAAGAAGAGGTCCTCCTTCCCAGCTCCGGGGCCGAGGAGCTCACCTTCGACATGGCCCGCGATGACGATGCCGCCGCAGCCGTCCGGGGCGAGCGCCGAGACGTGCTCGCGCGCCGTCGTGCTTGCCTGCCATGTCCTCACCTGCGCTCCCTGCGCATCGAATACCAGGACAAACGGCTCCTCCGCGCCGCTCCCGCCTCCCCCGGGAAGCAGGCTCCCCGGGCTCATCCCGGAGACGTACACCTGACCGTCGGGCCCGACGTCGAGGGATGTCACCCAATCGGATGCGGCGGAGCCAGCCTGCGCGGCCCAGAGCGTTTTGCCCGTGTCGGGCGCGAGCTTCAGGACGAACGCGTCCTGCTGTCCGAAGCTCTGCTTGCCCAGCGTGAGGAAGCTCGAGCCCGCGACGATCAGCTCACCGGCGGGCGAGAGCACGACGCCGGCCACCCAGTCGAGTGTTGATTTCGAGAGGATCTTCTTCCACACGACGGTGCCGGCCGCGTCGAGCCTCTCGACGAAGACACCCTGGCCAGGCCCGCCCACCGCCACGCCCGTGACGAAGAGCGCCCCGCTACCGTCCTGCGCCGCGGCCACGCCCGTGAAGGAATCCGGGGCCGGGGTCTCTGCCTGCCACCAATTGATCTTCTTCATTCCCCCCGCAGGAATTACCGCAAACCGGCCCCAAAAGCTGTCCTCCACGGACTCGACGTAATTCGAGGGGACGTACACGTCGTCATAGCCCGCGACCACCACGTCGCCGCCCGGGAGTAAGGCGAGCGCGGTCGGGTGCTGCGGTCGTTTGGAGCCCGCCTGCGTCAAACCAAGGAGCTTTCCTTCCGTATCGAGCGCGACGACAAAGAGGTCGAATTTCCCGGCGTTCTTCTGTCCCCTGAACGCGCCGCTCGTGCGCCCGACGACGAACACCCGGCCGCGCGCGGTGTCGACGACCACGCGCTCGGCGGTGTCGGTGCCCGCCGTGTTGAAGATCCGCCGCCAGAGCTGCGTGCCGGTCGGCGAGCGTTTCTCCACGAAGCCCCGGGAGTCGCCGTCGGGCTCGATGTTCGTCACGCCCGAGAGCCCCTGCTCAAAGCCGACGAGGTAAACGTTCTGCTTGTCGTCCCGGGTCATTCCCAGGATTCGATCGTCGAGCGGGGTGCCCCTCTGCTCGTCGACGGCCCACGGCGTGCAGGAGGTCTCGCCGCCTCCGCCAGCGCCGCCTCCGCCGGTCCCGCCGCCAGCGCCTCCTTCGCCGGCCCCGCCGCCAGCGCCGCCTCCGCCAGTCCCGCCGCCAGCGCCGCCTCCGCCGGTCCCGCCCCCGGCGCCGCCTCCGCCGGTCCCGCCCCCGGCGCCGCCTTCGCCGGTCCCGCCGCCAGCGCCGCCGCCAGCACCGCCCGTCGCGTCCAAGTTGGTACGATTGCAGCCGGCGAGCACGCTGCCGAGCGAAAGCGCCACCACGAGCAGAGCCCGCGCGCTCAAGGACGCACCTCCGTCGCGAGCGAGAGCTCGTTCTTCCGCCGTTGCGCAATCGAATTCGCGATGAAATCGATCAGCGCCTCGAGCCGCGTCCCCTTCGCCGCCTGCACCACGCCCGCGGCGCGCTCCGGCGCGTGGTCGAACAGCAATGCATAGAGTTCCATCTTGTTCGTGGCGATGGAGAGGCGCATGTCCGTGCCCATTTCTTCGGTGAAGTTGTCCGCCAGGAGGATCTGCTCGATCGTGTCGAGCAACGCCTCGTGCGAGGGGTTCTCGCCCCACACGAGCGCTTCGCGCAGGTAATCGATCTTCACCATGCGCGTCATGTTTCCCTGGAGCGTCTCCCTCGTCTCGCCAGGATGGAGGAGACCCTGCTTCACCTCGGCGTACATCGTCTGGTCGGAGAGCAGCTTCTCGTATTGCTTGCGGCTCTCGCGATCCAGCAGAACGTGCTCGTAGTAATAGAGGAACGTGCCGACGTTCTTGTCCTTGTCCACGATGTTCCTGAGCAGGTCGCCGAGGGGGTTGTCATCCCATTCGTCGCTGGACGGCGTGGCCGGCTCCTCATCCTGCGTCGCAGTCTCCGCAGGCGCCTCCAGCGACAGGCGAGGGGCGGTCGGCGCGACTTCCCGGTCGATCACGGGATTCGTCTCGTGGCCCTGGATCGCGACGGTCGCGTGCGGCGTGTGCGCCGCGATTTCGCCCCGCCGGAGTAGGAACAACCCGCCGAGCGCGCCAAGCGCGAGCGCGGCGACTGCCCTTGTTCGCTTGGATTTGCGCTTCGCGCAGGGGGGCCGCCTGGAAGCATTTTTCGACGTCATGCTGGAGTCCTCCTTCAATCTGGCAGGGCACGGGACGGTCGCGCGGACGCCGCCTCTCCCCTCCGGGCGTGGCGGCGTCCGCGCGGTGGATTCGTCAGGGCCTGACGCCCGGGAGGACGATCTTGGGAATGGCACGGCCGAGGATCACCCGGTTCATGTAATCGACATCCTCGTTCTGGTAACGCGAGGAGCCAACCAGGTAGCCCTGCGCCACGAGCACGTTCGACACGCGGTCGCTCGTCACCGGACGAATGTTGTAGACCTTGCCCCTGTGCAGCGTCTTCTCCACGGAGACGATGGGGTCGAAGCTGCCGTCGGGGCGAATGAGGTTGTTACCCACCTTGAGCGAGCGGGCCTCGACGACTTTGCCGCGCCCGTCGATGACGGGGTGCTTGTCCGTCACGCGCAGCTCGCCGCCGGAGGCCGTCTTGAGGACGAAAATCACGTGCGTGCCATCGTGCAGTTCGCGCGTGTAGCTGTAGACCTCGTTGCGCACGAGCTCGGGGCTCTCCAGCGTGGAGCCCGTGGAGAGGGTCATCATTTTCGGAGCGAGCTCGTTCATCGCGTCGAGGATGGGCTTCTCCCCATCGGGAAAGAGCACCTTCTGGTCGGGCGTGTAGCAGCTCGCTACGCAATAGCCGTTCACGAAGAAGGTGCTCCCGACAGGGATCGGCTGCTGCCCGTTCGTGTCGGAGTAGAGCCGGCAATCCGCGAGTGTCGGGTGCGGGAAGAGCGCCTTCGCGGTGTTGATGTCATGGGTGTTTCCGAACGTGGGGTACGCGGGCCGCGGCAGGTGCTTGTCGTTCGTCCGCGTCCACTTCTTGAACCCGTTCACGATGGACTGGCTCGTCGGCCCGTTGAAGTACTGGTTGCGGACGAATGTGTCGTTGATCTGATTGCCGTTGGAGATGCCGGAGTACGCGTTCAGCCCCCAGAAATCGATTGTCTCGATGTAGTCAATGAGGTCGCCGGCGCCGTTCGCCGACGGCAGTCCGGTGTTGATAGGCGGCGCGACGAAGTTGGGCACACCGCAGGCGCGCGCCCATTCGAGGCGCGTGCGCGCCTGTTCGATCGAGAGCGAGTCGTTGGAACAACGAGCCTGGAGAACGGGTTCGGCCTGGGCCACGGAAGCAGCGCCCAGCGTGGCGACGGCGAAGGTCAGCGCGGACAGATGGCAAATAACCGTCTGGATGCTCATGGCAAACCTCGCTTGCTTGCATTGCGTCGGGAGCGCGGAACGCCTGCGTATGCTCTCGTCATTCGCGCTTCCGCGTGGCGCCTGCGCGTCACATTCGAGCGAGCATGCCAGGCCCCCGCGCGTCGCACATGTCGGAATTGTCCGCACAAGCAACCCCGGTCGTTGCCGGCGCCGCCGGTGGGGGGGTTGCCGCCGCCGCCCCTGTTGGTGGACGTGCTCGTCGACGCGTCGGCTGGACGTAAAACAGCCGCCGCGGCTGGATATCAAACAGGATCGTGTAGCCTCGGGCCTGCCCAAGACGTCTCTTTCCCGGCTCGAAGCGACGCGCGACGTCCGGCTCCTTTCGAGCATCGATGATTCCGTCGCCGAGGAAGGCGTTGGGCTCGCGGTACGCGAGTTGGGCGCGCGCAAGCTGCCGCTTTCGTGCCCTTTTCCCACCTGCCACACGTGGCAGGTCTCGATCCCGCGCGGGCGCCGGGCCTGCCACGTGTGGCGGCGCCGCAAACCGAGCGAGTCGGATGGTGTACACACGTGTCACGTGACGAAGACGTCCTCGCGGGTGTCCTGCCACGCCGTGCAGTCGCCTGCGGAGGTCAGGGGCGGGCGGTGACACACGTGGCAGGCCCAGAACGAGCTCGGCTCGGCGGGGTGACACGTGGGGAAGGTGGCTCGGGAGCGCGGCGGATGCGGGTGAACCAGGGGGGACCCGGGCGGGGAGGTCGGCGAGGGCGGGTTTTACGTGTGTCGGCTGGGAATCGGGCTCAGAGGGTGTTCCACAGGCGTCGCGCCGGGGCGCTGCCCCGGACCCCGCGGGGGCTGTTCGCCCCTCGACCCGAACCAGGGCAAGCCCTGGACTCGAGTTGGAAGAACTGCGCGATGCGCAGTTCTTCCACGGGCCGGTGGCAAGACCAGAGACAGCGTTGCCAGTCATGGCGGTCTTGGTTGGCAGGGCCTTCCCTGGTCTTGCCTCGGCCTGTTCGATGAACTGCGCATCGCGCAGTTCATCGACCCCGGGTCCAGCGCTTGCGCTGGTCCGGGTGCAGGGGCGGATAGCCCCTGCTGGGGCCTGGGGCAACGCCCCAGCGCCGCGCTTCGAGATGAGACCAATGCTCAGGCCGCTGATGGAGGCTCAAAGCGTTCGAACGGAGATGGTGCCGTCGTCGGTGCAATAGGCGAGGTGCCGCCCCTTGTTCCCGCCGACGCCCTGCTCCACGATGGGGATCCCGGTGGCCTCGAGCAGCTTCAGCGCGACCGCGACGTTTTCATCGCCGAGGGACCGGACGGGGGAGGCGTGCAGGCTGATGTTCGAGCCTCCGAAGACCCGCGCGACCATGCCTTCGGCCGTGCAGCCGAGCTCCTCGAGCTGCGCCATCAGCGTTCGAAACGCCGAATCACCGAATCGCGCGGACGACGCGGTTCTCTGGGGGCAGAGGGGCAGCGTGTAATGGCAAAGCCCTGCCGTGCGTCGGTCGGCGTGAAAGAGGCAGATGGCCACGCCGGAGCCGACGACGGTCGTCACGATCGTCGGCTCTGGAGATGCGAAGAGATCGCCGGGAGGGAGGAACCTTTGCGCGCGAGAGGAGCCCGGCGGGGTTCCGGGGGGTATGGGGGGCGGCTTTGACATGCCGGGCTCCAGGGTCCTCAATCACCGATGCAGTTTTTGACTTTCTCGAGGAGCTCGATGGGCTGGATGGGCTTGGTGACGTAATCGGAGCAGCCGCTCTCGAATCCGTTCACCATCATCCCCTCGCTGCACTGGCTCGTGACGAGGATGATCGGCACGGCCTCGGTCAGGGGATCTGCACGGAGCCGCCTGCAGGTCTCGAAACCATCGATCGAGGGCATGACGACGTCGCAGAGGATGAGGTCCGGCCGCTCGGCGCGCGCTTTGCGGACGCCTTCCTCACCATCCTTGGCCATCACGATGTCGTAGCTGCGCCGCAGGATGATTTCCTCGACCCCGAGCGTGATCTCGGAGTCGTCGATGAGCAGGATCTTCTTTCGCGCCGGCATGCACACTCTCCATCACCGAGGATGAGTCGCTGAAACGTCGGACAGCGCGCGTAGACCGAACGAGTAGACGGGAACCACGTGGACCCGTCAAGACAAAAAGCGATGTCACGGCGGGTCACGCGGGTCGGAATGTCCCTGCTGTGCGCGAGGCTTCCTCCGCGGGTTCAAGCGCGCTGTCGAGAGAATCCGAAACGAGGCAATAGCCAGGGCATACCCATGCGAAATGGCAAGCCGGTGCGTTCTCAGGGCTCGCCTGCGCCTCTCGTGCGCGTTTGCCTACCGGTCGACGTCACGCTCGCACCGACGTGAAAAACCGGCGAGAGGGGGCCTTGGCGATCGGCGCGGACCATGCGAGATTCCGCATCGTGCGGATCTGCGTTCTGCTCTCGCCTTATCAGGCGGGCTCCTCTCCCCTCGCTGACCTCGACCCGCTGCCAGACCCGGCGCGCTGGCTCGACGGACACGAGGTCGACGTCGTCCTCGTCCACAAGCAAGACGCGACGGCTCAGGTGCAAGCGCTCGCCGGGAGGGGCTACGACGTCTTCCTCAACCTCTGCGACGGGACCTGGCTCGAAGAGATCGCGGGCGTCGAGGTCGTGGAGGAGCTCGAGCGGCTCGGCCTGCCGTTCACCGGCCCCACCGCGCAGCTTTACAACCTCACGAAGGCGCAGATGAAGCAAGCCGCCGTCGACCTCGGCGTCCCCACGCCGGCGTTCGTCTTCGCCCAGAGCCATGCGGATGTCGAGCGAGCAGCCCGGACCCTACATTTCCCGCTCATCGTCAAGCATTTCGATAGCTGCGGCAGCATCGGCATGACCCGAGCGTCGTGTGTCCAGACGTACGACGCGCTCGTGCACCAGGTCCGTGACATGCTCGCCCTCGCCGGCGAGGCGCTGATCGAGGAGTTCATCGAGGGCGACGAATACACGGTGCTCGTGGCGGAAAACCCGGAAGAGCCCGACGCGCCGCTCGTGTTCACGCCGGTCCGTTGTGCCTTTCCCCAGGGCGAGACGTTCAAGCACTTCGACCTGAAATGGAAGACGTACGCCACGCTCGAATGGAAGCCGTGCACCGACGAGCGCCTGGCCGCGCGGCTTACGGAGCTCACCCGGCGGATCTTCGTCGGTTTGCAAGGGGTGAGCTACGCCCGCTGCGATTTCCGGGTGGACGCGCGAGGGGAGGCCTGGTTCCTCGAGATCAATCTCCCCTGCGGTATGTTTTACGTGGAAGAAGGCAGCGCGGACATGATCTTGCGATACGACCCGATCGGGCCTCGGGCCTTTCTCGATCACATCCTCCGATGCGCCATCACGCGGAACGAGCGAAAGGCCGCGGGCGAACGGGTCATAGACAGGTCAGCCATCCCCGCCATCCCACGCACGCCGCCCGCCGCTCCGTCGCGCGAGATGCCTCCGCCGCGAGCGGGTGCATGAAGCGCGCGTAACAATCGCGCCGCAGGCCGAGCATCCGCTCGTCCCACGGCGGATGCGGTTCGAGCACCGAGAACGCCGCCACGCACGCGTTTTCCTCGGGGAGCACCTCGGCGAGATCGACCCGCACGTTCCTTCGGGTCGATTCGAGCACCAGCACCGAGAAGGGCGTGTCGAGCGCCGCGAAGAGGCGCCGCGCATCGGCGGGCGCGCTCTGGCCGAGCTCACGCGCGAGCTCCATGGCCCGGTTCATGACCACCGTCGAGGGCCAGGGATCACGCCGGTAGGCCGTGAATGCCCCTTCGAGCAGCTTCACGGCCTCGGCGCGCCGGCCCTTCGCGTATTCGTAGCGGGCGCGGATCACGTCGGCCTCGATCGGGAAATCACGGGCGTGCCGTTCGAGCAGCGGGAGGACGGCGTCGTCGCCTTTCCACGCGAGCCCTTCGGCGACGAGCGTCGTCTCCACCGGGCCGATCGGGGCTTGCTCCTGGAATCCCCATTTCGCGAGCGCGCCTTCGAGGTTGCCGGCCGCGTAATTGACGAGCGCTTGCACGCGCACCTCGGCGTCGGGCGTGAGGTACTCGGGCATGGACGGGTCCGAGCCGTCGCCCGCGACCTGGGCGGCGCGGTCCTCGGCGACCCGCACGAAATCGAGCGTGCCCGATTTCAGCGTCGGTCGATCCTCCTTGCGTTTCCGGACGGGTTCGAAGAACGTGGACACCGAGCCGAAATTGCCGACGGCCCGCGCGAAGCCGAACTCCACGCGGTTCCGGTCGTCCGTGTTGAAGACCGCGCCGGGCACGTCGGCGAGGCCCCGCGCGAAGGGAGGGCCGGCGACGTAATGCGCGAAGAGCCCCTCGATCCCCTCGGTGCGCCAGGCATTCAAGATCGCGCGCCGATAAGGCTCCGCGGCGAGCTTCGTCCGGAGGAGATCCGGATCGTGCACGAGCGGCGCCTCGGACGCGACGAGGACGAGATCACTCCAGCCGAGATACCACGTCTCGACCGCCGGAAATTCCGAGGCGAGGGTCGCGTAAATCGTGCGCAGCGTGCCTTCGTCGATCTCGTAGATCTGCACCCATTGCAGGAAAAGCCCGCCCTGCTTCAGACGGCCGCGGACGGCGCGGTAATACTCCTGCGTGAACAGGCTCGCGACGCCCGCGCGGTAGGGGTTCGAGGGCTCGGAGAAGACGACGTCGTACTGGGCCGGCACGGTCGGGAGGATTTCGCGCGCGTCGCCGAGGAGGACACGAACCTTGGGGTTCGAAAGGACGTCCTCGTTCACCGGCGCGCAGCGGCGGCCGATTTCGAGCATGGAGGGCTCGAGCTCGGCGACGTCCACGCGCTCGATCGCGGGCACCTTGCCGAGCCATCCAGCCGAGCTGCCGGTGCCGAAGCCGATCACCATGGCGTGCTTCGGATCGGGGTGGAGCAAGGCGCCGAGCAGGCCGCCCATCACCTGCGTGGAGGCGTCGCCGCGCGCATTGCCGTCGATCTTGCCATTGACGACCATCGCGATGCCGTCGGTGCCGTCGATGGCCACACTGCTCTCACGGCCCTCGGTTTGCCAGAGGATCGCGCGCTTGGCGTCCTCGATCCAGGAGCGCGTGAAGGCGGGGGTGTCGAGCAAGACCCGATCGACGCGGCCCGCGCCGATCGGCGTGTGCCGGAGGACGGCCGAGGGACCCGGCGAGAGAATGGCGACGAAGGCGAGGACGGCCGAGAGCGGGGCGGCGATCATGCGCCGCAAGGCAGGGACACGGATCGCGAAAAACGCCGCGCCGGCGGCCATGGAGAGGAGCCCGAACACCACGGCGCGCATGGATCCGAGGGCGCCGAGCGAGGGGACGAGGAAAAAGCCGCCGGCGAGCGAGCCGACCATGGCGCCGAGGGTATTGTGCGCGCCCACGGTGCCGAGGTGCGAGCCGACGCGCGCGCGGCCCTCGCCGAGGAGCGCGACGAGCAGCGGGTATTGCACGCCGGCCACGAGCGCAGCCGGGAACGCCATGATGGCCGTGAGCGCGATCCAGCCGGGCACGTAATGGAAGAGCCCCGCGCCGGCCTCGGGTCGGACCGCGAGCGCGAGCACGGCGAGCCGGTCGCCGAGCGCAAAAGGAACGGCCACGAAGAGCGCTTCGAGCGCCGCCGTGAGCGCGAGCCCCCGCGCCGACGGAGCGCGCTTGCGGAAGAGGATCGGATACAAGAGGCCCCCGAGCCCGATCCCGAGGAGCACGACGGCGAGGATGACGCCGAACGTGTACACCGTGCCGCCGAGCAGCGGGCCGAGGAGGCGATACCAGACGAGCTCGAGCCAGAAAAAGAGGAACCCCGAGAGGGCCGCGAATGCGAGGACGAACCTGGGGTCGATGCTCGGGGGCTTCGCTCCGGCAAGCGGAGCTGCGCCCCCGAACCCCCGTGGCAGGCTCGACGGCGTGGCCGCGGCGCCCTCCTTTTCGTTCGTCGTGGCGGCCGGCTCCTCCGTCATGGGGGCGAGACGTTTGTCCACGAGGAGCGCGAGGCCCGCGACGATCGCATTGAGCAGCGCGGCGACCCAGAGCGCGCCGCGCGTGCCGAGCGTCTCCAGGAGGAGCAGCGTGCAGAGCGTGGCGCCCGCGACCGCGCCGAGCGTGTTCGCCGCGTAAAGCCAGCCGACGGCGCGCCTTTGTGTATCGGTTGGGCTCTCGGCCGACCGCGCGGCGGAGGGCAAGGTGCCGCCCATGAGGACCGTGGGCGCGCCGATCACGAGGGCGGCGAGCGCGAGGCGTAGCGCCGTGCCGAGCGTCATTCCGAGCAGAAAGGTGCCGCCGGCGGCGCGATACACGATGCGCGCGAGGTCGATCGCGAACGGGCTCGCGGCCGCGAGCGCGGCAATGGCGAGCTCGAGCCGCCCATACAGGCGGAGCGGCCGCGGCGAGGCGTCGCTGCGCTTGCCGAAGAGCAAGCTGCCCGCGCCCGCGCCGCCGATGAAAATCGCGAGCACGGCGGCGCTCGCCGCCGTCGAGGACCCGAACACGAGGCGAAGCTCGCGCTGCCAGGCGGTCTGGTAGACGAGCGCCGAGAGGCCCGAGCCGAAGAGCAAGAGCGCGACCTTGAGCGGATGGGCCGAGGAGCTCGGCGTGGAGGGGCGTGGTTGGGTCATCGGGTGGGGCGCGCATCCTAGATCGGGATCACGAGGGGGTGGAAGCGGGAGCGGAAAAGGCAAAACGGAGGGGCGGGACGATCGGGAAAGAAGCGGCATGCCCGCGGAAAGGGCGGGAAGAGGGGTCGGCGCGCGGGGAGGTCGTCCTGGAAGGGGTGCAACGCGAGGTCGGCGCGCGGGGAGGTCGTCTTGGAAGGGGCGCGACGCGAGGTCGGCGCGCGGGGAGGTCGCTTTGGAAGGGGCGCGGAGACAGGTCGGCACGCGGGGAGGTCGCTTTGGAAGGGGCGCGGAGACAGGTCGGCACGCGGGGAAGTCGTCTTGGAAGGGGCGCGACGCGAGGTCGGCACGCCGGGAGGTCGCCTTGGAAGGGGTGCGACGCGAGGTCGGCGCGCGGGGAGGTCGCCTTGGAAGGGGTGCGACGCGAGGTCGGCGCGCGGGGAGGTCGTCTTGGAAGGGGCGCGACGCGAGGTCGGCGCGCTCGGGGTCGGTTTTGGACCCCTCCAGCGGACGTGGAAGCGACGGAAACGGCGTGAAACCACGACGTACATGGCCGCTATTGCGACAAGGAATGCTCATATCTTGGGAGGCGCTGCGCTGGGGCTTTGCCCCAGGCCCCACCGGGGCTATCCGCCCCTGGACCTGGACCAGCGCAAGCGCTGGACCCGGGGTCGATGAACTGCGCGATGCGCAGTTCATCGAACAG
>NZ_JAGTJK010000104.1:0-18394 GCF_028435265.1 Polyangium jinanense | reverse complement strand
GGGGCTGTCCGCCCCTGGACCCGGACCAGCGCAAGCGCTGGACCCGGGGTCGATGAACTGCGCGATGCGCAGTTCATCGAACAGGCCGCAGTCAAGACCACGAGCGACCCTGCTCATCAAGACAGCCGCGCTGCCCTTTCGACGGGCAACGTGATCCCGCCGGCCTGGTGGAAGAACCGCGCATCGCGCGGTTCTTCCATCCCGAGTCCAGGGCTTGCCCTGGTTCGGGTCGAGGGGCGAACAGCCCCCGCGGGGTCCGGGGCAGCGCCCCGGCGCGGCGCCCCCAGAGAGACGCGGACCTTCAGTTCGACGTGGGTCCGGCGGCCTCGCGCAGGTACGCGATCGTGCGGATCGTGTCGACGAGGCGCTCGCGCTCGGCGGCCGTGATGTGCACGAAGCGTACGCCCATGCCGGGGTTCGGGTTGTCGTGGAGCGGGCGGACCGCGTTGATCCACTGCACCGTTCCTTCGAGCACGAACGAATCCTCGCTGTTCGGCGGGGCAAACCGGAGCGTGAGGCTCGTGCCGACGGGCAAGGGATCTGTCGTGCGCACGAAGATCCCGAGCTCTGAGATGTTCGTGATCGCGGCGTAGAGGAACGTCTCCTCCGTCTCGCAATCCACCGACCATGTCACGTCGTATCTCTCCGAGGAACGCCGCTCGAACCAGCTCGGGCGGCTCGGGCTCGGCGCCTCGTCTCCGCGCGTTGACGACGGAGGTTTGTCCTCCGTGGCGGCCTCGTCGACCGCTCCGCGCTCCGGATCGCTCCCGTGACGCTCACCCATTGAATCACCCGCGTAGCCGCTTTCCACACGGGCGCCAAGGGATCCGGCAGGGCGCATCGATCAACGCACGCGAAGCGCTCCGCCGATGACGCGGTTCTCGTGGTTCGGGCCACGCGTCACCCGGAAACGCGTGTCTCCGGAGAAGAAGCCGAAATAGACCGTGTAGTCGCCTGGCGTGAAATTCGGCTCGAGCTCGAACACGTAATCGTCCACGACGATGTCGTTCGGCTGCCAGAGGTTCATCGCATATTTGCCGTCGAGCGCGGTGTGATCGCCGTTGTATCGACGCTGGAAGCCGTCGATGTGCAGGAAGGCCTTCCAGCTGCCGGTGATGGGCTTCACGACCCGGTAGTGGAACCGCATGTGGTACTTCCGCTGCGGGACCACGCTGTCCACGACCGTGCCGGCGCCGTCGCGGACCTCCCAGCCGAGCACGTCGAGTTGATCCTCGAACGCGGCGTCGACGACGTGGAGCTCTGGTGGGAGCGGCTCGTCGAGCACCAGCGCGCCGAGCGGGTTTTCGTTGCGCTGGCCCCCGAGATCACTCGATACGAGCAGGATCTGGCTCGAACGCGCGTCGAGCACGGGCAGGTTCGAGCTCTTCTCCTTGCGGTGGAGCGAGTTGAGGCGCGGGAGCTCCTCGGCGCGGACGATGAGCCAGCGGCGATCCGTGCCCTCGGTGAGCCATTTGAAGGCCTCCGCGGGATCGTTGAACTGCGCGACCTCGCCGCCCTGGTGGTAGTAGGCGATCGAGCGGGCGCGCACGCCGAGCAGGGCGAGCGGCTCACCGGGCTTCTGAAGGCGCGCGTATGCGTCGAAGACCTCCTTCGGCGAGAGCTGCGCGGCGAGCGCCGGGTAGTAGCCGAACGAGAGCACGGCGCCGGCCGCGAGCGCGGCGAGGAGCACGCCGGCGCCGCGCGGAAGGCGCGTGAGGCCGAGGGCGGCGCGGAAGCCGTCGCGAAGGGTTGCGAGCGAGATCGGGGCGATCGCGAGGACGAGCGGCACCGCCCACCAGAGGTTCAAGCCGGCGTCGATGAAGTTGCGCGGCAGCCTCTGCACGGACGCCCAGCCGAGCCGCGTGCCGACGAAGAGCATCGCGCCGAGGCCGACGAGCGCGGCCTCCACGACGACCGCGGCGAAGAAGAGGTTGCCGTTCCAGACCGTCGTGAGCTCGCGGCTCACCTTGCGGTAGTCGTCGGCGAGGCCGGCGGCCCACTGGTCGATCGTGCCGGGTTTGTCCGCGCGCCCTTCGAACCACGCGATCGCCACGAGCGCCGCGAACGCCGCGGCGGAGACGCGCATCAGCGTGGTCGCATCGTGCTCGAAGCTCTTCGGGAACACAGGTTTGTCGACCTCGAACACGCTGAACATGCGCCCGGGATCGAGCACCATGTCGCGGTAGAGCACGAACGCGAGCAAGGCGACGCCGAGTGCGAGGGCGCGCGATGGAGGCGCGCCTCGATCGAAGTCGGCCACGGCGAGCCCCACGACGCCCGCGAGCAGCGCGACGCCGCTCCACGGGAGGAACACGACGTGCGGCGTGAGCGCGGCGTATACGGCGTACGCGACGGCGGCGCCGACGAGCAGCGCGACACGCAGGCCCACTTCGCGCCTGCGCGCAGGCACGTCGAGCTCCACGGGCGCGCGGAACAGCCTGCCGAGGGCGAACGGCAGGAACGCGCTCCACGGGAAGAGCGCGTGACCGAGGTGCCGGATCGTCCGATCGAACGTCGCTTCCACGCTCGACTTCTTGGTCAGGGCGACCGCGAGCGCGCGCGGCAGCGGCGCGTCGGGCGAGGTGCGGAGCAGGAGCGAGATCCCGAGTCCCAGGGCCACGAGCCCGGCGATGAGCGAAAGCGCGCCGAGCGCGTGCTCGACAGTGGATCGCCCTGCGGAAAACCCTCCGAGCTCGAGCACGAGCCAGGTGAGCCCCGCGGCGAGCGCAGGCACCGCGACGCCGATCAAGAGCCCACGCGACATGTACCCAGCCGCGAGGCCGAGGGCACCGACGAGCAGCCACACGCCCTTCACGATCCACGTGCGCGTGCCCAAAACCTCGACCTCGGCGCCTTCCTTCGTGCCTCGCGCGCGATCGAACAGCGCGCCGACGAGGCCTGCAAACGCGATCGAAAGCGAGGACATCGTGACGATGTCGCCGAGCATCGTGCGCGCCTGCATGAAGTAGAGCGGCGTCGTGGCGAGCGCGACGGCGCCGTAGAGCGCGGCCCGCTTTCCCGAGAGGCGCGCGAGTAGCTCGTGCAGCGCGACGACGCCGACGAACGCCCAGATCGCGAGCGGCAGCCTTCCCGTCCAGTCCGCGAGCCCGAAGAGCCGGAAGCCGAGCGCCATCGAGGTGAACGGCAGCTCACCCATGCGCAGATCGCTCAGCGTGGGCATCTGGTTGATGGCATCGGGCAGCGCGAGCTTGTCCGCGTGGAAGACGTGGATCGCGATGCGGCGCGAAAGATCGGCCGCGTCGAGCTCGTACGGATCCCAGATCCCGCTCTTGCCGAGCGTCGAAAACAGCACGACGGCAGCGACCGCGAGGGCGAACGGACGGGACCACACGGCGAGGGAAGGCGCGCGGGCGGTCGCAGGGTTCGGCAGAGCGTCGCGGGTCGTACCGCCTTGGGCGCTCTCGGGGACGGCTTCCATGGGGGGCTTCTACCGCTGCTCGGGCCGGTAGCCAAAGGCGTTTGGCGGCGCGGGCGCGGGTGCGGCGGACGGGCATCCCAACGTGGAGATCCGTCAGAAGCCGTTTGAGGCCTCCCTCGCTGTCTGCTATCGCGCCGCGCTGTGAAGAGCCGCAGACCCGAACCCCGCGCCGAGCGCCCTGGCCGGAAGCCCGAAACCGCGCGCGAAAAGCCGTCCGATGACGAACGAGCCGGCGCGTCCCCGCGAAAGGAGGCGCGCGGGCCGAGGCCCGAGCGCGGCCCGCGCGGAGGTCGGCCGGGCGAAGAGACGCGCGGCGCGAAGGGAAAACCGCGCGCGGACGAAGCGCGAGGGCAAGGGCCCGGCGCGGCGCGTGGAAAAGGACCCGCGAAAAAGGGGGCGCCTCCCGCGCGCGGCGGCGGCGGCAAGGGAGCACGGCCGGAGGCGCGTGGCGCGGGGGCGCGGCCGGGATCACCTGGACGCGGCGGAAGGCCTGCGACGACGGACGATCTCACACGTGGACCGCGCGGCGGCACGGGCGAGGGGCGTCGCGACAGGACGGCGCCGCGTCCACGCCCCGAGCCTCGCCCGGCGCCCGAAGCGAGCGGGCCCTCGCGGAGCGGTACGGTCGCGCTCATCGGCCGGCCGAACGTCGGCAAATCCACGCTGCTCAACGCGGCGCTTCAGCAGCCGCTCTCGATCGTGTCGAAGACACCGCAGACCACGCGCGACGCGCTGCTCGGCGTGGTCCACCACGGATCCGCGGAGCTCGCGCTGCTCGACACGCCCGGTCTGCATCGGCCGCGCACGCAGCTCGGACGCGTGATGAACGAGGCCGCGCGGGACGCGGCGCGCCGTGCCGACGTCGTCGTCTTCGTGACGGACGTCTCGCCCCGCCCCGTGAAGCACAAGGAAGACGGCACGCCCATCGAGCCTCGGCCGCTCCTGCCGCACCCCGGTGATCTCGTCCTGCTCGCGGATCTCGCGCCGGATCGGCCCGCGCTTCTCGTCGTGAACAAGGTCGATCTGCTCCGGGACAAACGGCACCTCTTGCCGCTGCTCGAGGCCTACGGGAAGGTGCGGAACTTCGACGCGATCGTGCCCATCTCGGCGCAACGCGAGGACGGCATCACGCTCGTGCTCGACGAGATCGCGCGCTTCTTGCCCGAGGGTCCGTTCCGCTACGGCGTCGACGACGTCACCGACAAACCCGCGCGGTACTTCGCGGCGGAGTACGTGCGCGAGCAGATCCTCCGCGCCACGCAGGACGAGGTGCCGCACGCCACGGCCGTCACGATCGATCGCTACACCGAGCCGCGGGCCCCGGGTCAGGCGGTCCAGATCGACGCCACGATCCACGTCGAGCGTCAGGGTCAGAAGCGGATCCTCATCGGCGCGGCCGGCGCGATGATGAAGCGCATCGGCATCGCCGCGCGCGAGCGCATCGAGGAGCTCGTCGGCGGCAAGGTGGTCTTGCGCCTCTGGGTGCGCGTGACGCCGGACTGGCGCGAATCTCTGCCGCGCCTCGAGGAGCTCGGTTATGGCAAGGCGCGCGCCGGCGGGGCGGACGCGGCCGAGTACGTGATCGTTGCCGAGCGTGACACCGAAGCGGACGAGGCCGACGACGAGGACGCAGGCGACGAGGACCTCGACGACGACGGCGAAGAGGACGAAGACCGAGACGAGGAGGACCTCGACGACGACGGCGACGACGAGGGCACGCCCGACGAGGACGAGGAGGAATGACGATGCAAGAAGACCAACTCGAGCAGCCGGACGAGGGCGTGGCCCCCGCGCGGATGATGAGCGCTCCGCTGCCGATCGTTGCGATCGTCGGCCGCCCCAACGTCGGCAAGAGCACGCTGTTCAACCGCCTCGTCGGCAAAAAGACGGCGATCGTGCACGACGAGCCCGGTGTCACGCGCGACCGGCACTACAGCGACGTCACGTCGCGCGGGCGCAGGTACACGCTCGTCGACACGGGCGGCTTCGATCCGGAGAGCGACGATCCGATGCGCCAGGGGATCAAGCGCCAGATCGACGTCGCCATCTCCGAGGCCGACGTCATCGTGTGCGTGCTCGACGCGAGCCAGCCGCCGACCCCGGCCGATCACGCTGAGCTCGACCTGCTCCGCCGCGCGGGCAAACCGGTCATCTACAGCGCGAACAAGGCGGATTCGCAGCGGGCCGAGATGGAGCTCTCCGATCTCTACCGCCTCGGCGCGAAGGACATCATCCCCTTCTCCGCGCTCCACGGCCGGCGCATCGACGAGCTCGAGTCCGCGATCGCGGCCGCGCTCCCGCCTCCCCCGCCCGAGCCGGAAGAAGGCGCGGCGCCGGACGAGGCCATCCGCGTCGCCATCGTGGGCCGACCGAACGCAGGCAAATCCTCGCTCGTGAACCGCCTGCTCGGCGAGGAGCGCCTCATCGTGGACTCGCGCCCGGGCACCACGCGTGACGCCATCGACACGCGCATCACGAAGGGCAAACACTCGTTCCTCTTCATCGACACGGCCGGCATCCGTCGCAAGGCGAAGGTCACGAAGGAGGACAGCGTCGTCGAGGCGGTGAGCGTGCTCCACGCGATCCGCGCGATGGAGCGCGCCGAGGTCGTGGTCCTCTTGAGCGACGCGTTCGAAGGCGTGGCCGAGCAGGACGCGAAGATCCTGGGCCTCGCCGTCGATCGCGCCCGCGCCGTCGTCGTCGGCCTCAACAAGGCCGATCTGCTCGACAAGAAGTCGTTCGCGAAGGCCGAGGAGAACGCGCGGGACAAGCTCTCGTTCGTGCCGTGGGCGCCCATCGTGCCCATCAGCGCGAAGACGGGCCGCGGCGTGGGCAACCTGCTCTCCACGATCACGCGCGTCGCAGAGGCCTTCCGCACGCGCGTGGGCACCGGCGAGCTCAACCGCTTCTTCGAGCAGGTCCTCGCGAACCGCCCGCCGCCCACGTCCGGCGGACGCGCGCCGCGGCTCTACTACGTCACGCAGGCCGAGACGTCACCGCCGCTCTTCGTGGTCATGGCGAGTGATCCCGAGAAGATCCACTTCAGCTACCAGCGCTACGTCCAGAACCAGCTCCGCAAGAACTTCGGCTTCGAGGGCGTGCCGGTCCGCGTGAAGTACAAGGCGAGGCGCCGCCGCGGCGAGTGACGCCCATCAATCTCCACGGTGCGAGTGTCGCCCCGACGAGGGGCGGCTCTCGTTCACCGGGATCTCGACGCGCGGCACCTCGTCGCGCACGTGCTCGGTCCCCGCATCTTTCCACACCGGCACCGAGCGGCTGAACACCTCCAGCCGCTCGATCTCCTCGTCGTCGACGAGGCACCGCAAGCCGAGCACCGCCTGGTTGATCCCCGTGAAGCCGAGCGCCTTCGCCAGCGCGCGCAGCCGGTCCTGCTCGTCTTCCTGCGGCTCCGAGGGGATCGAGATCGCCTCGCCCGACGGCGTTTCCAGGTGCCCTCGCAACGCCGAGAGCGCGCTCCGCGACGGGCCCACGATCTCGCGCGCGAGCTGCCGCGCCGCGATCCCGCCCCGCACGAGGTACTGCTCGCGCAAGAGCTGCGCGTTTGTCCGACCAACCCGCGCGATGAGCAGCGCTTGATCTTGCCAGTCGCAGATCCGCTGCAGGCTGTAGGTCGTGTTGAAGAAGATGCGCGGCGTCGGCATGAACGCGAGCGCATGCGCCGAGTCGATCCGCTCCTCCGCGAGGCGCGCCACGTCCTCGTCGTTGAGCCCATCGATGAGGCCGAGATCGCTGCCCCGGATCGGCGCCGTGTTCCCCACGCCGAGCATCGTCGCCGCCCGATCCGTCACCGCGCGTAGCACGCGCTCGCCGAGCAGCGCCACGGCCACGCCCACGATCAGCGCGCCCTTGTAGCCCTGGAACAGGTAGCCCTTCTCCGCGGTGCTCGCCGCCTCCGGGCCGTCGAGCAGCGCCACGCCGAGGAAGAGCGTCGCCACACTCACGATCAGCAGTGTCCGCGCCGCGAACGCCATCATGCGCGCGGTCGAATCGTTGCTGGCCGAACGAAACAGGATCTGCCCGAGGTTCAGCGTGAACGACACCGTGCAAGCCGCGCCCACGGAGAGCGCGATGAGATGCCGGAGCTCGTTCTCGCTCCGCGCGTACCGGACCAGGATCACCGCGCAGGCGGTGAGGATCGCCGACGCGATGAACCCGAAGATCGTCGCGTGCCGCGCCATGCGCTGCACCGACTCGCGCATGAGCTCGTTCTCGTAGGCCCACATGCGCTCGACCTTCTCGCGGAGCTCGAGCCGATCCCGTATCGCCGTGCCCGGCGCGTAGCCCACCTTCAGCCGGAAATCGCCGCGCGCGAAGCGACGCTCGACCAGCATCGCCGAGCACACCGCGAGGATCATCGGCATCGCGCAGGCCCCGAGCACGCGCAGCCGCACGATCGGCGACGTGCTCCACTCCGCGAGATCCTGGTAGGCGACGGCGAGGATCCCGCCGAGGCAAGCGAAGATGATCCACCGCACGAACGACGGCGCGATGAGCGCGAGGAACCCGAGCAGCGCGCGGAAGCGGTCCTCGCCCGCCTGCATCGACTCGGCGAAGGATGCGCCGATGAGCGTGTGCAGGAAGAACACCACGACCCCGATCGCGAGCCCCGATCCGATCTCCGCGACGTACTGCGGGCGGTTCGGCGCGACGTACCGGAAGAACAGCACAGCGCCGGCGTAGGCCGCGATCACGAGGAGCGCGACCACGAGCGCGCCGCGAACCGCCGATCGGGGTTCGGCCGGGCGGACCAAAGGTGAGCCCTCGACGATCCGGGGCGGCGGCGTGGCGGCGGTGCGGGCCGCCTCGGCGCTCTTGCCGGGCACGTGCCGCAGGGTCGGCGGCGACACCGGCGATTCGGCGGGGGGCGCGGGATCGGGCAAGGCAGGACCTCCGCCTGCATCGTACCTGCCCGCGCTCCCCTCCCCGGCTCGAAATCGCGTCAACGCCGCATCGACGACATCGTCCGGCGCGAGCCGCGGTGCGAGAGCGTGCGGTCGTCGGGCTCGTCGATCTCGTAGATCTCGGCGTCCGGCGGCGGGCGGACGGCCTTGCCGTGCAATCCTCCGGGATGCTCGCCGCTCTCGTAGCGGGCGTCGCTCTCCTGGCTGCTGATGCCGCCCGCCTGAGCTTCGGCGATGCGCCGGATCGTGCGCTCGTCGGCTTGCTTCGGCCTCGTGCGGACCACGCGCCTTCCGGCCCCGAGACGTCCCCTTTGAACGAACCAGACCGCCGCGGCCACGGCCGAAATGAGCCCGGCCGCGCGCTGGATGCCGCGCCAGGCTCCCCGGACGCGGCGTTGCCACCTGCGAGGAATGTTCATGGGTGAAAGGCTGGGGAGGCGAGTCGCGATCGTAAAGCGCTGCCGGCGCGGGCAGTGTGCGGCACGAAAAAGCACGCGGCGGGAACGAGTGGCCTCATTCCCGCCGCAATGCCTTCTCGCGCGCTTCGTTACTTCTGCGTCGCCTTCCGCATCTGGCACATCAGGTCACAGACCTCGAGCGGCAAGGTCTCGCGCTTCGTCTTCTCCTTCACGACCGGATCCGTCTTCTTGGGCTCGGTCGATTTCACGTTCGTGTTCGGACCCGTCCGCTGCGTGACCTTCGTCTTCTCGGACGCGGTCGCCTCC
This sequence comes from Polyangium jinanense, assembly GCF_028435265.1. Classification (GTDB taxonomy): domain Bacteria; phylum Myxococcota_A; class Polyangia; order Polyangiales; family Polyangiaceae; genus Polyangium; species Polyangium jinanense. Next base: position 9,308 of record NZ_JAGTJK010000104.1, on the reverse strand, counting down.
TTCGTGGACGGCGTCGTCGCCTTCACCTCGGCAGGCGGGGCCGGCGGCGTCGCGGCGCGCTTGAGGGCCACCTCGAAATGGGGCGAGACGCGACCGCCCAGGGTCATCGGCTCGGCCTTCGGGCGCGCGCTCGCGGCGCCGATTGCCATCGCCGAGACCAGGATGGCGCCCACGGCGGCGACGGCCCACCGCCCCTTGCGGCTTTGCGTCTCGACCACCTCGGCGCGCGGCTCGGGGGCCGGGAGCGGGGCGGGCTCGGGCGCGCCGAATGGGAAGATCGGCGCGTGCGGCAGGACGGGCGTGGCCGGCTTTGGCGCCTCGGCCGTGGCTGCCAGGGCTTTCAGATCGATGATGCCGGAGTCATCGGAGCGCGCGCTCGTTTGATTCGTCGTGGGTGCGTCGTTCGAGGCCTGGGCCACGAGTGAGCTCAGCGAAAACATCACCGAGCCGTCCTCACGCGTTCCCGGGGCCCCCCTCGAGGACATCGTTGGATTGGATCGAGGAATGCTCTTCATGGCTCGTTTCTCGCTTTCTCCACGTTCACGGGTTCGGAGGCGCTGCCCCCGGCCCGAATGGCGACGGTCACTGCATTCGACGCACGACTGCGATGGAAGTTTTGGTGACCAGGCAAAAGTGCACGAAGGCTGAAATCACTCCGTAGGGGACGGGGCGCGAGCGCCCGGCTTGGTCCGGGGCGGGGCTCGTGGTAGCTCTGCCGGCTCGCGTGGACGGCCGACTTTTCCGGTCGAACGCGGCCATTTCCCCCTTCGATGCGCCCTCGGTTCCTCCTCCCGCTCGTGCTCGCCGCCCTCGCCGGCCCCCCGGCTTGCCGCCCGCCGGCCGAGCATGGCGTCGAGCAGCGCCCGCCTCCGCGCGCCGAGGCGTCGGTGCTGGCTCCCGCGGCGCCGGATGCCGCGCCCGGAGCCGTCTGCACGCCCGGTGAGGGCCGTTGCACCTCCGAGGACGTCGCGCTCGTTTGCCAGGGCGGTGAACGCTGGGTGGAAGAGCGCTGCGGCGAGGGATCGACCTGCCTCGGCGCAGGCTGCGTCTCCCTCCGCGCCGAAGGAAATCCGCCGGTCGCGCTCGCTCGGGAGGCGCTCCTCGCGCCGCAGGGCGAAGGCTGGTTCGACGCGTGGACCGCCGTGGGTCCGCTCCCGGGCCCCTTACCCGAAGGCGAAGCGACGATGTCCCCCGACGCCGGCGCCCCGCCCTCGCCGCGCCCGATCTGCGCGAAGGACGGTTACGTCGACGTCCACGAGAAGGCCGATTCGAAAAAAGGCCCGAAGCCGCCGACCCATTTCGTCCTGTCGGGCCACCTCGTCTCCGGCCGCGCGCAGCGCATCCTGCTCGCCGCGGGTGTCTCCGGCCACGTGCGGATTTCCTTGGGCGGAAAGCGCATCCTCGACACCACGCGCGAGGCCGATCCCCCGCCCTTCCGCGACGAGACGCGGATCCCGCTCGACCTCGATCGGGGCGTCCATCGAATCGTCGTCGAGGTCGAGCAACCGACCCCTGCGCCCACGGGCTTCTGGCTCCGCGCCCGCTCCCCTTCCGGCGGACCCGCGCCGGACCTGCTCTTCGCCACGGCCCCCGAGGCCACGTGCACGCCGGCCGAGCTCCTGCGGGCCGAGATCCAGAAAAAACCCACGGCCACGGGATTCGAGGTCTCCGTGCGGCCCGCGTGGGTCGGCCTCGGCCCTCGGAAACCGCAGGATCTTCCCTACCGCGCCGAGCTCGCCTCCGAAAAAGCCGAGGCCCGCCTGCTCGGCGAGGGCCTCGTCCCCGCCGCCTCGCTCGGCACCCCCGAGGGCGCGTTTTCCCTCCCCATTCCCTTCGAAAAAACCGGGACGACCGACCTCCGTCTCCGCCTCGGCGCAGCGCCCGGGACCGAGCAGAAGATCCCGCTCGTCTACCGCGGGTCCTTACAAAAACGCGTCATCGCACTCGCGGGCAAACGCGAAACCATCGAGAGCTCTTCGGCCACCCGCGGCGAAAAAGACAGCCTCCTCGCCCATATCGACGGCCTCGTCGAGAACCTCGCGCAAAACGATCCCGACATCTCCTGGATCAAGCGTCAGACCGACGAAGCCGAGGCCCTCCTCGCCTCGCTCGAAAAGGGGGAAAACCCCTACGCCGGCCGGTTCGGCATCCAGCGCCGCGCCTATCGCAGCCCGCTCGACGGCCGCCTCCAGCCGTACGTCCTTCACGTCCCGCGGGCCTATCGCCCCGGGGGCAAACCGCTCCCGCTCGTCGTCGCCTCCCATGGACTCGGCAATCGCCCGGAGATCGCGCTGCGGGTCGTCGTCGGCGAGGCGCCCGAGGCTGGCTTCAACGGTCTGCTCGAAGCGCGCCATTTCCCGGGTTTGCCCGACCTCGGCGCGTTCATCGTCGCGCCGTGGCACTTCGGCAATGCGGGCCAGCGCCACCTCGGCGAGGACGACGTCCTCCGGGTCATCGCCGAGGTCCGCGCGCATTTCCCCATCGACGAGCGCCGCATCTCCATCACGGGCTACTCGCTCGGCGGCACGGTCGCGTTTTACCTCCCCTTCCATTACCCGGACCTCTTCTCCGCCTCGGCCCCGCTCTGCGGCTATCCGAACCTGCTCGGCTGGGAGAGCATCCGCAAAGCCCCGCACACACCCTGGGAAGACGTTCTTCTCGCCAAACGCTACATCGTGAACTGGGCCGAAAATGGCCAGCACGTGCCGCTCTTCATCGTCCACGGCGGAAAGGACGATCCCACCCGCTCGCAGCTCGTCGCCGATCGTTATCGCTCCCTCGGCTATCCCTACAAGTTCGACGTCCAGGAGGATCTCGACCACAACGTCTGGGATTATGGCTACGAGGACGGCGACATGATCGGATGGCTGAAATCGCATCGCCGGCCGAAAGCTCCGGAGCGCGTCCGGTTCGTCACGGGCGAATGGCGGTACGACCGGGCGCACTGGGTGCGCCTGCTCGGCATGGAGGTCGAGGACAAATTCGCCGAGATCGACGCGCGCCATTCGAAGGCGGACGGCATCACGGTGAAGACCCGCAACGTGGAGTCGTTCGCCCTCGATCTAGCGCAACTCTCGCTGCGCGAAGGCGCGGGCGTCACCGTGGACGGCGCGGCGATCGAAGGGCCTTTCGCGGCGGGGATGCTCTGGCTCGTCAAGAAGGGCGGCGCGTTCGTCCGCGTGCCCGAAGAACCCTCGCGCAAAGGGCGCAAGCGGGCAGGCATCTCGGGCCCGCTCGACGACATCGATCGCCACGGCCGCCTCGTCGTTTACGGCACCCAGGATCCGACGCAGATCGAGACGAACCGCCTCGTCGCCGAGCATTTCGCCTCCTTCGACACCTTCGCGGCCCGTTTCCCGGTGAAATCGGACGTCGAGATCACCGACGCCGAGATCGATTCCCGCAGCCTCGTCCTCATCGGAAACCCCCGCTCGAACCGGGTCACCGCGCTCCTCGAAAGCGCGCTCCCCATGCGCTTCGAGCCCTCCGCCGTCACGTTCCGCGGCAAGCGGCACGAGGGCGAGGACGTCGGGCTCTCCTTCATTTATCCCCACCCGCGCAACCCGGACGAATACGTCGTCGTACACGCCGGCGTGGGCTCCGCCGGCACCCTCGCGAGCCGCCACCTCCCGCGCTTCGCCCCCGATTTCGTCGTCTATGACGGACGCATGACGGTCCAGCGTGGTGGTCACTTGCTCGACCGGCGCGTGGCGATCGACGGCGGCGTCTTCGGGATCGACTGGAATTGAGTTCCCTTCCGGGACACCTTAGCGTCGATCCATGCGCACGCACTCGATCCCGTGGCTTGGTTTCGCCGCGCTCGTGACCGCTCTTTGCGCGGGCTGCGGCGGTGATTCGGAACCTCTCACGACGTCGGGCCTCCTGACCGGCGGCAGCGCATCGAGCGGCGCGGGAGGAGCCGGGGGTGCGGGTGGCGGAGGCGGCAGCGGCGGCGCCGGGCCGACGTGTTCACCCGAGGGCCCTTTCGACGGCCCCGCCATCAAACCGATCGACGCGCCGCCCGGCGAATGGACCTGGATTCCGGTCGACGGCGCGAAGTGTCGCGACGGCTCGCCCACGGGGTTCGGCATTCGCCCGCAGACGGGCTCGGACAAACTCGTCCTCTACCTCGAAGGCGGCGGCGCCTGTTTCAATGGCACGACCTGCGGCATCAACCCGGGCAGCTTCGGCTCCATCACGTTCGCCGGCTGGAAAGGGACGGTCGGCAATGGCGGCATCTTCGACACGGGCAATGACGAGAATCCGGTCAAGGACTGGAACATGGTCTACGTCCCGTATTGCTCGGGCGACATCCACGCGGGAAACGCGAGCAACGTCGACATCCCCGGCGCGCTCACGCCGAAGGATCAAGCGTTCGTCGGGTACACGAACCTTTATCTCTACCTGAAGCGCATCCTCCCCACGTTCCCCGGTTTGTCGAAGGTCCTGCTCACGGGCATCAGCGCGGGCGGGTTCGGCGCGGCGTACAACTACGATCGCGTGGCGCAGGCATTTTGCCCGATGCCCGTGGTCCTGATCGACGACTCCGGCCCGCCGATGTCGGATTCGTACATCGCCCCCTGCTTGCAGGATCGCTGGCGCACGCTCTGGAACCTGAAAGAAACGCTGCCGGCCGATTGCGCCGACTGCACCGGCGCGGACGGCGGCGGGATCGTCCATTACGTGGACTACATCGGCAAGAAGTACCCGACGAGCCGGCTCGGGCTCATCTCGTCGACACGCGACAGCGTGATCACGCTCTTCTTCGGGTACGGCAAGAACGACTGCCAGAACATCGACGGCATCACCACCGCCGTCTCGGGCGAGGTGTACGCGCAAGGGCTCGACGAGCTGCGCAAGACGCACATGAATGGCCCCGGCAACTGGGCGACGTACTACGTCGACAGCACGATGCACACGTACCTGCTCACCGGGCTCTACTCGACGAGCGTGAACGGGAAGAAGCTCTCGGACTGGGTCGGCGACGTCGTGAACGACGGGCCGATGGAGCACATCGGGCCCTGAAAAAGGAACGAGGAGCCGGGGGAGGGACCCGGCCCCTCGTTTAAGGGGTGCGTTCGAGCACTGGGATCAGCGCTGCGCGACGCGACGCGGGCGGAGCGAGACCGACGCGATGCGGAGCGGCTCGACGGTGTCCTCGCCGAGCGCCATGACGAAGTCGTCGTTCGCCGTGAGCACGGAATCACCCGCGATCACGAAACGCTCGCCGCCCTCGCCTTCCGCGACGAGCTGATCCTGCGGCACGATCTGGCCTTCGCGCAGGGTCGCGTCGAGGACACGCACGTCGGACGAGGTGCTCGTCGCGCGCAGCGTGACCCACGCGCTCACGGGCGTCGGCAGGGTCGCGAAGGACGTGTTCCCCGCGAAACCCGCGTACACCCAGGGGGTGTCCTTGGCCATTCGCTTCCAGCCGGCGCCTTGCTCGTCTTGCACGTAAAACGCGCCGTGCGCCGCGTCCGCGATGAGCCGTCGCGTCTCGCCATTCGCGCCCGTCGCGATCACGTCGGCATACACGAGGCGGCCATCCGGGCCGAGCTCGGCGTACTCCATCACCTTCATCGCAGCGACCTGCGAGACGCCCGAAAGCGTCTCCGAGCCATCGCTGCGGACCGTGCGCTCGACACGTGCATGAGGCACCGAGCCCTGGGAGAACACGTAGACATGGTCTCCTGCCAGGGCGGGCGCCTCCACGCACGCCTCACGCGAGGAGGCGGCGTTCCCGCAGCCCGCCGAAAGCGAAGCCACGAGCGCCGAGAGAACCAGAGCGGAGATGTGTTGCGTCTTCATGGCACCCCTAATCGAGCGACGGGGTGCCGTTATTTCAAGACGTCGCGATTTTTTCTTTCGGCGGACGCGGGAGGTCCGAAGGACGAACCCTCGCGATCCTGATCACACGCGCGCGGCGTCGTCAGGATTGCGACGTCGGAGGCGCGGCGGGCGGCGGGGGCGTGGCCGCGGCGGGCTTGAGCAGGACGTTCGAGAAGAGCCCGTGCAGGCCCACGGCAAGCGCGTAGAGCGCCTCGCCCGCGATGAGGCCGCCGCCGACGAGCGACGTCGTGCTCATGTCCTCGGGCAGATCCTCGCCCTCCTTCTTTTGCTTCGCGGCCACGCTCTTCTGCCAGGTGTTGTACGCGGACGAACCCACACCGCCGACGGCGAACCAAACGCAGACCATGAGCTCGACGAAGCCGCCGAACGACGACGCATACGGGCTCGGCAAGAGGAACGCGTCCACCACGAAGCCCGTGGCAAACCCTTCCTTCGAGCCCTTCACGAAGTTCTTGTAGCGCTCGCTCGCGTGGAGGACCTTGCGGAGGACCTCGGTGGCGATGCCGATCGCGAGGCCGATCGCGAGCGCCTTCACCTTGTAGGTCGGCAGGTAGCCGATGTCCTGCAGCGCGCCGACGAACTTGAACGTCATCGCGCTCTGCCACTGCCCGACGTCGGCCTTGGGGTTCGCGAACGAGTTGATCGTCAGCACCGGGTAGGCCTTCATGAACGTCTGCGCGAGCACGACGCAGAGCACCGCGCCCATCAGGATGCCGATGCTCTGGTAGCGGAACTGCACCGTGCGGTTCGTGCCGAGGCGATACCCCGTCGAGCGATCCTGCTGCATGTCGCCGCCAACCGAGCACGCGACGAGAAGGATGCTCGCGCTCATGAGCCCGACGCGCGGATCCTTCAGTCCGAGGCCGCTCATGAGCAGGACCGCGATGACGAACGCGCTCGAGATCGGGTTCGAGTCGCTGATGCCAAGCGAGATGCCGTTGATCAACACGAACACGCTCGTCAGCAGGATGGCGAAGATCGTGAAGCCGAGCGGCTGTCCCATGACGAGCGTCGCCACAGCCACGAGCGCCGCCGCCCAGAAGACGATCCACGCGACGAGCCGCTTCGGGTTGACCTGCTTCCACGCGTCCTTCGCATCCGCCTCGAGGGGCTTGCCCGCCTGCGCGCGCACGCGCCGGACAGCCTCGACAGCGATGAGCGACATGTCGACCACCGCCGCGCCAAGGATCATCGCGAGCGCGATCAAGAAGCCGATCTTGCGGAAGCTCTCGCCCTCCTTGAGCCAGCCGATCGAGACGAGGTAGGGCGTGATCCACTTGCCGATGAGCCCCATCAAGAGCGCAGGGATCGCGATGCGCGCGCCGACGACCATGCCCGCGCCGATCGTCGACGCCGAGAGCTGCGTGGCGCCGACGGCCGGCAGCCTCTCCACGAGCGCCGCGAACACCACGCCCGCGCCCGTGCCGCCGCCAAGCTGCCCGATCGAGCGCTTGAGCAAGCGTTTGTCCGTGAGCGCGCGAAGGATGTTCGCGACCGCGTAGCCGCTCGGGTAATCGAGCTTCAAACGATCGACGAGGATCGGCGTGTACACCATGCCGAGGCCGACGCCGAACATGCCGATGCACGCGAAGAAGAGCGCAAGGTGATGCCACGGCGGCATCGGGATCCCGAGCCACGTCATCGCCTGGATGAGCACGCCCATGCCCGCCATGCCCGCGACGCTCGCGGCCATCGTCTGCATGTAGTTCGCGCCGTGTTTGCCCTCGGGGCCGTAGCCATACGTGACCGCGCTCCCGAGGATCCCCGCGAGCACCTGCCCGCCAACGAAGAACCCAAGGCTGAAGTTCATGTACGCAGCAGCGATGCCGCCGAGCGGGCCGAGGACCAAGATCGCCACAGCCGAGAGGAGCGCGTGGTACGCCGGCGTGTCGATCTTCGGGAGGAAGGCAAACTTGGGGCGCGGCGCCTCCTCGGCGGCGGCGGAGGAAGGGGTTGTCATCGGGAACGGGATGCTAGCAGCACGGACGGGCGCGCCTAGCGCTGGATCGCAGGCAAAGTATGTCCGGGAAGACGGGCCGACCGGGGAGGCCGAAGAGAGTCTGGACGAACCGCCAAAGGCCGCTCGCCAGCGGGCTCGACGGACCCTATGGTCTCCAGGTCCCGATGATCCCCACGCGCTACCAGAACCTCGAGGAAGCCCGCGCACGCTTCGGCGACCGCGTGGACCGTCTTGCGCCCTTCCTGCTCCGCGGCGATCCACTGGCCGACGCCGTGATCGAGGAGATGGAAGGCGCCCCGGCCAGTCGCGGGTTTTCCCTCCTCGACAAGGCCCTCCGCGCCCCCGAGACGCGCGGCCTCGAGCTGCCCCCGGCAATGCGCGCCTTGCTCGAATGGTCCTCCCACGTGCCCGCCTGGGTCGATTGGGATGCCGTCCAGCGCGGCGGCGAGCTGCTTTTGCGCTCAGGGGCCCTCGGGGGCGCAGTGCTGGGCACCTACTCGCTCGTGCTCGGGTACACGTCGCCCGGGGGGAACAAGCCGCTCGTCTTCTCGGGTCAGCTCGTGGAGCGCGCGCCGCGCCGGCTCGGCGAAACCTCGCGCTTCGTGCAAGCGACAGCGCAACCCGGCGGGCTTCTTCGCACGGGCGAGGGATTCGCAATCACCCTGAAGGTGCGGCTCATGCACGCGAAGGTGCGGCAGATGCTGTCGCGTTCGCCCAAATGGGACACAGCAGCGTGGGGCCTGCCCGTGAACCAGCACGACATGGCGGGCACGTCGCTCCTGTTCTCGCTCGTGTTCCTCGAAGGAATCCGCGCATTCGGGCTCGAGGTCGATCGCGACGAGGCCGAGTGCTTCATGCACCTCTGGCGTTACTCGGGGCACCTCATCGGCGTGGATCCCGAGCTGTTGCCAACGAGCGAGTTCGACGCGTGGAACCTCGGAAACCTCATCCGCGCGACAGAGGGCCGGCCCGACGACGACTCACGAGCACTGACGCACGCCCTCTTCGAATCGCCAATCCAGCAAGCAAGGACGCCCGAGGAGAAGCGGCTCGGCGCCTTCCGGCGGAACATCGGCATGGGTTTTTCGCGGGGGCTGCTCGGCGACGATCTCGCCGACGAGCTCGGAATCGAGCGCACGCCGTTCGTCGCAGCATTCCACGCCCTCCGCGCAGTGACGCGGGTAGCCGAGCAAGCACGCAAGCGCTCGCTGGCAGCCCATCGCAAGGCCATCAGCTCAGGCGCGCGTTACTGGGACATGGTGGTGCAGGAAGGACTCGGTGGCGCCCCAGCACATTTCGCGCCGCCAGAGCGCCTCTCGCGCGCAGCGTAGCGTAGCGTAGCGCCGGGGTTTCACCCCGGACCCCGACCAGGGGTTGTCCACCCCTGGACCCGGACCAGCGCAAGCGCTGGACCCGGGGTCGATGAACTGCGCAATGCGCAGTTCATCGAACAGGCCGAGTCAAGACCGGCGACGGGCTTGCCAGCCAAGGCAGCAGG
>NZ_JAGTJK010000103.1:0-18493 GCF_028435265.1 Polyangium jinanense | reverse complement strand
AACCGCGTATCGCGCGGTTTCTCGGCCCTCGGTCCAGGCCGTGCCTGGTCCGGGGTGCAGGGGGCGGACAGCCCCCTGCTGGGGTGCGGGGCAACGCCCCGCGCATCCTCCTCAGCGAACGCGCGGGATGCGTGCTCCTTCGAGTGCGAGGAGCCGCGCCTTCGTCTGCACGCCACCCGGCGCTGAAAAACCCACGGCGGCCCCGGCTGCGCCCAGGATCCGGTGGCAGGGCACCACGATCGGGATCGGGTTCTTCGCGAGCGCTTGTCCCACGGCGCGGGCGGCTGCCCTCGACTTGCCGAGGCGCGCTGCGAGCTCGCCGTACGTCACGGTTTGGCCGGACGGAATGTCCCGCGCGGCCTCGTAGACGGCCCGGTAAAACGGCGACACGCGTTCGAGATCGAGCGGCACCTTCGAAAAATCTTGCGGCGCGCCGCCGAGGTGCGCTGCGACGAGGCGCATCACGTCCTTCACCCATGCCGGCGGCTCTCCGCGCACGGCGCCGGGCGCGCTCGCCCCGATCCACGCGATCGTCTCCTCCTCTCGTTCGCTCGGCAGCGCGAGCGCGAAGATGCCTCTCGGACTCCAGGCCACGACCACGCGACCGAGCGGCGTGTCGAAGGGTTCGAACCCCAATCCGTCCATAATGGTGCTTCCTACCAAACCCTGACCGGAGCGTCCACGACGGTCTCACCGCCGGTGCCTGGTCACAGATGAATGCAAGGCGTCGCCCCACCGGCTTGCCGGTCTGTCCCGGTCATTGCCGTGCGCGTGCGTACGGGGGCTGCGCGGCGCCCCCCTCGACGACCGCTCGTCTTTGCGCGTCCGTCGTCGCGACATTCCTCGGCGAGGGGCTTTTTCTGCCCGGGCTTTTTCGGTGCTCCGTCCTGGATTCACGGGTTCGTCGGTATGGGGCGTGCTTATGCATTCCCGTGATGTGGGGTATACCATCGGGCGTAGCGACGTCGGGTATTCCCGGAATTCCCTGATGGCGGGCAGCCATCGAATTCGTCAGCATTCGAGGTTCATGCTGGACTCATTTCGAGGGTCACAGGCCGGCGCACGGGGCGCCGATCGAGCTTCCAGAGGAGGGCGCAGATGACGCGGTCCAGGGTTCGGCTGGGTGGGAATCGTTTGGGGTCTCCAATCGGCGCGGCTGTGGCGGTCGCTCTGGTTCTCCAGACGCAGGCGCCTTCGGCCGCGCCCTCGCATTGTGATTTTCTCGCGCGTGTCGCGGAGACGCCGGGGTACCCGGACGGCATCGTGCTCCGCAAGAGCCGCGTGTATGTGGCCGGTCCGGCGCTGGGCGCCGACGCGGGCGGTGTCCCGTCCGAGATTGCGGTCTTCCACGAGAAGAGCGGGGCGCAGCTCGACACGATCCCCATCCAGGGGGAGGACCTCGCTGCGCCCCACGCGCTGACGGGCCTCACCATCGACGGCAATGGGCGCCTTTATGCCGTGAGCTCGCAGCTCGGCGTCCTCCGGTTCTCCGAGAAGAAGCACGGGACGTGGCATCAATCGGTGTATGCCGGGCCATTCCCCGACGTCCCTCCCTGTGATCCGGCGAGTCCCGTGGATCTTTGCTCGCCCACCACCCTCGAATTGCCGCCGATGCCGAGCGACATCGCGCTCGCGAAGGACGGCTCCGCGTACGTGACCGACGCCGCGCAGGCGACGATTTATCGAATCCCGCCGGGCGGCGGCGCGCCCAAGATCTGGCTCCAGAGCGCGAAGCTCGCCGGCTTTTACGACCTCCAGGGCGCGCGGGGGATCCTCGTCAGCGCCGATGGCAAGAGCGTCTACGTGACCGTCGCATTCTCCGCCGACGCGCCGTGGGAGGGACGCATTTACAAGATTCCGCGTGTCCCTATCCCCAGCGAAAACGACATCACGCTCGTGCACGTCTTTCCGAATTTCGAGGCGCCTTCGGGCATGGGCCTCGGCGAGGACGGGGCGCTCTTCGTGGCGCTCTCCATCACGAACGAAATCGTGGTCGTGAAGCCCACGGGCGGCGAGCTCGGCCGGTTCTCCGCGGCCACGAATGACGAGATTCCCCTCGATGGGCCGGCGCACGTGGCGTTCGACGGCAGGGGCGGGCTTTACGTGACGAACCAGGCGGTCGCCAGCGGGGGGCTCGAGCATTTCGCGGTGGTTGAAATCGACGTGAAGGATCGGGGCTCCAAGATCCCCCCGCCGAAGTTGCCCTGACGAGAGGACAAACCCTCCGCGGAAAAACGTTTTTCTTGGTCCCTCGGCGCACGCGTGGTAGGGGCGTCCTGTGTCCCTTCCCCTGGGTCTGCGACCGTGCTAACCTCTCTGCATCATGGGCAGCGCGGCGTGGCGGCTCGGGGTGGAGGATTCGGACGATCCCACGTTTTATCCCGCGTTCGACGACATGGGTGAAAGCGCTCTCCAGCGCCTCATGACCGAGCTGCTTCGCCCCTTGATCGCGCGGTTCCTCGCCGAACGAGGCATCCAGGCCTTCGTGGGCGCCGACCAGTTCATCTACTGGATCAAGGGGAACCCAAAGGCCGTGGTGGCGCCCGACGTGTACGTGATGCCGGGTCTCCCGCCCGACGTGGCCCCCCGGTGCTGGAAGGTCTGGCAGACAGGCGTCGCGCCGAGCTTCGCGCTCGAGATCATGTCCGAGGAAGACGAATCCAAGGACGCCTCCGAGTCCCCGCTGCGGCACGACGAGCTCGGCACGCGGGAGCTCATCGTATTCGACCCCTACGTCGACGTTCGCTCGGGCCGCACCCGTTTCCGTGTCCATCGGCGCGACGAGCACGGCAAGCTCGTGTTGGTCGAGGCGACGAACGCGGATCGGGTCCGGAGCGAGGTGCTCGGCTGCATGCTGCGTGCAGTCGGCGGCGGTGATGCCATGCGGCTTCGCCTGGCCGTGGACGCCGAGGGCGAGGCGTTGTTCCCGACGGAGGCCGAGGAGGCCGCGCGCAAGGCGCAGGATGCGGAGCACAAGGCGCAGGCGGCACGCGAGGCGGAGATCGCGGCGCGCGAGACGCTCGAAGCGGAGCGCGTGGCCCGGCGGAACCTGGAGCTCGAACTTGCCCGGATGCGCGCGGAGATCGAGCGGCTGCGACGCTGACGCCCGCCGATCTCTCGACCCGCCCCGCGACCTTTTGGTACGCTCGGCGAATCATGCGCGCGCCGCTTTCCCCCGCGACCCCGGGAGCCCTGCTCGCCGCGGCGTCCCTGTTCGTCCTGTCCGCTTGCGCTCCCACGCAGGAACGTTGCGCGGACGCGGCCACCGCTGCGCCCGCGGGAACGGCCGCGACCGCGCCCGCGCTCCCACGCGCAGGCAAAGGCGAGTTTTTCCTGGGCAACGCCCGCGAGCTCGTCGAGAAAAACCCGATCGGGCCGGACGAGAAGACGAAGCTCGTTCCGCTTTTCGAGAACGCCGATCACACGGTCAACGTGATCCAGACCCGTGGGACCGTGCCGCTGCATTACCATGCCGAGCACGACGAATTCGTCGTGATCCTGGAGGGCAGCGGGACGTTCACGGTCGAGGGGCAGACGCGCGTGGTGAAGGCAGGGGACGTGCAGGTCATTCCCCGCGGCGCCGTGCATTCCTACGTGCACGAAGGGCCAGGCGTGACCGTGGTCGTTTCCACGTTCTCGCCGAAATTCGATCCGAAGGATCGAATCATGGTCGACGCCCCGCCACCCTGCCGGTCGCCGAAAAGCGTCGCGCCGGGGTTTCACCCCGGACCCCGACCAGGGGTTGTCCACCCCTGGACCCGGACCAGGGCAAGCCCTGGACGCGGGGCGACAGCGCGCGATGCGCGCTGTCGACAGGGAAAACGTCCCCAGCACGTACGGCAGTGCAGCTGTCTTGGTTGGCAACGCCGCTCGTGGTCTTGCCACAGGCCCGTCCGAGAAACCGCGCATCGCGCGGTTTCTCGGCCCTCGGTCCAGGCCGTGCCTGGTCCGGGGTGAAGGGGGCGGACAGCCCCCTTCTGGGGTGCGGGGCAACGCCCCGCGCGGTACAAGGCGGCATGGATCCGCGACCCATTCCCCTCGAAGGACGCCACGTCCGCCTGGAGCCCCTCACGCTTGCGCATGCGCCTGCGTTGCTCGCTGCGCTCGCGGAGGACGCGTCCATCTGGCAGTGGATGTCGATCGAGCCGCCGCTCTCGCTCGAAGCGATGGAGACGCACATCAGATCGGCGCTGGACGCGCAGGCCTCCGGTGGGCAGGTCGCGTTCGTGCAGGTCAGCCTCGCGGATGGGCGCGCTTGCGGCGCGACGCGGTACCTCAACATCAGCCGGACCGATCGTGGTCTCGAGATCGGCTGGACCTGGATCGGCAAGCGCTGGCAACGCACGGCGATCAACACGGAGGCGAAGTTCCTCCTCTTGCGACACGCGTTCGAGGTGCTCGGCGCCGCGCGCGTGCAGCTCAAGACCGACGCGCGGAATCTGCAATCGCAGGCCGCGATCGCGCGCATCGGCGGCGTGCGCGAGGGTGTGCTGCGCAAGTACCAGAAGACGCGCGGCGACTTCCTCCGCGATACGGTGATGTTCAGCATCATCGACGACGAGTGGCCTGCCGTGAAAGAGCGGCTCGTCGCGAGGCTCGGCGGCTGATCAGATCGCCACGGCGAGCTGTTTGCCCGGCTCGAAGCGCACGGGCAAGCGCGCCGGGCCGTGCACGTGGAGCGCCTTGCGGGGCTGCCATGGCGCATCGCTCGCGGGCGCGAGGCCGCGCAGGCGCGAGAGAAGATCCGGGATCGCGACCTTCGCTTCGAGCCGGGACAACGAGGCGCCGAGGCAGAAGTGGATCCCGTGGCCGAAGGCGATGTGCGGGTTCGGGTCGCGGCCGACGTCGAAGGTGTCGGGGTCCTGGAACTGCTTCGGATCCCGGTTCGCGGAGCCCATCAGCAAGAGCACGAACTTCCCGGCCGGGATCGTCTGTCCGTGGATCATCACGTCGCGCTTCGCCGCGCGGAACACCATCGACACGGGCGTGCGGTACCTCAAAACCTCCTCGATCGTCGTGGGCAAGAGGCGCGCGGGATCGGCCTCGAGGCGCGCAAGCTCGTCGGGGTGCTCGAAGAACGAGAGGATCGTATTGCCGAGGAGGTTCGTGGTCGTCTCGGTGCCGGCCACGAGCAGGAGCTGGAAGAAGCCGAGGATCTCCTCGCCCGTCAATCGTTCCCCGTCCACCTCCGCCTCCACGAGCCGCGTCAAGAGATCGCCCTTCGGCGCCTTTTTCCGCGCCGTGCAGAGGTCGTCGACGTAGGCGTGCATCTCCTCCTTGAGCGCGGCGTGCTCCGCGACCGCGCGCGTCGCAGCCTCGCCGCCCGACATGGTGTAGCTGAGGTTCAGGATGATCTCGCTCCAGCGCACGAAGCGCGGCCGATCGGCGACCGGAATGCCGATCATCTCCGCGATCACCATCGTCGGCAGGGGCTCGGCGTAGTCCTTCACGAGATCCATCTCGCCCCGCTCGATCACCCCGTCGACGAGCTCGCGCGAGAGCTCGCGGATGCGGGGCTCGAGGTTCGCGATCGAGCGCGGAGTGAACGCGCGCTGGATGATGTTCCGGAGCAACGTGTGTCGCGGCGGATCCGAGAAGACGAGCCAATCGGGGGTCGGCCCGGTCTGCGTGGTGACGATGGAGCTCCACGTGTCGTGATCGTGGAGCGCGCGCTTGACGCCCTCGTAGTCGAAGATCATCCACAGGTCGAGCGGCGGGACGTGGAGCACCGGCGCCTTCGCGCGCATCTCTGCGTACAAGGAAAATGGATTGCGGCGCGTGTCATCGGTGAACAGGTCCAGCATGATCGGCCAAGGCCCGGTATAAACGGGTTTTCGAGGGCCGTGCGCCGACGAGGATCCTGGATCGAAGTCGGGGAATCGACGTATTCGGCTACGGTGCCGCCTCTTGGGAGGCGCTGCGCTGGGGCTTTGCCCCAGGCCCCACCGGGGCTATCCGCCCCTGGACCCGGGGCCTGCGCAAGCGCTGGACCCGGGGTCGATGAACTGCGCGATGCGCAGTTCATCGAACAGGCCAGGTCAAGACCCGCGACGACCCTGCCCATCAAGACCGCGGCGTTGACGATTCAACAGGCAACGTGCCCGTCGCCATCGTGGAACGCACCTCCATGATCTTGCCACCGACCTGTTGGAAGAACTGCGCATCGCGCAGTTCTTCCACCCCGAGTCCAGGGCTTGCCCTGGTTCGGGTCGAGGGGCGAACAGCCCCCGCGGGGTCCGGGGCAGCGCCCCGGCGCGGCGGCCCCACGGTGACGGGGAGGCGCTCGTCATCCGGAGGTCGCGAGCGCTGCGAGGCCATGGTGCATGCGGGAAAACGTGTTCTGGTGCGCGACGAGCGTGATGGCCGCGAGGATCGCGGGATCGTCGAGGCCGTGCGCGTGGAGCGCTGCCGCATCCGCGGCGGAGGCGGCCCACGGCGTGCGCGTGAGCTTCGTTGCGTACGCCGCGAGGGCGCGCTCGCGAGGATCCCGCGCGACCGCGTCCTCGTAGCGGGCGACCGCGCCGGCATCACACAGCTCGACGGCAGCGGCGCGGGCGAGGAGCCGGCGCTCGTGGCGCGAGAGCAGCACGTCGCGCTCGAAGTGATACGCGTGCCACTCTTCGAGCAGCCCCTGGGCAAACGCGCGGCGGGGGAACACGGGCACGCGCGAGCCGTCGACGGCGGGATTCCAGTCGCTCGGCGGCGGACGCGGCAGGGCCTCGCGCGTGGGATCGATGGTGAGGCGCGGCAGCGGAGACTCGTAATCGAACGTGATGCCCGTGCCGTCCGCGACACGCGTGTAGTAGTTGAAGAACGCGGCGACGCAGATGGCCTGCTCGACGCCGTCCTCGGACAACCCCACGGCGCGGAGGTGGTCGAGATCGGCGGCGTCGATGGACCACGGCGCCTCGGTCATGACGACCGCGAACCCGGCCAGGGCGCGCTGCCGCGGGGAAGCGCGCGGGAGGTCGGTTCCCGTCACGACGTCCGCGGCGAGGGCCTCATCCTGAGAAGCGGCACGCAGAAACTCTGCGTGAGCTGACGTTCAGTAAAAGCACTGGTTCGTCCGCGAGGCGGACGTGGCGATGAGCTCACGCTCCGCCCAGGAGAGCCCGTCGCCCCGGTGGAACGTGCCGGTCGCGGCGAAGGTGATCCGGAGGAGATCCGGGTCGAGACTGTGCGCGCGGTGGATGCCGGCCGGTCCGCCGTGCGGCGCACGGTAGACCGCGGGGATCGGGCGCGACAGCACGGCATCGTAGACGGCGCGGAGGGGTGCGTCCGCTTCGTGGGCCTCGACGATCCGGATGTGGGGCATGACAGGAGGCTATCATGGATCCCGAGGCGGAGTGAAATCCGGACGCGGACGCCGAAACGCGAAGCGGTGGAGCGCGGGACGATTCCCATGTCATTCTGGCAATGACGGACGCACGATTCTCGCGCGCGTGCTATGCGCGTGCCGCGCCGAACCTGTCATGTAGAACATGCCATGTAGAACGCGGGGGGAAGAACGGGGGAACTTTGGGCGCGAAGAACCGATAACGGCTCGGCCGCCTCGATGGGCAGCACGAACGTCCTCATCGGGGATGGTGACGGACGGGAAGGTTCGTGTAAGCTGCGAGCACTTCGTTCCTGGGAAAGGACCTGGACGGGCGATGGACTCCAAGGAGATGCTTGACAAACGGATCGTGCTGGCAACGAGCACCGACAACATGCTCGGCATGGTGCTCGACGGCGCGCTCACCCACCTCGGCCAGGCCTACGGGGTCGCGAAGGTGAACACCATCCGCACGCAGGTGATGGGGGACAAGACCATCCGCTCGTTCTTCTGGTACCCGGTCACCTCGCTCCTCAAGGTCGCGCGGCGCCTGGTCGACGACCCGAGCCTCGGCCTGACCTGTGACGAGGTCATGACCGGCTGTGGCCAGCACGCCTTCAGCTCCCTGCTCGAGTCGCCCGTGGGGAAGATGCTGGCCCGGTTCGGCCAGGGCAACCCGCAAGCCCTCGTCGCGAACGGCCCCTATGCCTATACCCTGGCCGTGAGCTTCGGCGAGCGCGAGTACTCGAAGACGGGCGAGCGCTCGGCCGACGTGGTCTTCACGCGCGACCTCTTCGGCCCCGCCTTCACCGTCGCCGTCTACAAGGTGGCGTACAAGCTCGTGAGCAACGTGGACGCCACCGTCACCGCGACCATCTCCAACGACGCCGGGACCGACTTCACCGTCCACTCACGGTGGTGATTCCATGCTCGGGCGGTCGCCACGCTTGCGGACCAAGAGGAGGTGGAGGCAGCCGGTGGGGTCCGTCCAGACCTCCGCATCCTCGACGTTCGGCAGCCCCGAGGCCAGCCCCAGCATGTCCGGCACATCCCTGTAAATGAGGTACCAGTCCATCGCCGCCTCGATGAAGCGGCGCATGGGATCGTGGCCGTTGAAGTTCCCCAGCGCCAAGAGGCCCCCCGGCGCGAGGTTGAGCCAGAGCCGCGCCGTGAGCGCCGTCGCGAACCGGGGCGAGAGGTAGTCGTACAAGCCGATCGAATAAATGAAGTCCTGGTCGCCGGGGACGAGGGTGGCCTTGCCGCGGATGAGCGTGAAGACCGAGCCGGACCAGGTGCGCACGTGGGCAGGATTCATCCGCTTGCCGAGCGCCGTGACGGCCGCATACAGGGCCCCCTGGTCCTGGTCGAGCAGCGTGACGCCGTCGAACGGCGTCGTTGGCACCACTTCGGAGAGCTCCGAGGCCGCGCCCGATGCCACGTTCATGACGTAGCGAGCGCCCCGGTTCCACTCGTCGTGGAGCAGTGACTTGAGCTTCTCCCGGCGGTTCCGGACCGCGACGAAGCCGGGCTGCTCGAGCACCCATCGGTCCATCCAGCGACCGAGGGTCGTCTCGCCCTTGGGGACGTTCTTATACACGTCGTCCATCATCAAGAAGTCGCCGGCGTAGCCCCGAGGTTTGGCGAAGCAGCGATGGATGATGGGGCTCTGCCAGAAATAAGTGCCCAGGACCTCCTGGAAGCGGCGCTGGGCCGGGGAGTTACGCAGGAGGCCGGAAGGCCCGAGGGCGTCGCTCGCCTCCCAGATGCCGCGCAGCATCTCCCCGAGCCGGGCGCAGTCCTCCGGCGACGGGGGTAGCGCGCTCCGTGGCGACGCCTCGAGCTCCCTGCACCATGCGGCGAGCTGGGCGAGCCGCCGCTCGCAATCCATCGAGATGGGCGGCCCTTGGACCTCCTCGTCCTCCGGACCGAATGATCTTCGAGCAGCGTGCTCCCCCGCCGCGCGCTCCTCGGCCCCCTTCGCGATGCTTTCCCTGGCAAGCTGCTGGGACATGGCCGGGCTCCTGTCGTTGTTCTCCGAACTGACGCAGAGCATCGCCGAAAAACGCCCTCGCTGACAACCCTTCAGGTACTCGACGCACGAAGGACACGTTTGGGTGAGTCCGGCCACGCGAACCCCGGGGCCTCAGCGGCCCTCGACGCCGTTCGCGGGAACGTAAGCGGTTCTTTGGCGACGAACCCGCCGCGCAGCAGGGCCACAGGGCGCAACCTCGGGGCGCGCGGGCAGGCGCTTCAGCGAATGAACTCGGCCGAGGGGTGTGCCCGCGGGAATTTGCGCAGGTATTCGAAGAAACGCGCGAGCGCCGTGTCGCTCTTCGTCAGGGCGCCAGGCCGGAAGTGGACGCCCCGGAGGATGGGAGCGTCGTCCGCGAGGATTTGCCGCTGCACGCCCATCGCGAAGTCGAGCAGCTCCTTCTGCGACGCCGCATCGCCCTCGGATTTCCTCGTGGCCAGGACGTAATACACCTTCGTGCGCCCCGGCGCCGGCATCCCGAACGGGGCGATGTATCCATACCAGCGGCCGTTGAAGAAGCTGCTCTGATAAAAGATCGTCGTCCCGAAGATCCCCACGCGGAACGTGACCCGCGGGCCCGCAGGGTGGATGCCGTCGAAGTCGTACATCATCGAGTGGTCGGTGAGGACCATGTTCTCGGCGGGCTCGCCCTTGTCGAACTTGAAGCCGTGCACGACGCGGATGTGCTGCACATCCGGCGTATTGCAGCAGACGACCCAAGGATCGACCGGAAAGACCTCGTCGTGCGCCTCGACCCGGAAGACGAGATCGTCGTCGGGATAAGGGAAATCCGGGAGATCGAAGAGCGGGGTTTCGCCGTTGAAGACCCAGATCATCCCGTACCTCTCCACCGTCGGGAAGCGGAAGAGGCAAGCGCCGGGCGGCGGCGGGTCGCCGGGGCCGGTCTTCAAGCAGGTTCCCTCCTGGCTGTACTCCCAGTGGTGAAACGCGCAGCGGATGGCGTCCCCAACGACCGATCCCGCGGCGAGATCAGCGCCAAGGTGCGGGCAGTAGGCGCTGAGCGCTTGCACCCTGCCGCTCTCGCCGCGAAACACCACGATGCGCCCGTCGAGGAAGCTCGTGCCGAGAATCGTCCCCGGTGAAAGCTCGCTCGACATGCAGACGGGATACCACGATTGCGTGAATACCCCGCCCTCCCCTTCGGCCGGGATCGGTTTGCCGAGGAGTCTCCTCCTCGCGCCGACCGCCGGGCCCGGTCCCCCATGGCTCTTGGTGTCCATCGTACGTCGTCTCCGTCCTTCGTCCGTGATGGCCGATTCAATGCGGGAATGCCGCGCTTCG
Organism: Polyangium jinanense; assembly: GCF_028435265.1. Lineage (GTDB taxonomy): Bacteria > Myxococcota_A > Polyangia > Polyangiales > Polyangiaceae > Polyangium > Polyangium jinanense. The sequence goes on along the minus strand of NZ_JAGTJK010000103.1, from coordinate 7,844 downwards.
AGTAGACGGGACCGCCAAGGCGCGTGTCAAGCAACGCGGGGGGCCGTTTCGCTGGGGCTTTGCCCCAGACCCCACCGGGGCTGTCCGCCCCTGGACCCGGACCAGCGCAAGCGCTGGACCCGGGGTCGATGAACTGCGCAACGCGCAGTTCATCGAACAGGCCGAGGCAAGACCAGGAGCGACGCTGCCAACCGAGAGCGCCGCGACGTGTCGACCGGCAACGTTGTCGCTGGTCTTGCCACCGGCCTGTGGGAAGAACTGCGCATCGCGCAGTTCTTCCCCAAATGGTCCAGGGCTTGCCCTGGTTCGGGTCGAGGGGCGAACAGCCCCCGCGGGGTCCGGGGCAGCGCCCCGGCGCGACGCCTCGCGATGAGACCAATGCTCAGATGCAAGGAAGCTCGGCTCAGGCGAGGCGCCGGAGGCAGAGCCGCAACCCGTCGCGCAGGTTGGCGCGCGTCTCGATCCCGCGCAGATCGACGCAGGAGGAGACCAGCGTGCGGGCGGCGCTCGCGTGGAGCCCCGTGATGAGTGCCCGCGCGCCGAGCAGCTCCACGGCGCGCCCGATGCGCACCAGCAATTCGGCCGCCTGCCCGTCCAGCGTGTCCACGCCGGTCACGTCGATGATTGCGAAGTGCGTCGCCGAGCTCGCCACGCGCGAAAGCAGCCGCTCGGTGATCTCCGCGGCCCGCGGGCCGTCGAGCGCGCCGATGAGGGGCAATGCCAGGACCCCGTCCCAGACCTGGAGGATGGGCGTCGAGAGTGCCTGGATGAGCTCTTTCTGGCGCTCGATGAGGGCATGGCTGTGCGCGAGCATCTCCGCCTGGCTGCGCTCGCGCTCGCCGCTCAAGGTCACGATCTCCGCATGCGCCTCCTCGAGCGCCCGGGTCCTGTCCTCCACCTTGCGCTCCAGGCTCGCGTAGAGCAGCGCATTCTCGATGGATATCGCCATCTGCGTGGAGAGCATCCGCAAAAGCTCCACGCGATCGGGCGTGAATGCGAAGGCGGCGAGCTCGTTCTCGAGATAGAGCACCCCCACGATCCCCCCGCGCTTGCCCACCGGCGCCGCCAGGAGCGACCGCGCCTTGCCCTGCGCGAGCCAGCGATCGCCGGAGAACTGCTCCGCGCTCGCCGCGTCCCCGAGGACCACGCTTTCGCCCGTCCGCGCCACGTAATGCACGATTCCCGTGGGCAGATCCTCGCGCGTCTCCAGGGGCACGCCCGCGAGCAGGGTGACCTTTCCGCGCTGGAGCTCCTCCTCGGCCTGGATCAAGAGATCGTCATTCTCTTTGAGGATCAAAATGCCCCGCGTCGCTCCGGCGCTCTCGAGGGCGATCCGCAAGAGCCTCTCGAGCAGGCGCGAGAGCACCACCTCGCCGGAGATGGCTTGCATGGCCTTGATGGCCGCGTGCACGTCGAGCGCCCGCGCGCTGCCGTCCTCCGCCCCTGCGCTGGCGCCCACGTGCGGCCCGCGGGCGGCGCGCGGCATGAGCGCGAAGAAGCTCTTTTCGAGGCGCTCCGTCACCGAGGCCGCCCCCCATTGACCGTAGAGCGCGTGCGCCTCGTGGAGGTACGTGCGCGCGACCTTCGGCTTTCCGAGGCGCAGGTGATAACGCGCGCACAGCTCGTTGCCGAGCGCCTCGTCCTGCACGAAACCTCCCGCGGCCGCCGCCGCGATGCCCTCATCGTAGAGATCGACGGCCGAAAGGCGCTCGCCGCGGGCCCGGGCAATCTCGGCGCGCAAGAGGAGCGCGCGGTGCCGGTGGTTGTCCGGGCACAGATCGGCCCAGCAAGAGAGCTTTTCGGCGGAGGCCTCGGCGCGGGCCAGGTTTCTCGCGCGCATCTCGGGTGCGGCCTCTTCCGCGGCCAGCAGCAGCGCCAGGGAGGCATAGAAGTGATAGACGACGCTCACGTGCCAGCTCACGACCGAGGGGATGTCGGGCTCGGCCCCGAGGGCCACCTCCGCCGCCTCGGCGTAACGGCCCTGGAAGACGTCGTGCATGATGGTGAAGTTATCCGCGAAGAACAGCACGGCGCGGTTGCCCATCGCGGTCGCCGTGCTCCGGACGGCGTCGATGTCGAGCCAATCCCCCAAAAGCTTGTCGCTCTGCGCGGACGGGGTGGAAAGGTTCTGCGCGATCTGGGCGGCGGCGTTCACGATCCAGGTGAAGCCGCCGGAGACGTCGAGCTTGCACACCGGCGCGAGCGCCGCCGCCTCCTCGAGGACCTCCGCGAGACGCGCGCCCGAGAGCAGGCTGTTCGTGGGGATGTTCGTCGCATTGTAAAAGGCCCAGACGTACTGGCCCGTCTCGAGGCCCACGTGCACGCCCCGCGGGAAGTTCTCCTTGTACTTCGAATAGGGCTCCTTCCAGTGCTGCACGAACGCGCCCCACATGTTGCAGAGCATCGATTCGGATTTCTTCTCCGGATAACGCTCGCTCACCCGCACCGCGAGCTTTCCGAACTGGTAGCCGAGCTCGATGTCCCCCCGCACGCAGAGGAACATCCCGAAATTCACGAACGCATAGATCGTGTGCTTCGACAGCCCGTGCGCGAGCGCCTGCTGCACCATCTTCGCCACCGTGATCGCGTGGTTGTTCGGCGAGACGAAGTAGCAGGGCGAGAGCATGTCCTCGAGCACGTCCTGGAGGGCCATGATCTCGGGATCCGCGAGGAGCGGCAGATCGACCAGCGAGTCGATGGGGCGGCCCTCGAGCGCGGCGAGGGTCGCGTCGAGCTCGGCGCTGCTCGCCTCATCGCTCGGAAAGCGCGGCAGATGGATGCCGAAGGGCTCGAGCGCGGCGAGGCCCTCATCGAGGGCGGCGAGGAGATCGTTCGTCAAAACGTGGGCGTTCATCACGAGCCGCCGGACCTGGGTGCGCTCGAGGCGGCTCCGGGCGTGCGTGAAGGCCTGGCCGAGCGTCTCCCGCGCCTGCGCGTGACGCTCGCACAGGGCCTCCATCTCGCCCTTCTTCATGAAATAGCGGAGCGCGAGATCGTAGTGGGCATCCCAGGCGTCCGCGGGGAGCAGGACGATGCCGTGCTCGAGGTAGCGGAGAGCGGCTGGGAATGCGGCTGCCCCCCCGGCGCGCTCGGCGGCGGCGAGGTTCATTTTGCAGAGCGTGAGGAGCTCCTCGGCCTCCAGCACCAGCGCGCGCGCGCTGTTCAGGTGGCCCGTGGCGTCGAACAGGCTCTGCGCGTCGCTCTTCTTCGAGAAGAGGCGCCCGATGTGCAGGTGGAGCGCGGCCCGCTCGTCCTCGGCGAGCATCGCATAGGCGGCCTCCTGGATCTTGTCGTGGGTGAAACGGTATGAATCGCCGGCGCGCGCCACGAGCCCTGCCTCGAGGGCCGGGGCGAGGCGGCCGTACGCCTCCTCCGGCGCGCATGCGGTGACGATGCTGAGCGTGCAGAGCTCGAACGGGCTGCCAATGGCGGCGCCGATCTCGAGCGCCTCCTGCGTGACCCGGGGCAGGTGCCGGATCGCGTCGAGCATCAAGTCCACCACGTTGGCCATGTGTGGCATCGCGGCGATCGCCTCGAGCGAGCTCCAGCCGAGCGATCCGTCCGGTCCGGGCGTGAGGGCCCCCTTTTCGTGGAGCGACCGCAAGAGCTGCCGCACGAAAAATGGATTGCCTCCCGTCTTTTGCAATACGAGCTCGGCCGCGCCCTCGGGGCTCGGCGCGCGCAGGCTGTCCGCGAGCAGCTCTTTGACGTGCTCGAGCCGGAGCGGGCCGAGCACGATCTCCCGCAGGCCGAGGCCGCCCTTTCGCAGCTCCGCGAGTGTCGTGCGGAGCGGGTGCGTGACATTCACCTCGTTGTCGCGGTAAGCGCCCGTGAAGAAGAGAGCCTCGATGCTGTCGTCGAGCAGGAGCGTGGTAAGCAGGCGCAGGCTCGCCGCGTCGGCCCATTGCAGGTCGTCGAGGAAGAGCACCAGCGGATGGGCGCGCCGGGCGAATACCGAGACGAACCTCCGCATCGCGAGGGTGAATCGATTCTGGGCCTCGACGGGCCCGAGGGCCGGCGCGGGCGGCAGCTCGCCGAGGACGTGCGCAAGCGAGGGGAGCACCTCGCAGACGACGGACGCGTTCGGGCCGAGCGCGGCGAGGAGCGCCTCTTTCCACGCGCGCACGCGTCCTTCGCTCTCGCATAGGATTGTCCGGACGAGCCCGTCGAAGGCCTGGAGGATGGCGCTATAGGGCGCCTCGCGGTTCAACTGGTCGTACTTGCCCGTGATGTAATAGCCCCTGGCCCGCGCGAGCGGCTTCAAGATCTCCGCGACCAGCGAGGATTTCCCGACGCCCGAGTAGCCCGAGACGAGCGTGATCTCGCGCGCCCGGCCGAGCACCCGCTCGAAGGACGCGACGAGCTCCGCGACGTCGTTCTCGCGCCCGTAGAGCTTGTTCCGGAGCAGCAGGCGGGCGTTTTCGTGCAGCACTCCGAGGGGGAATTCGTCGATACCGCCATCGGGGCGGAGCCGCTGCCGGCACGCCTCGAGGTCGGCGAGGAGGCTCTTCGTGCTCTGGTAGCGATCCTCGGGGTTCTTTTCGAGCAGCCGGAGCACGATCGCCTCGAGCGGCGGCGGCACGTCGAAAGCGATCTTGGAAGGCCGCTCGGGCGCGAGGGCGAGGTGCGCGTGGATGAGCTCGAGCGGGTCCCGGGATCGAAATGGCAATTGCCCGGTGAGGAGCGCATAGAAGATGACGCCCAACGAATAGAGGTCGGAGCGCTCGTCGACGCCGCGGTTCATGCGCCCGGTCTGCTCGGGGGCGAAGAAGGGCAGGGTCTCGGCGACGAAATGCGGTTCGTAAAGTGCGTCATTTTCGCGGCTCAGCGCCGCATCCGTGCCGAAGCTCGCGATGGTGGGGCGGCCGCTCGCGTCGACGACGATGCTCGCCGCCGAAAGCCCCCGGTGCACGACGCCGGCCGCGTGTATCGCGCCGAGCGCCGTGGTGAGCGGGATGGCGAGGTCCAGAATCGCGCGCGCGGAAGCGGGCGACTTCAGGCGGGCTGACAGGGGCTCGCCCTCGACCTCGGCGAGGACCATGGCCATGCCCTCGCCGGTCGGCTCGAAGCCATGCACGCGCACCACGCCAGGGGCGCGCAGGCGCGACAGGCGTTGATAGTCGTGCTTGAAGCTGGCGACGTCAGCGACGCGATTGGACTCGGCGCGGAGCACCTTCACGCGCACCGGAAGACCGTCGCTCTCCCTGCGACCACGAAACAGCCGTGACATCGCAGTCCTTGCGAGCTCTTCCGTGATCGTTACTTCTTCCAGCCGGGTCATGTCGATGCCTCACATGCCCCCCCCGTTTGTCGCCGAACTCCCAGGCTATACGCCACGTGGGATCCGCGTCAATCATTGCGGCGAACGTGCAGGCGCGAGCACGCACGCAGGATGCGTCGGCACGTTGACACGTGCTCGCCTCGCTCGGAAAAGGACGTGCACGAATATCAAGAGATACGGGCGCTCTGGTGTTGGCCCGACATTTCGAGCATTGAGACGCACGCGAGCAGGCACCATGCGCGCAACCATCGAAAGCTGGTGCGTTGCGAACGAGAGGTCCTCGCGAGGCTTTCACCGCCGCCGAACCGTCCGATACCTACGGCACCTGAATTGCACCACGGATGCCCGAGGTTCACCGACGCTGCGTTGGCACGCTGTGCCGCGATCGAAAGGAAGGCAAGCATGAGCACTCTGTATCAGATGGGGCGCGCTCTCCGATTCGGGTTCGTCCTTTCGCTTGTGACCATGTTCGTCCTCGTGAATGGCTGTGCTTCGGAGGATGTCGTGGAGGAATCCGAGCCATCCACGGATCTGGCCACCGAAAACCTGGTGAGTGTGCCCCCCTCGGGCCAGTGGACATGCAAGATGGCAGGGTTGTACCTGTCCACGCTGGTGGTCTTTCCCGATGGACAGTGCAGCATCGTCCTGCCAGAGTCCTTTGGCTCATCGCGGATGTATTGCTCGGGCTCATCCCCTTTCCTGTCCTGCCCGGATTGCGAATCGCTCAGGGGAGGATGCTCTCTCCGGCCGTAGCGCTCTCCGGTGTGACAGCCGTGCATGGTCCGAAGCGAAATCGCCCGGGGCTCGCGGATACCGCGGGCAGACGCCACGTTTCTACGGATTTCCGAAATGAGGCCAGACCCGTCGCACACAAGTCGGGACGCCTCTGATCACGACGCACCTCTCCCCTCGACGGCACGTAACGCCATCGCAAGGACCAGGGCGGGGAACACACATAGGGCGGTCCATTGGCGCCATGCATACCTGTCCTGGAGGACAGACGACTCCATCGCAGGGATCAAACTGCGCTGCACGTGCCGGTGCGACGCGCACCATCACCAGGAGTGAGGCTACCAGTGCGATGGCAATCCGCTTCCTCTGCAAGCAATCCAGTACGATCGCCGTCATCGCACGCCGGGTCGTTCTCATGGCTGCCCCTCCTTCCTCGTCAGCCGCCTGACGACCTCATGGAGTGCGAGGAGCGGAGGTGCAAGAGGGTGAGAATCGCCCTGCGCGGGCCCGCCGGCGGCTCGTGCCAACGCCCCCGCGATTGCATCATCCTATCGAACTTGGAAAACGGTTGTGGACCCGGCGGCCGTTCCCGTAACCTCCTCCGCTGGGGCTCGACGCTACCGTGCCCCGAGAGGACTTCATGAAAGAAGCTGAGGCGAGGCAGATCATCGAGGCCTATTTCCACGCGGCAATGAAGGAGCCCGATATCCGGGTCTTCACCGCTTTTTTTGCGCCCGATGGCGTCCTCGAGGATCCGGTGGGGACGCCGCCGCTCCGCGGGCGTGAGGCGATTGCAAGCTTCCTGGAAGCAGGCAAGTCGAAGCTGGGGCCCTCCGAGATCGTCGTCCGGGAGATCATCACCTGCGGCAGCGAGAGCGCGGTGCGCTGGTCGGGCGACCTCTTGACCAAGCGAGGGGAGCGCCTGAACATCGAGGGTATCGGGGTCTTCACCTTCGACGAGCAGAACAAGCTCCGCCACGTCAGGGAGTTTTATGACGTGGCAAAGTTGCTCGCGATCTTCTCCTGAGCAGGCCGCGGCACCTCCGCGCGCACCGACCTGTCTCCGCTCCCCTTCCAAGACCACCTCCCCGCGCGCCGCCCTGTCTCCGCTCCCCTTCCAAGACCACCTCCCCGCGCGCCGACCTGTCTCCGCTCCCCTTCCAAGACCACCTCCCCATCCGGGGACCTGTCTTCGCGCCCCTTCCAAGACCACCTCCCCGTCCGGGGACCTGTCTTCGCGCCCCTTCCAAGACCACCTCCCCGCGCGCCGACCTGTCTCCGCTCCCCTTCCAAGACCACCTCCCCGCGCGCCGATCTCCCGTTGCGCCCTTTCCAAGACCACCTCCCCGCGCGCCGACCTGTTTCCGCTCCCCTTCCAAGACTACCTCCCCGCGCGCCGATCTCCCGTTGCGCCCTTTCCGCGCTCTTTGGCTGGCTGAAGGGCGAAGGGCCATGCATCCTCCGTGGAGGAGGGGTCCGGCAGGCCCCCGGAAGAAACACGGGTCTCATCTGGGAGGCGCTGCGCTGGGGCGTTGCCCCAGGCCCCACCGGGGCTATCCGCCCCTGGACCCGGGGCCTGCGCCAGCGCTGGACCCGGGGTCGATGAACTGCGCGATGCGCAGTTCATCGAACAGGCCGAGTCAAGACCGGCGAAGGCCCTGCCAACCAAGACCGCTGTGACTGGCAACGCTACTTCTGGTCTTGCCACCGGCCCGTGGAAGAACTGCGCATCGCGCAGTTCTTCCAACCCGAGTCCAGGGCTTGCCCTGGTCCTGAGCATTGGTCTCATCTCGCGAGCCCATTCTCCCTGAGCACCCGTAGCATCTCTGCT
>NZ_JAGTJK010000102.1:0-18791 GCF_028435265.1 Polyangium jinanense | reverse complement strand
ATGAACTGCGCGATGCGCAGTTCATCGAACAGGCCAGACCCTGCCAGCCAAGACAGCCGCGCTGCCATTTCGACTGGCAACGCGGTCCCTGGTCTTGCCACCGGCCTGTGGGAAGAACTGCGCATCGCGCAGTTCTTCCACCCCGAGTCCAGGGCTTGCCCTGGTTCGGGTCGAGGGGCGAACAGCCCCCGCGGGGTCCGGGGCGGCGCCCCGGCGCGGCGGCCCCAAGCAATGCTAGGCCCGTGAAGCGCGGGCGCCGCGTCACGCTGTACGCAGCCTTTTCTCGATTTCCGTGGGCGCGTCGTTCCGATATCCTGCTCGGTCATGCGACGATCGAGTTCCTTTCTCCTGACAGCGCTTCCGCTGCTCGCCTTGCTGCCCGCTGCATGTGGCGGCGGCGAGGCCCAGCAGCCAACCTCTTCGGGGACACAATCTGGTAGCGGCGGCCAAGGCGGCACGGGCGGCATGGGCGGCGATGGCGGCGACGGCGGAATCATCCTCACTGGCCCCGGCGGCGCTGGCGGCCAGGGTGGCCAAGGCGGCGGCGGTGATCTGTGCGTCGGCATCCAATGCCCGCCGGATCAGCACTGCGAGGTGCTCCCTGAGGGAATGCCTGGCTGCGTGAACAACGAGTGCGGCATGCTGAACTGCAAGCCCACCGAGATCTGCGAGGTCACGCCCGGCGGCGGCGCGATCTGCAAGGACATCTCTTGCACGCAGGACGTCGAGTGCCCGGCGAGCCAGTATTGCAATGGCACGATCTGCGTCGACGACGCCTGCGCCCCCGGCACGACGACCTGCATGGGCAACGAGCTCTACGCTTGCCAGGCGAATGGCAGCGGGACGACCGCGCAATTCACCTGCGGCAGCACGTCCTATTACATGAGCATGTGCACGGACTCCGGCATGGGCGATGCTTCGTGCCCCTGCGAGGACGACTGGGATTGCCCGCCGGACACGGCCTGCGAGGTCGGTCAATGTGTCGGCACGGGCAAGCCTGCGACCTGCACGCTGCCGCCCGTGCCGTTCTCGCAGGTCCTGCCGAAGAAGGAGATCCAGTGGGGCGGGACCGGCGTCACGCCGAACAACGTGGCCGTCAATGCGCCCTTTGCAGGCTCGGCGCAGGTGAGCATGACGCCGCTCGTCGTGAACCTCGACGACGACAATGGCGACGGCCTCATCAACGAGCTCGATTTCCCGGAGATCGTGTTCACCACGTACCACAGCACGCTCGCCGACGAGGACGGCGTGGTCCGCGCGATCCACGGCGGCGGCCCGAACAAGGGCAAGGATTATTTCGCCAATGCCGGGACGAACGTCTGGCACGAGGGCGATCCGCTGAACAAGGCGTGGGTGAACACGCAAGGCATCGCCAACTCGACGGGCTCGCTCGCGGCGGGCGATCTCGACAATGACGGCGTGCCGGAGATCGTCATGCCCACGGAGGTCGTGGCGGGCGTGTCGACCGGCGGCGTTGCCATCCTCGACAACAAGGGCGACCTGATCGTGCAGACGGCGGTCAATCAATTGCCTTCGGCGGGCTACAACGTCCCCGCCATCACGCTCGCGAACGTGGATGGCAAGGGGTTCGCCGAGATCATCGTGGGCCGGTTCGTCTTCACGCTCGGCAAGGATCCCGTGACGAACAAGCTCGTGTTCGTCGACCGGTTCGCCGGTACGCTCACAGTCAATGGCAACAACGGGCAGGGCGCGATTTCCTGCGTGGCGAACCTCGTCGGGGACAACAGGCAGGAGATCGTGGCGGGCAGCACGGTCTACAAATTCCCCACGCCGCCGGCCGGTGTGACGAAGCGCGCCGATTGCGCGGCGGGCGACATGAGCGCATTTTGCCTCGGCCAGCTCGAGGTCGTCTGGGACGCGCAGGCCGTCAATGGGGTCGCGAAGGTGCCGGCCACGCAACGTGAGGGCTTCTGCGCCGTCGCCGATATCCTCGGCGCGGACGAGGCAGCCGCGCCGGGCCCCGGCAACGAGCCCGACGGCAAGCCCGAGGTCATCCTGATCTCGCGTGGTTACCTCGCGATCTACAATGGCGAGACCGGCACGCAGCAGCGCTTCACGAATTTGAACGCGGGCGACAACGGCGGCGCGCCGAACGTCGACGATTTCGACGGCGACGGGTACCCGGAGATCGGCACCGCATTCGGTACGCGGTACATGATGATCGACCTGCAATCGACGTCAGCGAGCTGCCCGGCGTGGCCGACCGCGATCAGCGACGCCGCGGCCAACATGAACCCCGCCCGCGCGCCCGGCGCGGCCTGCACGACCGACGCCGAATGCAGCGCGGGCGCAGTCTGCAACACGGCGAAAGGCTCGTGCGTGTGCCTGCACAACGGCTGGCTGCGCATCACGGAGGACGACTCGAGCCGCGTGACGGCCTCCAGCGTCTTCGATTTCAACGGCGACGGCGCGGCCGAGGTGATCTACAACGACGAGTGCTGGTTCCGCATTTACGACGGTACGACGTCGGAGGTGCTCTTCAAGGAGCACTCGCCGAGCCGGACGCGCACGGAAAACCCGGTCATCGCCGACGTCGACAACGACGGCAACGCGGAGATCGTGTTCTCTTCGAACAACGATTCGAGCTCGTGCTCGGTGGGCTTCAACTATCCGAACGGCATCGCCGTCTGGGGCGACACGAGCGACACGTGGGTGCCCGCGCGGCGCATCTGGAACCAGCACGCCTACCACGTGACGAACGTGCTCGAGAGCGGCGCGATCCCGGCGCTCGAGCCGGAGAGCTGGAAGCTCTACAATGGCCGCGAGTACAACACGTACCGCTCGAACCCGCGCTCCTTCGGCGTCGCGCCGGATCTCCGGGTGCCAGGCATCCAGATGTCGTCACCGGACGCAGCCTGCGGGCAGCTTTCGAAAAAACTCGACATCACGGTCGAGATCCGCAACGACGGCGACGTGCGCGTGGGCCCGGGCGTGGTCGTCGCCTTCTACGGCGAATGGATGAACGGGATGCCGAGCGAGCCGCTATATGCGGACGCCGCGCAGACGCCGCTGACCGCCGTGCTCGGGACGAGCCTGGAGCCGGGGCAATCGATCCTGGTGACGGTGAGCTACGACGCGACGAACAATTCGCCGGGAACGCTGCCGGAGAAGGTGCGCGTGGTCGTGGACGACGCAAACCAGGAGCGCGAATGCATCGAGGACAACAACACACTCGAAGCCATCGTGTCCCCGGGCGAGGCGCAGCCAGATCTGCGCATCGACGTAGGCGCAGCCACGGAAGGCTCGTGCCCGGCGCCAACCGTATCGGCGACGGTATACAACGAGGGTTCAGCGCCAGCGAGCAACATCCTCGTGCGCTTCTACGCAGGTGATCCCAACCAGGGCGGCACGCCGATCCACGAGGAGACGATCCCAGGCCCGCTGGATCCAGGTCAAAGCGTGATGCTGACGTCGAAGATGTCGAACTTCCCGCCGAACCTGCTCGTGCTCATCTACGCCGTGGTCGATCCGCAAAACACGGTGCAGGAGTGCAACGACGGCAACAACAAGGACGAGGCGAACGGCAAGGTGGTTTGCGGGATCAATTGATCCTGCACCGCTGAGCCGGGGCGCTGCCCCGGACCCCGCGGGGGCTATTCGCCCCTCGACCCGAACCAGGGCAAGCCCTGGACCTTTGGTGGAAGAACTGCGCTGCGCGCAGTTCTTCCAACGGGCCGGTGGGACGGCGTTGCCGCTTGAAACGTCAGCGCTGCGGTCTTGGGTGGCAGGTCGCTCGCCGGTCTTGACTCGGCCTGTTCGATGAACTGCGCATCGCGCAGTTCATCGACCCCGGGTCCAGCGCTTGCGCTGGTCCGGGTCCAGGGGCGGACAGCCCCGGTGGGGTCTGGGGCAAAGCCCCAGCGCGGCGGCTCAATTCATCCCCGATACACCTCGTCCTGCTCGATCCGCGAGAGCACCCAGTCGAATTCGCCGGCGGTGAGGTGCGCTTTGCAATGGCCGCATGCTCCGCTCATGTTGATCTCCGCGTTCGGGGCGCCGCAGTTTGGGCAGACGGGATCGACCCGCGGGGCGCCACGTCGTTCGGCGCCGCGGATGAGCGTCCAGTATTCGCTGTAGGCGCGCTTCTTCGTCTCGCTGCCGGCCACGACTTTCGCGTCCCCGTCGACCGTGTAATCGCGGCAGGAGGCGAAGACGCGTACCGTGACGGCGTCGTAATGGGCGTCCGAGAGGACACGCGCGAGGTCGATCGACACGATGCGCGCGTCCTCCGTGATGTTGCGCAGCTTCTGCTTGCGGTAGGTGTCGATCCAGTAGCGCTGGGCCTGGAAGAGGTTGTCCGAGAGGTACGGGCGCACGATCGCGAGGTTCTGGCTCGACCAGCCCTCGTGAAACGCTTGGAAGATGGCCTCCACGCGGGCCTTCCAGGACGACCAGCGGAGCTCCGGATCCTTCTCCGTGAGCGCGGACCATCTTGATTTCACGTCGGGCGCGACGACGGTCGGTAGATCCGTCCCGACCTCCTCGACCGTGCCTGTGAGCATGGGGCCGCGGGGCTCGCGGGCTTCGATGTCGATGGAGAAGACGGTCCAGTCGAGCGCGCCCGTGGAGGCGACCATGCCGCAGTAGGGGCATTTCGCGCCGATGGATTTGTCCTGCGGCGCGCCGCAGTTCGGACAGCCGAAGAGACGCGTTTTCTCAGGGGGACGTGATTTCACGTCGGGGTCCCGGACGAGACGCCATTTTTCGACGACCCAGTAGCTCTGCTCTTCGCCCTCGGCCGAGACCTCGGTGTAGTTTACCTCGAAGCCGACCACGAGCTCGATGCGGCGGACGGGCTCGCTTTGCGCGACGACGGCCTCGAATCGCATGGCGCCGATGACGACGTCTCGGACCTCGGCCGCGGGGTAGGGCGAATATGCGGCGATCGCGCCCTCGGCGAGATAGCTCGCGAGCGCGTCGAGCGTGCCCTTGCCGCGTGCGGCCTGGACCTCGGCATAAAGCGCGTAGAGGAAATCCTCGAAGAGGACACGCGAGAAATGCGTGTCTTTGCTGCCGAGGGCGAGGAGCGCGGATTCGATGGAGGAATGGTTTTTCCGGCGGCGTGCCTTCTCCGATGGCGCCTGCTTTTGCTCGCGCGCGCGTCGCCGGGCCGCCCGCGTGCGCTCTTCGGCCGGATCCGGCAGGCTCGATTCCCAGCCGCGCTCGTTCTCGCGTTGCTTCTGGAGGATGTTGCCCACGACGAGAAAAATGGCCCCCATGGCCAGCACGACGAGCGCGAATGGCCCCGAAAACCCCGCGGATCCGCCACTGTACGAGCTCGATCCGGAAGACGACGACGGCGACGAGGACGAGGGCGAGGACGAGGACGAGCGGCTCCCGGACGAGCCACTCCATGGCGACGAGGACGAGGACGAGGAGCGGCTCGACGAGGAGGAGGACGACGAGCTGCTTCGGCCGCTGAAGGTTTGCCCTCCGCCTGGGCGCGCGGCCGCGTCGCTTCCGAGGAAAGGCGATGCGAGGCCGATTCCGGCCGCGAGGGTGAGCGCCGCAAACGTCTTCGTCCGCTTCATGCGCTCACCTCGTCTGCGAGCTCGTTTTCGTCGTCCTCGGCGCGCGGGAGCGCTCGTCCGAGCGCGACGCCGAGCTCTCCGAGCGCGGCGAGGAAGGCCGGAAGTCCGCCCGCATTCTCGATCGACGCCTCGATGCGCCGCCGCGCCGCTGAAACGTTGTCGCCGAGCGCGTCGAAATCGAGGCCGATGTCTCCGACGAGCTCGACCCGCCGCTCGAACGTGGAGACGTAGATCAAAAGCCCTGTGCGCCCGCGGGTGCGGGAGATGCCTCGCTCGACGAACGCCGTGCACGCGGCGCGGCGGACGTTCTCGGCCATCAGGCGGCGCGACGTGAGGGCGCGCCGGAGGGGCGGGACGTTCGCCGAGATGAATCCGCCGAGGGCGAAAACGAGGAGGATCTCGACAGGCAGGAGGTCGTCGTCGAACGGCGCGGGATGAAAAAGAAACACGCAAAGCGCCACGAACGAGAGCACGAACCCGACGAGCCAATCGGTATGCCGGTAGGGGCCGGAGACGGCGCGGACGGCGACGACGACCTCGGCGGAGGTCTTCGCTTCGAGCTCCCGAATGACCCGCGAGGCCTCGTCCTTGGCCTTGGAATCAAGCAAATCCCGCGTGCTCATCGTCGTCCGCCCGCAAGGTAGAGGTGTCAATGCCCGGGAGCAAGAACGAATGCGAGGGGTTGACGCGGACGGCGTCCGGCGATAGAGGGCACGCGTGAGCGAGTCGACCCAGCAGCAGAAGAAGCCAGTCATCTTGTCGGGGATCCAGCCGAGCGGGCAGCTCGCGCTCGGCAACTACGTGGGCGCGCTGAAGAACTGGGTCGAGCTCCAGCACCAGTACGACTGCGTCTTCCTGGTCGTCGATCTGCACGCGCTGACCGTGAAGCAGGTGCCGGCGGAGCTTCGCAACCGCTGCCTGTCGTTCGCGGCGCAGTACATTGCCTGCGGGATCGATCCGGAGGCGTCGACGATCGTGCTCCAATCCCACGTGCCGCAGCACGCCGAGCTCGCGTGGGTGCTCGGGACGATGACGTACATGGGCGAGCTGTCGCGCATGACGCAATTCAAGGACAAGTCGGCGCGGCACGAGGACAACATCAATTCGGGTCTGTTCACGTACCCGGTGCTCATGGCCGCGGACATCCTGATCTATCAGGCGAACCTGGTGCCGGTCGGGGCCGATCAAAAGCAGCACCTCGAGCTCGCGCGGGACGTGGCGCAGCGCTTCAACCAGCGATACTCGGAGACCTTCGTGACCCCGGACATCTTCGTGCCGAAGGTGGGTGCGCGGATCATGGCTCTGCAGGAGCCGACGAAGAAGATGTCGAAGAGCGACCCCAACCCGGACAACTACATCGCGGTGCTCGATACGCCGGACGTGATCCGCCGGAAGTTCAAGCGCGCGGTGACGGACTCGGAGACGGAGATCCGCTACGACGTCGAGAACAAGCCGGGGGTGTCGAACCTCTTGACCATTCACGCGGCGCTGACGAACCAGCCGGTGGAGGCGGTGGCGGCGCATTTCGCGGGGAAGGGATACGGCGATCTGAAGAGCGAGGTCGCGGACGTGGTGGTGGCGACGCTGGAGCCGTTCCAGAAGCGGTATCAGGAGGTCATGGCCGACAAGGCCGGCCTCGAGCAGATCCTCGCGCGGGGCGCCGAGAAGGCGCGGGCGCGGGCGTGGAAGACGCTGTCGAAGGTGTACAAGAAGATCGGGCTCGTGCCGGCGGCGCCGCCGGCGAAGGGGTAACCGGGGAGGGGAGGGGCCATGCGCGGGGACGTCGACGAGCCGATTTCGATCGTCGCCTACGATGCGCGCTGGCCCCTCGAATACGCGGCGGAGTCGGCGCGGGTGCGGGCGGCGCTCGGGCCCGTGGTGGTGGCGATCGAGCCATTCGGGAGCTCGGCGGTGCCGGGGCTCGTGTCGAAGCCGATCATCGACATCCTGGTCGGCGTGGCCGATCTGCAGGCGGCGAAGCCACACGTCGCGGGGCTCGTGGCGCTCGGGTACGAGGATTTTGGAGAGATCTTCGTACCGGGGAGGATCTATCTGCGAAAGCGGGGGGCCGCGCCGCATTTTAATGTGGCGGTGACCGAGTACGGGAAGTCGTTCTGGGAGACGAATCTCGCGGTGCGGGAGTATCTGCGGAGTCATCCGGCGGAGATCGAGGCGTACGCGCAGCACAAGCAGGAGGCCGTGGCGCGCGGGGCGACGATGTTTTCGTCGTATTCGCAGGCGAAGGACGCGTTCGTGCGGGGGCTGCGGGAGCGGGCGCTGGCCTGGGCGGCCAAGAGCTGACGAGGCGTCGCGCCGGGGCGCTGCCCCGGGCCCCGCGGGTGCTGTTCGCCCCTCGACCCGAACCAGGGCAAGCCCTGGACCATTCGTGGAAGAACTGCGCGATGCGCAGTTCTTCCAACAGGCCGGTGGCAAGACCAGGAAGGTGCGTTGCCCGCTGGCGACGACGTCGTGGGTCTTGACCTGGCCTGTTCGATGAACTGCGCATCGCGCAGTTCATCGAACCCGAGTCCAGCGCTTGCGCTGGTCCAGGTCCAGGGGCGGACAGCCCCTGGTGGGGCCTGGGGCAAAGCCCCAGCGCAGCGCCTCCCAGATGAGACCCATGCGGTTCGGACGCGCCAAGTGGCGCGTGCAACGCTTGCAGAGGGCGTTCCGATCGATCTGATCGGTGCTTGCAACGCTTGCAGGCGGCGTTCCGAGCGGTCTGATCGGTGCTTGCAACGCTTGCAGACGGCGTTCTGATCGGTCTGATCGGTGCTTGCAACGCGTGCAGGCGGGGTTTGGAGCGTTCTGATCGGTGCTTGCAACGCTTGCAGACGGCGTTCCGGACGTCTGGACCTGCGTTTACACCTGGAGAGAACGCTCTTCCGGTCGTTCGGACCTCCGCTTGCACCCTGCGTATGTTGGATCCGGTGTGAGAAGGGCGGGACTCCGGACAATCCAGAAATGCGGCCTGAGGCCTGAAATCATGGATCTCGCGCGCATCCGGCGGCTCTTGTCGCTGCTCGAGATCGTCGACGCCATCGAGGACAGGATGATAGAGTCTGGCGGTAAGACGCTGATGAGCGAGGAGCTCTCGCTCTTGCGTTGCTTTGCGCAGCCGGACGCGCCCTTTTCCTTGATGTGCGGCTGCTACCTCCACAAGCACGGGTTTTGACCATGCCCCGCCCCCTTCTCGCCATCATCGGTGACGGCACCGCTCTCCCTGGATCTCCGGCGTACGAAGCTGCTTTCGAGGCGGGTCGTGCGGCTGTGGAAGTTGGCTTTCGTGTCCTCACCGGCGGCCTCGGCGGTGTCATGGAGGCGGCTTGTCGCGGCGCGCGTGCGTCGGGGCGGTACAAGGAGGGGGATACCGTGGGGCTGCTTCCGGGGCATGACCCACGGGCCGCCAATACGTACGTCGATATCGCGATTCCGACCGGGCTCGGGCATTTGCGGAATGCGCTCGTCGCACATGCGGATGCCATCGTCGCCGTCGGCGGGGGCGCGGGGACGCTGTCGGAAATGGCCATGGCCTGGATCCACGATCGAATCGTCGTGGCCCTGGAGATCGCAGGCTGGAGCGGTGAGCTCGCCGGCGTCCGTATCGACGACAGGCAACGATTCCCGGACACGATGGACGATTACGTGATCCCCGCCACCAGCGGCACGGACGCGATCCGCCAGGTCGTCGCGGCACTCGCCGAGCGAGCCAGCCACCAAACGACCACCTAGACCCGAAACCCCACGGCAAAGCGCCCCCCAAGCCCTCGCAACCTCACCCAGCGAGCCAGCAGCCATATCGCCGGGTAGGCCCGAACGAAACGAAGTGGAGTGAGGGCCGTAGGGTGTCGCGCCATCGAGCGCGACACCCTCCCCAAAAGACCATCGGGGGAGACACCCTCCACAAATGTGTGGCAGGATGTGCGGGGTTTTCGCGTATGAAGGCTTTGCTCGTTGCTTCTTCCAAGGCCGATCCACAACCGATCGAGCGGTTGCTTCGGGATCAGTGCAGTGACGTTGCTGTCGTGCCTGCCTTGGAGCTCGCGGCGGCGTCGAGCGCGGGGATCGGGATCGCCGTGCTCCTGTCGTCCGAGGACGAGCAGGACTTTGCTTCGATCATGACCGCTTGTCGCACGCTCCGGAGCGCCCCGGACGGCGGCCCCGTCATCCTCGCGATGGCCATCACGCCCGAGCACGTCGAGGCGCTCTGCGACGAGGGCGTCGATGACTTCATGCTCTGGCCGAACGACGAACGCCTCGTCGCGTCGCGCGTGGGACTCCTGTTTCGGCGCGTGGCGCAGCGGAAGAAGGATGCCGTGCGCGCGGCCATGCTCGGGGATGCGCTCCGACATGCCGAGCGCAGCGAGCAGCGCTTTCGCCATCTCGCCGAGAGCTCGACCGAGATCCTCGCGCGCTTCTCGCCCGGCGGCGTCCGCCTCTACATCTCGCCGGCTTGTCGCACCGTCCTCGGGTACGAGCCCGATGAGCTGCTCGGGTCGAGCATCCTCGACATCCTGCATCCGTCGGATGTGTCGAAGCTCCTCGAGGCGCTCGGCGCGCTCGATGCGGGCGCGCAGGTCGCGGGCGCGATCATCCGGCTGCAGCGCAAGGACGGCGAGTATGCGTGGCTCGAGACGATCAGCCGACCCGTGCGGGATCCTCGTACGGACGTGATCGAGGAGTTCGTCACCGTCTCGCGCGACATCACCGCGATGATCCACGCCGAGCACGAGAAGCTCGAGGCCGAGGCGCGGATCGCCGTGATCGATGCGATTCCGGATCCGCTGTCCGTCGAGGACGACACAGGTAGGTTCACGATCGCGAACCGCGCGTTTTGCGCGCTCCTCGGGCGATCACGCGAGGAGGTCCTCGGGCAGTCGGCGGATGCGCTCAAGCCTGCGCCGAAGGGCACCGGGCCGGATCGGTGGCCGCAGACGACGGACGAGCGCGAGGTGACGATCAAGGCGCCGGATGGATCGCTGCGGGTGCTCGTCGAGAAGCGGGCGCTGCTCGCGGTGCGCAAGGAAGAGCGGCAGCTCGTGTCGATCCTGCGCGACATCACGGAGCATCGGCAACGCGAGGCCGAGGCGCGGCTCGCCACGGCGGCGGCGCTCTCCGCGGGCATCGCGCACGAGCTCAACAATCCGCTCTCGTTTCTGATCGGGAACATCGGCTTCGTGTCGGAAGCGCTTGGCGCGTCGAAGAGCGAAGACGTGACGAAGGCGCTCGACGAGGCGGCGCTCGGGGCGAAGCGGATGGCGTCGCTCGTGCGCGACATGCGGATCCTCGGCGAGGCGTCGCGGGAGACGCCGCCGAAGACGAACATGAAGCGCGCGGTGGAGGCTGCGCTCATGCTCACGACCGGCGCGATCGCGGCGCGCGCGCGGCTCTCGTCCGAGGTGGCCGACGTGCCGTTCGTCGCGGGAGAGCCGGCAGGCATCGCGCTCTTGCTCGTGGACCTCTTGCTGCGGACGGCGCGCGCGCTGCCGGAGGGGGATCCGAAGGCGAACGAGGTGCGCGTCGTGCTCGCGCCCGCAAGCGGAGGGATGGTCTCCTTCGAGGTGTTCGGGAGCGGGCGCAGCGCGGATCGCGCCGGGGAGGCGGGGCTTTCGCGCTCGGAGAGCTTCGTCTCGGCGTACGGCGGGCGGATCGACGTGGAGAACGTGCCGGGGAAAGGCACGCGGCTCAGGTTGTTCTTGCCGGTTGCGCCTTGAGGGTCACTCGATCGGCGTGACGTGCACCGCGACGTCGAGCGTCTCGCGGACGCCGCCGAGGTAGATCGTGCCCGAGGTGGGCGTCGCGTCGACGTAGCTGCGACCGACGGCGAGGCGCACGTGATCGGTCTGCGTGACGACGCCGCTCGTCGGATCGAAGCCTTTCCAGCCGACCTCGGGCAGGTAGACCTGCACCCACGCGTGGGAGGCCTCGGCCATGCTGTGGTTCGGTTGTTTCGGGCCCGTATAAAGGTAGCCGCAGACGTAACGCGCCGGGACGCTGAGCAGGCGGGCGAGGCAGATGAAGAGGTTCGCGAAGTCCTGACAGACGCCGGTGCGCCGCGTGTAGACCTCGTAGGGCGTCGTCGAGAGGCTCGTGGATCCCTTCTGGTAGAGGTAGTCGCGGTGGATCGTCTGGTTCAGGTCGAAGAGCGTGTCGACGAGGTCGTAGTCGTTGCGCTCGACGAAGGTCATCGCGTATCGGGCGAGTACTTCGAGCTGGCTCTCGGGTAGCTCGGGCGGGAGCAGGTAGGGCTGCAAAACCTGCCTTTGCCAGGGCATCCACACGAGCGGGATGGTGCTCCGCGCGTGGAAGGGGCGGAGGCCAAAGGGCTCGGTGTCGAGCAGGCTCACCTCGGAGCGCGCCTCGATGACGAGCTCGGTGTAGCTCTGCTCGATCACGACTTTACGCGCACGGTTGCCGAAGACGTCGTCGTAGTCGCGCTGCTTGCCGTCGACGGAGAGCGTGATGGTGGAGGCGTGGAGCGTCTGCAGGCGATCGTGGATCGGCGTGAGGCGGAGCAGGTGCGAGCTGCGCTCGACGGGCTTGTCGTAGCGATACGAGGTGCGGTGGACGAT
Source organism: Polyangium jinanense (assembly GCF_028435265.1). Taxonomy (GTDB): domain Bacteria; phylum Myxococcota_A; class Polyangia; order Polyangiales; family Polyangiaceae; genus Polyangium; species Polyangium jinanense. The sequence goes on along the minus strand of NZ_JAGTJK010000102.1, from coordinate 6,667 downwards.
CGACAAACGGCGCGCCTCGGCAGGCGCGGGACGCTGGAGATCACGGCCGGCGGCGCGCGCCGCGGTGGCCTGGCCGGGCGGCATGTCGGCGATGATGGCGCCTTGCCGGACGACGAGGAGGTGCCCCGGGGACAGGGCCTTCCAGGTGGCGCCGGAGCCTTCGAGCGGGTTCGAGGCGACGAGGATGCCCTTCTGCGCCTCGACGCCACGACGGCCGAGATCGAGGTGGAGATCGGCGTCTTCGAGGACGAGCTTTTCGTAAGGCGGGCAGATGGTGCCGAGGTGGAGCTGTCCCTCGCCGTGGGCGTCGGCGTAGGCGAGGAGATCACGGCCGTCGGTGAGGACGGAGCTCATGTTGCCGTGCGCGCCCAGGCGCTCGAAGAAGGCGCGGACGGCGGAGGGATCGGCGTCGCCGATGCTGCGCCAGCCGTTCTGCGCGAAGAAGGCGAGCAGCTCGCAGAAGACGAGCTCGCTGTCGGTGGAGCCGGTGGGTTCGAAGAGGCCTTTGGTGTTCGAACGTTCGAGGCGATGGCGGAGGCTGCCGCAGTGGGAGAAGAGCCAGTCGCGGCCGGCGTAGCTGCGCGAGAAGGGCTGGGTGTTGGCGTCGCTGATCGCGCCCCAGGTGGCGGTGCGGATGTGGAGGACGAAGAGCGAGGCGGCGAGGTGTTCCCAGGCCTTGACGAGCTCGCTGCGGATGGATCCGTGGGGCGGCGCGGGCTCCTTGAGGACGGAGGCGCTGGGCTCGCCGCCAGGGTAGTAGCCGAGGCCCCAGCCATCGGGTGGGCGCTTCGAGCCCGGGTGGAGGCAGCACAGGTCGAAGCAGGGCGCGAGCTCGCCCTCGAACGACATGGCGAGGAGGTTCGGCATCGAGGGGAGTGTACTGCGGAAGTGAGGGAGGGCAGCTAGGACGGGGTGGGGGGGTGCCGGAGAGCGTCGATCTTGCGGAGGACGGCGCGAGCTTCTTCGACCTGGCCGGAGCCGATGGCTTCGAGGATCTGGATGGCCGCCAGGACCATCCGGCGACCTTCATGCAAGCGTCCCTCGACGACTTCGAGCTGACCCACGGTGATCTGCGATGCGGCGAGGCCCGCTTGATCCCCGATGTCAGCCCGAATGGTCATCGATTCTGCGAGTAACGTACGAACGTCCTCGTAACGCACCAGTTTCACCTTGGCGATCGCGAGGTGATGCAGGGCCGATGCGTAAAGGGCGCGACTTCCTGTGGTTTTGGCGAGGGCTGACGATTCACTGAAGAGGCCTTGAGCCTCGTCGTATCGCCCAAGCTTCAACTCGATGCACCCGAGCTGAAGCAGGGATGCTGCACGTCCCACCACATTTCCAAGCGATTTGTTGATGTCGATCGCTTCGCCGAGGAGCGCCCGTGCCTCCTCGTACCGACCTTCGCTTTCGTCGATGACGGCGAGTAGATGCAAGCACGCCGCGCGTCCCGCCCGATCCCCGAACTCGTCGAAGACCTCCAGGGCTTCCCGTAGCAACGTTCTGGCTACATCGTGCCGACCCTGCCTCCACTCCAGGGTCGCGAGCTCATGCAGGGAGCCGGCTTGCCATCGGCGATTTCCGAGCGCCGCGTTGATCGTGATGGACTCGCGGAGCCACGCCCGCGCCGCGTCGTAACGCCCCGCCTGCTCATCGATGATCGCGAGTTGATGAGCCACCGCGGCGCGCCCCATACGATCGCTCCTCGCGTCGTAGCGACCAAGCGCAGCCTCCAGGGCAGCGCGCGCATCATCGAGCCTCCCCTGAACGGCGAGCTTCGCGCCTTCGAGCGAGATCCGGTCGGGATCCTCCTCCCGCGCCTCAGGATGCTTCAGATCGAAACGCGCCAGCAGATCCGCCGCCTCATCGACGGCGCCGAATTGAATTGCGCGCTGCGCCTCGACGAGCAGTTCCTTGCCGGCATCGATCACCCGCGCGGCCAACGGCGCTGCCACCGCGTGCCGAGCATCGATCGCCGCAAGCTCCAACCGCAGCGGCTCGGGCTTCTCCTCCCACATCCACGCCCCGGCGAAGTCCACGAAATCGGGCGCCTTCTGCTCTAACACCTGCGCCGCGGTCGGGTGTACGAGCAGGAGCCACGGCAGCGGAAAGCTCCGCGCGAGCTCGTCCCGCTCCACGTTGAGCTGCGCGACGATCCTCTCCTCCGCCTCGGCCTCCTCCAGCCCGTGCAGGATCAGCGACGTCGCGCCCAACTCCTGCGCCGTCGCTTCCCGGAGCACGTCCCACAGCCTCCGCTTGTCAGGGCCGACCTCCCGCAGATCGATCACCGCGACGCCCTGCACGTTCGCCTTCGCCCACGCGATCAGCGCGTCCCGCTTCCACGGCGTCGTGATCTGCACGATCGCCAGGTCGAACCCGTGCCCCACGCCCCACTCGAAAAACCGGCGCAGCACGAGGCCGTCGTCCTCGCCGAGCAGGGCCTCGGGCTCGAAGCTCACCGGCGCCGCTCCCGCATGAGCTCGTCCACGAGCGGGTGCACGTCGTACCAGCCTTCGCCGTTGTACTTGAATGCAAGGCGATGGAAGAGGACCGCGAGCGACTTTTCGTCATCGCCGACCTCCTTGGTCTCCGCGATGTGCCCGAGCGCCTCCCACCAGCCGTTCACGTTGATCTGGTCCCGCAGCCGTTGCTTGCGCCGCGCAATGGCCTTCTCCACGTCCTGCTCCGCGATTCGCTCCCCACCCAGCCGGGCAAACCTCGCGGTCCACGAGACGAGATCCAGGAGCTCGCGAATCCCGCCGCCGCTCGCCGCGATCAGCCGGTCGCGGACCTCCTTGTCCGGCATGACCACGTCGAGATCGATTCGCTTGGCGAGGACCTGCTCGAGGAGGTCGCGACCTTTGCCGTCGAACTCGTCGTAGCGCTGGTCGCGCCGGCGCAGCCGGACCGTGAACATGTCGTAACAGGCGTAACTCGCGTCGAGCTGGGCCGACCGAGGTTGAAGCAGGAGGCTGATGGGGGGCGTAAGGATCAGGTTGCAGCGGAGGCTCCGGATCCGATCGGCCCCGATCACGCAGAGCTCGTCGATGACGGAGGGATCGTAACGATCGAGGTTGTCGATCACCAGGAGCAGCGCGCGGCCGTCGAGCCGCTGCTGCGCGGCTTCGAGGAAGTCGTTCACGTTCTGGATCAACGTGCCGGGGAACTTCTTCAGGACCTGCTTCACCTCGGTGCGGTACTCGCTCTCGTGCTTCATGAGCGCCTTGGCTTGCGCGAACATGCTGCCGAGGAACGGGATCTCGAACTTGCCCTCGATGCCCGCCGCGACGTTCGCGTCGTAGCCTTGCGCCCACTTGGTCGAGCGAATCGCGTCGGCGAACCACTTCTCGACGCGGCCGAGGAGCTCGGCAGGCAGGCTCTTGCCAATCCGACGCATCTCCTTCTCGACCGCGAGCGCGATGTTGAGCAGCAGATCCTCGGACTCGATCCGGATCGGATCCATCTCGACCGTCGCCTCGAGGTAGAGCGGGTGGTACGCCTCTCCGACGAGGCCGGCGATGCGCCGGAGCTCCGTGCTCTTGCCCGCGCCGCGGTGGCTCACGAACGCCGCGTGGATGATCTGCTCCGGCTTCCGCGCGAGCAGGTCCTGCACGAGCGTCTCCGCAGCCGCGTCGCCGCGCCCCTCCGAGAGGTCCTGCCACCGAGGATCCCCGCTCGGCAGGGGATCGTCCTGGTCGCAGTTGTGAACGACGTCGCTCAGCGTACGTGCAGGCGCGAGCGCTCGTGGCGTTGCGGAAACGAGAGTCGACATGGATCTCGGCGCGCAGGCTAGCACGGCCTACGCGGTCCCCCGCCCACACGTCAAGCGGCGGAACTGCCCCCGTACTCGTTCGACGCTTGGGGCTTCGGGTCGCCTTCGGCGCACGGAGCCCCAAACCCCAGCAGCTCGCGGCCGATCTCCTCGCAGATGCCGCCCGTCTCCGAGACCACGTACGTCGCGAGGTCGTGGATCGGCAGGATCGTCTCGGGGGTCTGCGACGCGAGCCACGCATCGAGCGCGCCGAGGCGGGCGAGGGAGCGCTCGCCGGGCAGGTCGTTCGCGCCTGCCGGGCGGATCGAGAGGAGCCGCGTGTGGGCCTCGGCGACGGCGTGCCGGACGGATCGGGGGAAGAGGGGTTCGAGGATCAGGAACGCGGCGACCGCGGGGCCCGTCACGCGACCCTGGTGCCGCTTCATGAAGGGCTCCTTGCCGGAGCACGAGCGCAGGATGGAGAGCCACACGCCGGTCTCGACGACCTCGAGGCGTGTTTCGCCTTTGCTGAGCGCGTGGTGGTGCACGTCGACGATGCGGGCCGAGTGGCCGGCGCGTTCGAGGAGGAGACCGAGCAAGAGGAAGTCGAGCGGGTCGTCGTGGAGCATCGTGCTCTGGAGCAGGCCCCGGCAGAGCTCGATGGCGCGGCGGATGGTGCGGTAGAAGGCGTAGCGGTTCGAGGTGTACTCCTCGCACGCGGCGGAGCTCTGGGACCAGAGGTAGAGCTCGTTCAACGTCTCCCAGACTTCGAGGCTCACGACCTCGCGGATCGAGCGGGCGTTGTCGCGGGCCGCGGCGATCGAACGGACGAGCGAGACGTAGTTGGTCTCGTCCCAGGTCATGTAGCTCTGGACGAGCTCGCCGTCGCCCGCCGCGGCTTCGCCGTGCTTCGTGAAGAAGGCTTCGCGCTCGCCGGAGACGATGACGACGGGGAGCCAGCACTGGCGGGGGCCGAGCTCGGCGTCGAGCGAGAGGTGAAGCGTGACGTGGAGGACGCGCGCGGTGCAGTCGACACGTTCGAGGTAACGACCGAGCCAGAAGCAGTGGTCGGCGACGCGGGCGATCATGGATCGTTTCTCCCCGAAGGATTTGATTTGAGCACCCACGTATCCTTGGAGCCGCCGCCCTGGCTGGAGTTGACGACGTACGAGCCAGGCACGAGCGCGACCCGCGAGAGGCCGCCGGGCAAGACCCACGGGCCCGCGGGCGAGGTGAGGACGTAAGGGCGGAGGTCGACGCGGCGAGGAACGAGCGCGCTCCCGGCGCCATCCCAGGTGGGGCAGGTGCTGAGCTCGAGGCGCTCCTGCGCGACGAAACGGCGCGGCTCGGCCTCGATGCGGCGGCGGAAGGAGTCACGCTCGGCGGCCGAGGCCGTGGGGCCCATGAGCATGCCGTAGCCGCCCGCCTCGTCGACCGATTTGACCACCAACCGATCGAGGTGATCGAGGACGTAGCGGAGATCCTCGTCGCGGGCGCAGACGAAGGTGTGCACCTGGGCGAGGATCGGCTCCTCGGCGAGGTAGAAGCGGATCATCTGGGGGACGAACGCGTAGACGGCCTTGTCGTCGGCGACGCCGTTGCCGAGGGCGTTCGCGAGCGCGACGTTGCCCTTCGCGTAAGCGCGGACGAGGCCGCGGATGCCGAGGAGGCTGTCCGGACGGAAGGCCTCGGGGTCGAGGAAGGCGTCGTCGATGCGGCGGTAGATGACGTGGACGCGGCGCGGCCCACGCGTGGTGCGGAGGAAGACGCGGTCGTCGTCGACGTAGAGGTCCGCGGGCTCGACGAGCTCGAGGCCCATCGTGCGGGCGAGGAAGCTGTGCTCGAAGTACGCGGAGTTGTAAGGGCCGGGCGTGAGCACGACGGCGTGCGTGTCGTCATGCGGGGCAGGGGAGACCGAGCGCAGGACTTCGGAGAGGCGCGCGGGGTAGTGCTCGACCGGATGCACGCGGGCCTCTTCAAACACCTTCGGCAAGACGCGCTTCGAGACGATGCGGTTTTCGAGGACGTACGAGACGCCGGAGGGCGTGCGGAGGTTGTCTTCGAGGACGCGGAAGACGCCGTCGGGGCCACGCACGAGGTCGATGCCCGCGACGTGAATGCGCACGCCGCCCGAGGGGCGCAGGCCCCGCAGCATGGGCAGGTGATGCTTGGCGCCGAGGACGAGCTCGCGGAGGAGCGGGTCTTCCGCGAGGATGCGCTGCTCGCCGTAGACGTCGTCGAGGAACATGCCGAGCGCGCGCACGCGCTGCTCGAGGCCACGCTCGACGTGGGAAAAATCCTCGGCGGAAACGAGGCGCGGGACCAAGCAAAAGGGGAAGATCTTCTCGGTGCCGCGCGAGTCCGCGTAGACGGAGAAGGTCACGCCCTGGTTGAGGAGGGCGCGCTCGGCGAGGGCCTGCCAGCGCGTGATCGCGTCGGGCGAGGCAGAGGCGAGGGGAGCGAGCGCGCGTCGGAAGGGGAGGCGCAGGTGCCCGCCCGGGTCGAGGAGCTCGTCATACGTGCCGGGCGCGCTCGGATACCCGGAGAAGAGGCTCGACGGAAGCGGTTCTTCAGCCACTTCCTCCAGTCTATCCAGGAAGAACGCAGCGCGTAAAGAGCGCGTCAGAGCGTGTTCCGCAGGGATGCGCAGAGCGGGGCGTTGCCCCGCACCCCAGGAGGGGGCTGTCCGCCCCCTCCACCCCGGACCAGCGCAAGCGCTGGACCCGGGGTCGATGAACTGCGCGATGCGCAGTTCATCGAACAGGCCATGGCAAGACCACGAGCCGACTCGCCAGCCGAGCGGTCGTTCTTGGTGGCGACGTTCTCCCTGTCGACAGCGCGCATCGCGCGCTGTCGCCCCGGGTCCAGCGCGTGCGCTGGTCCGGGTGCAGGGGCGGATAGCCCCTGCGGGGGTCCGGG
>NZ_JAGTJK010000101.1:0-18990 GCF_028435265.1 Polyangium jinanense | reverse complement strand
CATGCCGAGGAGCGAAGAAGGTCGGAGGAAGGCAACGGCGCACGTCAACGCGGCTACCGCCACACGGAAGCGCAGCGTAAAAACCGCGCTAAAGGCCTTGACGTCGGAGCTGCCTCATCGTCGCCGTGCTCGCTTCGCTGCGCGCGGTGCGAGGCTTCGCCTCGCAGCCTTTCGCCTTCCGACGCTCTCGTGAACCCTCACGCGACGCTTCGGTGGCATTCAATAGCAAGTTGAGCACGACTCGCTGAAGCTGAATCGAATCACCGAACACGGGGGGAAGGTTGGGGGCCAACGCGGTCTCGAGCACCACCTCGTGGACCAACGCGCCGCTAGCCCCGGTCAAGGCCGAGCGCCCGCGCCACCCCGGCCCCGTAAGCGGGGTCGGCCTTGATGCAATTGGAGACGTGCCGGCGTTGGACCTCGACCGACGCGCCGCCGAGCGAGCGCGCGGTGTTGTCGAACAGCGCCTGCTGCTGCCCAGGAGACATCAATCGGAACAGGCAACCCGGCTGCTCCCAGTGATCCTCGTCCATGCGATGATCCCAATGCGCTGCGTCGCCGGCGACGGGCAGCGGCGGCTCGCCTGCGCTCGGGCTGTCGTTCCATTCGCCGTGTCGATTGGGGAAGTAGGAGGCCGTGGCGCCTAGATTGCCGTCGACGCGCATCGCGCCGTCACGGTGGAAGCTGTGGAACGGGCACCTCGGCGCGTTGACGGGGATCTGATTGAAGTTGACGCCCAGTCGGTAGCGCTGCGCGTCGCCGTACGAGAATAGCCGCGCCTGCAGCATCTTGTCCGGCGAGAAGCCGATCCCGGGGACGATATTGGCTGGCGAGAACGCGGCCTGCTCGACCTCAGCGAACACGTTGTCGGGGTTGCGATTCAGCTCGAGGACGCCGACCTCGATGAGCGGATAGTCGGCCTTCGGCCAGACCTTGGTGAGGTCAAACGGGTTGTGCCGGTGCGTCCGCGCCTGCGCCTCGGTCATGACCTGAAGGCAGAGCTTCCAGCGCGGAAACCGACCCGCCTCGAGGCTTTCGAATAGGTCGCGCTGGTGGCTCTCGCGGTCTCGCCCCACGACCGCTTCAGCTTCGGCGTCGCTCAGGTTATCGATCCCCTGCTGGCTGATGAAGTGGAACTTGACCCATACGCGCTCGTTCTTGGCATTGAGCATGCTGAAGGTATGGCTGCCAAAGCCATGCATCGTGCGGTAGCTGCGCGGGATGCCGCGATCGCTCATCACGATCGTCACCTGGTGGAGCGCCTCGGGCAGCGACGACCAGAAGTCCCAGTTATTGTCCGCGCTGCGCATCCCGGTCCGGGGGTCGCGCTTCACGGCATGATTGAGGTCGGGGAAGCGCAGCGGGTCGCGAAAGAAAAACACCGGCGTGTTGTTGCCAACGATATCCCAGTTGCCTTCTTCGGTGTAGAACTTCACCGCGAAGCCGCGGATATCACGCTCGGCGTCGGCGGCGCCGCGCTCGCCGGCGACTGTCGAGAATCGCACGAACACGGGCGTTTGCTTGCCGATCTGGGCGAACAGCCGCGCGCGGGTGTAGCGCGTGATGTCGTGCGTGACGGTGAACGTCCCGTACGCCCCTGAGCCTTTGGCGTGCATGCGCCGCTCGGGGATGACCTCGCGGTCGAAGTGCGCCAGCTTCTCGATCAGCCAGATGTCCTGCAGCAACGCAGGGCCGCGCGGACCGGCGGTTTGGATGTTCACATTGTCCACCACGGGCGCCCCCGTGGCGTGCGTCAATTTCGGCCTGGTAGACATCGGTGCCGCTCATGTAACGCAATCCTGCCGGCGCAGGAAACCCGACCTTGGTCGGGTTTCGATGTCAGGCTACATTCGCTGCGATGCAAGTTGCGCGCAAATCGCATGACATCGGCGACCCGACGCTGCCTGCATCTTCTGCATGACCGGCCCGCCGTGCCGAGAGCTCTGCGCGGGCCAATCCTTCGCGAATTGCATATCCGATGTGAGCGCAAGATTCGCCATCGCATCGTGCCCGAGCGGGGAGACCCATGACTCCAGCCGCGTTGAGCTGACGAACATCAGAAGGGCGTGGCGGCGGTGAAGGGTGCGCGGTGGGGGCGGGGGTCGAGGGGTAGGGGGCCGGCTTTCGCGGAACAATTGTGACGGTCAGCGCAACTCGAATTGTCATTGATCAACTGTGTCACTTTTGGTAGTTGCCTTGGGCCGCGCCTGGCAGTGAGCCGGACCGTCGCTTCCAGTCAACGAGTCCATGTCCACGCGAGCGCGCCCTCGCAGAGGACGAGCATGAACGAGCTGTCGGCTGGATCGGTGCTGCTCCGACACGATGGGGAGTGGGAGCTGTGGCGACGACTCGGGACGGCGCAACTGCCACCATCGCTCGTGCTCGCGCCTACTTCGAGACACGTCTCGGTCGAGCGCCTGCTTCACGAGCACGACCTCCGCGACCAGCTCGATCCGACCTGGGCAGTACGTCCCCGCGAGCTCGTGCAGGAGGCGGGCAAGCCGGTGCTCCTCCTCGACGACCCGGGCGGAGAGCTCCTCTCCACACGGCTGAAGCAGAGCGGCGACCTCGGTTCGCTGTTGCGAATCGCGACCGAGCTTTCGAGCGCTCTCGCCAGAACGCATGCGCACGGCTTGATTCACCAGGATATCCGTCCGGCCAACATTCTCGTCGACGCGGGCGGACGTGTCCGCCTCACTGGCTTCGGGCTCGCCATGCGCGCCGATCGCGAGCTCCGCATCTTCGACGCGGGGCGACACGGCGCGAGCTCGCTACCCTACATCGCCCCGGAGCAGACCGGCCGCATGAACCGTTCCGTCGACATGCGGAGCGATCTCTACTCTCTCGGCGTCACGCTGTATCAGCTCCTGGCCGGTGATCTGCCGTTCTCGGCATCGCTTCCGATCGAGTGGGTCCATTGCCACATCGCAAGGCCGCCGGTGCCGCTCGAAGAACGCGCCCCCGCGCTTCCGGCGACGATCGCCGCGATCGTCATGAAGCTCCTCGCCAAGGCACCCGAGGACCGCTACCAGACGGCGGCTGGCGTGGAGGTGGATCTCCGGCGCGGCCTCGAACAATGGGAAGCCGGAGTCGTATCCGCGTTCCCGCTCGGCGAAGCCGACATACCGGACCGCTTGGTCCTGCCTGAGCGCCTCTACGGAAGAGCGCGCGAGATCGACGACGTGTTACGCGCGTTCGAGCGCGTGGCCACCGAGGGAACCGCAGGGCTGCTCCTCATTTCCGGGCCCTCCGGCATCGGGAAATCGGTCGTCGCGCGCGAGCTCGATCGAGCTCTCCTCGCAAGACCGGGTTGGTTCGCGTCCGGCAAGTTCGATCAGTACAAGGGGAACATCCCCTACGCGCCGCTCTCGCAGGCTTTCGGCACTCTCGTAAGGCAGCTCCTCACCCGCTCGGAGGAGGAGCTCGCGCCGTGGCGTGAGGCGCTCGTCAGAGCGCTCGGCCCGAACGCCCCCCTCATGTGCGAGCTCGTGGCGGAGCTTTCCCTCGTCCTCGGACCGCAGCCGCCGGCTCCCGCTGTGCCGCTCGAGAACGTGCGGGACCGCCACTTCTTGGCCTTCCGTCAGTTTCTCTCGGCGTTCGCCCGAAACGACCGGCCGCTTGCGCTCTTCCTCGACGACCTCCAGTGGCTGGATCGCGGCACGCTCGATTTCGTCGACCACGTCGTGGCGCACCCGGACGTGAAGCACGTCCTCGTCGTCGGCGCCTACCGCAGCAACGAGGTCAGCGAAGCGCACCCGCTCACCGCGACGATCCGTCGGCTTCGCACCATGAGCGCGCCGCTCGTGGAGGTCGAGCTCGCCGGCCTCTCGAGCTCGCACGTGAGCGAGCTCTTGACCGACACGCTCCGGGCTCCTCCCGCCGACATCGACGACCTCTCTCGGCTCGTCGTCGAGAAGACGGAGGGCAATCCCTTCTTCGCGCTCCAGTTCTTTCGTGAGCTCTGTGATGCCCACTTGATCGGCTTCGATCGAGAACGTTGCCTTTGGGCGTGGGACCTCGACGTGATTCGAGGACGTCCTTCGACCGACAACGTCGTCGAGCTCATCCTTCGCCGCATCGAGCGGCTTCCGAGCACCACGGGCGACGCGCTCGCGGCGCTCGCGTGCTTCGGGAACGCCGCCGCGGCTGCCGAGCTGGCGAGCCACTGCGAGCGCGAGCTCCGAGAGATCGACGGCGGCCTCACCGACGCCGCCGCCGTCGGCCTACTCCAATCCGGGGCCTCGGGGTTCTCGTTCGTCCATGACCGCGTGCGCGAGGCTGCCTACTCGCTCCTCTCGGAAGATCAGAAGGCGGCGCTCCACGCGGCGATCGGTCGCAAGCTGCGCGGCGCGGCTCCGGCGGACATGGTCGAATCCGTGTTCGACGTCGTCGGACACCTGACGCGCGGGCTCCCGTTGTTGTCGGCGTCGGAGCGAGTGGACCTCGTGACGTTGAGCCTGGCCGCCAGCAAGCGCGCGAAATCGGCCGGCGCTCATGCGACCGCGCGGACGTACGTGAGCGAGGCGACGCGGATCCTGAAGAGCCTCGCGTCGGATCCGTGGCCCTTGCACCCCGAGCTCATGTTCGAGCTCGCCTACACCCATGCCGAGTGCGACTCGCTCTGCGGTGAGCTCGCGAGCGCCGAGCATCGACTCGCCGATCTCGCCGCCCGTACCACACGCCTGACCGACGCCGGAAGAGTCGCGGCGCTGCGCACCGCCGTCGCCGGCTACGCGGGTGACTCCGCCCGAGGCCTCGAGCTCGGGCTCGAGTACCTGGCTCGGGTTGGAAGCCCATTGCCACCGGAACCCACGGAAGCGGACCTCGCCCGAGAATACAGCCGGGTTCGCGAGCAGCTCGGGACGAGGAGCATCGTCGCCCTCGCAAGCCTTCCGATGTCCGACGACGACATTCACGCCCAAACCCTCGAGCTCGCGGTCCAGCTGGCCAAGGCGGCGCGGTGGAGCAATCGCGATCGGCTCTTCGATCTCTTGGCCTGCCGCATCGCCAATCTGAGCCTCGAGCGCGGCCACGCGGAAGCCTCGGCCGTCGGCTATGTGCTGCTGGGCGTCGTGGTCGGCCCCAGTTTCGGCGACTACGCCCTCACGCGCCTGCTCGGAGAGCTCGTCCTCGAACTCGTCGAACGCCATCGGCTCGACAGATACCGCGCCCTCGCGCGATTTGGCGTGGGTTCGTTGATCGCGCATTGGTGCCAACCCTTCGACGCTTGCGTACGCTACATGAGGGACGCGCTCGCAGAAGCACTCCCCATCGGAGAGCAGTTCGTCGAAAGCGCGGGGTTCCACATCGTCTCGATCTACCTGGCCAGTGGAAGCCCGCTCGCCGACGCAGAAGCGGAGGCAGTCGCCGCCCTCGAGGCGGCGACCAGGCTCAACGTTCTGCCGTGCGTCGGGCTCGCAGCCGACCAGCTCCGGTTGATCCGCACGCTGCGGCGGGCCGGCGGTGCCTTCCCCGATACGTCGGACGAGTCGCGCGACGAGGCGGCCTTCGAGCGCGACCTCGAGACGAACCCGGGGATGCCGCTCGTCACGTGCTGGTACTGGATCCGCAAGCTGACCGTCCGCTTCCTCTCGCGGGATCTCCCGACCGCGCTCCACGCCGCCAACGCCGCGCGCGCGCTCATCTGGTCTTCGACGTCGAACGTCGAAGTGGAAGAGCACCACTTCTACGCTGCGCTGGTGCACGCGGGGCTCTGCGACGGCGCGCTGCCCGAGGCCACACACGCGCATCGCGAGAGCCTGGCCGAGTACAAGCGGCAGCTCGACATCTGGGCGACCCACTGCCCCGAGAACTTCGGGGCGAAGGCGATTCTCCTCGCGGCGGAGACGGCGCGGATCGAAGCGCGGGTTCTCGACGCGGAGGGCCTCTACGAGAAGGCCATCCGCATGGCGCAGGAGCATCACCTGACCCACGTCGAGGCGATCGCCAGCGAGCACGCGGCGCGGTTCTACGAGCGGCGCGGCCAGGCGATCGTCAGCGAGGCCTATCTCCGCCACGCTCACGCCGCCTATCGCGCCTGGGGCGCGGAGGCGAAGGTGCGCGCGCTCGAGCATGCCCACCCGTTCCTCTTGGAAGGACAGCGCGGCGGAGGCCCCGCCGCGCTGGCGCGTGGGCTCCACGAGCTCGATCTGACGACGGTGGTCCGCCTGAGCCAAGCGATCTCGCAGGAGATCGTGCTCGAGCGATTGATCGAGACGCTGCTCAAGGCGGCGCTCGAGCACGCCGGCGCGCAGCGAGGTGTGCTGCTCCTGCCGCGCGGAGAGGCCCTCGAGGTCGTCGCCGAGGCGCGCGCGCAGCCCGATGGCGTGAGCCTCGACCTCCGGCGTGCTCCCGTCTCCGAGCGCGAACTCCCGCTCGCGCTGCTCCACTATGTTCGGCGGACGCAAGAGAGCGTGCTGCTCGGGGATGCGGCCGAGACAAACCAGTTCTCGGAGGAAGCCTACTTCCGTCGACGCGGATCACGCTCGGTGCTCTGCCTTCCCCTCGTCAAGCAGGCGCGGCTCGTAGGCGTTCTCCATCTGGAGAACGACCTCGCGCCTGGCATCTTCACACCGGGGCGCTTCGCGATCCTGGAGCTCTTGGCGTCGCAGTCCGCGATGTCGCTCGAGAACGCGCAGCTCTATGCGGACCTGCGGCAGGCCAAGGTCTACATGAGCAAAGCCGAGAGCATCGGTCAGACGGGCACCTTCAGCTGGAAGCCTCGGACGGAGGAGATCTTCTGGTCTGACGAGGTGTTCCGCATCTTCGGTGCGGCAAGCTCGCCATCGGTGGAGTCGATGCGCGCGCGCATCCATCCCCACGACCTCCGCATCTTCGATGCGCTCGTCGCCGACCCCTCGCGCCTCGTGGGAGGCCCGCAGGTCGAGTATCGGCTGATGATGCCGGACGGCTTCGTAAAGCACGTCAGCATTTCCGCCCATCGCGTATCCGGCGACTCGACGGAGCAGGAACAGTACGTCGGCGCCATCCGGGACGTCACGGAGGTCAGACGTTCGGAGGAGGCCCTCCAGCGCACGCAGGCAGCGCTCGCCGATCTCACGCGGGTGTCGAGTCTGGGCGAGATGGCAGCCGCGATCGCCCACGAGATCAGTCAGCCGCTTGCCGCGATCAGCGCCAATGCGAGCGCCTGCGTGAACTGGCTCCAGCGTGACCCGGCGAATCCGGGAGAGGCTCGCGAGGCCGCGAGCTCTATCGCCCGCGACGTCACGCGGGCGGAGAACGTGATCCGTCGGCTCCGAGCCCTGTTTGGACGCTCAGGGGAAGCGCACGTGCCGCTCGACCTCAACGAGGCGATCCGAGAGGTCGTCCTGCTGACACGGGCCCGCGTGCAGCGGAATGGCGCAGCGATCCGCCTGGACCTCGCCGAAAAGCTTCCCCCGGTGCTCGGCGACCGCGTTCAGCTGCAACAGGTCATCGTGAACCTCGTCGTCAATGCGTCCGAGGCGGCATACGGTGTAGCCCCCGGTCCCCACGAAATCCTGGTGCGAACGCGCCTGACCGATCCCGATGTCCTTGTGCTCGAGGTGAAGGACAGCGGTCCGGGCGTGAACCCGGAGGAGGCCGCGCGAATCTTCAGCCCTTTCTATACGACCAAGCAGGGAGGCATGGGGATGGGCCTCTCGATCTGCAAGACCATCGTAGAGAACCACGGTGGTCGGATTGGAGTGCGTCCGAACGAGGATCGAGGGGCGAACTTTCACGTCTCGCTCTCGGTTGGGCGCTAGAGCATCGACCGGTTCGATGCTCTAGGCATCGGCCGAAGGACCCGGCGCCGCCCGGGCGGCGATGGCGCTGCGGGTTGAGGGGCGCTTGCAGCTTGCTCCGCGCTTCTCCATTCAAGCATGGGCGGAAGAGGACTGGTTTATTTGTCCTACACGCTTGCCACCGCCTGGGCGGGCGCGGATGATGGGTCATGCGCTTACCCCCCATATCAGCATTCCTGTCGCCGATTGTCCTCATCGCCGCATCCATGCAGTCCGGCTGCGACGTCTACGGTGGCAAGACAGACGGACAGGATGGGAAGCTCGGCTTCTACGAGCCGCGCGAGTACCCCGCCGATAGCGGCTCGTCGGTGCTGGACTTCGAGCGTCCCATCGCGCTAGGGGCGCGCGCGGACGTCTGGGTGCTGGGCCCAGGGCTCGGCACGCTGATGGCCGCCGAAAGCGATGCACCGGAGATCGTCAGCGTGGTCTTCGACATTTACCCGATCGAGTTGCGCGCCGAGTCGGAGGGCGAGACGACCCTCCGCGTGACGGCCAGCAACGGCTCCGATAGCCTGCCTCTCACCGTCCAGCGGCCCGACGGGGCGCGCGTCTGGGTGCTCTCGACGCCTCCTCTCTTCGACAAACCGGATGGCTTCTACGGCCAGGGCTACGCGCTGCGTCCCGGCGCCTCCCTCCGGGTGGCGGCCGAGCCGCGCGCCGGCACCACAACCCTGCTCGGCTTCGATCTCTTCGATTGGTCGATGGACCCGGAGCTGCTGGCCCACGAGGCCGACGCTCAGGTCGTCAACACGCGACGCGTCGAGGCGCTCGGCAAGTCCGGCATCGCCCACATCAAGACCCAGCTCGGCGGCGACCTCGAGATCGCAACGCTGTCCGCGGAGGATAAGCCGACTTTGAAGCTCTACAGCTTCGCCAGCGATCTGGACAACCCGGTCGAGATAACGGCGCTCGCGCCGGGCGATCTCGGCGGGTTCGCCCTGGTCGGGAACGACGCGTCCGGCCGCTATGTCCAACCGAGCACGCAGGACGACCTAACGTTCGCGGCCGCGATCACCAGCGGCTCGGTGGTGCTCATCGAGGCGGAGCGCAGCGGTCGTTTCGTGTCGCTGCGCGCCTGCGCCGGAGTCGGCACCCTGCAGATCTCTTATCTGGGCGCCGAGCTCTCGGTCCCGATCGAGGTCACGCCGGATGTAGCGGACGAGTCCTGTCCATAGGGTATGTTCGACGCTGTTCGGGCTACTCGCGGTGACTGGGTTGCGCATAACGCATCCGGTCGAACGGCGGAGCTACGCCTGCATCGCCGACGATTGCGACAAACAATCGGCCTCCTGCGACTACCGGCTGCCCATCCCCATCGGGGACTGCACGCTCAAAGGCGCCGCCTACACCTGCAACGCGCGCGATAACCTGTTCGAGGACCATCCGCTCTGCGTAGCCAACGCGAACAAGCACCTCTGGGGCGCCCCGCCCGCCCACCGTCTCCGGCACCGAGCGGTGCAGCGACATCAAGACCTACCAAGGCCTCGTCCTCCCCTCGAAAGACGCCTCGCCTCGCGCCTCGAACGTTCGAGATTTGCATCGTGGGTCGGAAGCTGTAGCTTGCACTCCGCTATGTCCGATCCGCTCTCCGCCAGCACCAAGGTCCGCATCGGAGGCGCTGTCCTCCTCGGCGCCGGCCTCGTGTGCTTGAAGATCGCCGTCATCGACGTTCTCGCGGCCGCGCGTGCCTTCAACGGAACGGTCACGACGTACATCAAGGCGACGGTCATCGCGCCGCTGTTCATCGCGCTTGGTTTGCTGTGCCTCGTCATCGGTGCGCCGCGCGAGCCCAAGCCGGGATCGCTGGTCCTCTACTTCGTGACCGGACATGGTCGGGACAGTCGGCTGAAGCCTCTCGGCTACGTGGGCGTCTTCATCATGATCGGGATCGGGCTCGGCCTCCACGCCTGGGTGAACGGCGAGCTGCGATCGCTTGGCTATGAGTAGGACGACGCGGGCCGGCGGGCCGCGGTCGTGAACATCGCCGCTCCACGCGTTTTCGATCCGCACGCTTCGCATTCCACGCGGAAAACGAAAACCCGCGCCGATCGCCGAGCACTTCATCGATACATCCCTGGCGGCCGCCACCCTCCGCCATGGCGGTGCCCCGGGGGCAGCCGGTTGCGGTAGAGCAGCAGGGGGCGCGCGGCGTCGATCGATGGGTCGCCCACGGGGAGCATCGTGAGGAGCTTGCCTGCGGCGACGTGCGAAAGGGCTACGATCTCGACATCCCCCGCCGCGGCGGCCGTGATCTCGTTCTGGACGAGCACTTCGAGAAGCGTCGTGCGCGGGTAGGCTCCGGGAACGCCCCAAAGGGCGGCCACGGGGCGGGAAGTGGCACCAACATGCGCCAACGGGGTCGATCCGCCGTCAGCAGGACGCAGATCCATCGGGTTGCGACGGGTGAGGGCCTCCGGAATCCGAAGCGGAAGCGGTAGCGGCAGCCGAGATCTCCCACTCATTCACGCGGCTGCATCCCGCAATCCCCTGTGGATCCTGGTTCCTTCAAGACGAACCATTCCCCCCATTTCCCGGTTGCAATCCCCGCCAAACCATGAGACACAAAAAAGCGACGCCAGCCGGCGCTAGGACACCGACCGGCGTCTCCCCACAACCCCGTTCCATCCCCGGAGTCATGAGTCATGACAACGATACCGCTCCATCCGCCGCCGGCAAACTTTACGGCGGCGCACGCCCTCCTCGGGCGCCTTTACCTCGAACATCGTGATTTCCTGCGCCGTCTTCTTCTCGGCCAAGCGATCCCATCCGGCGACGTGGACGATGTCGTGCAAGACGTCTTCCTCACGGCCTGGCGCCGCCTTGAATGCCTTGTCACGCCGGAGCAGGCTCGCCCGTGGCTCCTGGTGATCGGGCTCAACCATGCGCGCAACCATCGAAAGCTGGCGCGTTGCGAGCGCGAGGTCCTCGCGGGGCTTGCGGATGACTTTCCCGAGCGGGAAGACGAAGCGGAGTCGATCGGAATGTTCGTCCAGGCGACGTACGGGCTCTTCCGGCTCAAGCGCTTCCTCTTGAAGATCGGGCCGCGCATCCGGGCCGTGGTGGTGCCGTACCTGGAGGGCCGTTCGATCCGGGAGATCGCCGAAGCGCTCGGCATCAAGACGAAGACCGCCCACGCCCGCCTGCGGCTCGCCCGGGAGCAGCTGAAGACGCTCGCGCTGGCGTGACCACCATTGGTGGCGGTCGATAGCGTCTCGACGAATTTTCAAGCTACTCTATGGAGCCAACCCCACGCTGCCGACCACCATGATCATCTGCTGCTCGCACGACCAGGCAGGACCCGACACCCTCGTCATCATCTACGCGCGCGATCGTGAGCTCCTGGGTCATCGATACAAGCTGGACCCCGCCGCCACGGTGGTCACGGTCGGACGCCACGCTGAAAACACCATCACGATCGACGGCGACGCGGTCTCGCGGTGCCATGCGCGTTTCGAGAAGCGCGCCGAGGGCTGGTGGGTGGTCGACAACAACAGCACCAACGGCACCTTCGTCAACGACGAGCGGGTGTCAGGGGCGCTGCTGCGCTGTGGCGATCGGGTGAACCTCGGGAACACGATCTTCAGGTCCTGCTGCGCCGAGTGCGGGCGGCTGATCGACGAAACAAAGTACTCGACGTCGCCGATCGACGGCCTGACAAAGGCGTACAACCGCCGTTATCTCATCGAGCAGCTCGACGCCGCGTTGCGGCGCACGGAGCACCCCGAGCATCCGCTCGCGCTCGTGATGTTCGACCTCGATCATTTCAAGAGGATCAATGACTCGTTCGGGCACATGGCGGGTGACCAGGTGCTACGAGAGGTCGCGTCGCTCACGCAGCAGCACGTGCGCCCGGGCGATGTCTTTGCACGATACGGCGGGGAAGAGTTCGTGTTGATGCTGCCCGGGACCGACCTTCAGGGAGCCGCGGCGCTGGCCGAAACGATCCGCGCAGCGGTCGCGGCCCACGTGGTGACGTTCGAGGAGCACACGATCTCGCTGACCATCTCGGCGGGCGTCGCACAAGCGGACGAGAATACCTGCGTCGCCAACGATCTCATCAGGCCGGCAGACGAGAGGCTCTACCAGGCCAAATGCGACGGCCGTAATCGCGTGCGCTCGTAGGGGCGCACGAGAGCGCCGATCCGTTCCACGTCCCCGATCCTGCGCCATCCTCGTGCGGAGCTGTTCGACGACGCCTTCCAGGACGAACTCGCCAAGATGTAACCGGCGATAGAAAGGACACCGTTGACCGCCACGCGGGAAGCGTGCTACGCCCCCGAGGAGACGGAATCCTGGTTTATTTGTCCTGGACGCTAGGAGAGCCTGATGGCCATCGATTCCAGTTCCCCGATCGAGATCACCGCGTTCAAATGGGTGCCTGAAATCGCGCGGGGTCAGGTGCGAGACCTGCGCGTGCGCTGGGCGCTCGAGGAGGTCGGCCAACGCTACGAAGTGCAGTACCTCGTGCTCGGCGAGCACAAGCAGCCGCCGCATCGCGCGCGTCAGCCGTTCGGCCAAGTGCCGACCTATCAGGACAGCGAGGTCACGCTGTTCGAATCGGGCGCGATCGTGCTGCATATCGCGGAACGGTTCGAAGGACTGTTGTCCGACAATCCCGCGGCGCGGGCGCGTGCGATCCAATGGATGTTCACCGCGCTCAACACGATCGAGCCGCCCCTCACGGACTATTTCGTCACCATCTTCGAGGCCGGCAAGCCGTGGTCCGAACCGCGCCGCGCCGCGGTCGAGGCGCGCGTTCACGAGCGGCTCGGCGAATTGTCACAACGACTCGGCGACCGGCAATGGCTCGATGGCGGCGGCTTCACGGCGGGCGATCTGCTGATGGTCACGGTGCTGCGCATTGTCGAGGGCAAGGGGCTGGTCGAGCAATACGATAACCTCGCCGCTTACATGGCACGCGGCATTGCACGCCCGGGCTTCAAGAAGGCTCTGGCCGACCAGTTGGCGGGGTTTGCCGAGACACCGCCGCCCGAAGCGTCGGCGTGGATGGAAAAGCAGCAACAAGGAAAGCGGTCCTGACGGCTTCGTCGCGGCGGTGGAGATCGCTTTCGGCGCCATCGTCACGGGGCCGCACGAGGTGCCCGGCGGCCGACTGGATTGTTCAGGGCACCGATCCGCAGGGCGCCGACTTCGGTCGGCGGCAAAGAGAGGAGAGGAACGATGAACAAGAACACGATCTGCCTGTGGTACGACCATGACGCGGAAGAGGCCGCGCGCTTTTACGCCCGGACCTTTCCCGACAGCGCGGTCGGCGCGGTGCACCGGGCGCCGTCCGACTTTCCAGGCGGCAAGGCGGGCGACGTCCTGACGGTCGAGTTCACGGTGTGCGGCGTGCCGTGTATTGGCCTCAACGGCGGGGCCACGTTCAAGCAGAGCGAGGCGTTCTCCTTTCAGATCGCCACCGACGACCAGGCGGAGACCGACCGTTATTGGAACGCGATCGTCGGCAACGGCGGCACGGAGAGCGCGTGCGGCTGGTGCAAGGACAAATGGGGCCTGTCGTGGCAGATCACGCCGCGCGTCCTGACCGAGGCGATGGCCAGGGGCGGCGATGTGGCGAAGCGCGCGTTCGGGGCGATGATGCAGATGCGGAAGATCGATGTCGCCAAGATCGAGGCGGCGGTGCGCGGCGAGGCCGTGCCGGCATGAGCCTTCAGCTCTCCGCGCATCGGTTCTAGGCCTACGGACTGTTCGGGATCCGCCCGGGGGTGGCAAGCCCCGCATCCGCGAGGGCGTCGCCAAAGATCGACGCGTGTCGATCGAGGATCCGCAGATGCGCCACGGGCGCAAGAGCAAATCCAAGCGCTTCAAGGGCTACAAGCAACACATCGCGAATGACCTGGATACCGAGCTGATCCGGGCCGTCTCCGTTACGCCCGCCAATCGTCCCGAAGGCGAGGGTGCGGCAGGGACGCGAGCCTCTGCTAGCGACCTGGCCTTCCGCATTCGCGTGGACGCGAGCCTCTGCTAGCGACCTGGCCTTCCGCGTTCGCGTGGACGCGAGCCTCTGCTAGCGACCTGGCCCTCCGCGTTCGCGTGGACGCGAGCCTCTACTAGCGACCTGGCCTTCCGCATTCGCGTAGACGCGACCCCCGCTCGCGACCTAGCCCTCCGCATTCGCGTGGACGCGAGCCGCCGCTTGCGACCTGGCCTTCCGCATTCGCGTAGACGCGAGCCGCCGCTTGCGACCTAGCCTTCCGCGTTCGCGTGGACGCGAGCTCTGCTCGCGACTTGGCCTTCCGCATTCGCGTGGAGGGGTAGTGCCCTAATTCGCCCCAATTCGGCAAACTAGGGCGCTTCGACGATTGCGACCGCGTAGGATGTGGCCTGCCTGAAAAGGCGCCGCCCCGTGGGACCTGTGAACCCCACGAGGCGACTTGGCCGCAACCCCTCTTGCCGAGGTCGCAACCCATGCTTCGTCTAGTACACCCCGCTCCGCGGGGCCAAGGGACTCGTCCGCCTTCCGACCGGAAGAGCCCGGCTCTTTTCCCCACGTCCGAAGAGCGCGCCCACATGCGGGCCGCCGAGCGCAACATCTCCCGCGCCTACGGCGGACGCGATGTGCTCGCCGCCGCGATGGGCGTCTCCCGGAGCGTCCTCGTCAACATGCGGCGCGGGACGTCCTACGCCGTCGCCGTGCTGCTCGCTCGCGCGGGCGGCATCACCGTCGAGCAGGTCCTTTCCGGTCGTCCCCACGTCGCGGGAGCGTGTGCTCTCTGCGGTCGGAAAGGGGGCGCGTCGTGATGGCCGCGTCTCGCTTCACCGGATCCGGGCTGATCGAGATCCAGAGGTCGAACCTTCGCGCTCTGCTTCGCCATCTTCACCGCGAGCAAGGCTCATGGGTTCGCGTCGCCCATGCCCTCGGCTACCGGCGCGCCGTCGTCGTCGGCTTCTTCGACGGGACGGAACCCGGAAACATGGCGCTCGCGCGAAGCATCGCGCGCGCCGTGGGCTTGTCGCTCGACGATGCCCTCGCGGGCAAGGCTCCCCCGAGGAAGCCGCCGTCGCTCGTCCTCGTGACGTCCCCGAAGCGGAAGGGAGGCGCGCGATGATCGAGCAAGATCATGAACCGCCGAGCCTACCCGCGGTCCTCACGGAGGAGCAAGCGGCGCGCGTCCGGAAGGCGCTCGCGCCCTTCGTCGCGGGGCGGACGGCGCGGGAATCGGCGAAGGCGCTCGGGTTCGCCCGCATGTACGTGCGCGCCGTCCTCCACGGGGAGATCCGCTGCACGCTGCTCTTCGCTTCGCGCGTCGCGCACGTGCTCGGGGTGGATCTCGACGCCCTCGTGCGGGGGGACGAGACGTGATCCGGCAGCGCGCCTCCCCCGGCGGGGGCGCGCCGATCGTCGAAGCGGACGCGGAGGACATCGAGGCCATGCGCCCGATGCTCCTTCGTCATGCCCGCGCGATCGGCGTGGCGAGCGCTCACGCTCCGGACATCGTGCAGGAGACGATCATCACGACGTGGGAAGCCCTGGCCGAAGGACGCGTCCGCGGCGGAGAGAAGACGCCGCCCGATGCGTCCTTGCTGGGCTTCATGAAGCAGACGGCGTGGTATCGGGCGCAAAATCTCATGAGGCGCGCATCGACGTTGTACGAGGCCCCGGCGTCCGCGCTTCGGGACGTCCCGATCCTCGTGTCGCCGGATCCGACGTCAGCGATCGAAGCGCGGGACCTGCTCGCGCGGGTCATGGCGTCGAGCCCGAGCGTCGCCCGCGTCGTGGAGCTGGCCGCCCGCGGACTCGTCGGGGCCGACGCGGCGCGAGAGGTAGGCCAGCCCCGGGCGACGTTCCACGCCCACGAGAAGAAGCTCCGCGCCGCCCTCCGGAAGCTCGGCGCGGCCCCCGCCCCGAAGCAGGCTCCACGCCCCACGTGGAAGACCCGCAAGCGCAAGCGCTGAACGCGCGAGCGCCGCCTACTCCGGCGGCGCTCGCCGCACCGCCGTGCCGCGATATGTACCGAACGGCACGCCTGATGGTCAGCTTTTTTTTGCTGTGGTCTTCGTGCTGACGTAGGGTAGAGTCGGGAGACGCCCCATGAGCCAACGGACTCTAGCCATAAACCTACAATATCCCGAAGACCCGCGCGAGATCCGGGAATCTTACACGAACTACATCGCTGTGAATGCAGTCGGCGAAGAGATCATTTTGGACATTTGCCAGCTTCAACCACAATCGATCCGGTCGCACGAGGATCGGCAAATGATCGATGCGCTGGTTCAGCAACGTCTCACCATGACGCGCGACCATGCAACGCGTCTCGTTCAAGTACTGCTTCGTACATTGAAGGCGGCCGAGGGTCTAGGGGTCGTCCTGGGGCTCCCTCAATCGGGCGACGACGCGACACCTACCGAATAAGGGCCATATGCCGCCCGCCTCAACTGCTACTACTACTTGTGTGGTCGCGGCCATTACAACGGCGGCAACCGTGTCAATTGCTGTCGCCGCTCCGACGGCTCCTAACGTCCAGAACGTTCACGAGTTGAATACCGTGGCAACGGTCGCCGCTCAAACGGATGTGTCGGCACACGAGGACCTGTTGCGGACATGGCTGCGAGCGACGACGGATGTATACGATGAGGTGCGCATTATGATAGAGCGAATGCGCAACAAGACGCTCGCCGCATTGGCTGAAACGAACATTCGTAGTCTTTTGAACGCCGCGCATACGTACCAAGCTAGGGTGCTCCCGCCAATAAGTGCAACGGAGGACGCGTATGATGGTGCGCTACTAATTGAATGGATCTTTCCGGGGCGGCGAATTGGCCTTACCATTGATCTCAACCCGGATGAAACCGGCTGGTATTACGTCGCGTCGGACGCATGTGGCGGAGTCGTACACTCGGGCGGCATGGAGTCCTTCGACCCGTTTCAGCTTGTCGCATGGGCACTACGGGAGACATGACATCCACAGCGGAGTTTCCCCACTATTGCCTGCGTGGGTTGCGTGGCAGCAAATGCATCCAAAACGGGGAAGTTGCGGCTACGGCGTTTCTTCCGGATGAGCGTACCGCTGCCAACCGCCCGGACGGTCGTAGCGAGACCTCTATAAATTTTGATGACGATCGCGAGGCTCTCGTCACCACACAGAAGGACACGAACAACGCCAAATACGGCGTTGCCAAGTTGTCCCTAGAAGCCATCGACTACGCGAGTCTTGCACTTGGGCGACCACTGCGGCTGGATTATGAGCGTTCTCCGACGCCAACCAACAAGTATCATGGGAATATCTTGTTCAGCGGCGGCTTGCGGAAGCGCGAAACCGCCACGCTTGCGGCTGTGCTAGCTACGCGGGCAACGCTTATCGAGAGTCATGCCAACACGGACACGAGTGGTGCGTCTTCCGGTTCGATCGAAAGTCGATAGAGCTTCCGGGATGTTGCGTGGCTAGCGCACTACCATTGCTCGTCGTTCGGATCGTCATCGAAGAACGCAAGTTGTCGCGGTCTCGGACGCCACGCGAACAGGTCAAGCTGCGTCCCCGGGGGCGGTAGCGGCTCGCGCGGAGCCTCCCCCGTCCCGACCCTCGCCGGGGGAGCGGCGGGCGGCGTAGGCGCGCGCGGGGCCTCGCTGGGCTTGCCCTTCCCGCCGTCCACGACGCGGAGGAAGCCCCGACCGCTGGGAAGCTCGCGGTGTGTCGTCTCGGGCACGCGGGGCACAAGCGGAACGGGCGCCGGGGACTCGCAAGGTTCCGCCGTCATCACGGCGGTCAGGAACTCGTCGAGCTCCCAGATGTGATCGGTGACGCCCGCAGCCATGGCGGGCGTGATCTTCATGCCCTTCTGCACGCGCCCCAGGTTGAACCACGCGTAGGAGAGCGCGAGTGCCGCACGGTGGTTCTCGGGCCGCTTGCTGAACGCCAAGCAAAGCCGACGCAGGCGCCCGTTCATGTGCCGGATCGTGAGGTTGTTGCGCTCGACGTGCGCCGTGGTTGACGTCGCGAGGTTTGGCGCGCCGAGAGCCGCGCGCTTCACGAGCAGAGGATCTCGCGACGGTTCGTACCTGTGATCCGGGCCCTTCTTCCCGCCCTTCTGCCACGTCTTGACGACCTGGCCGAAGTCGACGCCCGCGCCGAACGCCTTGGCGACCGCGGGCTCGTACGCCGCGTAACCGTCGCTCGTGATCTGCGGCATCGCGACGAGCCGGGCCCGGACGTCGGTCATGAAGGCGTCGGCGCTCGCCTGGTCGCGCCTCCCTGCGTGCCACGAGATCACCATGCGCGAGACGCCGCAGACGGCGACCCACACCCAGACGTCGCCGAAGCCCGCGGGATGCTCGGCCGTCTTCCGAGCCTCTTTGACGCCGCACCACGTCCAGATCTCATCCATCTCGATGAGCGTGCAGGAGAGGTTCCGCGCGAGTCGGTTGTGAAGGTGGCCCGCGCCCGTGCCCGCGGCGAAGGCGAAGCGCGAGATCGTGTCCTGGTGGACGCCCGTCATCCGCGACGCCGCACGCACGCTGTTGCCGTCCAGGAGCGCCGCGAGCACGCGCAGGCGCTTCTCGTGAGAGAGCAGGTTCGCCATGGTCCCCCGAAGCCGCAGGGCGCGACGGTTTGTCGTCGTTCGCTCACCCGCGGAAGGTCAATCGATGGGACCAACCTATCACGGAACACGTATGTTTTGCGGGTTTTCTGGGTGTCAATGGGACATTGAATGTCCTACGCGCGTTGCCCCGGACGACAACGATCCCCAATCCTTGACTCTGAGACGAGTGCAGGCGAACCAGGGTGAGTGTTGGCGGCGAGGTGCTGCCGACGCGTAGGAGAAGTCCCATGAAATCTACAGTTTCGTTTGAGATCGACCTGGCCGTCGCGGAGAGCGCGAAGGTCCCGACCGTCCCCAGCCCGCTCGCCGAAGCGAAGGCGTTTGGCGATGCGCTCGCGGCCCAGAAGCACATGACCAGGCACGTGGATCAGATGCGCGATGCGGCTGGCCTGGCGAAGGCGTTCCAGCCGCTCAAGGCGCTGCGTCCGTTCAAGAAGTGAGTCATGGGCGCCCGGGTTGGTTCGCCGGTCCGGGCGCCCTTTCCCATGCCCTGGTTTGAAGGGCTCGATCTGCCCTAATACCTTAGGAGATCCCCCGGCTCTGCCGGGGAGGCAGCCGAAGTTTGACATTTCCGGGGGTCTAAAGGCGGAACCCCCTTCGTGAGCCGCTCAAAGCAACACGAAAGGGGTTCCAGTGGACGAGT
>NZ_JAGTJK010000100.1:0-19724 GCF_028435265.1 Polyangium jinanense | reverse complement strand
GGTCTTGACTCGGCCTGTTCGATGAACTGCGCATCGCGCAGTTCATCGACCCCGGGTCCAGCGCTTGCGCTGGTCCGGGTCCAGGGGCGGATAGCCCCGGTGGGGCCTGGGGCAAAGCCCCAGCGAATCGGCCCCCGACGAGAGGCTAAAATACCTTCCCTGGATTCATGATCCCCAGCGGATCGAGCACGCGTTTGATCGCGCGCATGATCTCGATCTCGGTCCCGGATCGTGAATAGCCGAGGTAATCCTTCTTGAGGAGACCGATCCCGTGCTCCGCCGAGATGGAGCCCCGGTATTTCCGGACGAGCTCGAACATCGTGTGATCGGCCTCGTGCGTGCGCGCGAGGAATGCCGCTTTCTCCATCGCGTCGGGCTTCATCACGTTCACGTGCAGGTTGCCGTCGCCGATGTGCCCGAACAGCGCGATCTCCCAGCCTGGATAACGCGCATCGAACACGCTCTCGAGCTCTGCGCAGAAGCCTTCGAGCTCCTGGATCGGCAGTGCGATGTCGTTCTTGTGGGGCATCCCCGTCGCGCTCAGGCTCTCGCTGATCCCCTCGCGTAGCGCCCAGATCGCGGCCGCCTCGCCTGCGTGTTGCGCGAGTGTCCCGTCCGTCACCACGCCTCGCTCGAACAGCGACCCGATCCACGCTTCGAGCGCTTCCGGCTCGGCCCGCTCCACTTCGAGCAGCACGTAATACTCGCTCGGCGCCGCGAGTGGCTCGCGCACGCTCCGGTGCCGCCGCACACGCGCCATGCATTTTTCCGTGAAAAACTCGTATGCCGTGATCACGAAGGGACCCGTGCGCGCCTCCTTGAACAGCGCGAGCACGCCCGCGAGGTTTGGCACGGCGAACAAGAGCACGTCGAGCTTGCCCGGCAGCCGCGTCAGCTTGAGCGTCGCCTCCGTGATGATCCCGAGCGTCCCCTCGCTCCCGATGAAGAGCTGCCGCAGATCGATCCCCGTGTTGTTCTTTTCCAGCGCGCCGCCGAGCTCGAGCACCTCGCCGCTCGCGAGCACCACCTCGAGCCCGAGCACCCACTGCCGCGTCAGCCCGTAGCGGATCACCTTCACGCCGCCCGCGTTCGTCGCGATGTTCCCGCCCACCTGGCTCGATCCCTTCGACGCGAAATCCACGGGCCACGTCAACCCATGCTCGCCCACGTGCCGGTGCACCTCCTCCGTCACTGCGCCGGCTTGCACGCGCACCGTCCCGCCGAGCACGTCCACCGAGTTCATCCGCCGCATGCGCGACAGCGACACCACGACCTCGCCCTGCGCTGCCACCGCGCCCGCCGCGAGCCCCGTCCGCCCGCCCGAGGGCACGATCGGCACTTGAAACGCCGTGCAGAGCTTGAGCAAACGCGACACCTCGTCTGTCGAGCGAGGCAACGCCACGGCGGCGGGACGCGGCTCGTGCACCTTCGTCCAGTCGCGACCGAAGGTGGCCAGGTCGGAAGGGTCGACGGAGAGGAAATCGGCTGGGAAATCGCGGGCGACGGCGGCGAGGAACCCTTCGGGCAGAGCGGTCATGGTCGGTCGATACAGTGCCCGCGTCCTCCCTGCAACCGGCAAGCGCCGCTTGACGTGGTGGGCCCCACGGCTACCACGAGCCCGATGAGTCGCTGGATCGAGCGTACCCGCCTGGACGACGCCTCCACCGTGCTCCGGCGCGCCCTCGCCGAGGGCTTCTTCCGCGAGGGCACGTCAGCCGCCCTCTTCCACGACCTCGGCCGCGTCCGCGCGCGCTTTGTCGAGCTCGAAACGCGTTTCCCCGCGGGCACGTTGCACGCCGTCGCGGTCAAGGCGAACCCTGTCGTCGAGATCCTCCGCGCGCTCGTCAACGCGGGCGCGGGCCTCGAAGCTGCCTCCTTCGAGGAAGTCCGCCTCGCGATCGCGGCTGGTTGCCCCGCTTCGCGCATCGTCTTCGACTCTCCCGCGAAGACCCGCGACGAGATCGCCTCGGCCCTCGCGCTCGGCGTGCATCTCAACGTCGACAATTTCGACGAGCTCGATCGGGTCGCGTCGGCGCTCGGAAACACCCGACCGCCGCCCATCGGCCTCCGCGTCAATCCCCAGGTTGGTGGCGGCTCCATCGCGCTCACCAGCGTCGCGACGCGCTCCTCCAAGTTCGGCATCCCGATCGAGCGTCGGGACGAGATCCTTGCCGCGTTCGAGGCGCACCCGTTCCTGTCCGCGCTGCACGTGCACGTGGGCTCGCAGGGCATGCCGCTCGAAACGCTCGTCGAGGGTGTTGCTCGGGTTCATTCGCTCCGCGAGGACATCGAGCGCCGCGTCGGCGCGGGCCGCATCCAAACCTTCGATCTCGGCGGCGGCCTGCCCGTCGCCTACCGCCCCGACGACGTGCCGATCCCGCTCTCCGCTTATGTCGACGCATTAAAAACGAAAATACCGGGGCTCTTTACCGGCGATCTGGGACTCGTCACAGAGTTTGGCCGGGCGATCCATGCAACGGCTGGCTGGGCGGCGAGCCGCGTCGAATACGTCAAGCAGGCCGGCGACGAGCGCCTCGCCGTGATCCACCTCGGCGCCGACCTCCTGGTCCGCCGCGCCTATCGCCCGGACGAGTGGTACCACGAGATCGCGGTCCTCGACGCGGACGGGCGACCCAAGGCCGGTCCGACGGAGCCCGTCACCATCGTCGGCCCACTTTGCTTCTCGGGCGACGTCCTCGCCAAGGGCCTCGCCCTCCCCTGCATCGATCCCGGGGATTTCGTCGTCATCCACGACATCGGCGCCTACACGCTCGGCATGTGGTCGCGCCATTGCAGCCGCGGCCTGCCGCTCGTGCTCGGGTATGACGGAGACACGCTGTCCGTCCTGAAAAACCGCGAAACCCCGGACGACGTCGTCACGTTCTGGAGCCGCTGAAACCCCTCTATCGCCGCATCCCCTGCGGAATCCGGTGGGGCCGGTGCTCCTGCTTCACCCACAGCTTGAGGTGCGGCGCGCCTTCGGGGTCCTCCTCCACGATCTCGTAATCGTGCGGCATCTTCCCGCCAAACCCCTGGTACGTCACGACCCGCATCCCGGTCGGCGCGGCTTCCAGCGCGGCCTCGATCCGCGTCACGTCCTCCTGGAACCGCTCCAACGACAGCGACACCTCGCCGTCCATCTGCCACGACGGCGCGACCAGGTTCTCCTCGAACGGGTTGTAAAAGTAGAGCGCGTCGAAATACGAAAAATCGATGTCCTCGATCGTCCCGTGCACGAGCCGCGCGTTCCTCGCGCCCACGGCGGCGATCACCTCGCGGCCCACGTCCACGAGCGGCCGCCTGTGCTCGATGCCCACGAAAATGCTCTCCGTGACGAGCGCGCCGACGAGACAAAATTTCCCCACGCCCGCGCCCACGTCGAGCACGCGCGCCCGCCCCTCCTGCGCGCAGAGCTTGGCCGCGCGCACCGCGACGGACACGGGCGTCCAGAACCGTGACGAGAGCTCGCGAATGTCTGCGGGATACAGGGCGTCGAGCGCCTCGTCGGTCACCGGCGCGCCTTCGCGGAGCGCCTCGATCGTTTCCCACTGGGACGCAGAAAGCACGAGGGTGCCTGGACGGTGGTGCGGGAGAACGGCGCGCATGCGCGGTTCATCGGACGCGTGATCCGCGACCGGGAGCCCTCCGAAGAGACGCTCGCGGCCGTTTCACCGGATGATGAGCTCTTGAATCCGTCCGCGCCCCGCGGCCTTGCAGTTTATGGCGCGTGACGCCCCCACGGCGGCGAGCTCGAAGCCGTCCCCGTAGAGCGAATACACCTCGGGCGCGGACGAATTCGACAGGAGCACCCGCACGCCGCGCTCCTTGAGCTCGCGCGCCACGTCCCGGAGCCTCTGCTGCTCGCGCATCCCGAACCCGCCGCTCGTGTACGACGTGAAGCTCGACGACGCCGACAGCGGCACGTAGGGCGGATCGAAGTACACGAAATCCCCCGGCCGCGCCCGCGCGGCGACGTCCTCGAACGAGGCGACCCGGATCGAGGCGTGCTTCAGGGCCCGCGAGCAGGCGCGCAGGTTCTCCGCGTCGCAGATCGTGGGGTTCTGGTAATCGCCGAACGGCACGTTGTACTGGTTTTGCCGGTTCACCCGGTAAAGCCCGTTGAACCCCGTGCGGTTCAGATAAATGAACCAGGCGGCCACCTCCACATCGGTCTTCGTGTCGATGTCGCTCGAGCGCAGCTTCATGAAGAAATCGCGATCGTGGGGATACGACGCGAGCAGATCGATGACGTCCTCGACGGCGTCGCGCACGCCGATGTACGTGCGCACGAGCCGCTCGTTCGTATCGCTGAGCTCGGCGCGCTCGGGCATGAGGTGGAAAAAGAGCGCGCCGCCCCCGACGAAGGGCTCGTGGTACGTATTGAAGCGCGACGGAATGCGCGGATCGAGCTCGTGGAGGAGCTGCCGTTTTCCGCCCACCCACTTGATGAAGGGTTTTGCCGTCCCCGGCTCGATTTCACGAATGTCCGGACGCGGCTTTCCGCGGGCCTTGAGGGGCCCGGGGCGGGCGGACGGAAGGGGAACTGGGGCCGGGGTGGGGAGCGTTCGAATCGCGCGCTCGAGCATGTGGATACCCCAGCAATTACAATGGGGGATCGAGCTCGGCAAAACTTTCGAACGAAGAAGTTCGGGACAGATTCTATCGCTGAAAACTTGTCCCGGATTCGTGCGCTGAAAACTTGTCCCTGAACAGCTGATCGGGCATCACGGGTTCAGGGCTTCGGAATGCGGAGCGTCTTCGATATCATCGCGCTCCCGCTCACCACGAACAGCAAAACGAGCGGATGCAGCTCCCACGGCCCGAGCTCGATCGCCCCGCCCGGCAGCGCGGCGCCGATGCGCCCGTTCGCCGCGAGCGCGCCGAAGAGCGCCACGAGCACGAGGCTCGTCGGGATCGGCGTCCCCTCGTAATACTTCACCTTCCCGCCCTCGTCGGCGAGCTGGCTCGCCGTCGCGTTGTACCGCGCGAGCCGGCTGATCCCGCAAGCCACGAAATACACGAGCGCGATCGCGTCCCAGCCCCCGCGCATCCCGAGCCCGAACGCGAGCGCGGCCGGGGCCACCCCGAACGACACGAGATCCGCGAGCGAGTCGAGCTCTTGCCCGAGCATCGACACCTCGCGCCGCGCCCGCGCCACGCGCCCGTCGAGGAAATCACAGAACAGCGCGACCGGAAGCAGGCCGAACGCGAGCCTCAGGAACGTCACGTCGCCCGAGGCCACGTACTTCATCGTCGCCAGCATCGACCCGGTGCCGGCAAATCCATTGCCGAGGGTCAAGAAATCCGCGACTTGAAAGTCACGGATCATCGAGAAGCGGCGGCGTCGGGGCTTCTTCATGGCAGCACTGGCATCCATGGCACAATGTGGGCACGCGGCCAAGATCCACAGCACGACCGCCCCTCCACGCCTTGACATCCTGCGCGTTTCCATCGGACCCTCGACGCCCTGGACGACGCCCGCCCGCCGAGGCGTTCCCGGTCCGCCATGGCCCCCAAGACCCCCCGCCTGCTCCCCCGCCTCGCCCCGCTCCTCGCCCTTCTCCTCGCCACCGCGTGCGACCCGCCCAAGCACGAACCCGCCGCCTCCACGCCCGCTTCCGCAGCCCCGTCCGCCACCGCTTCCGCGCGCGCCTTCGCCTCCGCCGTCGTCCCGGCCTCCGCGCCCGCAGCTCCCGCGTACGGCCCCTTCGGTGAGCTCGTTCGCTCCCTCTCCGAGCCGGGGGGCGACTTCATTTCGGACAACCTCATCTCGAACGAGACCTCGTATCTCCAGACCGCCGACGCGCTCGCGGCACGGCCCGCGGGGGGCGTCTACATCGGCGTCGGGCCCGAGCAGAATTTTACGTATCTCGCGCTCACCCGCCCGCGCCTCGCGTTCATCGTCGACATCCGCCGCGACAACCTCCTCCAGCACCTTTATTATCGATTCCTCTTCGAGGAGGCCGAGAGCCGCTCCCATTTCCTCGCGCTGCTCGTCGGCCGGCCCTACGACGCGGCCACAGCCCCGCCCGCGGACGCCGATGTCGATGCCGTCCTGAAGCACGCCGAGACGAAAGCCCCCGATCCGAAGCTCTTCGCCACGACCGTCGATCGGGCCATGAAGCGCATGCAGGAGGCATACGGCATCACGCTCACGGACAAGGACAAGCGCTCGCTCGCGCGGATGACGCAGGTCTTTTTCGACAAACAGATCGATCTCCGGTTCGAGCTCAAAGAAAACTCCGGCCGCAAATACCCCTCGCTGCGCGAGCTGCTCGGCGCGGCGGACCCGGCGGGCAAGAAGCGCGGCTTCCTCGCGACGAACGAGGCCTTCCGGTTCGTTCAGGCGATGGAGCGCGAGGGTCGCGTGGTCCCCGTCGTCGGCGATTTCGCAGGCGACGGAGCATTCCCCGCCATCGCCGCGTTCCTCCAGAAAAACGATCTCCGCGTGAGCACGTTTTACGTGTCGAACGTCGAGCAATACCTGCTCGAGCCGCCGGTCTGGACGAAATGGATCCGCAACGTCGCCGCCCTCCCGCGCACGGACGACGCGCTCTTCTTGCGGTGCTACCTCGACCAGGGCCAAAAGCACCCGAAGCAGATGGAGGGCCACCGCACGGCCACCGTGCTCGCAAAGATCGGCGATTTCGTCACGCGTGAGCAGAAGGCCCCGACGCGGTCATGGTTCAAGATCGCGACCGAGGGGTTCGTCGACTGAAGCGGGCGCGCCGGGGCGTTGCCCCGGACCCCACGGGGGCTGTCCGCCCCTCGACCCGGACCAGGGCAAGCCCTGGACCTCAGGTGGAAAAACTGCGCGATGCGCAGTTCTTCCAACATGGCCTGTTCGATGAACTGCGCATCGCGCAGTTCATCGACCCCGAGTCCAGCGCTTGCGCTGGTCCGGGTCCAGGGGTGGACAACCCCTGGTCGGGGTCCGGGGTGAAACCCCGGCGCTACGCCATCAAAGCCCGAGCGCGAGCCCGCTCTTGTTACGCGGCTCCGCCGCGCCTGCCCATACGCCGCCTGGCCCTCGCACGATCGACGGTGCGTCCGCGATTGCGTCCCAGGCCTCGAACTTGTGCCCGCGCGCGCCGAGTGCCCGCAGCACGTCCTCCGGGACTCCGCCTTCCTCCATGAAAATTTGATCTGGCAAATGCTGATGATGCACCCGCGGTGCGCCTACTGCCGCGGTCGCGCCCATTCCGTGATCGAGCACGTTCGTGATGACCGCGAGCGCGGCCGAGATGATCGTCGGCCCGCCGGCCGCGCCTGTCACGATTTGCACGGCGCCGTCCGGCCCGACCACGATCGTCGGCGTCATCGATGACAGCATCCGCTTGCCGGGCGCGACCGCATTCGCCTCTCCCTGCACGAGGCCGAAGACGTTTGGCTTTCCGGGCTCGGTCGCGAAATCGTCCATCTCGTTGTTCAGGAGAAAACCGCCGCCCCGCACGACCACGGCTGCCCCGAGCGACGTGTTGATCGTCGTGGTCAGCGCCACGGCTGCGCCGTTGCGATCCACGATCGAGAAATGGGTCGTGTGTTTTTTCTCGTTTGCGCCTCCGCGCCCGGGACCGACCTCGGAGGAAGGCGTCGCGTGGGCCGGATCGATCGACGCGCGCGCCTCTTTGATGGCCTCGGCCGAGAGGAATTCGCCCGTGGGAATCGACACGAACGCGGGATCCCCCAGGAAATAATTCCTCTTCGCGAACGCACGACGGGACGTCTCCACCGTGGTGTGCAGCGCCTCGGGCGAAAGAAATCCCATCTTCCCGAGATCGTAGCCTTCGAGCACGCCGAGCATGAATGCGAGCACGAGCCCGCCGGACGAGGGCGGCGGCATCGCAAACAGCTTGTGCCCGCGATAGCCCATCTCCACCGGCGTCCGCCAGACCGGCCGATATGCCGCGAGATCCTCCGCCGTCACGATTCCCCCGCCCGCCTTCATTTCCTCGACGAGCAGTTTTGCCGTCTCCCCCTCGTAAAACCCTGGCGCCCCGCGCTCCGCGATACGTGAAAGCACCCGCGCGAGCTCCGGGTTTTTCAGGACTGCCCCCACGCCGAGCGGCTTTCCCCCCGGCAAGAACATCGCCGCCGACGCCGGAAACCTCGCAAGATCCGCCGCGCGATCCCGGACGATCTCGGCGAGCCCCTCGTCCACGACGAACCCCTCCTCGGCGAGCCGGATCGCAGGCGCCACCAGATCCTTCCACGGGAGCTTGCCATAGGTACGATGCGCCTCCCAAAGCCCGGCCACCGCGCCCGGCACCCCGGCGGCGAGGTGACCGACGAGCGACGCGTCGTTTTTCCCGAAGAACATCTCCCGCGTCGCTTTCGCTGGCGCGGTCTCGCGGAAATCGAGTGCGCGCACCTCCCCCTTCTCCGGCCGCACGACCATGAATCCACCGCCGCCGACATTTCCCGCCGCCGGAAACACCACGGCGAGCGCGAACGCCACGCCCACCGCCGCGTCGACCGCGCTCCCGCCCTTCTTGAGGATCTCCACGCCCACGCGCGTCGCATCCGCCGCGTCGCTCGTGACCATGCCGTCCCGCCCCGACGCGGGCGCGGCCTTCAGATCGAAGCGCCACGTCGCGGGCACGCGCGCGAGCGCGGGCGGCGCGGCGGACGAAGACGCGGCCGCCGGCACCTCCGGGGGCTTCGCGCCCTCGCCGCACGAGGCCGCGAGAATCGACGAGACGACGAACGTTGCACGAACGAAGAGCCGGCGTGCGGCAGCGTGGGCGTTCACGGGCGCTTCATACCACGCGCGGTAGCGTTGGCTCGCATCGATCGTGCGAACGTCTTCATATTACCGCGCGACTCGCGTAAGGATGGACGGTAACCGCGGAGGTCCTCCATGCGATCTTTCTTTTCGTCCCTCGCCCTCGTCACGCTCACCTGCACCACGTTCCTCGCCTGCGGAGGCAATGGCGGCGAAAACGGAAGTGGTGGCAACGCCGGCAGCGCCGGCAGCGGCAACGGCGGCAGCGCCGGCAGCGGCGGCGATGGCGGCAACGGCGGCGGTGGCGGCAGCGGCGAGGCCCCGTTCATCTGCGATGCGCCGATCCCGCACGCCGACATCTCGAGCCCCACCGCGGTCGTCGGCACGGGCACGCCCGAGAGCTGCACCGAAGCGGCGCTCGACGCCGCGCTCGCGGGCGGCGGCGTCATCGTCTTCGATTGTGGCCCCGATCCGGTCACCATCACCCTGAGCTCGGCCAAACAGATCTTCGACGATACCGTCATCGACGGCGGCAACGTGGTCACGCTGAGCGGCGGCAAGAAGAATCGCATCTTCGAGATGGACACGAAAAACTTCGAGGCCACGAGCCCGACCCTCACCGTGCAGCGCCTCCTGCTCCGGGACGGCAAGGCCTCGGGCACGGCCATCCCGCTCGGCACCGACATCGACGGCGGCGGCGGCGCCATCTACCACGTCGGCGGCAACGTCAACGTCATCGATACCCGCTTTCTGGACAACGAGGCCGCGCTCGAGGGGCCGGACGTCGCGGGCGGCGCGATTTACAGCATCGGCCGCGGCACGCTCACGGTGAGCCTCGGCCACTTCTCGAACAATCGCGCCGCCAATGGCGGGGCCATCGGCGCGCTCGGCGCGTCGATCGTGATCGTCAACAGCACGTTGTGGGGAAACACGGCCACCGGCTACGGCGCCAATTACATCGATGCGAATGGCCAGCAGGCCGGCCGCGGCGGCAATGGCGGCGCGATCAGCATGGATGGCCAGGGCCGCACGCTCTCGCTTTGCGGCGTGGTCGTCCAGAACAACCAGGGCCGCGCCTTCGGCGGCGCGCTCTTCCGCACGGGGTACGAGACCGAGCCGACGACAATCGATCGCTCGACCTTCGAGGGCAATTCCATCGAGGATCACGAAGGTGCCGAGGGAATGTCGAGCAGCGCCGGCGGCCTCTACATCCAGGGCACGCACGTCACGATGACCGCGTCGACCATCGCCAACAACCAATCCGAAGCCTTCGCCGGCCTCTGGATCCTCGGCCACGGCGCGACCCCCGCGATTGCCGACCTCACGAACGTCACCATCACCGGCAACACGACCTACCCCCGCGCCGATTTCACCACGCGCGGCATCGGCGGCGGCCTCATCATCGGCGACAATACTACTGGCAAGGTGACGAACTGCACGATCGCCGGAAACGCCGCGCAGTTCGCCTCGGGCATCTCCAACGTCACGCAGCTCGAAGTCCTCAACACGATTGTCAGCAACGACGCAGACAACGAGTACACGCCCCTCAATTGCACCGGCAACGCGTACGCCCAGCCGCCCGGCACCGGGCAAAACAACCTCCAGTGGCCGAACGGCAAGAAAGACGATATGGATTGCACGCCGGGCATCACCCGGGCCGACCCGCTGCTCGGCGACCTTGAAGGCAATGGCGGGCCGACCCGGACGATCGCGCCGCAAACTGGAAGCCCGGCGATCGGCGCGGGCGCGGGTTGCCCGACCACCGATCAGCGGGGCAAACCCCGGAATCCAGCCAAGTGCACGCTCGGCGCGTACGAACCCTGACGCATTGCAATCGGGTCCCGGGACGGCTTGGCATCACGGGTCAAAAGGAGCCTCGCCCCTCACGTCATCAGCGTGCCCTGGACCAAAGCCGTCGGGAGCCTGAAGCAGAATCGGCTCCCCCGCGGCACGTTGTCCTCGATCCAGCTCGCCCCGCCGTGCGCCTCGACGGCCAATTTGCAGAACGAGAGCCCGAGCCCCCAACCGCTGCGGCCATTTCCTTCGAGCCGCACGTACCGGTCGAAAATGCGTTCGCGCATCTCGGCCGGGACCCCGGGGCCCTCGTCGCAGACGGCGACCGTCACCCACGCGGCGTCCGCGCGCGCCTCGATGCGCACCGTGCTCTTCGAGGGGCTGTACCGAAGGGCATTGTCGACGAGGTTCTGCAACGTGCGCCCGAGGAGATCCCGATCGGCCCGGAGCACGCCCGCGGGCACGTCACAAGACAGCTCGATGGTCTGCTCGTGTTTCTCGGCAATTGGCAAGACGACGTCACGGATCTCGGCGAGCAGCCCACAGAGCTCGACATCGGCGTAGCGCGGCACGAGCCTGCCGTCCTGGCTCTGGGCGATGTCGAGCACGTTGGCCGCCGTGCGGATGATTCGCTCCGCGGAGGAGAACACGACGCCCCAGCGGCGCCGATCCGCGGGCTTCAGGTCGGCGCTCCGGAGCTGGAGCGAGGCCGCGAGCGCGATCGCGGCGGCGGGGCTCTTGAGATCGTGCACGACGAGCGCGCTCAGTTCCTCCTTCTGCCGCTGAAGCTCGAGAAGCGCCGCGTGCTCCTCGGCGAGCTCGCGGCTCCTCGCTTCGAGCTCGCGCGTCCGGTCCTGGACGCGCTTCTCCAGCTCGGCGTAGATCGCGACGTTCTCCATCGACACCGAGGTGCTATCGGCGAGCGCCTGGAGGAGCCCGAGCTCGTGCGGCGTCGCGTGGTGCCGAGACGCCCAGTAATTACCGATTGCGCCGATGGGCGCCTTCGTCCGGATGGGCACCATGCACAAGCTCTGCACGAACGTCGGCCGATAAGCGTCGACGGGGATGCGGGGATCATCATAGATGTCCTCGATGGTGACGGCCTCGCGGTGGAGCATCGCCCAGCCGCTGATGCACGCGGACATCGGGAATCGCCGGCCTTTCCAGAGCGGGGCGATGGCGTTCTCCTCCGCGTAGTAGCAGAGGTCGCCGTCGCGCAGGACGAACGTCGCGCCGTCGGCGCCGGTGAGCTCCCTGGCCGCCTTTCGCACGATCTCCATGATGGCCGGCATGTCGCGCGCGAGCGACAGCTCCTGGACGACGGCAACGAGGGAGGTTGGAGAAGGCTCCCTCCCCTCCGTCCGCACGCATTCCCCGAGGCGTACAGGCTCGACCAGACTGCCGAGAGCAGTCGTCATCTGAGATGGATACGGCAGGGCTCGAGCCATGACAAGCTCGCTGTCGGGCACTCCATTCGATTGTAACCCAACCTGGTCCACCCAGTCGCGCGGAGCGCGGTCGCGTGCCACCGGACGAACGGCTGCCCCTCGCCCTCGGCCGCATCCTCACTTCCGAATCACGATCCACGTCCCCGGCTCGCTCGGTCGCGCGTCCGCGCTCGACCAGCCCTCGGGGACGGGCGGGTCGGTCCAGGCGAACACGATCGACGCGTCCTCGGGCGAGAGGTTGATGCAGCCGCCACTCTTCGGGCTGCCGAAATCCTCGTGCCAGTAGGCCGCGTGGATCGCGAACGGATTGCGGAAGTATTGCACCCACGGTACGTCGGCGATCCAGAACGCCGACGGATCCGGGGTCGCCTCGTCCGTGAGCTGCGCCGCCCGGTATTTCACGGCAATGCGATAACTCCCGAGCGGTGTGAACGCCCCGCGGACGAGCTCCTCCGTGGTCGCCTTCGGCGACGCCGTCACCCCGCCCGCGCCCGGCGACATCAGCGTCGAATACACCGCGCGCCGCCCCTCGAACAGCGTCATCGTCCCGCGCGAAAGCGACACGTCGATCCATTTCTCGTCGGCCCCCACCATCCGAGGCCACTCGTCCGGCTCGGCGACGACCGAAATGTCTCGCGCCCGTGCATACGTCGGCCCGGGCTCGCGCGTCTCCCAAAACAGATCCCCGTCGTGCGTGATCGATTTCCCCGACAACCGCACGAACGTGCGCGGCGCCCAGGTCTCGCCCGTCGCGGCGAACGCACCGCTCTCCTCGCGCTTGTACTTCGTCCGCGCCGTCTTGCGGAACCAGCCGATCGGCAATGAATTCGTGCTGCCAATGGCAACGCCGTGGAACACGCTCGGGCGGAAGGGGCGCATGCGATCGGCGGGGACGAGGGCCAGATCGGGCGAGAGCAGGAACGTGCGTCCCTCCACCGCGAAGGCATGCGAAAAGGAGAGCATGGATCCATGCGGAATCTCCTTGCGCACGAGGCCGCCGCGCCGTCCCGCGGGCACGGGTGCTTCCTTTTCGCCGAGCAGAAACTCCGGAATGGGATCACGCGCTGGGGTCGGCGTGAGCTCGGCGAGATCCTCGTGCCCATCCATCGAGCGGCGGACCCGGGCGAGATCCGCCACGGGCCGCAGGCGTCGCTCGGTCCGGGCTTGCTCGCTCGACGTGGGGATCTGGCCGTACATCGGCGCCCGCGTGGAAAAGGCGTAGTCGTAGGGCCGCGGGCCTTCACGCGGAGCGGCGAGCGCGAGCGCGCGGAAGC
This sequence comes from Polyangium jinanense, assembly GCF_028435265.1. Taxonomy (GTDB): domain Bacteria; phylum Myxococcota_A; class Polyangia; order Polyangiales; family Polyangiaceae; genus Polyangium; species Polyangium jinanense. The sequence continues at coordinate 6,483 of NZ_JAGTJK010000100.1, read as the reverse complement.
GGGGATCGTCGAGGTTGCGGGTGATGGTCTCGTCCTCGCAGATGAACCCGCGAGGCGCGACGGGATAAAAGCGGCCGCTCTTGCAGCCGCCGAGCTGCGAAGGCGGCACCTCCACGGGCTCGTCGCTCTGGAGGATGACGCTCGTCCCCGGACGAACGTCGCCGATCCGGCGCTTTCGGGAGCGATCCTGGTAGATGACGGTGGCGACGCCGATCGATCCGAGGCGGGGCGGCTCGGTGTCCGTGTCCGCTGCTGCTGCCGCTGCGGCTACCGCTGCCGCATCCGCGTCCGCTGCTGCATCCGCTGCCGCGTCCGCGTCCGCTCCTGCCTCTGCGCCCGCGTCGGGCACGGCCTCGGCCTTCGGGCCGCCGCAGCCGGCCGCAAGCGCGCAGAGGAGCGAGAGGACAGTCCGGGTCAATGCGAGGCGAGGATCTCCGAGATGCTCGAGTACCGGCTCGGCGCACGCGTCCCGTAGTGCAGGAGCGAGCCGCCCGCCGTCATCCACGACTCGTCGAAGCGGCCGTCGGGCGACTGGATCCGCACGAGGTGATCGCCGTTGTCGAAGGCCCAGTGCCGGCCGTACGGATCGAAGTGATCGATGAGCGCGCCTTGGCGCGTGCGGATGTGGAACTGATCCGACGGGATGTCCCACGTCCGGTCCACGACGAACTCGTAGATCTGCCAGATGTTGCCCGAGGGGAGCACGCCCCAGTCGACGTTCAGGCCCGCGTCGTTCGGCAGCCCGAAGACACGGTAGTCCCCGAAGCGCCGGGCCGCGTCCCAGAGGTCGCCGTTGCGGCTCGAGTCATGGTGCAGCGTGATCATCGACTTGCGCACCAAGCCAAAACCCTTCGTGTCCGTGTAGTCGTCGTACGTGCGCCGGAAGATGTGCTCGCAGAGCTGATCGGCGCCCGCCGAGAAGCCTACCGTGAGCAGGCCGCGCGCCTTGCGCTCGTGCAGGATCCGCCCGAACTTGCCGGGCTCGCCGCTGAAGCGCGCCCCGAGCTCCTTGTAGCGGTGCAGGCCCGTCACGCTGTGACCGCCGCCGAGGATCACGACCTCCGACGTCCACAAGGAATGCCAGAACGTCTCGACGTCCTCGGCGCGCAGCCCGCTGTTCCAGTAGAAAGGCAGGTACTCGAGGCCGAAGCGATCGTAGAAGCTGAAGAAGTAGCGGAAGTTGCCCCAGGCGAACTCCTGACGTTCGTACTCGCTCCCGTTCTGCGGGGTCTCGGACATCGGGAGGAACAGGATCCGCCGGTTGTTCTCGCCGCGCAGCGCGCGCTGCACGATGAAGTGATCGTGGATCAGGTCGGATCGGTCGTGCGAGCTGTAGACGAGCGAAGTGCCTTTCATGGTCGGGGCAGAGTAGAGTCCCGGAAGGCGCCGTTCGTCAAGGCGATCGTGAAGGACCGCGATCAGTCGACGAAGAGCATCAGGGAGAGCGCGGAAAGGCGCTCGGCATCGCTCCAAGAGGCGAACCCGTGGCCGACCTGGAGCTCGACCTCCTCCGGCTGCCAGCGCCCGTCACAACGCTTCTTCCCCACGTACACCTGCCCGCGGCGCCCGAGGTCGAGCTCACAACGATCGAGCACCACGTGCGCGCGCTCGTCGCTCATCGCGACCTCGACGTTCCTGCCGTAGACGAGCCCGCGCGCCGTGACCAAGCGCGGCTCGCGCTTGACCGTGAGCTCGAACGGGAGCGACGACGCGAGTCCGCTCACGCGATCGCCCTCGACGCGCATGTCGACGAGTCGCCCGTAGACGCGCCCGCGGAGCGCGTGATCGTCCGGATCGGTGTAGCGGCCGAGGTTCACGTCGAGCCCGAGCACGCCGCCCGGGTTCACCTGGCCGCCTATCACCTCGCGTCCTTGGCTGAAGACCGCGAAGCGATTGTAATCCCGGGGTTCGTCGTAAAGCTCCTCTTGCGAGGGGAAGTTCGGCGGAGCCGCACACCCCAGAGGAACCACGAGCGCGAAGAGAGAAAACAGCCACGTTCGCACGAGCACCTCCCTCGACGGAAAACCTGGAGCGAGTCTGCCACGGGATCGGGCCCTTGAAAACCCTCACGACGCATGAGCATCATGCGCGCCGATGAAGCTCCCGCGCACCTCCTCGCTCGCCGTCCTGCCCGTGCTCCTCGCCGCCTGCGCCGGCGCGCCTCCGGCCCCGCCCGAGGGAGGTGGCGACGCTCCCCCGCCCCCGCCCGCGAAGACGACGGAAACCGCCGAGGTCAAACCCGACGCGCCTGCGAAAAAGGCCGCGTTCCCCTACCCCGCGACACGGAAAATCGACGCGTCGGACACGTTCTTCGGCGTCAAGGTCGCCGATCCTTACCGGTGGCTCGAGGACGAACGTTCGCCCGAGGTGCAAGCGTGGGTGAAGGCGCAGGATGACCTCGCGCGCGCCGAGCTCGCGAAGATGCCGAAGCGCGAGGCGTTCGCCGAGAAGCTCCGCGCCCTCTCGTACCTCGAATACATGAGCCCGCCGATCCAGCGCGGGAAACGTTCGTTCTGGTCGCACAAGCCCGCGGACAAGGAGAAGAAGACGATCTACTGGCGCGAGGGCGAGAAGGGTGAGCAGAAGGTCTTGATCGACGTCGCCTCGCTCAGCGCCGATGGCTCGGCCTCGCTCGGCACGTGGGTCCCCTCGTACGACGGCAAATGGGTCGCGTACATCGTGCACCCGAACAACGCGGACGCGGGCCAGATGCGCCTGCGCGACGTGACGACGGGCAAGGACAGCGCGATCGACGTGATCGCCGGCGCCGAGTACGCCGTCCCGCTCTGGACCCCGAAGAGCGACGGTTTTTACTACGTGTCGGTCCCGGTCGATCCGAAGATCCCGGCCTCCGAGCTGCCCGGCTACTCCGAGGTGCGCTTCCATCAGCTCGGCAAGAAGGCGGACACGGACACGCTCGTGCTGCCGAAGAACGGCGATCCCGAGACCGAGCTCGACGCGCAGCTCTCACGGGACGGCCATTTCCTCGTGGTGAACGTCCTGCACGGCGGCAACGTGAACGGGATCAAGTTCCTCGACCTGCGCAAGAAGGGCGCGGCGTGGGTCGATCTCGTGAAGGGCTACGAGGGCTCGATGAGCGCCTTCGCCCACAAGGACGTGATTTACCTCCGCACCACGGAAGGCTCGCCGCGCGGCCGCGTGTACGCGATCGATCCGGCCAAACCGGCCCGTGAGCAGTGGAAGGAGATCGTGCCCGAATCGAAGGACGCGGTGCTCGAATCGGCGGAGATCGTCGGCGGGCACCTCGCGCTCACCTACCTGCGCAAGGCGTCGAGCGAGCTCGAGGTCTGGACGACGGCGGGCAAGAAGGTGCACGCGATCAAGATGCCGGGCATCGGCACGACGAGTGGTCTCTTCGGCGAGCCGGACGAGGATCGCGCCCACTACGTGTTCACGTCGTTCACGTATCCGACGTCGATCTTCGAGGCGAGCGTGAAGACGGGCGAGAGCAAGCTCTGGTACGCGCTCAAGGCGCCGGTCGATCCGGCCCCGTACGCGATCGAGCAGGTCTTCTACCCGTCGAAGGACGGCACGCAGGTCTCGATGTTCGTCGTCCGCAAGAAGGACGCCCCGAAGAACGGGACGACGCCGTTCCTCCTGACGGGCTACGGCGGCTTCAACATCAGCAAGACGCCGGCGTTCTCGCCGATGTACTACACGTGGCTGGAGAATGGCGGCGGCCTTGCCGTGCCGAATCTGCGTGGCGGCGCGGAATACGGCGAGGAATGGCACCGCGGCGGGATGCTGACGAAGAAGCAGAACGTGTTCGACGATTTCATCGCCGCAGCCGAGTGGCTGGTGAAGGAGAAGCTGACGTCGACGGATCGGCTGGTCGCATACGGCGGCTCGAACGGCGGGCTGCTCGTGGGCGCGGTGGCGAACCAGCGGCCGGACCTGTTCAGCGCGGTGCTGTGCGCGGTGCCGGTGCTCGACATGATCCGCTACCCGCTGTTCGGCGACGGGAAGACGTGGGTCGCCGAGTATGGCTCCCCCAAGGAGGAGGCGCTGTTCAAAGCGCTGTTCGCGTATTCGCCGTACCACAACGTGAAGCCCGGGACGAAGTACCCGGCATTCTTGATGCTATCGGCGGACGCGGATGATCGCGTGCATCCGCTGCACGCGTGGAAGACGACGGCGGCCTTGCAAGCGGCGCAGGCGGGGGATCAGCCGGTGCTGATGCGCGTGGAGAAGCACGCGGGGCATGGCGGCGCCGATATGGTGAAGAGCCGCGTGGAGCAAGGGGTCGACATGCTCGCGTTTGCGTTCGGGCACGTGGCGCACTGAGGGAGCGGCGGCGGCGTTGCGCTGGGGCTTTGCCCCAGACCCCACCGGGGCTGTCCGCCCCTGGACCCGGACCAGCGCAAGCGCTGGACTCGGGGTCGATGACCTGCGCGATGCGCAGGTCATCGAACGGGCCGAGGCAAGACCGGCGACGACCTTGCCAACCAAGACCGCCGTGACTGGCAACGCCGTTCCTGGTCTTGCCACGGGCCTGTGGGAAGAACTGCGCATCGCGCAGTTCTTCCCCAAATGGTCCAGGGCTTGCCCTGGTTCGGGTCGAGGGGCGAACAGCCCCCGCGGGGCCCGGGGCAGCGCCCCGGCGCGACGCCTCGCGATGAGACCCCTATCGAACGTTCGCTGCGAGCAAGTTCTCGGTCGCGCCGATGAGCTCGACGTCCGTCGGGACCGGACCGGCGCCGGTCGTGCCGTACCGACGCGAGAGGACGCGAGCAAACGCGTCTTCGCGTTCCGCGACTTCGACGATCACAGCATCGTACGGAAGGCCGTAGTTGCGCCGAAGCTCGGCGTTGTAGGTAAGGGCGTATCGAACCGCGTCGAGGGTGCGGACGAACACGCGCGCATGGTCGACGAGACGCTCGTACTCGCCTTCGAGCTCGAGGAACCGAACGAGCGCGATATCGGAAACACCGGGGGCCTCATACATCACGAACGGATACGTTTGCGCCGACGGATCGGAGGCCGCCATCGCGTGGTCGAGGGCGCGAGCAACCAGAAGCTCCAAGGGATGGTTTCTCTCGAGGGGAACGGGCTCCGTGGGCTCTCCACGCAACGCGCCCTTGAGCACCGTGCTCGGCTTGAACGAGAGGCGTCGCTTTCCCCCCTTCTTCTCGATGCGAAGTTCTCCGAGCCCGGACAACTTGACGACATTCCTGCTCGAGAGCGAGGCGACGAGATGCGCGTGAAGCTTGGGACATGAAACGGTCTGGCCTCCCCTCGTAGCCTCTTCCTCCTCGGCCGAGCGGGGCGCCGATGCATCGTCGACAGCATCGAGCGTGACCGCATCCATGAGTGCCTTCGACGGAACGAAGAGCGGATCGAGCCGCCGCGGTACGAACACGGGCCGGCCGCTGCTCGGCACCACAGAGATGTGCGGTGGAGCATCGACGCACACGAAGGAGCCGAAGCTCGTTTCCACCCGGCCCGACGGCCGCCGGAGCGACGCCGCGAGCGTTCCGCATAGCTCGTTCAGCTCCTGGGCGATGTCGTGGTTCACCATGGCCTCCCGGTCGGTCTCCATCGTAACTCATGTGCGGGTTCGCGAGGACGTGCCAGACGAGCCACTGCCAGAAACGTGACCCGTGTGACCGAGCGGTACTATCGTCGCCCGCCATGAATGTTCGAGGTACGTTGGCCGCGATCGCAGTGCTCGCCGCGGCAGTGGCCGGGACAGCAGCTTCCTCCGCTCTCGCCCAGAACGCCCACCCTCCCGCCCGCGCCAAGCAGCCGGTGATGGAGGTGATCCACCGGATCGAGCAGCGCGTACGGACCACACGTTACGTACACGTTACGCGTGTCGACGAGCGCGCGGGGCGCTACGAGTTCGACTGCTCTGGCATGGCCGCGTGGGTGCTCTCCCGAGCGGCACCTGCAGCCCACGCCGCCGTGATGCGGCACAACGGGCGTGGTCGCCCGGTTGCCCGCGACTACCATGATGTGATCACTGCCGCGCCGAAAAACCATTCGCGCGGCCCATGGCTGCGCGTGGCGCGTATGGCCGACGTCCGCCCCGGCGACATCATCGCGTGGCGTAAACCAGCCACCGTCATGTCGCAGAATACGGGGCATGTCGCCTTCGTGGTCGCACCGCCGCAGCGGCTCGACCGGGCCGGCCACCGCTACCTGGTCCGTATCGCCGACGCGACGTCGATTCCACACGGCGATGATACGCGCGCGGGGCGTAAGCTCTCCGGCTTCGGTTATGGCACCATGCTGCTGTACCTCGACGAGCCGCACGGCGAGCCCACCGGGTTCGGCTGGTTTGGCCTTCCAAAACGTGTCGATTTCCGCACACACGTCGCGATCGGCCGCGCTGTCTTGTAAACGGCAGCATCCGGGGGCGCCTCGCCGGGGCGCTGCCCCGGACCCCGCGGGGGCTGTCCGCCCCTCGACCCGGACCAGGCACGGCCTGGACCGAGGGTGGAAGAACTGCGCGATGCGCAG
>NZ_JAGTJK010000010.1:0-275066 GCF_028435265.1 Polyangium jinanense | reverse complement strand
CGTCGAGCTCGACTGGAGCGGCGTCCTGGTCGGTCTCGCCGCGCAGCAGACGCTCCTGCTCGGCGGGACCGACACCGCCGACGTCGAGCTCGCCGACCCCCGCGTGACCCTGGGCCTCGGAGCGCGCGTCGGTCTCGGCGGCTGGTGACGATGTTCTTCCGGAGCGGTATCCTCCGCGTCCGCCTTGGGAGGGCCCATGTCGAAGGAAGCCATCGAAAGCCTGCTGAAGGAGACGCGTAGGTTCGATCCGCCGGCCGAGTTTGCCGCGCGCGCGCGCATCAAATCGCGCGAGGCCTACGACGCGCTCTACCGCGAGAGCCTCGACGATCCGGACACGTTCTGGCGTCGCGAGGCGAAGGACCTCGTGTTCCGCACGCCGTGGACGCAGACGGTCGAGTGGAACCTCCCGCACGCGAAGTGGTTCGAGGGCGCGACGCTCAACGTCTCGGAGAGCTGCCTCGATCGGCACATGTCGACGCCGACGCGGAACAAGGCGGCGATCATCTGGGAAGGCGAGTACGGCGAGACGCGCACGCTGACGTACGCGCAGCTCTACCGCGACACCGTGCTCTTCGCCGACGCGCTCGCGAAGCTCGGCGTGGAGAAGGGCGACCGCGTGGCGATCTACATGGGCATGGTGCCCGAGGTCGTGGTGGCGATGCTCGCGTGTGCGCGGCTCGGCGCGGTGCACACCGTGATCTTCGGCGGCTTCGCGGCGGACGCGATCCGCGACCGCGTGCACGACAGCCAGGCGAAGGTCGTCATCACGCAGGACGGCGGCTACCGGCGCGGCAACGTGCTCGAGCTGAAGTCGACCGTCGACAAGGCGCTCGCGCAGCCGCAATCGGCGAGCGTGCAGAAGACCGTCGTGCTGCGTCACCTCGGCAGCGAGAAGTGTCCCGTGCAGATGACCGAGGGACGCGACGTGTGGTGGCACGAGATCGTCGATCCGAACGGCCACGCGCGTCGCGAGGCCACGATCGTCGACGCCGAGCACCCGCTGTTCATCCTCTACACCTCGGGCTCCACGGGCAAACCCAAGGGCGTGCTGCACACGACCGCGGGTTATCTCGTCGGCGCGCACGTCACCACGAAGTACGTCTTCGACCTGCGTGACGACGACGTCTACTGGTGCACGGCCGACGTCGGTTGGGTGACCGGGCACAGCTACATCGTCTACGGCCCGCTCTCGAACGGCGCGACGTGCCTGCTCTACGAAGGCGCGCCGAACTTCCCCGACTGGGGCCGCTTCTGGCGCCTCATCGAGCGGCACGGCGTGACCATCCTCTACACCGCGCCGACCGCGATCCGCGCCTTCATGCGCCAGGGCGACGACTGGCCGAAGAAGAGTGATCTTTCGAGCCTGCGCCTGCTCGGCTCCGTCGGCGAGCCGATCAATCCCGAGGCGTGGATCTGGTACCACAAGAACATCGGCGGCGAGCGTTGCCCCATCGTCGACACGTGGTGGCAAACGGAGACGGGCTCGATCCTCATGACGACCTTGCCCGGCGCCGCGTCGGCGAAGCCCGGATCGACGGGTTTGCCCATGTTCGGCGTGGTGCCGGACGTCGTGACCAAGGACGGCACGAGCGTCGGGGCGAACGAGGGCGGCATGCTCGTCCTCCGGCGCCCGTGGCCCTCGATCTTGCGCACCGTGTGGGGCGACGACGAGCGCTTCCGCAAGCAGTACTTCAGCGATGTCGAGGGCTGTTACTTCACGGGCGATGGCGCGCGCCGCGACGCGGACGGCTACTACTGGGTCGTCGGCCGCATCGACGATGTCCTGAACGTTGCGGGTCATCGCATCGGCACCGCGGAGATCGAGAGCACGCTCGTCTCGCACCCAGCCGTCGCCGAGGCGGCCGCGGTCGGTCGGCCGGACGACCTCAAGGGCCAAGCGCTCGTGGTCTTCGTGTCGCTTCGCCCCGGATTTACGGCGAGTCCCGAGCTCGCGACGAAGCTCGCGAACCACGTCGGCCAAGAGATCGGCAAGTTCGCCCGACCCGATCAGGTCCGCTTCGCCGACGCGCTGCCGAAGACGAGAAGCGGCAAGATCATGCGGCGCCTCTTGAAGGATGTGGCCACGGGGCGCGAGACCACCGGCGACACCTCGACCCTCGAAGACCTCAGCGTGCTCGCCAAGCTCCGCTCCAACGAGGAGTAAGACGCCCCCCTCGAACCGCGTCGTTCGACGCTCGGGGCTCTCGCTCCGCGAGCGGAGCTACGCCCCGAACCCCTGCGGTTCTCTTTCCGATCCAGCACGACCCGCGGTACCCTTTGGGGCATGCGGTCCGCGCTGACGCGTACGTTCTCCGCGATCACGGCTCTCGCCATGCTCGCCGCTGCGTGCCCGGCCCTCGCGCAGGGCAAAGGCGCCGGCAAGAAGCCCCCGGCCGAGCCCGCAGCGCCCGAGGATCCGAAGCTCGTCGAAGCGAAGAAGCACATGGAGGCGGGCGCGGCCTTCTACAACGATCCCTCCGGGCACAAGTGCGAGGAGGCGTATCGCGAGTTCAAGAAGGCCTACGAGCTCTCGGGCTCGATGAACGCGGTCAAGGGCATGGGCCTCTGCGCGATGGAGCTCGAGCGCGACGGCGAGGCGATCTCTCTGCTCGACAAATTCCTCGAAGCGAAGGGCGATCAGCTCGACCCCGCGGACAAGCAGCAGATGGAGACGGACCTCAAGGCGCTGCGGTCCGTGGTCGCGTGGGTGACGCTGAAGTCCGATCGTCCGGGCGTGACGATCACGGACGTGCGCACGCCGGCGCGCGGCTTTCCGATCACGAACCGCTACACGATCGGCCTCACGGACACGCGCATCGGCATCCACCCCGGCTCGCACGAGTTCAAGGCCAGCGTCGACGGCGCGCCCGATCAGATCTGGAAGGTCGACATCCCGAACGGCGGCAAGTTCGAGCGCGAGTTCGAGTTCGACAAGGGCAAACCCGTGACGGCCGAGGGTTTTACCGAGAAGGACTTCCAGAGCGGCGGCGAGGACAAACCCGCCGAGCAGCCCTCGCGTCCCGTGCCGATGACGGTGTTCATCGTGGGCGGCGCGGCGATCGCCGCGGGCATCGCGGGCGCGGTGGTCGGAGGCGTGCTCGCGACGGGCGCGAAAGCCGACTTCGACGCGTCGAACGGGAAGGCGAACACCGCATCGGAGCTCGTGGTCCTCGAGGACATGCGTTCGAAGGTCGTCACGCTGAACACGGTCGCGGACGTGTGCTTCGGCTTGGCCGCGGCGGGCGCGGTGGCGGCGACGGTCCTCTTCGTCATGCGGCCCGAGAAGAAGCCGACCGAGCCGCCGAAGGAGTCGTTTGCCTTCGCTCCATGGGCCACACCGCAGGGCGGCGGCATGATGGCCGTCGGGACGTTCTAGTCCGAAGGGACGAGGCGCACGTTTGGAGATCGAAGCCGGCACCATCATCGCGAATCGCTACCGCGTGATCCGCCCGCTCGGGCGCGGCGGGATGGGCGAGGTGTTCGCCGCGGAGAACACGCGCACCGGGCGCCAGGTGGCGATCAAGGTGCTGCACGCCGACGTGAAGGCGAAGCACTCGGCCGTCGAGCGCTTCCGGCGCGAGGCGCGCGCGGCGGGCTCGATCAACAGCGACTACGTCACGCAGGTCCTCGACGTCGAGGAGGACGCGAACTTCGGCATCGTGCTCGTCTTCGAGCTGCTCGAAGGCGAGAGCCTCATCGATCGGCTGAAGCGCACCGGGCCGATCCACTTCGACGAGCTCTACTTCATCCTCGAACAGGTCTGGATGGGCCTCGCGGACGCGCACCGCGTGAAGATCATCCACCGCGACCTCAAGCCCTCGAACGTCTTCCTCGAACGCCGTCCGGATGGCTCCACGCGGGTAAAGATCCTCGACTTCGGCATCTCGAAGCTGCCGAAGGAGTTGGAGGGCGAGACGCTCACCGAGATGGGCCAGAGCCTCGGAACGTTCTCGTTCATGCCGCCCGAGCAGATCGGCAAGGCAAAGATGGTCGACGAGCGCGCGGACATCTACGCGTGCACGACGATGATCTACCAGTCGCTCACGGGACAGCTCCCCTACCTCGCGAAGAACGTGCTCGTGATGGTGGAGATGAAGGCGAAGGCGCCGCCGCGCAGGATCGGCGACGCGATGGATGGCCCCATCGATCCACGGCTCGAAGCGTTCGTCGCACGCGGGCTCGCGCGTGATCCGGACCAGCGGTTCCAGACAGCGACGGAGGCGCTCGCCGCGTGGCGCGAACTGAGCCCGCGTTCGTCGGGCGTGCCGTACGCGCAGCCGAACACGCTCGGGACCGCACACACGATGCCCGCGCCGCAGACGGGGGTGTCGATGTCGCGCACGCCTTCGCATGCGTCGGCGTCCTTGAGCGGCGGGCCGCGCGGGACGATTCCCTACGACGTGACGCGCCAGGAGTCGCACATCCGTCGCCCCGAGCCTCCGCCGATCGAGGCGGAGAACACGACCGACGACGCGGCCGCGACGCTGGCAATGCCGATCGCGCGGCTCATGCCGAACCAGACCGGAGGGGCCCCGCAGTGGCCGCCGCTGCCGCAGCCGTCGGGATCGAGCGCGGCGCGGCCAAGCCCCTCGGGATATGGTTCGACCTCCAACAGTTACCCGGGTCTGTCGAGCTCGGGCACGTACGGCGCGGTGCAACCGCCCGTGCCCGCGTCGCCGAGCTACGGCGCGCCGATGCCGAACGCGACGTACCCGGAGGCCTCGCGATCCTATGGGCAGCAACCGATGAGCATGCCGGCGCAGCAGGCCCCGTGGCCGCAGCAAACCGGCATGCAGCCCCTCGCGACCGACCTCGCGCCGCAGCATGCGCCGCGCCGTGTGTGGCCCTTCCTGCTCGGCGGCGTTCTGTTCGCGCTGATCGGCTTCGCCATCGTCGCGGCGATCATGCTCTCGACGGGCAAGTGATCGCCGCGCGCGTCGCGCGCACAAAACGCATCACGCGCCGTGGGTGCGGCGCGTGAACGCGGGTCGGTGTTCGCCTTGGATCAGAGCGTCCAGCGGACGAGGACGCACGTGACGTTGTCGGGTCCGCCGTTCTCGTTGGCGCGCTCGATGAGCTTCGCGGTCGCGGTCTTGATGTCGCCGTGGCGCGAGAGGATGTCGGCGATCTCGGGGTCGCTCACGGGGCCGGAGAGGCCGTCGGAGCAGAGCAGGTAGGTGTCGTTGACGGCGGGCACCTCGAAGCGCGTGTCGACCTTGACGGTCTCCTTCATCCCGAGCGCGCGCACGATGACGTTCTTGTGCGGGAAGTTCGCGATCTCCTCGGGCGTGAGGCGCTTCATCTTGATGTAGTCGTTGAGCAACGAGTGGTCCTCGGTGAGGCACTCGAGCTTGCCGTCGCGATGCCGGTAGACGCGGCTGTCACCGACGTGCGCGATGTACACGCCGTCGTTCGCCGTGAAGATGCCGACGAACGTCGTCCCCATGCCGCGCTTCTTCGACTCGCGCTGCGCGGTTTCGTAGATGCGCAGGTTCGCGAGCTTGATGCCCGTGATGAGGCGGTTCTCCTCGTAGCCCTTCGTGCGGTCCATCTTGTAGGGCCACGTGCGCTCGGGATCCTCTTGCGTCTGCGCGAAGAATTCTTGCATCGCGTCGACGGCCATCTTCGAGGCGACCTCGCCCGATGCATGACCACCCATGCCGTCGGCCACGATGAAGAGGCCGTACTCCGCCATGATCGCGAAGTTGTCTTCGTTGTGATTACGCTTGCGGCCGACGTTCGTCTCGCCGGCAACCTCGATGCGGAGCTGTTGAGCCACGGTTCACCGAATGTGGGGGACGGAGCGGCTCGCCTTTTCTCGGTACCGATGGGTAGCCGAGAGCCGCGCTCGTCATGGTCGGGATCGTTCGGCGGGGTGTCAACGAGATCCCGCGAGTGGGTCGTCGCGAGTTCGTTTCCACGGGATCAGATGGGATCGATCTTACCTCCTGCGGTCGAGCACGTCCGCTCTGGGACGGGCTTGCGTGGGGGGAGGCGCATCGCCGAGCGTCGGCAACTCGGCCGGATGCGCAGGCGGCGCCTTGGGTGCGGCGCGCGGATCGGGCGCCTGACGAAGCGCGACCGTCACCTGACGATACTTGCCCTGGCCAAACACCGTGAGCGGCACCTTCTCGCCGACCGCGTGCGTCCGGATGACCTCCGCGAGCTGCTCGGGGCTCGTCACGGGCACGCCGTCGACGGCGACGATCATGTCGCTGACGGAGGGATCGCCGCCCTTGAGCTTGGCCTCGGCCGCGGGGCTGTCCGGGTGGATGCTCTGCACACGGACGCCCTTGGCGAACGTTCCGACCTCGGACGAACCCTGGATGCCGAGCCAAGCCGCGGGCGGGACCGCGGTCGGCGGGACCGTGCGCAGGAAGGAGCGGATCGCGTTGATCGGGATGCCGAACGCGACGGGGGTGCAGGGGCGACCCTCGTTCGGGGAGCAGCCGCGGCCGAGCAGGGCGACGACGCGCCCGTCCTCGTCGACGATCGGCGCGCCGAGGTCGAGCGGCGAGATGCGCGAGCCGAGCTCGAAGGCGTTCGCGAGCGTGGCGTCGTCGGCGCCGAGGAGGTTTTTCCGGCCGCGGATCACCATCTGCGAGACCGAAGGTTTGCCCTTGGCGCCCATCGCGAAGCTGCGGATGGTCGCGTCGGTGCGGAGCGGATCACGCGTGGAGGCGACGAGCCCTTCGGTCCAGCGGCCCGACTGCGGGACGAGGAGCGCGAGGTCCCAGGTGCGGTCGTGGTGGCCGAGCTTGACGCGAACGACGGAGCCGTCGGCGAAGCGCGCTTCGAGGTCGTTACCCGAGCCGAGCGGCGAGAGCGCGGCGAGGATGCGGCCATCCCCCGCGAGCGCAGCGCCGAGCGAAAGGGGCTGACCGGCGCGTTCGATCGCGACGACACCGCGGAGCGCCTTCTCCTCGACGGAGGGTTCTTTCTTCGCGTTGGGATCCGCGGGCGCGTTGGGATCCGCGGCGGGCGCGGGAGGGATCGCGGCGGGCGGAGCGGCTTGCAGCGCGGGCAGTTGCGGCGGCGGCGCGATGCGACGGGGCGGCGCGTTCGGCTGAGGCCGTGCGACCGGCGGGGCGGCGACATCGGCCGGCGCGACCGCGGGCGCCGCTTGGGCGAAGACCGCGGTCGGGGCCATGAGCGCGAGGACGGCGAGGCTGCCCGCGATCGACCAGCGTTGAAGATTCTTCACGCCGGAGGTGTGACCGAACGCGGGGGACTTTTCGGGCGAGGCGGGGAAATTCGTCATGGGAGGCGCTCCTCGAAGCTCGTCGGCGAGATCGGCGCTCGCGCGATGATGTAGCGTGGACGGGGGCGCTGCAAAGGTCGCGCCGTGGGCGGCCGGGTCGCCGGCAGGGGCCGGCGATCTCGATCGATCCTACCACGGCGAGGGGCGGAGCGCCTCGGGTCCACGCAAGTCGTTGGACGGGGATTTGGGGGGATCGCTTCGGTCGCGGTCACAAAAGAGGAGCTCCGAGCAACATGGCAGGCGAAGAGGCAACCATGGCCCCGGGTCTGGCACGTGCAGAGATGAAGGAAGGCCGATCGCACGCCGAGGAGGCGCGCGACATCGAGGAGCTCCTCGCGGCGGGCAACCATCGCGAGGCGCTCGCGCGGTGCGCCCGGGTTTATGCAGCGCCGATCGGTCGGCTTTGCATGGCCTTCACGGGCTCGCAGGCGGACAGCGAGGAGCTCGTGCAAGAGACCTTGCTGGCCGCGTACGACGCGTTCCCGACGTACCGAGCGGAAGGAAGCGTGAGAGCGTTCCTGTTCGGGATCGCGCGTCGCATTTGCGGTCGGTTCTCCGAGACGCAGGCGCGGCAGAAGGCGCGGCTCCGGCTGGTGCACGACACGTCGTCGGGACGGGCGGACGCGGGCGAGCTCGCGCTGGAGAAGGAGAGAGCGTCACGCGCGCGCGAGGCGCTCTCGAAGCTCAAGCCGAGCGAGCGGGAGGCCCTGGTGCTTCGGTACGACGCGGGGCTCAGCTTCCGAGAGGTGGCCCAGGCGTGCGGGATCGACGAGGCGGCGGCGCGGAAACGCGTGAGCCGCGCGCTCGGGAAGATGCGGGCGGAGATCGGCGAGGAGTGAAGCGATGAGCACGAGCGAGACGAACGTGGGTGGGCTCTGCCGCGAGGTCGAGGAGCGAATCGCCGAGGTGCTGGATGGTTCGGCGCCGAAGGAGTTGTTCGAGCACATCGCCGACTGCGACGCGTGCCGGGACCTCCGGTACGACGCGGAGCGCGCAGCGGAGTTCGTGGGGCACGCGGGCGGAGACTTTCGCGTGGACGCGGGTTTTGCGGAGAAGGTGCTCGCGCGGCTCGACGTGGAGAACCTGAAGCCGCCGGCCGGCGTGGCGCCGAAGAGCGTCGAGGCCGCGGTGTCGGCGCCGCGCACGGCGAAGAGCGTGGTTGCCGAGGATCGGGTCTCCGAGCCGAGGGTGACGGACATCGCGACGGCGAAGACGGAGGTCGCGACCGAGCCCCCGCCGGCGCGGACGAACACGTTGGTGTCCAAAGTTTCGGAGAACGGACTCGGTTCGACGCAGCCTTCGGAGGCGGTGAGCGACGAGGTCAAGGCGGCGCAGCCCGCGCAGGCGATCACCGAGCGTGAAACGTCGCGCTCGCGCGAGCCCGAGGCGAAAAGCGGGACGATGGGAGCCGCGCGCACGGCGCCGCCGCGGACGACGAAGGGGAGCGAGGGGGGCAAGGTCGTCTCGCTCTTTCGCCGCCCGAAGTTCGTCGCAGGGCTTCTCGGCGCGATGGCCGCGGCGGCCGCCGCCGGGTTCTACCTGAAAGGCCAAAAACAAGGGCCGGAGGAGCTGACGTTCGAAGCCGCGTGGTCGGGGAAGATCGACTCGATCTCGCGCGCGTCCGCCGACAAGGAAGGCGGGCTCGAAGCGTGTGATGCGAGCGGCGCGTGCAAGCCGGTCAAGCCGGGATGGGCGTGGAAGAGCGACACGACGCTGCGCACGGACGCGCGCACGCGGGCGTACGTGTCGCTCGCGGATGGCTCGCAGCTCGCGATCGATCGAGGCTCGTCGGTCTCGCTCGAGGGCGGCAAGGTGCGTCAGGCGAAGCTCGCCTTTGGGACGATCGTCGCGGACGTGGCGAGCCTGAAGCACGGGCCGTCGGCGAAGATCAGCGTCGATGACGGCGAGGTCGAGGTGGTCGGCACGAAGCTCGTCATGACGGCCAGCAAGGGCCGCGCGAGCGTCGAGGTTGCGCGGGGCGTGGTCCTCGTGCGTTCGGCGGCGTCGGGCAAGCCGGTCGCCGTGCGCGCGGGCGAGGAGGCAACGATCGAGAAGGGCCGCGAGCCGCTCGTGGCAAGCTCGTCGAGCGTCGCGGACTCGCTCGAATGGAGCGATCGATCGCCGGAGGAGCTCGACGCGCCGGTGCTGCGCGGTCTCGGGGAGCTCCGGGCGCGTAAGCCGGGACAAACCAAGGAGAAGGACCACGCGGTGCGGCTCGCGAAGCACTCGGTGAAGGTGCGCATCGTGGACGTCGTGGCGCGGACCGAGGTCGACGAGACGTTCACGAACGACACGGACGAGGAGCTCGAAGGCATCTTCCGGTTCCCGCTGCCACCGGGCGCGCAGATCGAAAAACTCGCGCTGGAGGTGGACGGCAAGATGATGGAGGGCGCGTTCGTCGACCGCGACAAGGGCGCGGCGATCTGGCGCGGCGTCATCCAGAACGCGGCGCCGAAGACGCCGAAGCCGCGGGAGGAGATCATCTGGGTGCCCGGGCCGTGGCGCGATCCGGCGCTGCTCGAGTGGCAGCGAGGCGGTCGTTTTGAGCTCAAAATTTTTCCGATCCCGAAGCGTGGCTCGCGTCGCGTGGTGCTGACGTACACGCAGACCGTGGACCAGGCGGCTGGCGTCCGGCGCTTCACCTATCCGCTCGCGCACGATCCGAGCGGGACGACGAAGATCGACGCGTTCGACCTCGACCTGCAGGTGCTCGGTCACGACAAGGAGTTCGGCGTGCAGACGCGCGGCTACGAGCTCTCGCCCTCGGGCGGCGACGCGTCGGCCGAGCGACGCACGATGAACGCGACGGGGTTCATTCCGGCCGGTGATCTGACGGTCGAGTACGCGCTCCCCGATCGGGATCGCGAGGCGACGGCGTGGGCGTACCGGATGGAGCCCGCGAGCGCACCGCTGCCGGAGGAGCCGAAGGACGGGCCGGCGGCGACGAAGGCGAAGACGACGGAGGAGAAGGACGCGGCCGCGGCGGCGCGCGCCATCGCGTTCGATGCGTCGCCGTACGTGGCGATCGCGCTCCGGCCGAAGCTGCCGCGATGGCAGGTGGCGAAGGAGCACGTGCACGCGATCGTCGTGGACACGAGCCGGTCGATGGTGGGAGAGCGTTTCGCGCGGGCGACGCGGCTCGCCTCGACGATCGTGCGCGAGATGGATCGGCGCGACTCGTTCGTGCTGCTCGCATGCGACACAGTGTGCCGGCCGATGACGCAGGACGGCCGCAGCGGTTTGCCGAGCCCGCCGGGCGCAGCGTCAGCAGGCGAGGTGGAGCGCTTCCTCGGGAGCGTCGAGCCGGACGGCGGCAGCGACATGGCCGCGGCCGTGAGCGCGGCGCGGAGCGCGGCAGGTGCGCTCGGCGGCAAGGAGCTCAGGATCGTCTACCTCGGCGACGGCACGCCGACCGTGGGCCCGACGCGTCCGTCGCACATCGAGGCCGCGGTGCGTAGCTCGCTGCCGGGCAGCGATGGTTCGGTCGTGGCCGTGGCCATGGGCGCCGACGCGGATCTGACCTCGCTCGCGGCGCTCGCGCGCGGCGGCGGCGGCGTGGTGGTGCCGTACGTGCCCGGGCAGAAGGTCTCGTCCGCGGCGCTCGACGTGCTCTCGGCGGCGTACGGCGTGACGCTGCGGGATCCGGAGATCGAGCTGCCGTCGGGACTCACGCAGGTCACGCCCGGGCGGCTCGATCCGATCCGCGCCGGCGGCGAGACGTTCGTCGTGGCGCGCATGTCGAGCGGCGACGCGATCGAAGGGGCGATCCGGCTGCGCGGCCGCGTCGCGAGCGAGCGGTTCGAGCAGACGTACCCGATCAAGATCCTCGCGACGTCGAGCGCGGGCAACGCGTTCGTGCCGCGGCTCTACGCCGCCGCGAAGATCGCGGAGCTCGAGAACACGGGCGGCGCGGCGAGCAAGCTCGCGGCGATCGAGCTGTCGAAGCGCTTTGCAGTCGCGAGCCGCTTCACCTCGCTGCTCGTGCTGGAGAGCGAGGCGATGATGAACGCGTTCGGCCTCGAACGAACGCGCGTCGCGCCGACGTTCACGGGCGAGGAGCTCGCGCAAAGCTCGAACGCGGACGCCGAGGGCGAGGAGAAGACCGCCGACCCGGCGAAGGAAGAGGCCGAGGGCTCTGGCGAGCTCGACACGCGGGGCGCTGAAACGTCGAAGAAGGGCGGGGCGAGCGCACCTGCTGCCGAGGCCCCGTTCGATGCGTTCAACGACGACGCCGCAGCGGCGCCCCCGCCGCCTGCCGCGCCCGCGGCGACCGCAACGGCGGCGCCGGCGCCGAAGCCCGCGTCGAGGGCCCTCGGCGGCGAAGGCTGGGGCGGGAGCGGCCGGGGAGACGACGGCTTCGGCTCGGGCCGGGGGCGATTGGGCCGGACGCAGCGCCTCGTCCCGATGCGTCGAATCTTTGAGCGCAAAGGATCGTTCGAGGCGCTGAACACGCTCGCCTCGCAGAACGCCTCGAAGCTCCTCGCTGCCGAGAGCGCGCTCGCGAGCACGCCCGACAGCCGCGACAAGACCGTGGATCTCTTCGCGCTCTACGCGACGGCCGGGCGCCTCGGCGAGGCGCAAGAGCTCACGGCGAAGTGGAGCGGGCGCGACGCGCTCGATCCGGACGCGCTGACGGCGCGCGCGGATCTCGCGGCGCGGCAGGGCGATCGGGAGCGCGCGATCCGGATCCTCGGCGGCCTCGCGGACGTTCGTCCGGGCGATCGCGCCACGCAGACGCGGCTCGCGAAGATGCACGAGGCCTCGGGCAACCACGCCCTCGCCTGCGAGCACCGCATCGCGCTCGCGGACATGGCACCCGGCGAGGCGAAGCTCGTCGCGGATGCGGTGCGCTGCGCGAACACGCTCGGCATGACGGAGCTCGCGAGCCTGCTCAAGCTCGACGCGAGCGAGTCGGTGCGCGCCTCGATCGACAAACTCCTCGCGCTGCCCGGCCCCCCGCCCTCGTCCGTGCTCACCGGCGACATCCAGGTCTCGGCCGAGTGGACGGGTGGCGTGGACCTCGACATCGGGCTCATCGACGCGCAAGGCCGCCGCACCTCGTGGCTCGGCTCGCCTGGCAAGGCGCTCCTCAGCGCGCGGGACGTGACGAGCACACGGACCGAGGCGCTCGGGCTCGTGAACACGCCTTCGGGCAGCTACGTGGTCGAGATCGCCCGCGCGTCGGGCGCGGATCAGAACATCCCGGTGCGCGGCGAGCTGACGCTCAAGCTCGCGGGCGAGACGCGGAAGGTGCCGTTCGTGCTCACGGGTCCGCGCGCGGAGGTCGGGACGATGCGGGTGTTCTTCACCTCTCGCCTGGTCCCGGTCACGGACGTGCCCTTCAATCCCTGGGGTCCGTGAAAGGGCCGGCCCCCTGGAGCGCGCATCGGCCGGGGGGCTTCCCATGGACTTCGGGCCGGAAGTGGGGCATTCCCTCCCCACCATGAGCGCAGCGCACGACGCCCACGGAGATCACGCCGCGGGCCACCACGCCTCCCACGATCACGACCACTTCGACAACGATCCGGTGCAGGAGCTGCCGGCCGACGAGCCGCGCACGCCCACGTGGATCCCGATCGTGGGGCTCTTGCTCTTCTTCTTCGCGGGCACCGCGTGGCTGCTCGCGGGCAGCGGTGACGAGGCCCAGCCGAAGACCGACAGCGCGCCCGCCCAGGTCGCGCCGCAAGCCGCGCCGCAGCCGCAAGCGCTGCAGCCGCAAGCGCAGCCCGCGCGCTTGCCGCCTGCGGCCCCGCAGGCGCGTCCGACCCCGGCGCCGCTCGGCTCCGGTGGCCTGCGTCAGCTCACGCCGGATCAGGCGAAGCAGATCCAGCAGCAGATCGAGGCGCTCCGCGCGCGGCAGCAGCAGCCGGGCGGCGCGCCGCAGCCGCAGCCCGCGCCGCCGGTGCCGCGATGAGCGAGGTGATCCAGGCTTCGGACGTGCGTCGCGTCGTGGTCCTCGGCGCGGGCACGATGGGCCAGGGCATCGCGCAGGTGACGGCGCAGGCCGGGTACGTGACGCATCTCTACGACGTGGATGCGGCGCGGATCGGGCGCGCGATCGAGTCGATCAAGCAGGCGACGGATCGGCTCGTGCAGAAGGGCAAGATGCTGAACGAGGCGCGCAGCGAGCTCATCGGCGCGCTCGTGCCCACGTCGGATCTCGCGCAGGCGTGTCGTGACGTGGACCTCGTGATCGAGTCCGCGCCCGAGCAGATGGACCTCAAGGTCGGGCTTCTTCGCGAGGTGAAGGCGCTCGCGCCGGAGCGCGCGATCCTCGGCACGAACACGTCGAGCCTGTCGATCACGGAGATCGGCACGCGCACGGCCGCCGCGGCGCGCACGATCGGCCTGCACTTCTTCAACCCGCCGCCCGTGATGGAGCTGCTCGAGGTGGTGCGGGGGCTCGGCACGGACGAGGCCGTCGTCGCGGCGAGCCTCGCGATCGCCAAGCGCATCGGCAAGACGCCGATCGTCGTGAACGACATGCCCGGGTTCGCGACGAGCCGGCTCGGCGTGGTGATCGGCGCGGAGGCGATGCGCATGCTGGAGAGCGGCGTGGCCTCGGCGGAGGACATCGATCGGGCGATGGAGCTCGGCTACCGGCACCCGATGGGCCCGCTCAAGCTGACGGATCTCGTGGGCCTCGACGTGCGGCTCATGATCCTCGAGCACCTGCACCGCGAGATCGGCGAGCAGTTCCGGCCGCCCGCGATCCTGCGGCAGATGGTGCGCGCAGGCAGGCTCGGCAAGAAGTCCGGCGAAGGGTTTTACCGCTGGACCGAGTCGGGCCCCGTGCCGATCGCGCACAAGCGCTGACCCGACGCGGACCAAAACACGAAGGCCCGCTGGCTTCACGCCGGCGGGCCTTTCGTTTTGAGCTCCAACGAGTCGTTACTTGTTGAGCTTGTCCTTCTTGGCGTTCTCTTCCGCCTCTTTTTCACGCTCGGCCTGGCGCTTCTGGATGCGCTCCTTCACGGCGGCGTAGTCCTTCTCGTCCTTCACGCGGCGGTCGATGACCTTCTGCCGCTCTTCGGGCGTGCCCGCGTATCCCTTCGCGTCGGCCTGGTCCTTGAGGAACTGGGCGTACTTCGCCCACGCCTCCTTGCCCACGTCGAGCTTGCGTTGACGCTCGCGCAGGTCGGCCAGAACGAAGAGCACCTTCGACTTGAGATCCGCAGGGCCGTCCTTGTTCAGCGCGGCGCTCCACACGGCCTCGGCCTCCTCGGGTTTGCCCGAGGCGAGCTGCGCCTCGCCGAGCCGGTAGAAGGCGAGCATCTTCGTCGAGTCGACCTTGATCGCGTCCTGGAACGCCGTCACCGCGCTCGGGAAATCACGCGCGACGAACGCGTCCTCGCCCTTCTTGATCGCCTCCATGTAGGGGCTGATCCCCATCTTGTTCTGGGGATCCTTGAGCGGGCCTGCCGGCGCCGTCGGGGCCGTCGGAGCCGCCGCGCCCGCGGCGGGCTTGGCAGCAGGCTTGGCCGCGTCGGGTTTCGCAGGCGCCGCACCCTGGCCGAGCGCCGTTCCGGCGAGCGCGAGCGAAGAGATCACGAGGGAGGCAACGAGCAGACGGCTTGCCATGGCCCGAGCAGCCTACCTCAGCCCCGGACGGCATGGAACTTCTGCCGAAAAGAAACCCTACCGGCCGTCCACCGACGCGTCGCTCGGTCCCGCATCCCCAAAACCCCCGGAATCCCCCGGCGAACCCGCGTCGAACGCCGTCTCCTTGGCCTGCGCAGGCGCCGCCGACGCGCCGAGCGGGGCGAGCCGGCCCTCGGCGTCAGGCGGCCAGGCGAAGCGCTGCACGTCGCCCGTGGCGCGGTCGACGAGCGCGACGAACGCAGCGCGGGGGCTATCGGCCATGCGCACCTTGAGGCGCGTGGAGACGTTCGTGAAGTCCGGTCCGCGCAAGGGGCCGCGACGTCGATCCTTCGAGTCGCGATCGAGCATCGGCACGTCGAAGCGGATCCGATCGAGCAGCTCCTTGCCGACCCAGAACTCGACCGCGAACCGGCCCATCATGCGCACCGTGGGCGTCGGCGTGTTCACGAGGACCGAGGAAACACGCGGGAGCGAGGCCTTGCCGCCCTGGACCTGGATGTCGAAGACCCACTGCTTCTTCGACGCATTGCCCGGCGGATCCGGGGGAAAACCACCCCGAGGAGGCTCGGGCGCGGCGGGCGCCTTCGCGCGGGAGGGCTCGGCGAGCGAAAGCGCAGCGGCAGCGCCGAGGGCAGCGCCGAGGCCGAGCGCGAGGAAGAGGCGGCGGTTCTTCACGTGTCCTTGGACCTGACATCGTCGCCGAAGATTTCAATCGTCCCGCGGTCGCCGTCGACACGGACACGATCGCCGGTGCGAATCGCGACGGTGGCGCCCGGGACGTTGACGACGGCCGGAACGCCGTACTCACGCGCGACGATCGCCGCATGCGAGAGCGGGCCGCCGAGCTCGGTGACGACCGCAGCAGCGACGAGGAAAAGCGGCGAGAGGCCAACGTCCGTGGTGCGCGTGACGAGGATCTCGCCGGCGCAGACGGCGTCGAGGCCGCTCGTGCCGGGCGCGAGGACACGCGCGCGGCCCTCGACGACGCCGCTCGACGCCGGCAGGCCGACGAGGCGGCGGCCAAACGCGGGCGGGAGCTGGACGGGCGGCGGGCGGCCGATGAAGGTGGGCGGAGGATCGGGGCGCTGGGCATCGCGCAGGTGCTCGGCGCGGCGGAGGCGCGCGACGTGGCCGATCTCGGCGCGGCCGCTGCGGAGCGCGAGGATGAGCTCGTCGTAGGTGCAGAAAAAGACGGCGCCCGTGGGCAAGGTGGGGTCGATGCGGCGGAGGCGTCGATCGACGTCGAGCGCGATGGTGCGGAGCATGCCGAGGACACGCGTGACCCACATGCGCATGCGCTCGCGGAGACGCGTGAAGCGCTGCGTGCGCGTGACGAGGGCGCGGACGGCGTAGAGCACGGCCGGGCCGATGCGCGTTTCGAGCTGGGCCATCTCGCGATCGGCGAGGGCGCGAGCACGAGCGAGGGCGCGATCGGGGTCGCTGTCGGGCGCGCGGAGGGCAGCGACGAGCATGGCGAGGACCGCGGTGGGATCCTCGCGCCAGCGCGGCGTGGAGAGCTCGGCCTCGCGGACGGCACGGTCGCCGAAGGTGTCGAGGAACGATTCGAGCTCGCGGCGCGTGGGACCGTCGGGAAGATCGTTCAGGGCGCGAACTTTTCCGGCGAGGAGGCATTCGCGGGCCTCGGGTTCTTCGCGCGCGCGCACGGCGATGCGGGCGAGGGCAACGCCGGGGCCCGCGCTTTCGAGCTCGCGAACACCGCCGACGAGGGCATGCGCGAGAGACGTGCCGGTCGAGAGGGACCGGGGCATGAGCGGATCCATCGCGAGCGCGGCGTCTTCGTCGTCACGCGCGGACGAGCGGCGCGCGGCGACACGATCGAGCAGGCGCGCGAGCGCAAGGTGGCTCGCGAGCGAGGCCGAGGCGCACGAGAGCATCAACGTGCCCGTGCGATCGAGCAGCGCGCTCGCGGTGCGCAGCGTGGTGGCGAGCGCGTCGTCGGGCAGGAGGCCGAGGTCCATCTCGGCGAGGGAGCGACGCGCGCGTTCGGCTTCGACCTCGTAACTCGCGACGTCACGTTCGAGCCGCGCCTGGCTCGCGAGCACGCGCGGGGCCACGACGGGCAGGCGCGCGAGGAAGCCGCGCTTCGAGACGTCCTCGGTTTGTCGTTCGAGGAGCGCGATTGCGGCCTCGCCCGCGCCGCCGGAGGCTTGCAGAAGCGCACGCGGCGAGAGCAGCGGAACCTGCGCGGCGATTTGCATGAACGCGGTGAGGTTCAGGTAGAAGCGCCCGTGCACGTTGGTGACGAGGTGCGCGCCGCGCGGAACACGACAGCCGAGCGCGGCGAACGCTTCACGGAAACCCTTCTCGCTGAAGCTCCGCGCGATCGACCACGTGAGCGGCGTCGCCGCGCCGGGCAAAGCCTCGCCGACGTTCGCGCGTGACCAGACCGTCTGCGCATCGCCGCCCTCGGGAAAACCTCCGCCGCCGATCGGACGCACCTGCAGGAGGAGCACTTGATCCTTGCCCTCGGGCGTCCGCTCGACGGCGAACTCCACGTCGAAGGGCCCGGTGCCGCCTTGTTCGAGCCGGCTCGCGAGCTCGCCGAGCTGCCCGATCGCCTCGTGCGAGAGCGCGGGTAGCCTCGTGCGATCCTCGGGGATCGCGACCTCCTCCATGCCACGCGGGCCGACGACGAGCGCGCGTCGCTTCTCGGCGACGACCGTCGCGACCACGCCGCCCGCCTTCGCGAAGCGCACCGAGTCCGTCGGCATCGCGCCCTCCACGACGGGCGCGCCGAGCCCCAGCGTGACGTTGACGAGCCGCTCGTTCTCGCCCCAGTGCTCGCCCGCGAGCCCCGGCGGCGGCGCGGTGAACAAGACGCCCGCGGCCTCGGCGCGCGCCATCACCTGCACGAGCACGGCCATGGCCACGTCACGCACGCCGTGGTGCGCGAGGTAGTCGATCGCGCGCGGCAAAAACGCGCTCGCCCACACTTGCTTGATCGCCGCGGCGAGCCCCTCGGGCCCACGCACGCCGAGGAGCGTGGTCGCGAGCCCGGCAAAACTCGTCTCCTCGCCATCCTCGCACGTCGCGCTCGAACGCACGGCGAGACCCCACGGCGCGCTCTCGCCGACGTCCGCCCAGAGCGCTTCGATCGCAGCTTGCAGCGGCGCGGCGAGCGGGGCCGCCTGGATGCGATCGCGGGCGCGCGCGGCGCGATCGATGCCCGTGCGGCTGCCGGCGAGCTTGATCAGCGTGGGCAGGTCGTGGCCGCGCGGGAGCGTGGTCTCGGCGAGTGCGTCGAAGTGATCGGCGGGAAGGACCCAGCCGCGCGGAACGGGCAGGCCTTCACGGACGAGGCGCCCGAGGCTCGTGGCCTTGCCGCCGAAGCGCCGGGCGTCGCCGCGCCTGCGGCCAAAGGCGAGCGCGAGCGGACGGAGGGTGTTCTCGTAGCCGCTCGGCGTGTCCGTGCCGCCGGGCGTTCTCGCTGCTCGCGCCGAAGGGTCGACCACGCCGACGCCTTACCATGCTTTGTGCGCGGCGGCGCTCAGGGGGCGGGCAAGCCGCGCAAGACGCGCTCGTGCCAGAGCAGCATCTCGGCCCCACCGGGCCCTCGGTTCCAGGCGTAATCGTGCGGCCCCGGCGTCACGACGAGCTGATGCGGGACCTTTTCCTCTGCGAGCGCCGCGGAGAGCGCCCGCACGGCTGGCAGGAACGGATCGTCGTCGCTCGACACGATCCTCAGCGCGAACGGCTGCCGGTCCATGGCCGCACGCGCGAGCTTGGCGAAGACCGGGGCCTCCTCGGGCTTCAACGCCGGCTGGAGCGCACCGACCGCGCCGAAGATCTCCGGGTGCGCGAACCCGACGAAGAGCGCAAGCCGTCCGCCCATGCTGACGCCGTCGATGCCCGTCGCCGCGCGATCCGAGGACGCCTTCGCCTCGGCGCGCACGCGCGGCAGGAGCACGTCGGTCACGAATCGGCCGAAGGGCGCGGCGCCTTTCTCGGATCGATCCGCGACGACGGGCGTGTACGGGCACGCGACGACGAGCCCCTCGTACGGGTGTTTTGCGAGCGAGTCGTTCATCTGCGCGAGCCGGTCGGGTCGGACAAACCCTTCGAGATCCACACCTGTCAGCGGCGGCGCGAGAAGCCTTCGATCGATCCGATCGAGGCCGTAATCATCCCGCCACGCAAACGCGCCGACCTCGAGCCCACGCCCCGATTCGCCACGACCATGCAGCGCGACGAGCACAGGCAGAGGCCGCGTGGACGGCGCGGCGAGGACGAGGGCGCGCTCCTCTTCCGGCGTGAAAGAGAGGTCTTTCCAGCGAAGTCCGTCCACCGGCGACGGCGGCGTCTGCTTGCTGCGACAGGCGCCGATCGAGAACGCGGCGAGGCCGAGGAGGGCGCGGCGGCGGGTGAAGGCCATCAGCCAAGCTCTCTAGCGGAGCTCTTCGCGTCCGTCATGGGCGAGCGAACGAGCCGTGCGAACGACCCGTTTTCACATTTCCGATCGCCTGCCACCAAAGCCGCAATCCGACAGGCTCCTCCGTGCTGCGCGGTAGCGTTTGGCGCTCGTCACGCTATGGATCCAAAGTAGTACGGCGCCGAAACATCAGCGACGGCCGGGCCGGAAATCCAGCGGTATTCGCCCGCCGGATGTGCCCTGGTCGAGCCCGACGGCCTTCTGTTCATGGTGGGGAGACCAGGAACCGTGCAACTCGTGCATCCGAGCGCGAACGGCAGCGCATTGGCTGAAGACGAGGCGAGGACGGCCACGCAGGAGGGCTTTCGCGAGCTCCTGGAGGCCGCGCCCGACGCCATGGTGATGGTGGATGCCGCAGGCTCGATCATGCTCGTCAACACCCAGCTCGTACGCATGTTCGGCTACGAGCGCGGCGAGCTCGTCGGTCAGTCGATCGACATCCTCGTGCCCGAGCGCCTGCGGTCCGAGCACGTCAAGCACCGCACGCAGTACGCCGAAGAGCCGCGCCCGAGACCGATGGGCGCGGGCGTCGAGCTGCACGGGCGCCGCAAGGATGGCACCGAGTTCCCCGTCGAGATCAGCCTCTCGCCGATCCGCACGCGCGACGGAATCCTCGTCACCGCGGCGATCCGCGACGTCACCGAGCGCAACCGCGTGCAGGCGAAGTTCCGGAGCTTCCTCGAAGCCGCGCCCGACGCGATCGTCATCGTCAACGCCGCGGGCAAGATCTTCCTCTGCAACTCGCAAACCGAGCGTGTCTTCGGCTTCCCGCGCGCCGAACTCCTCGGCCAGCCCATCGAGGCCCTCGTCCCCGATCGCATCCACGACCGGCACATCCAGCACCGCGCGAGCTTCTTCTCCGACCCGCGCGTACGCCCCATGGGCTCCGGCCTCGAGCTCTACGGCCGTCGCAAGGACGGCACCGAGTTCCCCGTCGAAATTAGTTTGAGCCCCATCGAAACGGAAGAGGGCCTGCTCGTCGCGGCCGCGATCCGCGACATCACCGAGCGCAAGATGGTCGAGAAGAAGCTCCGCGCCTCGCTTCAGGAGAAGGAGGTCTTGCTCAAGGAGATCCACCATCGGGTCAAGAACAACCTCCAGATCGTCTCCAGCATGCTGAACCTGCAGATGGGGCAGATCACGGACCCGCACGCGCTGCAGCTCTTCAAGGAGAGCCAGACGCGCGTCCGATCGATCGCGCTTTTTCACGAGAAGCTCTACCAGTCGAAGGACCTCGCGCGTGTCGAGATCGCCGAGTACCTGCGGAGCCTCGCGGCGGGATTGCTCTACACGTACGGCGTGAGCCCCGATCACGTCGCGCTCGCCCTCGACGCCGAGGGCGTACCGCTCGGCGTCGACGCGGCGATCACGTGCGGGCTCGTGGTGAACGAGCTCGTTTCGAACGCGATCAAGCACGCGTTCCCGGACGGTCGAAATGGAACGGTGCGGGTCGGGCTCAAACGGCGCGGGGACGAGGTGGTCCTCGAGGTCGAGGACGACGGAATCGGCTTTCCGCCCGACGTCGACTTCCGCGACGCCGGCACGCTGGGCCTCAAGCTCGTGTGCATCCTGGCGGAGCAGATCCACGGGACGATCGAGCTCCAGCGAGACTCCGGCACGAAGTTCGTGGTGCGTTTCCCCCTGAGCCCGACGCAATCATGAGCGACGCGAAGCGGAAGATCTTCATCGTCGAGGATCAGCGGATCGTCGCCGCGGACCTCGAAAACACGCTGCGATCCCTGGGATACGAAGTCTCGGGCACGGCTGCGTCCGGCGAGCGCGCGATCGAAACAGTGCTCGCGCGGAGACCCGATCTCGTCCTGATGGACATCCGCCTCGAAGGGTCGATGGACGGGGTAGAGGCCGCGGAACGGATCCGCGCGGAGCTCGACATCCCGATCGTGTACCTCACGGCGTACGCCGACGAGGAGACGATCGTCCGCGCGAAGACGACGAGTCCCTTCGGGTACCTGGTCAAACCGTTCAACGAGCGCGAGCTGCGCGGCGCGATCGAGATCGCGCTCTACAAGCACGAGACGGATCGGCTGCTCCACGCGCGGATGGTGATGCTGGCCGAAGAGGAAGCGCGGCGGCGCGCCTCCGAGGAGGCCGAGAAGCGCTTCCGGCTGCTCGTCGAGTCCGTGAAGGACTACGCGATCTTCATGCTCGACCCCGACGGGCGCGTCGCGAGCTGGAACGCCGGCGCGACGCGGATCATGGGCCACGAGCAGAGCGCGATCCTCGGCACGCACGTGTCGACGTTCTACACGGAGGGCGACGTCGAGCAGGGCAGCCCGGAGGAGGCGCTCGCCGGGGCCAAGCGCAACGGCCACTTCCTCGGCGAGGGCGTTCTCGTGCGCAAGGACGGCTCGCAGTTCCGCGCGGAGCTCCGGCTCTCGCCCGTGCACGACGAGAACGGCGAGCTGCGGGGCTTCGCCACCGTGATGCGAGACCTCACCGAGCAGAAGCGCGCCGAGGAGATCCAGGCGTTCCTCGACGAGACAACGCTCCTGCTCACGAGCTCGCTCGAAACCGAAGGCACGCTGCAGAAGGCGACCGAGCGCGCGATCCCGCTGCTCGGCGATCTCTGCTTGGTGGACCTCGCGAACGAGCAGGGAGCCCTCGTCGTCTGCGCCGCCGCGAACCAGATCGGGAACGAAGAGCTCACGAAGGAGCTCTCGCGCGCGATCGGGCGGCGCGAGGGCGCCGATTACACGTTCCGCTGCGGCGGCAAGGTCCTCCACGAGGTGATCGAGAACCTCCCCTGCATGGCGCGCGTGCTCGGGACGAGCCCCGAGCTTTTGCGCTCGCTCGGGCCGATCTCGTACATCTGCGTCCCGATCGAGCTGCGCGGACGCAGGCTCGGCGTGGTCGAGCTCGTGCGTCGCGCGGCGCGAGGCCGGTACACGCCGGCGGACCTCGCCGTGGCCCAGGAGCTCGGGCGCAGGTTCGGCATCGCGCTCGACAACGCCCGCCTCTACCGCGAGGCGCAGGAGGCGATCCGCGCGCGCGACGAGTTCTTCATGATCGCCTCGCACGAGCTTCGAACCCCGCTCACGCCGCTGCAGCTCCAGCTCGAAGGGCTCGAACGCACACTGAAGCGCGCGGGGCTCCTGAACGATCAACTCACCGGACGCGTCGAGCGCTGCTCGCGGCAGATCTTCCGGCTCACGCGGCTCGTGGAGAGCCTGCTCGACGTCACACGCATCACGGCCGGTCAGCTCGCGATCGAGCCTGAAACCGTGGACCTCTGCGCGCTCGCCCGCGACGTGACCGAGCGCTTCGCTTCGGAGTCGAACGAGACGGGCACCAAGATCGAGCTGCGTTCGTGTTCGTCGCTCGTCGGCCGCTGGGATCCGTTGCGGATCGATCAGGTTCTCTCGAACCTGCTGGAGAACGCGGTGAAGTACGGGGGCGGCCGGCCCATCGAGGTCGTGATCACGGACGACGGTGACGCGGCGCGGATCTCCGTCACGGATCACGGGATGGGGATCGCGCCCGAGGCGTGCGCGCGGATCTTCGAGCGGTTCGAGCGCGCGGTGTCGCTCAAGCACTACGGAGGGCTCGGGCTCGGCCTCTTCATCGCGAAGCAGATCGTGGAGGCGCACGGCGGGAAGATCGCGGCGAAGAGCCAGCCGGGCGAGGGCTCGACGTTCACGGTGACGCTGCCGCGCTGGGGCGTCGCGCTCGCGTCCGAGGTCGCGTGATGCGCTAGAGCCCGAGCCAGGGGCCGGGATCGAGCGGCGTCGCGCCGTGGCGGATCTCGAAGTACACGGTGTCGCCCTGCCCTGCCGTCGGCGCCGTGCCGACGCGCGCGCCCGCGGCCACGGGATCACCCGCGCGGAGCTCGGTGCCGCCGAGGCTCGCGTACACGCTGTAGTAACGATCGCCGTGATCGACGATCACCGTGAGCGCGTAACTGTCGTACCGATCCGCGAACACCACGCGACCCGCGGCGACGCTGCGAACGGCCGCGCCAGGCTGCGTGAAGAGCTCGACGCCGCTCACGCCGTGCTTCGACGAGCGCCGCACCTCGGCGCGCCCTGCGACCGGGAAGAGCAGGCGACCCTTCTGCGCCTCGAACCCGAGGCGCGCGTCCGCGTCGCGAGGCCCGCTGTCGGCGCCGTAAATCGCCACGTAATCCGGGCGTGACGACGATTCGAAGGCGCGTGCGAACGCCGCCCTGCGCTCGTCTTCGGCTTCGAGCGCGCGCTTGGCCCGCATCATGGCCTCGCGCTGCAGCTCGAGCGGCGCGCGCTCGGCGCGGAGCCGCAGGATGCGACCTTCGAGCTCGGTGCGACGTTCGAGTAGCGCCTTCTCATCGGCGATGTCGCGCTCGAGGGCGCGACGAACCCGCTCGACCCGCGCCGCGTGATCGACGAGCGCGTCGAACCCTTCCCCCACGGGCAAGAGACCCGCGTGCACGTGGCGATAGTAGGCCCGACCGCGCGCCAGCATGCGCTTGCGCAAGGTCTCGATGTGCGGATCGATCCCCGCGAGCTCGACCTCGACGGCGCGTTGCTCGTCGTCGATCCGCTTCAAGAGTCGCTCGAAATCCGCGACGGACGAGAGCGCGCTCGGCGCCTGCACGGGCAGCGACTCCACGGGCGTGCCGCCTCGCGCCGCGCCCGAGACGAGCGCGAGGAGCAACACCGGCAGGATCGACGTGCGGCGCCTCATGTCAGATCGCAGCCATCCGGCGCAGGCTCACGAGCGCCGTCGTCGCCCCGAGCGCGCCGCCGAGGAGCACGAGCCCGAGCGAGACGGTCCAGGGCAAGAACGAGGGCGAGAGCCCGAGCAGATTCGCGAGCTCGTGATCGAAGCGCCCGCGCACCAGGAAAAACAACCCGCCGAGCAGCGCGATCGCCGCCGCCGCGCCCGCCGCGCCTTGCATCGCGCCCTCGATCACGAAGGGACGCCGCACGAACTCGTTCGTCGCGCCGACGAGCTTCAAGACCTCGACCTCGGTGCGCCTTCGGCTCAGCAAGAGCCGCATGGTCGAGCTGATCACGCTGAAGACCGCGCACATCACGACCACCGCGAGCGCCGCGCTCGCCGACACACCGCCGCCGAGCAGCGACGAGAGGCGCTCGGTCCAGCGCTGATACGTCTCGACCGTCTCCACCGCCGGCAGCGCCCGCAGCTTGAGCGCGATCGACTGGAGATCGGTCTCGCCGATGTCGTCCGTGAAGCCGAGCTCGAGCGAGGCCGGAAACGCGGCCGGCGGCAGCGACGCGAGCGCCGCGTCGGACTCGTCGACCACGATCTCGCGCCGCGCCTCCACGCTCGTCACGTGCCGCACGCGCTTCACGCCGGGTGTACGTTCGAGCGCGCGGACGAGCTCGTTCACCTCGGGATCGGCCACGCCGTCGCGCAGGTACACCGTCGCGCGCCCGGCCCGCGACCAGCGATCACGCACCGCCGAGAGGTTCGTCACCACGAGCAGCGACGCCGCAAGGCACACGAACGCGACGGCGAGGGAGAAGATCGACTGCACGTGCACGCGCATGTCCCCTCGCCCGGGTCTCCAGGCCTTCATGGGCACTCGCACGCCGTACCGTTCGCTCGCCATCCGAAACTCCTCCCCCTACGCCACGAGATTCATCGGGGCGTCCGCGCCGGCGACGTCGAGCCCGTTCGGCGCGTCCGTCGCCTTGCCGGCGTCGAGCACCACGACGCGCCGCGGACGCACGTCGAGCAGCGTCCGATCGTGCGTCGCGAAGAGCACCGTGGTCCCGGTCTCGTGGATGTCCTCGAACAGGCCGAGGATATCGATCGCGAGCTGCGGATCGAGGTTGCCCGTCGGCTCGTCCGCGAGGATGAGCGCCGGCTCGCCCACGATCGCCCGCGCGATCGCGACCCTCTGCTGCTCGCCGCCCGAGAGCCGCTTGGCCTCCTCGTCGCCGCGCCCCGCGAGCCCCACGCGTTCGAGCGTCTCGCCCACGCGGCTGCGCACGAGCCGCGGCGGCAGGCCCACGACTTCGAGGGCCACGGCGACGTTGTCGAACACGGTCCAGCTCGGCACGAGCTTGAAGTCCTGGAACACGTACCCGATGTTCCGGCGCAAGGCCGGGATCGACTCCTCGCGCAGGCGCCCCACGTCGCGGCCGAGGAACAGGATCCGCCCCTCGTCGACGCGGTCGGTGCGATGCACGAGGCGCAGGAGCGTGCTCTTGCCCGAGCCCGAGGGCCCCGTGATGAAGACGAACTCTCCCCGCTCGATCGTGAGCGACATCCCCCGCAGCACGGGCTGGTCGGCCCGGTAGGCCTTGTGCACGTCCTCGAACACCAGGATCGGTCGCCTCGCTGCAGCCGGGTCGAACCGATGCCCGGGTCTGAGGGCCGGGTGAAACGAAGGGCGCAGGGATGACGCCATGGCCGCGATTGCTACCAGGGCCCTACGGAGCGGGAAAATTTTTGGGGTAAGGGAGAGAGGCCATGCCGCTCCGCATCGCGTTTTTTGGCCTGCCGCTCGCCGCGCTCCTGCTCGCGAAGGACGGGCACTCGATCGAGCTCTGCGCCGTCTGCCGCAAGGACGCGCTCGGCGTGCGTCGCGCGCGGCGCGTGTTCGGCGAGCGCGTCCTCGTCCGACCCAAGGTGACCGATCCCGCGCTCCTTGATCGGGTGAGGCGCCTCGCGCCCGATCTCGTCGTGAGCTGGTTCTGGACCACGCGCCTGCCGATGCGCGTCGTCGAGGCCGCGCGGCTCGGCGGCATCGGCGTGCACCCCTCGCTCCTGCCGCGCCATCGTGGCCCGGATCCGACGACGTGGGCGATCTTGAGCGGCGACGCGATGACCGGCGTGTCCGTGCATCGCATCGCCGAGGAGTACGACACGGGCGCGATCCTCGAACAGGAAGAGCTCGCGATCGATCCGCGCTGGACCGGCTGGGATCTCGCGCGCGCCCTCGATCGCCCCTCGCTCCGCGCCCTGCGCCGCACCTGCATGCGCTTCTCCCGCGGCGAGACGATCGCCGAGATCCCGCAAGACGAAGACCTCGTCACGTACGCGCCGGCCCTCGGCGAGGACGAGCACGCGATCCGCTGGACCTGGCCCACCGATCGCGTCCTTCGGCACATCCGCGCCCTCGCGCCTGCGCCCGGGGCCTTCACCGAGATCGCGGGCACGCTCGTCACCGTGCTCGAGGCCCGCAAAGCGCCGCGTTTTCCCGAAGCGCTGGAGCCTGGAGAGGGGTACGCCGAGGGGGGCCATGCCGTGATTCGCACGGGGGACGGCGCGGTGATCCTGGTCCGCGGTGAGATCGACGGCGCGCCTGCCCCGGCGGAAGCCCTCGCCCGCCTCTTTCTTGCGCCGGAGCCTTTGCTAGGCTGACGCCGCGCTCCGCGACAGGCGCGCTTTCTTGGAGGAGGACCGTGGAACCCGCTCAGCTCGCAAAGACCGCGCGCGCATCCCTCGCCGAAGCGCTCGGTGCCCTGCAGAGTGCCGACGACGCGCCGGACGAGCTCCTCGAAGCCGCCGAGCCCATCGCGAAGACGATGGGCATCCTGCACAAGATCGAGCGCAGTAACGGAGCTGTACTCGACGGCCGCGACGTCGCCCTCAAGAACGTGCGCAAGGTCCTCGCGGACGTGCAGGCGCTCGACGTCGATCACCCCGCGGTCGATACGGTGCTCGAAGCGGTCGCCGCGTCGCTCGCGAAGGTGAACGCGCTCGCGAAGTACAAGGGCACGGGCGCGCCCGCGCCTCAACCCGTCGCGGAACCGAAGCCCGCGCCCGCTCCCGCGCCCGAGCCGGTCGCTGAAGCGAAGGCTGCACCCGTTCCCGCACCCGAACCGTTCGCTCAAGCGAAGGCTGCACCCCTTCCCGCGCCCGAACCGTTCGCTCAAGCGAAGGCTGCACCCCTTCCCGCACCCGAACCGTTCGCTCAAGCGAAGGCTGCACCCGTTCCCGCGCCCGAACCGTTGGCGCAAGCGAAGCCTGCACCCCTTCCCGCGCTTCAACCGGTTGTGTCGGAGGCGAGACTTGCACCCGTTCCCGCGCCCGAACCGTTGGCGCAAGCGAAGCCTGCACCCGCTCCCGCGCCCGAGCCCGTCGAGATCATCAAGCCCGCGCCGGTCCTCCAGATCGCCCCCGAGCCTGCGCCCGCGCCGATCTTCGCGCCGCAGCCCGTCGTCGAGGTGAAGGCCACGCCCGCGCCGCAGCCCGTCGCGCCTGCGCCGCAGCCCGCGCCCGCGCCCACGCCGGCCCCCGCGCCCGCGAAGGCCAAGGAGCCCGCGCCCACGCCCGCGCCTGCCAAGGCCGAGCCGCGCAGGGATCCGCAGCCCACGCCCGCGCCCGCGAAGGCCACGCCTGCGCCCGCGCCCGCGCGAAGCAAAGAGCACGCGCCTCCGCCCGGCACACGCGCCGTCGACGTCGAGCTCGGCACGCACAGCTCCTCGAACTTCTACAAGGGCCTCTCCGGCAACGACGTCATCGAGCACGGCGGCATCTTCGTCTCGACCTACCGCATCCCGAAGCTCGGCGCCGAGGTGCAGCTCCGCGTTCTTCTCCCCGGCGACTACGAGTTCTACGCGAAGGGCGTCGTGCAATGGACGCGCGAAGCGAGCGGCTCCTCCGAGCCCGGCTTCGGCGCGCGACTCACCCAGATCGGCAACGAGGGCAGGCAGCTCGTCTACCGCTACGCGCGGAACCGCGAGCCGATGTTCTACGACGACCTGTGAAGCCTTTTTCGAAACGCCGCGCGGCCCTCGTAGGCGCCGCGCTCTTGCTGGCCCTCGCCGTGCCCCGCACCGCCGAGGCCGTCGGAGACCCGGATCTCGATTGGCAAACGATCGAGACGGCGCACTTCCGCGTCCACTACCCGACCACGCTCACGCCGCTCGCCGAGCGCGTGGCGCGCGTCTCGGAAGCCATCCACGCGCGCCTCACCGTCGCGCTAGGAAACCGCCCGCGCAGCATCACCGAGATCGTGCTGACGGACGACGTCGACTCGGCGAACGGCTCGGCCACGGCGCTGCCCTTCAACACGGTCCGCCTCTACGCGACCGCGCCCGAGGACCTCTCGCCGCTCGGCGACTACGACGACTGGCTGCTCGACCTCATCACGCACGAGCACACGCACATCCTGCACCTCGACAACATCTCGGGGCTGCCCGCGATCGCCAACGCGATCCTCGGCAAGTCGTACGCACCGAACCAGGTGCAGCCGCGATGGATCATCGAGGGCCTCGCCACGGTGTACGAATCGCGCGAGTCGAGCGCGGGCCGCCTGCGCTCCGCGCTCTTCGACATGTTCCTGCGCGCCGACGTGCTCGACGACAACATCGCGCGGCTCGATCAGATGTCGTCGACCTCGATGCGCTGGCCGCAGGGGAACATCTGGTACCTCTACGGCTCGCGTTTCCTCGGCTGGGTCACCGACGTCTACGGCGGCCACACGATGACGGCCGTCGCCGCGGACTACGGCCAGAACGTCATCCCCTGGGGCATCAACCGCTCGATCCGCCGCGCCACCGGCCGGACGTACGAGGAGCTCTTCGAGGGCTTCAAGGATCACCTCCGCCTCAAGTACGCCGCGCAGGTACGCGCCGTCGAAGCGCGGGGCCTGCGCGAAGGCGTGCGCCTCACCCGCCACGGCCGCAACGTCCTCTACCCGAGGTTCGTCCCGCGAAACGCTCGCGCCACGGACGCCGACGAGCTCGTCTACTACCGCGACGACTACAACGCCCGCGAGGGCATCTACCGCGGGCGCTTCAACGCCCGCCATGACGCGTTCGAGGAGGACACGAAGCTCGTCGCCCGCACCCGCGGCGCCTCGGCCTCGGCGTTCTCGCCGGCCGGCGATCACTTCCACCAGAGCAACGGCCCCTTCAAGATCGTCTACCGCCGCGACGACCTCTACCGCGTCGAGAACGGCAAGACGGCGCCACGTGGCGACGAAGCCGCGCGCCATCGCCTCACCACCGGCCTACGCGCCGGCGCGCCCGACATCAGTCCTGACGGCCGTCGCATCACGTTCACCGTCAACACGAAGGGCACGACGTTCCTCGAGATCGCCGACCTCGACCCCGAGGGCCACATCCAGAACCGGCGCGACCTCGTCCCGAGCGCGCGCTTCGAGCAGGCCTACACGCCGCGCTTCTCGCCCGACGGCCGCTCCATCGCCTACAGCGCGTGGACCACGGGCGGCTACCGCGACGTCCGCATCGTCGACGTCGCCACCGGCTCGTTCCAGAACATCACGCGCGACCGCGCCCTCGACGCGAACCCCACCTGGTCGAGCGACGGAAAGACCCTCTACTTCTCCTCGGATCGCAGCGGCATCCCGAACATCTACGCCTACGACGTCGGAAGCCGCGCGCTCAAGCAAGTCACGAACGTCCGCACAGGCGCGCTCCAGCCCGCGGTAAGCCCCGACGACAAGACACTCGTCTACGTCGGCTACACCTCGAAGGGCTACGACCTCTACGCGATGCCGCTCGACCCGGCGCGTTTCCTCGACGCGCCACAGGCGCCCACGGATCGCCCCGATCCTCCACCCGAGCCCGAGCGCGTCCTCATGCAGAAGACCCCGTACCGGGCGCTCTCCACGCTCGCGCCGCGCAACTACGGCGTCTCCTTCGGCCCCGGCAACTACAGCCAGAACGCGCTCACGCTGAACACGTTCGGCGCCGACGTCGCGGGCTTTCACGAGTTCCAGGCGGAGCTCATCGCCGACTTCGCCGCGCCCGCGCCGCGCGTGAACCTCGACTACGCCTACCGCCGTCTCCCCGTCGATCTCAATCTCCGCTTCTTCTACGCCGTCTCCCCGCGCTACCAGGGCTACCGCATCAACGGCCGCGACGTCCCCTACGACGAGCGCGGCATCGGCCTCTCGTCGAGCATCGTCTACCGCATGCCGGGCGAGTTCACCGATCAGAGCTTGAGCCTCGCCTACTCGGTCACCGGCTTCCGCGCCGAGCTCCCCGGACAAACCCAGCCCGATCCTTACGCCACGCGCACGCGCCTGCCCATCAGCGGCACGATCGGCACCGTCCGCGCGTCCTACTCCTTCTCCAACGTCGAAGGCTCGCTCGACGCGGCCGGCGCGATCCGCGGCTACTCGATGCGCTTCGCCGTCGAATACGCGGGCCCGCCGACCGGCAGCGACTTCACCCTCCAGACGGCCGAGACCTCCATGGCCGGCTACATCCCCATGCCCTGGCGCGGCCTGCACACGCTCGCCTTGCGCGTCGCGGGCGGCATCGCCGCGGGCACCTACCCGCGCGACGGCTTCTTCTTCGTCGGCGGCTACGACCTCGACAACGTCAGCATCGTCGACACGGTCACGACGGGCATCTACGACGGCTCCTTCGTCCTGCGCGGCTACGCGCCCGGCAGCGCGGCGGGCCGCGCGTACCTCCTCACGAACGCCGAGTACCGCTTCCCGATCATCAAGCCCGACTGGGGTTTGTCCACGCTCCCCTTCTTCGTCCGCCGCCTCGACGGCAACCTCTTCGTCGACTACGGCGGCGCGTTCGACAAGCTCACGCGGGACGACGTCTCGTTCCTCTCGAACGGCGCGCTCATCGACGCGCCCAAGCTCCACACGTCGATCGGCGCCGAGCTCTGGCTTGGCCTCTCGCTCGGCTACTACCTCAACACGCAGCTTCGCGTGGGTTATGCCTACGGCTTCAGCGCGAAGGCGATCCCCGGCGGCCAGGCGTACTTCCTCGCCTCGAGCGCGTTCTGACGAGAAAGGCCAAGAACTTGCCCCGATCTTCGTGCAAGGCGTCTCTTCGGCACGTGCGCCGATCTCTCGCCCTCCTCCTCGCGCTCGCTTTTGCGGGCTGCGTCATGCCGCAGACGCCGACGGACAAGCTCATGGACGCCGCGTACGACCACAACACGGCGCTGCGCTTCGGCCGCATGGACATCGCGCGCGAACACGTCGCGCTCTCGGCGCGTGACGCGTGGGCGAAGCGTCACGCCTCCTGGGGCGACCGCGTGCGCGTCGTCGATCTCGAGCTTGCGGACGTGCGCATGAAAAACCGCGACGAAGCCGAGGTGCGCGTGCGTGTCGAGTGGCAACGCATCGACGAGGCCGAGCTCCGCACGACCGAGCTCGTCCAACGCTGGCGCAACGCGAGCGGCTGGCATGTCGACACGGAGGAGTGCGCCGCGGGCGACACGGCGCTCCTCGATCGTCCCGCGGACACGGCCACGCCCAAGGGCGAAACCGGCAGCGCTAGGGACGGTTTGTAAAGCTCATCCACCCCTCTCCCGAAAGGGAGAGGGGATGGGGGTGAGGGAGTCGTTCAGCTAGCAGCCGCCGGCGCCGCAGCCGCGGACTTCTTCGACTTCTTCGGCGCTGCGGTCTCCTGCGTGGTCTGCTCGACCTTCGGTGCCTTGGCGCGCGCCTTCTTCTTCACCTGTGCCTTGCGGCGCCTCATCTTGATCGAGTTGCGGCGATCACGGTAACCCATCGCGTGTGACTCCTCGGGGGATGCTTCGTCGGGCCCTCTCACAGCATGTGCTGCGTGAGCCTCGTCGTTCGGTTCGAAAAACGGGCGGCAAATCTGCCCAAGACTGGGCCCGCCCGCAAGGATTTGGGGAAGGGATCGAGGTGGGCTCGTCAGCTCCCGCCGACCGCTCCGTCGAGGGCGACCTCACGGCCGCGGACCTCGAGGCGATACCGGGAGTTCACGGTCTCGATGTAGAACACTTCCCGCCCCGCGAGCCGGAGGACCCGCTTGACCGGCGTCGTCACGTATTCGTGCATCCCGTCGGAAAACTCGATCACGACGACGGAGCCTTTCCGCGGAGCACGTACCAGTCGACCGACGACGGCGCGGGAGCCACGGCCGAGCTTGCGGAGCACAACTTGCACAGCAGTCATCCTAGCATGCACTCGCGAGACGGGCACAAGCTGCACAAGGGCGGGGCCTGATTTCCACGCGTCCGTCCAGCGCGCGCGATGAAAGATCCGGAATCGACGCAACGCATGCGCCTCGTTCGGAGGGTTTTCATCGAGCGACCGGGCTCCTACAAACCTCCGAAATTCCCCGGGATCCGAGCCCTTCTGATCTCGCCTGCGTAACGGGCCGGGGGCGGCGCGACTCGATGCCTGCCGTTTCCCCTTGCCTCTTTCCGCCGTCCGGGGTCTGTCTCCGCCCGTGCGCGGGGTACCTGCTCGTCCGACAGGGTCCGTCGAGGTCATCACGGGCTCGATGTTCAGTGGAAAAACCGAGGAGCTCATCCGGCGCATCAAGCGCGCGATCCTCGCTCGCCAGCGTGTCCAGGCGTTCAAGCCTCGCATCGACGATCGATACGACGCGCATCGCATCGTCAGCCACGAGGCCGTGAGCGTCGAGGCCGTGGCCGTCGGCACGAGCGCGAGCATCGAGGAGCGCGTGCTCGACGAGACCGACGTCGTCGCTATCGACGAGGCACAGTTCTTCGATCGAGGCATCATCGAGGTCTGCGACAAACTCGCCAATCGCGGCCTGCGCGTCATCGCGGCCGGCCTCGACCAGGACTACCTCGGCCGCCCCTTCCCGCCGATGCCCGAACTCATGGCCATCGCCGAGGAGGTCACGAAGGTGCACGCCGTCTGCGCCGTCTGCGGCGGCCCTGCGAGCCGCTCGCAGCGCCTCATCCCCAAGGCCACGACGGTGCTCGTCGGCGGCGCCGAGAGCTACGAGGCGCGCTGCCGCGGCTGCTTCGAGCCGCGCGACGTCCCCCGCACCGAATTCTGATCTTCTCCCCTCTCCCGCGAGGGAGAGGGGCTGGGGGTGAGGCTAATCCCGCCGCGCCACCGACCCCGAATCGAACGGGCTCCGCACGCCCGGCGCGTTCTTGTCCGCGAAGTACACGCGCAGCATGTCGGAGGCCACGTGCGTCGCTTTCACGCGCCACTTCGCGCCGTTCGCCACGAGCACCGACAGCGCGACCTCGGGTTTGTCGCTGGGCGCGAAGCCCACCCACCACGTGTAGAACGGGCCCTCGGGCGTCGGCTTCGTCAGCGTGCCCGTCTTCCCCGCGATGCGGATGTCCGGCAGATAGGACCGACCCGCGCGATCGTGGAACGACTTGTAACTCGTCCCCGAGTCCACCGTCTCTTCCATCATCGACGTGATTGCTCGAGCCGTCTGCTCGCTCATCACGCGCTTCAGCGGCATGCGGGCGGTCGGACCCTTGTAGATCTCGCCTTCCTCGTCCTTCACGCTCGTCACGATCGACAGGCGCACCATCTCGCCGCCGTTCGCGATCGTCGTCGCCAGGTTCACGCCCTGGAACGGCGAGAGCGTCGTGTTCCAGAAGCCTGCGGCCGTGCGGGCGAAGCCGAGGTCGTCCTCGGGCAGCGTGATCGTGCTTTGCGCGAGCTTCACGTCGAACGGGATGTCCTGCCCCCAGCCGAGCTTCTGCGCCGTCCCTTCGAGCTCGCCGCGATCGAGGTGTTTGGCCGCGAGCCGCGCGAACACCGTGTTCAAGCTGCGGCCCATCGCCTGCGCGAGCGTGGCGCACCACTTGTCGCGCTTCTTGTTCTCGACCATGTCTTTCGCGGTGATCGCGTGCTCGCCGCCCGAGTAACACTGCTTCGTGTTGGGCCCGAGCCCGGCGTGCTCCACGAGCGCCGTCGCCGTCACGATCTTGAACACGCTCGCCGAAGGCGCCGTCGCCTCCGCCGCGACGTCGTGCATCGCGCCTTGATCCACGTAGCTCGCCCACGCGAGCACCCGACCCGTCTTGATGTCGGTCATCACGACGGCGCCCTCGGGCACGTGCCCGCCGCGCAAAAGCGCCACGGCCGCACGCTGGTACTTCGGCACCACCGAAAGCTCGGCCTTGCGATTGCCGTGGGCCGGCGCGATCGCGACGTTTCCGCGATCGTCGATCCGGGTCAGGTCGATGTCGGTCAGTGGGGGTGGCGTCACCTCCCGCGTGACGACGGGCCCTCCGTTCGTTTCGATTTTGCTTTTCGCGAGGAGACCGGCGAGCTCCACGTCGTGCTTGCGCAACATGGGGAGCGTGACGGCCACGAGCCCCACGGCGGCACCGATGGCGATCCACTGACGCATTGGCTCCTCGGGCCTTAACGCGCGGCGTGTGGCTGGGCCAAAAATGTTGTGTGACGTCGCCGGCTCAGAAGTTCACGGCCGCGCGCGCGCCGAGCTCGTGCATCCACGTCGCGGATCGCGCGGGATTCTTCGCATCCTCGAGTAAATTTCCCGGCACGAGCGCGAGGTTCTCCCCCGTCCCGCTCCCCGGCGTGTGGTAGGCGAGCCAGTTCACCGTTACCCGGACGAACCGCGTGTGCCAGTACGTCGCGCCGAGCCCGACCTGGAAGACCGAGATCTTCGACGTCCGCCCCGGCGCGCCCGGCGTCGCCGTATCGTAGTCGCCTCCACGTGCGGCGCCGTCGTATGCCGCTTGCACGCCCGCCGCGATCGCCATCACCTCGAGCCCGCGCCGGTCGTCGTTTCGCTTTTGGGTCTCCGGTGCCGACAGATCGAGCCTGGGTGGCCGGGAAAAACCCGGTTCGCCGTTCACGTACGCATCCCCGACGGGCCACGCCGAGGCATGCACGTACCAGCCCACGCCCTCGACATTCCCGAGCCGCTCGGTGTGTTCGAACGCGAGACCATCGATCGCCTCGCGGGTCCCGTTGTCGACCCAGTACGCTTCGGCGCGGAGCTCGAACGGACCGATCGGCGCGCGCAGCTCGCCGCCGATGCGGTTTTGCGCGCCAGACGGCAAGACGCGCACGAGCCTGCCACGTGTATCGCGGTACCGCGGATCCCACAATGCGAACCCCTGCGCTGTCGTGATCGCGGGATAGTCGTACGCGACGAACGCCGGATCACGCGCGCCGCGCTGCATGCTCACGCCGATCTGCAAGCGTTGCAGGAGTTGTCCGGCCAGGCTGCTCGACCTCTCCGCGAACTCCTCCTTCGTCGCCGGCGTGCCCCGCGAGAACGGGCGCACAACGAAGCGGCCGATGAAATCGGGGTAACGGTCGACCTGCGGTCGATTCGGTCCGTCGCCGACGAAGACGCCGAGCTCGTAGCTCAGGGTTTGCGCTTCGTTGAGATCGCCCCAGATCGTCATGCCGATTTCCTTGCCGTTCGGCTGGACGAACGCTCGAATCGGCAGCACGCGCTCCATCCACGGGTGCTGATCGTTGCCCGTGCGGTTCTCCAGGGAAAACGGCGCCTGGTGTTGCCCGAGCATCACGTGAAACTGACGCAGGAGCGTGTAGTCGATGTACGCGTTCGCGAGCTGTGCCGTCGCTCCTACGGACTGCGGCGGCGCGAAGCGTGTCCACGCTTGGAGTGGCGCTTGTCCGGGCGGCAACGTCGCCGGCTGCGCCTCGCCCATCGGGTTCGTTATGGGCTGTCCGCCGAAATCCACGGAGGCCAGGGCAAACCATCGACGGAAGAGATCGGCCGCGAGCTCGATACGCGCGCGGCGAGCGAAAAAACGCGGCGCGAGCAACGTGCCGCCGTCCTTTGCTGGAAGCGCGCTCGCGCCGCCGCCGAGGAAGGAATGGAAATCGAGGTGCAGACGGCCCCGGACATACATACGGATGTCGTCCGATGGATCACGTAGAAAAATTCCGCCTTGAAAACCGGCCAGCGCCATCCGCGGCTCCGTGCGCGAAGGCACGTCGACCTCGATCGGAAACGGCTGCACGGGCGCGGGCGGCGGCGTGACCACGGGCGGCGTTTTGCCGGCGGGCGGCGGCGGCGGCGGGCCGGCAGGCGTGGGCGGCGGAATCACCACGTTCCGCAGCTCGAAGGGCCGCGGCACGGTCCCCATGGGCTTCGGCGCAGGCGGTTTCGCCTGGGTTTTTCCTTCCCCCGTGGCCGCGGGTTTGGGACCAGGCGGCTGCGGCGGCACTTGCGCGAGCGCCGCCGGGACAGAAAAAACACACGCGAGCGCGCCGGAGAGCACCGCCTTGGCTATGCTCCCGCGGAGGCCTCCTTCGAGGCGCTTCGTGTCCCCGCTTTTCGTATGCAGCATTCGCGAATGTTTCCGGCTTCGCGCCCGACGGGCGGGCACGACGCTCGCATGCGACGCGCAGAGGGTCAAGCCACGCGCGGCCAGGGCGACACGAGCAAGCGACAGAACGAACCATGACCAGCAGCACGCCCATTCGGATCACGGCAGACGTCGAGGTGCTCGACAACACGACGCTCGTCTCGCTCGCCGGTCCGGCGAGTGAACACCTGAAGTCCGTGGCGAGGACACTCGGCATCGACGCGAGCCTGCGGGGCAACATCATTCGCCTCGCCGGCGACGCCGACTCGGTCGCGCTCGCCGAGCGATTCCTCGCCGAGGCGGCCCAGCTCCTGCGCAGCGGCGCCGTGCTCGACGCGCAGGATTACGTGCGCGCCGTGCAAGCCCTCCGCGAGGACCCCGCGCTCACGCTGCGCGAGCTCTTCGAAGACGTCGTGCTCGTGACCGCGCGGCGCAGACCCGTCACCGCCAAGACGATCGCGCAAAAGCGATACATCCAGGCAATCCGTACGCACGACATGACGTTCGGCATCGGGCCGGCGGGCACGGGCAAGACGTACCTCGCCATGGCCATGGCCGTGCACGCGCTCCTCGAGCGTCGCGTGAAACGCATCATCCTCACGCGCCCGGCGGTCGAAGCGGGCGAGCGGCTCGGCTTTCTGCCGGGCGACCTCGCCGAGAAAGTGAATCCGTACCTCCGTCCGCTCTATGATGCTTTGCACGACATGATGGATGCCGACAAAGCCTCGGGGCTCGTCTCGCGCGGACAGATCGAGGTCGCGCCGCTCGCGTTCATGCGTGGCCGCACGCTGAACGATTCCTTCGTCATCCTCGACGAAGCGCAGAACGCGACGAGTGATCAGATGCGCATGTTCCTGACCCGCCTCGGCTACTCGTCGCGCGCGGTCGTCACGGGCGACGTCACGCAGGTCGATCTGCCGCACGGCGCGCGAAGCGGCCTCGCAGAAGCGCGCGAGCTACTCGCGGGGATCGATGGCATCGCGATTTGTCACTTCACCGAGGTCGATGTCGTCCGCCATCCGCTCGTACAACGCATCATCGTCGCGTACGAGAAGCGTGATCAGGAAGTGGCTGCGAGGCGCGCGGAAAAGGAGCGTGACCGCGATCGAGATCGCCGCGACGGACCCGCCGCGGCGCAATCGACCCCGACGAACCTCGAGCCCGCGGACGAGCCGCGCGAAAAAGGGACCGCCTCGTGAGCTTTTTCATCGACGGGGCAAGTGACGTCGCCCGAAGCTCGGCGCGATACGGCAGAGACGCGCTCACGACGATGAACATCATCGAGACGCGCCTCACGTCGGATGCGCGTCTCTCCGATCGCACCGTCGTTCGGCCGCATCCTATGCTCGTCACGGTGCGGAGCGACCGGCTCTTCGCGGTGCTCGCGCCGGGCTCGCTCTGGGACCGCGGCCGCGAAGTGCTCCGCCCCTTCGCGCACAAACTCGCTTCGGGCGAGGCCATGCTCGTCCTCATCGGCAGCCCTGCCATCGGCGACGTCACGGGCGCCTTGAACCGTGGCCTCGGCGCGCTCGTGAGCCCCGATCCGAGCTCCGACGAGCTCTACGTCGCCATCCACAACGTTTGCGAGCTGCTCGAGTCGAAGGCCCGCGCCGAGGCGCGCGGCAAATGGCTGAACCGCTATCGTTACGAGCTCGGCGAGCTCATCGAGATTGCCAAGGCCATCACCACCGAGCGCGAGCTCGACAAGCTGCTCTCGCTCATCCTGGAGAAGAGCCGCTTCATCACGGGCGCGGACGCCGGCAGCATCTACGTCGTCGAAGGCGACGACCCCGATCCGCTCCGCCGCACCCTGCGCTTCAAGCTCTCGCAAAACGACTCCGTGCCCTTCGACGCGCGCGAGTTCACCCTGCCCGTGAGCCCCCGATCGATGTCGGGTTACGTCGCGCTCCACAAACGACCCCTCAACATCGCCGACGTCTACGACCTGCCCGCGGTATCGCCGTACGGCTTCGATCGATCGTTCGACGCGA
This sequence comes from Polyangium jinanense, assembly GCF_028435265.1. Classification (GTDB taxonomy): domain Bacteria; phylum Myxococcota_A; class Polyangia; order Polyangiales; family Polyangiaceae; genus Polyangium; species Polyangium jinanense. The sequence continues at coordinate 236,779 of NZ_JAGTJK010000010.1, read as the reverse complement.
AGATCGGCTATCGCACGAAGTCGATGTTGTGCATGCCGCTGCTCTCGCGCAAAGGCGAGGTCATCGGCGTCATCCAGCTCATCAACAAGAAACGCGCCGCCGACCGAAAGCTCCTCTCGGACGAGGACGTCGAAGACCAGGTTGTTCCGTTCGACGCGCGCAGCGAAGAGCTCGTCGGCACGCTCGGATCACAGGCCGGCATCGCGCTGGAGAACGCGGTTCTTTATACCGAGATCCATCACATGCTCGAAGGGTTCGTCCGCGCCAGCGTCGAGGCCATCGAGCAGCGCGATCCCACGACGAGTGGTCACTCGCGCCGGGTCGCGCTCCTCACGGTGGGCCTCGCGCGCGCACTCGAGCGCGACACGGCCGGCCCCTATCGCGGCGTCACATGGACGAAGGACGATCTTCGCGAGCTCGAGTACGCGTCGCTGCTTCACGATTTCGGCAAGATCGGCGTACGCGAGCAGGTCCTCGTGAAGGCAAAGAAGCTCTATCCACACGAGCTCGCCATCATCCGTCATCGTATCGAGATCGCATCGCGCTCGTACGAGGTGGAGATCCTCGAACGCAAGCTCCGGCTCGTGCAACGCGGCGCGCGCGCCGACGAACTCGTCGCGCTCGATCAGGAGTTATCGTCGCGCAAGGCCGAGCTCGAAGCCGCGTATGCCGCGATCGTCGCGGCGAACGAGCCCTCGGTCCTCAAAGGCGGTGATTTCGCGCGCATCGAGGCCATCGCGCGCGAGACGTTCACCGACTTCTCGGGTGACGTCGTGCCGCTCCTTCGCTCCGAAGAAGTCGCGTGTTTGTCGGTGGCGCGTGGATCGCTCACGCCCGCGGAGATCGAAGAAATCCGCAACCACGTGGTCCACACCTACCAGTTCCTTTCGCAGATCCCCTGGGGCAAACAGTTCCGACGCGTCGCCGTCATCGCGGGCTCGCATCACGAACGCTTGAACGGCACGGGTTATCCGCATCGGCTGCGCGCCGAGGAAATCCCGCTGCAATCCAAGATGATGAGCGTCAGCGACATCTTCGACGCGCTCACCGCGAGCGACAGGCCCTACAAAAAAGCCGTACCCGTCGACCGCGCGCTCGACATCCTCGGCCTCGAAGTCAAAGACCAGCACGTCGACGCCGACCTCGTGCGCGTCTTCATCGAAGCGAGGGTGTGGACCGTGCTCGAACAGCCCGGCGCGCCGCACTCGGCCCTCGCGGCGTCTTCGCGATGACGCAATTGCGCGGTTAGTCCTTCTTCTTCAGCTCGATTTCGGCCTCGCGCACGATCGACGCGTCCCCGCTCGCCACACGGATGCGTCCGACGATCTTGTCGTCTTTGCGCTTGCCCTGGACGATGCCGAACATCGCTTCTTTGGAAAGCGCATCTTCCGGAAAAAACGTCGCGCGCACCTCGTCACCCTCGACTTTGCCGCTGAGCGCCGCGGCGCCGAGCGCGCCCGAGGTTTTTCCTTTCAGCTCGCCGTCCGGGCCGATGGTGAGCGTGAGCGTCCCCGAACCCACCGCCACCTTGCCGTCGTCCTTCGTGCGGACTTTGTCCTTCACTTTGGGCGGCATCTCGACCTCGCCCTTCTTTGCGTCGTACTTGCCTTCCCACGTCCCCACGAGCCCCGGCGGCTCGGCGGGCAGAGCCGCGGAAGCGCTCGGGCTCGGCGCGGCGCTCGGCGCGACCTCGGCGGTTTTTCCGGACGGAACGGTTGTCGCGGGGGCGATGGAGGGAGCGGGCGGCGCGCCTCCCTCGCTGCCGCTCTTTTCACAAGCGACGAGGGAAAGGCAGGCGATCAAGGAGAGGGCCGTGGAAACGCAGTGTCGCATCGGGGATTCGGCGCCCGCGAAGGGGCGCGGGCGCCGAGGTGCTTCGCGCGTCTCCTGCCGCGCGTCAATCTTCGCGGCGCGACGAGAGGATGCGCAAGAGCGCGAGGAAGATGTTCAGGAAGTTCATATAGAGCTGGATCGCGGCGCCCACCGCGTCGTCTTCTCCAGCCTGGAGCAGGCGCGACGTATCGTAGAGGACGTATGCGCCGAAGAGCAGGACGGACACGCTCGCGATGGCAAGGCCGAAAACCGCGCTGCCCAGAAAGATGTTCAGCAGGCCAGCGCCGATGACCACGAAGAGGCCCATCGTGAGCGCGCCGCCGAGGAACGAAAAATCTTTCTTCGTGGTGAGCGCGTACGCTGTGAGCCCGCCGAAACCACCGACGGAGAGCAAGAACGCGTCGCGAATGGGCGACGACGAGAGCGTCTTGCCGATCCCCGCGGCGAGCGTCGCGTAGAACAACGACGGCGCGATCACCACGCCGATCACGGTCGCCATACCAAAAAGCGCGACGACGTTGAGGCCCTTCACGTGACGCACCATCGAAGCGCCGAACACGGCGCCGAGCATCACGAGCATGCCGATGATGTAGTGCTGTCCGAAGAACGCCACGAGCGGCGGAACGGCCACGCGTGAACCGCCGACGCTGACGAACGCTTGCGACGCGGAAAGACCGCCGCGGAGGGCCACAAGCGCGCCGACGGCGGAAAACGCGATGCTCGCCGTGAAGAGGCCGTAGACGCGTTTCAGGAAAGCCACGCGGTTCTCGCCGCGGGTGAGGCTCTGCGCGCCCCACGTTTGCCCCCTGTAGTCCCACGAGTTCATGCTGTTCACTCCCTGGATGATGTGCGGGTGAAGGACCAGTCGAGGCGAAAGGTAGTCATCCACCACGACGTCGCAATGTTTCGCCCCGATGGTCGCTCCGCGAGGCCGATCACGCACGGGCCGTCCGCCGGCCATTTCCAGCGAGGGGATCGACGTCGTGGGTGGATCCGCGTACGTTGCGGACATGGATTTCTTGAAGTCGAACGGGACCAGGTTGGCATTTCTCTTCTTCGTCGGCACGGCCACCAGCGCGCTGTCGACCGTCGGCTGCGGCGACGATGGAAAGGGCGGTAGCGGCGGCACCGGCGGCACCGGTGGTGACGGGGGCGTGGGCGGCACCGGCGGAATGGGCGGCGCAGGCGGCGCAGGCGGCGCAGGTGGCGCGGGCGGCGCGGGCGGCGCGGGTGGCAGTGGCGGCGGCATGCAGGTATGCGCGCCCGGCACGGCCGAAGCCTTGCCCAAGCTCGTGCTGACCGAGCTCGTGACGGGCCTCGACCGGCCCACCTACGTGACGGGCGCGCCGGGCGATACGAACCGCCTCTTCTTGCTGGAGAAGCCGGGCCGCATCCGCATCGTGAACGGCGGCAATCTCGTGCCGGAGCCCTTCCTCGACATCAGCGCGATCGTCGAGGGGGCGGCCAATGAGCGCGGCTTGCTCGGCCTCGCGTTCCACCCGAACTACGCCGAAAATGGCCGATTCTTCGTCTACTACACGCAGAAGGCGAACCCGAACGGCGCGATCGCCATCGCCGAGTACGCTCGCGGCGCCTCGCCCGACACGGCGGTCCAGGGTTCGGGCAAGGTCATTCTCACCATCCCGCATCCGGGCTACAGCAACCACAACGGCGGCATGCTCGCGTTCGGGCCCGACGGTTACCTCTACGTGGGCACGGGCGACGGCGGCGGCGGCGGCGATCCGGACCAGAACGGGCAGGACATCAACGCCAAGCTCGGCAAGGTCCTCCGCATCGACGTCGATAAGTACCCGACGCCTCCGCCGGGAAACCTCCAGAACGGCGACAAGGACATCTGGGACTGGGGCCTGCGCAACCCCTGGCGCTTCAGCTTCGATCGATGCACCGGCGATCTCTACATCGCCGACGTCGGCCAGAACGTGGTCGAAGAAATCAACGTCGAGCCGCCCGGGGAAGGCAACAAAAACTATGGCTGGAACACCATGGAAGGAACGCTCTGCTACGACCCGGCAAGCGGCTGCGACATGGCGGGCCTCACCTTGCCGGTCACGGAGTATGTGCATGCAAGCGGCTTCAACGACTGCTCGGTGACGGGCGGATACGTCTACCGCGGGTCGAAGATCCCGGGGCTCGTCGGGACGTACCTCTACGCCGACTATTGCTCGAAGCGCTTCTACACGCTCGCGTGGTCGAAGGGCAACGTCATCGCCGAGGGGGAGATCACGGCCGATCTCGAAAGCACATCGCTGAGCGCGGGCATCACTTCGTTCGGCGAGGACACCGCGGGCGAGCTCTACGTCATCGTGGACAACAGCCAGGGCGGGACACCCGGCAAGCTGTACCGCATCGACCCGGAGTGACATCGACGCGCCCTCCCTCGGAGGGCGCTCCCGCGTCGAAACGCGCGCCTCTTCATCTCTCTACATCTCGTCTTCATCTCCTCTTCATCTCGATCGCCGCATCATCCGCGACTTCGGCGGAGGCGGGCTCCTCGAAAAGAGGACAACGCGCGCCCGCGCGCCGGGCTTGCTTCGTGAGGGCCGTCGCTGCACGGCCGGAAGGCTGCCGCGGCGCGCCTCCTCTCCTTATTATATGAGTGCGAGAACGAGCCGCGCCGGAGCGCCGAAGTCCCGGGCGCCTGCTCCTCGTCGGTTTCGTGGCGCATCGTCCCCGAGGCTTTGCGGCGCACAACGCGGTGTGATGGGGCCCTTCGGCGACGCTATCGCCGCGCGGGCCTCGGCGGGCGCGCGCGCGAGCCGGACACAAATCGTCGCGGACGCGTCGCGCGGCATGCCTCATCGAACCGGCAAGCGACTCGAGCTCGTCCCAGTGGCTATCCCGGTGTCACCGCCGGGCGTGGCCTGCGCAGAGAAGGAGCAGCAATGAAGCGACGTCGGGTCGGTCTTTAGGGAGAGACCCGCCCCCAATCCGGAAGGACATGGCAGCGTGCACGGCAAAGCCCGGGTCGCAAAGCCTGGATCGACTGGCAGCCCGCGCGCGCCAAACGAGAGCGCTGGCTGGACAATGCAAGCTTCTCGCGGCCTCGTGAGGGATTTCGAGCGGTCGGTCGGTCCGGTAAACGTCCGGCGCTACCGGGCGGCGGTGGAGGCAAAACCTGGGAGGCGCGCGCGAGCCGAACCAAAAAATGAACGAAAGGACCGTCCTGCCACTTTATTCGCTTGACCCGCCCGCCTCCAAAGGCATAGTCGTAACCATCCGCCGAGCGGGATTCGGCGAGGGAGAAGACATGGCAACCGACGCTTTCGAGCAGCAGATTGTGGAACTTGTGCGGAAGATGCCCGACTCGGCGATTCTCGCACTGGTCAAGGATAAACTCGGCTCGGCCGTGGCCTCCGCTCCGGCGGCGGCTCCGCTCGTGGCTGCGGCTGCGACCCGGGGTCGCGGTCGTCCGGCGCGCGTGCCGCAGGCGCTCGCGGCTGCTCCGGTGGTGGAAGCCCCGGCGCCCGCAAAGCGTGGTCGCGCGGCGGCGCCTGCTGCACCTGCGAAGCGCAAGCCCGGCCGTCCGAAGAAGACGGCGGCCCTTTCCGCGGAGCGGCAAGAGGTCCTCAATTCGGTGGAGCGCATCGTGAAGGCGTCGAACGGCGTGAGCGCGAGCGACGTGGCCCGCCAGGCCGGCATTCCGCAGACGCGCGCGGCGGCTGCGCTCAAGGAGCTCAAGCTCGCGAAGCGCATCTTCCAGGGTGGTGATCGTCGTTTCGCCCGCTATGCGGCCGACCTCAAGACGGCGGAGCAGGCGAGCCTGAACGCGCGCAAGACGGCGAGCGGCCCCTCGACGGCCGGCGCCCCCGCGAAGAAGGCGGCCCCCGCGGCGAAGGTCACGCGCAAGCGCGCGGCGGCCCCCGCGGCGCAGCCTGCGGCGAAGTGAGTCGCGGGCTGTTGGGGAACGTAGCGCGCGCTCGACGAAGACCATAGGTCCAGGGCGCGCAGCCGTTTATCAACAGCCTGCCAGCGAGTTACGACTCGCAAACCTGGCGGCCCGACGCGGAGGCGGTGAGTGAAAGACTCCCCGCCCTCGATTCGGGCCGCGCGGTCGTTTCGAAGGACGATCGATCGTCCGGACGAAGTCAAAACGACGTCGCCGACATGACGCGCCTCTCCGGCTCTGCTCGACCGGAGCGGCTGCCCACGATCGATCGTTATGGTCGACCCGCGGCAGCGCCCGAATGACGCGTGAGCGTCCCAGGTCGTCGCGACGTCCAAAACGTTTTTCGCGCTGGATCGCGCCGCCCGTTCGATTGGTCATCGGCGGCCAAACCCAGCGTGGCAGGCAGGCGTGTGTCGCGGCGATACGCGCGCGTGGTATGTCCGGGCGGACCGAGCATCCTTGCCACTGTCGCTCGCTCGGACGAACCCAGCTGACAAGCCAGTGCGATGCGCTCCCACGCCGCACTGCGCGAACACGCGCTCGTCGTTATGCGCGTCGCCAAAACGGTGCAGGCGTCACGCTTTCGACGTTTTTTTGCAGACCTATTACGGTCTTACCTTTCAATTTTGAACGATGTGCCCCTGCGCGCGTTTCAACTTCTCACGCTCGCACGAGGAGCGAGCGGGGATGGCGCGGTGAGGCAATCGTCCGACGACGGCTTTACGGCGGGTTCCAGGTCGCGCCGTCGTCGTCGGATACGAGCACGTAGAAGCCGCGCCTCGAAGTACCCGTGACATCGGCGGACACGATGAGCAGCGTGCGCTTGCCAAACGAAACGAGCGCACCAAAGTCGACGCGCCCGCGCGCGCCGGTCCCTTCGCCGATGATGCGCGCGCGCTCGTAAAACTTACCGCCGTCCGTCGACTGCGCGTAGTAGAGCCCCCAGCGCTCCCCGGCTTGCGCGCTCATCACGGCCGCCGCGCCCGTGGACGTCGGCACCGCGACGATGTCGCGCTCGTGTTTCTCGATCCAGGGCTTGAATACGGGACGCGATGGCGTCGTGCACTTGCCGTCTAGCTCACACAGCAAGAGCGTTATGCTCTGCTTGTCGGCATCCGGCGCCTCGACGACGAACTTCGTGTCGGTGCAGCCGATTGGCGCGCCGGAAAGCGCCTCGGCCGGACGCGGGACCAGCGTGAGCTTGTCGGGCGTCACCACGAGGTAGAAGTTCTTGTTCGGATTCTGCTTCGTCGGCGGTTGCGTGATCGCCTGGTACGAGATCGAACCGACGTCACACGCCGAGGGCGCGGATAGCTCGGCGAGGAGCGTGGGCGTCGGCTTCAGGAGCTTCAAGTCGATGTACTCGGACTCCGCAGGCGCCGCGACGGTCTGCCCGGGCGCGGGCCACTTGCGCGACACGACCTCGCGCCCCTTCACCGAGAAGAGCCGCGGCGGCCGACCGACGGGCCCCGTGGCGAACGTCTCGAGCTTGGGCAGCGCGACCTCGGCCGGCGCATCGGTCCCGGGCGGCGTCACATACCGCGCTATGAATTTCTTCGGTGTGGGCTCGACGACGATCGACGCCGTCTCCTTGTCGAGCAGCGCGAGGCGCGGCTTCGGGATGGGCAGCTTCGGGTCGGGCTTTCGGGCGAGCGGCGGCTGATCGACCATCGTCGCCGTACCGAACGAGGGCGCGTCGAGGCCCGCGAAGAAAAACTGGAACGGCGGCGGCGGGGGCGCCTTCTTCCCGACGGTCGGGGGCGCCTCCGCGGTCGTCTCCTTCGGGCCGAGGGCGAGGGCGAACACGCCATCCGTGCCGAACGTGTAACTCGACCAGGTCTCGCGGTCCGTGCGGAAGGCCTTCCACGTCTTGCCCGCGTCCACGGTCATCAGCGCGATCGCCACGCTGCCGGGGACGCCGCCGGCCAGGATGGCCCGCTTGTCGTCGAGCACGTAGACGTGATCGAACTTCATCGACGGCGGCGCGAGGCTCGCGTCGAGGCCCTTGGCGGTGCCGAGGCCGGTGGAGAGCTGATCGAGCGAGGCTGCGCCGCGTGGAGGCGCGGGCGGCGTGATCGGGGCCTCTTCTTTTTTCTTCGAGCAGCTCGGAAGCAAAGAGAGCGCGGCTGCGAGCGCGTAGGCCGTCGGGGACCAGGGGCCCATCGTCGTTCGGAACATCTCACTCGACTCGATCGGGATCCATGCAGCAGCGGAAGCCCGTGGAGTAATCGTGGTAACGGAAGTCGTGCGCGGTGGTCTGGTAGGAGCAACCCTCGCCGTTCAACGACGTGTCCATGTAGAAGCCGCCGCGGAACGTGCCGTCGCGATCCTCGATCCACTCGTGCAGGTTGCCGACCATGTCGAAGACGCCGTACTCGTTCGTGCACTCGGCGCGCATGCCGGTCTCGAAGAGCGAGTCCGGGAGCTGGTTGATGAGCGGCTGGTTCATGCCGTCCGACCAGCGGCGATCGTCGGGGATGCCGAGGCGCAAGGCGACCTCGACGACGGGGTGCGCGCGGCGGATGTCGTCGTTGCAGACGCGGCTCTTGCGCTCGTCGCCGTAGGGGAAACGGGTGCGGTTCGGGCCGCGGCAGGCGCGCTCCCACTCGTCGGCGGCGCAGAGGCGCTTGCCCGAGGCCTGGCAGGCGCGCTGCGCTTGCTCCCCGCTGATGTAGCCCTGCGGGACCACACCGGGCCGCGAGACGGCACGCACGGAGGCTTCGTGTCCATCCACGGGGTGGAACGGCGACCACCCGCGCACCTCGCCGCTCGCGAGCCGCTCGACGAGCGAACCCTCCCAGCGATCGACACAGACGCGGTTGTCGACGAGCGCCATCTCTGCCGGGCAACGCGAGGTGTTCGCGAGGATCTCGCTGTCCACGTCCTCGGCCATGGAGCGCCACGCAGCCGCGGCGAGGCGCGTCTCGACCGTGACGACGCGCGCCTCGGTGGCCCGCACCGCGATGGGCCGCTCGGCGGGCGCGACCGGCGCTTGCCGAAGGGCGGACGCGACGCGGGTGTTCGCGCTCGGCTCCTTCACGGCGTGGAGCTGCGAGAGCCCGCCCGGGGTAGCACAGCCGACGGCCCCTGATCCGAGAACGGCCGCCACGACGAGACGGACGAAGCTGGAAACGTGCCGTGCAACGCGACGCGTGTGGAGGCTGGATCGCAGCGGTTGCCCAGGAGGGCTGGGCGCTCGCCAGTCTGCGTCGTCCGCCTTCGTCGCCACGAGCGTCGAAGATGCCTGCGGACGCGCCGAGACGCAATGGAGAAAAATGCCAACGCCCGCCGGCGGGATCGTCTTCCCACGCTTTCATCGCTTGACAGCGGGATGGAAGCTGTTCGGAACGTCTATATTTGGAGGTCCAACCATTGGACCACGGACGGGTTTGTCCGCGAGGGCGCGCTCGCCGGGGAGGCGCCCTCGCGGTTCGGGCGAGAGGGGTTCACTCGTGGATGCCGGTGCCGAGATCGGCCGCGTTCCACCGGAAGTTGTCGAGCAGGACGAGCGAGTCGAGGATGGTGTCGGTCACGTCGAAGATCATGAGCTCGAGCGTGACCTTCTCGCCGGGCACGACGGAGGCGGTGTTGAAGAGCCAGTCCGTGCCGCCACCGACGTTGTCGAGTTGCATGCCCGTTCCCGTGAGCTCGCCCGAACCCGAGGGGCACGTGTTGCAGCCCTTGGCGACGCAGACCTGGAACAAGCTGTTGTTGACGCTGACGGGGTTACCCGAACCGTCCTTCGCGATGTTCTTGTCGGTCGGCAGGCCCATGGCGCCCGACTGGAGCAACGCGAGGAAGAAGTCGTTGTACGACGAGCACTGCCAGCTCTTGTATTCCGAGGAGAAGAATCGGAACTGGTACTCGAACGACTTCGCGTTCGTGGGGACACGAATGTCGAGCCGCACGTTGATCGAGTCGTTCGCGCCCGTGCCCGACGAGCAGCTGCCGTTGCAGCCCTGCGACGAAGGCAGCTTGCCGCCGTTCGCGAGCAGGTACGGGGCAGGCGGGTTGCCGTTGATGCTGTGGCTCGTGCTCGTCCCGGTGTACCCCACGTCGTCCTGGTCACGCATGACACCGCTGGAGATGCCGGCCATCGTGAGGCCCTTCTGCGGCTTCACGACCGAGCCGTACCCCGTCATGATCGCGGTCGACTTGTCCTGCAGGACCGAAAGCTGGGCCGCGGTCGGCGTCGAGCCGTCGGCGAGGACGAGCTTGGCGCCGAGCACGCCCCACTTCTTGAACTCTCCCGCCGGCGGGTTTTCCGGCACGAACTGGCAGAGCTCCATGGCCTTCGCCACGTCCTCGGCCGTGACCGCGGCGAACTTCGCCGACGAGCTGCAGGGCGGCGCCTCGACGTTGTCGGGCGTCGTCGGGTCGCAGTCGTTGTCGACGCCGTCGTTGGTGAACTCGAAAGCGCCGGGGTTGACGGCCTTCGGGTTCGGGCAGCCGGGGCTCAGGAAGTCGCAGCAGTCGCCGCCGCCGCACGAGCTGTAGCCGTCGCCGTCGAAGTCACCGGCGGAGTCGTCGGCCGCGCCGTTGCAGTCGTCGTCGATGGCGTTCGCGCAGATCTCGTACTTCGGAAGCACCTGGCCTTTGCAATCCCCCCAGCCCGAGCCGTCTTCCTTGCACGTCTGCGTGCCGGCCTTGCACGGCCCGATGCCGAGCGTGCCCGGCAAACCCTGGTAGCAAGACTGCGTCTGGCCCGGCACGCAGGTGCACGGGCCGTCCTGCAGCGTGTTCCACTCGCAGCCGTCCGACGGGTCGTTGTTGCAGTCGGAGAAGCCGGGCTTGCAAGCGCCGAGCGAGCAGAGGCCGTTGTCGCAGACCGCCGTGCCGTTCGGCGGGCCGCCCATGACCGGCGGGGTCTGCGTGTCGTCGAGGACCCACGCATTCGAGCAGGAGTTGTTGCAGAAGCCGCAGTTGTTCTCGTCGTTCGAGAAGTCGTAGCAGCTCGAGGAGCAGCAGCTGAAGCCAGCCTGGCAAGGCTGGGTCGCCGAGCAGCCGGGGATGCAGGTCTTCGAGATGCAGATCGAGCCCGGGAAGCAGTCGGTGTCGACAATGCAGCCGTCGCTGCACTGGTTCTTCATGGTGTCGCAGACCTGCGCGCCCAGGCAGTCAGCCTTGTGCGTGCAGCCGACCTTGCACTTCCCCTCGTCCTTGTTGCAGTACTGCCCGAGGCCGCAGTCGTCGACGAGCGGGTCGCCGCTCGGGATGCACTCGACGCACTTGCCCGTGTCGGCGTTGCAGATCGTACCGCCGGGATCGTTCGCGCAATCGCCGTCGACCACGCATCCCGTGGGCCCGGCGCCCGCGCCGCCCGCGCCGCCTGTGCCGCCGGTGCCGCCCGCGCCGCCCATGCCCCCGGTTCCGGCACCGCCGGTGCCGCCGCTCCCGCCGTCGCTCACGTTCGACGTGCCTGCCGAGCCGCCCCCTCCTCCGCCGACGTCCGCGGCGCAGCCGGCCGCGGCCGCGTATGCGACGAGCGCCGGGACGAGCAGGGTCGAAAGCGAAAAACGCATGTCGTTCCGCCTCGTACGCTTCATCATCTCGAAATACCTCTTCGTAAAATCGCGAGCGGGCCGAGCCCGCACCATCCGAAGCCCGAGGCCGCGCGCCGCGCTCACGAAGAGCGCAGCGCGCAGCGGATCACTTGTGGACGCCGGCGGCCGCCGCCTTGATGTCCCAACGGAAGTAGTCGAGCAGCACCGTCGAATCGACGTTCGAGTCGCCCGCGTCGGCGATGATGAACTCGATCTCGATGGTCTCGCCGGGCACGACGGGCGCGTCGTTCACGAGCCACACCGTGCCGCCGCCGTCCTTGTAGTCGCCGCTCCAGCCGCCCATGCCCGTGCCGAGGAGCTCGAGCACGCCGGCCGGACAGGCGCCCGGCGGCGAGATCGGCGAGGGGAAGCAGACCTCGTAGAACGCGTTGTTGACGGTGATCGTCTTGCCGGTTGAGTCCTTGGCGATGTTGCGATCCGCGGGGAGCGGAGCCTGAGGCGGGTTCGCCATCGGATCGGGCGTCCAGTTGCTCTTCAGGAGCGCGAGGAAGAAGTCGTTGAACTGGCCGCAGCTGTACTCGGGGTACTCCGAGGTGTAGCTCTTCAGCCGATACGAGAACGACCGCGCGTTCGTCGGCACGCGGATGCGCATCTTGAAGTTGACCGAGTCGAACGCCTTCGTGCAGTTCTCGCCGACGCACGCCGGGCATTCCGGGGGCGAGGGGAGCTTGCCGCCGTTCGCCGCGAGGTAGGGCGCCGGGATCGGGCAGACCGTGTTCGCCTTGTAGTTGCCCTTCTGGATTTCGGGATCGGGCCCGTTTTGCGGGTGGATGAAGCCGAGGTCGCCCTCGTCGCGCGCCGTGCCCGTCGAGAGCACGGCCATCGTCGTGCCCTTCTTCGGCAGCACGTTCGGCCCGTAGTTCGCGAGCACGCCGACCTGCACGTCCTTCGGCACGACCGCGTTCGTCCCGTCGGCGAGCTGGAGGTAGCTCGCGATCACGCCCCACTTTTTCTGGGGGAGCGGCGGGTTTTCCGTCGTGAACTGGCAGAGGTCCATCGCCTTCACGAGCTCGAGCGTGCTCGTCGGCGTGGCGAGCGGCGGATCGGTGCAATCGACCGCGGCGACGTCGTCCTTCGTCGAGGGATCGCAGTCGTCGTCGATGCCGTTGCCGAGGTACTCGAACGCGCCGGGGTTCACGCTCCCCGGGATGTCGCACTTGACGTCGTTGTCGCAGCAGTCGCCGTCGCCGATGGTCCAGCCGTCCATGTCCTTGTCGACGGCCAGCGGATCGCCGCCCTCACCACCGCCGCCGCCCGCGCCGCCGGCCCCGCCGAGGCCCCCGGCTCCGCCGGCACCACCTGCGCCGCCGGCTCCGCCCGCGCCGCCGAGGCCGCCCTCACCGCCGGTGCCGCCGGTGCCGCCGGTGCCGCCCGTGCCGCCCACGCCGCCGGTGCCGCCCGTGCCGCCGGTTCCCCCGGTGCCGCCGATGCCGCCCACTCCGCCGGTGCCGCCCGTGCCGCCGCCGGTTCCCCCGGTGCCGCCCGTCGCGCCCGCGCCGCCCGTGCCGCCGGTCGCGCCGCTACCACCTTGGCCCCCCGTGCCGTCGTCCGAGCACGACGCGAGGCCGAGGGCGCCCGCGAGCAGAAGCAGCGAGCTTGAAAAGAGAAGGGTACGAGCCATCAGGAAAACCTCCGGGAGCAACGCGCCGGCGCGGCGCCGCCCGAATGCGCGCGGTGGTGCGGCCACGTGGAGCACCCGCCGCGCATGTCGGATCCGGAGCGCGCGCCTGCCGGGAGTGCGGCTCCGATCAAGCGGGCCGAAGCGACTTCCGGAGCATCGTCTCAGATTTCCGCGTGCGGCTCAACTCGGACGAACGAAGTCGATCCACGGCCGACGCGAGCTGCAGCCGTGCAAACGAACGGCTCCCATCGTGGGAGAACTCGCGATCCTGGGAGGGAATGCGGACGGAGGAAGGGCGGCGCGCCCGGGGTTCTCTGTCGCCGGGCGCGCGGGCGAGGGAGGGTCAGTAGCTCGTGACCTGCGCGAAGCAGGCGTCGTATGCGTCGTTGCAGTCGGGCAGGGCGCTGTCCGAGATGCAGTTGGCGAGCTCCTGGAGCGCGGCGTTGTTGAAGGGATTCGTCTCGAGCTGGCAGCCCTGCGTGTCGAAGGTCTCGCCGTTGATGCAGAGCTGGTTGGAGATCGTCTCGCAGGCGAGGGCCGCGTCGGCCGAGGGGCAGGCCGCGCCGTACATCTTGCCGACGCAGTCCGCGACCTGCTGATCGTCGCAGGCGTTCGCGGGCTCGACGCCGATGTCCGAGAGACAGTTCTGGAGCACGGTGGCCGCGCCGCGCGTGTAGATCTCGAAGCCGCGCTTGCACGTGCCGTAGCCGGGGGGGTCGAACTCGATGGGGTTGCCGTTCGGGTCGGTGCCCGGGCACTGGGCCGCGGGGCCCTCCGGCTTGGGCGTGATGTTCATGGCGTCGCAGGCGGCGACACTGCCGTCGCCGTCCTCGGGGCCGACGCAGTTGGAACCGCCGCCCTCACCGCCGGTGCCGCCGGTGCCGCCGGTGCCGCCGACGCCGCCCGTGCCGCCCTGGCCGCCCGTGCCGCCCGTGCCGCCCGAGGCGCCGACACCCGCGCCGCCGTCGCCACCGTTGCCGCCGGTGTTGTTGTTGGGATCCGAGACGATGATGCAGCCGCTGCTGAGGGCCGCGGCCGTGAGGAACGAAGTAAGAACCAAGGCAAACGTCGAGCGAGACTGCATGTTCCGAAACCTCCGGAGTGTAGGAGGCGCCGAGGGCCCGGGGGGGTGGGGCTCCGGCGCGGACGATTTCAAGAAGTGTCAGCGTAGTACGAGCGGCCCGGCGGATCCTTCAAAACCGAACCGTGCTCCGTACGCCCGTTCAGCGATCGCGGCAGATCCGTTCAGCCGGCTCCCTCACGGACGGGGGAGCGCGCAGATTTTCTGCGGATCTCGCTTGCAAGCGTCGTGGGGCTTTGCTAGACACCGCGCTCCGTTTTCCTGGAGGCGATCACCTTTGGTGTTCGTCTCTCCCGAAGCCGTAACGGCGCTTCGGACTCAGCTCGCCTCTTCGGCCGCCGTGGGACACCCCCCGGTGACGCGGAGAGGGTTTCTCGTCGCGAGACGTCGGGTTGATGTTCCGGAACGTACGACGGCAGGGCTCGGTTCGACAGGCGTAACGCTGGTCGACCGGGTTGGCCAACGACCGGGCGCCCTGGGCCGAACCGGCCCCCTGTCTGCGAGGTTTCTCGGATGCTAAGCAAGGCCAGTGCGATGTTTTCGCGGATCTCTCCGCGAAAGGCGCGCATGATTGCGGACCTGGTCCGCGGACGTGATGCAGCGGATGCGATCCAGCTGCTCCAGTTCACGGAGAAGTCAGCCGCGCCGGTGATCAAAAAGGTCATCGAGAGCGCGGTGGCGAACGCCCGCCAGGGTGGCGCCGACGTCGACGCTTTGTTCATCAGCAAGGCGACGGTCGACAAGGGCCCGAACAAGTTCAACCGCCGCTGGCGCCCCCGTGCGATGGGGCGCGCGACGAAAGTCGTGAAGGGCGTCTCTCACATCGTGATCGAGCTCAGCGAGCGCAAGTAAAGGAACACGGCTTCCATGGGACAGAAGACCCATCCGTACGGCTTCCGCGTCGGCGTGATCAAGACGTGGAGCAGCAAGTGGTACGAGGACGGCAACGCGTACCAGAAGTGGCTCCACGAGGACATCCGCATCAAGCGGGCGATCAAGCAGTACCTCTACAACGCGAACATCGCGAGCGTGGAGATCGAGCGCGCCGCGAACCGGGCCAAGGTCATCGTCTACACGGCGCGTCCGGGGATGGTGATCGGCAAGGGCGGCAAGGGCATCGAGACCCTGAAGGGTGGCAACGTCGGCACCGCGACCAAGGGTGAGACGGTGTTCCCGGGCGTCGCCTCCTTCACGGACAACGAGGTCTTCATCGACGTCCAGGAGGTCCGGAAGGCGGAGACGAACGCGCAGCTCGTCGCGGAGAACATCGCGACGCAGCTCGAGCGCCGCATCGCGTTCCGCCGCGCCATGAAGAAGGCCGTGGCGACGGCGATGAAGTTCGGCGCGAAGGGCATCCGCGTTCGGTGCGCGGGCCGGCTCGGCGGCAGCGAGATGAGCCGGGTCGAGACGTACCGCGAGGGTCGGGTTCCGCTCCACACGCTGCGCGCCGACATCGAGTTCGGCCTCGCTGAGGCGAGGACGAAGGTCGGCATCATCGGCGTGAAGGTGTGGATCTTCAAGGGTGAGGTTCTCCAGCGCAAATCGCGCCGGATTCAGTAGGACAGACCGATGCTGTCTCCCAAGCGAACGAAGTTCCGCAAGATGCAGAAGGGCCGCATTCGCGGGGTTGCGACCTCGGGAAGCGACGTGTCCTTCGGTGATTTCGGCCTGCAGGCGCTCGAGCCCGCGCGCATCACGTCTCGCCAGATCGAGGCTGCGCGTATGGCAATTCAGCGGCACTGCAAGCGCGCGGGTAAGCTCTGGATCCGCATCTTCCCGGACCGACCGGTGACGAAGAAGCCGCTCGAGGTCCGCATGGGTGGCGGAAAGGGTGCGCCGGAGGAGTGGGCCGCGGCGGTGCGGCCGGGCCGCGTCATGTACGAGATCTCGGGCGTGCCCGAGGAGATGGCGCGTGAGGCGTTCCGCCTCGCCGGGCACAAGCTCCCGATGGCGTGCAAGTTCATCGCTCGCGGGATCGTGTGAGGTATTCGAGATGAAGGCGAAGGATCTGCGCGAACGCACGACGGAGCACCTGCAGGAGCTCGAGAAGAACCTCGGCCGTGAGGTGTTCGACGCCAAGTTCAAGAACTTCACGAACCGGCTGAACGACACGTCGGCGATCCGCAAGGCGCGCCGCGATCTCGCCCGGGTCAAGACGATCCTCCAGCAGCGTGCCAGCGAGTCGGCGGCAGCGGCGGAAGGGAACAAGTAGAGCCATGGCAACGAACGAGGCGAACGCGACCGCCGCCGGGCAGGCTCAGGCCGAGACGACCGCGAAGCCGCACGGCTTCCGACGCAAGCTCGTCGGGCGCGTGAAGAGCAACAAGTGCGACAAGACCGTCGTGGTCGAGGTTGTGCGTAACTCGCCGGATCCGGTCTACAAGAAGTACGTCCGGGCTCGCGAGCGCTACAAGGCGCACGACGAGAAGAACGAGTACAAGGTCGGTGACCGCGTGGAGATCCAGGAGCACCGCCCGATCTCGCGCGAGAAGCGCTGGATCGTCACGAAGCTCATTTCCCGCCCGGTGGAGGAGTAGCCATGATCCAGGTCACGACGCATCTCGAAGTGGCTGACAACTCCGGGGCTCGGGTCGTCAAGTGCATCAAGGTTCTCGGTGGCTCGCGTCGCAAGTACGCGGGGCTCGGCGATGTGATCGTCGTGTCCATCAAGGAAGCCATGCCGGGCACCAAGGTGAAGAAGGGCGACACGGCGCGGGCGGTGGTGGTGCGCACGGCGCGTGAGTATCAGCGTTCGGACGGCACCTACATCAAGTTCGACACCAACAGCGCGGTGCTGATCAACAAGGAGAAGGAGCCGATCGGGACCCGTATCTTCGGGCCGGTGGCTCGCGAGCTCCGCGCGAAGAAGTTCATGAAGATCATCTCGCTCGCGCCGGAGGTGCTCTGATGCGACGGCTCCGAGTCGGTGACCTCGTGCAGGTCATCAGCGGCAAGGACAAGGGCAAGCAGGGTCGCGTGACGAAGGTCCTCGCGGAGGACGACAAGGTCGTCGTCGAGGGGATCAACGTGGTGACGCGCCATCAGCGCCCCACGCCGCGCAACCAGCAAGGCGGCAAGATCACGAAGGAGGCGCCGCTCCATGCCTCCAAGGTGATGCCGGTGGATCCGACGACGGGCAAGCCCACGCGGGTGAAGTCTACGATCGTCGATGGCAAGAAGCAGCGCACCGCGAAGAGCGGCGCCGTGATCGCGGCAGGCTGAGCCATGGCGGACAAGAAGGAAGAAAAGGGCAAGGGCAAGGGCGAAAAGCCCAAGGACGCCAAGCCGGCGGCTGCGAAGCCGCAGGCGGCTGCGGCCGGCAAGGGTGGCAAGGAAGCCGGGAAGGGCGGCAAGGGCAAGGGCGAGGCGAAGGCCACGTCGCAAGCCGAAGTCGCTGACGTTCCGCGCGATCCGAGCTACACGCCGCGTCTGCGCAACAAGTACCGGGACGCTGTCGGGCCCGCGCTTTCGAAGCGCTTCGGGTACAAGAACCCGATGATGGTGCCGCGCCTCGAGAAGGTCGTGATCAACATGGGCCTCGGCGCTGCCGTCGGGAACCCGAAGATCATCGACTCCGCTGTCGAGGACATGCGGGCGATCTCGGGCCAGAAGCCGGTCGTGACGCGCGCCCGCAAGTCGATCGCGACGTTCAAGCTCCGCGAGAACCTCCCGATCGGCGTGATGGTGACGCTGCGCGGGGAGCGGATGTGGGAGTTCGTCGATCGCCTGATCAGCTTCTCCCTGCCGCGCGTGCGTGACTTCAAGGGCGTGAGCCCGAAGGGCTTCGACGGCAAGGGCAATTTCACGATGGGTCTGCGCGAGCAGATCATCTTCCCTGAGATCGACTACGACAAGGTCGACGTCGTGAAGGGAATGAACATCTCGTTCGTGACGACCGCGCGCACCGACGAGGAGGGACGAGCCCTTCTCACGGAGCTTGGGATCCCGTTCAGGCATTGAGGAACGTTCGATGGCCCGTGCAAAAGAATTCGCCAAGCTGAACCGGCCGCCCAAGTTCGCCGTGCGGCACCGGAACCGTTGCAAGGTGTGCGGCCGTTCGCGGGCTTATTACCGCGATTTCGAGCTCTGCCGCATCTGTCTTCGTACGTTCGCGCTCCGAGGCGAGCTGCCGGGCGTGATCAAGGCGAGCTGGTGATGCCATGATGACCGATCCTGTCGCCGACATGCTGACCCGGATCCGGAACGCCGCCCTCGCGCGGCACGATCGGACCGAGGTTCCTGCAAGCAAAATGAAGCAGGCCGTTGCCGAGATCCTCAAGTCCGAGGGGTACATCGCGGACGTGCGGCCGAGCGACGGCAACCCTGGGAAGTTGACGATCGTGCTGAAGTACGGGCGTGACCGCTCGAGCGCGATCGACGGAGTCCGTCGGGTGAGCCGTCCGGGGCGACGCGTGTACGTCAAGCACGACCGCATCCCCCGCGTGCTCTCCGGCCTCGGGATCTCGATCCTGAGCACCTCCCACGGCCTGATGAGCGACCGCGACGCCCGCAAAAACAAGCTCGGAGGCGAGCTCATCTGCGAGGTGTGGTGATGCAGACGGCTACGACGCAACAAGGCGAGGCCTCCAAGACTTCGCGCATCGGCAAGCGACCGGTGGACGTCCCCAAGGGCGTCACCGTGTCGGTGCAGGGGCGCAAGGTCGAGATCAAGGGCACCAAGGGCCAGCTCGCGCGCGAGCTGCCTTCGACCGTCGACGTGAAGGTCGAAGGCGCGAAGCTGCACGTGACCTCGACGGCTCCCGGGCGTGATGGCTCGCGGCTGCAGGGGCTCGTGCGGGCGCTGCTCGCCGGCATGGTGAAGGGCGCGGCCGACGGCTACGAGCGAGTGCTCGAGCTGAAGGGCACCGGTTACCGTGTCGACCTGAAGGGCACGACGCTCACGTTCGCGCTCGGGTATTCGCACCCGGTCGTGTTCAACGTGCCGAAGGGCCTCACGGCGACGATTCCGGCGGATTCGAAGGGCACGGTCCTCGTTCTGACGGGCGCCGACAAGGAGCTCATCGGGCAGACGGCCGCGACGATCCGTGGCTTCCGTCCGCCGGAGCCCTACGGTGGCAAGGGCGTTCGTTATCGTGGCGAACGCGTTCGCGAGAAGGCCGGTAAGGCTGGCGGTAAGGGCGGCAAGAAGTAACCGAGCGGGGCGACCTCGTGTCGCCCCTACAGGTACGGGGTTACGACCATGGCTATGAAGATCGTCGGACGGGAGCGCCGCAAGCTCCGTATTCGCAAGAAGGTGAACGGCTCGCCCGCTCGCCCGCGCCTCACCGTCTTCCGCAGCGCGAAGCACATCTACGCGCAGGTGATCGACGACACGACGGGTCAGACCGTCGCGCACGCGTCGACGCTGTCGAAGGACCTGAAGGGCACGCTCGACAACGACAACAAGGTCGACGCGGCCAAGAAGGTCGGGGCGCTCATCGCCAAGATCTGCAAGTCGAAGAAGATCGACCGTGTCGTGTTCGATCGGAACGGCTACCTCTATCACGGGCGCGTGAGCGCCCTCGCTCAGGCCGCGCGGGAGGCGGGGCTCGAGTTCTAGCCCCGAAGGCGCCGGACCCGCGGGGGTCTCGGGCAAAACGTCTCGGGCGATAGCGAAGACTTCACGGACGACGAAGAAGGCACGGTATGGCGTTCGATCAGGTCGACGAAGAAAAGCTCAAGGAGCGGGTGATCCACATCAACCGCGTCGCCAAGGTCGTGAAGGGCGGGCGGCGCTTCAGCTTCTCGGCGCTCGTCGTTGTGGGCGACGAGTCGGGACATGTGGGCGTCGGCCTGGGCAAGGCCAACGAGGTTCCGGAGGCGATCCGGAAGGGCAACGACCAGGCCCGCAAGAACATCTTCCGCATCCCGCTCGACGGGGCGACGATCCCGCACGACGCGTTCGGGCACGTCGGCGCGGGCAAGGTGCTCTTGAAGCCGGCGAGCCCTGGAACGGGCGTCATCGCGGGCGGTGCGGTGCGCGCGGTCGTCGAGTCCGCGGGCATCCACGACGTTCTCTCGAAGTCGCTCGGCACGAGCAACCCGCACAACGTCGTTCACGCGACGGTGGCGGCCCTCAAGGCGCTGAAGAGCGTGGAGCAGGTCGCGGGCAGGCGCTCGATGCAGGTGGACGACGTGGGTTGGCAGCGCAAGGGCGGCAGCGCGACGGGCGCGACGAACCGTCGTCGTGCGAGTCAGATGCCCCCCGCTCGCAACCCGCGCGAGGGGGGTGAAGGAGGTACGCCGTGAAGAGCCATCTCCGCGTGCGGCAGACGGGCAGCGTGACGAACCAGACGGAGCACACGCGCAAGGTTTTGCGGGGCCTCGGCCTTCGCAAGCCGGGCCATGAGGTTCTCGTGGAGAACACGCCCTCGTTCCGTGGCATGGTCAAGAAGGTGATCCACCTCGTTTCGGTCGAGGAAGTCGACGGCAACGGCGCGCAGGCGTCGAAGTAAGAAAGCGAAGCAGCATGGACATCCTCTCGAAGCTTCAGGCCCCGGAAGGCGCCAACAAGAAGGAGACCCGCGTCGGCCGCGGCGTGGGCTCCGGCCTCGGCAAGACGGCGGGTCGTGGCCAGAAGGGCCAGAAGGCCCGGTCGACGGGCAACATCGGCAAGAAGCACTTCCAGGGCGGCCAGACGCCGATTCAGCGTCGCCTCCCGAAGCGCGGCTTCCGCAACCCGCTCGCGGCGATCGTCGCGAACGTGAACGTCGGCGACCTCGAGATCTTCGAGGCTGGCGCGGACGTGAACCAGGAGGCGCTGGAGGGCAAGCGCCTGCTCCAGGGTCGTTACGACCTCATCAAGGTGCTCGGCGACGGCGAGCTCACGAAGAAGCTCACCGTGACGGCGCACCGGTTCTCGAAGAGCGCCATCGCCAAGATCGAGGCGGCGGGCGGCAAGGCGATCGTGCTTGCGCCCGGCAAGGCTTCGGCGCAAGCCTAACGTCCTTTCGGCTCGAGCCCCCCCAAGGCAGCACACCGACGTACCATGGCCACACTCGCGGGAATTGCGAACTTCCACAAGGTCCCGGAGCTCCGGCGCAGGGTGATCTTCACCCTCGTGATGCTGGCCGTGTACCGCATCGGGGTCTTCGTCACGGTCCCCGGCGTCGACCGCGCCGCCATGTCGAAGTACATGGCCAAGCAGTCGGGCGGTTTGCTGAACTTCTTCAACATGTTCTCCGGCGGCGCGCTGGAGAACTTCTCCCTCTTTGCGCTCGGGATCATGCCGTACATCTCGGCATCGATCATCATCCAGCTGATGGGCATGGTCTACAAGCCCATCGACGAGCTGCGCAAAGAGGGAGAGCAGGGGCGGCGCAAGATTGATCAGTACACGCGCTACGGCACGGTCGCGCTGTCGCTCTTCCAGGCGTACGGCAGCGCCAAGCTCGTCGAGGGCTGGTCGGCCTCGGACGCGGGCGCGGGCATCGTCACGCACCCGGGTCTCGGCTTCCAGCTCATGACGATGATCACGCTGACCACGGGAACGGCGTTTCTCATGTGGATCGGCGAGCAGATCACGGAGCGCGGCATCGGCAACGGCATCTCGCTCCTGATCTTCGCGGGTATCGTGACGGGCGTGCCGGGCTGGGTGGGTAGCTATCTCGCGACGAACGCGGGCAACATCCAGCCGCTCACGATCTCTGCGGTCGGCGCGTTCGTCGTGGCTGCGATCGCGGTGATCGCGTTCTTCGAGAACGGTCGCCGGCAGATCCCGATCGTTTATTCGCGTCGGCAGGTGGGGCGTCGCGTGTACGGCGCGCAGAACGCGCACCTGCCGCTCAAGGTGAACACGGCGGGCACGATCCCGCCGATCTTCGCCTCCTCGCTGCTCATGTTCCCCGCGACGCTGGCGAACATGAACGTGCCGGGTGCGGACAAGCTCCAGTCGATCATCAGCGGCGGCGGCTGGGTGTTCAACACCGGCTACGCGCTCCTGATCGTGTTCTTCTGCTACTTCTACACGAGCGTCACGTTCCAGCCGGTCGACGTGGCGGAGAACCTGAAGAAGCAGCAGGCGAACATCCCTGGCATTCGCCCGGGCAAGCAGACGGCGGACTACATCCAGGGCGTGATGAATCGCATCACGTTCGGCGGGGCGATGTACGTCGCGGCCGTGTGTGTCTTGCCGTCGGTGGTTGGTGACCTCCTGCGTGTGCAGATTACGTTTGGCGGGACGTCCCTGATGATTGTCGTGGGTGTTGCGCTTGATACGGTCAACCAGATCGAGGCGCAGCTCATCACGCGCAGCTACGAAGGGCTCACCGGCCCTGGGGCGAGCCGCATTCGGGCGCGGCGCCTCCCCGAGGGATGAGAAGGGAGATCTTCGGATGATCGCGATCTTGGTTGGTCCGCCCGGTTCGGGCAAAGGCACGCAGGCGAAGGTTCTCACCGGCAAGTTTGGGATCCCGCAGATCTCGACGGGTGACATGCTTCGCGCTGCCAAGGCAGCCGGCACGCTCGATCCGCAGTACCGCGCGATCATGGACGCGGGCGGCCTCGTTCCGGACCAGGCGATGATCGATCTCATCGACAAGCGCATCGACGATGCGGACTGCAAGAACGGGTTCTTGCTGGATGGTTTTCCGCGTACGGTCCCCCAGGCCGAGGCGCTTGAGCGTCTGCTTGCGGGTCGGAGCCTCACGATCGATGCTGTTTTGCAGCTGGATGTGGCGCGATCTCTCCTGGAGGAGCGCTTGATCCACCGTCGGACCGACAAAAGGTCTGGACAGATCTACCATCTCGTCTATAATCCGCCGCCCCCGGATGCCGAGCTAGAGCATCGGGCGGACGATCGGCCGGAGGCCGTCGGAAAGCGTCTCGATGCGTACGAGGCGATGACGGCGGCACTTCTGCCCTACTACGAAGCAAAAGGTCTCCTCCGGCGTGTCGATGGTGTCGGCAAACCCGAGGAGGTCACGGCGAGGGTGCTCGGGGCCCTTGGCCGAGCGCATCCGGAAGAGTCATGAGGCGATCGAACCAAAGCTCGAAACCCGCGAAGGAACCGAAGGGCGACAAGCTCGAGTTCGATGGTGTCGTTCAGGAGGCTCTTCCGAACGCGATGTTTCGGGTAAAGGCCGACAATGGTCTCGGGGTGCTCGCGACCATCAGCGGCCGGATGCGTCAGTACTACATCAAGATTTTGCCCGGCGATCGCGTTACGGTCGAGGTTTCGCCCTACGACCCGACGCGTGGCCGGATCACGTATCGTCACAAGTAGACCAAGCAGCCCAAATAGCGGAGCGAGGACAGGGAACGGAGCCGCGTCATGAAGGTGCGACCGAGCGTCAAAAAAATCTGCGACAAGTGCAAGGTGGTGCGCCGTCGCGGCGTCGTGCGCGTGATCTGCGAGAACCCTCGCCACAAGCAGCGTCAGGGCTGAGCTGGAGCAACCATGGCACGTATTGCTGGCGTCGATCTCCCGCGTCGTAAGCATCTCGCGTATGCGCTTCCGTACCTCTATGGTATCGGCCGCGCCCTCGCGAAGCAGATCTGCGCGAAAGCCAAGATCCCCGAGAACAAGCGGGTGGAGGAGCTGAACGACGCAGAGATCAGGACGATCCGCGAGATCCTCGACGCCGAGTACAAGGTGGAGGGCGATCTTCGTCGTGAGGTTCAGCTCAACATCAAGCGGCTGATGGATCTGGGCTGCTACCGCGGTCTTCGGCATCGCCGCGGTCTGCCGGTGAATGGCCAGCGCACGCACACGAATGCGCGTACGCGCAAGGGCCCCCGCAAGGGCATGCTGCAGCGTCGCCCGGCGACGAAGGCGTGACGGGACGTTAGGAAGAGGACGCTATGGCGAGTCCGAAAACGGCGGCCACCAAGGCCAAGCAGAAGAAGAAGGTCAAGAAGAACATCGCGGCTGGGATTGCGCACATCCAGTCGACGTTCAACAACACGGTCGTGACGATCACGGACATCAACGGCAATGCCGTGGCGTGGTCGTCGGCCGGTGCGCGCGGGTTCAAGGGGTCGCGCAAGTCGACGCCCTTCGCTGCGCAGCTCGCTGCCGAAGAGGCGGCGCGGCGGGCGCAGGAGCACGGGATGCGGTCGGTGGCCGTATTCGTGAAGGGCCCTGGCGCCGGGCGCGAGAGCGCGCTCCGTGCGCTGCAGACGGCCGGCTTCAAGGTGACGTTGATCCGCGACGTCACGCCCATTCCGCACAACGGTTGCCGGCCGCCCAAGCGGCGCCGGGTCTGAAGCAGCGCGCGCGGGAGTCCGCTCGAGGTTACGAACATGGCTCGCTACGTTGGTCCTGTCTGCAAGCTCTGCCGCCGCGAAGGCATGAAGCTCTACCTCAAGGGAGAGCGCTGCTACTCGGAGAAGTGTGCCTACACGCGGCGTCCTTACCCGCCCGGCCAGCATGGTCAGGGTCGCATCAAGCTCAGCGAGTACGCCGTCCGGCTCCGCGAGAAGCAAAAGGTGCGTCGCATCTACGGCGTTCTCGAAAGCCAGTTCCACGGCTACTTCCAGGAGGCGAGCCGTCGCAAGGGCCGCACGGGTGAAGAGATGCTGGCGCTCCTCGAGCGTCGCCTCGACAACGTCGTGCATCGGCTCGGCTACGCGGCGTCGCGCTCCGAGGCGCGTCAGCTCGTGCGCCACGGTCACGTGAAGGTGAACGGCAAGCGCCTCGACATCCCGAGCTTCGTGGTTCGGGTGGGCGATCGCGTGGAGCTCACGGAGGGCGCGAAGAAGTTCAAGTTCGTGGCGGCCGCCGTGGCCGGCGCGGACAAGCGCCCGATCGCCTCGTGGCTCGATGCCGACCGCGGGTCGTTCTCGGGTTCGGTCAAGGGCACCCCGGTGCGCGAGGACCTCAACGAGCCGGAGATCCGCGAGCAGCTCGTCGTCGAGTACTACTCGCGCTGATTCTGTTCGCAGGTCGGTGGTCTTGCGGTGAACGTTTCGGAAAGCTGATCGGGGGCGTGCGAGGGAGCGCGGCCCCGATCGCTTTTTGATTGCAGGAAAAGAGCGCCATCCGGCGCGACGCGGGCAGGAGACGGCTTTCGCTCACCGAGTGCGGTGACGGGGTGAGATCTCCGCGCGAACCCCTCGAAGAAAGAGGACGCTGATGACGATGCAGACCAGCGGAAGCATGACGATGATCGCGCGAAACTGGCGCGATCTGATCCGCCCGAAGGGCATTTCGATCGACACGGAGTCGGCGAACAACTTCTACGCGAAGTTCACCTGCGAGCCTCTCGAGCGCGGCTTCGGGATCACGATCGGCAACTCGCTCCGCCGCGTGCTCCTCTCGTCGCTGCAGGGCGCGGCGATCACCGCCGTCCGCATCGAGGGGGCGCTGCACGAGTTCACCACCGTGCCCGACGTCGTCGAGGACGTGAGCGACATCATCCTCAACCTCAAGGAGGTCGTCTTCAAGGCGGCCGCCGCGCGCACCTATACGGTCCGCGTCGACAAAGAGGGCCCGGGGCCGGTGTACGCGCGCGATATCCAGCTCGTCGACGGGCTCAGCGTGCTGAACCCCGATCACCTGATCGCGGTTCTCGACAAGAAGGGCCCGCTCGCGATGGAGCTGACGGTGAACGTCGGCCGCGGCTACGTGCCCGCGGAGCGGAACAAGACGCCGACGATGGCGATCGGGACGATCCCCATCGACGCGCTGTTCTCGCCCATCCGCAAGGTCAACTACACGATCCAGAACGCGCGCGTCGGTCAGGTGACCGATTACGACAAGCTGACGCTCGAGGTCTGGACAAACGGCTCGGTGCTGCCCCAGGACGCGGTCGCGTTCGCCGCGAAGATCCTGAAGGAGCAGCTCTCGATCTGGGTCAACTTCGAGGAGTCGGAGGAGACGAGCTACCAGACGGTGCCGGGCGACGAGGAGCCGCTGAACGAGAACCTCTTCCGCTCGGTCGAGGAGCTTGAGCTCAGCGTGCGCAGCGCCAACTGCCTCCAGAACGCGAACATCACCCTGATCGGCGAGCTCGTGCAGCGGACCGAGCAGGACATGCTGAAGACCAAGAACTTCGGTCGGAAGTCCCTGAAGGAGATCAAAGAGATCCTCGCGAACATGGGGCTTTCGCTCGGTATGAAGATCGACAACTGGCCGCAGCTGCTCGAGCGCTGGAAGGCGCAGCAGGCGCAAGCCTAGAGGGTGCGATATGCGTCATAAGAAGGCGGGGAGGCAGTTTGGTCGGGACACGTCGAGCCGGCGCGCGATGCTGCGCAACTTGACGGCGAACCTGATCACCCACGAGCGCATCGAGACGACGGACGCGAAGGCCAAGGAGCTCCGGCGCGTCGCGGAGCGGCTCATCACCAAGGCCACGCGCCTCGGCAAGATCGCCTATACCGCGCAGAGCGAGCTGTCGGCGGCCGACAAGGCGCGCCGGCTCCACGCCGAGCGTCTCGTCTCGTCGTACGTGCCGCGCTTCGGCGTGAAGGCCGACGGGACCAAGGTCGACGTCGTCGAGAAGGTGATGCTCGACCTCTCGAAGCGCTTCGAGGGCCGGCCCGGTGGCTACACGCGCATCATCAAGCTCGGCAATCGCCGGGGTGACAATGCGCCGATGGTCTACATCGAGTTCATCGACGCGACGCCGGTGACCGACAAGCAGGCTCCCGAGGAGCCGGCTGCGGCGGTGACCGCCGAGCCCACGTCGGCCGCGTCGGCCTCGGCCGAGTCCGCCTCGACGGCGAGCTCGGGCGAGACCGCGTCGAACGAGTAAAGCGCTCCCACGACGAACCCGTGAACGGGGATCGGGTGACCGGTCGCCACCGTTCACGGGTTTGGAAGGGAAAAACGAACACGGACACCACAGGGTGCCCGTGTTTTCGTTTGTCTGGACTGCGATCCGCTTCGCGGAAGCTCACTCCGCGCCGGCAACCGGCGCATCTGGCGCGGGCGGAGTGGGCGGATTGCTGCCTGCCCGCGACCCTTCCGCGTCGCGACCGGCGTCAGGCTTGCGCCGCGCCAGGAAGATCATCGCGATCAGCGCGACGAGCCCCACGCCGCTCGCCGCCACGTAGCGGTGCAGCGAGCTCTTCTGCGGCGCGATGCGCTCCTGCTCCAGCGACGCGAGCGCCCGCTTCGCGCGCTCGTTGCTCGGATCGAGCTCGATCGCCTTCGTCAGGGGAAACTTGTCCGGCGTGCCTCGTGCGATGAGGGTCACGCCTTCGAGGTAGGCGATCTCCGCCTCGATCTTTCGCGCCCCCTCCCCCTTCGGGTCGAGCCGCAGCGCCTTGCGCAGCATCTCCAGCGCCGCCGCCGGCTCCTTCTCTTCGAGCGTCTTCGCGTGCGCCACGTACGCCGGCGCCATCTCCTTGCGCCGCTCGAACACCGGCGAGCGCGCCAGCACCTTGTCGAACGCGCTCGTCGCCTCGACCCAGCGGCTCGCGGCTGCATGCGCCGCGCCCTCGTCCATCAGCTTGTAGACCTCGGCGAGCCGCGCGCGGTCGTACATGCCGAAGAGCTCGCGCGCGATGCGGTCCCATGTGAACTCGCGCGGGGCCTTGTTGCCCGTCTGGTTCAGGTAGGCGTCGCGGAGCTGCCAGATGCCGGGCTCGCCGATCGCTGCGATCGCCTCGCGCGCGGCCTCGCGGAGCTGGATGCGGTCGCTGTTGCTGAACGAGAGGATCACGCGGACGGCGTCGACGTCGCGCGTGCGGCCGTAGGCGCGCAGGATGTCGGCGAGGACTTGCGGATCGGTCACGCCGACGGCCTCGCCGGGGATCGCGCGGCCGAGCAGATCGAGCTGCTTGCTCGCGAAGCGCTGGACGATCTTTGCGTCGTGCTGGCGGCCCTCGATGAGCGCGGGGACGGCGCGGTCGCGCAGCTTTCCGATTTGCCGCTGCAGATCGACCCGCAAGAGCTCGCCGAAGTACGAGTACATCTGCAGGAGCTCGCGCACCGCGGGCGTCGTGCCCGCCGCGGTCAGCATGCGCTCCATCGCGAGCAGGCGGACGAGATCCCGCCAGGTGTCGCTCTTCGGCTTTGGAGAGGCCAGGACAAACTCGAGCCAATCGCCCTCGTCCTCCGCGTCCTTGTCCTTCTCCTTGTCGGCCTTGCTCTTCTTCGGCGCCTTCGCGTCCTTGCTGGCCTTGTCGTCCTTGGCGGCGGCCTTCTCGTCCTTGCCGGCCTTGTCCTTCTCCTTGCCTGCCTTCTCCGCCTTCTCGGCCTTCTCCTTGTCGCGCAGCGACTTGCGGCCGGCCTTGCGCGCGTCGTCGAGCAGGCCTTGCGCCTCCTTGCGGTCGAGCCCGGCGCGGAGCTCCTGCACACGCGCGCGCACCGCAGGCACGACGGCGGGCGTCACCTCGGCGACGGCCGTCCGCGCCGTCTCCTTCCCGCGCGGGTCGCCCGTCGTGAGGCGCTCGAGCACGCGGTCGAGCTCTTGCAGCGCCGCTGCGTCGGGCTCTTGCAGCACGATCGGCTGGAGCTTCGGCAGCTCTGGCAAGGAAGCGGGCGCGGCCGGAGCTGCGGCGGCTGAGGCCGAGGCCGAAGGTTGCGTGAGCTCTCCGGCGGCGTGCACGTGCAGGGGCACGAGCGCGAGCGCGGAGACGAGAACGAACGACGAAGCGAGCTTCGAGACGTGATTCACGGTGCCCCCGAGAACGACGGGCGAGCGCGCGGCCCTTCCCGGGCGGTTCACTCGATGATGCGGAAGTCCGGAAAATCGCCCTGGAATCCGCGCCAGCGGATGTCGACACGCTCCACGCGCGCCGCGGTCGGGCCTTTTTGGGCCCAGGCGATGAGCTCTTTCAAGCCGTCTTCTTCGCCTTCGGCGAGGATCTCGACGCCTCCGTCCGGACGGTTCTTGACCCAGCCGGAGAGGCCGAGGCGCTTGGCTTCGCGCTGCGTCGACGCCCGGAAATAGACGCCCTGGACGCGACCCTTCACGTGCAGATGCACTTGTTTCAGCCCCATCGGACCGCTCGATTCCTACTCGCACGTCGCGACCGAGGCAACCTCGTAGGCCTGCGCGCGAACGCACGCGCTGAAACGATCCGCCCCCGAAGGAGCGAACCCGCGAGGCGAATCGGCCGATTGACAGGGCAGTATCGCTTGATAGAGTCCCCGCCCGCCGAGCACCGCGCTCGGCCGCGCCCCCTCGCTGGGGACGCCCATCACTGTCCGTCGAACCGCCCTTCCCAGGGGCGGGCAATCCACGAGAGCCGGCCCAAGGGCCGACTCGAAGCTCGACCTTCCCACAACCCTACCGACCTCGGGGAACGCGCCGTCTCCCGGCCGACGCCCCTGCGTGGAGTTTTCGATCGATGCACCTGCGTGAACTGAAGCAGAAATCGATGGCCGATCTGGTGCAGATGGCCAAGGGCCTCAACATCGAAGGAGCCGCGGGCCTGCGCAAGCAGGAGCTCATCTTCGCGCTCCTCCAGGCCTTGGCTGCCCAAGATCAGCCGGTGTACGGCGAGGGCGTGCTCGAGTGCCTGCCCGACGGTTTCGGCTTCCTGCGGGCGCCCGACTACAACTACCTGCCGGGTCCGGACGACATCTACGTCTCCCCGTCGCAGATCCGGCGCTTCAACCTGCGCACGGGCGACGCGGTGAGCGGCCCGATCCGGCCCCCGAAGGAGCGCGAGGCGTACTTCGCTCTGCTCAAGGTCGACAAGATCAACGGCGTCTCGCCCGAGGTCGCGCGCGACAAAATCCTCTTCGACAACCTCACGCCGCTCTACCCGCAGCAGAAGTTCAACATCGAGAACGGCACGAAGGGCTTCTCGACGCGCATCATCGACATGCTCTGCCCGATCGGGAAGGGCCAGCGCTGTCTGATCGTCTCGCCGCCCCGCGCCGGCAAGACGGTGCTGCTGCAGAACATCGCCAACGCGATCAGCACGAACCACCCGGAGACCACGCTCATCGTGCTGCTCATCGACGAGCGGCCCGAAGAGGTCACGGACATGCAGCGCAACATCAAGGGCGAGGTCATCAGCTCGACCTTCGATGAGCCTGCGACGCGCCACGTGCAGGTCGCGGAGATGGTCATCGAGAAGGCCAAGCGCCTCGTCGAGCAGAAGCACGACGTGGTCATCCTGCTCGACTCGATCACGCGCCTCGCCCGCGCCTACAACACCGTCGTCCCCCCGAGCGGCAAGATCCTCTCCGGCGGCGTCGACTCGAACGCGCTGCACAAGCCGAAGCGCTTCTTCGGCGCGGCCCGCTCCATCGAGGAGGGCGGCTCGCTCACGATCATCGCGACCGCGCTCGTCGATACGGGCTCGCGCATGGACGAGGTGATCTTCGAGGAGTTCAAGGGCACGGGCAACAGCGAGATCCACCTCGACCGCAAGCTCATGGAGAAGCGGATCTTCCCCTGCCTCGACATCAACAAGAGCGCGACGCGCAAGGAAGAGCTGCTCCTGCCCGAGTGGATCCTCCAGCGCGTCTGGCTGCTCCGCGGGCTCCTGCACCCGCTCAACGTCATCGACTCCATGGAGTTCCTGCTCGACAAGGTGAGCCGCACCGAGACGAACCAGGAGTTCCTCGAATCGATGAATCAGTAGGCCTGGCCTTCGGCCATGCCTGAGGGGCCCTCGACCTGGGGGCCCCCTTCCCTTTTTACCCTCCTCTCCCCTCCCCTCCCCTGCCGATCCCCCGGGCAAACGCCGGATCCATCGCGATTTTGCGGGAGCGCTGTAGCGCCGGCCGGAGGCGTGTTAGCGTCGACGAGTGACCGGTAAGGCGGACCGCCTGCGAGAGCTCACGGCCCGGGTCGAGGAGCTCGAGGCCAGGCTCGAACGCTCGGAGAAGACCGTCAGCGCCCTGCGCGACGTCGGGCTCGCGCTCGGCTCCACACTCGACCTCGACCAGCTCCTCGAGCTCATCCTCGGCAAGATCACGGAGCTGCTCGAAGCCGACCGGGCCACGCTGTACCTGCTCGACGAGCAACGAAAGATGCTGCTCTCGCGGGTGATGCTCGGCGGCGAGGTGCGCTCGATCGAGCTGCCCGTCGGCGAAGGCATCGCCGGCCACGTCGCCAAGCACGGCAAAATCGCCCGCGTCAAGGACGCGTACAGGGACAAACGCTTCCAGCGCACGTGGGACGAGCTCACGGGCTACAGGACGCGCTCGATCCTCGCCGCGCCGATGCGCAACCACGTGGGCCGCACGATCGGCGTCGTGCAGGTGCTCAACAAGCACGGCGGCAAGGGCGAGTTCTCGCAGTACGACGAGGAGCTGCTCTCGGCGCTCGCCACGCAGGCGGCGATCTCCATCGACAACTCGCGCCTGTTCCTCTCGGTCATCCAGAAGAACATGCAGCTCGTCGAGACGAAGGAGCAGCTCGAGCACCGCGTCGCCGATCTGAAGCTGCTCTTCGAGCTCGAAACGGCGATGAGCGGAGCCTCGTCGCTCGAAGAGCTGAGCCGCGCGGTGATCGCCGAGGCCTCGAAGGCGTGCGAGGCGCGCGCCGGTGGTCTGCTCGTCGACGAGGGCGAGGCCGGCGTGTTCTTGTACTTCTGCGACGCGTCGGCGCCGGGCGTCTCGGTGCGCGACGTCGACGTGAAGCGACTGCCCGTCAAGCGCGGTGAAGGCCTGCTCGGCTGGGCCATGACGCACAACGAGTCGGTCCACCTCGGCCCGAAAGATCCGCCGATCGGGCCGGTCGCCGAGGCCGCGCTCGCGCACATGCATCCGTCGCTCGATCTGGAGATCGAGAGCGCGATCGTCGTGCCGCTCGAAGGCGAGGAAGACACGTCGCTCGGCGCGCTCGGGCTCTACAACGCGAAGAACACGCTCGGCTTCACGCAGGACGATCGCTCGCTCTTGCGGCTCGTGTCGGCGAACGCGTCGACCGCGGTGCGCCTCTTCCGCTCGCGCACCGAGCGCGAGAAGAGCGAGCGTCTCACGGCGATCGGGCGGCTGCTCTCGGGCGTGATGCACGACATGCGCACGCCGCTCACGGTGATCAGCGGCTACGTGCAGCTCATGGCGACCGCGGGCGAGCCCTCTGTACGCGCCGAGCACGCGCGGCTCATCCTGAAGCAGTTCGACGCGATCAGCGCGATGCAGCGCGAACTGCTCGAGTTCGCGCGCGGCGAGCGCAGCATCCTCGTGCGCAAGGTCTACCTGACGAAGTTCTTCGGCGACCTGGAGAAGCAGCTCCAGCTCGACCTCGCAGGCAACCGCGTCACGATCGTGATGGAGCTCGACGACCGCGGCACCGCGCGCTTCGACGAGACGAAGATGACGCGCGTCGTGCACAACCTCGTGCGCAACGCGGTCGAGGCGATGGAGCCGCACGGCGGCGGCAAGGTGGTGCTGCGCGCGCTGCGGCACGGCTCGGACTTCGTGCTGAGCGTCTCCGACACGGGGCGCGGGATTCCGCCGGAGATCCGCGAGCGGCTGTTCCACTCGTTCGTGACGAGCGGCAAGCGCGGCGGCACGGGCCTCGGCCTCGCGATCGTCAAGAAGATCGTCGACGAGCACGGAGGCTCGATCGAGGTGGATTCGTCCGAGCGCGGAACGACGTTCACGATCCGGATCCCGCAAGAGACGCCGATGATGGCGACGATCGCGCCGCCGGCCCCGACCGCGTCTCCAGCGTCGCCGCACATCCCACGGGCATCGAGCGCGCGTGTCGACGAGGCAACGGGCTTGCCGCTCGTGCATGCGACGAGCCCCACGTCGGCCTCCGCGACGACGGCGCGCTCGCCGCAGGCGCCGGCGGCTGAGGAGTCCGAGGCCGACCGATCGGCCAAGACGGCGCGAGCGAGCCAGCCCGGCGAGGAAGGGCCACCGAGCCGACGCAGCGGCCGCGCGAGCAACCCGGGCCAACCCGCGGGACGAACCGGATAGCTCGGTAGAATCCGCGGATCCCTTGCGCGCATCGCCTCGGGAGCAGAGACTCCGGAGGTGCTCCGCCTGCCCATCGTCGCCACGCACAAACGCGCGCTCGAGACGTGCGTGTACTGCCCGAAGCTCTGCCGCGCCGCGTGCCCCGTCTCGAACGCGGAGGCGAGCGAGACGGTGACGCCGTGGGGCAAGATGAGCCTCACGTACTTCGCGGGCCGCGGCGACGTGCCCGTCGAGGCCGAGCACACCGCGCCCGCATGGGCCTGCACGGGCTGCCACGCGTGCCGCGAGAAGTGCGACCACAGGAACGAGCCCGCGACGGTGCTCGTCGAATCGCGCGCGGACTTTTTCGCACGCGGCGCCGCGCCGAAGGCCGCCATGGACGTGGTGATGCGGACGCAAGCGCGCGCCAGCGAGACGGCCGCGGCGCTCGATGCGATCGAGGGCGAAACGCCAAGGCACGTCGCGGCCGGCGTGCTCGTCGGATGCTCGTACGCTCGGAAAAACCCGGCCGTCGCGAAGGACGCGCTCGCCGCCGCGGCGAAGCTCGTCGGCGGCCCCGTACGCGCGATTCGAAGCTGCTGCGGCCTTCCCTCCCTCCACGCGGGTGACCGGGAAGGCTTCCGTGTGGCCGCCGAGCGCCTCGCCGCCGAGGTCTCCGAGGTCCCGCGCCTGCTCGTCGTGGACCCGGGCTGCGCGCGCGCCACGATGGTCGAGCACGCGCGCGTCGGCGTCACCATGCCCCGCGAGCCCGAGCTGCTCCTCGACCTCGCGCACGCCGCGCAGGACCGCCTCCGCGTGCTGCCCGAGCTCGCAGGCACGACCGTGCGGTGGCACGCGCCGTGTCAGCTCGGCCGCGGGCTCGGCCGGTACGACGAGCCGCGCGCGCTGCTCGCGAAGATGTCCGGCAAGCAGCCCGCGACGTTCCAGCGCGACCGCGAGCACAGCGAGTGCAGCGGCGCAGGCGCGCTCTTGCCCGTGACACGACCGCGCACGAGCGAGGCCATCGCGGACGCGCGCATCGCCGAGCACAAGGCGCGGGGTGGAGGCCTGCTCGTGACGGCGTGCGGGTCGAGCTTGCGGCGCTTCCGGAGCCGCGGCGAAGCTGCCGAGGA
Organism: Polyangium jinanense; assembly: GCF_028435265.1. Classification (GTDB taxonomy): domain Bacteria; phylum Myxococcota_A; class Polyangia; order Polyangiales; family Polyangiaceae; genus Polyangium; species Polyangium jinanense. The sequence goes on along the minus strand of NZ_JAGTJK010000010.1, from coordinate 202,880 downwards.
CCTCGTCAGCCTGCTCGCGCGGGCGCTCGCTCCCTGACGACCGCACGCATGTCGACCCCGAAGGTTCCTCGCCGAAGGCGAACCGTTTCGAGCAGGCTGCTCGCGAGTTACGTGCTCGTGCTCGCGGCCTTCGCGCTCACCGTGACCTGGAGCTTTCGCGCGCTGCGCGACACGTCGCAAGGCGCGGAGCTCCTCCGCAGCGGATACGCGCCGCTCCTGCTCCGCGTGGGCGAGGCCCTCGCCGCGCAGAACGTGTTCAACGCGCAGCTCAACCACATCACGGCCGCAAAAAACCCCGGCGACGTGCGCGAGTGGATCGAGACCGCGCGCCGCACGCGCCCGCTCACGTTCGCGCACGTGCGCGAAGCCGCGGAGAAAGGGCTCGTCGACGAAGATCCTTCCGTCGCGAAGTTCCAGGACGAGATCGTACGCGAGGCCGCGGCGATCGAGCGGCTGCTCGGCGCGGATCCCGAGCGGTTCGGGCAGCTCTTCCAGGCGCTCGCGGTGAGCGATCGTGAAGCCGCGGAGCGGGCGCGGGACGAGCTGCTCAAGCGCGAGGCCGAGGGCGCGCAGCGGCTCCGCGCCATCAAGCTGCGCGTCGAGGAGCGGATGGAGAGCCTCACGGCCGAGGCGAAACGACGCGAGGCCCGGTCCATCCAGCTCCTCGTCGGCCTCTTCGTGCTCACGCTGCTCGTCGGCGTGGTGATCTCCATCTACGCGCGCCGCGTGCTCGCGCCGCTCACGGCCGTCACCGAGCGCGCGAAGGCCGTCGCCCAAGGCGACCTCACGCCGCGCGAGGTCATGGCCACGAACGACGAAATCGGCGAGCTCGCGACCACGTTCGAGGGCATGGTCGCCGCCATCCAGCGCGCCCGCAGCGAGCTCGTCAACGCCGAGCGCCTCGCCGCCATCGGCAAGATGGCCGCGCACGTCACGCACGAGATTCGCAATCCCCTGTCGTCGATCGGCCTCAATTTGGAGCTGCTCGAAGAAGAGGTCGCGTCGTCGGACAACAAGGAGGCCTCGCAGCTCGTCGTCGCCATCAAGGCCGAGGTGGAGCGGCTCTCGCGCATCGCCGAGCAGTACCTCAGCATCTCGCGCAGGCCTCGCCCGCGGCTCGAACGCGAGCGCGTCGAGGACCTCGCGCGCGAGCTCGTGGCCTTCGTGCGACCCGAGCTCGACCGCGGCGGCGTGGCGAGCCGCGTGGATGCCGACGACGATCTGCCCGACGCGCGCCTCGACGAGTCGCAGTTCCGTCAGGCGCTCCTGAACCTCGTGCGCAACGCGCGCGAGGCCATGGCGAAAGGCGGCGAGCTCGTCGTGTCGATCCGCAAAGCCAAGGACGACGGCATCGACCTCGCGGTCGACGACACGGGTTCGGGCGTGCCCGAGGAGCTACGCGCGTCGATCTTCGATCCCTTCTTCACCACGAAGCAACGCGGCACGGGCCTCGGCCTCGCGGTCACGCGTGACATCGTGGAAGCGCACGGCGGAACGATCCGCTGCCTCGGCCGCGAAGGCGGCGGCACGCGGTTTCTGATTCACCTGCCCGCCGCAGGCGCGTCGGAGCCGAGCGCGAAGGCCGTCGAAGACGACGAGCTCGTGGCCTAGCGCGCGTCGCTCAAGGGAGCGCGGCGCCGCCCCACGGAAGGAGCACCAAAAACACGAACGCGACGAGCACCAGCATGAGCACGCTGGTCACGAGGTACGTCGAGCGCGGCGAGCGCGACGTGCTCCATCCGTCGCCGTAAAACTTCCCTCGCGAGCGCGTGCGCAGCTTCTTCTGCACGCCTCCGAGCAGGCTCGGCGCCACCGCGCCCGGCGGTGGACGCAGCGCGCGCCGGAGCAGCTCGCGCACCTCGACCTCGTCGAGCGGCGCTTCGTCCTCGTCCTCGTCCTCGTCACGCGTCTTCGCCGCGCCTGTTTCGTCTGCGCCCGACGACGTCTCGTCCTTCGCCGCGGACTTCTCTTCGGCGTCGAGCCAGCGCTCTGCTTCGGCCGCGAGGCGCTCGGCCTCCTCGCCCGTGACGTCGCCCTCCGTGCCGAGCAGATCCTGATCGTCGGCCGGCGCGCCCGCCTCTGGCTTTCGCTTCGCGTCGCCGCTCATGCCTTCTTCTCGCTCCTCAGCTTGTCGCCGAGCGCCTTCTCGACCAGGGCCCGGAGCTGCGCGCGGGCGCGGAAAATGCGGCTCTTCACCGTGCCTTCCGGCAAGCCCGTCACCTCCGCGATCTCGTCGTAGGACATGTCCTCCACGTCGCGCAGGATCAAGACCTCGCGGAAGTCCGCGTCGACTTGCTCGATCGCGCGCCTGACGATGCGCTCGAGCTGCATGCCCTCCAGAATCTCGTCCGGGCGGTTGATCGCTCCGCTCACCGTGACGCCCTTGCCGCCGTCGCCCGTCACGCGATCGGCGATCTCGTGGACGTCCTCCTGCTCGCCCACCTTGCGCCGCGACAGGTACTTCGCCTTGTTCTTGCAGAGGTTCACGGCGATCCGGAAGATCCACGTGGAGAGCTTCGACTCTCCGCGGAACTGATCGATCGCCTTGAAGACCTGGACGAACACCTCTTGCGCGAGGTCCTCGGCCTCGTCGCGTCGCCCGATCATCCGGAACACGAGCGCGAACACGCGTCGCTCGTAGGCGACGACGAGCTCGTTGAAGGCCGACTCGTCACGCGCCACGAGACGCGCGACGAACCTGGCCTCCTCGGTCTCGTCGTCGCTCGTCACGCCCGGCTGCTCCTCGCAGCTACGGTAAACGCCCTCGGTCGGGGGACGCTAGTGGTTCCGGCGCATGGATTCGAACCATGATTAGGGGATTCAAAGTCCCCCGTCCTGCCCTTAGACGACGCCGGAGTGAGCCCCGGGCATGCCCGGAGCTCGAGAGGGCCGGGACGATAGCGCGACTCTCCCCGCTTGGCACGTGCCGAGGAGACGGTCGCTGCCGGCCGCGGGAGGAGGCCGACCGACTTCGGCGACGGTCGACCCCCAGCGAAACAGAGCCGTGACCAACCTCGCCGGCGGTCGACCCCCAGCGCAGGAGGGTCGCGCTCGTCTTCGGGGACGGTCGCTACCGCCGAACGCCCCGTCGCGACCGTCTCTGACCCGGGTCGGTATGGTGGCGCGCCGAGGGCGGAGGGGGCGCCATGGGAGCCGCCTCTGTCTGCCGGAAGGTCTCGACCGTCCTGTGCCCCACCTTCGACACGAGCGCGGAGGCTCCGGACACGAGCGCGGGACGGTCCGGACCCCCGGCTTGCCCAGACAGAACCGCAGGCGCGATCCCTCGATGCACGAGCGCGAGGCCAACGGCCGTCACCGCCACGACACACCCGAGTAGGAAGGAGAACCCCCCTTGCCCTGCCAGAGACCGTCGTGACCCACCTTTGCGACCGAAGGGCCACGCCCGAACAGGGAGCGAAATCGGCTCCGAGCGGGTCTCGTCTCCCTCGAGAGACCGTACGTGCGGAGGGTCGCCCGTCTGCGCGACGGCCCCGCTGAAGGTCAGAGGCGTCCTCGATTCGCCACGCGGCGGCGTGAGCGCGACGTCCGGCAAGGGCGCGGGCGTCACGAGCGGCGGGTCGAACGAGACCGAATCGGCAAGGGCATAGGCGAGCTCGGGGATGTGCTCGATGCGCCTCCACCCCTCCATCCCGTCGCGCCAGACCGTCGTCTCGGCCCCGATCTCACCCCTGGCGAGGGCCATCCAGAGCTCGAACGTGGTCATGGCCCGCAGGCCCGGGCCGTGCTCCACGCACCACTCGGGCATGGGACGACCGCTCTCGGTGCTCTCCTCGTCGAGGTGGAGCCGCGCGAGCCTGCGCCTCTTCTGGGCGGCGAACCACGATTTCGGATTCGCGCGCTCGTAGGGGATCGTCGGATGGCTCTCGCGCACGAGCGGCGCCGGCTGCGTCTCGGCCTGGTTCTCCGCGGGGGGCGGGAGCATGGACGAGCGCGGCTGAAAGACGCTCGGGATCGTGTCTTCCGGGTCCCTGCTTTTGATGGACGACGACGCACACGACGCCTGCATGAGACGCCCCTTCCCGACAAACACCGGGCGTCCGCAGGCCCCGCGATATGGGGCGACGGGCGGACGCTCGACGTGACTAGGGCGCTCCTACAGGGTTCTCGTGAGGTCGGCCAAGTTTTCGCAGGCCTCACCCCCAACCCCTCTCCACGGAGTGGAGAGGGGAGGAGAAACGCGCGTCTTCCCCCCTCTCCACGGAGTGGAGAGGGGATGGGGGTGAGGTCAAACCCCCTTGATGACCTCGCACCCCATGAACGGCCGCAGCGCCTCGGGCACGACCACGGTCCCGTCGGCCTGCTGGTACTGCTCCAGGATCGCGATCACCGTCCGGCCGACCGCGAGCGCCGAGCCGTTCTGCGTGTGCAGAAGCCGCGGCTTCGCCTTCGGCTCGGGCCGGTAGCGGATCGCCGCGCGCCGCGCCTGGTAGTCGCCGAAGTTCGAGCAGCTCGAAATCTCGCGATAGACGCTCTGCCCCGGCAGCCACACCTCGAGGTCGTACGTCTTCTGCGAGGCGCCGCCCATGTCGCCCGCGCAGAGCAGCGACACGCGGTAATGCAGGTTGAGCCGCTTGAGAACCTCCTCGGCGTTCCGCGTGAGGGTCTCGTGGTTCTCGGCCGAGGTCTCGGGCGTCGAAAAGCGCACGAGCTCGACCTTGTCGAACTGGTGCTGCCGGATGAGCCCCCGGACGTCCTTGCCGTGGCTGCCCGCCTCGGCGCGGAAGCAGGGCGTGTACGCGGTGTAGGCGAGCGGCAGTTTGTCGGCTTCGAGGATCTCGTCGGCGTGGAGGTTCGTCACGGGCACCTCGGCCGTCGGGATCAAATACAGGTCGTAGGCGCGCTCGGGGTCGCTCTTGTGCGTCTTGAAGAGGTCCTCGGCGAACTTCGGGAGCTGCCCCGTGCCATAGAGCGCCGAGTCCTTCACCAGGAAGGGCGGCAGGACCTCGGTATAGCCCTGCTCGCGCGTGTGCAGGTCGAGCATGAAGTTGATGAGCGCGCGCTCGAGCCGCGCCGCCGCGCCCCAGAGCACGGTGAAGCGCGAGCCCGAGAGCTTGGCCCCGCGCGAAAAGTCGAGGATGCCGAGGCCCTCGCCGATGTCCCAGTGCGCCTTGGGCGTGAACGTGAACGACGGTTTGTCGCCCCAGGTCCGGACGACGACGTTGTCGTGCTCGTCCTTGCCGTCCGGCACCGACGGATCGGGCAGGTTCGGGACGAGGGCGAGCTGCTCGTGGATCTTCGCCTCGACGTCCTTGAGCGCCTGCTCCGCGTCCTTGATCTCCGCGGACAGGCGCTTCAGGGCCTCGCGTTGCTCGGTGAACTCGGCGGACTTCTTGTCCGCCTTGGCCATCTTCTCGTTGGCCTGGTTGCGCGCGGCGGCCTTGGACTCACTGAGCGCGATGAGCTCGCGCCGCTTCTGGCCGAGCTCGGCGATGGGGGCGAGGGCGGCCGCGGCCGCGGGCGAGCGCCGCGCCAGGGCGGCGCGGACGTCGTCCATGTGATCGACGACGTGGCGGAGGTCCAGCATGGGGGCGGGTTTAGCCGAGACCTCCGCCGCTGTCAGCCTAGTTGTACGTGACTTTCGTGAAGGTCAGGCCATCGCCCGACCGTCCAATCGCGACGGTATCGCCCGACTTGAACTCGCCCGCGAGCAGCCGTTTGGCGAGCTCGTCCTCGATGTAGCGCTGGATGGCCCGCTTGAGCGGCCGCGCGCCGTATTGCGGATCCCAGCCCTGCTCGATGAGGAAGGCCTTTGCCGGGGGCGCGACGGTCATCGAAATCCCGCGCTTGGCCAGGCGCTTCTCGAACTGCGCGAGCTGGATGTCGAGGACCTTCTCCACCTCCGACCGTTCGAGCCTGCGGAAGACCACGATGTCGTCGAGCCGGTTCAAGAACTCCGGCCGGAAGTGCTTGCGCACCTCCTCGAGCACCACGCGCCGCACGAGCTCGGCCTTGTCCCGCGGATCGAGCCCCTCACGCTCCTCGACCGCCATCGCCGCCGGCGTGCCGAGGTTCGACGTGAGGATCAGGATCGTGTTCTTGAAGTCGACCGTGTGGCCCTGACCATCGGTCAATCGGCCATCGTCGAGCACCTGCAAGAGCACGTTCCACACGTCCGGGTGCGCCTTCTCGATCTCGTCGAAGAGCACCACGGTGTAGGGCCTCCGCCGCACGGGCTCGGTGAGCTGACCGCCCTCTTCGTAGCCGACGTATCCGGGCGGCGCGCCGATGAGCCGCGCGACCGTGTGCCGCTCGCCGTACTCGCTCATGTCGATGCGCACCATCGCCTTCTCGTCGTCGAAGAGGAACTCGGCGAGCGCCCGCGCGAGCTCCGTTTTGCCGACGCCCGTGGGCCCGAGGAACATGAACGAGCCGATCGGCCGCTTCTCCTCGCCGAGCCCCGCGCGCGAGCGCCGGATGGCGTTCGCCACCGACACGAGCGCGTGGTCCTGTCCCACGACGCGCCTGCGCAGCTCGTCTTCGAGGCGCAGGAGCTTCTGCATCTCGCTTTCGAGCATCTTCGAGACCGGAATGCCGGTCCATTTCGACACGATGGCCGCGATGTCCTCGTCGGTGACCTCCTCCTTGAGATAACTGCCCTTCTCCTGCAGTTTGGCGAGCGTTTCACGCAGCCCTTCGAGCTTCTTCTCCACCTCGGGGATCTTGCCGTAATGGATCTCGGCCGCCTTGCCGAGGTCACCACGTCGCTTCTCGCGCTCCTCTTCGAGGCGAAGCTGCTCGATCGATTCCTTCGTCTTCTTGATCTCGGAGAGCAGCTCCTTCTCGCGCATCCATTGCGCCCGCATCGTGTCGCGTTTCGCCTGGAGCTCGGCCATCTCGCGCTTGACGTCCTCGAGCCGCGCCTTGCTCGCCTTGTCCTGCTCGCGCTGCAGCGCTTGCTCCTCCATGCCGAGCTTGACGAGCTGCCGCTCCACGTTGTCGATCGGCGTCGGCAGGCTCTCGATTTCCATGCGGATGCGGCTCGCGGCCTCGTCGACGAGGTCGATCGCCTTGTCCGGCAGGAATCGCTCCGTGATGTAGCGGTGCGAGAGCATCGCCGCGGCCACGAGCGCTGCGTCCTGGATGCGAATGCCGTGGTGAATCTCGTACCGCTCCTTGAGCCCGCGCAGGATCGCGATCGTATCCTCGACGCTCGGCTCGCCCACGAACACGGGCTGGAACCTGCGCTCGAGCGCCGCGTCCTTCTCGATTCGCTTGCGATACTCGTCGAGCGTGGTCGCGCCGATGCAGCGGAGCTCGCCGCGCGCGAGCGCAGGCTTCAGCATGTTCGCCGCATCCATCGCGCCCTCGGCCGCGCCCGCGCCGACGAGCGTGTGCAGCTCGTCGATGAACAGGATGATCCGGCCCTGCGCGTTCTCGATCTCCTTCAGGACGGCCTTCAGCCGGTCCTCGAACTCGCCGCGGAACTTCGAGCCTGCGACCATCGCCGCGAGGTCGAGCGCCGCGAGCTTCTTGTCCTTCAGCGACTCGGGCACGTCGCCGGCCACGATGCGCTGCGCGATGCCCTCGACGATCGCCGTCTTGCCGACGCCCGGCTCGCCGATGAGCACGGGGTTGTTCTTCGACCGGCGCGACAGCACCTGAATCACGCGGCGAATCTCCTCGTCGCGGCCGATCACCGGGTCGATCTTCCCGCGCCGCGCGAGGTCCGTGAGGTCACGCGTGTACTTCTCGAGCGCCTGGAACTTGCCCTCGGGATCCCGATCGGTGACGCGCTGATTGCCGCGCACCTGCGTGAGCGCCGCGAGCAGTTTGTCGTAATTGAGCCCCACGCGCTCGAGGAGCTGCGACGTGTCCTTGTCGCTCTTCAGCGCGGCGAGGACCAGGTGCTCGGTGGAGATGAAGTCGTCCTTGAGGGACTTCATCTCGTCTTCGGCTTTTTGCATCAGCCCGAGCGCTCGTCGCGACAAGCTCGGCTCGGCGCCGCCGCTGACGCGGGGGTAGCTATCGATCTTGGCGTCGAGGGCCTGCAAAACACGCCCCGGGTCGACGCCGGCCTTTTCCAGGAGCGGCGCCCCGATCCCATCCTCCTGAGCGACGATCGCTCGGAGGAGGTGCTCCGGATAAAGCTCCGGGTTTCCGCGCCGGCTCGCGAGGTCGACGGCAGCACGAACCGCTTCCTGGGCCTTGGTGGTCATTCTATCGATCCGCATGGCACGACCGAAACTAAGGCCGGATCTCACGCAAGCAAGGCCCTTGCCAAGGAAGCGAAGAGGTCACACGCTCGGGAGTCCTTTTCGGGTTCTTCGCGATCGACACGGACGGGCGCCCTCGGCGAAGATGCGCCTTCATGCGCAAACATCGGCTCTCTTTTCTCGCTTTCACGGCGCTCGTGGTCCCGTCCCTCGCGGCCGCGCTCGCCTCGTGCGGTGACGGTAACGTGACGGGCAGCGGCGCCTCCGCAGGCACCTCCTCGGGCGGCAGCGGCGGCCAGGGCGGTCAGGGCGGCGGCGGCCAGGGTGGTCAGGGCGGCGACCTCTTCGGCGACAGCGGAACCAACGGCTGCACGCCCGGCGAGGCCTGCGGCGACGGCGGCGTCTGCACGTCGGGCGGCGTGTGCTGCACGCAGGACAAGGCCTGTGGGACGGCTTGCTGCGGCGACGCGGAGGTCTGCTCGTTCCAGCAATGCGTGGTCCCCGGCACGACGTGCATCGACGCCACGGAATGCCCCGCGGGCTCCTACTGCGAATATGCGCTCGGCGAGCCGGGCGGCATGCCCGACGGCGGCGCGGGCGGATCGTGCCAGGGCGGCGTGACGCCGGCGACGGGCAAATGCTTGCCGCAGCCGCCCGAATGCGCGCCCGGCATGGAGCCCGGCCCGAACGACCCGATCACCTGCCTCGCGAAATGCGAGTACAAGCCGCCCGTCGGCCAGTTCGAGCCCGTGCTCAAGTACGCCTGGGGAAACCCGGCCGCGGCGAACACGCAGGACAGCGTGATGATGGCGCCCGTCGTGATCCAGCTCGACGACGACACCTGCGACGGTGTCGTCGACGAGCGCGACATCCCGGAAATCGTCTTCCTCACGTTCCAGACGAACAAGTACAACGAAAATGGCACGCTCCACGCCATTTCGATCGTCAATGGCCAGGTCGTCGAGAAGTGGACCGCGAACGCGGGCGCAACGAGCCAGAACCACCCGGGCCGCTCGATCGCCGCGGGCAACATCGACGGCGTGCCGGGCAATGAGATCGTGGTCTGCACGATCGACGGCCGTGCGCGCGCTTATACGGCGACGGGCGCGGAGCTCTGGCTCAGCGGGCCCGGCACGTGTTTCATGCCCTCGCTCGCGGACCTCGATCAGGACGGCGACGTCGAGGTCGTCGTGGAATCGCAGATCCTCGAAGGAAAGACGGGCGCGACCGTCGCGACGTTCGACCCGGCGAACACCTCGAACGTCGTGGTCTCCGACATGGACGCCGACGGCAAGCTCGACATCGTCACGGGCAGGCGCATTTACAAGGCTGACGGCACGCTCCTCGTCGACTCCAGCCTCGTTGCGAGTTTCCCCGCCGTCGGCGACCTCGACAAGGACGGCATTCCCGAGGTCATCGGGATCTACAATTCGAACCACGAGCTCCGGATCTGGCGCGTGGACCCGAACGAGCCCGGCGGCTTCAAGGTCGTGCGCACGGGCATCGACATCAACGGCACCCTCAATCCGGCGCTCTGCCCCACGAACAGCACGGGCTACACGCAAGGCGGCGGCCCGCCCACGGTGGCGGACTTCAATGGCGACGGTACGCCCGACGTGGCCATGGCCGGCGGCGTTGGATACGCGGTCTTCGACGGCAAGAAGCTCATGGACCCCGCGATCCCGAACGCCGAGACGCTGCTCTGGATCCGGCAAACCCAGGATTGCTCGTCCGCCTCGACGGGCAGCTCGGTCTTCGATTTCGAGGGCGACGGCAAGGCCGAGGTCGTCTACGCCGACGAGAAGATGATCCACGTCTATGCCGGGACCGACGGAACGGTGCTTTACGAGACGTGCAATACGAACGGCACGCTCTACGAGTATCCGCTGGTCGCCGACGTCGACAACGACGGGCAGGCCGACATCGTGGTCGTGTCGAACTCGTATTCGAGTTTTACCTGCGCGGACGGCTCGAAGACGGCGGGCGTGCGGATCTTCGGCGATAAAAACGGAAACTGGGTCCGCACGCGCCGGGTGTGGAATCAGCATGGGTATCACGTGACGAACGTGGAGGAGGACGGGACGATCCCCACGGTGGAGCAGCCGAACTACAAGCAGCCGAAGCTCAACAACTTCCGGCAAAACGTGCAGCCCTCGGGCGAGTTCTCCGCGCCGGACCTCGTCGCCACGGTGTTCCCGATCTGCGGAGGCCCGACGTACGGGCTCATCGCGCGCGTGCGCAACATCGGCGAGGCGAGCGTACCGGCGGGCGTGAACATCGGGTTTTACCTGGACGACCCGGCAAACGGCGGCGTGCCGCTGCCCGGCAGCCCCGTCATGACCACGAAGGTGCTTTATCCGGCCGAAGCCGAGGACGTGACGCTCCCCCTCCCGATGCCGCCGGCCGGCGTGCTCGATGGGTCGAAGAAGATCTTCGTGATCGTCGATGATCAATCGCCGCCGCACGCGTGGCACGAATGCCGGACCGACAACAACGTCGCCCAGGGTAGCGGCGTTTGTGAGGGCGGACCGAACTGACGTAACGTGGACGGCACCTCGTGGCAGAGGCCCGTCCCCAAGGATCGGGCCAAGGGCGGCCCGAACAACATGCTGAAGAAGTAAAACCCTTCGAAAAACGAAGCCCCCCTCGAACAGCGCCGAGGGGGCTTTGTGCTTGGGGGTTTGCCCCCGTCAGATATCGAGGTTCTTCACGTTCAGCGCATTCACCTCGATGAAGCGCCTCCGCTCGTCGACCTGCTCACCCATCAGAATCGCGAAGAGCCGCGCGGCCTCGGTCTCGTCGTCGATCTTCACCTGGCGCAACGTGCGGACGTCCGGGTTCATTGTCGTCTCCCAGAGCTCCTCCGCGTTCATCTCGCCGAGACCCTTGTAGCGGCCGAGCGTGATGCCCTTCTTGCCGCGCTCCTCGAGGTATTCGATGAGCGCCTCACTCGTCTCGAGCTTCGACTCGCTGCCGCCCTTCGACACGGCGGTCCAGGGCGCCGGGCCCGCGGTCTCCACGAGCATACGCTCGATGTCGAGCGCGTCCTTGTACTCGGGCAAACCGAGGAGCTGCCAATCGATCACGGCCACGCGGCTCGAAGCGCCCGGCCGCGGGGTCACCGTGATGCGATGCGCGCCGTGCTCCGAGTCGAGCGACGAGACGACCTTGAACGGCATCATGTCGGGATAACGGCGCTCGAGGTACGCCTTGAGCTTTTCCCGCGCCGATTCGACCTTCGCCTCGTCGCGCAGATCCTCCTGCCCCAAACCCGTCGCGCGGATGAGCGAGGCCACCATGCGCGCATCGCACCGTTTGTCGAGGTTGCCGAGGACAATCTTGAATTGCTTGAGCCGCTTCGCGAGGTTCGGCAGCACCGCGGACGGCACCGGCGCGCGGCCCTCCGACGACAGGATGAGGTCCTCGACCGCATTGCTGCCGAGGTACTCGTCGAGCGCCGCCTGATCCTTCAGGTAGATGTCCTTCTTGCCCTTGCGCACGCGATAAAGCGGCGGCTGCGCAATGTAGAGGTGACCCTGCTCGATCACCTCGCGCATCTGCCGGAAGAAGAACGTGAGCAGCAACGTGCGAATGTGCGACCCGTCGACGTCGGCGTCGGTCATCAGGATGATCTTGTGGTACTTGAGCTTGTTCAGCTCGATCCCATCGTCATCCTTGTCCTCGCCCTCGCCACGCGTCGTGCGCACGCCGCTGATGCCGCAGCCGAGCGCCGTGATGATCGTGCCGACCTCGGCCGAGCTCAGCATGCGGTCGAGTCGCGCGCGCTCGACGTTCAGAATCTTGCCACGGAGCGGCAGAATCGCCTGGAAATGGCGGTCGCGCCCCATCTTGGCGCTGCCGCCGGCGCTGTCGCCCTCGACGATGTAAACCTCGCTCTTCTCGGGATCCTTCGACTGGCAATCGGCGAGTTTGCCCGAGAGCGAGGTGATGTCGAGCGAGCCCTTGCGGATGACCTCACGCGCCTTGCGCGCCGCTTCACGCGCCCGCGCCGCGAGCACCGCTTTCTCGATGATCTTCTTCGCGCCTTGCGGGTGCTCCTCGAAATACTGGCCGAGCTTGTCGGTCACGGCGCGCTCGACGATGCCCTTCACCTCGCTCGACACGAGCTTCGACTTCGTCTGCGAGTCGAACGAAGGGTCGGGGTGCTTGACGCTGAGCACGCAGGTCAGGCCCTCGCGGATGTCCTCGCCCGCGAGCTCCTGCTTGAGCTCCTTGAACAGGTTTTGCGCCTTGCCGTACTGATTGATCGTCTTCGTCAGCGCCGAGCGCATGCCGGCGAGGTGCGTACCGCCGTCCTTGTTGTGGACGTTGTTGGTGTAGCAATAGATTTGCTCGGTATACGAGCCGCTCCACTGCATCGCGACCTCGACCGTGATGGGCGGCACGGGCTTCGAGCCACCGTTGCCCGCCGCCTCGGCCTGGCCCTCGACCACGAACGCGATGACGTCGTCGTGAATCGCCTCCTGCGCCTGGTTCAGGAGCGCGACGAACTCGGCGATGCCGCCCTTGTAGTGGAATGTCTCGCTACGGCCGGTCGGACGCTGATCTTCGAGGTTGATGATCAGGCCGGCGTTCAAGAACGCGAGCTCGCGCAGGCGATTGGCGAGGATGTTGTAATTGAACTCCGTCACCGAGAAGATCTGCACGTCCGGCTTGAACGACACCTTCGTGCCCGTCCGGTCCGTCTCGCCGAGGGCCTTCAAAGGCTTGCGCGGCACGCCACGCTCGTACTCCTGGTACCAGACCTTGCCCTCGCGCTTGATCTCGAGCTTCAACCACTCAGAGACGGCGTTCACCGCCGAGACGCCCACGCCGTGCAGGCCCGCGCTGACCTTGTAACTCGCGTTGTCGAACTTGCCGCCCGCGTGGAGCACGGTCATCACGACCTCGGCCGCACTCACGCCCCTCGCGTGCATGCCGACCGGAATGCCGCGGCCGTTGTCCTCCACGGATATCGATCCGTCGAAGTGCACGGTCACGCGAATCTCGGTGCAGTGCCCCGCGAGGTGCTCGTCGACCGCGTTGTCCACGGCCTCCCAGACGAGGTGGTGCAGCCCCGAGCCGTCGTGCACGTCACCGATGTACATTCCCGGGCGCTTGCGCACGGCTTCGAGGCCTTCGAGCGCCGTGATGCTGTTGGCGTCGTAAGCCTGGCCCGCGGTCGTCTTGGATTCGGTTTGCTGGATGCTCGTCGGTTCGGTCGTCATCGGTCTCGTGCTTTCGGCTCCCGAGCGTCTGGCCGATCGGTTCGTTCCGACCCGCACGTCTGCGCGGATCGAGAGGTTCCTCGGGCCGAGCGCGGACGCCTTGATGTCACGCGCGCGGGGGCCGTTTGGAGTCGCGGAAATCTAGCCTTTTTGTGCCTCTTGGGCAAGCTCGGCGGGGCCCTTTTCGTGAGGAAATCACGCCCGATTGGTGCCCGTTTCGCGCGCTCGTGGTCGAGGCGCTCCGAAACTGCCGGAGGTCAGCCCGCGCCCTCGTCGAGCTCGCCCCGAAACACGCGGAAGTCACGCCGTCCGTCGGCCGATATGTCCTCGGCGCGTATGAGCTCGGGGCGCGTGGTCGTCAGGAAAATCTGACCGCGATGGAGCGCGAGGAATGAAAAGAGCGCGCCCGTGCGCTCCGGATCGAGCTCGCTCGAAACGTCGTCGAGCAAGAGCAAGGGCTCGATGCCTCGCTCTTTGGCGATCGTCGCCGTCTCGGCCGCCTTCAGCGCGAGCGTGAGCGCGCGATGTTGTCCCTGCGACGCGACCACGCGCGCCGGATGCCCATCGAGCAAGAGCTCGAGCTCGTCGCGATGCGGGCCGAACCCCGCCGACGCGCGGAACGCATCACGCTTTCGGCCCCGCGCAAGCTCGCCGCGCGCGGTTTCCACGTCGGCCGAGCCTCCCGGCGCATATCGCGCTTCGAGGCGGAGGTCGGGCGCGGCGATCTGCGCGAACGCGCTCGCGAGCTCGACCACGAGCGCCTCGGCCGCGGCCGCGCGCGCCCGCGTGAGGGCCGCGCCATGCTCGGCGCAGAGCTCCTCGAACGCATCGAGCTCACGTGTATCGCTCGAAGGTATGTCCGCGCCGCGCCGCAGGAGCTCCTGCCGTGCTTTGAGCGCATGTGCATACCGCGCGCGCGCGTCCGCGCTCTCGGGCCGTGTGAAGAGCGCGAGCCGGTCGAGCAGCGTGCGCCGTCCCTGCGCGGGTCCACTCGACAGCGTGAGCTCCTCGGGATGAAACACCACGACGGGCGAGCGTGTCGCGTACTCGACGAGCGCGCGCGGCCGATTGCCGTCGATGCGCACGGTCACGCTCTTGCCCTGCACCGCGGCCGTCTGCTCGCGCGACAGCGCCGGCAGCGCGCCGCCGCGCTCGACGAAGCGCGCCTTCACGCTCGCCGCCTGCTCGCCGTGCCGCACGAGCTCGCCTACGCGTGCCGTTCGAAAGCTCTTCGAAGTCGCGGCGAAGTAAATCGCCTCGAGCACGCTCGTCTTGCCGTGCCCGTTGTTGCCCCACACGACGTTGAGCCGCGGCGCGGGCTCCATGTCCACCCGCGAGAGGACGCGAAGGCCGCGCACGGTGAGCCGTTCGAGCTCGAGGCGATTCATCGAGATTCACCCCTCTCCCGGCGGGAGAGGGGTTCGGGTGAGGGTGGTTCGGAGACGGGGCGCGGCGAGGGTACGCACGTGCGCCCCATGTAGCGACCGCGTTTCAAATCCGCATCGGCATGATGACCGAGACATAGCTCTCCGCCGCCGACTCCGTCGCGGGACGGATGACCGCAGGGTCGAGCTCGCCCGACACGCCGAGGACGACCTCGTCGTCGTTGATGGCCGCGAGCACGTCGAGGAAGTACTTCGCGTTGAAGCCGATCGTCACCTCGGGCCCATCGTAGTCGATCGGCACCTCGTCGAAGCCGTTGCCGCTCTCGGGGCTCTCGCTCGTGATGCGCAGCGCGCGCGACGTGACCGTGAGCTTCACGCCGCCCGTGCGGTCGCTCGCGGCGAGCGAGACGGCGCGCAGGGCCTCGGCGAGCTGGGCGCGCGGCGCGCGGATGCTCCGGTCGCTCACGTTCGGGATGACCTGCTGGTAGGGCGGGAACTGCGCGTCGACGAGCTTCACCGAGAAGGTCATGCCACCGACGCCGAAAAACGCGTTCGGCCCGCTCTGCGTGATGTGCACCGTGGGCGTCTCCTTGTCGACGCCGCTCGTGAGCCTGCGCAGCTCGTGGATGGCCTTGAGCGGGATGAGCATCGTCGCCGTCGCGCTCGTTCCCTCCAGCGTGACCTCCATCTTGGACAGCCGGTGACCGTCGGTCGTGACCATGCGGACGCGGTGGCCGGCCCACTCGAAGAGCGCGCTGTTCACGTGCGCGCGCGTCTCGTCGGTCGAGATGCTGAAGTGCGTGCGCTCGATGAGCCGCGAGAGCAGCTCCACGGGTAGCTCCAGCGAGGGCGCGTCGGGCGCGGGCTTCGGCAGCTGGGGGAACTCGCTGCCGGGCATGCCGTGCAGCGTGTAGCGGCGGGGCGAGCCGACGGCCTTGATGACGGTCTGCGCGCCCTCGCGCGCGGTCACCTGGATGGGCCCGTCGGGCATGGCCTTCACGCGGTCGAGCAGGTCCTTCGCCGGAACGGCCACGGAGCCTGCGCTCACGATTTCGGCCGCCGTCTGACCACTCACCGCGAGGTAGAGGTCGGTCGCGGAAACGCGCAGCGCGTTCCCGTCGGCGGCGAGCAGCACGTTGGCGAGCACCGGCATGGCGCTCTTCTTGTCGGCGACGCCCTGGCAGCGGTCGACGAGGCGCAGCAGATCTTTCTTCGCGATGACGAGGTCCATGGCCCTTCAACTCCGCCGCGGCGGGAAAGCAGCGGGTCGGTCCCTCTTAGCAGGGTTATCGGCGGGGCGAAGGTCGAAAAGATGACCGAGGCAAACGTGACCAAGCTCACCGGTTCCCCTCCGATCTAGGGAAGATCTTTAGATCTAGATCAGGTCGTCATCGTAGAGCCTGTGGACGATGGGGAAAACTCTGGATCGACCTATGATTTCGATGACTTACGGAGCCACCCCCCTGTGGATGAATCGGGGCAACCCCGGGGTCGGGTCGGGGAGAGCTCGACGGGGGGAC
This sequence comes from Polyangium jinanense, assembly GCF_028435265.1. Lineage (GTDB taxonomy): Bacteria > Myxococcota_A > Polyangia > Polyangiales > Polyangiaceae > Polyangium > Polyangium jinanense. The sequence goes on along the minus strand of NZ_JAGTJK010000010.1, from coordinate 186,573 downwards.
GGCCGAGCCCGGTTCTCTCCCCAAGGCAGACCCTGGGATCACCGGAAGTTATCCCCAGCTTGCCCCCGTCCGGCTGTAGGCGCCGCGGACTGACCAGACGAGCACCTGCGTACCGATGCGTACCGAGTGCGTCACGGGCTCGCCCGCGCTCGTGAGCTTGCGCCGTGGGAACGAAAACGCGATCGCCGAGCGATTTTGCAGTGGCCGCGCGCGACGGAATGGCCGAACGTAGGGCTCTCGCGATGGGCGAACTCCGCTGCCGCCACTGCGGCATCCGGCATGACGAACGGCTCGTGATTTGCCCGGCGACGGGGCTCGCCATCGGGCCAGGGTCGAGTCTGCCGTCGCGCCCGGCGATGCACACGCCGCGTTCGTTCATCCCGCCCGCGCCGAGCATTCCACGACCCATGGGCATCCCGTCGCCCCGCGTGCCCGCCCTCGCGCCCGCCGCGAACGCTCGCCCGGCACAGCCCGGCGCCGCCCCGAACCGCGACGGCCCTTCCTCGCAGAGCTCGCACAGGCTCGCGCGGCGTGACCTCGTGGGCCACGTCATCGGCGACAAGTACCGCGTGAAGGCGCTGCTCGGCGAGGGCGGCATGGGCGCGGTGTACGAGGCCGAGCACCTGGCCATCGGCCGCATCGTCGCGGTGAAGGTGCTGCACCCGAAGCACGCGCAGCAGGCCGACTCGGTCGCGCGGCTGAAGCACGAGGCGCGTATCGCCGGTTCGATCGGTCACCCGAACATCTGCGAGATTTACGACCTCGGCCGCCTCGAAGACGGCACGCCCTACCTCGTGATGGAGCGGCTCATCGGCGAGACGCTCGACCAGCGCATCAAGCGCGACGGCGCGCTTCCCGAACGCGACGTCGCGGACGTGATGCACCAGGTGCTCTCCGCGCTCACGGCCGCGCACGCAAAAGCCATCATCCATCGCGACCTCAAGCCCGAGAACGTTTTTCTCGTCCGCAAGGCGGGCGTACCGCCCATCGCCAAGCTCCTCGACTTCGGCATCTCCAAGACGATCGACGAGGACACGTCGATCGACCTCACGATGCCCGGCATCGTCATGGGCACGCCGTACTACATGGCGCCCGAGCAGGCGCGCGGCGATCGCGGGCTCGACCACCGCGTCGATCTCTGGGCCGCGGGCGTGATCCTCTACGAAGCGCTCTCGGGCCGCCGCCCGTTCGTCGCACGAAACTACAACGCGCTGCTCGTACAGATCCTCACCTCGAAGCACCGCTCGCTCTCCGAGGTGCGTCCGAACATCACGCGTGGGCTCGAGCGCGTCGTCGACAAGGCGCTCGCCAAGATGCGCGAGGACCGCTACCAGAACGCCCCCGAGTTCCAGGACGGCCTGCGACGCGCCCTCGAGCCCGAGGCGCCGCCGCCGTCACGCCGCGCGCCGCTGCCGCCGGCGAAGATGTCGTTCGCGGAGGACGACGACGAGACGATGGTGCTCTCGTTCTCGCGCAAGGACCTCGGCCTGCCCATCGCGCCGCCGCGCTCGTCGAAGCAGGGCACCGGCAACGCGGGTCCGCCGTCGACCCGCTTCGGCCCGCCCACGACCGTCACCGCGCCGCACGCAGGCGCGCCATCCTTGCCCGCGCCGCTGCCGCCTCCCTTGCCGCTGCCGCCGCCGTCGCACCCCGCGCAGCAGCAAGCGGCCCAGGCATCCGCCTCCTCGGGCCCGCCGTCGACCATGCCGGCCGGGCAGCTTGCGAGCATGGGCGTGGGCAGCGGTCGCCAGGCGTGGCTGCCGCCTCCGCCCGCGCCGCTGCCGCCGCCTTCGGCGCCGCCGCCCCCGGCGTCCGTGCCCATCCCGGTCCACGCGGCCGCGCCTTTGCCGCCGCCTCCGCCGCGCCCCGTCCCGCCGGCGCGCCCCGTGACCGACGACGACGACGACGAGCGCACACTCGTCGACCGGCCCTCGTTCTCCGACGAGCGACCGACGCTCGTGCGCCCGTTCCCGGCGCCGCCGGTGCCCGAGAAGGGGTCGTGAGCCGCGTCGGATGAGCCGAACGCCACGCCTTACACGCATCGTCGGCAAGGGCCTCATCAAGGCCTACGGCCCCACCGTGGCCTTGCGCGGCGTCAGTCTCACGATCGAGCTCGGCAGGCTGCTCGTCGTCGAGGGCGCGAACGGCTCGGGCAAGTCCACGTTGCTGGGCATCCTCGGCACGGTGATCAAGCCGACCGCGGGCACGGTCGTGTACGAGCCGCTCGGCGATGACCTGCTCGCGGTGCGCGCCGAGATTGGCTGGGTCTCGCACGAGACGATGGCGTACCCGGACCTGTCGGGTCGGAAGAACGTGGAGCTCGCGGCGCGGCTCGTGGGGCTCGACGCGGCGGAGGCGTGGGCGCGGGCTTCGTCGCGCTTCGAGCTTGGCGCGTTCGCGGAGCGGCCGGTCCGGACGTACTCGCGCGGACAGCGGCAACGCATCGCGCTCGCGCGGGCGCTCACGCACGAGCCCTCGCTGGTCCTGCTCGACGAGCCGACGACCGGTCTCGACAAGGCGGGCGTGACGCGGCTGCTCGCCGTGGTCGATGAGGAGGTCGCGCGGGGCGCGGCCGTGGTCGTGGTCTCGCACGAGCCGGAGCTCTTTCGCGAGCGGGCCGGCGCGCGCCTCGTGCTCGACCGGGGCCGGGTGGTCGATAGCGTTACCGGTTGAGTATCGCCGAAAAACCACACAATGGATCGTTGCCGCGAATGGGCGGTGACGATGAACGCGAATTCGGATTCGCGCGAAAGAGGCGATCGACCTCGGTGTGTCGAATTTCCGTCAGCCGGTATTTTCTTTTCTTTTTGGATTCGATTCGATAAAGATCGATCGTAGCGTGTTCGAACTCGAAAATGGTTTGAACCGGGGGAGCACGAGGGCGCGCCTCGTTGCGGCGCTGGCCGCGCTCTGCTTTCTCGGAATCGGGACGGGCGCCGGGGCGCAGACGAAAACGTCCGCCTCGGACGCGGCGCCGACCGAGATCACGGGGACGGTGCTCGCCCTCGAAGAGGAAGGCGAGGAGCTGATCCTGGACCTCGGCTCGACCCAAGGAGCGACGGAGGGGGCGACGGTCGAGATCTGGCGCCCGCTGAAGCTCAAACACCCCGTGACGGGCAAGGTGATCTCCGACCGATTCCGGATCGGGACCCTCGAGCTCGGGCAAGTGCGGCCCTCGATGTCGATCGCCACGGCAACCGGCACGCTCACGCGGACCCCCGAAAAGGGCGACCTCGTGATCCTGCGCAAAGCCCCGGCCCCCGGCAAACCCGAGCCCACAAAGCCCGACGCCTCCACGACCACGGAGGCGAAGGAGATGCCCGCCGGCGACGCCGATCCCGAGGCGATCGTGATCGCCACGATGTTCGACAAGCTCAAAGGCGCCGACCTCGTCACGCGCATCAAGGCCTACGAGGATTACGTCCGGGAGAAACCGAACGGTCGTTATGCACGCGTGCTCTATGAAGAGGCCGCGTCGCTACGCCGGCTGATCGAAGCCGATGGCAAACCCGGGTCGAAGGCGGCGCCCGCGAAAGGGCAGACCACGCGGACCGAGCCTTCACTCGTGAGTTTTTCGCGACCAACGGCAGCGGTCGAAGGCACGCCGCTCGAGCTCGCGGTGGAGCTCGACGACCTGGCCACGGGCGCGATCCTGCACGTGCGGACGAAGGGGAAACAGACGTACACGCCGTTCGTGATGACGAGCGCGGGTCCCGGTTACTGGGCCGCGACCGTGCCCGGCGACCGCCTCGTGCCCGAGGAGATCGAGTACTTCATCGAGGCGACCATGGCGAGTGGCGCCGCAAAAGCCGTCGTCGGCCTGCCGAGCGCTCCCGAGCGGATCCAGATCCAGGACGCGCCCAAGATCGCGAAACCTGAGAAACGTATCGCTTCGGCGGTGTTGCTCACGGACTTCGCCGACTACAACGGGCTCAAGGGCAACGATCGCGTCTGGCAAACGGAAGGCACGTTCGGGCTCCGTTACGGCGACACCGGCGTGCGCGCGCTGCGCACGGGGTTCGGCGTCTACCGCGGCGTCGGCGGCTCGCTCAACGATCTCGATACGCTCGGGCTCTCGGGTCGCCCCGTCGGATTGACCTACGGCTACCTCGAAACGGAGGTCGGCTTCCACCGGCTGTTCGGCGTGATCGGCAGGATGGCGATCGGGCTGCTCGACGACGGCATCTCGGGCGGCGGACAGATCCTCTTCCGCATCGGCAACGACCGCGAGACGAACCTGGTGCTCGGCGGCGAGCTGCTCGGCGGCGTCGGTCTACGCGGCTTCACCCAGCTCGAGCTGAACACCTTCAAGCGCGTGCCCATCCTCGTCCGGACCGAGGTGACGAACCAGCCAGCCGGATCGAGCAGCTACAGGTCACCGACCGAAAACGGAGAGCCCACGCAGTCCCAGGAGGAAGGCGAGGTCGGCGCACGCGGGATCATTCAGGTGGGCTACCGGCTCACGCCCGGGTTCGTCGTCGCGGCGCGCGTGTCGTTCCAGGGCCGAACCATCAACCATGCAGGGCCGGGCTTCGGCGGAGCAGTGGGGTACGAATGGTGACGCGAACCTTCGTGAAGACCCTGGCCGTGTTCACCGCGGTCGCGCTGTCGCTCGCGGCGCGTGACGCCGAGGCGCAAAAGGCCGAGGACATCCCGCCGGGCGAAACGCCGAAGCCCACGACGCCGCGCGTCCACCACGCGCCGATCGCCAGCGCGGAACCTGGCACGAAGCTCGTGCTGGAGGCGTCGTTCGAGCACGCGGAGCTCATCCGGAACGTGCTCGCCGTCTACCAGACGTCGCTCGGCGAGATGAAGGCCGTGCCATTCCAGCGGGGCGGCGAGAGGGGCTACATCGCGGTCATCCCGGGCGAAGCGCTCAAGGCGCCGGGGATCGGCTACACGATCGAGGTCGAGCAGACGAACGGGACGCGGTTCTCGGCATTCGCGTCACGGCAGAAGCTCCACCCGGTCAGCGTGATCGAGGACCGGACCGATGCGAAGGAGCGAGCCGCGCTGAGTCGGCTCGGCGGACGTCGTTCGGTCGTCGGGGTGGCGGGCGAGTACGTGGGCTTCGGGACCACGACGGGCACGATACCGATACCATGCGCGGCGGGTCAGGCGACCTGCCAGCCAGGTGAGGAGGTCGTGCCGTCGGTCGACGAGCAGTACTACCGGGTGGAGGCGAGCTACACGTACCGGCCGCTGCGCACGGTGTCGGAGTTCGGCTTCCGGCTGGGACTCGTGCGCGGCTGGTCGCTCGTGCCGCTCTCCGAGTACAACGAGGAGCGGTACAAGGTCGGCCTGAACTTCGGCGCGGCGCGTATCCGCTTCCGGGTGCTCGACCTCTGGCACCTGGAGACGGAGCTCCAGACGAGCGTCACGGAGATCGGCTTCTCGGTCGGCCTCGGGGCGTCGACGTTGATCGGCGACCCGTACGGCTCGAAGCTCATCCTCGGGTTCGAGTCGCTCGGCCTCGGAGACAGCGCGCCGTTCGGGAATCGGTTCTACAGCCGGCTCGATCTGGTCGCGGGCGACCGCGTGCTCGTGTCGCCGATCGTCGAGGTGACGGACATGCCGAACGCGGAGACATACGGCGTGCGTCTGATCGGCGAGGTGGGCATCGCGCTCGGGCGCGGGTTCTCGGTGCAGCTCCGAGGGGGCTACCAGGCGCGAAGGTCGACGTCGGGTGGACCCGGGTTCGGCGGGAGCGTCCTCTACGCCTTCTGATTCTGGCCCTCGAGGGCGAGCGTCGAGAGCACCCACTTCGCCGCCGCCCTCGTCTCCTCCGCCGTCGTCTCGGCCCGGGGGAACACGACCAGCCTCGGAACGATCTTCAACTCCACGAGCTCCTCCGCATTCGTCCCGGTGGACGCATCCGGCACCGCGGGCGGCTGAAGCACGAGGAGCGGCGCCGGCAGGTCCGCGGCCATCGTGCGCAGCGCATGCAGCGTGACCGCGACATCGTGGAGCACGCCGAGCCGATCCGAAGCGACAAGCAACAAGTGATCGGGTCGCAGCACGCGTGCGAGGTCCAGGTTGACGAGCCCCGGCCCGAGCGGAGACAGGAGCGCCCCCGCCGTCTCGATGACCAGCACCTCCGCGCACGCATGCGCATCAACCCACTCGGCCACGCGACCCAGATCGATGCGCATCCCCAGGCGACGCGCGGCCAGGTGCGGCGAGACCGGATCCGGCAGCGCGTAGGGAAGGGGATGTTTCACGTGAAACGTGCTGAACGCCGCGAGCGCGGAGGCGTCGGTCGCGATCGTGGACGAAGGCTCGGACGGGACGCCGGACTCGATGGGCTTGAGGCCTGCGACCGAGACGCGAGCCGATGCAAGAGCAGCGACGAGGGCGACCCCCGCGTGGGTCTTCCCGACGCCGGTGCCCGTTCCAATGACGACAATGCGGCTCATGGCTTCCAGCCCTCCGCGAAGGCAGTGACGATCCGAGTGAGGTCCGCGTCGGTGAGGCGCGCGTGCGCGGTGACGCGAAGGCGCGAGGTGCCCGGCGGGACCGTCGGGGGGCGAATGGCCTGGACGAGGACCCCACGCTCGCGAAGGCGAAGCGAGATGCGAACGGCCTCCTCCGGGGGACCCACGAAGCAAGGGAGGATGGGCCCATGCGAGGGGAGGAGCGCATCACCGATGATGGAGGCGAGTCCGGCGCGTAGGCGGTCGATGATGTGGTCGAGCCGAGCGCGCGCCTCGTCATCGGCAGCGACGCGGAGGACCCGATGCCGGATGGCGGCCGCGAGGGCGGGGCTGATGCCCGTGGAGAAGACGAAGCTACGGGCACGATTCCAGAGCCAGGTGCGGAGGACCATCGGTCCGACCACGAACGCACCCTGAAGCCCGAGCGCCTTTCCGAGAGCCCCCACGAGGACGTCCGGCCGAACGCCCGCCCGCGCCGCAAGTCCTCGACCCTCGGGACCGAGCGTCCCGACCGCGTGGGCCTCGTCCACGACGAGCGCGGCATCCCATCGGTCACAGGCAGCCCGGAGCCGAACGAGGTCGGGCGAGTCGCCATCCATGCTGAAGTACGACTCGGTGACGAGCCATCGCCGCGGCGCACCCTGCGCCCGCTCGAGCGCAGCCTCGGCGGCAGCCGCATCCCGATGGGGAACGACAACGACCTTGGCCCCGGAGAGGCGGCAGCCATCGATGATGGAGGCGTGGTTCAACGCATCCGAGACGATGACGTCCCCCGGCCGGGCAAGAGCCGAGATGGTCCCGACATTGGCCGCGTACCCGGACGAGAACAGGAGCGCGGACTCGAACCCGAGCCAGGTGGCGATCGTCTGCTCGGCGAGCGCATGCTCGGCATGATGCCCGCTGACGAGGCGTGAAGCGCCAGCGCCGGAGGGAGCCTCGGCGGGCGCAGGCCAGGGGTCGGTTCCGTATCCGAGGTAATCGTTCGAGCAGAGGACGAGGCATCCCGACGGCGGCGGCGCGCTCGGCTTGCGAAGCAGTCCAGCCTGTTCGAGCGTCGCAATCTCCGCCGCGAGATGGCGAAGGGCGCCAAGCTCGGTCATCGGTCGTCCTCGTCGGATGCGTCCGCGCCGGGCTCGATGGCGCCGAGCGCAGCGTCGACGCGTTCAAGCATGCGGCCGAAGGCAATGCGGGTGCGAGCCATCTGGTCGTTATGGCGTGCGCGCTCTTCTTCGAGGTCGTGCGCGAGGGCGAGGGCCGCGAGGAGGAGAGCCTGGGGGTTGACCATGCGGCCGGGACCGGCGACCTGCGTGAGCTTCTCCTCAACCATGAGGGTGAGGCGGTGGAGCTCGTCGTCGGACGCGGAGGTGACGACCCGATATGTCTGGCCGCCAATGCGAAGCTGGACCTGACGGCCACCCATGGCGAGGGGACGGTACCATGCGGGGAACCAGGATGCGAGGCGGGGAGGGAGGGTCGGAGGTGGTGGCCACCCAGAGGGGCACTTGGGGTTGTTCTGGTTGGATTTGGACGGGTGGGGTTCTTTGCGGGGTGGCGCCCGCACGTCTCGCTCGGGTGGGTGCATCCGGAGGCGGGGTGGCCCCTGGCACTGGACCGCCTCGCGAGGCTCGGAGGTGGGTGTACCTCGCTCGGTTCTCTTTCGTGCCCCTCCGGGTGGCCACCACCTCCGACCCTCCCTCCCAACGCTGATCGCTTGGGGGGTGGGGGGGATGTTTCACGTGAAACGTGGGGGCTGCTTGACGGCGTGGGGGAGGGTGGGTGATGGGAAGAAGATGGAAAGCAGGCGGGCGTGCTTGCAGCGGTTTGGGTTGGCTGGGCGGGCGTTCGTGGGCGGGGCGGTGCTCGCGGGATGCCTGGCGTTCGGGGTGGAGGCGCGGGCCGAGCCGCAAGGGACGGTCGGGCTGACGATCGGAGCGGCCGGGCGAGGGCTCGATCGAAAGATCTGGGACCAGACGGTCTTTCACCTGGGGCTGCGGGGGGACGTGTTGTTCGGTCGGAGCAAGGTGACCGACTTCGGCGTGGGACCCTATGCCGAGGTGATGACGCACGCCTTCGACGAGGTGCAGTTCGGGGCCGGGGTGTCGACGCTGTTCCCGGTGCTGCAGGCGTTGCCCCTCGTGGTGTCGGTGGGCGGGTACGGTCGGTACGCGCCGGTGCAGGGGCTCGAGCCGGGGGTCGCGGGCGCGCTGTTCTGGGGAACCCGCAGCTACAACTTCCACGCCTCGTACGTGATCGCGGCCGGGTTGCTGGCGCAGTTCCGGTACGGGCTCGGGCCTTCGCGGGAGACGTCGATCGTGGTAGGCGCGCAGCTCGACCTCGTGGCGTTGAGCTTGCCGTTCCAGATCCTCTACAACGCGATTCGGGGAGGCTCGAAGGATACGAGACCCGTGCGATGACGGGTCTCGAGGGGATGTTTCACGTGAAACATTGGGGGCGGTGCGCCCTCACAGAGACGGGGAGTCGCAAACCGGGTCCAGGCCCCTGCAAAGTCGGCAGTCCACCGCGTTGTCGATCCCGGGGCGGCAAAAGCCGGACGGTGCGTCGGCCGGGTTGAAGCAGTCTCGCTCGGGCGTGGACAGGTCGTCAGCCTCCGGCGGGAAAAACACGAGGCAGCCGCGGCACACGTCGATCGGGAACTGCCATTCGCCCGTCGCGACTTCCTCCCCGCCCAGCGTCCGCCCTCGGATGATGACGTTGGCGAGGACCTCGACGGGCGTGCCGCTCCCCCCGCTCGCTCCAAGCGCTGCCGCCGAGGTGCCCGAGTCGACCAGGACGACGTTGGCGAATCCAAGCCCCGGCTCGGCCCCCGTGGACGGGTCCACGAACCCGGTGGCCGGCGCCGTGAATGCGCCGAGCTCATTGCCCGCAGCGTCGAAGGTGTGCACATCGGCGCTCTCGAACTGGACCCGAGAGGTCTCCGTGCGAAGCGTCGCCGCGTTGCCGCGCCGGACGAGCTGATTGCCCACGAGGAGCGCGGCGTTGTATTCGGAGGCGAACGCCACGTCGAGGGTGCCACGCAAGAGGGTCGGAGCCGTGGTCTCAGCGACGACCCCGCAGGTGTCGGTGTCGAACACGAGCGCGCCACGGACGAAGAGGCTGCTGCGGTTCTCCGCGCACCCCGCACCGAGCAAACCGCCGAGCGCCAGTAGCGCGGCCACACCGCCAATATGCCTTCGCTGGATCTTCATGGTGGAGGAGCCTCCCTCGACGCCTGAGGTCAACCGTCAGTGTATCGAGAAAGCCGCCGGGCCGGCAAAGATCCGCAGGGTTCAGACGGAAACGCTCTGCATCCCCGCATGAAGGAGGCGCCCCAACGCTTCGAGCGAGAGGAGCTCGATGCGAGGTCGCCCAAGGCCTTCGAGGAGGACGACCCGAATCCCCGAAGCCGTGCGCTTCTTGTCGAGCGAGGCCAGGCGGAGCGCCTCGTCGAGCGGCTCACGCGTGAGGTCCGTGGGCAAGCCGAGGTCGACGAGGAGGCGCTCGACACGCGTCGCTGCCTCAGCGTCGGTGACACCAAGGGCACGGCCGACGCGGAGGATGGCAATCATGCCGAGCGCGACGGCCTCGCCATGGGTGAGGCGGGTATACGCGCCGGCCGCCTCGAGGCCGTGTCCGATGGTGTGGCCGAAGTTGAGGAGGACGCGGTCGCCGGACTCGCGCTCGTCCCGGATGACGATCGCGGTCTTCACACGGACCGCGCCGAGGACCATCTGCCGAACGAGGTCGAGGTCCCGGGCGAGGACGCGCTCGCGCTCCCGGCCGACGAGCTCGAAGAGGGAGGTGTCGGCAATGGCGGCCGCCTTGACGACCTCGGCCAGGCCGGAGACGTAAGCCCGGGTGGACTCGGTCTGAACGCGCGCCGGGTCGATGAGGACAGCCGAGGGCTGGTGGAAGGTGCCGACGGCATTCTTGGCGACCCCGAGGTCGACGCCGGTCTTTCCACCCACGGCCGCATCGACCATCGAGAGCAAGGTCGTGGGCATCGCGACCCACCGGACGCCCCGAAGGAGGAGGGACGCGGCTAACCCGGCGACATCGGAGACGACGCCGCCACCGAGAGCGACGACGAGGCATTCGCGGTCAGCGCCGGACTCGACGAGGGCGGCGAGGATGCGCTCGACCGCCGGCATCTGCTTGTGGGTTTCGCCGGGCGGAAGGACGACGGTGGCCGGGACACGGAGGCCGGTCGTGCGGAGGGCGTCAAGGACCGGGTCGAGGGCGATGGGCGCGACGTTCTCATCGGTGACGACGAAGACGGCGGAAGGCGCGAGGGAACGAGCGACCTCGGCGAGGGTGCGCGGGGCGTCGTGGGTGAGGCGAACCGGGTAGGAACGGGTGCCGAGCGGGACGACGAGGGTGGGGTCGAGCCAGGCTTGGAGGACGGCGTCGGTGATGTCGGCGGGCGAGCGATCGTCGGTCCGGATGTGGGCATGGGCCTCGGCGTAGACGGGCGCGCGGGAGGCGAGGAGGCTGCGGAGGCGCGCGAGGCGGTCGGGAGTTTCGTCGAGGAGGGGTCGACCGGGGCCGGCGGTGCGCGCGGCGAGGGTGTCGGGTCGAGCCGTGAGGGTGACGACGTGCGCGTGGGCAAGGGCAAACGCGCGGAGCTCGGGGTCGAGGAGGGTGCCGCCGCCGAGGGCGATGACGCGCGGCTCGGGGGAAGCGAGGAGGCCGCGGAGGGTGGCCGCCTCGAGGGCGCGGAAGGCCGGTTCGCCGTCGGGCTCCGCGAAGAGGGCCGGGACAGAGCGGCCCGTGTTCTGGGTGATGACGGCGTCGAGGTCGAGGAAGGGGACCGCAGCTTGGGCGGCGACGAGGGGGCCGATGGTGGATTTACCAGAGCCCATGAGTCCGCTGAGGAGGAGGGGACGCTGGGGGCGCGGCTGGGTGAGCGGAAGCGGAGGCATGGGGACTACGATTCGATGGGGGAAGCGATTTGTCGAGGTGGAGTGTGTGCGCAGGCGCAGGCGGAGGGGGCGCTGGGCGGCGTGAGGTCGGGGGGGCTGGGGGACCCGAACTCGCGAGCCACGCCGGTCGAATTGGGAGGGGGTCGAGGTTTCGGCAAGACTCGGGAGGGGATGGATGTCGCCTCCCGGCTAGGTCACGTGGGTGACGGGAAGGGTGTGATGTAGAACGCGTTGAGGTTCGGACGGTCCCCCCTACGACCGAAGGTGATACGCGTTGAGGTTCCGATGGTCCCTCCCACGACCGAAAGTGATACGCGTTGAGGTTCGGACGGTCCCCCCTACGACCGAAGGTGAAGCGCGTTGAGGTTCCGATGGTCCCTCCCACGGCCGGATAGGACGGGCCAGGTGCCGCGGGCATCGGAGCCCGTGAACCGGTCAGCTGAATCCGTTGTCGTAGCGAGGCCCCTCGAGGAAGCGGGCCGCCGGCGGATTCGTCCATCGCGCGACGCGCGCGGCGTGCTCCTCGGCCGTGAGGGGCGTGAGCGGAGGGAGTGGCACGAGGGGCGAGCCGGCGTGTAGCCGCACCGAGGGCCTCCGCGCGATGAGCCGCTGCCCCGCTTCGGGGAGCCAGACGGTCGCGGGCTCGACGACGCGGACCTCGACGAGGTTCGGGAAGCGCTCGGTGGATTCGAGCGCCGCCCAGGCCGCGGGGTCCTTGTCGTCGCTCATGCAGATGGAGACGTAGGGCACCGGCCGGTCGATGGCGCGGATGAGCGCGGGCGTCGCCTGCAGCTGGCGCACGGGCGGGAGCAGCTCGACAGGGCCGGAGAAGATCACGCTCTCGACGGTGGACCAGGCAGGGTGGCCGACGAGGGGATCGCCGGGCGCAGCATTCCACTCCACCGCGACCGGAAGGCCTTGGTGGAAGGTACGCGCGCGGCGGAAGGGGTGGTGCACACGCTCGTCGTCGAGGAGCTGCTCGTGACGCTTGAGCTTTCGGTGGGTGAGCTTCTCGGCGCAATCGAGGGTGATGAACTCGCCGCGAGGGTCGCCGAGGGCGGTCAGCTCTTTCGCGCAGGCGAGGCGAACATCGAGGTCCGCCGGATGGGCCCACAGGCGCGCCAGGATGGCGTCGAGAGAATTGGCGTCCGCGCTGGGCGGGGGCGGCTTCGGAACGACGGGGGGCGCCCGGTCCGTCACGCTGGAGGGCCAGCCGCAGAGCGCGTCTGGGTTGCCGACGTCGAGCTTCCGGTCGTCTTCGTCGAAGTCGAGGCCGTCGCAGGGGTCGAAGATCGACTCGGCGCGCGTGGCGAGGCGAGCGGAGTAGCCCTTTGCAGCGAACGCGTCGAACCAGCCGATACAAGCGATGAGCTCGGCCCGGGTGGACTCGAAGCGGTGGGTGTTGAAGACGAGCACGCCGAGACCGCGGGGAGCGCAAGCCTTCTCGACGGCGGCGAGGAACGAGCGCAGCACGGCGTCGAGCTCCGGCGTGATGTGGGGCTTCAGCGCCTCGAGCCGTTCGAGGGCGCGGGCGGCGGCCGCGGACGCGGGGCGGCGGAGGAGCGAGTAGGTGCTGCCATCGTGCTGCGAGCGCACGGAGGCGAAGTCCGCGGCGTCGAAGAAGAGAAACCAAGCGGGCGGGAGGAGGCCCTTGGTCCTGAAGAGCCCGGTGCCGCCCGAGGCCGGGTCGAAGTTTTCGGAGTCGTAGCACTCGAGGAACGCGGTGACGCCCATCACCCCCCCTAACAGGGAGGTCTGGTTCTGTAAATCTCCGACATGAGGGCTCTTGGGAGGCGGGTTGACAGGCACCGGCGCGTGGGGCAGCGTGCCACCGCCGGAGGGCTGAGCATTGGTCTCTTCTTGGGGCCGCCGCGCCGGGGCGCTGCCCCGGGCCCCGCGGGGGCTGTTCGCCCCTCGACCCGAACCAGGGCAAGCCCTGGACCTCAGGGGGAAGAACTGCGCGATGCGCAGTTCTTCCCACAGGCCGGTGGCAAGACCAGGAAGGTGCGTTGCACGCTGGCGACGGGCACGTGGCCCGTTGAATCGTCAGCGCTGCTGTCTTGGTGGGCAGGATCGTCGTTGGTCTTGACCTGGCCTGTTCGATGAACTGCGCATCGCGCAGTTCATCGACCCCGGGTCCAGCGCTTGCGCTGGTCCAGGTCCAGGGGCGGATAGCCCCGGTGGGGCCTGGGGCAAAGCCCCAGCGCAGCGCCTCCCAAGATGAGACCAATGCTCAGCCCGGAGGGGCGAGGGAGCCTCAGGGACGAGCAGGCTCAATGTTTCACGTGAAACGTCCCGGTCAGTACGCCGCGAGCTGAGCGCGGTACGTCTCCAGGTTGCGTTGGAGCTCGCCGAGGCTGTCGCCTCCGAACTTCTCGAGGACGGCGTCCGCGAGGGTGATGGCGACCATGGCCTCGCCGACGACCGAGGCGGCGGAGACGGCGCAGATGTCGCTGCGCTCGTGGGCGGCGTCGAAGGGTTCCTTGGTGAGGACGTCGACCGAGGGGAGGGCCGTCTTGAGGGTGGCGATGGGCTTCATGGCGGCGCGGCACGTGAGGGGCATGCCGTTGGTGATGCCGCCTTCGAGGCCGCCGGCGCGGTTGGTGGGGCGGTCGAAGTGGTGGGCAGGGTCGTAGGTGATGGGGTCGTGGACCTGGGAGCCGCGAAGGGTGGCGGCCGTGAAGCCGATGCCAAGCTCGACGCCTTTGATGGCGTGGATGCTCATGAGGGCCTGGGCGAGGCGGCCGTCGAGCTTGCGGTCCCACTGGACGTGGCTGCCGAGGCCCGGAGGGAGGCCGGTGGCGATGACCTCGAAGACGCCGCCGAGGGTGTCGCCCGCATGGGAGGCTTCGTGGATGGCCTTGCGCATGGCGGCCTCGGCGTCGGGGTCGACGCAGGCGAGGTCGGAGGCGCGGGCGCGGGTCCGGAGCTCGGAGAGGGGGAGGTCCGGGAGGGTGGCTGTGACCGGGCCGATGGAGACGACGTGGGCGAAGATGTCGATGTTGAGGAGGGAGAGGAGTTTGCGGCAGACGGCGCCGACGCCGACGCGGGAGGCGGTTTCGCGAGCGCTGGCTCGTTCGAGGATGTCGCGGAGGTCTTTGCGGTCGTACTTGAGGCCGCCCGCGAGGTCGGCGTGGCCGGGGCGGGGGCGGGTGAGGGGTTCGGGGGGCGAGGGGAAGGGGTCGGGGCCCATGCGGCCCGCCCAGTTGGCGTGGTCGCGGTTGTCGATGCGAAGGGCGATGGGTCCGCCGAGGGTCTCGCCGCCCCGGACGCCTCCGACGAGCTGGGCCTTGTCGGTCTCGATTTTCATGCGGCCGCCGCGGCCGTAGCCGCGTTGGCGTCGGCCGAGGTCGTGGTCGACATCCTCTGAGAGGAGGGGCATCCCGGCTGGGATGCCTTCGACGATGGCCACCAGGGAAGGGCCGTGAGATTCACCCGCCGTCATCCAACGAAGTCGCGACATGCCCCCACGCTAGTACAGGAAGGCAGGACCCAAAAGGATCGGGTGAAAGATCGAATTCAAGAACGGTATGGACGTCTCGGTTTGCGCTAGGATGCGCCCTACCGCGCGATGTCGAAAGCAACGAACCAGATTCCCGGGGAATGGGCGCGGCTCGAGATGAGCGAGCGCGCCGGCGCCGTGCGTTTCTCCGTGCACGTGCGACCGCGATCGTCCCGCTGTTCGATCCTCGGGGTCCGCGACGGCGCGCTCGACGTCGCGCTGACCGCGCCGCCCGCCGAAGGAGCCGCAAACGAGGAGCTGCGCAAGCTCTTGTCACGCGTGCTCGAAGTGCGACGCGCCGACGTGAACATCCTCGTGGGCGTGAGCAGTCGGAGCAAGCTCCTCGAGGTCAACGGCACGAGCTCGTCCACGGTGCGCGAGCAATTCAGCAAGGCAAAGCGATGAGCGGTATGCTCGCGTTCGAGAAGTGGGAAGGGCTCGGCAACGATTTTGTCGTCCTCGACGCAAGCTCGGAGGATGCGATCACGCCCGAGCAAGCACGCGCGCTCTGCGATCGACATCGCGGCATCGGCGGCGACGGCGTGCTGCTCGTGATCGGCGGAGCGACGCCGCGCATGGTCGTGCTGAACGCAGACGGGTCGCGGCCAGAGATGTGCGGGAACGGGCTCCGGTGCGTGGCCGCATTCCTCGCCGATCGAACGGGCGCCGAGGGGTTGTCGATGGTGATCGCGACGGACGCGGGTGATAAACCGTGCGCCATCGAGCGAAGGGGCGCGGGGTTTTACGACGTGACCGTGGACATGGGTCACGCGACAATGGGGCCGAGGCTCGAGGTGGAAGCCGAGGAGCGGCGGCACGGGTTCACGACGGTCGATGTGGGTAACCCACACGCGATCACGTTCGAGCCGTATACAGAGGGGGAGATCGATCGGGTGGGGCCGACGGTGGCAACGTCGCCGGCGGGAGGGATCAACGTGGAGTTCTGCCGGATGCTCGGGGAAGGGGAGCGGACCCGGATCGCGGTGACGGTCTGGGAGCGCGGTGTGGGGCGGACGCTCGCCTGCGGGACGGGCGCGTGCGCGGTGGCGGCGGCGGCGTGTGAGCAGGGTCGGGCCCGGAGGGGCGCGCCGATCGAGGTGCATCTGCCCGGCGGGCCGCTCGAGATCACGGTGGACGAGGCGCGGGCGCTCCGTATGAAGGGGCCGGCGCGGCGGGTGTTCCGCGGGACGTGGGAAACGAGCTTGGACCTTGGCCCGGGCCCTGCGGCTCCTCCATCGTGGGACGCGTCGAAGCCATGATGAACTCGATGCCGCCGATCCCCGCGTCGCGCCGAAGGCCGCTCGATCGGGCCGGCGCGCCCGCGCTCACCGTGCTGTGCATCGCGCAGGACGCCCCCGTACGCGAGCTGCTCCCGCGCGTCTTGCGCTTCGACAAGGTGCTCGTGACGGCCGATTTCTCCGAGGCGTTCATGATGGCGACCGCGGAGGCGCCGGACATCGCCTTCGTGGAGCTCGGCATCGGCGACGGGGCAGGCCTGAGCCTGGTGCACCACCTGAAGGCGCTCGTGCCGGACATCAGCGTGGTCACGCTGGCGACGAAGAAAAACCTCGACGCCGCGGCGAGCGCAGTCTCCCTCGGCGCGACGGGGCTGCTCTTGATGCCGCTCTCGGGCGACGATGTCCTGAGCTCGGTCTGGGGGATCAAGCAACGGCTCGTCGAGCGCGCCGAGCGGGATCGATTGGAGCGCGCCGCCGCCGTGAGCGCGCGCGCGACGGGGTGGATCGCCCGGATCGCCGAGATTGCGGAGGCGCCGGATCGGACGAGCGCGGCCCGGGAGCTCGTGGAGATCCTCATCGAGGTGACGGGCGCGAAGGGCGCCGCCGTGTACCTCGCCAGCGACACGGTGCCGCAAGAGCTCGTGCTCGGCGCCGCGAGCCCCGGGCTCGACAAGGCGCCCGAGGTCGGCACCGAAAAACACATCCTCGATACGTTCGCCACGCCGCGCCGTCTGCTCGCCGTGCCGCTCGGCTCGCGCAACGTCGCCGCCGGGTACGTGCTGCTCGACGAGGACAAGCCACGCGTCCCCGCCGAGCAAGGCGCCGATCCGCCGATCGATGGGATCATTCGGCTGCTCGCGAACGTGGCCGCGACCGCGATCGCCATGCTCGCCGAGCGCGAGCGCGCCGCCCGCGGAGGCGCCGCCATCAAGGACCCGACGTCGAGCGCATATTCGTTCGCGTATTACGTCGACGTGGCCGGTCGGGAGATCGGGCGCGCGCGAAGGTACAACCGGCGGTTCGCGATCGTGACGATGGTGTACGAGCCGATCCCGGGACAGCCGGCGCTCTCGCCGACCGAGTACGCCGACCGGCTGCTCGCCGCGGTGCACGACACGGATGTGCTCGCCCGCGTCGACGAGAACGAGTTCCACCTGCTCCTGCCCGAGACGAGTGGCCTCGGTGCGCACTCGGTCCGGCGTCGCATCGCGCGGCTCGGGACCGGGGAGAAGTCGGCGTCGAGCCGGGCGCTGCTCGTGGGAGCCGCCGCCTTCCCGCACGATGGGCAGGACCTCGGCAAGCTCCTGCGGGTCGCGCGCCTGCGCGCCGAGGCGAGCAAGACGTCGGTGGTGCACCGGCTCGATCCGGAGTCGACCACGGTGCCGGATCTGCTCGAAATGCTCATCTGGGAGACGGTGAACGCGGCGCCCGCGCGGCAGACGTCGGCGGTGCGGCCGATCGAGCTCGGGACGGCCGAGGCGCAGGCGCTCGCGCAATCGGTGGTGGCAGACGCGCAACGCGGCGGGGCGGCGACGATCGTGGTGACGAACCACGCGGACCTGTGCCTCGGCGCGGCCGTGCGCTCGGCGCTGGGGCACGAGGCGGACAAGATCGCGCTGCACGCGCTCGACCTCCGGGCCGTCCCGGGCTGCGAGCGGATCGAGGCGCTGGCGGTCATCGCCGAGCACGGGGCGTATGCGCTTGTGGCACGCAACGATGATGGCGTCCTGCGGGGCGCGCACGCGGCCGATCCGCTGCTCGCCGACGTGCTGGCGGAGCGTCTCGGCCGGGCCGCGGGCGTGCGGTTGATCGGATAAGGGAAGGCCATGTCGCGACGCGTACTTCTCGTGGACTCCGATGTCGACGCGCTCGGCGCGCTCGCCTCCGCGCTGCGGGCGATGGGCCTCGTGGTGGCGAACGCGAACAGCGCCGAGAGCGCGCTCGAGCAGGCCTACCAGAGCCGGCCCGACGTGCTGCTCGTCCCGCGCACCCCCGAACGCGGCGGCAACGTGCGCGAGGTCTTCAAGGCGAAGGCCGAGCTCGCCGACATCCCGGTGCTGTTCCTCGTCGACAAACTCGGCGACGGCGAGCTCGAGCCGGACGAGGTGATGCGGGTCGACGTCGACCAGATCGTCTCGCGCATCACGGAGGTGTCGCGGCGCGTGTCGCGACCGCCTCTGCCGCAGGACATCCGCGGCGACCTGGAGCAGGTGCCACTCGTGGACATGCTGCAGCTCCTGGCGATGAACCGTCGGTCGGGCACGCTGAGCATCACGACGGCGCGGGGTCCGGGCGAGGTGAAGCTCGCCGAGGGGCAGATCGTCGACGCGAGCTTCAGCCGTCGGACGGGAGAACGCGCGCTCTACCGGCTGCTCGCCGAGCGCCGGGGTCGCTTCGCGTTCTCGCCGGGCGAGCCGCCGAGCGCCCGCCGCATCCAGGCCTCCACGAACATGCTGCTGATGGAGGCGATGCGGCAGGTCGACGAGCTCAACGAGCGTCGCGCGAGCCTTTCGCCCGAGGGTGAGGTGTTTGCCCTGTCGGACCTCGCGAGCCTTTCGGGTCTGCTCGATGGGCCGGAGTCGATGCCGGACCCGTCGTCGATGCGGGGTCGGATCTTCGAGCTTTTGCAGATGCCGCGCAGCATCGACGAGCTGCTCGACGAGATCGACGGTCCGGACCTCGACATCCTGGACGCGCTCGGGCAGCTCAAGAAGAGCGGCAAGGTCAAGATGATCCCGCTCGCCACGCTGACGACGCCGCTGGCGACGCCGGAGCAGATCCCGGTGCTGCGCTCGCTGGCGACGCGGCTCGTGCGTCCCGGCTTTTCGGCGCCGCCGCGGCTGCTTCTGGCGACGAGCCCGCAGCGGCTGGGGGTTCTGGCGTATTCGATGCGTCGGATCACGGACGTGGTGATTTCACCGGAGCCTGCGTCGCGGGCGCCGCTGCCGCGCCCGCTCGGGACGCTGCGCCTCGGCGAGGGGGTGGAGGTGGCGGTGATCGGGCTGCCGACGGACGAGACGATGGCGCCGACATGGGCGCTGTCCCTGCCGGGGACGGCGGCCGTGGTGCGGGTGGGGGAAGCGGAACGAGCGGCGCTCGAAGCACATTGCGAGGCGGGGGAGGTGATGCTGCTCGAGGCAGATGGGCTGATCGGGCAGTTCGACCCGACGATTCCGGCGGAGCTGGCGGCTTTGCTGAGGGCGGCGCTGGAGGCGGCGGCGGGGGCGGGGTAGCCGGGTTCAGGGCATACAAATCCGCACGCTCGACCCATAAAGCCCCGCCTCTCCATCCACCATCACGCGATACACCTGCTCGCTCGTCCCTGCCGGGCACGAGCATCCCCCGGTCCACGGATTCCCCACGCGGCACGTCGGTTCCACGTCGTCCACCTGGAATGCGCCCCCGAACGTGCGCAGCGGCGCATCCTTGTTGCCGCACAGCACCAGCACGCTTCCGCCCTCCACGCCGTTGCACGGCAGCCGGATGATGGAACGCAGCCCGATCGCCTCGTCGAATCCCGCGGGGCACGCGCACGCCCCGCCCGCCATCGGGTTTCCCACGCGGCAACGCGCCGTCGAGCCGCACCAGCCGTCGAAATCGTCGACCTGGTACGCTCCGCCGAAATCGCTGTCCGGCGCGAGCGTGGGCGTCACGCAAAGCCGCAGCGTCGTCGCCGATCGCATCGGCACGCCGGGGCAGTCGCTTTGCACCGCAAGCGGGAGCTCGGACGCCGGGCTCGGGCAGCCGCATCCGCCGGTTTGAGCGTTTGCCGTGCGACACCCCGGGCATTCCGATGGGAAGGATTCGAACGCGCCGTAGAGGGGCAAGCAATCGGCCGGGTTCGCCACGAGCGTGCCATTGCAGTCGTAGGCGCACGTTCCGGCCACGCATTGGCCGCCGGGTCCACACGTGTTGTTGCACGCGCCGCAATGGGAGGCGTTGCTTTCGAGGTGCACGCATTTGCCATCGCACGTGGTCTCGGTCGAGAAGCAGCCGTGCCCGCCTTCGTTCGATCCTCCGGCGCCGCTTGCCCCCGCGCCACTTCCCCCCGCGCCGCCCTCGCCGCCGCTCCCACCCCCCGAGCAGCCCGCGAGGAGCAGTGCAAAAACAAGATTCGAGGCGGAGTGGAAAATTCGCAGCGTCGACACGGGCCGATCCTATCACGATATTGCTTGTGACGACTCCCTGGACTCTTGTAACCTCGAAAGCATGCGACAGGGGTATGCGCCTTTGCTGTGCGCGCTCGTGGGCCTCGCGAGTTGCGTGGGCATCATCGGGAACACGGACGACGAAAAGGCCGCCGCCGCGGCATTCGCGCCCGCCGAGCCGACGCTCCATCGCCTCACACGCCCGCAGATCCGGAACGCCTGGCTCGATCTCTTCGGCAATCCGCTCACGATGCCCGCGGACCTGCCGGTCGACGACGTGCTCTACGGCTTCTCGTCGATCTCCGCCGCGCGCAGCACCATCGCCCCCGTCGACGCCGAGAAATACGAGAAGGCGACGTACGAGGTGCTCGATCAAATCTTCGCCGATCCGGCGCGGCGCGACACGGTCGTCGGTTGCCCCGTGACGGCCGTCGGTGAGCCGTGCGTCAAGGATTTCATCGCCTCGTTCACCACGCGCGCCTGGCGCAGGCCCGCGTCCGAGGAGGAGGTCACTTCGCTCCAGGTGCTCTCGGCGAATGTCGCGACCGACCTCGAAGACGAAGCGCAGGGCCTCAAGTACGCGCTCGCGGCGGTCTTGTTGTCGCCGCATTTCCTGTTCCGCGTCGAGGTCGGCGAGCCGGCCCAGGATGGGTATCGATACACGAGCTGGGAGATGGCGACCCGCCTGTCGTTCCTCCTGCTCGACGCGCCCCCCGACGATACGCTTCGCGAGGCGGCCCGGCGCGGCGAACTCGCGACGGCCGAAGGCGTGCGGGCGCAGGCGTCGCGCCTGCTCGATGATCCACGCGCGCGCGGGACCCTGACGCGGTTTTTCCGCGACTTCATGAACATCGGCAAGCTCGACGCGCTCGACAAGCAACCGGAGAAATTCCCGCAGCTCTCGGCCACGCTCGGGCCGTCGATGCGCGTCGAGATGGAGCGCATGTTCGAGAACATCGTTTTCGAAAAAGAGGGCGATTTCCGCGATATGTTCACGACGCGCGACACGTACGTGAACGAGGATCTGGCGCGGGTGTATGGCATCGAGGGCATCACGGGGCCGGAATGGACGCCCGTCACGTTGCCCGACGATGGGCGACGCGCGGGCATTCTGACGACGCCCGGGTTCCTCGCGCTCAATGCGCACAAGACGCAGACGTCGCCGACCCATCGCGGGCGGTTCGTTCGGCTCAACCTGTTCTGCCAGGACATCCCGCCGCCGCCGCCGGGGATCAGCACGACGCTGCCCGAGCCCGAGCCGGGCAAACCGACGACGCTGCGGCAGCGGCTCGACGAGCACCGGACAAATCCGGAATGCGCAGGCTGCCACGAGCGGATGGATCCGATCGGATTCGCCTTCGAGAAGTACGACGCGATCGGCGCGTATCGCGAGACCGACGAGAATGGCCTGACGGTCGATTCGAGCGCGGTCGTCGACGGCCATTCCGTGGCGGGGCCGATCGACATGGCCGAGCTCGTCGCGTCGCTCCCGGAAGTCGGCGCCTGCATCGCGCGGCGGTTTTACGAGCACGCCGGCGCGCATCTCGCCGGCAAGGGGGACAAGGGCAGCGTCGAGGAGCTCGTCGCCGATTTCGTGGCGAGCGATTACCGGTTCAAGGACCTCGTCCTCGCCCTCGTGACCAACGACGGATATCGCTACGCCAGCAAGCCCTCGCAGGAAGAGGTGAAGCCGTGAGCCGCAAGATCGAACGCCCCTCTCGCCGCCTGTTCCTGCGCGGAATGCTCGGAGGCGCCGCCGTCGCCGTCGGCCTGCCGATCTTCGAGATGATGCTGAACGATAACGGTGACGCCTTCGCCAACGGCGAGGACATCCCGACCCGCTTCGGCCTCTGGTTCTTCGGCAACGGCGTCCACCTGCCCTCCTGGACCCCGCCGACGATCGGGCCCGATTGGACCGTGCCCGACGATTACGCCCTCGTCCCGCTGCTCCCGTACAAGGACTACGTCAGCGTGATCAGCGGGCTCTCCGTGAAGTCGCCGCGGCACCCGCATCATTCGGGAATGTCCGCCGTCTGCTCGGGCGGACCGCACCTCAAGATCGACGACGTGCGCGACACGATCGTGTCGACGATGAAGTACCCGAGCATCGATCAGGTGGCCGCACAATACTTCCAGTCGCTCGCCCCGAGCCCATACAAATCGCTCGAAGCCGCGGTGACGCGTTTCCGCGGCACCGACGAGGGCACGAGCTTCCAGCACCTCTCGCACAACGGCAGCAAGAGCGGCGAGACGAACGTGAATCCGTCGGAAGAATCGCCGCACGCGTTCTTCGAGCGCCTGTTCAACAAGGGCGCGGGCTCGCCACAAGTCGACCGCGCGCGGGCGAGCGTGCTCGACGCCGTGAGCGGGCAGATCAAGACGCTCCAGGGCCGTCTCGGCGCCAAGGACAAACAGCGCCTCGAACAGCATCTCACGAGCATCTCGGAGATCGAGTCGCGGCTGAACGTGCCCATCGGCGAGTGCAACAAACCCGACGATCCGGGCGGGTTCCCCGATCTCGCCTCGAACGAGCAGATCGCCGAGAAAAACAAGGCGATGACCGACCTCATGGCCCTCGCGCTCTCGTGCGGGCTCACGCGGTCGTTCTCGATCCTGTACTCGACCTGCGGCTCGGGCGCGGTGTTCTGGATGGTCGGCGCGACCGACGGGCAGCATTACATGAACCACACCGAGCCCGCGCCCTACACGAAACAAAAGGACGCGGTGCGGTTCACCATGGGCCAGCTCGCGTATTTCCTCGATCGGCTGAAGAACACGCCCGACGCGACCGGCAACCTGCTCGATCACAGCTCGATCTTCGTCTGCACCGAGCACACCGAGGGCTGGACCCACTCGCAGGACGACCTGCCCATGCTCCTCTGCGGCAAGGGCGGCGGCCGATTGCGCGGCAACTACCATTACCGTCAGGATGGCGGGAATGCGAGCCGCGCGCTCATGACCGCGCTGCGCGGAGCCGGGCTTCCGCTCACGGAGTTCGGTTACGAGGAAGGGTACGTGAAGGATCCGATCGTGGAGCTCGAAGCGTCGTGATCTGACGCGGCGCTTCCGCGCACCGCGCTAAATCCCTGGAAAGTCGCCACGACCGCCGCATCGCGTCGTTTGCGGAACTGGCTCCACGTGCCGTTCCTTCTGCTATGGTCGCGCGCGCCCATCGCGGCGCCCAAGCGTCGACCAAGTCGGGAGGAAGCATCGTGCTCATCGGAGTTCCGAAGGAGATCAAGACCAGGGAGTATCGCGTCGGGATGACCCCGGCGGGCGTTCGCGCCTTCGTGGGCCGCGGGCACAAGGTACTCGTGCAGCAGGGCGCCGGCGAAGGCAGCGGCATCAAGGACGAGGCCTACGTGCGCGCAGGCGCGACGATGGTGCCGACGGCCGCCGACGCCTGGAGCGCCGAGATGGTCGTGAAGGTGAAGGAGCCGCTCCCCGCCGAGTACGGGTTCTTCCGGAAAGACCTCATCATCTACACGTACCTGCACCTCGCCGCCGAGCCCGAGCTCACGAAGAAGCTCGCCCAGACGGGCGTCGCGGGCGTGGCGTACGAGACGATCGAGCTGCCGGACGGGTCGCTCCCGCTGCTGCGGCCGATGAGCGAGGTCGCCGGCCGCATGGCCGTGCAGGTGGGCGCGGCGTGCTTGCAGAAGGAGCACGGCGGCAAGGGCATCCTGCTCGGCGGCGTGCCCGGCACGCGGCGCGGGCGCGTGGTGATCCTCGGCGGCGGCGTCGTCGGCAAGAACGCCGCGACGATCGCGGTCGGCATGGGCGCGCAGGTGACCGTGCTCGACGTGCGCGGCCAGACGATGGAGTACCTCGAGGACGTGTTCGGCGGGGCGATCGAGACGCTCTACTCGAACGCGGACAACATCGAGGCGTGCGTGTCGCGCGCGGACCTCGTGATCGGCGCGGTGCTCGTGACGGGCGCGAAGGCGCCGAAGCTCGTGACCGAGAAGCTCATCTCCGAGATGGAGACGGGCAGCGTGGTGGTCGACGTGGCCGTGGATCAGGGCGGCTGCATCGAGACGTGCCGGCCGACGACGCACGACAACCCCACCTACGAGGTGCACGGCGTCGTGCACTACTGCGTGGCGAACATGCCGGGCGCGGTGAGCCACACGAGCACGTGGGCGCTGACGAACACGACGCTGCAGTACGGCCTCGCGATCGCGGACAAGGGCGTGGCGGCGGCGGCGCGCGCGGATCGCGCGGTGCTGCTCGGCGTGAACACGTTCGGCGGCGCGGTGACGTACGGGCCGGTCGCGCAGGCGCACAACCTCGAGTACGTGCCGGTGGAGCGCGCGCTCGGCTGATCGGAAGCCGAGCGCATCGCGCGGAAGATCGCGAAGCGATCTTCCCTCGGGGGGGTGAATGGGCCGGGCTTCGCCTGGACGAGAGGGGGACGCGAGGCGTCCCCCTCGGGACGAGAAAGGGAGAGCCGTGGGATCGCAGCGCAAGAAGATCGCCATCATCGGGGGAGACGGGATCGGGCCGAGCGTCACGCACGAGGCGAAGCTCCTGCTCGAGATCTACCGAGACAAGGCGGGCTTGCCGCTCGATCTCTGGGAGCTCGACCTGGGCGCCGATCGCTACCTGCGCGACGGCGTGACGTTCCCGAAGGAGATCCAGATCGCGGTGCAGCGCGAGTGCGCCGCGGTCCTTCTCGGCGCGCTGGGAGACCCGCGCGTGCCCGGTCTGGAGCACGCGCGGGACATCCTCTTCGGCATGCGCTTCGGCTTCGACCTCTACGCGAACGTGCGGCCCGTGAAGGCGCTGTCCGATCGCCTGGTGCCGCTCAAGGGTCGAGGCGCGAAGGACGTGGACATGGTGGTGTTCCGCGAGAACACCGAGGGTGTCTACGTCGGCATGGGCGGTCAGTTCAAGCGCGGCACGCCGGACGAGGTCGCGATCAACGAGGACCTCAACACGCGCAAGGGCGTCGAGCGGATCGTGCGCGCGGCGTTCGAGTTCGCCAAGCGCACGGGCAAGAAGCGCGTGTGCATGGCGGACAAGTCGAACGCGATGCGCCACGCGCACGAGCTCTGGCTGCGCGTGTTCGACGAGGTGCGGCGCGAGTATCCGGAGATCGAGTCGCGGCACCTCTACGTGGACGCGCTCTGCCTGCTCATGATCCAGGACCCGTCGCAGTTCGAGGTGCTCGTCATGAACAACCTCTTCGGCGACATCGTGACCGACCTCGGCGCAGCGCTGCAAGGCGGCCTCGGGATGGCGGCGAGCGCGAACGTGCACGCGTCCGACCCGACGCGCGTGGCGATGTTCGAGCCGGTGCACGGCTCGGCGCCGCCGCTCGCGGGCAAGGACATCGCGAACCCGTTCGCGGCGATCCTGACGGTGGGCATGATGCTCACGCACCTGGGATGGCCGGACGAGGAGACGCGGATCGAGCGGGTGGTTGCGGCGGCGATCGAGGAGAAGGCCTGCACCGTGGACGTGGGCGGGACGCTCGGCACACGCGCGGCGGCGGCGTGGGTGCGGGAGCGGGTGGCGAAGGAGCTGTAGGGCAGGATGAGCGGTCCCGGGCCGGGATTCGTGGTGCTGTATCGGTGGAGGCTTCATCCCGGGAGGGAGGAGGCGTTCATCGAGGCATGGTCGCGGATCACGGCGCATTACCGGGAGAAGGGCTCGTTCGGGTCGCGGCTGCACCGTGGATCGGACGGGCTCTTCTACGGATACGCGCACTGGCCGAGCGACGCGGCGAGGCAGAAGGCGTTCGCGGAGGCGGAAGATCCGGCCGACGCGGAGCAGATGCGGAGCGCGGTGGCAGAGCGGTTTCCGGAGATCCGGCTGGAGTCCGTGGCGGATTATTTGGTGCTGCCGGGGGCGGGGTCGAGAGAGTGAAGGACGTCACGGCTGGGCGCGCGGATCGAGGATGCCGCGGGCCGTGAGCGCTTCGACGACTCGATCGATGCGGATGCCTTCGTTCTTGTAGAGGGGTCCCTTGGTTGGATCGCCCTTGATGCCCTGCGCGTGCAAGGCGACCACTTGCCAGAGCTCGTTGCAAACGGGCGAGCCGGAGGAGCCGGGCAGGGTGTCCGTGAGGTATTGGACCCGGGATTGATCGACGTGCACGACCTCGTTGTGTACGAGCCCGATTTTCTTCAGCTGACCCCCGGGATGCTGGACGATGTAGACGAAATCGCCGCGCGTCACGGGTTTGGATGGATGAACGTTCAGCGGCTTGTAGGTGTCCTTGAAGGGTTTCTTCGGCTTGAGGATGGCCCAATCGTCGGCTTCTTCGCCCTGGATGGTCGAGACGTCGCCTTCGTATTTGTCGACGACGAGGGGTCGGCCTGAAGCGTCAAGCTCGAAGTTGAACCAGATGTCGACTTCCTTCATCGGCCGACCGCTCGCGTAAAGCACATGATGGTTCGTCAAGATCGTATTCGGAGCGATCAGGAAGCCTGAGCCGAACGCGGAATGGTCGTCTTGGCTCGTCGTGCTGAGTCGTACGACCGAGGGTGCGATTCGCAGGCCCTCGTGGAAGAAAGACATTTCCAGGAAGGTCGGCTGCTTCCCGGTGATGACCTCCTGTCCGCTCCACACGATGCGCGCGTTTGCCGGGGGGGCGGCTTCTATGGGTGCCGGATGCGGGCCGAGGAGGCGATCGAGCCGGCGGTGGTAGGCGGTGATCGAGCGGTCATTTCTGGCATTCTGCGCGAGCTTTCGCGTGTGGCCTTCGGCCGCGGCAGCTTCGAGCGCCTCCTTCCAGATGTCGCGTGGCGACTGCTTGAAATTGATGCGGTGCCTGTCAATGCCGGATCGGTCGATCATGCTGCGATCCGTGCCATAGGCGCGAACCAGGATCTCGTAGAGCTCGACGGCTTCGGGTTTACTCCAGTCGTATTCGGCGCCGTCGAGGAAATGGGCTGAGGGCTTGGTCATTGGGGGGTCTCCATCTAGGTTCAAGGGGTGCCGCTCGCGAGTCGTTTGATCTCTCGATGATGGGCGGTGATGTCCGGATCCTCGAGGGCATGTTGCACGAGCGCGCGGAGGCGACTGCCGCGCGCAGCCACCTCGAGCGCTGCTTTCCAATAGTCCCGCGGCGTGTGGTTGACGTTGAGGTGGGACCGATCGACCCCGCTGCGCGCCAGGATCAGATCAGCCATCGGCGCCCCACCGTAGGCCTTCACCATCGTCACGAAAAAATCGACCGCGGTGGCCTTTTTCCAATCGTATTCTGCGTCGTCGAGGAACGGCTCTTCGCGCAAGCCGTCGTCCGCGAGCACGATTGCTCGCTGATAGCGCGGCGACTTCTTCACGGCATACTGATAAGTCACCACGCCCCGATACATGGTGGGGTTGATCAGCGTCCCGAGCCTGAATGCGAGGCCCACCGGAACGGCGGTGAAAAGGTGGATCGCCGTGCGGTTGGGGAAGAGCGCTCGGAGGCGCGCGATCCCGAGGTTGAACGCCTCGACCACCTCGGCCAGGGTGCCACCCGTCTCCAGGGCGTCGGGGTGAGGCTCGACGAGTGCAATATCGAGATCGAAAAGGCTCCGCGGAACGATCTCGGCCGTCTCTTCGGGCGAGATCCGGGCCGACGTGGAGACGCGGATCACGATCGGGCCCTTGTCCGTGGACCCGTGCTCCGGGAGTTGCATCGGCTTGAGCGCGCTCCGCTTCGGGGATGGTTTGTCCGGAGTGTTGACCCACTTCGACTTGGAATGGTTGAGCTGGTAGAGGTCGATCTCGAATCGATTTTCGACCAGGTACCCCAGATGAATCGCGAGTGGGATCGGAGCGAACCCGAAGTAGGCAAACCCTTTTCGCCCTGCGAGCTGGGGTTTCAGGGTCTCGTCGAAGAGCCGCTCCTGCTCGGCCTGTAGGGCCGACCAGTCGAGCTCGTAGGAATCCCCGAGCGTCGCGCGAATCGGCGCAACTTCTGCGGAGTCCCACCCGGCCGCGCTCTGCGACCTCGGAAGGGTCCTCTTGATCTCCTCGGGCCCGATGGCGCCAAGCACGGGTTGCGTAACGACGAGGAGGCGATTGGGATCAGGCATCGGTACGTTCCTCTCGGGTCACGAGCGGGGATGGTTCGATATGTACGAGCGCTTCCAGGAGCACGGCCGCTCCAAACGGACAATCGCAACGCCAAGCCTGTCGCAGGGCCGATCGCCCGAGGCGCATGGTGAGGTCGGAAAAGCTGAACGGTACGCCTCGGCGTGCGCTCGTCGCTTCCACGAGCGTTTCGAGCTCATCCTCCGTCGCCCGTGTCCCCATGAGCAGCCGCTCCAGAAGGGCGCGTCGCTGCGTGGCATTTGGTCGGCCAAACCGGAGATGCAACGACGCGCGCCGCATGACGGCGGGATCCAGCGCGCTCGACCGATTCGTGATCAAGAGGACGGCGAGCGGGGTCCTCTCGCGTCCGATCGCGTCGACCTCCTTGATCAGGGCATTCACGCCTGCCCGGTCCTCGTGGTGCGCATGCATCTGGTCGCGGGCGGTCGCGAGGTCGTCCGCCTCGTCGATGACCAAGAGCCCGCATCCAACGTGCTTGGCTCTCGCGCGCGCCTGGCTGAATGCATCGGTGATCCGTGTGGAGAGTTCGCCCACGAGCCCGTGACCGCGAATGTCCGACGGCGTCTCCATGGCGATGACCTTCCGATCGAGCTCCCGCGCGAGCGGCGTCCCGACGGACGTGGCCAAGGCCGTTTTTCCGCAGCCGACATCGCCGGAGAGGAGGATCAGCGGTGAGCCCCAACCGAACGTGCCGACACCGGGCAAACCTTTCGGGTGGTGCGTCTTTTGCCATTTCTCCACCCGCGCCGCATCGAGCCACAACGAGAGCTCGTCGAGCAATTGCTCCTTGTACCCGTCGATGCCCATCAACGCGTCGTACCGGGCTGCGGCGTCCTTGGACGGGTGGGAAACCTCGGACAGTCGAAGGCTCGTCGTCACAGATCACCCACCTTGCTGCGCACAAACCCGAAGCCGTCCCTGGAGAATGCTCGATCCTGGCTGGTGTTCCCCTGGACGAGGCTTCCGCCGGAACCCCACCCGCGCTCCCTCAACCAGGCGAGCACCTTGTCGAGGTTTGGCGCATCACCTCGATAAGAGACGCACAAGATGACGCGCGTGTTCCGGGGCAAACCGTAGAGATCGAATCCGCCGCCCTTGGAGCCTTCCGGCACCGTTCCGTCGTCTCGAACCTCGTAGTGCAACGCCCGGTCCTTTCTTCCGTCCGGCAGCATGAACTGGAGCTGGAAGCTGTTGACCACGTTGTGCAGCACGGCGAAGCTCAGCTCGTCGAACCATTCCTTGATGGTCTCGCGCGCGACGAAGCCCGCGTTTGCCACTTGCATGAAATCCTCGAGGACGTTGTGCAGGACCGCGCGGGCCCGCGCCTCGGTGAACGTGCTGGCGTGCGAGGCGGTATAGCTCTTGATCACGGCGCCTCCCCATGGTCCTTGATGGCATTGCCGAAGAGCGCGACGAGCTCCTCCCGGACCGCCGTGTCGTCGCCGGCCAGGTCCGCCGCGATGACCCGCGCCATTCCGTCGCGGGCCTCCTCGAACCATTCGGCGAGCTCCTGGAGCTTGATGTTCGTCCAGGAGGCGGGGACGACGTTGTTTTCCGGATTGACCGGATCGAGCACGGTCCAGAGGCCGCTGCTCGGAGTGAGCGCCGGGTTCCTGAAGTCGCTGAAATCCACCCGCTTCCGCTGGCGAACGATGTGCGCAATCCGCCCGAACCAGCGGCTCAACGTCTCCGTGTACGTCTCGTCGACGCTGTGCTCGTCGAAGGCCTTGGCGCACAGCAAATCGATGAGCATCGTCGGCACCTCGTCGAGGACGTCGCTCTGCGACTGGCGGAGCTCGCGCCACCATTTGACGAGGCGCACGCCCTCGTTGAACTTGACGCGGCCGTCGAGGAGGTTGCTCGCCGCGGTGCGCATCGTGACGAAGTCGATGTGCTTCTGGACCGACGTGAGCCTGCGCTCCCCGTCGCCGCGCAGGAGCACCTGCGCCTCGTCGTCCCCGTCGACGGCGAGCATGGGAACGATGTCGTACGACAGGCTATTGCTCTTGAAATCGAGGCAAATCGAGCTCTTCGTCGTGCTCCGCCGCGTGTTCGGGTAAATGGCCTTCGCGTACCGCTCGAACTTGTCGAGGAGGGTATGAATGCCCTCCCCCTCCTTGGTTTGCGGGGAGACGACGAACGGCAAGTCGACGTCCTGCCCCTCGACCTCGTGGTTGCCACGCATGTGGCGCCGGAGCCCCGTTTTCTTGGCGAAAGAGCCGGACCACGGCGTGGAGCGCACGACGAGGCCGTCTTCGACTGCCTTTGCCTTGATGCGCTTTCGAATGTCCTCCGCCTGCGTCCGGATCGCATCCGCGGTCGCCTCCTCCGGCTTGATCCAATCCACGAAATGCGTGAGCGCGCGATGCGACGCGCTCTTGGTGCTGAGCTTACCCATCGGTCCCTCCAGGGCCACGACATCGTCGAATCACGACGTATCGGGGAGGCGAGGATAAGAGGGACGCACCCGTCCGCAAGGACGGAGGGTATTTCACTCTATTTCAACGCGGGCTGCCTACGACTCGAGGACCTCGACGCGCGAGGTGCCGATGCGGAGCTCCCGCCGCCTGCGCTCCACGATACCCGCCGGCCGCTCCACGCCCACCTTGCCGAACGCCTTGCGCACGCGGCAGATGGTCGTGTTGAGGACCTTCTCGTCGACGTGGAGGTCTCGCGTCAGGGCCTCGAGGTCGTACCAGCCTTGCTCTTCGTCCGGCAGCGCCCCTGCCGCGGCGTCCTTCAGGCGCTCGCGAGCGAGCTGCAGGAGCGCGTCGAACACCGTACGCTCTCCCAGCGACATGACCTCATCGCCGTGGACAATGTCGACGGACACGTGCTCCTGGTTTCGGCTCACATGAAACCGGAGCGACAGCGTGTTCAGGGTGAGCGACGTTCGCGCCTTGTAGGTTCCAGCGACCGGGGATGTCGGCGGGACCAAGAGCTCCCAGGTTTCCCCCGCGACGGTGATCTGCTCCGCGTCCCTCGCTGGACGTCGCGATCCTTCGATTGTCTCGACGAACCAATGCCCCTCGGAATCCTCGACGATCGAGAGAACGACGTTCGCCGCGTCCGGAAGCACGAGCTGCCCGTCCTCCGCCGCCCGCACGTCGGCCGTGCTCGTCGAGCGCGCGAGGACCACGGGCCCGCGGCCGTCGACGAGCTCCCACTGTTCGGCGTCGGCGCCGAATCGAAGGACGTTCCCCTGGGAGAGGATTTCCCGCTCCTTGGGACGAAGCGCTTCTCCGTCGACGAACGTGCCGTTCGTGCTGCCCAGGTCACGCGCTTCCCAGCGGCTCCCGTTCCACGAAATGGACGCGTGGTTATGCGACGCCGCGGGATCGGCGAGATGCAACGTGCAACGCGGCCCGCGGCCCACGATCGAGTCCGCGGCCAGGACCACAGTTCTTCCGGAGGATGCGTGCTTGAGAACCCCCATCTGACGGCTGGAAGCCATGCCGTTCTTTCGTTACCGTGTCAACCTCGGAAGTGGCCATGCGCGAAGAGCTTCGTTTCATCGCGGACAAGTATGGATTTGGCGAGGACGCGCTCCACGAGCTCGAACGGCTCTTCGACGGCGTGCTCCCCCGCGTGCCCACACACCGCGTCGATGTTCGTGGAGCCGAACACGCCGTCTCAGCGCCGCTCGCGCGAAATGATTACAGGGAGCGATACGAGGACATCGGTCCGATTGGCCAGGGCGGGTTCAGCGAGGTGCGCGAGGTCTGGGATCGCCACGTCGGCCGGCGGGTCGCGCTCAAGGTGCAGTCGCCGTCGCGAAGCCTGCCGGAGGACTGCGAGCGCTTCCGACAAGAGGTCCGGATCACGGCACGGCTCCAGCATCCCGGTGTCGTCCCGATTTACGATTGGGGCGAGCTGCCCGATGGTCGGATCTGGTTCACCATGAAGCGGGTGCGCGGCGAGACGATCGGCCATCGCATCGCGAAGCTTCACCGCCTGCGAGGCGCCGAATTCTTCCAAGCATTGCGGCGCCTGCTCGATGACTTCCGCCGGCTCTGCGAACCCGTGGCCTACGCCCATGCGACGGACATCATTCACCGAGACATCAGTCCGCAAAACCTCATGGTCGGCGACCTCGGGGAAGTGCACGTCATGGATTGGGGCCTCGCGCGGGATCTCTCCCGCGTCGAGTCGCCCGGGGCGCATGCTGCATCGGGAGTTCGGCGGTCCGATCCTTCGGAGGGAAGCGTGCGCACACGCGTCGCCGGGACCCCTTTTTACATGCCGCCGGAACAAGCGCACGGCGAGATCGCGGCCATGGGGTCGGCGAGTGACGTGTATGCCCTCGGCGCTGTCCTTTACGAGATCCTGAGCGGCCGCCCGCCGTATGCGTCTCGACCGGGAGCGCCCGAAATGCCGGAGAGGATCGTCGAGCGTGTACGCAAGGAGCCGCCCTCGCCCATCGAGGACGTCGCTGTCCCGGAGGCCCCGAAGGAGCTGTATTCGTTATGCCGCAAGGCGATGGAGCGCGTGCCATCGAGCCGTTTCCCCGATGCTGGCGCGCTCATGACCACGGTCCGCGATTGGCTCGACGGCGCCGACCGACAGGCGCGCGCCCGTCGTATCGTGGCGGACGCCCACCACGCGCACCGAGCGAGGATCGAGCGCATGCGCGATGACGCGAACAGACTCCGGGCCCGAGCCCGGGAGATCCTCGACCGCCTGCGGCCGTTCGACCGTGTCCAGGAGAAGGCTGCGGGCTGGCAGCTCGAAGACGAAGCGGCCGCCATCGAGCGGGATGTCTTGCGCGAGGAGATCAACTGGACGCAGAAGCTCCGGTCGGCGCTCAACGAAGCGCCGGACCTCGAAGAAGCGCACGCCGCGCTCGCCGCGCATTACGCGGACAACTTGCGTCGGGCCGAGGCCGACCATGATCGCCCCGCCGTGACGAGCTTTGCCGCGCTGCTCGAAGACCACGCGGCCAAACTGTCGTCCGACGAACGCGCGCGATACGAGGCGCTGCTCCAGGGCGATGGGCGGCTCACGCTGGTCACCGATCCACCCCTCGTGCGGGCCGTCATCAAGCCGTACGAGCCCGTGAGCCGTTATCTCGTCGCGAGCGAGGAGAACGCTTACATCGCGACCACTCCTCTCCGCGAGCTGCGCCTACCATGCGGCAGTTACCTCGTGCGACTCTCGGCTCCTGGCTATCGCGACGTCGCCTATCCCGTGGCCATCGGCCGTGGTGAGCATTGGGACGGTGTTCGTCCGGGAGGCACTGAGGCGCATCCGATCCGCCTTCTGCGGGAAGACGACCTCGGGCCCGAGGACGTCTACTTACCGCCGGGGTGGTTCGTCGTCGGCGGAGACCCTCACGCAGGAGAAAGCATGTCCCGGCGGCGCGTGTGGGCGGACGGGTTCGTCATCCGGAGGCATCCGGTCACGAACGGCGAGTACGTCGCGTTCTTGAACGATCTGGTCGAGGAAGGGCTCGTGGATCTGGCGGAGCGGCATTGTCCGCGCCGATCACCGGGCGCAGCGTTCAATGGCGACGCGCAGCTGGCGTACACGCGCGACCCGCGCACCGGGCGCTACGTGCTCGAGGACCCCGAGGCCGAGCTCGCGCGGCCAGTCGTATGCGTCGACTGGTATTCGGCGAACGCGTACGCCGCGCACCACGCGCGCCGGACGGGTCTCGGCTGGCGGCTGCCGAGCGAGCTGGAATGGGAAAAGGCGGCGCGGGGCGTGGACGGTCGATTCATGCCGTGGGGCGATCAGATCGAGCCGACGTGGGCGTGCGTGTCGGGCAGCCACGCCGAGCGAAAGCACGTCATGGCGGTGCATAGCTATCCGATGGACGTGAGTCCATACGGGGTTCGGGGCACCGCAGGCAATGTCCGCGACTGGTGTATCGAGCCCTGGAGCCTCGACGGCCCGCGCGTCGAGGGAGACATCTTGCAGATCGAGCCCACGACGGAGGACGACACCGACCGCGCGGTGAGGGGTGGGGCTTGGATCTCGTCGGGAGACATGATGCGGCTCTCGGTGCGTTATGCCGAGCGTCCGACGAGGCGACACGGCGTTCTCGGTTTTCGCCTCGCGAGGAGCATCAGGGGTTGAGGCCCAGCGAGGGACCGATCCCGAAGGTCGTGGAGTAATGCCAGGCGCAACCGCCGATGTCGTTCGGGTCGAGGCTCGGCGCGCCGCGCTCGTCTTTCACGAGCACGAATTCCAACACGTCGGGGATTACCGCGAAGGCTGCACCGGCGCTCCACGTCTTGTACCACGTGACCCGCTCCAGTATCCCTCGCGCGTCCTGCTCGATGAGGACGCCCATCATCTTGGTGCTGTCGTCGGGGTCGACGGCTTTGTAAAGGCGGCTGCGGGCGCCGGAGGGAGTGTAAATCCCGCGGCAGAAGCTCACGACCTGGGGTATCTCCAGCGGCGTCGACATCACGCCGAGCATCCCGTCGATAGCCTGCTCGGTCTCCTCGATGCGACTCGAGCGTAGGGTGAACGACGAGACGTCATCCACGAAAATCGCGATATTGCCGCCATGGTATTCGCGATAGGAGGCGTATTGCGCGGTCGCGCGATCGTTCATCACGACAATCCGCAGGAGGTCGCCGCGGCCGTCGTTCGTTTCGAAGCGAACGCCGCGTACGATTTTGACATCAACAGGGAATTGCTCCCATATCTTGGTTTCGCCATCGCCTCGGGGCGCGTGGCCGTCGCTGGGAAGCTCGGGCATGCTTGAGTGTCCTTGACAGGGAAGGGAAATGCTGCGCGCTGGCCGGAACCTCGCAGCACGCGTGGGCGATCGCGTATCGCCCGCGCTCGGAAGGTACGACATGACCAACCGTGAGACGATTTCAGTCTATTTCATCGTGAAGCTGCTCCACCGCCGGCAGCGACGAGGACACACGCAGGTCTCTGGCAGGTCCCGAGGCATGGGGTAAAGTGAGGCATGGGGCACCCGGCGGAGAAGCTGCATCCGGCAACGTACGCGGACCTCGAGGCGGTCCCGCCGCATCAGGTCGCCGAGCTGATCCAGGGCACGCTCTACGTGTTCCCTCGGCCTGCGCCGAGGCATGCGTCGGCACACTCGTCGCTCGGCATGCAGCTTGGTCCTCCGTTCCGGTTTGGCGACGGCGGTCCCGGCGGATGGTGGATCCTCGACGAACCCGAGCTGCACCTCGGCGGCGACACGCTCGTCCCCGACCTTGCCGGCTGGCGTGTCGAGCGGATGCCTGAGCTACCCGAGACGCCGTACTTCCCGCTCGCGCCCGACTGGGTCTGCGAGGTGGCGAGCCCCTCCACGGCGGCGATCGACCGGGCGAAAAAGATGCCGGTGTACGCCCGCGAGGGCGTGCAGCACCTCTGGATCGTGGACCCGATCGAGCGGCTGCTCGAAGTCTTCGCCCTCACCCCCGAGGGGTGGCTCCTGCGCGGCGTGCACCACGACGACGCCAAGGTCCGCGCCGTGCCCTTCGATGCGATCGAGCTTGACCTTTCCAAGCTTTGGAACAAGCCCGCGCCGCCGGCGGGCTCGTCGACGTAGCACCTCAGCTCGCGCCACGCTCCGTGCTTGGCTCGCTCTCCTCGCTGCCCTCGGCCGCAGCCTCGTCGGCCTCTCTCCAGAGGTTCGCGAGATCGAGCTCCAGCCCTTCACACCCAGGCACGGCCACGCGCTCGGTGGAGGCTTGGAGCGCGATCGTGTACCGCCCATCCGCGCCGAGCTCCAGCACCTCGAGGAGCCGCACCTCGGGGTCGAGGAGCCAGTACCAGCGCACGCCGAAGCGCGCGTAGTCGCCGAGCTTCTCGACGCGATCACGACGCACGTCACGCGCTTGCCGGGAGATCACCTCCACGACGAGGAGTGGAGCAACCCGCGAGAGGGAGGCTTGCCAGTTCACCTTCGAGCGAGGCGCGTACACCGTCACGTCGGGCTTGCGACCGCGACGCGGGGACACGCCGAGCTTGTGCGAGGAGCCGAGCACCCGCCCGCTGCGAGGAGCTGCCCAGTTCCCGAGGACACGGATCAACCAGCCCACGATGAGCTCGTGCAGATTCGTCGGCACCTCTTCCTCCACCAGCGCGCCGTCGACGAGCTCGCCCGGCTCGTCCTCGTCCATGTCGGCCCACTGCTCGAGCGTCATCGGTTCCGGCCAAAGCACCTCTGCCATCGCGATCGCCACCATGCGACGCAGCATACCTCGGCGTGTGAGATGCGGCTTCACAAACCCTATGTCGCCAAGAGGGGGCTTCTGGTTGCGTAAAATCGACCGCGGATCGCGACCGAACCCCCCGCATGCATCGCCACAAATTGGAGCTGCCGCGCCGACCCGTGATACGGCCCGAACCGATGGGCGCGCAAGCTACCGCGTTGGACCGAAATGAAGGCGGCCGTCCCGAGGCCATGGGCGTCATCACGCTCGAGGGCATCGCACCGCCCGTAGCGCCAGAGCGGCGTGCCGAGGCGCCCAAGGACCCTCGCCCGGCGTCGTCTCCCGAGCGTCTCGGCGGCGTCCGGGCCGATTTCGTGGCCACCCTCGGCCGACGGGTCGTCGAGCTCCGCACCGCCGTCACCAAGCTCGCCGAAGAACCCGCGTCCCCCGCGCGTCGTGATGATCTGCGCCGCCGCGTGCACGCCCTCGCCGCCGCCGCGAGGCTCCTGCGCTTCAACAAGCTCGCCGAGGAGCTCAAGAGCGGCGAAGCGCTCGTCGATCGCGTCGCCGAGCGCGGTAAGCTCACGGACGACGAGTGGAAGGCGCTGCGAAGTTTGCTCGATCGCCTGCCCGAGCTCGCGTGGGGCGAGGCCTCGCTGGGCGTGCCCGAACGGGAAGCCGCGCCAAAGTCGGCGAACAGCGGCCCGCGCACGTTGCCCTCGGCCGAACGGTCCGCCGACAAGCCCGCGAGCGCGGCCGCGCAGGGCATCCCGCAGACCGTGCTGTTCGTCGGGCCCGAGAAGCTCGCCGAGGCCCTCGCGAAGGATCACGCCGAGGGAGCTCCCTCGTTCTTCGAGGTCGAGCGCACCGACGATCTCGTCGCCGCGCCCGATCTCGCGCGCGCGCTCGCGCCCGACGTCATCGTCATCGACGCGGACAAGCATGGCGCGCGGGAGCTCATCGCCTCGCTCCTCGCCGATCCTCTCATCGAAGGGGTCCCGCTCCTTTTGCTCGGGCGCTTCTCCCGGCCCGACGACGCCGCGCTCTACGCGGCGCTCGGCGTCACGCGGACCTTGCCGAAGCCCGTCTCGCCCGAGGCCCTGCGGAAAGCCTGCGCCGAGGTGATCGCGGCCCAGGTGCGTCGCGACATCGCCCGCGCGCCGATCGGTGAGGTCACGCTGGACGATCTCGGCGCGCGCCTCGCCGAAGAACTACGTCGAGGCCTCTGCGACGCGGCGGACGCGCGCGCTCGCAGCACGCGGGTCGAGCTTGGGGAGGGCAGCCAGGTGCTCGCCGCGCTCTGGGGTGCGGTCGCGCGGATCCGCGACCTCGTCACGATCGAGTCGCAAGGCAAGGTGCGGTTCGCGCCGAGCGGGCCGGAAGGGGCGCTCCCGTTTGCGCCGTGGCTCGGTGGTCCCGAGCAGGCAGGTCAGGCGACGCGCGTGCGGGCGCTCGGTGAAGCCCGCGGCGCGCGCGTGCCCACGCTCGATCGGCTCCGCGTGGTCGTGGCCGATGACGACGCCGCCGTCACCTGGTTCCTCGCCGGCGTCCTTCGCGCCGCGGGGGCCACGGTGTACGAGGCCCACGATGGCGAGCGCGCCTTCGAGCTCGCGTGCGAGGTCTCGCCCGACCTCGTGGTCAGCGACATCATCATGCCGGGCCTCGACGGCTTCGCGCTTTGCCGCGCGCTCAAGCGTGACTTCGCGCTCCGTGACGTCCCCGTCGTGCTCCTCTCCTGGAAAGAGGACCTCCTCCAGCGCGTGCGCGAGCTCGGCGCCGGCGCCGACGGCTACCTCCGCAAGGAGGCCAGCGCCGCGGCGATCGTGCAGCGCCTCCGCGAGATCCTGCGGCCGCGCCTGCGCGTCGCCGAACGCCTCGCGCAAGGCGGCGAGGTCCGCGGCCGCCTCGACGGCCTCACGCCCCGCACGTTGCTCGCGCTCGCGTGCGCCCATCGGCCCGCCTCCACGCTCACCGTGCGCGACGCCCTCTACCTCTACGAGGTCGAGATCCGCGACGGCCGCCCCGTGCGGGCCACGCGCACCACGGCCGATGGCTCCTTCGAGCGGGGTCCGGGTGTGCTCGCGCGTCTCCTCGGTCTCGGCGCGGGCCGCTTCGTGGTCGCGCCCGTCGACGAGGACGTCGCGCGCCTCTCGGGAGCACGCCCTGACCTCGAAGGCTCCCTCGCCGAGCAGCTCGTCGCGCCGATCGCCTCGGCCCGCGCTGCACAACGCCTCCTCTCGGGCGCCTCGCTCATGACCGTCGAGCGCGTGGAGATCGACCTCGACCTCCTCGGACCGGCCGAGCATGCGACCCCCGAGCCCTTGCGCTCGCTCCTGCGCTCGATCGCGTCTGGCGCCTCGCCCCGCGCGCTCGTCGCTTCCGGCAAGGCCGCCGCGCACCTCGTCGAGGACGTCCTCTGCGACGCGGCCGCGCACGGCGCGATCACCGCCGTCGTCGGCGAGGCCGGCGCGGATCTGCTCACGCCCGCCGTGCACCGCGAGTCCGAGCGGCTCCGCGGCGTGCGCCGTCCGCCGCCTCCGGCGCTCATCCCCGCGCTCGCCGACATCCTGCCCGAGCCTGCGCCGAGTACGCCCGAGCCCATCTCCGCGATCATCGATCGCTCGGCCACGCCCGGCCCGGTCCTCGCCCGCGAGGAGCCCTCGCTTTCCCCGTCGATCCTCACGCTCCAGCCGGACGAGGTCTTGTCGGTCGAGGTCGGATCGGTCCTCGACTTCGCGCACATGCCTGCCGAGGAGCGGACGCTCGACGTGCGGCGGCCGGTGGTGGACGTGAAGCAGCCGTCGCCCACGCCGGGCCCGGTGGCTCCGCGGAAGGCGATCGAGCGCCTGTCCATCCCCGTCCTCACGCCCGCGCCGATGGCCGTCGCCGCGCCTGCGCCCGTGCCCGTGCCCGTGCCCGTGCCCGTCGCCGCGCCCGCTGCCGCGCCCGCTGCCGCGCCCGCCCCCGCCGCGCCGGTGGCCGCTTCCGCCCCCGCGCCCGCCCCTGCGCCCGCCCCGCGTGCCACGGCGGCGCGGCCGATCCCGACCTCTCTCGGCACCCTCGTCCCTCCGCCGGTCGAGGATCTCCCGCCGCCCCCGCGTGGCTCCTTGCCTTCGGCCCACGCGCCTGCCGCTCGCACGCTCGATCCCGACGTCGAGAGCCGCCCGAGCCGCTTCCGCCGCAACGAGAAGGTCAGCCGTGATTCGGCGCCGCCCTCTCGCCGCGAGGGCAGCTCACGCACCCGCGTCAGCGCCTGGATCCTCTTCGCCGTCGCCGGCACCGTCTTCGCTGTCGGCAGCCGCCTCGCGCACCAGCGCGTCGCCCCCGCGCCCGCGCCCGCCGCGCTCCCCGCCCCGACCGTCACGGCCGACCCGCCCGCGCCCGCCCCCGCGCCCGAGCCCGAGCCTGCCGCGGCGACCCCCCACGACCGCCGCGAGGGCGACACCGCCGACTTCCCGGTCATGCCCCAGGACCTCCCCCTCCGCGCCGAGGACAAGGTCCCCGCGGGTCAGGGCCTGCTCGAAGTGATCGTCGGGCCCAGTGATTCGATTTACGTCGACGGCCAGCTCGTCGGAACCGGCCCCGTCGTCCAGGCGAAGCTAGCCCCCAAGAAGGACCCGTACGAGATCCGCGTCCGCCTCCGCGGCGAGGAGCGCGTCCGGTTCGCCCTCGTCAAGGAAGGGCGCTTGACGCGCCTGCGCATCGCGCCGCCCTGGTCGCGTTGATTTCCACACCCCGGTGCCGCTCCGCTTT
Organism: Polyangium jinanense; assembly: GCF_028435265.1. Classification (GTDB taxonomy): domain Bacteria; phylum Myxococcota_A; class Polyangia; order Polyangiales; family Polyangiaceae; genus Polyangium; species Polyangium jinanense. The sequence goes on along the minus strand of NZ_JAGTJK010000010.1, from coordinate 146,401 downwards.
CCAGCACGGCAACTCGCGAAGCCGTTCCGTAACTTGCGCCTCGCCTTCGCGGCGATCGCGAAGGACTTTCGTTCCCGTTTTGGCGACATCGCGGCGGTCGCGAAGGACTTTCGTTCCCGTTTTGGCGACATCGCAGCGGTCGCGGAGCTCTTTCGTTCCCATTTTGGCGACATCGCGGCGGTCGCGAAGCTCTTCCGTTCCCGTTTCGGCGGCATCGCGGCCCTCGAAAGCCGCGGCCGAGCTCCCGTCGTGGCATCGCGGCGGTCGGGAACGCGCCTTTGCGACGACGTGACGCCCTCGCGACCCTCGCGCACGCTTCTTTTGGTGACCTTTCTCATACATTCTCCCCCACAAGCCCGCTTGACGCGCCTCTGCATCGCGCCACCCTGGTCGCGTTGACGCCTTCCGCCCCGCTCGTCCTCTCGTCCCTCCTTGCCCTCGCCCTCGGCGCGAGCGCCTGCAGCCCCAGCAAGGGCCAGGAACAGGGGACGCCTGCGCCCACCACCAGCGCTGCCGCCCCCCAGCCGCCTGCGCCCGCCCGCGTCGTCGCTGACCTCGTCGACCAGCTCCCCGGCTGCGACCTCGAACATCGCGGCCTGCTCCTCGACACCGGCACCGACGCCATGGTCGGCCGCTTCGCCTGGACCGGCACCTCCCCGCGGGGCGTCGAACCCATCGAGCACGACGCCTCCACCTGGATGCGCGTCTCGAACCGCACCCTGCGCGTCACCTTCGTCCTGCCCGAGGCGAGCCCCATCTTCGTCGCCGCTCGCTCCATGGGCCTTGGCGCCCGCGCGGCCACCGTCTCCCTCGACGACCAGCCCCTCGGCACCCTCAACTTCCAGCGCGACCAGATCCGCATCGCCACCACCGGGGCCACCTCGCTCCCCGTCGACCCCGGCGTCCACACCCTCACCTTCCGCTTCATGGGCCGCGCCAAATCCGGCGATCCCCTCGTCGACCTCGACTGGATCCGCATCGGCGTCCCCGACGAGAGCACCGCCACCTACGGCCCGCCCACCCTGCGGGACGTCCTCCTCCGCGAGGCCGCCCTCTCCGCCGTCCCGCACCGCTCGATCGCCCTCCGCGGCCCCGGCGCCGTCCGCTGCACCCTGCGCCTCCCACCGGGGGCCCGCCTCCGCACCTCCGTCGGCGTCCTCGGCCCCGGCGAGGCCGACGCCCGCGTCCGCCTCCTTCGCGATGGCCAGAAGCCCGTCGACGTCCTCACCCAGCACGTCACCGGCGGCGACAAAGCCACCTGGACCGACCTCGACGTCCCCCTCGACCCCCAGGGCGGCCCCCTCGCCACCCTCGAGCTCCGCGCCGAAGGCACCTCCCAGGGCGCCCGTGTCCTCTTCGGCGATCCGGTCATCGTCTTGCCGGCCGCGCCTCCGCCGTCCACCGCCAAGACCCGCGCCGTCGTCGTCGTCGTCATGAACGGCCTCGACCGCGACAGCCTCCCGCCCTGGCATGCCGGCCCCACGCCGCACCTGCCGACCCTCTCCGACCTCGCCCTCACGGCGACCACCTTCCATCGCCACCGCGCCCCGACCACCTTTCCGGGCAGCGTCGTTGGCTCCCTGCTCACGGCCATGCCCCCGCGCGCCCATACCCTCACCGATTTCGGCGCGCGTATGCCGGCCTCGAACACCACGCTCGGCGCCGTCGCCCACGACGCCAGCATTCGCGCGGCCATGTTCACCGGCGTCCCCGCCACCTTCAAATCATTCGGCTTTGGCGAGGGCTGGGAGCATTTCGTCGAATATCCCCCCTACGGCAACGACCCGGCCACCGCGCCCCTCGACGCCGCCGCCACCTGGCTCACCGACGTCCTCCGCCAATCGCCCGAGGCGCGCCTGCTCCTCGTCGTCCACGCGCGCGGCGGACATCCGCCCTGGGACGTCTCGCCGAAGGAGCAAGCGCAGCTCCCGCCGACGCCCTACACCGGCGTCATCGAGCCGCGTCGCGGGGCGCAGCAACTCGCGACCATGCGGAAAAGGAGGGACAAGAAGGACGCCCTCTCCGCGCAGGACCAGGAGCGCGTCCGCGCCCTCGAAGGGGCAGCCATGTCCGCGCAGGACCGCGCCCTCGGTGGCCTCGTCGCCGCCTTGAAGACCGCCGGCCTCTGGGAGAGCACCGTCTTCGTCGTCACCGGCGACGTCGCCGCCGGCGCCTCCTCGCTCTACGCCGAGGGCGACGACCTCGCCGAGCCGCGTCTCACGCTCCCGCTCTACGTTCGCTTCCCGGACGCCCGTTATGGCGGCGCCCACGTCAATCTCCCCACCGAGGTCTGGGACGTCAGCCAGACGGCCCTCTCCGCGCTCGGCATCTCCTTCTCGCGCCCTGGCCTCGGCCGCGACCTCTCCGCCGTCGCCTCGGGCCTCGAGGACTCCTCCTTCGAGCCGCAGATCGCCACGCTCGACGACCGCTTCTCCGCCCGCTGGGGCGAGCTCATCATGACGGGCCGCTACGAGGCCGTTCCGTTCCTCTGCGACCTCGAGCTCGACCCCACGTGCGCCTTCAACCGCCGCGAGACGCTCCCGCTCGCCGCGCAGGCGCTCTTCCGTCGGGTGATGGCGCGCGATCAGTCGACCCGGTCGGACCTGCAGAAGCGCGAGCCGGCGACGATCGACCCGGACACGGCGGCGGCGCTGCGGGTCTGGGGGACGATCGAGTGAGATCCGCCGCGCGGCGTGATTTTCGCATTCCGCTCCCCGCCCTCCCCGTGTAAAGCACCCTCTCTGAAGGGGCCCGACGGAGGATCGGTTGAGGTTCGTTTTGTCTCGATGGTCACACGCCATCGCCCTAGCTGCGGGCCTCCTCGCCACGCGCCCCGCGTTCGCCCAGCCGACCGCGGCTCCCAAGGCGCCGTCGGGCCAGGCGAACGTCACCCTTCCGACGGTCGTCGAGCACGTCGATGCCGTCTATCCGCCGGACAAGCTCGCGCAGGGCATCGACACCACCGTCGAGGTCCTGGTCACCGTCGAGCGCAACGGCACCGTCGGCGACGCCCAGATCGCGGTCTCCGGCGGCGAAGCCTTCGACGACGCGGCCCTCGCCGCCGTCCGTCGCTGGCGCTTCAGCCCGGCCACACGCGACGGCGTCCCCATCCGCGCGCGCATTCGTGTCCCCTTCCATTTCGCGCCCGAGCCGCATCCGCCCGTCCCCGTCCCGCCGGGCGTGCCGACCGTCACCACGCCCCCGGACGCCGCGCCTCCGCCCGGCCCGCCCGCGCCCGCGGAGAAGTCGCCCCCCGCGGACAAACCGCCGCCGGACAAACACCCGCATTCCCACGGCGAACAGCCGGCCGAGCTCGACTCCGGCCTCGCGCTGCCGCACGCCGTCGCCGAACCGGGCAAGCCCATCGAAATCCACGTCCAGGGCCGGCCGAACCCTCCGCGCCGCGGCGCCTCCGACTTCCGCCTCGGCCGCGCCGTCCTCGACAGCGCCCCGCGCCCCACCACCGCCGACCTCCTCAAATCCGCGCCTGGCTTCCACGTCATGCGCCCCGAGGGCGACGCCGTTGCCCAGCGCGTCTATCTCCGCGGCTTCGACGCCGATCATGGCCAGGACATCCAGTTCACCGTCGGCGGCACGATTCCCATCAACCAACCCTCCCACATTCACGGGCAGGGCTATGCCGACCTCAATGTCGTGATTCCCGAGACCGTGCGCAGCGTGCGCGTCCTCGAGGGCGTCTACGATCCGCACCAGGGTGATTTCGCCGTCGCGGGCAGCGTCGATTTCGACCTCGGCGTCGAGGAACGCGGCGTCCACGCCACCGCCTCGTACGGCTCGTTCAATACGAAGCGCCTCGTCGCCATCTTCGCGCCTGCCGGTCAGTCCGAAGAGACCTTCGGCGCGGCCGTCGTGCGCACCACGGACGGCTTCGGCGACGGCGTGCGCGGCAGCATCTCGGGAGGTTTTACCGGACAGTACCGATTCGAGCTCCCGGGCGACCTCTCCGCCCTCGTCCACCTCTCCGCTTATGGGGCCCGCTCCAGCGCCGCGGGCGTTCTCCGCCGCGACGACATCGACCGCCGGATCATCGCTTTCTACGACGCCTACCCCGACACCTCCGCCCGCTCGCAATCCGCCGCGGCCACCCGCACGCAGGCGAGTGTTTCCCTCCAGCGCACCGGCGACGACAACTCCGAGGCCAGCTTCGGCCTCTGGGGCGCCTACGCCACCTATCGCAGCCGGCTCAATTTCACCGGCTACACCCAGCGCTCGCGCCTCCGGCCCACCTGGGCCGGCCGCGGCGACCTCATCGAGCAATCGAACGACGACGGCGGCTTCGGCGCCCGCGCTTCGTATCGCACCCGCCGGTACGAGGCGGCTTCCTGGCTCAAGGCCCAGCTCACCCTCGGCGCCGACGCCGAGGCCCATTCCATCGAGCAGGCGCAAAACCTCCTCGAAGCCCCGCAAAACGAGACCTGGGACCGCCGCGTCGACGCCACCGTCCGCTCCCTCCGCATCGGCGCCTTCGCCGACGCCCTGTTCACCTTCTCCCGCTGGGCGCGCCTGCGCGGCGGCCTCCGCGCCGACCTCATCTCTTTCGATATCGACGATCGCCTCGGCAACCAGATCCCCGCCTTCCGCGAAGAAACCCATTTCGTCGGGTATCGTCGCACCGCCGCCGGCATTGCCTGGGGCCCGCGCGCCACGCTCGAGGTCGACCCCTTGCCCTCCTTGCGCCTCTTCGCCGCGTATGGCCGCGGCTATCGCTCCCCGCAGGCCCGGCAGCTCGAAGAAGGCGAGCAGGCTCCTTTCGCCACGGTCCACAGCTACGAGGCCGGCGCGCGTGTCCAATACGAACGCGCTCGCCTCTCGGCCACCCTCGTCGCCTACGAAACCCGCCTCTCCTACGACCTCGCCTTCGACGCCGAGGAAGGCCGGCTCGAGCGGATCGGCCCGACCACCCGCCGCGGCCTCGTCGCCTACCTCCAGGCAAACCCCCTGACCGGCTTCAACGCCTCGATCAGCGCCACGTTCGTCCGGGCCACCCTCGATTCGCCGCCGCCGCCGACCCCAGAAAACCCCACGCCGCCCTATGTCGAGGGACAATCGCTCCCCTTCGTTCCGCCCGTCGTCGTGCGGACCGACGTCTCCTACCGAAAAACCCTCGGCACGTTCCTCGGCAAACCCCTCGTCGCTCGCGCCGGGTATGGCGCGACCTTCCTCTCGCCGCGCCCGCTCCCGTATGCCCAGGAGGCGCGGCCCGTCTTCGTCGTCGACGCTTCGCTCGGCTTGCGCCGCGATTTCGTGGAGGTCGGCGTCGATGCCACGAACCTGCTCAACGCTCGGTACGCGGACACCGAGTACGTCTTCGTCTCCGACTGGCGGACGAGCGACATCCCCTCGTATCTGCCCGCGCGCCACATTTCCGCCGGATCGCCGCTCACGATCCTCGGCAATTTGACCTTCCACCTTTGAGCCGGAGGTCCGTCATGCGATGTCTTCTGCGCTCGTTTTTGCCGTTTGTCCTTGCCCTCGCCGGCTGCGGCACCGGCACCGGACAGCCCGACGTTTCGTTCCCGGCGGTCTTCGTCTCTGCCGCGACGAACGAATTCGTCGTGGACGACGTCGACGTCATCCTGGACGAGGCGCGTGTGGCCTTCGGGCCGGCTTATTTTTGCGCCAGCGCCTCGGGCTCGGCCACCCTTTGCGAGGCGGCGGTCGGGGAGATTCGGCGCGTCACGGCGATCGACGTCCTCGGGGAAGGGGAGACGCCGCTCGGCACGTACGCGGGGTTCGCGGGGGACGTGCGCAGCGCCTCGTACGATTACGGGATTCACTGGTTCTTGCCAGAGCAGGAGGCCCAGGCTTCGCCCGAGGCGCCGGGCGGGCATTCGGCACGCGTGCGGGGCGTGGCCAGCCGCGCCGGCACGTCCGTCCGGTTCGAGGCCGACATCGACGTCGCCCCGCTCTTTCAAGGCCAGCGCGCCGTGCCGACCACGAAGGTCGAGGGTACGGTCACCGAGGCGACCTCGCGGCTCGAGGTCCGGTTCGACGTCGCATCCTGGCTTTCCGCCGTGGATTTTGGCGCGGCGCTCGATGCCGGCGCCGATCCGTTCGTCCTCGGACCGGGTGCGCGTGACCACGACGCCGTCGTGATCCGCATGGTTTCGACCCACCCCCCGTCGTTCGACTTCGTGGAGGGCGAGGCGCCGGCCGCGCCCTAGCCGTCTGCTCCTTTGTTGCCCGCGCGCGCGCTGTGTGTGCGCCTCGGGTGCGCACCTCCGTGCCACCCGCCGCGATCGACTGCGCCGACCGCGCGCGGTCACGGCTCTTCGGATCGCGCCTACCGGCGCGCGGGACGAGCGGGGTACGAGCCTCCGCGGTGCGCGGCTCGCGGTCGCCTCCGCCTCGGCTCGTTGCCTCGTTTTGCTCGTGCTTTCGCTCGGGTCGCGGCCTTCCGTCGGGGACCTAGACGGCCATCTTTCGCCGTCCGTCCCTCGCATTTCTCGGGGCCCTCGGGGGCTTTGGCATGCCACGCGCAAGGAGCCGCGAGCACGAACGAAGGGCGGCGCCTCGGCGAGGCGCGGCACGCCGAGAAGAACGGATTGAGGAGCTCGACATGAAGGCGACCGACCTACTCAAGCAACATCACCGCGAAGTCGAAGAGTTGTTCCGCGAGATCGAGGGTGCCGAGGACGAGGACGAGCGTGCCTCGCTGCGCGAGGAGCTCGCCAACGCGCTCGCGGCGCACACGGCGATCGAGGAGGAGATCTTCTATCCGGCGGCGATGGAGTCGCTCGGCCCGAGCGGTCGCATCCGTGAGGCCTTCGAGGAGCACGCGGTCGCGGACTTCGCGCTCTACCGGCTGATGTCGGTCAGCGTGGGCGACGAGACGTTCTCGGCCAAGCTCGGCGCGCTCAAGGACATCGTGATGAACCACGTCGAGGAGGAGGAGAGCGAGCTCCTGCCCCAGGCGGAGGGGGAGATGGAGCGTGAGCAGCTTGAGCAGCTCGGCGATCGTCTCCAGTCGCGGTTCTCGGAGCGCCTGGCGGAGGGGCATCGCCCGATCCTGGAGCGGAGCCTGGGCATCGCGGCGCGGCAGGTGGCCACGCAGGCGCCCGGGGCGAAGAAGGCGGCGGCTCCGCGCAAGCGCGCGCCGGCGAAGCGCCAGGCGATGCCGAAGCGGGCGGCGGGGGCGGCCCAGCGTGGCGCGCCCCAGCGCGGCGCGGCGAAGCGTGGTGCGGCCAAGGCGGCGGCGCCGGCGAAGCGTGGCGCGGCGGTCGCGCAGAAGCGGAACGGCGGGGCCGTGGCGGGCGGAGCTGCGCGGACGCAGACGCGCAAGACGGCGGCGGCGCAGAAGGCGCCGGCTGCGCGCGGGCAGGGAGCGTCGCGGACGCAGTCGCAGAGCGGCGGGGCGGCGCGGGGCGGCCAGGCCGGCGGCGCGCGAGGGGCGCAGAAGGGGATGGCGCGCGGTAGCAGCGCGCGGGGTCAGGCGGGGCCGGCGCCGCGCAAGCAGCGGGCGCGGGGCTAGGGTTTCGTGTCCTCGTGGATGGCGGGTTCGGGGGGGCCTGCCATCGACGAGCGCGTGACAATCGCGGGTGGCGGGTTCGGGGGGGCCCGCCGGCCCGCGAGCGTCGAGGCCAATCGTGAATGACGGATCGGGGGGGTCCGCCATTCACGAGCGCGGAGCAAAATCGTGAGTGACGGGTTCGGGGGGGCCCGTCACGCGCGGATTGCATCGCGAAACCGCGCAGAAAATTTCGCAGAACAAAGATTGAATAAACCCAGGGATCCGCATTCAGCATTTATCGCGGCTGGACGGTTGTTTTCGCTTGACCGAGCGAACCATTTCATGTGCTTTTGGGGGCCTCACCCTTGTCTTCACGGAGGTCCCATGACCCGGATTGCTTCTTATTGCATTGCGGCAAGCGCCCTTTTCCTCCTCGCCCCGAGCGCCGCGCTCGCGCAGGAGGGTGAGGCGACGCCGCCGCCCGCGCCCGAGGGGCAGGCTGCGGCGGCAGCGGCGCCGGCGGCCGCGCCTGCGCAGGCTGCGCCGGCGAAGGCCGAGCCCAAGGAAGATCTCAAGGACAAACCCGCGCCGAACTCGATCTATGCCGAGGGCCTCGGGGCCGGGCTTTGGTACTCGATCAATTACGAGCGCCGCGTCATCGACGACCTCGGCGTGCGCGTCGGGTTCAGCTACATCTCGATCGGGGCGACGGTCTCGGCGGGCAACTCTTCGTCGAGCGCGAGCGCGAGCCTGTTGACCTTCCCCATCACGGCCAGCTACCTCGGCGTTCGCAGCGGCAAGCATGCGCTCGAGGTCGGCGGCGGCGTCTCCGTCACGTATGCGACGGCGCAGGCCTCGAACAGCTTCGGCTCGAGCGCGTCGGGCTCGGGCGTGGGCGCGTATGGCAGCGCGATGGTCGGGTATCGTTTGCACCCCGTGGACGGCGCAGGCTTCAACTTCCGCGTCGGCGCGATGGCGCTCATCGGCCCGGGGTTCAACGTCTTCGGCGACGACCCCACCGCCTTCGGCGTCCTGCCGTTCGGATACATCAGCCTGGGCGCGAGTTTTTAGGCTGACTCCCGCGGCAGAAGCAGCGGATTGAACGGCGCTTCCCCCAGGCCCACGCGCGCCGCGTACTCGTAGGCGTCGTCCGTCGCGGCGATGTGTTGCGCGGCCGCGTGAATGTCCCGGAAGCACCGATCGAGCACCGTACCCGCGTAAATCGCGCTCGACCCGCCCGCCCGGAATGCAAACGACGTCACGTCCGCGGCGACCTCGGTCGTATACGTCGTCGCCGCGCGCACGGCCGCCCAATCATCGGGCGATAGCACCCGGCCCGCCTCGGCCCTTTGCATCGACAGCTCGATCACCTCGCGCGCGAGCGCCCGCGCCGCGTCGAGGGCCGCGCGCTTTCGGCCGAGCTCCACCCGGAAGCTCGATTGCGCGGCCAGCGCCTCCCCGTTCCAGGCCTTGATCCGGCGCGGCGCGACGATCGTGATCTCTTCGAGCGCCCGCCGCGCCACGCCAAGCGCGAAGCCGATGTGCCCCGGCGCCACGAGCGCGATGAACGGCAGCTCGAAATAGGCCTGCCCCCGCTTCCGTGCCGCCCCCGGATACGAGCACGTAAAAGCCTCCTCCACGAACACCGACTCCATGCGGTAATGGTTGCTCCCGCTCCCGCGCAAAAACGCGGTGTTCCACGTATCCTCGATCGTCACCCGCGACACCGGCACCGCGACCTGCACGAACGACGGCGGCCCGACCTGCGCCGGCTCCTCGATCGTCGCGGCCGTGTACACCCAGCTCGCGTGCCGGATTCCGCTGCCGAATCCCCACCGCCCCGTCACCTCGAATCCCCCGCGCACCCGCCGCGCCTTCCCCATCGGCACCTGCAGCCCGGCCGACGTCGTCATTCCCGCGGCAAAGATCTCACGCGTCGCCGCCTCCGGCAGATAAGCGCCCATCATCCCGTTCATGATCGCCCCGATCATCAGCGCCCAGCCTGCGGACGGGTCCGCGTGCGCCATCGCCTCGTACACCACGAGCTGCGTCCGCCCGTCCGCGCCTTGCCCGCCCACCTCCTTCGGCGCCGCGAGCGCGAACAGCCCCTCCTTTTTCATCACGTCGACCACGGCCGGATGCAGCGTCGCGCCCTCGTTCGACGCGTCCGCGTGGGCCTCCGCGACCGGGCGCACCCGGGCGACGGACGCGAGCAGGCTGGTTTCGAGCACGTTCTCGGTTCCCTTCGTCATGACGGTTCCCTCCGGCGACCGGGGTTCTTGGCCGGTCATGCCCATGTAGACAACGACAACATGCCAAAGTTTCCGCCGTCAACATCGAATGTTGCGACTGTCAACATCCGCCTCGGACGTGCTAGGCTCGGGGCCGTGCCTCGACGCCCGCCTCGCCCGTATCACCATGGGGACCTGCCTCGTGCCCTTCGGGAGGGCGCGCTCGCGCTCATCGAGGAGCGCGGGCCGATGGGGTTCACGCTCCGCGAGCTCGCGCGCCGGATCGGCGTCTCGCATGCCGCGCCGTACCGGCATTATGCCGACAAGCAGGCGCTGCTCACGGCGCTCGCGGCCGAGGGGGCGCATCGCCTCGCGGACGCGGTCGACGCCGCGCTCACGGCGGCGGGCCCCGACCACCGCGCGCGTTTCCTCGCGGCCGCGCATGCGTACGTGCGTTTCGCGATCGACCACCCCGGGTATTTCCAGGCGATGTTCTCCGCCGACACCGACCCGAACGACCCTGCGTACGTGAACGGCCGCGAGCGCAGCCTCGGCCTGCTCTATCGCTACATCGCCGACGCGCAGGCGGCGGGGTATTTCGGCGAAGGCGAGGCGCTCTCCTACGTGATCCCCGTCTTTGCAATGCACCAGGGCCTCGCGGTGCTGGCGATGTCGGGCGCATTCACCCCGCTCGGCATGACCGACATACGCGCCGCGTCGGACCTCGCGCACGGGCGCCTGCTCGACGGGCTCACGCGCGCGCCCGAGGCGAAGGGCAAGCTGCGCACGAAAGCGTGAGGGGCGCGCCCTTGCGATCTTCCGTGATCGCGCCGTGCCGTGCCATCCTGGCATGGCATGGTGCGCACGAGGATCCTTCTGTCTTCGATGGTGGTGGGCCTCATCTCGGCGGCGAGCGCGTGCTGGCTCGGCGACTACCAGCCGCCCACGGGCCACGCGGGCGGCCCGGCGCAAGGCCCCGAGGTCCGCTGCGGCGACGACGTCTGCGGCCCCTCCGAGGTTTGCTGCGTCGAGCAGGGCGACGCCCCCACGGCCGCGTGCAGCCCTGCGAACGCCTGCATCTCCCTCCCGATCCCGTGCGACGGCCCGGACGACTGCGCGCACGTGGGCGGCATCTGCTGCGGCCTCTGGGACGAGGTCGCATCCAAGTACACCGCCGTCGAGTGCTCGGACGCCTGCAGTAGCAGCGATCGTGTCCCGATCTGCCGACTCGACCGCGACGACGCCGATTGCCCCACGGGCCTCGATTGCAAAGAGGAGCGCCTCTTCGGCCCGGGGTTCGGCTACTGCGCGCCCTAGCATACGCCTGGTATCCCCGCCCCGTGACATCCGGCCACGCCCGTCTGGAAACGGCCGTTCTCAGGGCCCCCGCGTCCCGCGGCAAACGCCGGGCCCCGAGCCCTTTCTACGATGGCCTTGCCCTTGCACAGAGCGGGGGCACACGCCAAGTAGCCACTTTCCAACGCCTTCGCCTCGGGATATCCCGCCATGATGCGCATCTCTACGCAGCTTCTCGCCGTGGGCACCGTTCTCCTCTCGACCTTCCACGCGAGCCTCGCCCAGGCGCAGTATTACCCGCCGCAGCCTTACCCGTATCAACAGCCTTACCCGTACGGGCAGCCCGCTCCTTATCAACAACCCTACCCGTACGGGCAGCCCGCTCCTTATCAACAGCCCTACCCGTACCAGCAGCCGAACCCCTATCAGCAGCCTTATCCGGCGTACGGCTCGCAGAACTACCTCGACACCGGCAATTCACGCAAACCCAAGCACCAGCTCACCCTGCGCGTCTCGCCCGGCGCGAGCTTTCATTTCATTCCCGGAAGCTCGGCCCAGCCGGCCTTCGCCCTCGACGCGGCCCTCGGCTTCCGGGCCGGCGTCGCCTCCTATACCTCCATCTGGACCGAGGCCGGCTACGCCTACGACACCCAGGGCCCGGGCCATTTCGTCGCCGTCGGTGTCGGCCCGCTCTTCGGGACGAACCAGACCTCGGTCGGCATCCTCGAAAAACTCGTCATTGGCGACGTCGCCGGCGGCCTCGCCGTCGGCCCCCGGACGAGCCTCGTCCTCATGCTTTACAATGGCGGCCTCGCGGCCGAGGTCGGCCATCAATGGATCTACAGCAACGTCGCGGGCGCCGGCCACAACGAGCTCCGCCTCCAGGTCTCGGTCGACCCGATCACCTTCTTGATGCGTTTCATGGGCCGGTAGCCCCCACCCCGAACGGATCGAGCCCCCGGCGCACGCCCGGGCCGTCCTTCAGCCCCAGGCACACTCCGCCCCGGCAAAACCCCCGTCACGCGCCTTTCTGCGCTCCCCCCTTGCTCTCCGACCTTTTTCCTGAGAAGCCTTCCGCCGCGCGGCCTCCGGATCCCTTGTCACTCTCTGTGCCGCCCCCCAAGGTGACGACCATGGCAGACAGCTTCGGTGCGAAGAGCACCCTCTCGGTTTCCGGCAAGTCCTACACGATCTTCCGCCTTCGGGCCCTCGCGAGTGATGCCGAGCTCGCGCGCCTCCCGGTCTCCCTGCGCATCCTCCTCGAGAACCTCCTCCGTCACGAGGACGGTCGTGTCGTCCGCAAGGAGCATGTCGAGGCCGTCCTCCGCTGGGATCCCAAGGCCGCGCCTTCCCAGGAGATCTCCTTCCACCCCGCGCGTGTCCTCCTCCAGGACTTCACCGGCGTCCCTGCCGTCGTCGACCTCGCCGCCATGCGCGAGGCGTTCGCGGGCATGGGCGGCGATCCCAACCGCATCAACCCGCTCTCGCCGGCGGACCTCGTCATCGACCATTCGGTCGAGGTCAACTACTTCGGCACCCGCGACTCGCTCGTTCGCAACGCCGAGCTCGAGTACCAGCGCAACGAGGAGCGGTACGTCTTCCTCCGCTGGGGCCAGCAGGCCTTCGAGAACTTCCGCGTCGTCCCGCCGGACACCGGCATCTGCCATCAGGTCAACCTCGAGTACCTCGCCCGCGCCGTCATGACCGACGCCGAGGGCCGCGCCTTTCCCGACACCCTCGTCGGCACCGACTCGCACACCACCATGATCAACGGCCTCGGCGTCGTCGGCTGGGGCGTCGGTGGCATCGAGGCCGAGGCCGCGCTTCTTGGCCAGCCCGTCACCATGCTCGTCCCCGAGGTCGTCGGCTTCAAGCTCACGGGCAGCCTGCGCGAGGGCGCCACGGCGACCGACCTCGTCCTCACCGTCACCGAGATGCTTCGCAAGAAGAAGGTCGTCGGCAAGTTCGTCGAGTTCTACGGCCCGGGCATCGCGTCGCTCTCGCTCCCCGATCGCGCCACCATCGCCAACATGGCGCCCGAGTACGGCGCCACGATCGGCTTCTTCCCGATCGACGGCGAGACCCTTTCGTTCCTGCGCTTCACGGGCCGTTCCGCGGACCAGGTCGCGCTCGTCGAGGCCTACTGCAAGGAGCAGGGCATCTTCCGCACCGAGGGCATGCCCGACCCCGTCTTCAGCGACACGCTCGAGCTCGACCTCGGCGCCGTCGAGCCCTCGATCGCCGGCCCCAAGCGCCCGCAGGATCGCATCCGCCTCGCCGCGTCGCGCACCGGCTATCGCCGCAGCTTGCACTCGATGATCGAGAAGAGCTTCGGCGACATCGACGCGGCCACCGTCGCGAAGTGGTGTGACGAGCCGAGCGCCGACAAGCCCACGGATGACGCCGTCGCGGCGCGCATGCTCGTCCGCGACAAGGTGCTCAAGCCCGTCACCGTCGAGGAGGGCGACACCTCGTACAACCTCCGCCACGGCTCGGTCGTCATCGCGGCGATCACCTCCTGCACGAACACCTCGAATCCGGCCGTCATGCTCGCGGCGGGCATCCTCGCGAAGAAGGCCGTCGAGCGTGGCCTCTCGGTCAAACCGTGGGTGAAGACCTCGTGCGCGCCCGGCTCGCAGGTCGTCGCGGATTACTACGAGGCCTCGGGCTTGCTCCCGTACCTCGAGGCGCTCGGCTTCCACCTCGTCGGTTACGGCTGCACCACGTGCATCGGCAACTCCGGCGCGCTCCCCGACACGATCGTCGACGCGATCAAGAAGGGCGACCTCGTCGCGGCGAGCGTGCTCAGCGGCAATCGCAACTTCGAGGGCCGCATCAACCCGAGCGTGCGCATGAACTTCCTCATGTCGCCGCCCCTTGTCGTGGCCTACGCGCTCCGCGGCGACATGGACTGGGACCCGTACTCCGAGCCGATCGGCAAGGATCGCAACGGCACGCCCGTCTACCTCCGCGACATCTGGCCGACGTCGGAAGAGGTCCGCGAGACCATCCGCTCGGCCGTGAAGAGCGAGCAGTTCAAGACCCGGTACGACAATGCTCTCGTCGGCGACGTCGCCTGGCAGAAGCTCAATGTCCCCGCGGGCAAGACCTTCTCCTGGGACGACAAGTCCACCTACGTCCGCAAGCCGCCGTTCTTCGAGAACCTCGGCAAGCAGCCGCAGCCGCTCACGGACATCGTTTCCGCGCGTGTCCTCGCGCTCCTCGGCGACAGCGTCACGACGGACCACATCTCGCCGGCGGGCAACATCTCGAAGACGAGCCCTGCGGCGCGTTACCTCATGGAGCACGGCGTCCAGCCGGCCGACTTCAACTCGTACGGCGCGCGTCGTGGCAACCACGAGGTCATGATGCGGGGCACCTTCGCCAACATTCGCATCAAGAACGCGCTCCTCGGCGGCGAGGAGGGGCCGAACACGCTCCACCTGCCCGCGGGCACGAAGCTCAGCATCTACGACGCGGCGATGAAGTATGCCGAGGAGAAGGTGCCGCTCGTGGTGCTCGCGGGCGTCGAGTACGGCACGGGCTCCTCGCGTGATTGGGCGGCGAAGGGCACGAAGCTGCTCGGCGTGCGCGCGGTCATTGCGAAGAGCTTCGAGCGTATCCACCGCTCGAACCTCGTCGGCATGGGTGTGCTCCCGCTCGAGTTTGCCGCGGGCGAGGACGCGCAGACGCTCGGCCTCGAGGGTCGCGAGACCTTCGACATCAAGGGCATCGCCGAGGGCGTCACGCCCTTCAAGAAGCTCGAGGTCGTGGCGACGAAGGCGGACGGCACCAAGAAGACGTTCACGGTGACGGCTCGCATCGATACGCCGAACGAGGCGGATTACTACCTGAACGGCGGCATTCTGCAGTACGTGCTCCGGCAGATGGCGAAGTAACATCGGCGCCCATGGCGCCCACGAATCGGCTCTCGTGCATCTCGCTCCTGCTCTCCGCCGTGCTCGCGACGAGCGCCTGCGGCGAGGACGAAACGGGCGAAACGCGTCACACGCTCGTTGCCGTGACGCATGGCGAGGGCCGGTTCGTGGCCGTCGGGTACGACGACATCGAGCGCGCCGACAACCTGCCCTTGCTCATGAGCTCCGCGGACGGCCTTTCGTGGACGCGGCACGACGCTTCGCTTCCCAGGCAAGAGCTCCACGACATCGCGTTCGGCAATGGCGTCTTCGTCGCCGTCGGCGGCACGGCTCATCCCACCGCGACGGGCGCGTCCATCCCGGTCGCGCTCACCTCGGACGACGGCGTCGCGTGGACGCGCATCGATCTCCCCACGACCGAGCCCCTTCGTCATGTCGCGTTCGGCGGCGGCCTGTTCGTGATCATCGACCATGCCGGCCAGACGTTCGTCTCGACGGATGGCCGGAACTTCACGCCGGCGGCGGCGATCCCCGACGGATACTCCATCAGCGGGATCACCTTTGGCGCGGGCCAGTTCGCCCTCTGGGGCTTCCATCCGGGCGTGTACCTCTCGCCGGACGCGCAGGTCTTCAGCGAAAAACCCCTCGTCGACGTGCAGGAGGTTCACTGCCTGCATTTCGCGGCCGGCCAGTTCCAGGGCATCGGCATAACCTCGGAAGGCCCGGACGAACAGCCGACCGTGACGAGTTTCGTCGTCACGTCCGAAACGGGCGACACGTGGGCTGCGAAGGTCGGCAGTTTTCCGTGCCATGGTTTGGCCGAGTCGAACGATGTCCTCGTCGCGGGCTCGGGGGATCAATTGTATCGATCGGTCGGAGGCAGCGACTTCGCGGTCACGCATACGGCTGCGGAGCGGCACAACCGGCTCGACGTGACGGTGGGGGACGGCGTCTTCGTGGCGGTCGGGGTCGACGAAATCGACACGAGCACGGACGGACAAACCTGGACCGTGACGCCGATCCCGCGATAACGCGATCTATTTGAAGGTTGTAGACCGCATTCGGCGCGGACAGCACGGCGGCGTCGCGGCCGAACGTGAGCGAACAGCTCCCGCGGCCGTTCGCGGCGTAATACACGGCCTCGCCCTTCGAGATGTTCATCTTGGCGCGTCCTTGCGGAACTCCGGCGGGCGATGAGGTGTCCTGCACGCCATGAGGCTCCACGCTCACGCTTTGCGCGGCTTTCTCGTCGGTCGGCGGCTCGGGAGGGCGCGCTGGGTCTCCGGGCAGATCACGACGCTCTCGTGGCTCGCCAGAGGCACGCTGGGCCTCCTCGCGCTCCTGATGATCCTCGGGAACCAACTGGATCAGGATATGCGCGCGAAGGGGCTCATGCCCGTGCAGATCGAGCCCCTGCCGTTTGTCGGGGCGCACCCGTGTATCTCCCCGAGTGACGTGGAAGAGCCCCCGCCCGAAGAGGAGCCCCCCTGCTCGCGAAAGGGCAAACGCCCGGACGCGCGCTGAACGCCGCTACTGCGCCCGCTCGGGCAAACCGAGCGCAATCCGGCGGAGCAGATCCAGCACGGCATACGCCGCGGCGATCTGCACCTCCTCGCGTTCGCCCTGAAAAACCTTGCTCCGCACGACCGTGCCGCCCGGATGCGCGACGGCCCAGTACACGAGGCCCACGGGCTTCTCCGCCGTGCCGCCCGTCGGGCCCGCGATGCCCGTCACCGACACGCCCACGTCCGTCTCGCAGACGCGACGCACGCCCTCGGCCATCTCCGCCGCCACCTCGGCCGACACCGCGCCATGCCAGCGCAGCGTGTCCTCCGAAACCCCGAGCAGCCGCGTCTTCGCGCTGTTCGCGTACACCACCGCGCCGCCGACGAGGTAATCGCTCGCCGGATAACGCGTCAGCATGTGCGCGATGAGCCCGCCCGTGCACGACTCCGCGAGCGCCAGCCGATAGCCGCGGCTGCGCACCGCGCGGCCCACCATCTCGGTGAACGCCTCGTCGCCCTCGCCGTACACCACGTCGCCGAGCCGCGCCTTCACCTCGGTCGACGCCCGGATCGCAAGGTCCCGCGCGACCTCTCGATTCGCGCCCCGCGCGTGCACCTTCACGTCGACCTCGGGGAAATGCACCCGATAGCCGAGCGTCACGCCCGCGTGCGTGCCCTCGATCCCCGCGAGCGCCTGCCCGACGAGGCTCTCGCCGAGCCCGTACGTCCGCAGGCGCACCTGGAACGTGTTGTTCGGCGCCGACGGCCGGATCCGCGGCAAGACCTGATCCGTGAACATGCGCTTCATCTCGCGCGGCACGCCCGGCAGGAAGAAGAGCGGCGTGTCCCCGAGCGGGATCGAAAACCCCGGCGCCGAGCCCACGCTGTTCGACAGGACGTCCGCGCCCGCGGGCAGGTCCGCCTGCTTCTCGTGGCCCGCGTTCATCGTCTTGCCGCGCGACTCCACGCGCCGCCGAATCGCGAGCAGCGCGCTCTCGTCACGCACGAGCGACACGCCCGCGGCCTTGGCCGCCGCCGCCGCCGTGAGGTCGTCCGTGGTCGGCCCGAGTCCGCCCGTCACGACGACCAGCCGGCGCGTCTGCGCCAGCGTGCGCAGCGCCGCGACGATCTGGTCCACGTCGTCGGGGATCGCGTCGATCACATCCACGGTGAAGCCCGCGGCCGTCAGCTCCGCGGAGAGCCACGCCGCGTTCGTGTTGACGATTTCGCCTCGGGTGAGCTCGGTACCGATCGAGAGAATCGCGGCGGTCATTTAGGGGCATGCACTCTATCCCATCACGCGCCCTTGACGAGGGGCTCGATGGCGAAAAAGCCACGATTCAGCGCGGAAGGGCAGAGCCCTCGGCCGCCACCGCGAACGGATACACACACCGGAAGCCCACCTCGGCCGAGCGCGTGCTTGCCGCGATCTCCAGGCGATTCCAGCTCCGAAGCGCGCTCGCCGCGCCGTCCCCGAACGACCCGCCCCGCGCCTCGGCGAGCGCCGGGCCCTCGGCCTCGCCCGCTTTGGGCGCCGCCCACTCGGCCACGTTGCCGGCGAGATCGTACGCTCCCTCGGGCGAAGCGCCGTCCGGATGCGAGCCCGCGATCTCCGGCCCCGTCGCGCCCTCGCCGCAAGGACCACGCACGAGCCCCCACGCCGCCCGCCGACAAACCGCGCCCGTGTCCCCCCAGGCATAACGCCGACCCTTGGGACCCGCGGCCGCGAAGGCGAGCTCTTCCGGCGTGGGGAGCGTGCCGCCCGCCCAGGCGCAAAACGCGCGCGCCTCGGACAAACCCACGCGGGAGAGCGCACGGCCAGGCTCACCCGAGAGCGGGACGGGCGCGCAAGCGGACGCGGCCACGCAGGCGGAATAACGCGCCTCCGTGACCTCGTAGGCGTCGAGCGCGAAGGCCTCCATCGGCACGGCGCGCGGCATGACCTGGCCTTGCGCTTCCCAGTCACTCGGGCCGATCCGCAAGAGGCCGGCCGCGATGCCCACGGCGCGCGGCGTGGCCACGCACCCGGCCTCCGTCACGACGAGCCCTGCCGCGCATCGCGAGGGTTTGCCCGCGCAACGATCACCCGCGAGGGTTTGTCCTTCCCCGCAGCAGCGCGCCCCGAGCGCGATCATCCCCGGCGCACACCGTGCCGGCGGCGCTGCGCGCTCCCGCGCCACGAGCACCACGGCGACGGCGAGCCCGATCGAAAGGGCGAAGAGGCCGATCGTCCGGACAACCGGCCTCGCCCCGCGCGCTTCAGGCCGAGCCACCCTCGCCGCGGGCCTCCCCTCGGGGTCGTCGCGTCTCGCCGCGATCGCGCCTGCGCTGCTCGGCGCGCGCGGCCTTCACCTCGTCGAGCCGCGCCTCGATCCGCGCGAGCGCGTCGAGCAGCGCGGCCTTGAGCCGACCGTACGTCTTCGGACCGATGTCGCCCTTCTTGTGCGCCTTCTCCAGCGCGACGAACTCGCCGAGCAGCGCCTCGCGTGCTTCGAGCAGATCGTCCTTCGCCTCGTCGGGCACCGTGCCCTCCGAGCGCTGGCGGATGGTGTACGCCGCCGCGAGCGCGGCTGCCGAGAGCGCGAAGAACAGCGCGAACCAGCGCGTGTTTCCGGGCACGGGCAGGCCCGTGATGGTGATGTCGAGCCCGCCGATGCCGCGCTCGCCTTGTATCGCCTGGCGCATCGTCACCATCACCTTGCGGCCGTCGCGCCCGGTCTGGCGTTGCGCTTCGGGGAAACCGGCGACCGAGAGGCCCATGGTCTTGTTCGCCTCGGAGAAGATCCGCACCTCGCCGACGCGTGGCGGGAGCACGACGTGGAAGGTTTGTCGGTCCTTGCCTTCGAGCGGGATCTGGTAGCTGAACGAGGCCTCGTGCCGCCCGGGCGCGATCGTGCCCGAGAGCCACGGTCCCTTCTTCGGCTCATCGACGAACCGCACGTCGGTCATGCTGTCGGGGATGCGGAACGCTTGATATCCCTCGGGCAAACCGACCTGCGCGTCGCCCTTGCCCGGCACCCACGCGACCTTGCCGATGTTGAAGACGTTGAAGAGCTGCTCGACCTGGAGCACGCCTTCACGCAGCGACACGAACACGAACGACTGCGCGCCGACGAGCGCGTTGTTCACGTCGTCGGTCGCTTCGTATGCATGCAAAACGACGCGCTTGCCGGCCTTGTCCGAGAGCGCGAACGGCTCCGTCGCGTACGTGCCGAGGCCACGCTGCGTGGTCACGCGGTAACTCGTGCCCGCGCCGACGGGCAGGCCATCGAGCCGCGCCGTGCCTTGCGCGTCGGTCGTGACCTCGCGGCGCTCGCGTTTGTCGCCTTGCGCCACGCTGCTCTTGAGGATGCCGATGATCGCGGTCGCGTTCGGGATCGGGCGCTCGTCGGCGTCGTGGATCGAAAAGACCATCGTGCCCGGCGGCAGCGTCTGATCCTCGACCGCGGTGTCGGGCGGCGCCTCGAAAAACCCGCTGTTCCCGCGGCGCGTGTCGCCATGCGGGTTCGCCCCGTGTGGCGCTTCGCCGGGCCCGTGGGGATCCATCCCCGCGCCGTCCTCGACGCTCGGATGCCCCGGCGGAAGCTCGCCGACGTCGGGATGTCCTTCGGGAAGGGGACCGGCCGTCTTGCCGGCATCCCCCGCGCCCGCGTCGCCGGGCCCCGCGTCGGGTTTGTCCGCGCTGGGCTTTTCCTTTTCGGCCTTCGCGTCCGGCTTCTTCGGGGCCGCCGCCTCGGCCTTCTTCGGCTCCGCCGGCTTGTCCTCACCCGCGGCGGTCGCCACGTGCGGCAGCGAGATCGCGGCAGCAGCGATGGTCAGGGCCGCGCCGAGGATCCCAAGACGGGTTCGTCGGATCGTGCTCACGACGCCTCCGCCTCCTCGTCGGCCTTCTTCGCCTCGCGGGACTCCTGCGCGGGCTCGGGCGCGGCCATGCGCGCTCCGCATTTCTTGCAGAACAAAGCGTCCTCGTCGTTCTCCGTGCCGCACGCGTCACACGCGCGCTGCGCGGCGGCCTCGTCGCTCGCCTGGGCGGGCTTCTTCGCCTTCTTCTTTTTCTTGGACTTGCGCGGGGCCTCGTCGGCCTCTTCCTTCGCCGCCGGCTTCGGCTCGGCCTTCGGCGCGGGAGCCTCCGCGGCCTCCGCTGCCTCGTCCGTCGCGCCGTCCTCGTCCTCGTTCGTCTCTTCGGGCTCGGCGTCGACCAGGCCGAGCTGCTTCAGGCGTCGCTGCACGAGCGCCTCGGCCCGCTCGCGGCCCGGCGCGGCGCTCTCATCGAGCGCTTGAAGCAGGCGCTTCGCCTCGGCGCGGTACTTCGCGACGAGGGCGCGATAGTCCTCCTCGCTGATCTTGCCGACGCTGCGCTCGAACTCGAGGTCCTTCAGCGCGCGGATGACGGCGCGCTTCTGTTCCTCCTCGGCGCGAGGCGGCGCGCCGATCGCGTAGGCGTCGGCGCCGGCGAGCGGCGTCTCGCCGAGCAGCGTGCGCAGGCTCGCCCAGAACGCCGCGATCACGAGGACCAGCACGCAGCCCGCGAGCACCAGGATCGCGGTGGAGACATCCACGAAGACGCCCGCGGCGATGACGAGGGTCGTGATCAGGCCCGCGACGAACAGAGCGAGCCGAGCCAAGCTGGGATCGGACTCCGGGAAGAAGGCCCGGAACACGGCGCGGATGAGCCCGACAGGGATCACGATCCTCATTCGTCGTCGAGCTCCTTCAACTCCTGATCGAGCTTGTCGTCGTAGGCGTCACGCGTGTCGTTCTTGGCCTGGCCCTTCGTTCGCGCGGGCGCGGCCGTCGCGGCGGCGAGACCGCGGCGCTGCCAGCGCCTGAGCACGACGAACACGAGCCCGGCACCGGCCACGATCGCCGTGATGGGCACGACCCAGAGCGCGCGGCTCGCGCCCTGGTTGCGCGGCACGGCGAGCGACTTCGGCCCGTACTGCGACACGTAGACGTCCTGCGCCTGCTCGACCGTCTTGCCCTCGGCGAGCAGCTCGCGGAGCGCCGTGCGTCGCTGGTGCGCGATGTCGCACGGGCAGGTGCCGAGCGTCTCGCGCGGGCATCCGCAGGTGCAGATGAGGCTCCAGAAGAGCTGGCGCTCGGTCTCGTTCTGGATCGACACGGTCCCCGTGCCGCCCGTGTGCTGGCCGTGCGCGAGGTGCGGATCGAACGTCAGCCACGCGGCCGCGAGGCCGGCCGCGGTGAGCAGCGCGAGGTGGAGCGGTGTTCGTCGAGTGGTCATTCGGAGTTACTTGGCGGGAGCGAGGGCAGCGCCGGGAGCGGGCGCAGGAGAGGGCGCTTCGATCGCCGGCGCGGGCGGGGCGCGCGGGGCGGCCGGCCCGCCGTACGCGAGGGAGGGGCCGCCCGCGAGGAGCAGGGCGAAGATGACCGAGGTCGCGACCGAGGCCGCGGCGCGGATGTAGCCGAACGCGCCCGCCTCCTCCAGCGCGACCTCGGGCCACATCGACACCATCGCCCCGAGGATCAGGATGCCCACGCCGATCCAGATGAAGTTCACGAGCGGGTTCACGTGGAACTGGAACGAGGCGACCTTCGTCGTCGGGTTGACCATTCCTACGATCACGTAGAGATCGTCGCGGATGGTCATGTGCTTGGCGACCTCGGTCGAGGGCTGATCGGCGCCGGTCTTGTAGATGAACTTCGCCGGCGTGACGCGGCCGATGGGCCTGCCCTGACGGACCACGTCGAGGTCCGTGAAGATCATGCGCTTCTCGTTGTCGACCTCCATGCGCGGGCCGACGTACGTCATGGAGTAGTAGTCGACCTGGGCCGTCTCGCCGGGCGACATGCTGAGCTCCTTGTCGACGCCCCAGGCGCGGCCGGTGAAGCCGAGGAACATGAGCGCGATGCCCACGTGCACGACGTAGCCGCCGTAGCGGCGGCGCGACTTCGCCACGAGGTTGAAGAGCGAGGTGAACAGGCCCTCGTCGCTCTTGTTCCGCTGCCGCGCCGCGACGCCGCGGTAGAACTCCTGCACGACCACGGTGATGTTGAACGCGACGAGCATCACCGTGACGAACGGCAGCTTGCCCGAGACCCACGCGAGCGCGCGGCCGAGCGTGCCCTCGTAGATCGGCGCGGCGTCGTAGAACGCCGGGTAATTGAAGCGCTTGCCGACGAGGAGGTGGAGCGTGCCGACGACGAGCATCACCGCGACGGGCCAGCGGAAGCTCTTCAGGAAGAGCTCCGGGCTCGTCTTGCGCCAGCCAAGGAGCGGTGCCGCGCCCATGAGGAAGAAGATCACGAGCGCGAGCGGCGGGATCCAGGTGTTGTAGAACGTCGGGCCGAGCGTCGACTCCTGGTTGAGCAGCCACTCGCTGATGCGTGGCCACGTCGTCGCCGTCGCGATGAACACCGTCAGGCTCAGGAAGCCCCAGTTGTTCAGCACGAACGCTGCCTCGCGGGACAGGGCTGACTCGAAGGCGCCCTCGCTCCGAAGCCTCGGCAAACGCCAGACGATGAGCGAGATGCTCACCGCGGCGATCACGCCCATGTACCAGACGAAGAAGATGCCGATGCCGGACTGGGCGAAGGAGTGGACCGACGAGATGAGGCCGGAGCGCGTGAGGAACGTGCCGAAGATCGTGAGGAAGAACGTCGCGCAGATGAGGAAGACGTTCCAGATCTTCAGCATGCCGCGCCGCTCCTGGATCATCGTCGAGTGCACGTAGGCGCTCGCCGTGAGCCACGGGAGGAACGCCGCGTTCTCCACGGGATCCCAGGCCCAGTAGCCGCCCCAGCCGAGCTCTTCGTAGGCCCAGAGCATGCCGAGCGCGTTGCCGATCGAGAGGAAGAGCCAGGCGAAGAGCATCCACTTGCGCGTGGCCACG
This sequence comes from Polyangium jinanense, assembly GCF_028435265.1. Classification (GTDB taxonomy): domain Bacteria; phylum Myxococcota_A; class Polyangia; order Polyangiales; family Polyangiaceae; genus Polyangium; species Polyangium jinanense. The sequence goes on along the minus strand of NZ_JAGTJK010000010.1, from coordinate 123,169 downwards.
ATCCACTCGTTGTCGAGCCTTCCTGTGGCGAGCGCCGCGATCGCGAAGGCAAACGGGATCGCCGAGCTCGTGAACCCGATGTAGAGGCTCGGCGGGTGGATGATCATGTAGAAGTTGCGGAGCTGGTAGTTCAGCCCGCTGCCATCCATCGGCGCGCCGCCCGCGCTCGTCGTGAAGGGGTTCGCCGCGAAAATCATGAGGATCGCGAAGAAGCCGATGATGGTCATCAGCGTCGCGATCACGAAGGGTTGGAGCTCGAGGTACTTGCGCCGGAGCCACGCCACGCAGCCCGCGGAGAAGCCGGACGTGAGGAAGAGCCACCAGAGGAGCGAGCCGTCCTGGCCGCCCCAGAGCGCCGCGACGAGGTACGGCGTGGTCATCGAGCGGTCGCTGTATCGAGCGACGTAGCTGATGCGGAAATCGTGGCTCACGAAGGCGAACGCGAGGACCAGGACCGAGAGGCCGACGAGCGCCACGGTGCCGTACGCGCCGAGCCGAGCCGCCTGGAGCAGGCGTGGCCTGCCGGTGCTCGAGGCGAGCGCGACGGCGAACGTGTACGCCGCGGCGATCAGGATCGCGTAAAGAACGCCGGTTCCGAACTCGGGGAGCGATTGCCAGATCGACATGGCGGGGGGCAGAGCTTAGGCCGGCCACGGAGCCGGGGCCACGTCTACGCGCCCTATTTCCCGAGGACGCCTCGTTGCCGCTCGTCGGGCGAGGCCACGACGACGCGAGGCGGCAAATACGCGTCCCCTCGTCCGACGGGAGCGAACGCGATTATACTTCTCCACATGAGCGCCACGCCCGACTTCCGATCCGACGACCTCATCTACGACTGGAACGAGATCGGGCGCAAAGGACGCTTGATCCCCCGGGACGTCACGTTCTTCGACGAGACGCTGCGCGACGGTCTGCAGAACCCCTCGGTCGCGGATCCGAACATCGAGCAGAAGCTCCGGCTGATTCACCTGATGTCCAAGATCGGCATCCACGTCGCGGACATCGGCCTGCCCGGTAGCTCGAAGCGCGCGTTCGACGATGTCCTGCGCATGTGCCGCGAGATCACGGACAACCGCTTGCCGCTCGGCGTGGCGTGTGCAGGTCGCACCGTGGTCTCCGACATCACCCCGATGATCGAGATCTCCCAGCGCGCGGGCATCCCCGTGGAAGTCTACTGCTTCATCGGATCGAGCCCGATCCGCCAGCTCGCGGAGGACTGGGACCTCGACACGATCGTCAAGCGCAGCGCCGAGGCGATCGACGTCGCGGTCAAGGCTGGTCTGCCCGTCGCGTACGTGACGGAAGACACGACACGCTCGCGTCCGGACATGCTGGCGACGCTGTTCAAGATGGCGATCGATCACGGCGCGTCGCGGCTCTGTCTCTGCGACACCGTGGGTCACGCGACGCCGGACGGCGTGCGCAACCTGATCTCGTTCACGAAGGCGATCATCGCGGGCCATGGAGCGGACGGAAAGGTCCGCATCGACTGGCACGGTCACAACGATCGCGGGCTCGCGCTGGAGAACGCGCTGTGGGCGCTGGAGTTCGGGGCGGACCGGGTGCATGGGACGGCGCTCGGGATCGGCGAGCGCGTGGGGAACGCGGCGATGGAGTTGATCCTCCTGAACCTGAAGCTCCTCGGCCTCCTGGAGCACCAGGACCTCACGCACATGCTGGAGTACTGCAACACGGCGGCGGAGGCGGTGGGCTGGCAGATCCCGATCAACTACCCGCTTGTCGGTCGCGACGCGTTCCGCACGGCGACGGGCGTGCACGCGGCGGCGATCATCAAGGCGCAAGGCAAGGGCGACGCGTGGCTCGCGGATCGGATCTACTCGGGCGTGCCGGCCGGCATGTTCGGGCGGAAGCAGGAGATCTGCGTGGGGTACATGTCGGGCGCCTCGAACGTGAATTTCTGGCTGCGGCAGCGGAGGATCGAGCCTTCGAAGGAGCTCGTGGAAGCGATCCTGAAGAAGGCCAAGGGGTCGAGCCACATCCTCTCGGACGAGGAGATCCTGGCGGTCGTCGACGAGGTGAACGGGCGGTAGGGCGCGGCCTCGAACCGGGGCATCATCGCCCCACCATGCGCGCTCGACACCACGCTTCCATCCTCGTCGTCCTCCCGCTTTCTTTCCTCGTCGCCTGCTCCTCCGAGAGCCCCACCCACCTCGCAGCCGGAGGCGCCGGAGGGAGCGGAGGCTCGTCGAGCTCGATCGGCTCCGGCGGCGCCGGCACGGGCGGCAGCGGGAGCACGAGCGCGACCACGGGCAGCGGTGGCGAAGGCGGTAGCGGCGGCGGAGGCGGCAGCGGCGGCGGCACGTGCGTGGGCGATCCGAGCTGCGTGTGTCCTTCCAAAGGTCCGATCGCCGGGTACGCCGAGCACGACGGCCTGCGCGCGATCGACCCTGCTCATTTTGATCTCGTCGACACCGGCACGTTCGCCGAGAACGCCGCGCTGATCGACGGGCTCGGTCTTCCGTTCGTCACGCTCGAATCCATCTCGCTGAACCGCACCGGCACGAAGCCCGACGCGGCGCTCGCGGCGGACCTCGCGACCGTCGTCGGCTACCAGGGCGCGTTCGAGTGGGAGGCCGGCGATCAGAACGTCACGTACTGGGTGCCGCAGGGCCTCACGGGCGGCACGGTGGGCGCGCGCGAGTACGTCGTCGTGTCCTGGCATTACGACGAGGCGCACCTCGCCGATGATCCGAACCCGCCCGCGAGCGGGGACAAAGGCGTGCGGCTCTCCTTCGCGAACGTGAAGACCCTCGGCGGGGATGTTCTTTACCGGCACGTCCTGCTCGTCGCGCCGGATGCCACGAAGGGGCTCGTCTCGGTGGACATTCATGCCGGCGGGATTGCGCTCTTCGGGCCGTGGCTTTTCGTCGCCGATACCTCGCGCGGCATCCGCGTGTTCGATACGACCCGCCTGCTGTCCGTCTCGACCTCGGAGGCTTGCGCGTCGCAGATCGGCAAGGTCGGCGCCGAGGTTTGCGCGTATGGGTATGCGTATGCATTGCCCCAGGTCGGCGCGTACTTCTACCCGGCCGGCACGGACGCGAGCTGCCGCGCGAGGTTCTCGTACCTCTCGCTCGACGCGACCTCGAACCCGCCTTCGCTCGTCGCGGGCGAATACGACAACGACCCGGCGGTCGGCATTTACAGCAGGCTTTTGCGTTACCCGCTCGATCCGGAGGCCCAGAAGCTCGCGACGGACCCGAAGGGCGCCGCGCACGCGACGGGCGCCTGGTATGCGGGGAGTCGTAATGTGCAGGGCGCGGCGAGCGTGTCGGGGAAGTTTTTCCTGAACGCCACCCGTTACAACGGCGCGCTTTTTACAGGCGCCGTGGACCAGGCCAGCAAGGTGTACCAGGCCTCCGATGGGAAATGGGGGTGGATGCCGGAGGGCATTCACCACGTTCCGGCGAGTGATCGGATGTACATCAACACGGAGGGGCACGCGAACATGCCCCGGATCGTGTTCGCGGTGAAGGCTTCGGCGATCCCCTGAGCATGTGTGGTCCACCGGACGGTCGAGGGACCTGGGGGAACGGGTTCAAGGTCGATCCGGGAGGTCGATCGACCTGCTCGAACCGGTTGCAGACGTGGTGGAGGAGGTCGATCGACCTGCTCGAGCCGGTTGCAGACGGGGTGGAGGGGGTCGATCGACCTGTTCGAGCCGGTTGCAGACGGGGTGGAGGGGGTCGATCGACCTGTGTGAACCGGTTGCAAACGTGGTGGAGGAGGTCGATCGACCTGCTTGAGCAAGCTACAGGCCGGTTGGCAGGTCCTCCGGGCTCGCGGGGGCCGTGTGCGTTCCCCTTCTTCTCCCCCTACATAGTAGGAGAAGAGACGGGTCGGGACGCGATGACGAGGTTGGCCAGCAACATTCCGTGGAAGCGGTTCTGGGTGCCGCGCGAGACGTCTCCCTCGTTGTGGAGTGACTACTTCGCAGACCCCGAAGGGGAGTACGGCAAGCACATCAACCCGCATGCGAAGACGCTCGAGGAGCTGGAGGACAAGCCGTGCGTCGCGTTGCTGGGGGAACCTGGGATCGGCAAGTCCTACGTGGTCGAAGAGTACCGCGACCACGTGCGCGCACGTGGCGGTGTCGAGGCAACGCTCTTCGTCGACTTCAGGTGGCAGCACGACAAACTGGAGAAGGAGATCTTCGGGACGGATCCGTTCAAGCGATGGCTCGCGAACGCGTCACCGCTGACGCTCATCCTCGACAGCCTCGACGAGCACCCGAAGGGGCCCCTCCATGTCGCGTCCCAACTCATCCATCACCTTCAGCAAGGGTCTGCTTCGTCGCTGAGGCTTCGTGTTGCGTGTCGCTCGGCGGAGTGGCCGGCGGTGCTCGACGAGCAGCTCCCGCGCATCTGGAAGAGCAGCGAGCAATCAGAGCCAGCGGTCTTCTACGCGCTCGCCCCGCTCCGCAGGGTCGACGTCGCGCTGGCTGCGGGGAAGGATGGGGAGCGCTTCCTTGGCGAGGTGGCCAGGGCGAACGCCGAGCCACTGGCGAGCAAGCCGATCACCTTGGGCTTCCTCCTTGCAGAGTACCAGCAGCACCGGAAGCTGCCGCGTTCACGCGTCGAGCTGTACGAGGAGGGATGCCGAAGACTCTGCGAGGACCCGAGCCCCTCGCGTGGAGATGCCAGGCGCACCGGCGTGCTCCATAGGGACGAGCGTCTGGCGCTCGCATCGCGGATCGCAGCGGTCAGCATCCTGGGCCGCCGAAGCCTCATCCATTTTCGAGGGCCGGACCGTGGAGCGGTCTCCTCGGATGTGGTCAGGATCGACGAGCTGCTCGGTGGCGTGGAGCCGAGCCAGGACGGCGACGTCCCGGTGACCGACGCCGCCATGAAGGAGGTGCTCAATAGCGGGCTCTTCCGGCCTGGGGGAGCCGGTCGTGCAGGATGGGCACATCAGACCTACGCGGAGTTCCTGGCGGCCCGATTCCTGAAGATGCGAGGGCTCACTGCGGAGCAACTCGTGCGGGAAGTCTCGAATTCGACGATGGGTCGGACGGTCCCGGCGCTGCGCGAGACCATTGCATGGCTGGCGAGCATGGACGGCGATTTCCGCCAGCGTTTGCTTGGCATCGATCCAGAGCCGTTGCTCGGTAGTGATTTTGCGATGGTCGGAGCTGCCGAGCGGGAGGCGCTCCTCCGTGCGCTGCTGGAAAAGATCGATCGTCGAGAGATGCGCGCGGACCCCATCATGTACGATCGCCGGGCCCAGGCGCATCTCGTGCACCCGCGGCTCGCCGAGCAGCTCCGTCCCTACATCACGGATCGCAATCATTATGTCATGGCCCGGCGGGCAGCCATTCAGATGGCTGAGGCGGGGTGCGTTGCCGCGCTGCAAGACGAGTTGGCAGATCTCGCGCTGGATGTCAGTGAGGATTACGGTATTCGCTCGGACGCGGCAGACGCAGTCGTGCGCGTTGGCAGTCGGGAAACGAAACGGCGGCTCAAACCGTTGATCGGGGGCAATTGTGGACCGGACCCAGACGACAAGCTGAAAGGATCTGCGCTGGAGGCGTTGTGGGCCGACGACCTGAGCGCCGCGGAGCTATTCGCGAGTCTGACGCCGCCAAAAAGGGAGTCGTATAGCGGCACATACGTGGCTTTTCTGCACAGGCTCGAAGACACGTTGCCAGCGGCTCTTCTGCCGGATGCCCTGCACTGGACATTGGGGCTGCCCCCAAGACATGGCGATGATTTGTCGTACGCGTTTGAATCGCTGTCGGAGGCGATCATGGTACGCGGATGGGAGCATATCGATGATCCCCAGGTTCGGCCCGCGTTTGCCCAAGCTGTTCGTGAGCGGCTTTTGCACTACGAAGGTATTTTCGGTCATCGTCCTTATCATAAGGGAGATGCTCCGGATGTCTCGAATGACGACCGTAGGCGACGCCTGCTCGCCAGCGCCCTCAACAGCCTGCCGCCCTGGGGCGAGCACGACGCATCCGTGTTTGTAAGCGATGGATTCGTTCTGCCTCGTGACGTGCCCTGGGTCATCGAACAGCTGAGGACGGAAACTGCGCCATCAATACGTGTTCGGTGGGCGGCAATCTTGGCGCAATTTACCTCCACCAGAATGTGGAGCTTCGAGGTCGCAGATCCAATTATTGGTGCCATCCTGGAGATGGAAGAACTACGCCAGGCGATGCCTGACATCCCTCCGCTGGTTGTGCTGGGTTCTCCAACCTCTCGGTGGATGCGTCGCGCGTACCGGCAAGACGCAAAGGTGAGAGGTAGATACAGGCGCATGTTTGCGGGCCGCTCCTCGAGGAAACGTCGCGAGCGTCCAAAGGCCCTTAGACGCATTCGAGAATGCATGCGTCGATTCGAGGCGGGTGAGGACGACGCTGGCTGGCAGCTCTTGGGCTGGATGACCGTTGGCACGGTTGGGGAATCGGATGCAGGTACTTATGAATGGGATGTGACTAATTTTCCCGGCTGGAAGCGCGCCGATGCCGAGACGCGGGATCGTATTCTGGACATCGGGCGAGCGTACCTCTTACGGACGAACGAGCGTGCTGACGAGTGGCTCGGTCTCGATGGATTTCATCGTCCCGCGGCAGCCGGATACCGATACCTGTGTTTGCTACACCAGCTCGATCCTGCGTGGCTCGATCAGCACAGCGAAGCGATCTGGCGGAGGTGGTCTGCTATCCCGCTCGAATTTTTCCTGCAAGGTGGGGGATACGAGCAGAACCGCCAAATCGTAGCGCGCGCCTACCGAGCGAGGCCAGTACGCGTGCTGGAGGTCTTGGGCATACACCTCGAACGCGACCACGAGCGGTGGGATCATGTTTCCGTGCTCAGTCGCATGAGCGGCTGCTGGGACCAAACGCTTGGACAATTCCTGTTCAAGTTCGTGCAGCGAACGGAGCTGAAGGCATCCTTCTTTGGCCACTTGCTGAATGAACTCATCGCGCACGATGTCGACGGCGTGGTGGATTATGCAGCGTCGATTCTCACGCTACCTGTCCCTCTCGAAGGGGCCGCGCGGCTTCGCATGCATGCGGCGGCGCACGCGCTCATGGTGTACGCGCAGAATGCTGGATGGCCCGCCATTCGTCCGCTCTTACGCGCGGATCCTAGCTTCGGTCGAGAGGTGTTCCTGACCGCCGTCGATGCAATAGACATCAGGTTGCGGCGGTCGGATGCGTGGGGAAGAAAGTTGACGACCGCCGATATCGCGGAACTCTACACCTGGCTCGAGCACGAGTTCCCGGAGGATGAAGGTGCTGAGCATCGATCGCGAGGTCTTCATCCAATCACACCCAGAGATATGGTGGTGGAATTGCGAAATGGGCTCCTGAACGTGCTCATCTCACGCGGCACCCCCGAAGCCGTCGCGGCTCTGGAACAGATCCAAGTAACGTTTCCGCAACGGGATTGGACGCGGGTGATCCTGTTGGCTAAGGAAGCTGCCGCTCAAGGGACCTGGACACCGCGGAGCCCACGTGAGATCGTCCAACTTCGGCCAACACCAGTACGCGCCACTTCACCGACCATGTCCTCCACGCCCACTGTCGCACATGGAGTCGTCTTCCCTCCGCCTCTCATCGAAGCGTACCGGCAAAACAAGCTTGCTGTACTCTTCGGCTCAGGGTTGTCGCTGGCGAAGGACGTGAAGGGAAACTTTCCCAAGTGGAGCGAACTGCCAGATCGCTTGCTCGATCAGGTGGAGCGGCTGGGTGTCTGGCTGCCGGATCAGGTCGCGGCGATGCGCACGTTTTTCCGAAGCGGGCATCGCTCGCTCGAAACCATGCTCAGTGCGCTCGATACCGCGAGGACCGAGCTTCGTAACGCACGTCAATATCAGGCAGCGATGGATGCTGTGTTTCGTCCGCCCGATGCCACTCCCGCGGACGTGCATCGGGCGCTCGTCGAGCTCGGAGTCTGCGTTCTCGCTACCACAAACTACGATTCCTTGGTCGAGCATCTAGAAGGCCCTCCCAGACGAACCGCCTATACGTGGAAGGAGGCAGAGAACGCATACTCGGATATTATTACCGGCCGAAATGTATTGTTCAAAATCCACGGAACGGCCGAGAAGGCGGACACTGTCGTCATGACGCAGGCCGAGTACACGATCGCAGCAGGTGCTCTCTCGTACCAGCGTATAATGAGCTTCCTCCTCCAGGACTACACCTTCCTTCTCGTCGGATACGGCATCAATGATCCGCTGGATCTCGACCTTGTCTTTGAGCTTAACGTCAGATCATTTGGAATTGCAGCGCGAAGGCATTACGCTCTGATCCGAGAACCCGCGAGCGACCGCGACCGCTGGTCACGCGACTTCAACGTGCAAGTCGTGGCGTATCAGGACCACGATGACCTGCCCGCCATCCTACGTTCGCTCCAGGCGGCGAAGCCTTGACGTGTTGCCCCAACAGGGACATCGCCTTCATGCTCGAGGACATAGTAGGGCGGCCGGACGTGTGGAAAGGCAGGCGACCGCTCACTTGGGATCCGGGATGTCCTCAGCCGCGAGGCGGAAAATCAAGTACGCGCGGAACGTGTTCGATCCCGTCGATTGAAAGGGATTCGCGATGCCGCCGGGCTGATACCACATCCAGTGCGCCTCCGGGTCGATGCTCGCCGCCTCGGGGGGCGCGGAGCCCGTGGGGCAGGTGGGAGGAAAGGAGCCGCCCGCCGCCGGATCGTTGGCTTCCCCCACCGCGAGTGAACCGATCGCGCCGGCCGTCACGGCCCCCGCGAGGTTCACCCAGCCCGCGCTCGTGGTGGTCTCGTCCCCATTGCCGCTGTTGCAAAGGGCGATTTGCTCGTTGATCTCGGGCTGCGTGGGGCCGGTTTGGCTCGCCTGCATGTTGACGCCGGTCGCGCATACCTCGAACTTTGCATCCCCGGTATACAAGGGCGCGCCGTCGCCGCGGCGGAACTGCCCGAGTACGCCTTGCGTCACCGAGAGGTCGTCCCAGGTCACGATGTACAGGTATGCAGACGGTGGCGCGTCGGCCGCGGGCACGACGTAGGCTTCCGGTCCTTCGCCGCAATTGAAGATCTGGCCGGACGTCTGCGCGCGCGTGCCCTGGGTGAAATGCGTGATCCCGTCGACGTCGCCGTATCCGAAGCTGTAGGCATTGTCGGCCGTGATGACCACGTCGACGTCGACCAAGGGGGCACCGCCGCCGCTCCCGGTCGTGAAATCGATGCCGCCTTGTCCCCCCGCGCCGCCTTGATTCTGGCCGCCGACGCCGCCCATTCCACCCATGCCGCCGGCCGAGCTGCCCCCGGTCGCGCTGCTCGAGCTGCTCGTCGATCCGCCCTGAGCGCCCTCGGCGCCGCAAGCGAGCGCGGTGAGGCCAAGCGCGGCTTGGAGGATCAAGAGTCGAACCAAGGTCTCCGGGTTGGGTAAGGTGCTCATCGGGGCGATTCTACCCCTTCATGTTCGAGGACATGGAGGGAAGTAGGGCGTGCGGAGAAGCAGCCATCAGGGAGAATGAGGTCATCATGAAGGGCACGGCCAAGCGGACGGGGAAGGTGTGGCGGCTCGAGGAAGCGAAGAGCCGGCTTGGCGAGGTCGTCGACGAGGCCAAGAAGCATGGGCCGCAGGTCATCCGGAGGCGCGGGGTCGAGGCCGCGGTCGTCTTGTCGTTCGATGATTACGTGAAGCTCGTGAAGCCCAAGGAGAGCCTGGTCGAGTTCCTTGCGAGCTCGCCGCTCGTCGGCTCGGAGATCGAGGTCGAGCGATCGGGAGCGGTTCGCCGGTCGTCTGCTTGATGTGACCGAGGACATCGCGCTCGCGTGGGGCAGGCTTCAGGGCGAGGCGGAGCGTCGTGGACAGATGCTCCCTGCCATCGACGCGCTTCTCGGGGCGACCGCGCTCGCGCATGGGCTCGTGGTCGTCACCCGGAACGAGACCGACATCGGGCGCACGGGAGTGCGCATCATCGATCCCTGGGCAGAGGACTGACCACGGGCGCACGGATCAGCCTCTGAAGGCCGGCTCTTGCCGCTGGTCCGTTCACACCATGCGCGCTAGCAACAGAGGACGTGAGCGCCCGCCTCCCGCACCCCTCCTGGCCCTCACGCCTCGTCGCGCTCCTCGCCGCCCTCGTGTGCTTCGTCTACACGGCGGGGCTCTTCGATACGCGCCTCTCCGCGCTCGACCTCGTGATGCAGGCGCCCGCGCTGCCGGCGATGCTCTCCACGCGCGACGCCGACGTGCGCGTGGCCATCGTCGACGAGCACGACAGGCCGCTGCCCGGCGCGTTCGTGCGGCTGTTCTCGATCCAGGGCGGGACCACGTACTTCGCAGGCGAGGCGCGGGCAGGGGACGATGGCGTCGCTTCGCTCGAGAGCATGCCGCGCGGGGAAGCGTGGTTTCTCGCGTATGCGGAGGGGCGCGCGCGAGGGTCGGTGCGGGTCGTGCTCGGGCCCGGAGAGCGCGTCGTGAGGCTCGTGCTCCAGCCGGCCGCGGCGATCGATGTCGTCGTCGTCGACGAGGCGGAGAAGCCGTTCCCCAGCGCGAAGATCACCGTCACGGGCGGAGATCCGCTGCCGTTCGTGGCCATGACCGGCGCGGAGGGTCGCGCGCGGATCGATCGGCTCGGGCAGGGTCCGTTTTCCGTGCGCGTGACGGCGCGCGGGTACGACGACGTCGTGCGGACGGGCGTGCTCCCGGGACCGGTTCCCGTGCGGATCAAGCTCGAACGGCTCGGCGCGATCGAGGTGTCGGTCGTGGAGTCCGACGGCAAACCCGCGCCGTATGCGCGTGTGCTTTGCGCGGGCGCGGGGCTCTGGCCGGCGCGCAGCACGATCGCGGATGCGAACGGCGTCGCGCGGATCGTCGGCCTTCGGCGCGGCGGGTACGATCTCAAGGCCGAGCTCGGCGAACGCGTGAGCGCGACGGAGCTCGGGGTCGATCTCGAACGCGCCGTGACGAAACCCGTGAAGCTCGTGCTCGGCGCGGGCCGACGCATCACGGTGAAGGTGACCGACGGCGAATCCGAGGACGCGCCGCCCGTGAAGGAAGCGAGCGTCGTGCTCGCCGAGGAAGGCCTGAGCCCCTTCCCGATCCACGGTCGTACGGATGCGAAAGGTGTGGTCGTGCTCGGCCCGATCGCGCTCGGCTACGCGACCGTCAGCGCGCGCGCCCCGGGCTTCGTGCCGCGCAGCGCCGTGCCCGTCGAGGACGACGCCACCGAGGTGCGCGTCTCGCTCCTGCGCGGCGGCGCGCTCGTCGGCGAGGTCGTCGACGATCGAGGTTTTCCCGTCGGCGGCGCGACGATCGAGGTCGTCGGCGTGGACATCGAGGGCATGCCGATCGACGAGACGAGCGCGATGGCCGAGTTCCGCGACGATCACTTCGATCTCGCGTTGCCCGGCCCGCTGCCGCTCCTGCCCATCGGCGAGCTTGGCGTGATGCCCGGCCCGATCCCCGACTTGCCGCGCGCGGGCTCCTTCGCCGCGACCTCGCTCGGCGGCGGCGGCGATCCGTGGGTCACGCGCGCCGACGGCGAGTTCCGCGCCGAACCGATCCCGCCCGGCCGCGTGCACGCGATCGTCCGGCATCCCGACTACGTCGAAGCCGAGAGCGAGACCGTCACGATCACCTCGGGCGGCGAGGCGCGCGTAAAAGTTGTGTTGCGCCAAGGTGGCTCGCTCGAAGGCCGCGTCGTTGATGCCGATCACCGACCCGTGGGCGGCGCGCGTGTCGAGATTGCCGCGGCCGTCGGCACGTTCGAGCGCGTCACCTACACCGACGACAGTGGCAGCTTTGCGTTTGCCGCCGTCCCGGACGAGGTCTTGATCAGCGTCGCGCGCCCCGAGACGCCGAGCGACGTCGCGGCGCGGCTCATCGTCGAGATCCCCGATCGCGAGCGCAAGGAGGTCGAGATCGTCCTGCCGCGCCAGCGCGACGCCGTCGTCGTGCACGTGACCGACGATCGCGGCTATGCGCTCGATCGTGTCGAGGTGCGCGCCGTCTCGCTCGACCCCGCGGTCCCGCTGCGACGCACGTTCTTCACGGACGACGATGGCGACGTGGAGATCCCCGACGCCGCGGGTTTGCCTTTGCGCTTCGTGCTCATGCGTCCGAGCAAGGCGCCGATCGTCGAGGAGGTGGAGATCGCGCCGTCGAAGCTCACGTACGAGCTCGCCGAGGGCATCACGGCGCGCGGCGAGGTCACGGGTCGTGATGGACGCGAGCGCATCGAAGGCGCCGAGGTCGTGGTCTACACGGACGCGGGCGTGCGTCGCGCGCGCAGCGATGCCGAGGGCGCGTTCGAGGTGAAGGACCTCGCGCCGGGCCGCGTGCGGATCGTCGCGTCGCATCCGGACTGGGCGCAGAACGAGAAGATCGCCACCGTCGCCGCCGCGCCGAGCCGCGAGGTGGAGGTCGGCGCGGTGGATCTCGCCGAGGCCGGCGAGGTCGAGGGCACGGTGGTCGATCCGAACGACGAACCCGTCGCGGGCGCGCGCGTGGCGGCGGGGATGGTGCCCACGTACTTGCCGCTCGGGCCGCTGCCGCGTGGTGTTGCCACGACGGATCGCGAGGGGCACTTCAAGCTTGTCGGCGTGCCCGAGGGAGATGCGACGATCGAGGCGTATTCGTCGGACCTCGGGCGTGCGTCGACGACGGTGAAGGTGCGCGCGGGAAGGAGCACGTCACGCGTGGACATCACGCTGCCGGGCGAGGGGAGCGCGAAGGGCGAGGCGAAGGGCGCCGGCAGCATCGCGCTCACGCTCGGCGAGCGGACGGAGCGCGGGTCGAAGGTGATCGTGGTCGTGATGGTGCCGCCGAACGGCGAGGCCGAGGTCGCGGGCGTGGAGCCGGGGGACCGGCTGCTCAAGGTGAACGATCACGAGGTGCGGACGATCGAGGATGCGCGGCGGCGCATTTCGGGGCCGCTCGCGGAGGATGTGGTGCTGACGCTGGCGCCGGATGGGGCAGGGGAGAAGCCGCGGAGGCTTCGGGTGCGGCGGGAGCGGGTGCGGCGGTAGCTACGCGTAAAACGCGAGGAACGCCGTCTGGCAGGCGGAGATGGTCCAGGCCGCGAAGAAGAGCCCTCGCGTCACGTTTACGTGTGCCGGCACGTGGAGCGGATGTGCATGCCGCAGGCCTTCCACGAAGCCGAGGGGACCCAGGAGAACGCCGAGCAGCGCGGCCATGCCGATGAAGATGTCGTAGTCCGCCGAGAGCTTGTGCCTCGCGGGGTCACCAACGATCGACAGGACCAGGTACTTGCCCATGAGCCCGGCCCCGAGGACCGGACCCACGGCCGTGATCCACAACGCTCCGGCGGTATCGCGGATCGAGCGACGCTCGAGCGTCGTGTAAGCGCTTCCAGCGAGCGCAGTCCCGAGCGTCAATGCCCACACGACGAGGATCACCATTGCACTGGGATCCCGAACGGCCGAGAGGCCCGCCTCAGTTCTGCACGGACTTCACGAGCACGATCTCCCGACCGTCCCCGATCTTCCACCGGAGCTGCCCTTCGCCGACGAACTGCACCTCCGCCTCGTCGCGGCCGCCCTCGTCGCGCAGGAAGCTCAGGAGCACGCGGTCGCCGCTCGCCTCCGTCACCCGGAACGAGCCGGTGCGCGGCGATTCGGCCGGGATCGTGACTGTCACCTTGCTCCCGGTGAACTCGAACGCCGTGCCTTTCACCCAGCCCATGGCCTTGGCGAGGTGCGGCTCCGGCACGTTTTCGATCGATTCTCCGAGCCATCGCCCCTGGAGCCGGTCCTTCGGCGTCTTGCCGCAACCCGACGCGAACAGGGCGACGGCCGTCAGCGCGAGGGCCGTCTTCTTGGAAAAACGCATGGGCCTCCAACCGACGAACCGAGGCCGCGATCTCCACTCGCGTGCCACGTCCGCCGGCTGGGCAGAACGTTAAGGGAGCCTGGATCCTGGGGCCAACAAATGTAGGAGATCAGGCGACAATGTGCCGACGTGAAGGTGTGCCCCCTACGTACCCGTTCGTCAGGGGCCGCCACCTTCGGCTGGACAAGGGGCCTCGACCTGGGCCAAGGCTACCGTCCGGTGGGAGCACATTTCACGCATCGAAGGCTCGGCGAGGTGGAACGTAAGCGGCTTCTCCGCGAGGTCCTGGAGCGGTCGCGCGATCGCTCCCGCGGGGCGGGCGTCGTCGTCTTCGACCTCGATGGCACGATCATGGACAACCGGCCGCGGGTCGTCGCGATCCTGCACGAGCTCGCCGAGCTCTGGCGGACGCGGCATCCGACCGAGGCCGCCGCCCTCGCCGCCGCCGGCATCAACGACGTGGTCTACGGCCTCGTCGATACGCTGCGACGCATCGGCGTGAGCGAGCCGACGCTCCACGAAGAAGGCTTCCGCTTCTGGCGCGAGCGCTTCTTCTACGACCCGCACATCCGCCACGACATCGAGATGCCCGGCGCCCGGGACTTCGTGCGCGCTTGTTACGACGGCGGCGCGACCATCGTGTACCTGACGGGCCGCGATCTGCCGAACATGGCGCTCGGATCCTTCGCGAGCCTCCGTGATCTCGGCTTTCCGATCGGCGTCGTTGGCACCGAGCTCGTCACGAAGCCCGCCTTCGAGACGCCCGACAGCGTCTTCAAACGCGAGGTCGCGCCGGCGCTTTTGCGGCTCGGCGAGGTCGTCGCCGTCTTCGACAACGAGCCGGCGAACTGTAACCTGTTCCTCGACGTTCACCCCGCGTGCACGACGGTCTTCGTGGACACCCAGTACGCCCCCGATCCGCCGCCGCTCGATCCACGCGCCCACGTGATCCACTCCTTCGAGCTCGAACCATGAAATCCGCTGTCGCGCTCGCCCTGCTCCTCCCGGCCCTCGCCGCGTGCGAGGCGCCGCCCGGCACGTCCTCTTCCTCGACGTCGACGACCGACGCCGCAAGCCCCAACGCGAGCATCCTGCCCGCGCCCCTCGCCACCGAGGCGGAAGAGGCGCCGCACGACGCCGGCGTTCCCGATGGCGGGCCCATCGGCCTCATGGCCGACCCCTCGGGCCGCCTGATCATCCCGGACGCGGGCACGCCGCCGCCGGGGGTTCTTCGCGGCGACGAGGCGATCCCCGCGGAGGCGCCGGCCATGAAGGACCTCGCGGGCGCCACGCTCGAAGCCATCTTCCGCCCGCGCAACGTCCCGCCCCCGCCCCGCGGCCCCGAAATCTCGCAGGACGGCATCAAGGCCGCCTTGGCGCTCACCGCGCCGAAGTGGAAGATCGACCTCACCGACACGGGCCGCATGCGCATCGAGTTCGCCTCGCGCGCGATGCCGCTGCCGCAGCGCTCGGAGATCCGCGCGCGCACCGATCGCTACGGCCACATTGCCCTCTGGCCCGACGCGACCGACTACCGCGTCGTCCCGCCCGGCGCGCTGCGCACCGTGCTCGGCGAGCGGCGCGTCGACGTCACGCCCCTCTCGCCCGGCGTCGTGCGTTCGGTCGGCGAGGGCAAACGGCTGCAGCTCCCGACGCGCAAGGTGGAGATCACGTCGAGCCTCGGCTCGGTGCGGCTCGAGCTCGGCAAGTCCGCGGAGATCGGCGAGGGCGGAGCGCTGCTCTGCCGCGCGCTCGTGGAGATCGTCGGCGTCGATCCGCGCACGTCGGTTTGTCAGGGCGGCGAGGTCCCGCTCGCGGCTGCGTACACGTGGCAGGACGGCGGCGGCATCGACTTCGAGATCACCACGATCACGCGCCGCACCGACATCCCGACGAACGACACGCTCGTGCCTCCGCCCGGCTCGACGTACCAGCCGAGCGGCCTTCCGGCTTCGCCTGGCGGCGTCTTCCTCACGCGCGAAGAAGTCACGGCGTTCCGTTCGTCGGCGCTCCAGCTCCCGCCGCCCACGGATCCGCTCGCGCCGGGCGAAGGGTTCGTCGCGGTGAACGCGTCCGACATGCTCGCGTACGTGCTCGTCGACGGCGTGCCCGTCGTCGCGGTCCCGCCGAACGACCAGCGCTACGTGATCGGCACGTTGCGCGGCCGCTACGTGATCCAGTGGCGCACGTTCCTCGGCGACCGCATCGGCCCGGCGAGCACGCTCGACATCCCGGCGCGTTTCACGTTCGGCGAGGTCCCCGATGCGGGAGCGCCGGATGCGGGTGGAACCTCGAACTAAAGCGTCTCGGGGCTCCGAAACACTGCAGCGATCTCCACCGGCAAACGCTTCGGCGTGAGCTCGTTGCCCACGCACGCGAGCAGCGTCTCGCCTTCGCAGAGCACGTCCGCGCCGCGCAGGATGCGATAGCTGAAGCGCACGGTCACACGCGTCACTTCGGCGCACGTGGTCTCCACGACGAGCGTCTCGTCGAAGCGCGCGGCTTTCCGGTAGCGGAGCTTTGCCTCGACGACGGGGAGGTGGATGCCCATCTCGACCCACTTTTCGTAGGAGACCCCGCGCCGGTGGAGCCAGTCGACGCGGCCGGCCTCGAAGTAGGTCAGGTAGTTCGCGTGATGCACGATGCCCATGAGGTCCGTCTCGCAAAAGCGGACGGTCAGGGTCATGCGGCTCGTCAGGTGCTCGGGGAGCGGCTCTTTTCCGGTGACCATCACGAAATTGCGCCCGCCGAGCCCTCGTCGGAGCTCTTCTTTTTCACCTTCCGCTCGAACATCCGGCGGGTCGAGATCGGCACGAGGCGTGGAATGGTCGGGTCCTGCTCGTGGGCATTCTCGAAGGCGCTGATGATGTGCGTGAGCAGCATCAGATTCACGCCATCGGCGCGATCGAGCGACCCTTGCGTCACCTTCTCTCCCGCGGGCCGCGCCGAGGCGGCCCGGGCCGTGGTCGCGAGTGTGTCGGCGGCGGCCTCGATCTTCGCGATGTAATCGTGATCCAATCGCAGGATCTCCGCGCGGATCTTCACGGGCCCGGCCGGCTCGTCGACATACTTCTTCGCGAGGGCGATGAGGGCGCCGAGCCCCCGCGCGAGGGCCGCCGGATCCTCCGCCGTCCCCACGGCCTGATTCACCTCTTCCTCGGCGGCCGCGGCATTGCCTGCGACCTTGAGCAGGATGGAATGCGCCTGATCCCGCAGCGTCAGCGCCTTCTCGAAGGCCTCCCGGAGCGCCGCGTCGCGCGTCGCGCGAGAAGCCCCCCGCGAATCTCCCCGCTCCTCGTGCTCGATGAGCATGGCATCGAGCGCGATCGCCTGATGCACGGCGACCGAGAGCAATTCCGCCGAAAAACCCCGGAGCGTCTCTTTCTGCGCGACCGTGGCCGATTCCCAGAACGAATACGCGAGCGCATAAAGCCGCCGCACGTCGGTGAGGACGCGCGATGAGGCGATGTGTTTCCCCTTGGCGACGAGCTGCGCCTCGGTGGTGCCGTCGAGCAATGCATCGAGGAGCGCGGGATCGGGCGCCCCGAGCGCGCTGGCCAGGCTGGCGAGGGTGTGTTCGGACATCGGCGGTTCTCCAGGGTACGAGGGAGGGGGTGGGGTGTAAAGAGTGCGTCAGGGCGGCGGGCGGGTTCGGGGGGCGGCGCCTTCGAGCGCCGCCGCCCCGGCCCGTGGGATCAGAGCATTACGGAGCGCGCCGTGGCGAGCGTCGGGAGTCCGGGGATCCACGTCGTGAACCCGGTGTTCGAGTCGAGGACCCGGATCACGTTCCCGCCGTCGTCCGGCTCCAGCACCATCAGGTCCGGCTTGCCATCCGGCGGCGACGACATGTCTGCCACGGGGACCGTGTGCACGCGCGATCGCTCGGGTGTCGAGTACCCCCACCAGTCGTCGGCGCCGCACCCGCTCGTCCTCCAATGGAGCTCCCCGTCATTGCCAATCGTTCGCCAGATCAGCAAGTCGGACTCGCCGTCGTCGCTCATGTCGATGCCAGGCACCGGGAGGTCCGTCACCTGCATTCCGAACTGGCACGTGTTGGGCGTGAACGAGGTCACCGCGCCGTTCGTCGCGGGGGTATCGGGCGTGAGCAGCGTCCAGCGACCTTCTCCCGGCAGAAAGAAGGCGAGCCGGTCCTGCCCGGACGCGAGCTTCATCCCGACGAGCGGCACCACCGCGGCCCGCTGCGTGGGTGTCCCCGTGGCCGCGGGGATGAAGTCGGAGGACAGCGTCTGCTGGCGCTTCACCGGAGTCGTATCGTGAGCGTCGAACCACGTCAGCACCGCCGATTCCATGTCGTACACGGCCAGATCCGGCGTGGACGCGTTGCTCAGCTTGGCCACGATCGGCACGAGCCGGACCCCGAGCCCCATCTCCTGTTCGTCCGGCGGCGTCGTGCCCGCGAGCGACCGCCAGTGGAACTTTCGGCCGTTGCGGTCCCAGACGAGCAGATCCGCGCCGGCATTGTCGACCAGGTTGTGGCCCGGCATCGGGATGTCCGAGCGCGACCCGAACTGGACGCTCCTCACAAAGCCGGTGCCGCAATTCGTCCCGGTGCAGATGTGCCATTCCGCCAGGTTGTTAGACCAGCTCACCCCGGGGCGGAACATGGCGAGGTCGGTGATTCCATCGTTGTCGTAGTCCGCAGGAACGGGGATATCACCGTGGAGCCCGAACGGGACGGTCTGGACGACGGTCGGGGTGTTCGAGAGCCAGATCTTGAACGTGCCGTTGCCGGTGGAGCCCGCCGCCGGCGGGTCCCACACGGCGAGGTCGCGGCGCCCGTCGTTGTCGAAGTCCAGGCGGTAGGTCGTATCCCGCGGCTGGGCCAGGCCGAGGTACGGCCGGTTTCCGCGGAGCGCCGGTGGCGTCCCGGTCATGCCGGCGGTGAGGTTCGTCCAGTAGTCCGGCGAGACCGGGATGTCGAAGCGCAGGTACTCCCGCACGAGCTCGACCTGCGAATCGCTCGGCACCTTGTACAATGCGCCGGTTGGTGTCGGCCCGTTCATGATGTTGTAGCCCAGGGTGGACGAATCGCCTTGGAAGTAGAACCCCGGCGGGTTCATCACCGTGTCGTCGCCATCCGCATCGCCGAGGTCGCAGCCCACGTTGCCCGACGAGTCCCAGTCGCAGTTCGTAAGTTTGTAGATGGGCTGCAAGGTCGCGAACGCTGCGTGGTTCTGGGCGTCCGCACGGCTGTGGAACAACGTATGCGGAGTGGAAAAAAACGTGCTGCCCGGCAGGTACGTGAGATCCCAGTACTTCCATCGGGGGACGTCCTGGGAGGGGTTCTCCGGATCGGTCGCCCCCGAGGCCCCGACTTCGTCTGAATGCAGGAGGCCGAGGGTATGGCCGATCTCGTGGGGGAAGGCGACCACCTCTCCGCTGCTTGTGGTTTTCTGCTGGAAGTGCACGGCAGGGCCCGCCCACGGAAAGGTCCCCGAACTGCTACTGTCGGTCGTGATGAACACGACATAGTTCGTGGGATCCCCTACGAGCGCCGCGGCTGCCGTGAGCCAGGATCTCGCGTTCTTCAGTGTGCTGTCGCTGAACGTCGTCGAGCTCAGGTTGGGGTAGATCTGCTGGAGCTCATCACGAACCTCGGCCCATGTGTATTCGACCCACTCGGGCGGGTTGTCGTTCGGGCCACTCCCCGGGGCGTAGTCGGTCGCCGGTTTGAGCAGCTTCGTGACCGTGAACGACGAGCTGGACCGGATCGTGAACTGGACGCCCGCCGGCCGCCACGTGCGGTTCGCCCGCTCCACCATGTTGAGAATTTCGTCGTAGGTCAGGTTCTCCGTCGAGCCGGAGGGCACGAGCTGCACGAACCGGAGCGGGATGATCCGCTCGACGCCGACGAACGAAAAAGCCTGTTGCGCTTCCGCGACAGCGTCGTCGGTCGGGGCGGCGCCCTCGGATTCGGGTGCTGGGGCGCATGCAACGCCCATGAGCATGCTCGCCAGGAGCAGAGGTGCGCTCCAGCGAGCGCGGGCAGGTCGGGCCATCGTGAAGCCAGTCCACATAGAGAAGTTCCTTACGGTCATGGACATGGCGAACTACACGACCCGGACGGAACGAGCAAGACAAGTGTACGTCGGATTCGTGTTGCGAGACGCAGGCTTGCCCAACGAGGCAACTCGACCCCGCGCCGCCGTTACGCACATTTGCGTTGACAGCCGAGCCCATGCGTGTCGGCCGCGCGAGGACCCACCGTCACCCGGCCGAGAGCCGTGGTCACCTCGCCAGGACGCATGGTCACCCGGCCGGGACGCATGGTCACCCGGCCGGGACCCATGGTCACCTCGCCAGGACGCATGGTCACCCGGCCGGGACCTGTGGTCACCCGGCCGGGACCCGTGGTCACCCGCCCGTCGACCCTCGCAGCGCTTCCCGGAACGCCCGCACGGCTTGGCTCTGGTTCGGCGATTCAACGAAGCTCTGGAGCAGTGCCAGGTCGAGCTCCGGCAGGAGAGCACTCCTCGTCGCCTTCTCGTACCGACCGTCCCTGAGGACGTGAACCGAGAAGCCCGCACCTCGCTCCCAGATCCACACCTCGCCCACGCCGAGGCTCCGGTAAATGTCGAGCTTGTTCAGGCCTCCGCTCGTCCACACGACCTCGATGGCCAGTTGTGGGAGGTCGCCACCCGGCACGCCGAGCGCGTAACACGCGTCCGGCTCCAGCCCTCGCCCGACGAGCGCGTTCTTCAGCGTCCAGGAGCCGTATCCGTTGAGATCGAGCCCTCGTTCATCCGCGTAGGCCTCAACGAGCCGGCAGAGCGTCTTCTTGACCCCTTCATGGTGGAAGGACGAACGCATCAGCTCGATCGTCCCGTCGAGAAACGCCATGCGCGCGCCAGCTTGATCCCCACGGTCGGCGAGCAGCCTCTCGTAGTCCTGCCACGTCATCCCGTTCAGGATCACCCGCTCATCCTCGGTCGGCTGAGGCGCCATGCAGGCAGCATAACGCGCCGTCGGATCCACCGGGAGCGCGCTCGCTTCACGTCCACCTAGGCGCCCCGCGCCGCCGGTGCTAGCTCGCGCTCCTGATGGCCACCAACGTCTCCACGATGATCGACGCCGACAGCATCGCGCAGCGTGTGCGCGAGCTCGGCGCCGAGATCACGCGCGACTACGCGGGGCGCAACCTCGTCCTCGTCTGCGTCCTCAAGGGCAGCTTCGTCTTCACCTCCGACCTCGCGCGCCACATCGATCTGCCGATGCGCGTCGAGTTCCTCGGCGTGCGCAGCTACGGCGAGGGCACCAAGTCCTCGGGCGTCGTGCAAATCACCCACGACCTCACCAAGCCCGTCGAGGGCGACGACGTCCTCATCGTCGAGGACATCGTCGACACGGGCCTGACGATCGCGCACCTGCTCGACCTGCTCCGCACGCGCAAGCCCGCGAGCGTGAAGGTCTGCGCGCTCCTGCACAAGCCCGCGCGCACGCGCATCCAGGTGCCGATCGACTACCTGGGCTTCACGATCGAAGACAAGTTCGTCGTGGGCTACGGGCTCGACTGGGCCGAGCGTTACCGCAACTTGCCGTTCATCGGTCTCGTGGAGTCGGGGTCATGAGCAAGCGCCTCGCGGTCCTGGAGAGCATGATCCAGAAGGGATCGAAGGATCCCTTCGCGTGGTACGCGCTCGCGATGGAGTACGCGGGAGCGGATCGGATCGACGACGCGCTTCGCACCTACACACAGCTCCGCGACATGGATCCGAACTACGTGCCGCAGTACCTCATGTGCGGGCAGATGCTCGTGAAGGCAGGGCGCGTGGATGCGGGGCGCGAGTGGCTCGAAGAGGGCGTCACGCGGGCGCGCGGGAAGGGCGATTCACACGCGCTTTCGGAGCTTCAGTCGGCTTTGTCGGCGCTCGACGACTGAGCCTTCGGATCGGACGACTCCCTCACCCCCGACCCCTCATTCGACGCTTGGGGGCTCCGCTCGGACGAGCCGAGCTGCGCCCCCAAACCCCCCTCTCGGGAGAGGGGAGGGGAGGCCTCGCCCTCGGGGGTGTTTTCTTCTTCGTCGTGACGAGATTGCTGCGCGCGTATCCATCGCACGCGCTCGGCGATCACCTTCTCGTAGCCGCGCTCCGTCGGCTCGTAGAAGTGCGTCCCTGCGATCTCGTCCGGCAGGTACGTCTCGCCCCACGCGACGCCGCCCTTCTCGTCGTGCGCGTAGCGATATCCCGTCCCGTATCCCTCGCGCTTCATGAGGCCTGTCACCGCGTTGCGTAGCTTCATCGGCACGGGCAGGCTGCCTCTCTCGCGCACGACCTCCTGCGCCGCCTTCCACGCCATGTTGCACGCGTTCGATTTGGGCGCGCACGCGAGGTAGAGCGCCGCCTGCGAGAGGAAGTAGATCCCCTCGGGCATCCCCACCCGCTGGAACGCCGCGTCCGCCGCGACGGCCACGTCGAGCGCGCGAGGGTCCGCGTTGCCCACGTCCTCGCTCGCGAAGATCATCATGCGCCGCAAGAGAAACAGCGGATCGTCGCCCGCCTCGAGCATGCGCATCAGCCAGTAGATCGCCGCGTCCGGATCCGATCCGCGCATCGATTTGATGAACGCGCTGATGACGTTGTAGTGCTCTTCCCCCGCCTTGTCGTAGAGCAGCGTCTTCTGCCCGCTCGTCTGCACGACGTCCTCGCGCGTGACGCGCGCGCGGCCCTCGCGCTTCGCCTCGTCGGACGCGATCTCCAGCGTCGTCAGCGCTCTGCGCGCATCGCCGCTCGCGAGCTTCGCGATCGCCTCGATCGCCTCCTCGTCCGCGCCCACCGACCCCGCGAGCCCCTCCTGCGATGCGAGCGCGCGTCGGAGAAGCTCCGTGATCCCCTTCTCGTCGAGCAGGTTCAAACGGAACACGCGACACCGCGACAAGAGCGGCGCGTTCACCGCGAACGAAGGGTTTTCCGTGGTCGCGCCGATCAGCGTGATCGTCCCGTCCTCCACGTGCGGCAAGAACGCGTCCTGCTGCGCGCGGTTGAACCGGTGGATTTCGTCGACGAACAGGATGGTCCGCTTCCCCTCGTACGCGCGTGCCTCTTTCGCCGCGGCCATCACTTGCCTGAGCTCCGGCACACCGCCGAGCACCGCGTTGAACGGGACAAACCGCGCCCGCGTCGACTCCGCCACGATCCGCGCGAGCGTCGTCTTGCCCGATCCAGGCGGCCCCCACAGGATCATCGACGGCACCCGATCCGCCGCGATCGCATGCGCGAGCAGCTTGCCCTCGCCGACGAGATGCTCTTGCCCGACGAGGTCCGAGAGCGCGCGTGGTCGCATCCGCTCGGCGAGCGGCACGAGCTCCGCGAGTTTCGGGTCACGCTTCAGCGCGGCCTCGAACAGCGTCGGGCCCGCGTCCTTGTCGCCGCCGCGAGGACTTCGCCGGGCCGTCATGTCACCGGTCCAGGAGCGCGACCACCGCGCGCTGAATGCTCGACGGATCACGCCCCACGAAGCGCACCGTCCCCGACCGATCGACCACGAACGTCGTCGGCACCTCCGACACGCCGAACGCGTCCTGAAGCCCGTGTCCGGTATCGTGCACGATCGGGAACGACACGCCGAACGCCTCGGCCCCGCGCGCGGCTTCGTCCGCGCTGTCGTCCACGCTCACGCCCACGACCACGAGCCCCTCGGCGCGTCGATCCTGATAGAGCCGTTCGAGCGCGGGCATCGTCTGCTGACACGAGCCGCACCACGACGCCCAGAAGTCGATCACGGTCACGTGCGTGCGGAGCGTGCCCGGCACATCGACCGAGCGGTCGTCGATCGCGGTCTCGTGAAACGGCGGCGACGTCGAGCCGAGCAGCGGATGGCCCATCGACGCGGGCATGGCCGGCGCGCAACCGAAGAGGCCGATCGCCCCGGCGCAAGCGAGCACGCTCGGCGTGGGAGCGATGGAACGGAGAGGACCACGCATGGGGATAATCGAACTCTAGGCCGGCTCGTCTGCGAAGGCTATCGGGCGCCGAAGATGGCCGAACCGACGCGGACGATCGTCGCGCCCTCCTCGATCGCCACGTGGAAATCGTGGGACATGCCCATCGAGAGCTCGGGCAAGAGCGCGGGCGCTTCGAGCGTGTCGCGCAGCGCGCGCAGGCGCGCGAAGTACGGGCGGACGGCCTCGGGATCGTCGAGGTAGGGCGGGATCGCCATGAGCCCGACGACGCGCAGATGCTCGGCACGCCGCGCCGCTTCGAGGAGCAGAGGAACAGCCTCGGGCGCGCATCCGGCCTTCGACGCCTCGCCGCCGACGTTCACCTCGAGCAGCACGTCGAGCTTGCGCCCGAGCGCGCCGGCGCGCTTGTCGAGCTCTGTCGCGAGCTCTTCACGGTCCACCGTGTGGATGACGGCGGCCACGCTCGCGGCTTGTTTCGCCTTGTTGCGCTGGAGCGCGCCGATGAAGTGCAGCCTGAGCTCCGGCAGGTCCGCGAGCGCTGCGGCTTTCTGGGCCAGCTCTTGCACGTAGTTCTCGCCGAAGTCGCGTTGACCTGCGTCGTACGCGGCGCGGATCGCCTCGACCGGCTTGGTCTTCGACACCGCGACGAGCCGCACCGAGCCCGGGCTCCGCCCGGCTCGGATCGCAGCTTCGTCGATGCGCGCGCGCACAGCGGCCAGGCGCGCGGGGATCGTGCACTCTTGCTCGTTCACGGGCCTCACGATACCGCGCCGCGCGCCCCTCGCGAGCGCTGCACCTGTGCCAACGGTGAGCGCGATCCGGGCGTCCGGAGACGTGCCAAGCTGTGCCGCACATGCGCCCGTTTCCTCAGTGGAAACGACGTTGGACGTCATGGCATGATGGTTGCGGCACAGCGTCCTCAGCCATGCGAAAGCTCTTCGTCCTCTTCGTCGTCACGAACCTCGCCGTCGCGGCGTGTTCCTTCAACCCGCAACCCGATCCGCCTGGAGCCACCGAGACAGGCAGCGCGGGCGCGGGCGCGTCCGACGGGGCGGGCAACGGTGGGGGCGGCGGCGCATCCGGGTCCGCGGGCGGCGTGGGTGGCTCGGGCGGCGGTTACGAGGGGGACGGCGGTCCCACCGGGTCGGGTGGCGAAGGCGGCTCCGGTGGAGCGGGCGGCGCGAATAGCTCCAGCTCCAGCGGCAGTGGCGGCGCAGGCGGCGCAGGCGGCGCAGGCGGAGAGGGCGGCGCCGGTGGTGCCGGTGGCGCAGGCGGCGAAGGTGGTGCTGGCGGCGAAGGTGGTGCCGGCGGCGGTGGCGGCGCAGGCGGCGCAGGCGGCGCAGGCGGCGCGCGCGGCAAGTAGACGAGGCGGATAGACGCCCTCACCCCCGTCCCCTCTCCGTTGCAAGAGAGGGAGACGTGCGGGGGTGAGGTGCGTCGAGGCGTGGCTAGCCGTTCCGGTTTGGCCGGGTGTACTCGTCGATCACGTTGGCGACGAGCTCGGCGAGCAGGTTGTCGCAGACGCGCAGGCGTCTGGACATCTCGCGCGCGATGTTCAGCACGAGCAGCGAGTAGGCGCGCAGGTCGCGCCGGTAGAGCGAGTCGAGGTCGTGCGCGGTGATCCGCAAGAGCCTCGAGGGCGCCACGGCGCGCACCGTCGCCGAGCGCGGCAGCACGTCGAGGATCGACATCTCGCCGAACCAATCGCCCGGGCCGAGCACGGCCACGCGCGTCTCGTGCTTGCGCTTCGACTGCTTCAAGACCTCCATCTCGCCGTCCAGCAAGACGAACATCTCGCGACCGCTGTCGCCCTCGCGGAACACCACCGAGCCGGGCGGGAGCTCGATCAGATCGAGCGAGCCCGACAGGTCTTGCAAGACCTCGTCGCCGAGCCCGCCGAACAGGCCGATCTCCCGCAGCCGCTCGCTACCCTGGAAGCCGAGTTTTACAGACATGCGCCGTACGTCACGTTGCCGATGATCACTTCTACCTGGTCGTTGCCGATCGTGATCGGCGTACAGGTCGCGCCCGAGGGACAGCTCGCTGCGTTCACGTTGCAGTACTTCAAGCACTCGCTCACGCTGCCCGTGTTGAAGCACCCGTACGTCGCCGCGCAATCGGTGTCGTCCGTGCACGCGGAGTTCTGCGTGCCGCTGCCCGCCTCGCGGCACGTCGTGTAGAGCCGCATCTGCCCCGCCGCCTCGCGTCCGAACGTGCAGCCCGTGCCCGCCGCGCAGCCGACGTTCGTCGTGGCGTTGCAGTTCTCCGAGCAGAGCGTGACGCCCGCGACCTGGCCGCCGCTGCCGTTGTTGAGCTTCACCACGCAGAGGCCGCCCGGCGCCGTGCACTGCGCGTCGGTCGAGCAGAACTCGCCGCACGTGCTGATCGTCGGCGTCGTCGCGAGGCAGATGCCGCCGGCCGCGCAGTCGTTGTCGATGTCGCAGAGCCCGCCGATCGGCACGCTGCCCGCGGGCACACACGCACGCACGTCCGTGCCGTCGATCGTGCACATCTCGCCGGCTGCACACCCGCACTGCGGCGACACGAGCTTGCAGGGCGTCTCGCCACACGCGCCGCCGCCGCCGGATCCGCTCGCGGACGACGACGACGACGAGGACGAACCCGCGCCGCTCCCCGACGAGCTCACCGCGCCGCCGCCCATGCCGCCCATGCCGCCCATGCCGCTCGCGGACGACGAGCTGTTCGACGCGGGCCCCGGCCCGCTCCACTCGCCGCCCTCGCCGCCCTCGCCGCCGCTGCCCGTACCCGAGCTGCCTTTCGCGCAGGCGCCGATCACTGATCCCACGAGCGAAACGAGCCCTATCGCCACGACCAAGCTTGTTCTCATCGTCACCTCGCGCGAACGGGAGCAGGAGGAAGATGCGAGAGAAACCTTACGCCCAAGGGGCGAAAGCATCAACGAGCGGCGAGCTCCTTCGTGAACACGATCCGTTGACGTCCCGGGCCCGCGTAGTCCTCGACCTCGGCCCTCGACCAGCCGAGGGCGTCGTGGAAGCGCACCGAGCCCTCGTTGCCGAGCGTGGTGATCGCCTTCATCAGGCGACAACCGGCCGCGTCGCAGTCGGCTTCGAACGCGGTGTAGAGCAGACGCGCGACGCCGCGGCGGCGGTAGTCGGGATGGATGCCGACGATGTGCACGTAACCGACCGGCCCTTCGGGCGCGATGAACCCGAACAGGAAGCCCACGAGCTGCTCGTCGTGCTCCACGACCCGCGCGAGCTTTCCGAGCTCGTAGAAGAAGATCGGGTGCGCGAGCGCGCTCGTGGGGCCGCCCCACCAGCGGTCGATCACGCGTACGATCTCGTCGTAGTCGGACTTCTTGAGAGGTCTCGTCGTCAGCTCCACGGCGCCTCCTGCGTGAGCCCGGCTCGGGCTGCCCCAGGGTAGCCGCTCTTGGGCTAGGGACCCCACTGCAAAAACATGCTAGCCGTAGCCCCGTGAGTCGCGACGCAATCCGCATCGCCCCCTCGATACTTTCCGCAGATTTCGGTCGCCTCGCCGAGGAGGTCCGCGCCGTCGAGGCCGCGGGCGCCGACTGGATCCACGTCGATGTCATGGACGGGCGCTTCGTGCCGAACATCACGATCGGCCCGCTCGTCGTGCAAGCGGTCCGCGCCGCGACGAAGTTGCCGATCGACGTGCACCTCATGATCGTCGAGCCCGAGCGCTACGTCGCGGATTTCGCGAAGGCCGGCGCCGACCTCATCAGCGTGCACGTGGAAGCATCGCCCCACCTGCACCGCACCCTCCAGCAAATCCGCGCCCTCGGGAAGAGGGCCGGCATCGTCTTGAACCCGCACACGTCGGAGGAGTCGATCCGCTACGTGCTCGCCGACTGCGACTTCGTGCTCGTGATGAGCGTGAACCCGGGCTTCGGCGGCCAGCGCTTCATCCCGAGCGCCTTGCCCAAGCTCGACGCGCTCCGGCGCACGATCGACGCGCAGGGCCTCGCCGTCGACCTCGAGATCGACGGCGGCGTCGCGGTCGGCACCGCGCGCGAGGTCGTCCGCGCCGGCGCGCGTGTGCTCGTGGCAGGCTCGGCCGTGTTCAACGCGGCGTCGGGCGCGGGGGACCTCTCCTTCGACGAGCGCGTCGCTCGTTACGCCAAGGCCATCCGCGCGTTGCGCGAGGACGCGGCTGCGGGCGTGGGGGCTGTGCCGTGAAGCGAGCCTGGCTCGGGGCCGTCGCCCTCGCGCTCGTCTCCGGCTGTGGCCCCTCCTCGCCGCCCTCGCGCGCTCCCGCGCCGGAACGATCCAGCCATCCGGCCCCTGCCCAGCCCAGGGAGATCAACCTGGACGACGAGTCCCCGCCCGACGCCGAGAGCACGGCGGCGGTGCAGAGGATGCTCCAGCGCGTCGCGCGTGCGCGCGGCCTACCGATCAAGCGGACCGTGCCGGGCAAGGTCCTCGATCGCGACACGATGCTCCGCCGCATCCGCGAGACGGTCGAAGAGGACACGCCGAAGGACGCGCTCGTCGCGCAGGGCGAGTTTCTCGCCGCGCTCGACGTGGTCCCTGCGGAGTACGACTTCGTCGCCGGCGCCTTGGCTCTGCTCGGCGGGCGCATCGCGGGTTTTTACGATCCGGAAGACGGCGCGATGTACCTCGCCGACGACCTCGGCGAAGCGGAGGCCGAGGAGACGCTCGCGCACGAGCTCGCCCACGCCCTCGCCGATCAGACGTTCCCGCTCGCGCCGATGGTCGAATACGCGCCGGGCGCGAGCGATCGCCTCTCGGCCGTGCATTCGGTCATCGAGGGCGACGCCACGAGCGCGATGCTCGACGTCACGCTCGGCTCGGCCTTCCAGATGACCGAAGAGCAGGTGCGATTCGCATTCGTCGCGTCGACCGCGATGTCCGACATCGGCCAGAAGACCCCGCGCGCCATCACCTCCTCGCTGATCTCGCCCTACACCGACGGCTTCGCATTCATCCAGGCATTGCGCCGCCGCGGCGATTGGCCCGCGGTCGACGAGGCCTGGCGAGCGATGCCCGAGACGACGGAGCAATTGCTACACGTCGACAAATTCCTCGCGCGCGAGCCGGCCGAGGTCGTCGCGCCGCCGGTGCTCGGCGCGCTCGCGCGGCAAGGGTATCGGGTGCTCATCGACGACGTGGTGGGCGAGCAGGGGCTCCGGATTCTGCTGGAGGACGTCGGGAGCCGCGCGCAGGCGCGGGATGGCGCGGCGGGGTGGGGCGGGGATCGATTCATGGTGGCGGCGCGCGAGGAGGGCGCAAAGCGGCTCTTCGTCGTGGCGTTCCGGCTCCGCATGGATACGGCGGCGGACGTGGCCGAGGTCGCGGAGCTTTTCGCGCGCAAGTATGGGAAAGGTTGCCGGGAGCGGGATACGCTCGGCCCTGTCGTCTGGGAGGCGCGGGGTCGGGATATCGCGTTCGTCGCGGGACCTTACGAGAGGGATGGG
This sequence comes from Polyangium jinanense, assembly GCF_028435265.1. Lineage (GTDB taxonomy): Bacteria > Myxococcota_A > Polyangia > Polyangiales > Polyangiaceae > Polyangium > Polyangium jinanense. The sequence goes on along the minus strand of NZ_JAGTJK010000010.1, from coordinate 93,989 downwards.
GGACGACCGCGGACGCGGGGGCAATGCGCCGATGCGGTCACTTGGCTGGGGGAGGTTTGGCAGGCCGCACCACCGAATGGCGAGGCGGGCAGGGCCCGCGCGGGACGATGACGACGAAGACGCGGACGATCCTCGACGAGATTGGCCATACCCCCATCGTGCCGCTCAAGCGTATCGGCAAGGGCCTTCCCGTGCCGGTGTACGTCAAATGCGAGCACCTGAATCCCGGCGGCAGCATCAAGGACCGCATCGCGCGGGCCATCGTGGAGGACGCCGAAAAGCGCGGCCAGCTCAAGCCCGGCGCGACCCTCGTCGAGGCCACGGCCGGCAATACGGGCATGGGCCTCGCGCTCATGGCGGCGGTCCGCGGCTACGAGCTCGTCTGCGTGATGCCCGAGAAAATGAGCGTCGACAAACGCGCCGCGCTCTCCTCGCTCGGGGCGCGCCTCCACATCACACCGAACGATCCCCCGGATAGCCCCGACAATTTCCGCAACGTGGCCGAGCGCCTCGCGAAGACGGAGGGCTGGTTCTTGACCGACCAGTTCCGGAACCCGGCGAACATCCGGGCGCACGAGGAGACCACGGGCCCCGAGATCCTGGTTTCGATGGGCCGCAAGATCGGCGCATTCGTGGCCGGCGCGGGCACGGGTGGCACGATCACGGGCGTCGGCCGGTATTTGAAGCGCCTCGCCCCGGGTGTACGAATCGTCCTCGCCGACCCGCGCGGCTCGGTGTTGGCGCATTGGGTGGAGACCGGCGAAATCGGCCCCGACGGGCCCTACCGCATGGAGGGCATCGGCGCGAGCCGGCCGCCGGAATTGCTCGACCGCACGGTCGTCGACGAGGCGATCACCGTCAGCGACGAGGACGCATTTCTCATGACGCGTCGATTGATCCGCGAGGAAGGTCTCTTCGTGGGCGGCTCCTCGGGCGCCGCCGTGGTCGCGGCGCTCCGCGTGGCGGCGAGCGGCGACCTCCAGGGCCCGGTGGTCGCGATCCTGGCCGATAGCTGGGATCGTTATTTCACCCGCGAATGGCTCCGCTAGCCTAGCGAGCGCGGCGGCTACGGACAGACGCCTGGCGCGCCGGGCAGGATGCGGATGTCGTCGATGTTCCAGCTCGAGCACGTCAGCGCGCCCTGCGACATCACCTGATACCCCCAGCGGACGCGGAACTGACCATTGCCGGCGGCCTGTGCAGAGATGTCGTACTGGAATCTCGTCCACACCGCGTCCCTTGCCTTGGGTTCCGCCCCGTTCGCGGGTACGCCGTAGATCTGGACCCACGTGCTGCCGTTGAAGACCTCGATCGTCGAATTCATGTACGGCGGAGAATCGCTGTTGAGGTAGCGCCAGAATTCGAGGGTCACGGCGCCGGAGGCCCCGCTCATGTCGATGGCGGGGCTCGTCATGACATACGGACCCTGGACGACGCCGGCGAGGTTCCCACCGATGAGCACGCCTGCCAACCCGTTGTCCGCGGTGGGGGTATGATCGGTCGTCGGATCCGGGTTCACGATTGGCGGCGGTGGAATCGTCGGATTCGAGATCGCCGGCCCGATCTGCCAGTTGGGTCCGAGTACCCAGCCCTTGCTGTTGTCGGTAAACACCTCGCGGAAGTACACGACGGGGGTGAACACGCAGCCCGTGGCAGGGTTACATGTGTCACTCGTGCAGGCATTGCCGTCGTTGCAGGGGATCTGCGTGTGCATGACGCCAGTCATCGGATCACACGCGTCGTTCGTGCACGCATTCCCGTCCTCGACGTTCACCGGGACGTGAAGGACACCGGTCGCCGGATTGCAGGAATCGGTCGTGCAAGCATTGCCATCATCGATCTCGACCGCCGCGTGGCTGACCCCGGAGGCCGGATTGCAGGAATCGGTCGTGCAGGCATTGCCGTCATCGATGTCGATCGGCGTGTGTTCGACGCCGGAGGCCGGATCGCAGAAATCCACGGTGCACACATTGTCGTCGTCGACGTCCACCTCCATGTGCATGACGCCGGAAGCCGGATCGCAGGCGTCGATCGTGCAGGCGTCGCCATCGTTGATGTCGACCGGCGTGTGACTGATACCGGTCAATGGATGGCAGGCGTCGATCGTGCAGGCGTCGCCGTCGTCCGTGCCAATCGGAACGTGGTTCGGGCCGATCGTCGGCTCGCAGGAGTCCGCGGTGCAAGCGTCGTCATCGTCGATGTTCACCGGTTCGCGCGTGCAGGTGCCGCCGTCGCATTCGTCCACCGTGCACGCATTGCTGTCGTCGCAGTCGAGATTCGCCATGCATTCGGGGGCGCCGCCGGTCCCGCCGGTCCCGCCCGAGGCCGCAGTGCCGCCGTTGCCATTTCCTTCGGCGCCGCCGTTGCCGCCCGCGTGTGTCGGGTTGCCCGGATCATCTCGAACGGTGGGCTCCTCGTCGCCATTGCAGCTCGCCACGAGCGCTACGGAAACAAGCCCCGGTAGCAGGAATCGCCAGCGGGTGCGCGTGTGCAGGGGATCGGTGCTCATCTTGCCTCGTTTCGCAGCGGTAGTCGTTCCGCGTCCGCAAACACGGCCTCGATGCAATGGGCCCGGCGGACGTCGGCGTCCGGGAGACGCACGCCGTCGAATCGGGCCCGGTCGAGCGTGGTTTTCACGAAGACCGCGCGCGGGCCTGACGCGCTCCGGAGCTCCGCCTCTTCCATTTTGACCCGGGTGAAATTACTTTGCACGAGCTGCGCGGTGAGCTCCGGCGGTGCCCTTGTGAATGGTTCGCTCATGGCGTGGCCCTCCCGTGGGGCCGATTCATGGGTAGAAAATGATCTTGGCGTCAAGCCCCTTCGCCGACGAACTTCGCGAGCAAATCGCAGAGGCCATAAAGGTGCGCGCACCGGCGACCATTCCGGATGGCCCCCGGTGCCGTTGAAAAATCTGCGCAGCGTTTTTCACGAATTGCGGCCCGGAGGCGCCGGAGGACAGAGCGGGCTGTCCACGCGCCTCCACCGCCGAGCCGGATGCGCCTGGGCCTTCGCTGGTGCAAGCGCGATGGGCTCGTGGTAGTTCTGCCTCACCGAGGTGCGCAGCCAGGTCGGGGAGGACCTCGACCTGACCGATCCGGAGAGGGAGACTCCGGTGGGATCCTTGAAATCTCGTCCCGTGAAGAAAGGATCGGCGAGCGCCCGCTTCCGGACGACATGGAGGTGCAGGCGTACCAGGCCGGCCGTTCCAGGCAGCAGGAAGGGCCCGTCGAGCCCGTCGAGCCCGTCGCGCCACCCCCTGGCGAGCCCGCAGAGCTAGACGTTCCGCATGCCAAGAAGCGTCGCCGGCATGCCCGCGGGAGGTCGACCTCGGCAGCGACGTTGACAAACGCCGAGGGAGGTGGCAGAAAACGCAGTCGATATACGTATTTGGAGGAGTGGCCGAGTGGTCGAAGGCAGCGGTTTTGAAAACCGCCGTACCCGGAAGGGTACCAGGGGTTCGAATCCCTTCTCCTCCGCTGAAATCCCTGAGGATTTCGATCCAGGGCCCGGGGAGCCCTCGAGCAGCCACCGAGCCCCATTCACACACCATTCACACGGCTAGGTTCGCCGCCGGGTGAAGACCTTCACCGCCTCCTTTTTCAGGTTCTCGTTGGTGTGTGCGTAGCGCTGGGTCACCGAGAGGTGCAGGTGGCCGGCGAGCTGCTGCACCGTCGGCGCCGAGGCGCCGCCCTTGAAGCACTCCGTGATGAAGAAGTGCCGCAGGCCGTGCAGCCGGGTGGCCGGCACCTGCGCCCTGTCGAGAGCGCGTCTGAAGGCCCCGCGCAGACCGCTTTCCGTCCAGGGTGTTCCCTTGCGGGAAGGGGCCACCGGATCGGTCGGCTTGTGCGGCTTTTTGCTCGCCTCGACGAGCAGCTCCTTCAGCACGGGCGCGATCGGGATGCCCCTCTCGTGCCCGGACTTCGGCGCCACTACCTGGCCATGGGTAATGGTTTGTCGGATCATGAGCATATCCGAGTCGAGGTTCACATCCAGCCATCGGAGGCCGCGTACCTCACCGGCCCGGAGGCCAGCATAGGCGGCAAGCCCGATAGCGACACGGACGTGGGGGTCGGCCGCAGCAACCACAGCGTCGATCAGCTCGGGCGACGGCGGTTCGTACACCTTTGACTTCACCCGATTCAGCTTCGGGAAGTCCGGCTTCTTGTCGTGGTGACCGAGCTCGACCGCATTGCCGATGATCGTGCGCAGCGGAATGACGATATTGTTTCTCGTCGAGGCCGAGAGCTCCTCTCGCGCGAGCTCGAGGTCGAACGCCGTCACCGCCGCCCGGTCGATCTTGCTGAGCGGCCACGAACCGAAGCGAGGCAGGAGGTACGCGTCGACGTTCTTCATGTACCCGATGTGCGTCGACGGCTTGAGCTTCTGCGCGAGCGTGGTCTTGTAGAGCTCGACGGCCTCGCAGAAGGTCATCTCCGGCTTCGGCGGCGTGTGCTCTCCCTCCGGCGCCTGGTCGGGGAGGTACCCCTTCTCCGCGATGGTGGCGAGCAGCCGCCGCTCTTCCTTTCGCGCGCCGTCGGCGGTCTGCAGGAGGGCGTTCCTGAAGTACCGCTTCTTCTCGCCGGTGCGCGTGTCCTTGTACGTGAAGTCAATGATCCAGGGGCGCCCAGGGCGCCGCGGGTCTCGTCGCACGGTCATGCCGGTCAACTCCTCTCCGGCCTGACCGCGTGCTTGGGACGTGCTGAAGAAGTAGCACAACTGTAGCCGCTCTTCTTATCCCCGTTCTCGATGTCCGCGTGCCACGCGGCGCTGAACTGCACGCGCCAGAGGCGACCGAACTTGCGGGCACGGACGCCGTCGATGTTCGACTCAATCCCGCCGTCAGGCGCGCGAACGGCATGGCGCTCGATGCTCCGGCGAAGCGCGTCAGCGGACATGCCGAGGAACTCGGCTGCGGTTCTGATCGAGACCCAGCCGCGCGGGCTCTGGGGCTCTGGCGTAGGCGACGTCTTGCTCACGTCGACCTCCGAGAGGACCCCGCGTCCTCTGTGCCCTTGAGCTTCTCCCGGATGTTCGGGGAGGCGACGCCGGCGCGCACGAGCGCGATGGTCCCGCGCCGAACCCCGAGGCCCGCGAGCGCCCGGCCCAGCGCCTGTCGCGAGACGTTGAGCTCGGCCACGAGGGCACGCTCCCCGAACTTCTCGATGAACGCGTGCAGCGCACGCCGTTCCTCCGCCGACAGGGCGAGGTCCCTTGCTGCATCATTCATGGGCCAAGGCGTAAGCCCCGACCGCAGATCGCTCCACGGCACGGTGTCCCGGAGGGCATCGTGTCGAATTCCGAGACGCTCGCGTCCTCGATGACGCAGCCGCGTGCCTCAGGGCCGCGCGGCCCCGTCGTTCAGTCCTCGGGAACCTCTCGCATCCACCTCTTCGTCGGCTTGGACGCGCGCTTGTTCGCAAGGCCCATCCGGCGCCGCTCTCGATCAATCGCGTCGCCGATCGTCATGCCCTGGTTGAACGAGAAGTCTTCTCCCTTGTGCATCAGCAGGCTGATGATGGCGAGCTCTCGATCGTTGAGCTTCCGGCCGTAGGGAAGCCCCGCGAAGACGTTCGGCCCGCGGACGTTCACGCTCTTGACGAGGGCCTGCCGCTTGTCGATGGGGCGCGGGTACTCGCCCACCTTCTCCTTGAGCCCTTCGAGGAGCCGACGGTGCCGCTTCAGCAGCTTGTGCAGCTCGTGCGCGTAGTAGATGCCGTGGTCGCGGCGGCCCGCGTCGAGGCCGTGGCTGTCGAAGAAATCGAAGGCCGCTGACGCCGCCTTGCCGAGCGCGTTCATCACGCGCCAGGCGTCGGTCTCGATCTGCGAGCGCGCGAGTTCCGGCTCGTGCCAGCGGAGCGGATGCTGGCTCCAGGGATGGCCGAACAGCTTCTCGTACTCCTCGGCGCACGCCGGGATGAGCTTCTCGAGGAGAGCCGCCTTCGTGGAGAAGGTCTCCGTCCTGCGCTTCGTCGTGATGCGTTTCGTCGTGCCGCGCTTCGGCTTCATCGTCGTCAGGCCCGAAGTGTACTTGATGCGCCCTCGCCGAGGATCTGCGACGTGAGTCCCCGGCGCACCGGCTGGCTGCGAGTCGGGGAAGAAGAACAACAATAAGAACAGCGGCACATGTACAAGAACGTGTCCCGTGAGTACTTCTCTCGCCCTACGAAATGAGGCGTTTCAGAACAACACGAGCATGTCGTTGATATTTTTGATGCAGTGCTTCCGGGGGCTCGCTTCCCATATCGCGGATCCTTGTGGCTCAATTACGCCACGATGTTCCACGCAGGTAAAACAACGAAGATCACCGGGCTGTCGTACCGACAGCTCGACAACGCCGTCCGAAACCGTCGCCTCCGGCCGAGCGCTGGAGCGGCGCGTGGCCGCGGCACGGTCCGAAGCTTCAGCCAGCGGGATCTGGTCGCCCTCAGGCTGACGCAGCAGATCCTCGCGGCCGGTCACCGACTCGGCCCGTTCTTGCACATCATCAAGTACGTGCAGCATGGCAAGCGGCTGCCCGCCCTCGAGAAGCTCAAGGGCACGGTGCTCATCAGCAACGGAGCGAAGGTCCAGTTGCTCGACGGCACGAAGGTGAATCTCTCGGCGACGCTCGGCGCGCGGGGGGTGATCTACGCCGTCGACCTCGGAGCCGCTGCGGAGCATGTGTGCCGCGGGATCGAACGGCTCGCCACTACATCCAGGCAGCACCCGCGCCGGGGGAACAAGAGCTGAAAAAGAGAACGGCTCCATCCGCCAGGTCTGCCCAGGCCGCGGATGGAGCCGTCCAGGAGATGTCATGACTCTAGCATGCGCTTCCACGGAATCCAATGCCGGGGACGAACGGGTGCTGCCCTTCGAGCCCCATCACATCAAGTACCTTGAGGACCGCGCCATCGTTCCAGATTGGGCCGCCGAGGCCGGTCTATGGTCGGTCTCCGCAGAGGAGGGGGCGAGGCAGCTCGGTCGGGATCAGCCTCTTCCCTGCGGCGGGATCGCGATCCCGTACCACAACGCGCCGGGATATGTACGAATCAGGCTCGACGAGGGCAAACCTCGCTACCTCGCCCCCGCCGGGCGGGAGGTCCCTATCTACATCCCGCCGGGGTGCGAGTTTGAGGGCTCCGCGCTGCTCTACGTTGTCGAGTCGCCGGGCAAGGCGCTGGTCCTCCAGGACAACTTCTTCAATGCTATCGGGCTCGGCGGGATCTACTCGACGCTCACGAAGGACCACAAGCTCAATGACTCGTGGAACGTGGTGGGCCTCGTCCGGCGCGAGGTCTTCATTGTGTTCGATGCCGGCCGGGCGGTGAACCCAGATGTAGCGCAGGCAGAGGCTCGGCTGGTCATGGCGCTCGAGCTGCGCGGCGCCAAGGTGAAGGCGGCGGCGCTCCCGCTGCGCGATGACGGCGAAGATCAAGGGCCGGACGACTTCCGCGCCGCGAACGGGTATACGGCGCTCTGCGATGTGCTCGCCGCGGCCATGCCAGCGAACCCCATCGACCGCGTCGCCATTCTTGCCACTCTGCCCACGCACGAGGCGCGTACGAAGGCGGCGATGGCGCTGCTCGCGGACATGCCGTTCTTGGCGGCGGTCCAAGCGCGCGGGGTCGTCGCCGAGTCGGCGGTGGCCGAGGAGCTCAGCAAGTACAAGGTGAAGCCGGCCGCATTGAAGCGCGCCCTGAAGGAGTTCGAGGGCAAGCTCAAGGCGAGGAGGAAGCGCGACGCCGAGGTGGCGCCGCCCATGTCGAAGTACGTCGTCCAGGAAGGTAAGTTCTGCATTCTGTCCGGGATCGGCGACACGACGCGCGTCGAGCCGCTCTGTAACTTCACGGCGCACATCGAGCGGGAAGAAGTTGTCGACGACGGTGCCGAGCAGAAGCGACACCTCGTCGTGTCCGGGAAGCTGGCAACTGGTGAGCCCCTGCCTGCGAGGCGGGTCGAGGCCAAGGATCTCGATCACGAGTTGTGGCCGATCGAGCAATGGGGCCCCGACGCGATCATGTATCCCGTTCAGCGGGCGCCTCTTCATCTGCTCGCTGCCATCCAGGAGTCGTCGAGGTGGACGAGGGGTTACTCGTTCACACACAGCGGCTGGCGCGAGCACAACGGCGAGATGATGTTTCTGCACGCCAACGGCGGAGTGGGGGCCGCGGATGTATCGGTTCGCCTCGAAGGGGAGCTCGCGCGCTACAAGCTCCCGGCCGTGGCAGAGGACATCCCGGAGGCTATGAAGCTCGCGCTCTCGTTCCTCGAGCTGGCCGACCCGCGGATCACCGTGCCGCTCTTCTCTTCTGCGTTTCGAGCCCCCTTGCAGCACGCGTTGTACTGCGACTCGACCGTCTCGCTCTGCGGGCCCACGGGTTCCATGAAGACCACGCTCGTGGCCCTGCTCATGGCGTTTTACGGGAGCTTCGACGCAGAGCACCTGCCCGCGAGCTGGTCGTGGACGGTGAACCGCCTCGAGCAGACGATCTTTACCGCGAAGGACATGCTCGTCGCCATCGATGACTTCGCTCCGACAAAGGCAGAAGCCGGTGATGATCTGCATCGCAAGGCGGCGCAGCTCCTGCGTGCTATCGGTAACGCCAACAGCCGCGGCCGTCTCCGCGCCGATCTTACCGCGCGTCCCGACCGCCCCCCACGCGCTCTCGTGCTGAGCACGGGCGAGGACGCCCCGAGCGGGGAATCGATCCAGGCACGTCTCATTACGATCCGCATGAAGCCGGGCGATGTCGATCGCGTGAGGCTCACCGACTTGCAGCAGAACCGTGACCGGCTGCCGCACGCGATGCTCGGTTACATCTTGTGGTTGAAGTCGCAGATGAACGGCCTCCGCTCTTTGATGGAGAAGCGCTTCATCGAGCTGCGCGCCGAGCTGCACCAGGAAGGCCAGCACCTCCGCGCTCCGGCGGCGATGGCTCACCTGCTGCTGGGCATGGAGTACTTCTGCCTGTTCGCGAAGGACATCGGCGTCCTCGATGAGAAGGGGTCCAGTGCGCTCTTGCAGAAGGCCCGCACCGCGCTGCGTGCCAACGCAGCCGAGCAGAGCCGCGCGGCCGTCGACGTGAACCCCGTCCACCGCTTCATCAACGTGCTCCGCACGCTCCTCGTGCAGGGCAAGGTCAAGACGGTCGACGTGACGTTTGCGCTCGACACGGCCGAGGGGAAAGGCATCGGCTGGGAGGACAAGGACCACTATTACCTGGTCCCCGATGCCGTCTACACGGCTGTGGTCGAGGCCATGCGTGCGGCAGGGCAGTCGATGCCCCTCGCGCAGCGCATGCTCTGGTCACGGCTCGTGGACGACGGGTTCGTTCTTCCGGGCGATGAGGAAGGCCGGTCGACTCGCAAGAAGCTCGTGGGTGGTCCGAATGGCCAGCGCGAGCGCGTGTTGTGGTTCGTTCGGGAGAAGCTCGAGCTGCGTGACGAGATCTCCGAGCGAATCGACGAGTGCGCCGAGGAGAAGAACGACGAAGGAGATGACGACCCCGACGATGGCCCCGGCGGCGGAGGGGCAGGCGGCGGCAGCGGCAGCAATCAGGGCGGGGGTAACTCCGGCCCGCAGTTCGGTCTGCCCTTCCCGGTCATCCGCTCGCCCGAGCCGGTGGGGGTGGTCTCGTCCCGCCCCGAGGCCGCGCCCCGAGGCCCCGTTCCCCAGAACGGAACGGGGCGCGGAACGGGGCCCAGCTCGGGCTCCGGCGAGACGCACGAAACGCGGCAGATCCCGATGGTCACGGGGACAGATGGTGAGCGGGACATGGTTGATATTCCATCCGGCCCCGAAGCCCCGTTCGCTCAGGGGGAGAGGCTCTACTCCTACGTGCCGCAGAACGACGTGGGGGCTGGTCGCGCGGATGCAGAGTCTGCCTATGGGCCCTCTCTCTTCCCCCGGGCTTGCGGGGCTTCGGGGCCCGACCAGCTCAACATCGCACGATCGCTACGGTTTTCGCGTCCCGAAGCGCGCCCCGGAGCACACGCGCACCGGGGCGCGGCACCATACGATGCGGGGCCGGGTGATCGGGACCACTTCGCGGGCGCGATTCTCCGTGCTGGCCGCGTGGGCCTGGTCGTCCACTCGACGGGTCCCGATATCACCGAGGGCCCTGTCATCGTCGCCGTCGCTCTGCCCGATGGCCAGGCGCGGGTGTTCCACACGTTCGGTGGCGAGGAGCTCGGCCCTGTCGCCGATGCCCTCTGTCAGGTGACGGTCGTCGGCCATGACCTCAAGGGCGCGCTCGCGCAGTTTCAGTACCACCTCGGCTTCATGCCGGGCATGGTGGTGGACACAGCCATCGCGTGGCGGCTGCTCGACGGCGGCAGGCACCTCAAGAACGACATGTACTTCTCCTTCGAGCGCGCGTGTGAGCACGCGTTCGACAAGAAGATTGTCCAGACGAACATCAATTGGTGGATGACGCCCAGCCGCGAGCTACGTGATGAGCTCGCGCAGGAGGCGCGGGATGTCTTGCGTCTCGCGGACATCTTCCAGAAGGAGCTCCAAGAAGCGCGCCTCGAAGAAGTAGCCGCGCTCGAGTTCAAGCTCCTCCCCATTGTCGCCCAGATGGAGGTGAGCGGCGTGCCGATCAATCGAGACCAGTGGAATCGGCTTGTCGACATGTGGGCGAACGAGGCCTCGGAGCTGAAGAAGAACCTCGTTGCCATGCTTGGCGTGAAGGATCTCGATGACAACGATGAGATCCTCGCGGCTCTTCATCGACTCGGTCTTCAGGTCGAGGGCACAAGCGGTGAGGCCCTCGCGACGTACATGCACCTGCCCGTGTCCCAGCAGCTCGTCCTGTACCGGCGCAAGAACGGCTTTGTCACGGGTGCCGGGGACGGCGTGCTGCGGGCCTTCAGCCGTTCCGAGGACGGGCGCGTGCACGCGACGTTGAACCAGATCAGCGCCGTGACTGGCAGGCTCAGCGCGCGAGAGCCGAACCTGCTCGGCCTGCCGCGCGACAAGCAGGTGCGCTCGTGCATCCAGGCTCCCCCGGGCAAGAAGCTAGTCGTCGGGGATTACAACGCGATCGAGCTACGCGTGCTCGCAGACCAGACGGGGGACGAGAAGCTCAAGGAGGTGTTCGGGAAGAGCGACGGGGACCCGCACCGACACACGGCGTCGCTGTTGATGAACGTGCTCGAGAACCAGGTCACCGACGAGCAGCGCAACCGGGCAAAGCCCGTGAACTTCGGGGGCTCGTTCGGGATGGGCGTGAACAAGCTCATCGCCTACGCGAGGAAGCACTACAAGGTGGACCTCACGCCAGAACAGGCGGCGCAGTTCAAACAGACGTTCTTGCAGAACCACGCCGGGATCGCCGCGTGGCAGAAGAAGATGGCCGAGGAGATGCCGGGCGAGCTACGCACGAAGAGCGGCCGGGTCTCGTACTACTTCGACCCCGACGAGGACTACAACGCGCGCCTGGCCTTCCCCATTCAGGGCACTGCGGCCGACGGCATGAAGCAGGCGATGGTCTTCCTCGCCCCGCACCTCAAGCGGATCGGAGCGCAGATGATCCTCGCGGTGCATGACGAGCTGCTTGTTGAAGCCCCCGAAGAACACGCCGAGGAGGTCAAGGTGCTCATGCGCGACTGCATGATCGCCGGGATGAAGAAGTACGTGCCCTCGGTGCCGATTGTGGTCGAGCCCAAGGTGATGTCGCGCTGGGAGAAGTAGATGGGCCACGGGCGGTGGGCACACGAGCTCCCCCGCCCATCGGCTCACGCCCGCCGTGTTCACGATCCTGGGCGCGCCGGTCAACCCCCACGCCTTCCACCAACCCGGCGTCAAGCACAGCAAAAGCACGAGAATAGGCGCCTTTTTGCCAACAGGGACGACTCGGCAAGTCCCTTGTGATTCTACAGAGCGCTATGACTCCCTCGGGACCAGGCACCTGGATGTTCCGTTCGGGCCCAAAGCACAGGGCCCATCCGGATCGCGAAGTGGCTTGGAAACCGGGTTTTCGCTCTCCAGAAGGCTGGGATCGACGCGGGCCGCGTATGGAGATGGTTCCTCGGAGAGGTTGACTCTGCCAGTGCCTGCCGTCGTCCTCCTGGCACTCGAGGTGGTGGGGTGCAGGCTGGACCGGGGCCGAGGGCCTTGTGGTGCGACGGGCGAAAGGCCCGTCTCTGAGCCAGCGACAGATCTGCGAAGGTCTCGGGCAGGTCCACCGCCCAGAAAGTCGCGACGTCGCGACTTTGTCGCCGAGAGGCCGAGCTACGGCCGGGCCTCGCTGGCGAGCTTGAGAACGGGGTTGCAGGGGGTCTGCGGCCATCGCAGACGGGCCCTTCTTCGGCAGAACAATCGACATCCCAATACGAAGCGCTGCCGCCAACTACCTCGACCGACGCATCCCGGTCAGGTCATCCAGGTGAGCGGTTGAGCTGCCTCAGCGCCTGATTCCTGATCTTGCTCGAGGGCTTGCAAGCGATGCGGTCGAGGAGGTGGGGCTGGTTCTTGTCGTTGATGGTCCCCAAACGTCCCGTCGTCGTCCGCAGCCTGTATATGCGTCCGCCCTGCGTGCCGATCCCGCGCGTCCGGCGAGCGCGCCGGTCAACCGCGCCGTAGTTCCTCGAATGGTCGGTGTCGACGTCCGCATTCAGCTCCTGCGCACGCGGCGACCGTCAAGCACGGCAGGGCATGGCGGGATCGCACAGGATCGCACATGGACCTATATAAATCTGTATAATGACAGATGCTATCTTGCGGGAAAACAATGATATCGTTAATATACGTTGAAAAGGAGGGTTGCGGATGTCCAGCAGTAGAAAACGCACTGGCCGGCGGCCGGGGCGACCGAGGGTCATTGGAGGACCCGTCATTCAGCCCAAGATCACGCCAGAGGACGACAAGAAGCTCGGAGAGCTCGCCGTGCTCGGCGAGTTCGAGGGCAATCGTGCACACGTGATGCGGGTCGCGCTCAGGGAACTCTACGAGCGCAGAATCGGAAGTAGGAAGGAGAAGGCCACATGAATAGCGATAAGCTCATGAAGTACGATGCGATGTTCGAGGGAAAGTCCCTCACGTTCCACGTGTTCCGCGACAAGATCTGTGTCATCGCGGCCGAGCTCGGGGCGGCGCTGGGATACGCCGATGGAGGCAAGGGGCTCCCGAAGACAATCGTCGACGACTGGGGTGATGAGTTCATCAAAGGGCGCGACTACGATGTGCTCGAACGGCAGGATCTAAAGGAATTCAAGGGGCTCGTGAAGGATACTCGGGGAACCCGAGTATCCTTTGCCGCCCGCCTCATGGTCCTCTACGAGAGCGGCGTGGACCTGGTCGCCCTGAAGACCGAGAAGGAGCTCGGCAAGAAACTCCGGCGCCTCCTAGCCGATGAAGTTCTGCCGAAGCTGCGGCGTGGAGAGAGCATCCCGGGCACTTCGTCTCCTGCAGCTTCCTACCGTCCGCAGCTCCTCGATCCGAAGGTGGCGGATCTCCTGCTGGCCGACACCCCCTCGGGACGCGCGTGGTTGCTTCTCCAGCTCGCTCAGGTGGCGCAGCAGGTCGGGATGTCTTCCAGTCGCATCGAGGGCTACCTGGAAGCGGCTGGAGCGCTCCTGATGGAGCCGAAGAAGCCAGCTCTGCCCTCCGCGAGGGCGGTGCCTGTCGCTGTGCTACCCGAGCCGGCGGAGGCACCTCCCAAGCCCGTGCAGGAGGTGATCGAGTCTATGGCTCCCAAAGTGCCCGAGCCAGCCCCGCCTTCACCTCCGGCGCCAGCCCCGCGGCCTCTGGGTCGGCTCTCTGGTCGCCTATCTCCCGGGGGGCTTCCGGGCATTGTCCGCGCTCCTCAGCACCAGCCGCAGCCGGCGGGCTTCTATCCGCCCCAAGATCTTGATGGCGACGGTCAGATCTCGATCTCTTCGCTGGCCCGCTACTATGGTGTCAGCCGTCAGCGAATCGGCCGCGTGGTGACCTGGAGCCTCGAGAAACACGGGGTTAATCTGCGGCACGATGCTCGCTATGCGGTGCGTGAAGTGATTCCGGGAGAGCACGTAGATGCTGACGTCTACCGACTGACCGAGGAGGGCGCCGCGGTGTTCAACAAGCACTTCTTCGAGTACGTGCAGCAGCATCCGAAGGTCATCAGTGAGCTCGATGAACGGCATAGGAGGGGGCTGTTCCGCGCCGTCGCATAGATGCGGTACAATCGACGCGGAGATTAACCGTGAGCAATGACAAGACCCTGACCTGGGCAGAGGCTGCAGAGGAGTGGCGCGCAGCCACTGCCGAAGTATCAACTGCTGCTGCGGATCTGGGGGCATCGCTGTCCTATTACTGGAAGCTGGTGGTCGGGCTGCTGATCGCGATGAAGGGCCTGCGCCTGGGGCTCGACCTGGCCGTGCTGCTTTCCCGGTGACCTCTCCAGGTTGCATCCGGCACGGCGTCAAGGAGCGGCTGGATAGAGGGCACGTCACGGTCGACGACTGCGCCCCCCACGGGGGCGCGGTCCGCGGATCACGAACCTGCCCCGTGGCGTGTAACTCGACGCGCCACGCCCCGGTACCCACACGCCCGAGAAGATCGGCATCAGCCGATCGGCCATCCAGCGCTTGCGCCAAATCGACCGTCTACCCTCTGAGGTGCGGCAGGTGCTGACGACACGAGAACGCTGACCGCCAGGATCTCCGTGGAGCTCTCCATCAAGATCGAGGGCAAGCCGATCGCGGAGGAGCCCGCGCCGGAGCTAGGCTTCACGGGCTTCGAGGGCATGCCCATCGCGATGGCCTTTCCTGACAGCGAGCCCCGGAGCCTGGACCTGGAACTCGGGCGCCGGCTCGGCTATGGGCGCCCGCGCGAGATCCGTGCGCTGATCAAGAACCTCTCAGATGGAGGCTTCCTCGTGGTCGACGATCAGCGCGGCGCTGCGCCGCGCAGTCCACGGACCGCGGAGTACTGGCTGACCGAGGAACAAGCCCTCTTCGTCACGACCCAGTCTGGAACCACACGCGCTAGGGCGATCACCCTCCAGCTCGTGCGTGCCTTCATCGCTGCTCGTCACGCGCTGAACAAGCCGATCCTGGACAAGGACCTCGTGAGCCCACTCGAAGCCACCCTGCGTCGCTGTACGGCAAGTACGAGCAGATCGAGAAGCGCCTCGATCGCATCGGGAACAACAGCGGCTTCGGCGTCCGCCCGATGCCGCTCGTGCCCCTAGGTCGATCCCGAGGATGCCGGCGACTCACCCGGACGCCCCCGATCCTGATCTCGGCGGTCAACCCCTTGAGCTCTTCTCGTGCGTCGGCACGATCCTCGTAACTTATTGAGATGGCGTCGCTTTGGGCTGATCGGACTCCCCTGTTCTGACCGGCCGTGAAGTAGCTCTTCTGTTCGCCGGCCCTAGGGTGCCCCCGGGAATCGGCAGTTGGTTTTGCCGTTCGACCAGCGTCGATTTGGGGGTGAGGCCGAATCTCGGACCGAGGCCGAGTTGCGTACCTGCATGAGATCAAAGGAGAAGCTTCTCCGTCGGGGTCGATTTGGACCCCATCCCGGGTGAGGGCCGCTCGGGCACTGCGACCCCGAGCCATCGAGCGCGAACCCTCGTACCGGCGATCCTGATCCGTACTTCTTCAACTGGTCGGGCGACGTCATCGGGGCGCGAACGCTGGCCCTCGGACTCGCCCCGCCAGCCCGTGCAGCACGGTTGCCGAACGGCAGCGCCTGGAGTAGCCTTGCGCTCGCGTTGACCCGACGCGTCACCTCCTCGGACCTGCCGCCTCCAGGTCCCTCGCGGAGGCAAAGGTGAGCACCATCTCATCCGGGTCAGATGCGAACTCCAGCGCATCGACGCGGTGAGGCGGCCGTCATCGGTGTGTACGTGGAGTTCGAGCATGACCACCAAGAGGGACCTCAAGTCGCGCATTCGTGATCGCATGGCGAAGACAGGCGAGGCGTACGCCGCAGCACGCCGCAACGTCTTGGCTGGCGCTGCCGCACCGTCGACGCTCGTGGCGCCCGCCTCGAGCGCCCCGGATATTGCCCCGAGGCCGTGGCACCGGCTCATCGAAACGTCCGCTGACGAGGCTCGGGCACTCCTGAGCGAAGCCCTGCGCCGCGAGCCGCAGCTCACGCACTTCGGGATCGGTGTTTATGAGGAGACCCGGAAGCGCAGCGACGCGGTGAGGTCCGGCGGCATGAACCCCGGCGACTTCATGCGCATCTCCGCCGAGATGGCCGAAGGGAAGACGCCACTCGACGAGGTGCTCGCGCGGTACGGGATCACCAAGCCCACGTGGGAGGCGGCGCAGGCCGCGATCGACGCTATCGAGCACGAGTTCCAGTCTGGGCGAGCCGCCCTCGCCGAGCATCTCGAGGAGCTCGCTGCCTGTGCGGACTGGATCAAGCGACAACGGCCGATTGCGTCCTACAACGTGCGGCACACGTCGTACGGCTACAAGCACTCCGTCGAGCGGTGGTTCGACGAGCGAGGCGGCCCGCATCTCTACGTCGCCAACGGCAGCTTCATCGCCGCAGCCCTCGGCCTGGGGTTCGAGGCGAAGCTCAACAACGCCGGCCCGCCGAACGTGCACTTTAAGTTCTCGGAGCGCACCGTGAAGGCACCGCTGCCGACGCCCCACGTGCACGAGCGCACTGCCTGACATCGTCTGACCGAGCAGGGCCGATCCAGTACGCCGCGGGAGTGCTCGACAATGTCTCAGCGCGGCACGTCGTAAAACGCCGTCTCACCCGCCCGCGCGCCGCGGCCCGAGCGCGTCGACCTTGGCCACAAACTCGACAACGGTGAACCAGTTCGGGTTGCCCATGGCCTTCGAGCGGCACTCGTAGTGCTGCGTGCGCCAGGTGCCCGTCGCAAGGTCCTTCGCCAGCTCGGGCCCCGGCTTGCTTTGAACCTCCAGCAGGGCACAAGCCTTCCCCACCCCGAGCCACGCTACACGGTGTGGTCACCGCTAACATCGAGCGGCGGCTTCGACCGCATTCCAGTTACCTCACCGAACGTCTTGCGGATCAGCCCGGCGGCGGTCTCCGGTGAAACCCGCCACTGTCGTGCCAAGGCGTCAACAACAGTCAGAATACTGAGTGGAGACGCCTGCGTGCCGCCAGTCTTCACGAAGGGTCCGTCAGACTCGGTCAGCACGCGGTCACGAGGCATCGCCGCCACGAGCGCGCTACCGCTCTTCGACCCAACCATCGCCGCATTCACAGAAAAATAAAGACCAACACCGATCGCACGCTCTAACTCGCGCATAGTGCCGGTAAACCAGTGCAAAATAATCTTGCAGGGAAACTTCGGCCCGATAGCCGCAATAACATCGCTGGCAGCCCGGCGCGAATGCACGGTCAGCACCTTGTTGCCTGACTCCGCACAGCTCTCGAGAACGTGGCCGAAGATCCGCCTCTGTGCGGCCCGCAGCGTGGCATCAGTCGTCGTATAATCGAGCCCGACTTCTCCGACGAATTGCACGTCCGCGAGCAGGGCGGGGATTTTCGAGACTTCATGACCATGGGTCCCAACGAGCTCGGGATGGAGGCCGAGCGCTGCGTGCACATAAGCCTTCCCACGCGCGAGGCCAGCCGTATGGGCATATACGAATGGCGCGTTGGTGACGGCGATGGTATGAACGCGGGCTGCCTCAGCCTGGGCAACCAGGCGATCCGGATTCGGGAAGAGGTCGATATGGCAGTGCGCGTCGACAAGCTCAATCTGGGCTGCGTTCCTCATTGGGTGTCCATATCCCTACTGACGCGCTGAAAGAAAGCGCGCGATCTCGGCCATGCCTCTCATGTACACCGAGGCGTAGTCTCCTACCTCTCCGGGCGGCAGCGGGCCCGTACTCAAAACATCGAACACAGCGTCTGAAAGCGATGCTCTCCGCGAGCGCTGCACAGCGATCTCGAATGCGCGCAGATCCTTCCTTCTGTCGACAGAGAGCTTTACGTCAGGACGAAGCACGTCGTTGTCGTACGCTGCATCCGAGAGCGACGCTGCCGTCATCGAGGCCCTGCGAACAATGCATGGCACGCAGTAACCACAATGATTCCCCGGCTTGATCTTTCGCCAGCGTCCTTGCTCGGGATGAGAACACGACATCGAAAGTGGAGCGACAGCCCTGAGCAATTCCTGGTTTCGTGCCCCACGCAGCATCTCCCCCTTCGTCAGGAAGCGCGCGGGAAGTTCGATACTTACGCCGAGCGAGAGCGCCTGAAGCACCTCACGAAACAGCGCCATGAAGTACGGGTGAGTCGTCCGTGTGCTGCAACTCCCAAGCCGCGGACCCGTGAGCGGGACGTTCAGTGAAATGAACCCATTTTCCGAAACGATCAGTCGCCGTACAGGCTCGAACGACGTCGCCACCATTGTACCGAGCGACAAAAACAGCATCGACCTCGAACGCATGGACTGTTCGCCCTCGGACTGCTTCACCTTTCGCGGCTGAACATGAAACATGAATGGGACCACACGGCTACCATAACGCGCCTGGAGCGCCGAGAGAACGGCTTGCTGAACGGAGTTCGTGACGCCTGCCCCATAGTGCCCGGTGAGGGCAACAGAGCGTCCTGCTTCAAGGAGGTCGATCGCTCCCACCAGCGAATCGAGTCCGCCCGAGAACAGCGCGACGTCCTGCACTGCCAGCGGCTCTGCCGGAGCTCGGATAGCGGCAGTCTCCACAAGCGGACGCTCACGGAACTCGATGTTCCAAGAGTCCCCCGTCAGAAAATTCAACATCTGGATGAGAAGCTGCGTCAGGTCATCCCAGACGGAGCGTTCGACCACCGGGACATACAGCGTGATGTCCCTGGTCCACCGATCATCCGCCATTCGGCGCGGGATCTGTGTGTCCGCAGCGAACACCACGGTGGCTAGCGTCAGGAGATCCTGTGCCCGGAGGGGCGGCACGCGACCAGTAAGATCCATGATGCGCTTCAGCACGAGCTGATGCACGAGGAAGGGATCTCCAGGGCGATCGAGTGAGACGAAGACTCTCGGAGACGCATGCGCCTTCGTGAACATGTCGGTAGACCCGACGCGCGAGATGACATGCCACATCATACGGAGCCTCCGAGCACCTGATACGCTTCAGCGTACAGTTTTTCGATTACCTTCCCCCCGGCATCGCCCGCCCAATCGAGAGTGAGGACGTCGACGTCTTTCAGGTCGAGGTGCACGACGTCACGGACGTACACCTTCATGTCCCGTTCGAGACGCTCTGCCTCAGCGCCGCTCATAGACTTGTCTTCGATTCTTGATCCGAGTTCCTCCAGCCAGCAGTAGTATATGTACGTCGAAATCGATGCCTCGACCGCCTTTCTGATGTCGTCTGCGGGCATCGCTTCGAGCCTGGCAAGGCCTTCGCTTGCGATGGCGTACTTGTCGTACAACTCTTTGAGGACATCGTTCGTCGCGCGGCGCGCAACCGCCTCCTCGCGCGATGCGCCAGTGGGGGCGATGGCGTTCGAGATCGCTGCCAGGACCTGCTGGGCATCGTTACCCACCGTGGCGACAAGGCCAAAGCGCTCCAGCGTCGGCTTGATGCCGTCCGCAGCAACGCCCGCCAGAAAGCCCCCGAGCCGTGCCGTGGCTGCACGTCCGGCACGCGAGGTTTTCGCCGCTCCCGAGGAGCCTCCGCGTGCACGCACGTATGCGCGCGCCGCCGACCTGAACGACATTGGCGTGCCCCCCGAGGCAACGACCTTGCCGAGCTGCGCCTTGGCCGACGCCCAGGACCGTGCCGTGCTCGGCGCGGCTGCCATGGGGGGTGCGGGCTGTCCGTTCCTACCAGGGTCATCGACACCAGCTCCGTTCTCCTGTTCTTGGCCGTCCGATCCATTGCCGGGCTGCACGACCCCGCCGCCGCTGGCCGGTGGCGAGGCAGGATCCGGAGGCAGAGCCCAAGAGGGCAGGAGCTGTCTTGCGGCATCCGTGGGGCCGCCGTACGACTTGGAAGTACCCATATAGGTTACGACAGTTTCTTGAGACGCGCGGACGCGGCGTTCTTGAGGATGATGTTGCCACCGTGAGACCACTGCGAAAGCAGTTGCTTCGCCTGGTTTCTTCGCTCCTGGTTGTCCCCTGCTAGCGACTCCACTGCCGTGACAGCAGAGACGGGTACACCGGTATCAGGAACGCTCGACAGAAACGTGATGAACTGACCAAACAGCTCGGCGCGCGTGGCCACCCAGTCACACATGCGCGAGAACGCGGAAGCGGCATGCCCCAGGTCTTCTTCTTGGCGAACACGCTCGGCCAGAGCCTCGAGCACCGCCGCGGCGTCCGCGTCGCTCAGGTCTTTGGCCTTGTTCAGCGTATTCCTCCGGGCTGCTTCGCTCTTCTCGAAAAGTCCCAGGATCGCTTCCTGGGCCCTGGGGCTCAAGCGCTGGACGCTGCCACCGAGAGATCCGAGGATGTCTCTCGAAAAGAAGAAATACGGCCGCAGATCTTCTTGCGCGAGCTTCGGTTCGAGACGGAGCCACACGGTCGTGATCCAAGAGTCAGAGAGCCAGATCGGTGCGGGGCTCGCCTGTCCCGCGTCGTCTTCATCCGTGCTCTTGCGTGCGGGCGCCGGCCGCGGCGGCGCCCGTTTCACGTCGCCCTCTGAAGAAGACGGTTGCACGGAGCTGGGCTTCGGCTTCTCGGGAGATCTCGATTTCTCCTCAGCAGCGAGTTCGGTGGGCTTCCCACCTTGCTCTGCCTGTGCTTCCGCGAGCTTCTTGAACGATTCGGGCTTCAAGTACTCAAGAAGCATGAGCTTCGCGAGAACCCTCTTCTGGAGTTGAACATTTCGCGCTCGCGCCATCTCGAGACGCATGACGAGCGTGTTGAGGAACCTCTTGCATTGGCGCGGGTTCCCGTTCAACCCTGCTGCAAGGACCGGCGCGATCTGTTCGGCGAGCGCGAGATTCTCTGCCAGCTTGTCCGGAACCTTCCCAAGGACTTTTTGTGCGATGCCGTGGTTGAAGCGAACCTCCAGGAGCGTATGAGCTCCGTTCTCCACGACCGCAGCTTTCCGAATGGCAGTGAACTGACCCTCTTCCAGGTCGCCATTTCTCGCAAACAGAAGGTTGATGTAGGTCTCCATCTCAGGACGCCCGAGTTGCGGGACACGGATGGGGAACTGGATTAGCTTCTCCAGGTAGTCGCGGCCGACTTCCGCCCGCTCGCCCGGCAACTCCGGAAACCTGCGGCGAACCGCGTACTTCACCAAGCGCTCGTCCGCCCCGATAATGAACGCGGTCTGGGGAACGAACAAGAACAACTTGATCGCCTCAAGCGTCTCGACGATGGTCTCGGGCATGCATCGATCGAGATCATCGATCATCACGACCAACGTCTCCACTTTGGCCTCTGCGAGGAGCTTTCCGAAGTCAGCGCGGAACTCGCGAATGCCTCGTCGTGCGTCCTGCGAGGACTCGTCGTTGAGCAGCTTTCCGGCAGCTTCGAAATCGAGGCCCTTCGGTGCCATTGCCGGTGTTGCTCCGGCACCGCCCGTCGACTCCGCTGCCGTCCCTGCGGCGTGGGTAGCAGCGGCCGCGCCCCCCGCGAGACCGAGCCCGGCGAGACCTCCAGAGGCGTATGCGAACAGGCCCTTTGCCGCCAGCCCGAGTACGCGCATCCAATTGATCCGCTTGTACAGCCTCCCGAGGATCGTCTTCGCCTTGTCGGTCAGATCCTGTCTGGCAGCGAGTTCGTCGAGGATCGTCCCCATGAGCGCGGTTTTGGCATCTTCGTACCCCTCGAAGAGCCATCCGTTGAACGTGAGGACCAACACGTTCTTGTTGTTGCAGAGATCGAGCTCAACCATCTTCAGGAGGCTCGACTTACCGCTTCCCCAGTCACCGAATACTCCGATCGTAGCGGGGAGGAGTTTCTCGTCGTAGATGATGGACGTGACCGCACCGACGAGGTGAGAGTAGCCCAGCAAGTCGATGTCGGATTCGTTATCGGACCACATGGGAAGAGCCTCGGCGCATGTGTTAAGGGGCGATCGGTATCTTCGAAGAGTATGCGCTGGCCACTCGTTCAGCATCAAGAGCGTGACGGCGCCTCGTCGGCGTGGGAAGGCGCCTCGAAGTCGGTCGGGCGGCAGCGGGAGGGTGTCTCACGGGAAGCATTCTCTTGATGTGAGCCACGTGTTTCTCGATGTTCTCCCCAAGCAGATCGTCGAGCGGTGCTCCAGGCACTGTCGGATGTTTCTCCCAGACGAGTGCGTCGCCTCGAGGTACACGCTTATGACGGCTCATCGTTTTGAGAAATGGTGTCGAATCGACGAGTGTGAACCTATCAGGAAAGGCGTTGTGCAACTGTCGAACGAAGGGGGAGATCATATCCCCGTGGCGGACGCTGTAGCCGACCACGCCTGGAGCCACGCCAGATCCTGCCGCGCTGTGCTGCACGACGTTGTCGACCATCTCCTGGAACGCAGGCGTGACGCCGTAGGCGAAGGTCTTCTCGACGCCACCGTTCGCGATGAGGAAACGCGTGAGGCGGCACGTGGAGCAGGCGGCGCACAGCACAACGCGCTTCGGGGAGTTGGCCATCGATCGGATCGTCTAGGGCGTCCAAGCAGACTGTGCAACTTTGCGCCCACGGAGCGCCAACCCGCCCCCTCCTCACCAGGTCTGGCGGCGACGTCTACGCGCGTCCCTCGCCGCGGCCGCTCACCTCCATTGTGCTCACGATCCCTCCGTTGAACGACTCCAGCTGCTCGGCCGGGATCCAGTTCTCCGCGTGGATGGGCGAGCCAACGATGTGCACGTCTTACCTCGCGAGGAAGTCTGAACGCACGGCGCACGCGTAACCTGGCCTACCTCGCCCCTCGGTGGTGTTCCACCGGCTCGCGATCTGCACCGCGTACCTCTCGTTGCAGACCGGGTAGACGATGGCCCGCTTGGGCAGGCACGGCGGGAAGCGCCGGTCGGTAGCCGGTCGCCACGATGAGGTCGAGCTCGGCCTGGCCGATTCGGCCGGTGGAGCGTTGTCATGGGGATGGCGGGCGCCATGGTCGGCATCGTACAGCTTCCTCGACCACGCGACCGGGCGGTTCACCGCCTACATGCGCAGCGTCAGGTTGAACGCACCGTCCGGCCCGCCCTCGAAGAGCGGTTGCCCCCGGAGGTAGCCGTCCTTGTAGAGGTGGATCGCGGCCTCGTGCGGATCGATGTCGGCGGCATCGGGCCCGAGCCACTCGCGCAGCTCGGCCCACGTCGACGTCACCTCCCGGTTGGCGTCGGCGTGCTCGACCAACGCCAGCCACACCCGCCCCTCCGGCGAATTCAACGGGAGGTCGATCTCGAACGCTTCTGCGATCGAACGCAGGGTCTCCGGGGAGGCAGCCTTTGGGTCCCCCGCCTCCATCCTCTGGATGGTGCGCTCTGACACCTCCGCGCGCTTCGCTAGATGGCCTTGAGTCCACGAGCGCTCCTCCCTCATGCGTGCGATCCACTTCATCTCGCTGCACCTCCTCGCGTCACTTCTGGTGCGTGGGCCGGCGTGGCGCCAGCGACAAGTACACGACAAGAGCACGCCATGATGGCCGCCTGGACCATGCCCAGACCGTTCTCCCCGATGGCGCTCGACGAGCGGGCGCCCCGCACCGGGGCGCGGTCTGCGGATCACGAACCCGTAGGCCCACGCTCGTCCTGCCTCACCGATCCGCGCCGGTACCGGGCGCGCCGGGCAACCTTTTCCCCCGCTTCGGGGAAAACTCCCTCGCCTTCGTCGTGTTCGACGACCAGCGCTTCGCAGCGAAGCGCAGTCCACGGACCGCGGAGTACTGGCTCACCGAGGAGCAGACCCTCTTCGTCACGACCCAGGCTGGGACTCCGAGCACCCCCACGGGCTTCGGCACCTCTCCCGAGGCGCGCCTTGCATCGGTCACCCGGCCCCGCGCCCGGCTGACGTGCGCAGAACAATCTCCCTTCCGGGCCGACGCGGTCACGGAACCCGGAGCTATGAGAACGGGACAGGCCCGTTCCCCGCGGCATCACGCCGCGCGCCGCACCCGCCGGGACGGCTTGTGCCACGCCGGGGAGGCCACCGACTTCTTGGGCCTGCCCCTCGTCACCTTCTCCCGGATGCCGCTCTCCGGCGCCGGCTCCTCGCTCGCCTTTGCGTGCTTGAGCTGCCTGCGATGGACAGCGTCCGGCATGCCGGCGTGCTGGGCCAGGAGCTCGCCCAGCTCCTTCACCCTCCGGCAGACGGCGAACCTGGTCAGGCCGAGCTTCTCCGCGCTCTCGTCGAGGTCGTACCCGGCGGCGCGCAGCTCGATGAGCTCGCGGTCCCGCGGGGTGAGTGTCTCGAGCCACTCGTTCAAGCTGATGGCGGAGATGATCCTGCGCGTGGGGTTCGTGCTGTCCAGCTCCGCGAAGCCGAGGCTGAACGACGTGTCCTCCATGTCGTCGGCAACGTCGTCGAGGTGCAGGACCTCGAGATTGCCCTGCATGTAGTTGCGCGGGTCGAGCACATCGCGCTTGCGCTGGTAGCCCTCGCACGGGACGTAGTGCCGGCCCGGGTCGGTCGCGCGGAGCCGGCACGCGTGCACGAGGATCGCGTCGTCGAGCAGCTCGCCGCGCTCGGCGTAACGCTCGTACATCTCCCAGACCTGCGCGATGGCGTCCTGCAGGCGGTCTTCACGGATGTCCTCGGGCAGGTGCCTGGCGATCGGCTGGAAGATGCCGCGCCGGATCTTCTTCTCGAACTCCTGGCGAATGTTCTTCGGAATCGTGGTCGTCACTAGGTCCTCCATGGAGCGCGCACACGGAGGCCCTTGCCCCGTGACGCGCAGAACGCGCGCCACGCAGGCGCGGAGACGTTTCAACGATGATGAGGAGTTCTCCTCATTGTTCTTATCCCGCGGCGTGACGAATGTTTGCGGAGGACGAACTTATCGGCGTGGCGTCATTACGTTGTCGTGAAACCCGCTCAGAAAAGAACGGTCCGCTGAGCTAAAGAACGGGCAAGTAGCCCGTCCCCGCGTGGGCTCACGCGGCGTGCCGGAACGCGTCGAGGGAGACGCGGTCGCACCACGAGCAGTACTCCGCGTACCAGACCTTCCACTCCTGCACGAACTCGATGAACGCGAGCTCGCCCCGCACGAACCGGGAGCAGAGCATGTGCTGCTCGAGGATGCCCTCGTCCATGATGGAGAGCATCTGCGCTTCAATCTCCGCAGCGATCTTCGGCTCGGTGCCGGTCGATTCGAGGATGCGTCTGTAGAGGCCAATCTTGCGAAAGACGTTCACCGTCTTCTGGCAGCGCATCTTCTCCATATCGAGAACGGCATGGGCAACACGACGAAGGATATTCATGAGGATTCCCTCCATCATTCTTATCCCGAAACTGTCGCTATTTGTCCGAATGGGAACGATTACTCGCGTATCCTTCGTGGTATAGCTTGGAAGTAGAAGACCCTCCTCTGGAGGGATAACGAACAAGGCGCGCGCCCCGGCGTTCGGCGTTCGTGGGACCTCCGCCTCCGTCATGGAGACGCAGGCAGGCGGCGAGGGCCGGTGTGGCGTGGTCCTTCCACGCATCTCGCTGGGCAACCACGCGCATGGGGCACGCGGTTACCGCAACATCCGGCGCGCGCTAGGCGACGGCGCACGAAGCTCGGGCTCACTTGGCGCAGTTCGGACGATGCCCCTTGATGAACAACGGAGCGAGGAAGTAGCCTCGGGATGATGCCCACGAACGATAGGCGCCGAGCTGAAGAGCGGAGAAGTACCCTTAGGCGCGGGAGGACCACTACGCCGACATCCCCCACCGCCGAAAAGCTATTTCTGCTGAATACTTTGCCGAGAGGTCGTCTCGCCGAGCTCTCCAGGGGCACGGGCGTCAGCTACACGACCCCGTTGGAGCAGCTTGGCGCCCTCTGCGACAGCTTCGACAGCGTGCTCATGAAGCTCAAAAAGAACGAGTTGAAGAGCATGTGTGCAGCGGCCGGTCTCGGCGACGGCGGCACCAAGTTGGAGCTCGTGCTTCGTCTGAGGGGCAGTGAAGTTCATGCGACGACGCCCGAGGACGAGCTATGGCGCACAGCCGTCCACGAGGCTGGCCATATCTTGTTATACGAGCTTTACGACATCGGTTACTCGGAGGCCAGCCTCAGCCCGGAATGTGCAGATGTGGCCGGAAGCGTGACGGCTTCGATCGGCTCGAACGTGTTAAGTAATATGTCGACGGCAGCCGAATTACGGGAGTTTGCGCAACGAGTTGTGATGGCTGCAGTGGGTGGGCTCGCCGCCGAGAGGATTGTATGCCACACCGATAATGCTGGAATCCTTGCTGGCGCGCACAGCGACACTGCGCAGGCGTCTCAGATCCTGGGCGCGTTGACAATACCGTCGGAGAATCCGGAACGAGAACGCCGAGCATGGCTCCAGTGGCTACTGGCCCGTACTGCTTCGGTGATTCGATTGAATCTGGATCCCCTTGAGGCAGTAGCTCGTGAGCTCCTTCGCTGCGGTAAGCTGTCTCGTGCACAGGTGCAAGATGTCTTGGCAGGTCATCAGCTGCAAGACGGTGATTTGACACAAGAGTCTATACGATCCCTTGGGGCAGGCCGATACGAGGATAGTCCCGAGAAGCCTTTGTGATCAACACCAGCTGTTACCCTCGTTGTCACTCACGGAGCTAAAAGAACGGGACAAGAAGCCCCTTCCCGTGGGAAGCAGGCAGTAGCTCGGGAGCCAAAGGGGGCGGCGGCAAGCCGGCCCCTGGCACGCCCGCCGGTAATAACAAGAGCAATCAGGGCAACCCAACCAACCCGGTGTACTATCAGTCGCGCGGGCAGCCGGTCCCCTCCAACCTGCCCTCGGGCCCGAAGCCGCCCGGCAAGTAGACCCCCTGCTGGCTTCCAGCGTCACGCCTCGCCGTGCGTGAACACGAGCCCCCATCGCTCGCGGCTCAGCGCCATCTCCTCGCGGTTATTCGCCCGCAACACCCACTCATCGTCGTCCTCCCCGAGCATGTAGTAGGCGTCGACCCGGCCGCCGAGGCGGAAGACGACCAACTCGAACCCCGGGAGCAAGGACCAGCGGAACATCAACGGCTCTCCCTCGGCTTCTACCCACATGTGCGTACCCGCGTGCATCACGCGGCCCTCCACCGGTGTAGATGTCTTGGGCACGGGCTTCGTCCACCTTCGACGATTCCCGCGCCGCTGGCGGAGGTGACGTTTTCAGTCCGATGTGCTGCACGGAGTCGGAGCAGCCTGCGTTCGTCCGACGTTATCATCGCCACCGGAACGGGAGGTCGCGATGCAGCAGGGGCACGGGGGCGGCGAGTACATCCTCACGGGGCGGGTCGTCGACATCCAGACCGGGCAAGGGCTGCCCGATGTGCGCGTCGAGGCGTGGGACAAGGGGCGGCTCTGCAACGACTTGGTCGCGTGCGCCTTCTCCGACGCGCTCGGCATCTTCCGCATTGTTCTTGAGACCCGGCACCTGCGCGAGCTCTTCCTCGACCGCGTCCCGGTGCTGTTCTTCCGCGTCTTCGAGGGCGCCACTTGTATCACCAGCACGGAGCGCTCGGTCCTCTGGCGTGTCGATCGCCCGGAGAGCGCGGTGCGCATCGAGATCAACCGCTCGACGAGTACACGCAGCTTCACCCCGGCGCCCTTCATCGTGCGCGGTCGGGTGGTCACGGCCGCGGGGGCGCCACGCGCGGGCCTCGTCGTGCGCGCCTACAACCGGAACCTTCGAGAGGAGCAACTCCTCGGCGAGGCCACCACCAGCGACACCGGCAGCTACCGTATTGCCTACGCGGCCGACAAGCTCGCCCAGGACTTCGAGTACACCGGCACGCTGCTCGACGTGGCGCTCTTCGATCCCGGCCCCGAACGCGGGCACCGGAAGTCGGCCGCAGATCTTGTCGTGCGCGTGTACGACGCGGAGCGCGTTGTCACGGCCGAGAAGAAGCTCTGCCACGCGCCACCCACGGCCACCGTGAACCTGGTCATGGGCGGCGAGATCTACCGCGGCCCCTCGGCCTACGAGCGCCTTGTTGTTCGTCTGGCCCCTGCCATCCGCAGCGCCTCTCTGACGGACCTCACCGAGGAGGACATTCGCCACCTCGCGTGCAGCCTGCGCCTCGATCTGGACGACCTCGACGCCCTCGTCACGGCTACGCAGCTCGCACGCGCCCTCGGGATCCACCCCGCGGCCCTCTACGGGTTGTTCCGCGAAGGACTCCCCCGCGAGCGCCGCGGCTTGCTTATGACGAGGCCATCCGAGCAGCTCCAGGCGCTTCTTCTCGCGCTCGAGCATAACTTGATCCCGACTGGGCTCCGGGAGCAGGTCAACGCCATACTCGCAACGCTCCACAAGTCCGCCGTGCAGCTCGCCTTCGAGCCAGCGGACCCCGGGCTCTCCGTGGGCGATCTCCTCGCCATCGCGCTTCCCGCCCGAGATGCGCAGGAAACGCTGGTCTCGGCCTACCTCCAGTACGAAGGGCCGGTCGAGAGCTTCTGGCAGGGACTTCGCGAGCACCGGTCGTTCAAAGAAGAAGGGCTCGTCGACCGCGTGCAGCTCGCCCTGCAGCTAGCCACGCTCAGCAGTCAGCACCTGCCCCTTGTTCGTGCCCTCGACGATTGGCGTCGCAGCGGCATGTGGTCGTCGCTCGCTGATCTCGCCAAGCTCGCCGTCCCCGACTGGCTCGCCCTGCTGGAGAAGGGCATCGACGGCGCACCCATCGGCGCCCCACCCGACATGCCTGGCGCCGACGAGAAGGAGAAAAGCGCGAACTACGCGCTGCTCTTGACCGACACGCTGGCCAACACCCTCCCCACGGCCGCTCTCGCGGGGCAGCTCCAGGGTAAGGCGGATCAAGACCTCGCACTGTTCTTCTCGAAGAACCCGGACTTCGAGATCGGCAAGACCCAGGTGCGCTCCTACTTGCAGGAGAAGCCTGGTGCCCTCGACGGCCTGTCCTCCCCGAAGACCGCGACGGCAAACCTCGAGGCCCTCGAGCGCCTCTTCAAGGTTACGCCCAGCCCCAGCGAGATGAACGCGCTCTTCTCCGCGGGCATCCACTCCGCGCAGAGCATCCTGAAGCTCGGCAAGCCGGCGTTCATCAAGTCGTACAGCCAGGTGCTCGGGGGCCAAACTAAGGCCGAGACCCTCTTCCAGAAGGCTCAGCAGATCACGAGCGGCGCCCTCGCGCTCTTCGGGAAGTTTGCCTCCATCGCTCGGCCGCCTGGGCTCTACGTCCTCCCCGCTCCGGACCTCACAAGCACGGGTGACGCCGCCGCGCTCATGGACATCTTTGGCCCGCAGTATCTCGCCTGCGAGCACTGCGCGTCGATCTACGGCCCGGCCGCCTACCTCGTCGACGTCCTCGACTTCCTGGGCCGCTACTCGGCCACGCAGAAGAAGCCTGGCGACCCCAACACGGCCCGTGATGTTCTTTTGTCCCGCCGCCCGGATATCGCACGCATCGAGCTCTCCTGCGCGAACACCCTGACCGAGGTGCCGTGCGTGGAGCTCGCCGACGAGATTCTCGAGTTCCGCCTCGCCCACGCGGTTGACCCGTCGGTTGTCCTCGACGCGCACATCAAGACCGTGGGCACGGCGGAGGAGCTCGCGCTCTCGCCCCAGCCCATCCACGGCAAGGCGCGCTTCACGGCCTACAAGGCGCTCGCGCAGGGGAAGTTCCCCCCGGCGCCGCCGTTCAACGTCTGGGCCGAGGAGACGGGCATCCTGCTCGCGCACTTCGGCACCTCGCGCGCCGAGCTCGTCGACGTCTTCTCCCAGGCCCCGGCCACGCCGGCGCCGCCGGCCCCCGGCCTGCTCGATGCGTTCTCGGCGCTGCTCGAGGAGACCGAGGCGGACGCGTCCGCGTTCTTCTCGGCCGTCGCCGAGCGCGCTGGGCTGCCCGCTGCGGACCTGGATGTCCTCGTCAGCAAGCTCGGCCTCGTCTTCCCCTCGAGCTTCGAGAACGAGGCTGCGGTCGGCCGTCTCTGGAATGCGATCCAAGTCGTGAAGGGACTCGGCGTGTCCGCGACGCGGGCCATCTCCTGGGCCACCACAACGGCTCCGATCGAGAGCGCCAACCCCGCCGTGCTCACCGCCCCGGCTCTTGCCGATGATGTCCGCCTGGCCGTGAAGGCGAAGTACACGGACGAAGCCTGGCCCGACATCGGGCGGGTTCTTCGCGATGATCTGCGCGAACTACAACGAAAGGCGCTGGTCTCTGCCGCGCTCGCGCCGGGCAAGTACGACTCCACGAACGACCTCTTCGCAGAGCTGCTCGTCGACGTGGAGATGAGCCCGAAGCCGACGACGTCGCGCATCCAGCAAGCGATCAGCTCGGTGCAGCTCTTCGTCCAGCGCTGCTCCATGGGCCTGGAGTCCGCGGTCACGTCCCTCGACGACGAGGCCGCCGCGCAATGGTCCTGGATGAAGAACTACCGGGTCTGGGAGGCCAATCGAAAGATGTTCTTCCACCCGGAGAACTGGATCGA
The DNA here is from genome assembly GCF_028435265.1 of Polyangium jinanense. GTDB lineage: Bacteria > Myxococcota_A > Polyangia > Polyangiales > Polyangiaceae > Polyangium > Polyangium jinanense. The sequence continues at coordinate 63,575 of NZ_JAGTJK010000010.1, read as the reverse complement.
GCCTGAGCTGCGCGACGACAAGACGCCCTTTTTCAAGGAGCTCGAGAGCGAGCTACTCCAGGGGGACATCACCGACGTCCGTGCCGAGGGGGCATTCCGCAAGTACCTCCAGAAGCTTCACGATGTGGCTCACCTCGATATCGTCGGCGTGTGCGAGGAGGGTCAGAAGACCGGAAGCTCATCAATCACGATCCTGCACGTCATCGGCCGGACGCACACCTCGCCGCGCGTGTACTACTATCGGCAGCGCGTCGACCAGTTGTGGTCGCCCTGGGAGAAGCTCGACCTCGATATCCAGAGCGAGCACGCCCTGCTCGCCGTCTACAATCGCCGGCTGTACTTGTTCTGGGCGCTGCTCGAGGAGGCGGAGGACACCGGGCAAGATGCGGCACCTGCGCCGAAGGGTGGCAAGCCCGCGGGTAACAAGAACAAGTACGAGCTCGACGAGCACGGTAAACCCAAGCAGGACATCGACCCCGACATCGACGAGCCGCACAAGTCTCCGGGCCCCAAGGCGCCCGCCATCAAGAAGAAGCCGATGCGGCTCAAGATGGCCTGGAGCGAGTACCAGAACGGCCGTTGGTCACCCAGGAAAACAGGCCCGGAAGAACCTCTCCGCCTCGATCTGCCCGAGGGCGACTCGGCTGCGCTGACGTTCTGGAGCACGTACAAGAACGGCCAGCTCGCCATCCTCTGCGCGGTAAAAGAATTGGCCCCGCCGGATCGAGCGAGCCGGGTGTACGAGCTCGTGCTGGGCTGCGACGGACGCCTGACTGCTGGATCAGCGTCGAATCCATGTCCCACGGGCGCGCCGTACGGCACGCACCTCGCGGGAACGGAGTTCATCAAGGACAAGGACACCGCCGGCCTCTGGCTGCGCGGCTTCGTCCTCACCGACAAGGACGTGAAGGTCCTCGGGGCGACGCCGAGCGCGTACCGGCTCGGCTGCGCTCAACGCGGACCGACGCTCTGGACCATGCTTCACGGCGGATTCCCGCACCCGTCGTTCTTCTACAAGGACGACAGCAGGACCTTCCTCGTCAGGATCGAGCACCAGGCTCAAGCGCCCAAGCGCGCGGTGGCGGGAGAGGCGTCCCCCATGAAGCCGTGGGGACAAGTGCTGCCCGGACTCCCGCCCGCTCAGGCCGAAGGGCCATTCTACATCCCCAATATCTCGATTGAGACCGACCCGCGCCAGGTCCGAATCGAGACGTTCTACCACCCGCACGCCTGCGGCATGCTCGAGGCCCTCGACGGCGACGGCCTCGACGGTCTCTTCCGCTGGCCGGCGGACGGCTCTGCCCTCCAGCTCCGGAGCGACGTCTACTTCCAGGAGACCTACAAGCCGGCGCTCTCCGTGGTGAAGAAGCCGTATCCGGTCGATGATATCGACTTCTCACTGGCGGGTGCCTACAGCCAATATAATTGGGAGGTCTTCTTTCACGCGCCCTTCCTCATTGCCTGCATGCTCATGAAGAACCACAGGCACGAGGAGGCCCAGCACTGGTTCCACCGCATCTTCGACCCGACCCCAGGCACTGGCGGCCCCGAGCGGTTCTGGAAGGTGAAACCGCTCCGCGAGAAGGCCGACCCGAAGGCGCTCGCGGCCGAGCTCGCCGCGCTCGCGGCGGGAGATGAAGAAGCCCTCGGGGAGCTCGCGGCGCAGATCAAAGCCTGGCGCGAAGAGCCCTTCAACCCGCACCTCATCGCACGCATGCGGCCGATCGCGTACCAGCGGGCCGTTGTGATGAAGTACATCGACAACTTGATCGCCTGGGGCGATTACTTGTTCTCCCAGGACACGCGCGAGGCCATCAACGAGGCGACGGGGCTCTACATCCTCGCCGCGGACATCCTCGGCCCGAAGCCCGATCTGAACAAGCAGCCCGAGGCTGCTCCGAAGACATACGCAGAGCTTCTTGCCTCCGCCCCGCTCGCCGACCTCGAGAACCTCGTGCCCGAGCTGAAAGGCGCCTGGGATGTTCCCCTCATCGACACGGCCCACTTCGCGATCCCGCCGAACGACAAGCTCCTCGGGTACTGGGATCTCGTCGCAGACCGGCTCTTCAAGGTCAGGCACGGGCTCAACATCGAGGGCCAGGCACGGCCGCTCCCGCTCTTGGCGCCGCCGATCGATCCGGCGCTGCTGGTGAAGGCGGCGGCGATGGGCGTCGATTGGACGGACGTCAGCGAGGTCGTGCCGATGCCCCACTACCGCTTCGGGGTTCTGCACGCAAAGGCGATGGAGTTCTGCGGCGGCGTGATCGCCCTGGGCGCGGCCCTGCTCTCCGCGCTCGAGAAGAAGGACGCGGAGAAGCTGACCCTGCTGCGGGCGACGCACGAGGCGGCGGTACTCACCGCTACCCGCGAGGTGAAGAAGCGGCAGATTGACGAGGCGAAGCAGACGCTCGCGGGCCTGAAGAAGACTCGTGAGGCTGCCGCGATCCGATACCAGCACTACAAGGGCCTGCCGTTGATGAACTCCTACGAGGAGCAGGCGATGATGCTGTCAGGCGCCGCCGCCATCACCCAGGCCCTCATTCAGGCCACGCACACCGAGTCGGCAGGGGCCTACCTTCTTCCGACTGCAATCACGGGAGGCGCTGGTGTCGCCAGCCCGGCGGCATTGGTCGTGTACGGCGGCGAGAACGCGGCGAAGTCCGGCGAGTCGTTCGGCAATGCCCTCGGCGTTATGATGTCGTTGATGCGGGACGGCGCCGCGATGAGCGCGACCATGGGCTACTACACCCGCCGCGCCGAGGACTGGAAGCTCCAGGAGAAGATCGCCGCCAAGGAGATCGAGCAGCTCGACAAGCAGATCTTGGCCGCGGAGATCCGGCTCGCGCTCGTGGAGAAGGACCTCGAGAACCACGACCTCATCGTGGAGAACGCCAAGGTCGTCGAGGCCACGATGCGCGACAAGTTCACGAACGAGGCGCTCTATTCCTGGACGGTGAACGAGATTTCGACGGTGTACTTCGACGCCTACAAGCTCGCCCTCGGCATGGCCAGGCGGGCCGCGAAGGCGTTCAACCACGAACTCGCGCAGGATCCGCCGGACGTCTCGCTCACGCACTGGGACAATACGAGAAACGGCCTGCTCGCAGGGGAGAAGCTGTTGCAGCAGCTCCGCCAGATGGAGGCCGCGTACCTCGACAAGAACAAGCGTGAGTACGAGATCACGAAGCACATCTCCCTCGCGCAGCTCGCCCCGCAGAAGCTCTTGGAACTGAAGCAGAAGGGCGTCTGCGAGTTCGATGTGCCCGAGCTCGAGTTCGACCTCGACTTCCCGGGTCACTACCTGCGCCGGATCAAGACCGTCAGCCTCTCCGTCCCCTGCGTGACGGATGCCTACGGCACGCTCAATGCCACGCTCACGCTCGTAAAGAGCCGGGTCCGGAAGAGCGCCGAGCTCACGGGGGGCTACGCCGAGAAGGTGAATGACGGTCGATTCTCCACGCCCTACGTCGCCCCTATCTCGCTTGCCATCAGCGGCGCGCAGAACGACGCGGGCGTCTTCGAGCTGTCTCTGCGCGACGAGCGGTACTTGCCTTTCGAGGGCGCTGGTGCCATCGGCACCTGGAAGATTGAGCTCTCTGCCAACAACACCGACCTCGACGCCGTGAGCGACGTTGTTCTCCACGTCCGCTACACGGCAATCGACGGCGGAGACTCATTGAAAACCGAAGCACAGAAGAACACTGCGCTGCTCCTCTCGGGCCTGCGCTTGTTCTCGGTGAAGGACGAGTTCCCGACGGAGTGGCGGCACTTCTTCAAGGCGGATGCCGGCGCGGCACAGACGCTGGTACTGCCGCTCGAGAAGAGCGTGTTCCCGAGGCCCCGCAACGGAGGCGCCCCGAAGATCAACGCCGTGCGGATATTCGCCGCCTGGAAAGACCCCACGGTCTACTTCGCGGGCACGCCTCTCGCGGTGAGCGTCGCGCCGCCCTCGGCTGCTTCCATGCAGACCACGCTCGTGAAGGGCCCCGGCGCGCTCGACAGCCTCGCCGTGAGCCCCACGCTGACGCCTGCCGCTGGAACATCCTGGCCTGCCGGTTCGTGGACACTCACGGCCGCGGGCCCCCTGGGCGACGGCCTCGACAACATCTGGGTCCTCTGCGACTTCACGCGGCAGGGGGCCTGATCATGGAGGGCGTGCCGAAGCGGTCCTCGGTCATCCCCAGGCCGACGGTGAAGGCGCCCAACCCCTCGCTACCCAAGGGCGGCGGTGCGGTGCGCGGGCTCGGGGAGAAGTTCAGCGCGAACCTCGCCATGGGCACGGGCACGTTCAACGTCCCGATCGCGACGACGCCCTGCAGGGGCATCACACCCGAGCTCGCGCTCACCTACGACTCGGGGACCGGGAACGGCCCCTTCGGCGTCGGCTGGCACCTCTCAGTCCCGTCGATCACCCGCAAGACGGACAAGGGCCTGCCCGAATACACCGATCATTGGGACACGGACACCTTCATCCTCTCCGGCGCCGAGGACCTTGTTCCGGTGCTCGGTCCGGATGGGAAGAAGCTGATCACCACCGAGCAGGGCCGGAGAATCCAGCGCTACCAGCCTCGCGTCGAGGGGGCCTTCGCCCGCGTCGAGCGCATCACCGAGGCGGGCGCCCATTACTGGCAGGTGACGACGAAGGACAACATTCGGCACATCTACGGCAAGTCGAAGACGGCCCGGGTTGCCGATGCATTGTACCCAGACCGGATCTTCACCTGGCTCCTCGAGCGCACGGAGGACGCGCGGGGAAACATCATTCAGTACGAATACAAGGCCGAAGACCTGGCAAACGTGCCGAAGTCTCTCCACGAGAAGCACCGGCACGAGGATCCCAAGCTCTTCTCGAACAGCTACTTGAAGCGCATTCGGTACGGGAACAAGAAGCCCGGCGAGGCCGACGACTTCTACTTCCAGGTCGTCTTCGACTACGGCGAGCACGACGCCGAGGCCCCGACGCCGGACGAGGTGAAGCCGTGGCCCTGCCGGAAAGACCCGTTCTCGAGCTACAGGGCCACCTTCGAGATCCGCACCTACCGCCTCTGCCGGCGCGTTCTGGTCTTCCACCACATCCCCGAGCTCGGCGCGGAGCCGGTGCTCGTGCGCTCGACGGACTTCACCTATACCGAGGCGCCGACCCTCTCGCAGCTCGTCGCGGTCACGCAGTCGGGGTACATCCAGAAGAACGGCGGCTACACGAAGAAGTCGCTGCCGCCGCTCGAGCTCGGCTACTCCCTGCCCGAACTCCATACCGAGGTACATACCGTCGACCCGGAGTACACCGCGGACCTCGGCAACGTCGACGGCAAGCGGGCTCGGTGGGTTGACCTCGAAGGCGAGGGACTGCCCGGTATTCTTGTCCAGCACGGCGAGGGCTTGTTCTACAAGCAGAACCTCGGCGAGGCCGAGCTCGCGCCGGCCAGGCAGCTCATGCGCCGTCCAAATGCCCTTGCACCCACCATGGGCCGCACGGAGCTTCTGGATCTCGAGCACGAGGGCCGCCCGAGCCTCGTGTTCTTCAACCGGACCGGCTCAGGGATTCACGAGCGCACCGAGGATGGCGAATGGGGCCCATTCATGCCCTTCTCCTCGCACCCGAACATCCCCTGGAACGACCCGGGCGTGCGCTTCATCGACATCACCGGCGACGGCCAGCAGGACATCATCTTCACGAGCGGGCACGTGCACATCTGGTTTCCCTCGCTCGGCAAGAAGGGCTGGGGGCCACCGCGGAATCTGCCGATGGTCTTCGACGAGGATCTGGCGCCGACGGAGGTGTACCGGGACAATCGAGGTATTGTCTTCGTCGCGGACATGACCGGCGACGGCATGCCCGACATCGTGCGGATCAAGAACGGCAGCATCTGCTACTGGCCAAACCGTGGGCTCGGGCGGCTGGGGCCCAAGGTGGAGATGAGCAACGCGCCGCGGTTCGATGACCCGCTCCGCTTCGATCCTCGGCGCATCCGGCTCGCGGACATCGACGGCTCGGGCACGACGGACATTCTCTACATCGGCGCGGACGGGATCCAGATCGCCTTCAACCAGGCGGGCAATGGCTGGAGCAAGGTCGAGAAGCTGCCGGGGTTCCCCACGGCAGACCTCGGGTCGCCGATCTCGGTGCTCGACTTCCTGGGCACGGGGACGGCCTGCATCGTATGGTCTTCGCCCTGGAAGGGCGTGGCGCAGCCGCCGATGCGTTTCATCGACCTCTTGGGCTCGAAGAAGCCGTACTTGCTCACCTCGACGAAGAACAACCTCGGGGCGGAGACGAAGCTCGAGTACGCGCCCTCGACGAAGTTCTACTTGGAGGACTTGAAGAACGGGACGCCCTGGGTCACGCGACTGCCTTTTCCGGTGCATGTGCTCGCCCGCGTGGAGACCCACGACGCCGTGAGCGGCACGAGGTTCGTCAGTACATACAATTACCACAACGGCTACTACGACGGCGCGGAGAAGGAGTTCAGGGGGTTCGGCATTGTAGAACAATGGGATGCTGAATCATTTTCCGAGAACGAGTTCCACCTCCCGCCGGTCCTGACGAAGACCTGGTTCCACACGGGCGCCTTCTTCGAGAAGGACAAGATCGAGAAGCAGTTCGCGAGGGAGTACTACGCGCTCGACGCCCAGGCGCCTGGACTTCCCGAAGCTGTTTTTCCCCAAGGCATGAGCCCGAGGGAGGCACGGGAGGCGGCGCGGGCCCTCAAGGGGCAGATGTTGCGGCAGGAGATCTACGGGCTCGACGGCTCACCGCAGCAAGAGCACCCGTACCTCGTCACCTCGGCCAGCCACGAGATCCGCAAGCTGCAACCGGCCACGGACAAGGCGCACGCGGTCTTCTTCCCGTACGTCCGGGAGAAGCACGAGGCCCACTACGAGCGGAATCCAAAGGATACGCGCATCGTCCACACCTTGGCGCTCGAGGTGGACACGTTCGGGCACGTGACGCGCTCGGTGACAGTGGCCTACGCCCGCCGGAACATGGAGCTGCCCGAGCAGGGCCTGCTCGCGACGATCACCGAGGCCACGGTGGCGAATGAGCCCAGCGCGCCGGACTTCTACCGGCTCGGGGTGCCCGTCGAGACCCGGACGTACGAGCTCACGGGCCTGCCGAAGGCGCAGAGCGCGTGCCTGCCCTTCGCCAGCGTCCTCGCCTCGGTGAACAACGCGACGCCCATCCCCTACGAGGCCACCCCCGATGGCAGCCTCCAGAAGCGCCTCGTCGAGCACGTGAGGCACCTCTACTGGGACAGCTCAACCCTGGCCGGCCCGCTGCCTCTCGGAGCCGTGGACGGGCTCGCGTTGCCCTACGAGACCTACGCGCTCGCCTTCACGCCGGGGCTGCTGGCCGGGGCGTACGGCTCGCGAGTCACGCCGCAGCTCCTCGCCGAGGGCGGGTACGTCGAGCAAGACGGCTTGTTCTGGATCCGGAGTGGACGGGAGACCTTTGATCCGACCAGGTTCTACTTGCCCATCGAGGTCAGAGACCCCCTGGGACAAACCACGAAGATCGGCTACGACAGCCACAACCTGCTCGTGGTCTCGGTCGTTGATCCTCTCGGCAACGAGATCACGGCGGAGAACGACTACCGCACGATGTCCCTGGTCCTGGTCACCGACCCGAACAAGAACCGCACCGCGGTAGAGCTCGACGAGCTCGGGCTGGTCGTGGCCACGGCGGTCATGGGCAAGGTCGGCGCGGGCGAAGGGGACACGCTCGCGGAGCCGACCTCTACGTTCGAGTACGACCTCGAGCGCTGGTGGAAGGACAAGAAGCCGAACGTCGTCCACGCCGCGGCGCGCGAGCGGCACGGGGATCCCGCCACGCCCTGGCAGCACAGCTACACGTACCTCGACGGGCTCGGGCGCGAGGTCATGAAGAAGGTCCGTGCCGAGGCCGGGCCCGCGCCGAAGCGGGACCAGAACGGCATCCTGGTCAAGGATGCGCAGGGGCAGCTCGTCCTCGAGAACGCGACCGTCCGCTGGGTGGGGACGGGACGCACCGTGTTCGACAACAAGGGCAACGCGGTCAAGAAGTACGAGCCCTTCTTCAGCGCGACGCACGAGTACGAGGACGAGAAGGAGCTCGTCGAGTGGGGCGTGACGCCCATCCTCCGGTACGACCCCCTCGGGCGACTTGTCAGGACCGACCTGCCAAACGGCACGTTCTGCCGCGTGGAGTTCACGCCCTGGAAGCAGACGAGCTGGGACGAGAACGACACGGTACTGGAGAGCGCGTGGTACGCGGCCCGGCAGGCTGGCACCTCGCCCTCACCGTCGGCCCAGGAGCAGCGCGCCGCGCAGCTTGCCGCCAAGCACGCCGGCACCCCCGCGGCGCTTCTCCTGGATGTCCTGGGCCGGCCGGTGGTGAAGGTCGAGGACAACGGGGCAGCGGGGAAGTACACGACCGCGACGACGCTCGACATCGAGGGCAATCCGCTGGCTATCAAGGATGCCCGAGAGAACATCCCCATGAAGCGCGTGTTCGATGTGCTCGGACGAGCGCTCTGGCAGAACAGTATCGACGCGGGCGAGCGGTGGACCTTCTTCAACGTACTCGGCAACCCGATCCGGAGCTGGGACAGCCGTGGGCACGTCGCCCGCTCGGTCTACGATGCTCTTCACCGGCGCACGGAGCTCTGGGTGCAGAAGGACGCGGGCGCGGAGATCCTGGCGGAGAAGACGAGCTACGGCGAAGGGCAGCCGAACGCGCAGGCCGTGAACCTGCGCGGGAAGGTGTATCAGGTCAGGGACGGCGCCGGCCTTGTCACGCACGTGGCGTACGACTTCAAGGGCAACGCGCTCGAGGTGCACAGGCAACTCGCCAAGAACTACAAGGGCGACATCGACTGGTCTGCGTCGCCGCTGCTCGAGGCGGAGACGTTCCTCCAGAAGACGCAATACGACGCGCTCAACAGGCCGACGAGCCTCACCACGCCGGACCAGAGCGAGACCAGGCCAAAGTACAACGAAGCCGGCCTGCTCGAGCAGGTAGAAGTGCGGCTGCGCGGGTCTGCCACCTGGACGACGTTCGTCGACGATATCGATTACGACGCGAAGGGGCAGCGGGAGAAGATCGTCTACGGGAACGGCGTCTACACCGAGTACAGCTACGACCCGCTCACGTTCCGGTTGACGCGGATCAAGACGACCAGGCCCTCGGACGGGGCACTTTTACAAGATCTTCGCTACACCTACGACCCCGTCGGCAATATCGTCGAGATCGCGGATCTCGCGCAGAAGACGGTCTTGAACAACGGCCCCGTCGAGCCGGTCTGGAGGTACGAGTACGACGCCTTGTACAGGCTGATCGAGGCGACTGGCCGCGAGCATGCGGGGCAGAACGCGGACATCCAGCAGGACGAGGGCGGCTTCCCCCTGCTCAATGTGCCGCACCCGAACGACCCGCAGGCGCTCCGGAACTACACCGAGCGCTACAAGTACGACGCAGTTGGGAACATCGAGAAGATGATCCACGAGGTCGTGGGCCTCTCGGGGAGCTGGACACGCTGCTACGACGTCGCGCAGGAGAACAATCGGCTACTCCGCACGAGCCTACCCGGCGATGCGGACGGGGACTTCTCGGCGAAGTACGGCCACGACGCCCACGGCAACATGACGTCGATGCCCCACCTGCCGAGCATCGGGTGGGACTTCAAGGACCAGAAGCGCGAGGTCGACAAGGGCGGCGGCGGCAAGGTGTACTTCACGTACGACGCTGCGGGGCAGCGCGTCCGGAAGGTCTGGGAGCACAACGGGATCGTCGAGGAGCGGATCTATCTCGGGGGCTTCGAGATCTACCGGAGGCGCGACGCGGGCTCCCTGGTCCTCGAGCGCGAGACGCTCCATGTGATGGATGGGGCTCAGCGCATCGCCCTCACCGAGACGAAGACCGTAGATGCTTCGGAGCCGAACCTCATCGTGGCGCCGCGCGTGCGCTATCAGCTCGGCAACCACCTCGGCTCGGCCGCGCTCGAGCTCGACAAGGCCGGCCTGGTGATCTCCTACGAGGAGCACCACCCGTACGGGACGACAGCATTCCACGCGGCGGCGAGCGGCGTGGAGGTGAGCACAAAGCGGTATCGGTATACGGGCAAGGAGCGGGACGAGGAGACGGGCCTCTACTACCACGGGGCGAGGTACTACGCGCCATGGCTTGGGCGGTGGACGAGCGCGGATCCGGCGGGGATGGTGGATGGGCCGAATCTGTATGCGTATGGCCGAAATAACCCCATCCGCTTTGTTGATCCGGATGGGCGCCAGGCGCTTGTCAAGCAGACAATGGTACGTCCTCCTCGGACGCCCGCTGATGTGCAGGCGGAGCATCGGGCGCAGCAGATGGCGCGGTCATCTCCCCCGCCGCCTCCATCCCCACCAGAGCCAGAATCACCGCCCACGGTGACGCCACAACCGAGGCCGGCGCCAGAGAGAAAGCCCGTTACCGAATTGAAAGTAAGCGAGAAGCTTGTCGACTGGGTCAAAAACCAAGAGCAATGGCACGATAACCCTATCGCGTTGCACGCCACCGTGGCGTGGGGGCACAAAATATCGACAGAGCGCGATTTGGAGCGGCTGGAGAAAATCTACGGAAAGGGGGCGACGATCAAGAAAGGCGACCCACGTGCGGAGGTAATGCTTCGTTCGGACCTGAATGCCCAGCTCACAGTGCTGGCTCGTATGCTCAAGGTGCCGCTAGCGCAACACGAGGCAGATGCGCTCGCCAGTCTTGCGTTTAACGGGGCCCTGTTCCGGAGCAAGGTCATCATCGAGAAGCTCAATGCGGATGCGAGTCGTGTAGAGATCGCGGAGCAGATGTTTGGCAATATCGCGACATCCGAGGGGCCGGGCGGCGTGGAGACTGGTCAGAAGGCCACGGTATCCCGGGGATTGATTGTACGGCGAATCGGGGAGATTCGGATGTTTCTCGAAGCAGTGTACGAGGGACGAAACAGGGAGTTGGACGATTTGGCGCGGGACATCGCGAAAGACTACAACCAAGGCGTGCGCAAGGGTTTCATCGAACGCATCACCGCGCGGAAGCAGTCGGTACCCCGATGACGTCGGCACAACTGCGTCCATGGTTTATAGCGCCGTTTGCGTGCACGGCCTTTACTCTGCTTGCCTGCAACGCACGACTATGCGGTAGCGTCGGGCCTCCCGGCAGCACAACTCCGCCGTCGCCAACGACGACCGGTGCGGGCACCATTGCAGGCGCCGAGTCGACAAATCCTGAAGATCACCAGAGCAAGCCACATGAAATGAACGGCGGCGAAACTCCTTCAACCGCAAAAAATGTCGATACTGATGTGTGCGCGCTCGTCGCGGAAAGGATCCACCTCGTCATCCGGACGAGGCGTGCGCCGCGTGACCTGGTTACAGGGAAAGCGCTATCGTGTGACGAACCGACTCGCCCGGCAGTTTGCGGCACGGCGTGGGCTGACGAGATTGGACTCCTCGGCATCGCCTTCCCGCAGAGCGGTCAGGGTGCATTTTTCTTCTTCGACCTGAACAATGAACCCGTCAGCAAAAAGCGCCTTACGTGCAACACAATCGGCTTAACGGCCAATGCGTGGCCGGAACCGGGCGTTGAACGCTGCGCGACAGTCAAACAAGGCCCACTAGCGGAAATGACGGTTATCGTCGATAGTCGGTGCGACGGATTGAGGATGACGGTCTTCGACAAGGCGTATAGCTTGAAGGATCCAACCGCAGAGCGTGTGACGGACTGCGACAAACCTTCAGCCGAACGCCTGGCTGGGCCAGAACTGCTGTGCAAACGTATGAACGAATAGGGGCGGCGTACCGGTGTGTCTGACGTCGCATCGGAGGCGCACGCGGAGCTGATCGGCGCATTGGCCCTGGCGTTAGAATAAGGGCGGCCAAGGAGGCCCGAATGAACCTTCGTCACGTCGTCGCGGCGATCTCCCTCGCACTACTGCTCGCCGGCCTCGGGATCTTGCCTTCATGCAGCAGCGCTTCCTGCGACGGCGGCGGTGAGGGCTGCCCGTGTACGACAGGCGTTGAGTGCGGCAGGCCGCCCATGTGCACGGGCTGGATCTGCGACGGCACCTGTCACAGCTTCAACGAGCGCGTGGGCTTCCGCTGCGTGATGGATTCGTGTCCCGGCCCGGATAAGTGCCCCGGCGTGTGCGACGGCGCGGGCACGTGCATCGGGTGCCTGCAGGACGCGGACTGCAAGCCGGGACATACCTGCGAGCCCGGGAACGTGTGCTCGCGGTGCGATGACGGCGTGAAGAACGGGGACGAGACCGACGTCGACTGCGGTGGGTCATGCCCGCTGTGCCCGGGGACGTGCAACGTGGATGCTGACTGCCCTGGGGGCTACTGCTGGGAGGGCCTGTGTGTCCGGTGCGATGACGGAGTCCAGAACGGGGACGAACAAGGCGTGGACTGCGGCTCGATTTTTGGACATTGCCGCATCTGCCTTGGTTACGAGTGCGAGGACGATCAGCAATGCACGAGCGGGATCTGTTCAGCGAATGGCGTGTGTTGCAAGGTCTCCTGCGAGGGCTGCTACGACTGCAACGGTACGGGTGATTGCAACATGAATGTCGGCCCCGTGCCTTGGGCCGGGTGTGCCGAGGGCCAGCTCTGTGGATGGGGTGGATTGTGCTCTTGGCCTGATGGCCACTCCTGCACGAAGAACGAGGACTGTTATCACCTCTCCTGCGTCAATGGCGTATGCACGTAGTCGCTGTTTGCTACGTCCCGGTTCAAGGCGGCGGGGTTAGCTCTGCGAGGCAGCAGTACGTCACGGGCCACGCGGTGAACGTTTCGCCGACGATGTCGCCACCGCTCGGCTGACACGCGCCAGCATCGTACGAGAGGATCTCGGCCGTCTTGCTGCCGACCGCCGCGCCGCTCAGCAGGTCTACGCACTTCGTCCCTCCATTCGACGAAAGCGACATGCTGGCTTGCTCGTTCCCGCAGGCACCATCCGTATACGCCTTGACCCGCACCGTGCATGACCCGCCTTCCACAGGACCACAGGTGCATGCCGAGCAGTGCCGCCCCTCCTCCGCCTGCTCCCATCCGGTATGCCGTTCGGGCCAGGCGTCAGGGCATGGGTGGGCCGCACCGAGCCCATCCGCGACGATGCAGAGCCGATAGCCCGCTGGCGTGTTCGGGATACAGGCTTTGAAGCCGTCGCAGTTGCCAAAGTCAGCCGAGGCGACCTCGATTACCCTTGTGCGCACCGGCGGGGGCAGGGGCTGGCCCTCGGGAGGAATCGCCGGCTCGGGCACGCACGGCGCGAGTGTCGGCGGCTCGACCACCAACGACCCAGCACACGGCACGCCACCGCAGTCGAGTCCCGCAGGGAGCGCGTTCTCCGGCGAGCAGGTGCCATCCCACCCGGCCGGCGCCCCGAACGAAGTGATAGTTGGGATCGTATTATCTTGACAAGCGGTTGACTCGACGTTCCACGCTGCCGGCAGGATGCATGCATCCGATGGCGTCGCGCACGAGCAGGCAGGGCACGCAGGTTCGGCGAACGTGACGTCGACCCACGTCTCGCGGACGGTTCCGGGCAGCGGCGGAGGGAGGGGATCCGTCTCCTTCCCCATCCACACGAACGAAGGGAAGTGCTCCCAGACCCCGATGCCTGGCGTGACGCACTGCCCAGGGCACGACGTGCCCGCTTCTGGGCCTCCATCTTCTTCGCCTGCATCAACATCGTCGCCGGCATCCACATCGGCGTCGTCCCCCGCATCCGGCGGGCACGCGTACTTCTCCCCTGCCGGGCCGCAGCAGGGGACCTCCTCCTGCGCGTCGTTGTAACAAACGGACACGTACTCGCTCCTCGCTACCCCACATGCAGCGAGCCCCAAGGCGATCAACAAGCCGAGGTACGAGGCGAAGACCGTGAACGCACGCACGCCATAAAGGCTAGCCCCCGGATCCAGGCACCGTCAATGTTCGGACCCGACGGACAAACCAAGCCTGACCGCTGTCGCGCTCCACCAACGCTTGCGCCTCTCGCGCCCCCCGGGCATGCTCTGCGCTGGGGACAAACCTGGTCTCTCAGGTCATGCGCGACGCCTCTTCACGCCCATGCAAGGCGCGCCTTCTGCTCGTCGCGGCCCTGCTCTGCGGCACCTCGGAAGCGGCAGCGCAGCCATCCCAGGTGCTGCCGTGGCGCCTCGACTATGCCCCCGGTCCTGACGCCCCGAAGAACTGCCCGGACAAGAGCTACATCAAGGCCGCCCTCGCCACGAAGCTCAAGGGCCACGACCCCTTCACCGACGACGCGCCGCGCTCCATCTCCGTGAAGTTGGTGCTCACGCCGCAGCGGATCGAGGCGCACATCGAGGCGCGCGACGAGAACGGGAAGGTGGTCGCCAACCACGTCACGCAGGCGGAATCTTGGCGATGCGATCAGCTCGCCGATCGCACCGTCTTCTACTTGCGCGACATCATCGACCCACTGACGATCCCGCCCGCGGCACCGGCGCCGTCGAGCTCGTCGGCGACGCCTGCGCCCTCCGCGGCTTCATCAGCCGTGCCGCCCCCAGCTCCCTCGACTCCCGCTCGCGTCGAGCCGCTTCAACCTGCCGCAGACCCCTCGGCACCCAAGGCCGCGGCGCGCTCGGCAGGTCTGCCGCAGCTCGCCATCTACGCGAACATGGGGGCTGCGTGGTGGAGTACCCCCAAGACCGCCTTGAGCCTCGCGGCGGGCATCGAGGCGCGGTGGAAGTGGCTCTCCGTCGGTGTCGAAGGGCAGTACGATCACGCCTGGGCCCTGCCGACAAAGCTCGATGTGGAGGCTGAACGCGCGGGCCTGGCCGCCCTGGCATGCGGACGCCATGAGCTCCTCCCTCCCCGCATCTTTGCCCGCGCATGCGTCTTCAGCGACGTGGCACTGCTCTCGCTCGATGTCCGGAAAGTCAAGCGCATCAACGAGGAGGATGATCTTGTCATTGACGTCGGCGCGCGGCTTGGCGCCGAGTTCCGGCTTGCTCGCTTCTTGGGCCTCCAGCTACAGGGGGACATCGCCTATGTGGCCCGTCACCGGGAGCTCGTCGTCGACGGCGAGGAACTCTGGCGCTCTCCTCGCCTCACCGGCGCGGTCCGGGTCGGCCTGGTTGTTCCCTTCGACATCCGGTGAAGTAGCCTTCGAGCAGAAAGCCGTACGATTTATTGGACGGGTGGCCCATCTCGGCGCGTGTTTGTAGTCGTGCGCCTCCTCCTGCCGTTCCTGCATCACGCCAGCGATGCCTTTCTCCGCTTCTACGCGTCGCACCTCCTGACCGTTCTCGGGATCCTGGCTCGAATGGGCGTACGCCAGGCAGATGTCGACGACCTCGCGCAGCTCGTCTTCGTGAAGGTCTACAAGAACTTCGACAAGGTCCCGTCCGCGGGAGTCGAGGACTGGCTTGAGATGATCTGCAAACAGCAGGCGGCGGAGCACTACCGTCTCTACCGCCACCGCTTCGAGACGCCCGAAGCAGACGTCGGCGTGGACGTGCCCAGCGACGAGAACCCGCACGAGCGCTTCGAGCATCATGAGCTCGATCAGGTCGTCAAACGCGTGCTCCAGACCATGGACGCGAAGCTCGTCGATGTACTGGTCAGGGCCGAGTTCAACGGGGAGTCGCTACCGAAGATCGCCGCAGCGCTGGGGGTCTCGCGCAACACGGCGCAGGCCAGGCTCGTAGAGGCCAAGGACGTCTTCCGGCGCAGGGTGAAGAAGCTGTTCGGCCGGGACTTCACGCCGTTCATGCTGCTGCCCTTCGGCCTGGACACCGTCTTCCGCCCCGAGGACCTCACGCCCGACTTCATCGAGAAGGCACGGCACGAAGTCTGGCGCGGCATCGCCCGCGAGCTCGGCTTCGACGATGCGCTTCCTCCCGCCCTGCCGCCGAGCTCGCCGCCGCCTTCAGAGCCGCCGGCTTCGGGCAAGCGGCTCATGCAGGCGGTCGCGCCCACGGGCTCCGGGCCTGGCGCTCGCGCCACTGCGAAGGCGGTGCTCGAGCTCATCAAGCACCCGCTCTTCCTGGTCGGCGTCGGCGCCCTGGGCGGGGGTGGCGCGGTCGCGCTCTGGCCCCACGACGAGTCGCCTGCCGCGCGGCATGCGGTGCCGATGGTGCTCTCCGTCGTGGTCGGCGAGAGCGGACGTGGTGAGAGCTTCTCCGTCGTCGCGCCCCCGCCCACCCCCGGACCGAGCCCCACTGTGGTTGTCGTCTCGCCCTCGCGGCCCCCTACCGCACCCGTGCCCGTCAACGACCCGGAGACGACAAACCTCGAACAAGCCCGGGAGATGCTCTCGCGCGGGCAGTTCACCGAGGCGCTCTCCACGCTGCGACAGCATGAACGGGACTACCGAGGCAGTCATCACGCGGGGGTCCGAAACAAGTATATCGCCGCCGCGCTCGAGGGCCTGCGGCAGAACGAGCAGAAGAGCGGCACTACGCCCTGACCAGCCCTTTGCATGGGGGCGTGCACTTTCGTTGGACGGTCGCCGACGTCGGCTCGTGTTTAGAGAGTAAGGACATGCGGCTTCTGCGCCCGGCCATGAGCGCCGGCCTGCGGCACGCGTTTGTCCTCGCGAATTATCATCATCCGCAGACGGCCGCGGTGCAGGGCGCGCATTGGGGTGCGTTCGTCGAGGCATACCACCGCGGTCGCCTGGGGATGGTGATGTTCGCTCGAAGGAGGTCGCGGGACACAGCTCGCATTCGCTAGCCCAGGTTCCGCGCCCGCCTCCGGGCGATCATCACTTCGATCGTCATCCGCTGTCATCTGCTGCGTCTCCCGAGTCGACGTCGCAGAGCCGACGACGAGCGGCTTCGCGGCTTTTTCAGGCCGCAGACGGCATTCGTGCGCTCGGAGGGGTACATGGCCGACGAGGAAGAAGACGAAGCTGCCACGCGCGTGATGGCGCGCCCGGCTGCGAGCCACGAAGAGGACGACAACGCCCCCACGGCGTTCTTCGTGCGGCCGGCGGCGCCCGCGCCTCCTGTCCCCGCCACGTCGATCTCGGTGAGGCCCTCATGGTGGCGCGTGCTGATCGGCCTCTTGTCCTTCTGGCGGCGCCGCCCTGTAGCGGTTGTCGCTGCTCCGGGGCCGGCCCCTGCACCTGCGCGTTCGGCGGCCTCTGCGTCGACATCGCACGTGCACGTGTCCGCGCACAAGGCGGCGCGCAGGCCCGTCCCCACGCTGGTCTCGCCTCTCTCCCCAGGGCGGCGCGCCGTTGTCGACGAGGTGCACACGCTGCTCTGGAGCTTTGAGCCTCACGAGCTTGAGGCAACGGCGAAGCTCATCGAGCACATCGTCGCAGCTAGGCTCGCAGGGCCGGAGGGACGCGTCGAGGCGCAGATCATCTACGCGCTCATGTACATGCGCCCCGACGAAGATGGGGCGGTCAGCCTCGCTGTTCTGCGGGGCAAGCTCCTCGGGCTTGCTCGATCCGCAGTGGACCAAGCGCTCCTACATCTCGAAGAGCAAGGCCAAGTTGTACTTCGTCCTGCGGATCCGCTCTCCGGGACACGACGAGTTGCTGCAGGGATCGAACATCCGACGCGAGGGCTGCTCGAGCGCGTCGCTCTCGTTGCACAAGCGAGGAGAGCGTCTTGAGCGGCGAGCGCGCCACAACACGTACGCCGGGCGGCGCCAACGCGCAGGCCGCGCCCATCTCGACGAACCCGCCGTCGACGATCCGACCTTCCCCGCCTGCGCCCCCACCCGTCGAGCCTCGACGGCGTCATCGCACGCCGATCGAGGAGGTGAACTATGTCCTCCGGCAGCTCCGCATCCCCGAGCTCGCCGACGTCCTGCTGTACGCGCAGCGCACCCTCGCCGCGCGTGACGCAGGTCCAGATCCGGCCGTCATGAGCGAGATCCTCGCGGCGATGGGCCGGCTTCATCCGGCCTACAAGAACACGCACGGCGTGCCGCTGCCGATCCTCCGCGGGGCCCTTGTTCAAGTTCCACGCGCGGCGTTCGAGGCGGCTCTACTTCACGCCGAGCGCGAAGGGCGCATCCGGCTGGTCGCTGCTTCGCTGCTCGCGCCCTTCGTCGAACGCGCCGCGGGCATCCACGACCCGAAGCGAGGCTTGCTCTACTTCTGTACCGCTCCGGAGGCACGCGGACGGCGGGAGCCCTGACATGGGCCGCCGACACGAGCCGGATCCGTTTGCCCTCAAACTAGGTCATCGGATCAGGGATCTGCGCCTCGCACAGGGGATGTCGCTCGAGCACCTCAGAAGGAAGACCGGCATCGTCGCGAGCCACCTGTCGCTCATCGAGCGCGGGTACGTCGCGATCAACGTCGGCACCCTCGATCGCATCGCACGCGCGCTCGGCTTGACGCCGATGTTCCTGGTGCTGTTCCCCGAGGAGAGTGAGCTCGAGGCAGTCGTCGAGCAGATCGGCCTCATGAGCGCGGAGGAGCTCGCGCAGCTCCGCGAACAGGTGTCCGCCTCTCAGAGCCCACGGGCAGCGAAGCCTCGCCCTTCGCGTGGAACTCGTCGCACGTAGACCAGCAAGTAGCCAGACTTGGCAGGCAAACGGGACGAGCCTCGACAGCAGATGGGGATGAACGAGTGCCACGGCATGCAAGCGAAGAACCCAAGGTCAGGCTCAACTTGGAGCTTCCCGAGCGCCTCCGTGGCAGGCTCGATCAGCTGCGCGCGATGAGCGAGGCCGGCACGATCACCCAGGTGGTGAAGAGAGCCGTGACCCTGTACGACGTGCTGCTCTCGGCGATCCGAAACGGCCGGGAGAGGATCATCCTGCGCAGCGCCGACGGCACGGAGCGCGAGCTGCTCATCCCGTGATCTTTCCTTCCCACGTGTTCCACTAGGATGACCAGGCAGGGTTTGTCCTCTCTTGCAGTTTGCCCCGGAACATGCGATCGAGGGGCTCGATGTCCTCCGCTCGTCCGCCTCCCGCGTCGTTCGAGCCCCCGCCTCCGCCCTCGCGAAGGCGGCTCAGAACGGGCCCGGCGCGTTCGATGTCCTCTCGCGGGACGGCGCGGCCGCGGTTCTGCTCTTCGCCCGTGCCAAGCTCGAAGCTGAGCGTCGGCGTGCACCGGGGCTCGTGAACGGATCCCTGCGCGCATTCGCCTCGGGCGTGGAGTCAGCGGCTCGCCGCGTGACCGAAGGGGTACATGACGACGGCGTGTTCATCGCACCGCTCTTCCGCCTGCTCCGTGAGCGTGACGAGGTCCCGTCCTGCCCGACGCTGTCGGCGTTCAAGGCGCGGCTGCTCCAAGCGTACAACCGCGGGCTCCTCGAGCTCGCCACCTGCGAGCGCGCCGAGGACGTGAACCCCTTGGTGGTGGCCGCATCTGCGGTTCGTTTCCGACGAACTACGTTTCATCTCGTACAGCGATGGTCGCGTCGGAACATCTTCTCCGCGCTCGACGACGTTGTCGCAACGCTCTCTCCCAAGGCTTACGCTGCAGCCAAAGACTTCGCGCGCAAGGTCCACGATGATGAAAAGCGCCGCGAAGGGCGCCCGCGTTTGATTACGCTGCCGCTCGACGCTCTTGCCGCCCGCGTGCAGACCGTGGTCAATGAAGGCTCGCAGGACGCGCTCATCGTGGAGCTGTTCCGGGAGCTCGATGAACGCGGTGAAGCGACGGGACTCAGCCTTCGGGCGTTCAAGGCGCGCCTTCGCGCGGCGCATCGGATGGGCCTGCTCACGCTGCGCGCCTGGCAGGCGACGGATGGTGGGGAGACCCCAGCCATGCAGGCGTCCGTGGTTGGTCACGAGGGGATGACGCTGCATCTCGTATGCCGCACGGCGGCCTCGTTGCCCATCCCGTGGGGGCGGCCGGCGCGGCTCTTGGTTCCCGCACCGCGCTGGATCGAAGCATCGCAAGGGCGAATGCAATGAGTGAGTATCAGTATTATGAATTTCAGGCGTTCGACAGATCTCTCACCGAAAAGGAGATGGCCGAGCTCCGTTAGTACTCGACGCGTGCCTTCATCACGCCAACGAGCTTCGTCAACCATTACGAGTGGGGGAACTTCAAGGGCGACGAGGACGCGTGGATGTTCCGCTACTTCGACGCGTTCTTGTATCTGGCGAACTGGGGCACGCACGTGTAGGGTCTAGGACGCGATAAGAAAGCTGTTGATGTGCTTCACGTTCCAGATCCACGCCGTGCCCCTCATACACGAGGACGGTTCATCTGCCGAAGTTTGTCCTCAACGACAGGAAGCTCTCCTTCGAGGCAACGACCGCCAATAGTTAACATGCGGGTAGTAAAGATGAGGCTGCATGCTGGATCGTCGTAACACCCATCCACTCTCGTTCCGCCGTCACGGACTTCTCTCGCTGCTGTCGCTTGTCGTCGCCTGCACAGCTCCGCCGCCTCCGTCCCCGGCGCCACGGCCCTCCTCAAGTCCCTCCCCGACACCTCAGTCCGATGCCTGCACGCGCGCTGCCGCGCTGCGCGGCAAGGTGCCGGCGTTGGTCGAAAACGGAAAGCTCGACCGGGCCATGCGCGTAATCGATAAGGCTGACCGCCTTTGCTCGCGCAGCGCGCCCGAGACGTGGTCAGTCGCTGTTGAAACTCTTGTGATGCTAGGACGATATGCGGAGGCCCGTCAGCTCGCCAAACAGATCGTTGTCGCGAATGAGGCATCCTCAGATGCCAAGTTTGCCGCGCAAGCGGCAATCGAGCTCAGCACGGACCCGCCTCCAAGCCCCTCCATTTCGTCGCTTCTCGAAGCATCCGAGAAAGCTCGCGCATCCAGGAATTACGTGCAGTTGCAGCGACTGCACGACCGAACGCTTTGGGAGATGATCAGCAAGAGCGGGCGCTCCCCCGTCATCGACATTGGAGGCGAGCCCACCAATACGGTAGCCTGGTCGCACGATGGGAAATGGCTCGCCTTTGGTCATGGTCGGACCATCACAGTAACCGATGCGGCGGCATGCAATGAGCAGTTCATACTCGAGGGGCACGAGCGTGTCGTAGAATCGCTTGCATTCTCGCCCGATGGCCAACTTGCTTCCGGAGCACGTGATGGTTGCGTGCGGCTCTGGGATGTGCCCTCAGGGCGGCTCGTGCGGTCATTGTGTTCGCCTTCGTTACAGAATGCGTTGATCGCCCTTGCATATTCGCACGGCGGCCACGTCCTCGCGATCGGCGCTACAGATGGCTCCACGCACCTATGGGACTGGCGCAGTAGCACATGGCGATGGACGCTGCGCGGTCATAATGGCGAAGTTGGGGCCATAGCGTTTTCTCACGATGACAAGCATCTCCTCACAGGTTCGTCGGACCGTTCGGCCATATTATGGGACGGGGAAACTGGCAGAGCTCTCCGGACCTTCGATGGACACGACGCGGCGGTCTCATCCGTTGCTCTTTCTTCTGATGGAGAATACGTCGCCACGGCTTCCGCAAAGGGGACTGTTCGCGTGTGGGATGCTCGAACGGGGGCCGGGCGCATGACCTCAACTCAGAACAAAGGTGAGATCCGCGCACTGAAGTTCTTGTCGGATGGCACCCAGCTGGTATCCGGTGGCCGGGATGGCACCATTCTCCGCTGGAACATGACTACCGGGAAAGCAACAGCGCTCGTGCATGATCCCGATGAAGCGCTCGCCTTTGCTTGGGCACCCGATGGAAGACAACTCGCTGCCGTAGGCCCTCGCTCTTTGCGCACGTGGGACACAGAGACAGGCAAGCACCAGTACTGCGTCAATGAATACAATGACCGTATACGCCGAATTGCGTTCTACCCGAAGGGATTGCAGTTTGCCACGAGCGGCTCCACCGTACGGTTCTGGGATCTCGTTCAGAGACAGTTCGTGACAGCTGATCCCGAAGCCGTCGATGCAGTTGCCTTTACGCATCGAGAAGCGCACATGGTCGGCATGCGGACGAGTGAAGGTCAATTGATTCTGATGGAGCCCCAGCATGTCGATATAACCAGGGTTGGTGGCCAGGTCACTTCCAAAGTCTACTTTGCCTCCTCAAAGAGCGTGGACCTACAGGATGCTTTGGGGCAGAGGGCTTCTGGGCTCGCGTCGGCGACGGCATCGGCGGATGGCACGCGCATCGCGGCGATTGATCGAGACGGTAGAATAATCGTTTGGGACGCGCAGACTGGCCGGCAACGAGCCATGCTGCAGGAGCGCGATGTCTGGTCCGAGCCTGTTGCACTTACCAAGGATGGGTCCGTGCTGGGCGTGGCTACCAGTGGACGCACGAATCGACAAGGTCCACGCATTCGCCTCTGGAACGTACACAAGCATACGCTCATTCATGAGCTCTCAGGCTCTGCGCACCGCGTGACGTCGCTTGCGTTCTCACCCGACGGACGGGTTCTCGCGTCGGGGCTAGCCACGGGGAACGTGGTTCTCTGGAGTTCAGAGTCCGGGACGATTCTCCTGGACGTTCCGGGTCACAGCCTGGACGTCACTGCACTTGCATTCTCTCCAGATGGGAAGATGCTCGCGTCGGGTGCACAAGATGCGACGGTGCGGCTGATAGACACGCAGAACGGCAAGCTGCTCAGGACCTTCGGTAGCCATGTTCACGCGCTGTCATTCGCCTACCAGGGGAGCTTGCTCGCCACGGTGGAACAAGACGGAGCAGTACGCCTCTATCGCACTACCAATGGCGAACGTATTGCGATGCTGGGCGCGCTGCGGGTCTTTTCGGGCGGATATGTAGTGGACGCGGAGAGCAGAATCGAGTTCGTCGGGCCCGAGGCGTGCGTCGTGCAGCATTATCCCCACCTCGTCTGCCGTTTCGGAAACCACGCAGTACCATTCGATGTCTGTAGGGAACGCTTGTTCGTGCGGGGCATGCTCCCCGCGCTCCTCGCAGGCGATACCTCGTACGCGGAACCAGAGCTCGAACATGCTCGCCTAGAATGTCCCCCTATGGCGTCTATGCCGTTGGATCTCGATAGCCTTGACCTTCCATCGAACGGGATGACGCCTTGAGCCGGCCACATGCCGGCCGGCGTGACCCCTCGCTGTCGAGCATCCTCGCGCTCGCGAAGGGCCTGGTGGTGCCGCCGGGGGAGTTCGTGGGTGGCGTGCACGATCTCGAGCCGGCTGCCATCGAAGCAGCACGGCTCTTCCAGGGCGCGTCCGAGGACGTCCAGGATACCGTCCTCCGCCTCTTGCGTGCTGTGACGCGGGGACGGCGGCGGAGCGGGTAAGTCGGGCCTGGGGCGGGGCCTAGCGGGCGCCCGGCCGGCAACCCACCTGCATGTCGAAGGTGGTTGCCGCGAACGGGAAGGCCGAGGGACGGCCATCCTCGCCCCCTGGTCGGGGCGTGAATGCGGCTCAGGGGCGCGCGACGTCTTCGGCTCCCTCCGCTCGCGCGCCGACTTTTCTTCGCCTCGCGCCCGGGAGGATTCGGCGCCGAGGCCAAGGTCCGGGGGCAGGTCCGTGAGCCGCGCCGATCGGCGAGAACTTCACGAACGAGCGCTGGCGACTGACTTCAAGACTCTGCTTCAGCGCCGCGACGTGACGTTCCCGCGCGACCGCGAGCTCGTCGGCCAGGTCCACGCCATCAAGCGCCGTGTGCTCCCCTCGGGCAAGGTCAGATTCGACGCCGAGCGCAACGCCGGGGCCACGCCGACAAGTTCTGGGCGCGGGCGCTCGCGTGCCAGCGCGAGCGCCAACCGGACAAGCCGAGGGGCAGCGAGGTCGGGGTGCGAGTTCTCGGATGAACGATCCGCTGGTATCCTGTACTCTCGAGGATCCCAGATGACGTTGTTGATGGTGTGGACCAACAAGCCCAATGACCCGACTGCGATCAACATCGCGAGCGACAGTCTGCTGTCCGCTCACGATGGGAAGGGCGGCCAGATCTCGTGGCAGTACGCTACCAAGATTCATCGGCTCCACCCGACCCGAGAGTATTTTGGCTACTGCGGCGACTCGTTCGTAGCCCTTAGTGCCATCGCCTCCGCCGTCGCGACTATCAGCAACTCAGACCATCTCCACAAGGTGGACGAAAAGGAGGCGCCGACAGTCGACGCGAGGGCGATGGCGATCCACGAACACCTCCGGCACACGTTCCCACTGCTACCGACTGCGTGGCGGCGTCCGGCGACACTTCTGCTCGCCGGTTGGGACTCACGGAAGGAGTGCTTCTCTGTCTGGCGGTTGGAGTTGAGCGACAAGGACGTCGCAGCACCTGTAGCGATCGACCTCGCATCAAAGCGCGTTCACTGCTTCGGAAGTGGGGCAGCCTTGGCGAAGTCGCGACTCAGCGAGCTGGAGAAAACAGGGGCGGTCAACACGCAGGGCATCGTGAAGGCGCTTCACGATGTAATTCTCGACGACAAAGAGACCAGTGTCGGTGGGGCGCCGCAGATGGTCATGCTGACGAAGGAGAGCGACGTCCCCGTTGGGTTCTGGTGGTCCAGCGAGGGTGGCAAGGGCACCCGCCACCTCTTCGGCCTTCCGATCCACCTGTCCAGCAAGATGGAGAACGTAAGTTGGAGAGAACCTGCGACGTTCGATGAACGTCCCTTCGTTCCCTTCAAACGCGTCGACGCTTGAGGAGGTTCACTCTGGCGGGGCCCCGCCGCCGAGGCCTGGCGCTTCGCCCGTTCCGGAGGCCAGTCGCGCGGTCCAGATGCTCGGTGTCCAGGTGGGCTGCCGCCTCGCAGGCTGGCCAAGTGGCTCGCCTCCGCTGTTCTGCGGAGTCCACCATGCGGCGCATCCTCAAGGTCTTCGTAAATCGCGGCCGGCAAGCCCGTGGCCACCCTGCTCGAGCCCGGGACTGACGTCGAGCTCGAGGCTACGTCCGAGGACGCGCTGCTCGACGCCGCGCACGAGGCGCTGACCAAGCGCGGGCAGCGGGCGCGCGCCGTGTCGTTCACCCCGACCGGCCTCGTCGTTCGCGGAGGCCGCCCGGTCAGCACGCCCGAGGCTGTCCACGAAGCGGAGCGGCGCCTCCAGACCATCCTGAAGGTCATCGTTGTCGGCGCATGGGCTAGGACCTCGAGGTCACGGGGTTCGCGTAGACGACGTCTCCCGCCCTGCCGTGGCCGAAGCGCGTCATCACGAGCTTGCCATCCGGGAGCTTCACCACCTGGCCGAGGCCCCCGCCCTCGGGCGGCGCCGGGGCAGCTCCGCGACGGTTGAGAACCCAGCCGCGTCGGTCCACCGGAGGATGCGGTTGTTCTTCGCGTCGGCGATGTAGAGGGCCGCCGCGGTCTCGTCCCACCAGAGGCCGTTCGGGCCGCCGTCGACCGGGATGCTTGTAGGCCCACGACGAACCCCAGTGTCCCCCCTCGGGGTGACGCCTGGATCAGCGGTTGCGGTGCCGGTCTGAGTACCTCCGCACGCCATGAACGAGAGCATGCCGCAGATAGCCACTGCGAGACGAACTGCGACGCGTAACATGCGCGGAGAATAGGCGAGGCCGTGCAACCGGTCCACGTTGTTCTGCCGATCGCGGGAGGAGTTCGATGTCGATCAGCTCAGCGAGCAAGTAGTCGTCGTAGTTGTCGACGTCGGTCCAGATGAACTCGGCGATCACGGCCGCTGTTTATCCGTCTTCACCGACAGGTGCCGGAGGCAACTCACGCGCTGAACATCGAGATCATGGTGAAGCGCATGAACAAGACCTCCGAGCTGCGGAGATGTACTCCCGGCGGTGGCCCCTGGGGGTGTGTCTGCGGGTGCTTGCGCAGCGTCAGGGAGGGGGTGGTGACGATCTTTTTTGCAGGTGGGACTCGGTGTTGAGTACCCAGTTCTGATCGGACCGACCGTTCTTAGCTAACTCCATGATCAGACATATGTTTTATCTACTCAGCACAGACTCCTAACCACAAAGTTAAACGCCGATCCTCCGCATCTCCGACTCAGCCGATCACGACCCTGAGGACTGGGACCGGGTCGCCGCCCTAGACCTCCAGGCATGGGTTGAAGCGGTTGTAGTTCAAGGACCAGATGTTGTTCCTGGCAGCCGTTGAACTTCGACGAGGCCGTCATGAACGACGACCGTCTCCTGCTCACCCTGCGCTGCTAGCGCCGCTGGTCCAAAGCTCAGCGAGAACGTCGACAGGAAGAACAACGACAAGTCCCGCTTCAACCGGGAGGCTGGCGGTTGAACTTCCACGCGAAGAAGAACATCGGGTTCGAGTCGGACATGTAGTCGTTGAACTTGAACAACAACGTGACCGAGGGCAGACCGAGGTCAGCGGCCTTGTTCAACTGCACCGAGTAGAACGTGGACGAGAAGAAGAAGCCGAGCCGTACTCCCCAGCGGGCGACATCGAGTGACCCGGAGGAGCAGAACCTCTCGTCCTTCGCGAAGTTCAGCGCCCTTGTTCGTCAGGGCAGCGGCGACGAGTGCTGGTACTGGCTCGGCGCGGTGAACAACCGCGGCTACGGCGTCTTCCGCGTCGGCCGCCGCGTCGTCATGGCCCACCGCCACATGTTCGAGTTGGAGCACGGACGTCCTCCGTCTGGGATGGTCCTGCACACCTGCGGCAAGAAGACGTGCGTCAACCCCAGCCACCTCTACGAGGGCTCGAAGCCCAACCCGTTCGACGCAGACGCGGTGCTGCTCGAGGAGATCGAGCGCCAGGCGCTTCCCGCGGCTTCTTCATCGCGAGGTCGGCCCGGGATCAACAACCCGCGCGCTCGGCTCACCGAGGAGCAGGTGAAGGAGATCTGCGCCCTGCTCGATCAAGGCGTGTCTCCGAGGATGATCGGGTTCAGCTTCGGCGTCGACGCGAAGTCGATCCGCAACATCGACGAGGGCAAGACCTGGCGACACGTCCCCGAGGTGGCTCGTCGGGCGGAGGCCCCGAAGAAAAGACGGCGCGGAGGATGGCGTCGTCGAGCGCGTTGAAGCGTGGCCGCAGACGGCAAGAAGCCCTGAGGAGACGCCTGTGCACAAGGCTTGACGCGCGAGTGACGCAAGCCGATAGATCCACTGTTTCCTACCCCCAGAGGAGCCATGGCCGTCCACTCGTTGGGAGACCTCGGATCACTGGTTCGCGCGTTCCGCGAGCACCGCGGTCTCACGCAGGAGCAGCTATCGAAGGACGCAGGCAGGCTCCCTCGCACTGCCATCGCTCACCTGGAGCAGGGCTATCGCCTCCCTGCCGCCGAGCACCTGCGCGCTCTGGCGAAGCATCTCAGCCTGCCAGACGCGCTCGTCGAGCCGTTTCTACGTCCGAGTGCTGCACGACGAGTCGAGTTCGAGGCCGAACTTGGCGAGCTCATCGGGCAGGAGGTGTCGATCGCACATCTGGACGATCAGGCGTCCCAGGCCGTCGAGGGCGCTGTCACCTCGTTGATCGGCGCCGCCATCACGAACCACGCTGCCTTCGACACTCTGCGGGAGATCCAGGTCTTCTACGGCATCCGGCCGGTGTCGCAGCAGTTCTTCAACCGCTACTTCAAGGCCGATTCATTCCAGGACATCGGGCAGTTCTCGGCCGCAGTGAAGCGCTACCAGGCCGAGGCCATCCGTCTGTTCCCGACATTCATGCAGGCGTACGAGGAGATGAATCGTGCAAGCGACCTCGCAACACTTGTCGCAGCTCTCGGAACACGCTCACTCGACGAATACCGGGACCGAGCTCCGTGGAACCGTATTGAGAACATCGACGAGGCGCGCTTGCGCGACCTCGGGTACATCGCCGCCGCGAAGCTCGACCAGGAGCGTAAAGAGCGCGAAGAACTGGTGAAGTGGCTTCGAGATATGGCTGCCTTCATTCGGCAAAACGGGCGCACTTCCGTAGAGGAGTTCAAGCCCAAGCGCCGACGTGAAATGGAATCACTTCTACGCAAGTTTGGTTCCCGGCTCAGCCACGGCCCGATGTCCGCGCTATTCAGCCCCGCGCCTGAGGAGTTGGAGGCCGAGGCCGAGCGCCTGGCGCCGAAGGATGAGATCGATCGAGCGCGGATCGCGGGTACCCAGGCAACAGGCCTGCGCAATCTTTCGCAGTATCTCGCAGCCGACCACATGGACGTGTACGTCGCAACCTCGATGCGAGAGGACTCGGACTTCGTGTCGGTAAATCAGTTCGTGCTGCGTCTCTTCGAGCACCCGGAGGTCAAGCCATTGAAGTTGCGGTATTTCAACCCAACTCAGTCTTGGGTTGAGGATCGCATCGCGAAGGGGCTTGTTGAGGCGCTGATGCTAAGGCGATCCGCCGCAACCATCTACATGGCGCAGAAGTCCGACACGTTCGGAAAAGATTCGGAGGCGTCCGTCG
The DNA here is from genome assembly GCF_028435265.1 of Polyangium jinanense. Lineage (GTDB taxonomy): Bacteria > Myxococcota_A > Polyangia > Polyangiales > Polyangiaceae > Polyangium > Polyangium jinanense. The sequence continues at coordinate 35,385 of NZ_JAGTJK010000010.1, read as the reverse complement.
CGCTCGGCCAAGGCAAGCCTGTTATCGTCTACGTCCCCAAGCTCGAGGCTCCCGAACTCCAGCTCGATTCGTCAGAGCTCGCGCAATCGTCAGAGGACGACCTTCGCAACATCCTCCACAGGATCGACCCTGCTGAAGTTTCACAGACGATGGACCGCGAGGCGATGCTCGGCGCGATTCTGAACCGGCGACTTGCCGCCGGCACGGATGAGCAGATCGCGGACGTAGTGGCGCGCCACTGGGCAGACTTCGGTTTGGATACGGAGACAGACCGTTTCAAGGAGACCCGCGGCAAGTATCTCGAATGGCTCCGCGGGGTGATGAGCAACCCCAACGCACCACCGCCAATACCCGAGGGCCTCCGCGCAGACATCGATGGCACTCTCGTCGCGACCGCAGTGCGCTTCGAGCGGCGTGCATCGCTGTTTCGCGAGAAGCACCCGCTTGCGCTTCAGGTCATTCTCAGCACCGGCGTGTTGAATGGCATACTCGTGGCCAGATCGGTCGACTCGTGCGCGACGCTGCTGCGAAAGGTATTCGAGAACAACCTTGACCTAGAGCTGGTCCGCGGCGAGGACAGCTATCGTCTGATCGAGCGAACGACGCAGTCGACCATCCGAGTGATCTCGAAGCACCATCTCCTCGCCAACGCATTTGCCTCGTACTACGCAAGCCATGCACCATGACCCGCTCGATTGCGTCCCACTCGCCCGAACTCCGTGGGACGCTCGCCTAGAGACCGCGGGCGCCGGGCATCTCTCAGCGTCCCCATTGCGCACGTACTGTCCTCACGGGCGCGCCGAGCAGGCATGTAGAACGGGCACGCTGGCACGGTTGTTGGGGCCAGGATTGCAGTGTCATCGCTTCGTGAAGTTCTCGAAGGGACTGATCTCAAGGTCTCGCCGCATCGTTCCTGGCTTTCTCTACCAGTTGCCAAGTCCGCATCCGCCGGGCCTTTGAAGTTCGTGTTGCCTTTAGGGAGTTGGTCGCCATGCAGCTATTCAAGTTGACGATCAAGGGTTTCCGGTGCTTCGGTCCCGAGGAGACAACGATTGAGTTCGACCCGCTCACGGCGTTTGTCGGTGCGAACGGTGCGGGCAAGAGTGCTGCTCTTATTGCCCTCGTCCGGATGTTCGGAACTACGAATGCGCACCGGACCCTTACCCGAGAGGACTTCCACGTCTCGTCAGCGGCAGGCGCGAGCATGCCAAATCAACTCGATCTTCGGATCGAGGCATGGTTCCAATTTCCCGAACTCCTGAACGATGCAGCGGCAGCCGCCTCAGCTGCCGTGCCCGAGTGTCTGAAGCACATCGTCGTGAGCGAAACCGCATCTGTGCCGATGTGTCGCATTCGCCTGGACGGAAGTTGGTCCGCCGGACCCACAGCGGAGGGCGAGGTCGAGCAGAGACTCTCCTGGGTGAACTCCGACGCAGTGGATGCTCCAGAAGAAAAGGTCTTTCCGCTGTCCGGCGTCGAGCGCCGCCTCATTCAAGCATTGTACATTCCCGCTACCCGTGACGCTGTCCGCGAGCTCCGAGCTGTGTCGGGGACGATCCTCTCTCGCGTCCTGAAGGTCATTCGGTGGCCGGATGAGCTTAAGGAAAAGATTTCCAAGCTTGACCGAGAGCTCACGGGCATGGTGCGCGCCGAGGCGACCCTGAGCGAGCTCGAGTCGACGCTCCGCGAGCATTGGTCAGACCTTGTCAGTGGCACGTCTGTCCCGTCATTCACGTTCGCGGATACGGATCTTGCCGGCGTCCTGCGGCGCCTTGATGCCGAGATCTCGGGCCCGGTCGGCTCGAGATCCATCCATCTTCTGAGCGAAGGCGAGCGCTCGCTTCTCTACTTCGCCCTCGTGGAAAGCACGCTCACGTTCGAGGCGAAGCTCGCGGGCAAGGGCTCAGCCACGTTCGATAGCGGGCCGCGCCCAGTGCTCACCTTGCTCGCGGTGGAGGAGCCTGAGAACCATCTCGCTCCTCAGTACCTCGGGCGTATCCTGAAGAAGCTCCGCAACTTAATCGCCGCTGGCGGTGTGCAGGTACTTCTGACGAGTCACTCCGCATCGATCATGCGTCGTGTTGAGCCGTCCGAGGTGCGCCACTTCCGCGCTGAGGCGAATGGCGGGCGCCGTATCACCCGCCTGTCGCTGCCAAAGGACACTGAAGAGGCATTCAAGTACGTGCGCGAGGCCGTGATGGCATATCCCGAGCTCTATTTCGCCTCCGTTGTGGTTCTCGGCGAGGGTGCAAGCGAAGAGATCGTCATCCCGCGTGTCGCTAGGGTTCTTGGGCTCGACATCGATCCTCGGTTCATCGCGGTCGTCCCCCTCGGGGGCCGGCACGTGCATCACTTCTGGCGGCTCCTTCGCGAGATCGGAACACCCTACGTGACCTTGACCGACCTCGATCTCGAGCGCCATGGCGGTGGTTGGGCACGCATTCGTGACCTGGTAGGTGAGCTGGTGGAATTCGGCGAAGGATCCGCCAAGGTGCTCGACGGCGTTCACCTTGAGCAGGTCGACACTGTTGTTCCCGTAGCGATCACGGATCCTACCTTCGCATCTTGGATTAGGCATCTCGAGGTCGGCTTCAACGTCTTCATGAGCGCGCCGCTCGATCTCGATTTTTCAATGCTCTCGGCATTCCCAGAGGCATACAAGAAGCTCGCTCCCTCGCGCGGAGGCCCGCAATTCCCGCAACCTCACGAAGACGTGAAGCCGTTCGTCGAACGGGTCACACGCGCAACCCTGGGCACTAACGGAGGCAGCGGCCTCACGTACACAGACGAGGAGCACAAGCTCTTTTCTTGGTACGCGTACTTTTTCGCGTCGGGCAGCAAGCCTGCAACCCACGCGCGAGCTCTCGCGCAGTGCGACGATACTACACTCGCGAAGGGCGCCCCCGATGTCCTCCGTCGCCTTGCCGAGCGAGTAAAGGCGCTCGCTCCAACGTGACATGGCTCGTCTAGTCGACCCCTCGGCGTGGACGCCACGCGGCATAGCGGAGCTCGAGCCGGCCGCCGAGTCGGCGGTGCGGGCCAACGAGAACACTGCCGTCGTCGCAGGACCCGGTGCAGGCAAGACCGAACTCCTCGCGCAGAGGGCTTGCTTCCTGCTCGAGACAGGAACGTGCCCGCCGCCGCGGCGCATTCTTGCGATCAGCTTCAAGCGCGATGCGGCTCGGAACCTGCGCGATCGCGTGCACCGTCGAGCAGGTCTCGATTTGGGACGACGCTTCGACTCATACACCTTCGATGCGTTTGCCAAAAGCGTGCTGGACCAGTTTTTGGTCGCCCTCCCTCGGGAAGTCCGACCGACGGGCGACTACGAGGTGGTGCTCAGCTCACCTCGAGCCGAAGACGTGGGCGACGTTCTCCGACGTATGACGCCACCAAGAGACCTGGGCTCTTCGAGCGACCTGGAGGCATTCGAGAACGAGTGGTTCTTCAAGCAACGGGTACTCCAAGTTCCGCTGCGAGTGCAACCCAAGAATCTCGAGCATTGGGCCGCGCAGGAGTTTTGGCGACAACTCCTCTTCGCAGAGGCACGCAGCAGGCTCTACTTCGGAATGATTACAAGGCTCGTGATCGGCCTCATTCGGACCGACGAGCGCGTGCGACGCGCCTATCGCACCACATACTCGCACGTCTTTCTTGACGAATTCCAGGATACAACCGAGCCGCAGTACACGCTCACGCGTGCCCTCTTTCAGGGGACCGCGGCGATCCTTACTGCCGTTGGGGATCCGCAACAGCGCATAAACGGCTGGGCTGGCGCTTTGCCGAATGCGTTCAAGGTATTCTCAGCGGATTTCGGAGCTACCACTAAACGCCTTGAGCGCAACCGGCGCGCCTCGGCAGAGATCGCGCCCGTCGTGCGCTTTCTGGCCGCGCGGCTACGCGAGGAGGCAGACGAAGCCGCTGCGTCCGAGATCGCGGCGCTCGAAGGCGGAGGCCCACCGCCCGAGGCCTGCGGAGCATACCTCTTTCCTAACGACACCGACGAAGCTGACTGGATTGCAGGAGAGATCGCCGCACTTATCGAATCGGGAGTGCCTCCGCGCGACATCTGCATCCTTGCTCGCTACCACGCGGCCCGCTACACAGCCGCGACGGTTGACTCCCTTCGGCGCCGCGGCATTAACGCGCGTCTCGAGGACGCGCTCCAAGATCTCCTCTCCGAGCCAGTCGTGACGCTACTGCTTCTCGCATTCCGTGCGCTGCTGGGTCAACACCCAGGTATCGCATGGGCGAAGCTCCGCGATGAGTTAGCGTCCCTCCACGGTTTGGAGGGTGAGGAAGATGTTTCAGCTCTCGACCGTTCGCTCGCAGGACTTCGTGGAACGCTGCGCAGCTTTGCGCCGACTCTCCCGCCCACAGCCGACGCAATCCGGGCGCTGGTCGCCGAGCACATCGAGCCGCGTTTCATTCGAGCGCTACGCAATCGCTACGCGCAATATCAGCGTGGCTCGTTCTACGAGCAGACCGTCTCCAAGCTCTCGGCCGAGCTCTCCAAGATAGGAACGGGAGGCTGGGAGGATGCGATCGCGTTGGTTGAAGGGGCTGGTGCCGTTCCCATCATGACCATCCACAAGAGCAAGGGCCTCGAGTACTCGGCGGTCTTCTTCATCGGGCTGGAGGACGCTGCCTTCTGGAGCTTCCGCCTGTCCCGTTCCCAGGCGGTGGAAGAGCTTAACGCCTTCTTCGTCGCGATCTCTCGGGCGAAAAAACGCGTCGCCTTCTCCTTTGCGGGACGCCGGACCTTAGAGAGAGGAATTAAGAAACAGTCACGAGACGAGATCGCTGAGGTCTACGAACTCCTCACGGCGGCGAGCGTGCCGGTCACCGACATGGGAAGCCCGTGACGGTGAGCCGTCTGTTCGCCCGTGCAGACCGACGGGGGGATGGCGTCGCTCCGTTAGGTGATCTCCGGCTCCGTTTGTCGCAGGCGGTACAGCCCACAGAGCGGGTAGCCGGACCGAACCTGCTCGCCGCCCACATCGAACGAGACGCCCCTTGCGTCGATGTACATGACGTCGACCTCGCCGCCCAGCTTCTTCAGCGACGCTGCGATGGCGCTCGCGGCCGCAAAGTGCGCCTTCGCCCCCTCCCCGGGGCGCCCGTACTCGGTGATGAGCCACTCCCTTGTGGTTGCCGGGAGTCGGTTTAGGATCTGAAAGCTCGTGAGGAACTGCGGGACAGGTCCCTTGCCTTTCGCGGCGTTCGCAAGCACGGCGCGGATCTCATCCAGCAGTTCGTTGTCTCTTGCGGCCATGGGTACACCTCACCGCGAAGGAAAGGACCGTTCGTGTCCCGGGTCAACCCGCAGCGTACCTCTTCTCGCGCTCTGCGTGCCCGAGAAGGCTGGTTCGACATAACCGTGCAGGCTCTCAAGTGCCCGGCGGCTTCGCGCCCTAGCTCGCAGCCGATCAGCGGCTAGGCACGACGCGCAGCGACCTTCGCTGGAAGCGCCAACGCCCGCGAGCGTGCCAGCGGAGGGCGAGCGCCTATGTCGCGTGCGACGGGCGCATGGAGGATCGCAGCGATTTGGCCGTCGAGTCGGGTAGTGTTCTTGCTGATCACGGCGAGGTATTCCGACTGCCGCGCCCACGTACGCTCGTGGTCCTGCCGCTCCTTGTTCTGGAGCCCCTCGAGGTCCTGCACGGCCTCGGCGATCGCGTCCATCTGCTCGCCGAACTCCTCGCTCTGGATGAGCTGGAGCAGTCGGTCCGCCCTTCGTTGGCGTTCAGGCTCTGTCGCCCTGCTCTGCGCCAGGGTGATGATCGCTTCGCGCAGGTAGCGCGCGAGATGAACTGCGATCGCCGGATGCACGACGGGCACGTCGCGCACGACGCAGAGGTGCTTCTGACCGCGCGGGAAAACGTTGGTCACGAGCACGGCGTAGCGGGCCTTGTGCACGGTGCGGGCCTTGCGCACCTGCGCGATGAAGCCGTTGCTCCAGGCCGCGACGTTCTTGCACTCGTACGCGATCACGCCGCACATGGCGCCCTGCTCGCGAACTTCGTGCAAGATGTCTGCGCCTCCTTGACGCTTGTTGAGCCGGCGGATCTCATCCGTGGGGAACGCGGTCTGGAGCTGGGTGAGGATCTCCGCCTCACCGAACTCGCCACGCTGGTCAGACGTCTGTTTTTCCAGCCTTCGCTGAAGTTCCGCCACCTTCTTTTTGAGCTGCTCGTTCTCGCGCAACTGCGTGCGGCTCGCGGCCGCCGCCGCTTGGGACGTCGCGCGCGCCAGCTCTTCTGCGTGCTGGCGACGAAGCGCTTCCACTTGGCGGAGCGCTAGCGTGTTGGCTTCACGCTTCGCCTCGCGCTCGAGCCTTGCCTTTTCGCGTCCGAGAAACTTGTTGAGGTTCGCTTGGACACGCGCATGAGCCTTCGGGTCGAGCAGCGCTTGGCCGCAGACGGGGCACTTCTGCTGTGGCACGGGGCCCTCCGGGTTCGAGGCGGTGGCTTGAAAGGTAGCGCGGATACGGGACGCGAGGGCCGATCGCCTCAAGTGCGTCAGGGCCGTCTGCGGGATGAGAGCAGAGAAGAACCGGCCCTTCTCCCGTCGCCATGTCGCGAGCCGTGCTGTACCGGGCTGTTCGCAAGTAGCTAGAAAAGAAGGCAGCCACGAGTACGCGCAACGTAGCTGTCGTGAGCATCAGCTAGACGAGCGAGAAGGCGGTGCAGCTCCCGAACTGCACGCCCTCTTGTTCTTCTTCAGGCCGCCGCCGCTGCCCTGTCGCCCTGCATGTTGTCCTCGTCGACCTGCGCGTCCTCGGAGACCAGCACGGACTCATGCCGTCGGTCCTCGATGGAGAGCTCCAGTCCGAGGTGCACCTTGATCAGGTTGGCCGCGAGGATGACGCTCGCCGCGTTCTTCGCGATCCTGCCGTTCACCACAGCGCGCCCCTCCCACCGCGGGCTCATGCGGGACCAGTCCAGCGTTCCGAGGCCCGCCAGGACGCTCTTCCAGTCCTCCCGTCGCTCCCGCAGCAGCGCGTTGCCGGCCCGGCCGAGGGCCTCGAGCGCGACCGCGTGCCCATGCACGTACTTCTCCCGCAGCTCGGCCGCCCGGACCTTGCCGAGGCCGCCCTCGTTCCAGAGCGGCATGACGCGCGTCACCTCGGTCCAGAACTCGACCGCGATTGGCCTCGCGGTCTCGAAGCTCCCGCTGAACCCCGCGAGCAGCGTCTTCGTGGCCGCGTGGATGCTGGCCAGCGCGAAGAGCTTGTTCGAGCCGCCGGCCACGGACGTCTTCTCCCCGTCGGCGAGCTTGTGGAAGAGAACAACGTCGCGCACGACGGCGCGGGTGAGGTTGGCGAGCTCGTCGCGGTGGTCGTAGAGGAGCCCGAGCGAGTTGTTCGGCCGCACCGCGAAGCGGTTGAGATTTGCGAACCGCTGCTGCGCCCTCTCGAGCCCGGCGTCGACGAACAACGTCAGGCACAAGCCCAGCGTTCCCTTGCGCTTCTTGATGTACTCCTGCGAGCGCGCCATCGCGACAGCCGCGCGCTTGTGCTGGCCGCCCAGGATCGCGCAGCTCGACCCAGGGGTGCTACGTCCCGCCCTTCGACGTGGTGCACGTGAACACCTCCCAGCCCTCCGACGCGGCGTGGGACGCCTTCGGGAACTTCCTACTGCTCGACCAAACGTGGACTCGCATTCTCCTCTTCACGCCGACGGAGCTTCACCTGCCTTGAGGGTGTGAGCGAGGCGCGAAGCGCCCCGGTTCCAGGGTCGATCGTGGCAGACTGGGGATCGTGTCCTCCGACAAAGGATTGAAGCACAAGCCCTTCTCGTCGCTCCGCGACGCCGTGCCGGCCGCCGACACGCGCGCGCCGAAGCCTGCCCCTGCCCCTTTGGTCCGGGCGCCGCTCGGCCGGGTCATCGTGCGCTGGGAGTTCGACCCCACCGAGGGCGCGGTGATCACGCGCGTCATCGGCGTGCCGCACGAGCACCACGCCCCGCTCTGCGCGCGCTGGCGAGACCGGCTGGGTCGCCCGGTGCTGGTCGAGGGGCGCGACCTCCTCGTGATGACGGACGACTGCGAGAGCGTCGCTGCGGTGCTGCGAGAGGCGGGCGCAGGCGAGGTGAAGATCGTCCTACCAGCGGCCCCGGCCGACCCCTCGCGAACCGGGGAGCCCGGAGGGACGGTGCGGGCGCACATCCGCCGCGGCTTGCGCGTCGCCATCGTGCAGAAGGCAGATCAGGAGACCGGCGCGCTGACCGAGGGCGTGGTGCGCGACATCCTCACGAGCTCGCCGGAGCACCCGCGAGGCATCAAGGTGCGCCTCGAATCGGGGGAGGTCGGCCGGGTGCGCAGGATTCTGTCGCGTTGAGGGGAACCGCGGGCTGGACAAGGCGATCAAGTACATGGTGGGCCAGTGGAGCGGGCTCGTGCGTTTTCTGGACGACCCGCGCATTCCGCTCGGCAACAACCACACCGAGCGGGCCGAGCGCGGCGTGGTTGCGCCCGGAGCTCACGGCGCTCGACAAGCGCCGCGCACCAGGCCTCCACGCTGCGCGAACGCAGCGCCAAGCACGGGGGAGAGCGGGCGTCATGACGGGGGACGGCAAGGTGATACACCTCACCCGCACGCCGCAGCCTCGGATCCGGCGCAGCGGCTGCTCGGGCAGCGGCAGGTTGTGCCAGTGCGCGCCGTGCAGAAGAGCGTCGGCGTAGATCTCGCCCGCGAGGATCACGAGCTGCGGCGGCGGGCGGAACGAGGGCAACAACTCGCCGATCGTTCGGGCTCCCCAGTCCTCCCGATCGTTCTTCCGGAACTTGCGCAGGCTCCGGTCATACGGGTGAAGGACGGTCTTCGGGGCGACCGCGCCGTAGAAGGCCGAGACGATGACCACCACGTCGCACGTCTTCTCGGCGTACGCGTACGCGGCGCGAAAGAGCGCCGACGTATAGAAGTCCTTCGCGGAAGCCGGTTTCTTGTTCTTCAGAGCCGAACAGCCCACGAGAGCGACCCGCTTGGCGCCCGGCTGCTTCCCCGTGAACATGAACCCTCCGAGAGGGCTGTGCGCGCGTCAGAAGTCCTGCGAGTTTCCTCGGCGACTCCGACGACGCGCTGATCTCTACTTCTTCTTGCCCGCGTGATGACGCACAGGCGTCCGCACAGGCCCCTCAACTACTCCGCGGCCGACCGCTGCGCGAGGGAGTGCTCGATGGCGCTTCGGATCGCCGCGCCCAGCGGCCCCTTGATCGCCTCGCGCGCCTTCTCCCGGCCCTGACCGAGCGTCTCCCCGCGGAAAGACAAGTACGCGCCGGTCTTCTCAACGATGCCGTGGGCGACGGCGAAGTCGAGCAGGTCCCCAGCCGCGTCGATCCCCGTTCCCCAGCGGATATCGAACTCCGCCTCTCGGAAGGGCGGCGCGCACTTGTTCTTCACGACCTTCACGCGGGTCTTCGAGCCCAGCACCTCCTCGCCGACCTTGAGCGCCCCGATGCGCCGGACATCGAGCCGCACGCTCGCGTAGAACTTCAGCGCATTGCCACCCGTGGTCGTCTCGGGACTGCCGAAGACCACGCCGATCTTGTGCCGGAGCTGGTTGATGAAGATGAGCAGCGTCTCGGTCCGGTACGCGATCGCCGTGAGCTTGCGCAGGGCCTGGCTCATCAGCCGCGCCTGGAGGCCCATGTGCGCGTCACCCATGTCGCCCTCGATCTCGGCCTTCGGCGTCAGGGCCGCGACCGAGTCGATGACGATGATATTGACGGCGCCGGAGCGGGTCAGCGTCTCGACGATCTCGAGCGCCTGCTCGCCGTTGTCCGGCTGCGAGATGAGCAAGCGGTTGACGTCGACGCCGATGTTGCGCGCGTAGTTCGGATCGAACGCGTGCTCGGCGTCGATGAACGCGGCGATGCCCTTCGCCTTCTGCGCCTCGTAGAGCGCGTGCAGGGTGAGCGTGGTCTTGCCCGACGACTCGGGCCCGTAGATCTCCACGATCCGCCCACGCGGATATCCTCCGATCCCGAGAGCGGCGTCGAGTGCGAGCGAACCCGTGGGCAAGACCCGCACGCCGCGGTCCGGATTGTCGTCCCCGAGGCTCATGATGGCCCCCTTGCCGTACTGTTTCTCGATGGCCTGCAGGGCGCCGCGGAGGGCGCCGTTGTTCTGCTGCATGGTCGTTGGTCCACAAAAGAAGGGCGCACCTCCCCGAGAAGGTGCGCCTGCCGAAGCTCCCAGGAGCCGCCATTCGCGCCACATCTGGGCTCGGGTGCTTATTCGTGCGATGCCTGGAGGCAGCGCCGTGGTTGTTATTCCTGCTTTCGCTCGCGGCTCGCGTGCGTGGTCAGCCGCTCGAGGAGCCCGAGTGCCCCGGGGATGCGATGATCGCGACGGAGATCGTCCAGGAGGTCGTTCACGAGGTCGAGGAACTCGGGAGCCGCCGCGATGAGCTCGGCATCCGCCTCGATGACCTCCGCGACGAACAGTCCGTTCTGATCACGAATGATCGCCCTGCCTTCCGAGCACGAAGCGATGTGCCAGCGATCGTTCGGCGGGATGGTCGGCCTCGCCTTCATACCCGGTTCGGTGGGAGGTCCATCTTCGACCTCCTCCGGCTCTTTGGTGCCCGTCATCAGCCACGCCCGAAGACAGGAGCGAGGAGAACGGCTTCGGCCACGTGGGGCGCGCGGACGATATCGCTCCCGTCGAGATCGGCGATCGTTCGGGCCACGCGGAGGACCTTGGCCCGGAGGCTGGCGGACAGCCCGAGCCGCTCGACGGCCTGTTCCAAGGTCCGCTTCCCCTGCGCATCCGGCGCGGCAATGCGCCCGAGGTCACCCTCGTTCAACGCGGTGTTGAGCGAGGAGGCGACCTTCTGCCGCCCGGCCCGCGCACGCTGGATCGTTCGTGCTGCAACGACCCGGTTCCGCACCGTCTCGCTGTTCTCGCCCTTCGCCTTGCCACCGACCTGCGCGACGTCGACAGGCGGCACCACGATCTGCATGTCGACTCGCTCGAACAGCGGCCCGTGCACTCGCTCCCGATGACGCCGGATCTGCTCGACGGAACATGTGCACCGCCGTTTCGCGTCCCCGTAGAACCCGCAAGGGCACGCGTGCGTCGCCAGAACCAGGAGAGGACGCGCAGGAAAGACCGTGCGGTTCTGCCCCCGGATGATGACCGCTTCCCCCTGGGCGAGCGTTGTCTCCAGCAGAGCGAGCGAGCTCCGACGAAACTCTGGCAGCTCGTCGAGGAACAAGACGCCGCCGTGGGCGAGGGACACCTCCCCGGGACGCACGGGCTCTCCCCCGCCGACAAGTCCTGCCGGAGCCACCGAATGATGAGGCGCGCGAAACGGTCGATTCGTAGCGAGCCCTTGCTCCGAATTGAGCAATCCCGCGACGGAGTGGATGCTCGTGACTTCGAGCGCCTCGTCCACGGACATCGGTGGCAGGATCGTGGGAATGCGGCGCGAGGCCATGGTGATCCCAGCACCGGGCGGGCCGATGAAGAGAATCGAATGCTGGCCTGCCGCCGCGATCTCGATCGCTCGCCGCGTGGAGGCCATCCCGCGCATGTCCGACAGATCGAGCGCCGCAGACTGCTTCGGTCGGAAGGGCACGCTCGCGCACTCGAGCTCGCAGGCCCCACGCAGGTAGTCCTGCACGGCATCCAACTTTCCGGCGACGCGCACGTCGAGCTCCGACGCACCCACAGCAGCCTCCGCGAGGTTGGCACGGGGCACGATCGCATGCTGGATCCCCTTGCTTGCCGCACCCCGCAGCGCCGGCAGCACCCCACGAACGGGCCGCACTCCCCCCGAGAGGGACAGCTCGCCGAGCACGACGGTGCCCGGCAGCGTCTTCTTCTCGAAGGCAAGAATCACGGCCGTCGCAATGGCCAGGTCGAAGAACCCATCATTCCGAAGACCTGCGGGGGAGATCTTGACCGTGATGTTGTAGCCATCGAGGCGCACGCCGACCTGCGCGAGAGCGGAGCGGACGCGCACCTTCGTCTCGCGCAGGCTCACCTCGGCCAGACCAACGAGGTGAAACATGCTCGTGCCCGTCTCGATCGTGACGAAGATACTCACGAGCGACGCGACGAGACCCGTGAGCGAGATGGAAAGCACCTCGCTCCGGAGGCACTTCTCCGACTGGGGATGCTTCCCCATATCGACTCCCTTCGGACGATTGATTGTGAAAAGGAAGAAGCGGGCCCGGAGACACATGCCCCCGGGCCCAGTCCCGATCAGAAGACGCCCGACTCCGGCCCCGTCCCCGGGTTCACCGGCTCGGCGCCCTCGGGCGGCTCCTGCCCGCCGAGCTTGCCCTTCTCGATGGCGCTCCGCAGCGCGACGGCCACGTTCGGCATGATGAGCTCGACCTCCTCGGCGAAGAACTCCGTCTCCGCCCGCGTGAGGCGCACGCCGCGCCACTCCTTCCGCCCGCGCCGCTTGTCCGCCGGCAGCTCGTCCTCGTGGATGTAGACGTGCCCGTCGCTGGCGAGCGCGAACGAGGCCATGCATTCCTCCACGCGGTCCTGCTCCTCGGTCTCCGCGTTCTTCGTGGGCGACTGCTTGGACGACATGTATCTCCCTGAAAAAACGAATGCGGCGCACGGAAGAACCGCACGCCGCATTCCTGTTCTTGGTTTGTCGCTCAATCCTCTTCGGGCAAGAGGATCGTGATGACCGCCTCGCCGTCGTCGCCAGGCCCAATGGTGGCCTTCAGCTCGACGAGGGACGGTTCAATCGCGTCGGTGACGACATGCAACTGGTACCGGATCTCGGCTTCATCCGACCGTTGCAGGGCGGCACAGCGGAACATCCAGAGGATGTCCCACGTCCTGCCCGTCGTGTCGTTTCCCGCCTTCTCCGCAGCCGGGGACAGCTCGACGTACCTCTCCCAGACGGAGCGCGTCAGCGCCACCGGCGCCTTGATTCCGGCCTGCTTCGCGAGCTCGGTGACGTCGACGAGCGTGCCGTCTTCGAGTGCCTGTGCGCGACTGTATGCCGCAATCAGGACAAACTCTCCACCGACATCGTCCTCTTCGTCGCTCACGTTGCCCCCGCGAGCAGCGTGATGCTCGAGCCCTCGGTCATCGCCTTGTCGTTGAGCTCGGTGTATTGCGCGGCCTTCTTTCGGAGCGGCGAGTCCTCCGCGATGGAGCACTCGATCGCCACCGTCCAGAGCCGCGCGCCGATGCTCGCCGCCGCGTCGACCGACTTCTTCTGCTCCTCCTCGTTCCGGTCGATGCCGTCCGTGACGAGGATGATGTCGGCGCCGTGCTGGCCCTTCTGCGCCAGCGCCTTCACCTGATCCACGGCCACACCGAGGGCCAGACCGATTGCCGTTCCACCGCTGAGGAAGTGAAGGATCATCTTCACAACCCCGGCGCTGTCTCTGGGCTTCACGATCTGCACCACGGTGGAGGTCGCGTAATGGACCACCGCCACGGGCCGATTCTCCTCCGCCGCGACTCGGGCGAGCGCCACCGCAGCGGCCTTCGCCCACTCGTTCCGAATTCCGGACATGCTGCCAGATTCATCGAGCGCGAGCACGAGCGGGCCCTTCGACTTCTTCGTCGTCCCCCGGACCGCGTACTGCGCAGCCCGACGAGAGGCGATTCGTTCGAGGGCCACGATCTCGATTTGCGGATCCGTCAGGAGTACCGTCTCTGCCGGCAGAAGCCGGGCGACGTCATTGCCCAGCTCGACCGAGTACACCTCGCCCGAGACCCCGTGGACCTTGCTCGCGTGCGCGCCGCGAAGCGAGGCGAACATGCGACCAGCCAGCCGAGCAATACGCTCGACCCGATCCATATCGTCTCCCGTAGCATCCACCTGCCGGACTTGCGCCCAGGCCGCCGAGAGATCCCAGCCGAACCCGTCCGACAGGTGCTTGACCTGCTTCGCCTTCTTGTCGAACGTCGCCCACTCTTCGCGGGCGGCGCTCCGCAGCTCGAAGGCCGAGGCCCCCTCGGGGACGTGCTTCCCCGCCTTCCATAAGAGCCCGAATGCGTAGGCCGCGCCTACCTCGTCGAGGGCGAGAAAGGCCATGTACTCGGCGGGAACCGTATCCCTCACGGCCTCCGCGAAGGACCGCGTCGGCGGATCCCGCCCGAGACCCACGATCGCATTCCAGAGGTCACCGGCCTTCTCCGCGTTTTCGAAGGAAGCCTCCTTGACGCAGAGATGCCGGCGCCTCGCCTGCAAGAACGTGCCCATGGCCTACGGCAGCGCGTAGCGCTTGGAGAGGTCGGCCGTGAGCGCGTCGTGGGCCTTCTTGAGCTCGTCGAGCTTCGGCTGGATACGCGCGTGAGCGCGACGCGACACGCCGTTCTTCAGCATGTCCTGCACGCGCTTTCCCGCCTCCGTGACCTTGTCCGCGAGCTGGGGCAATGCGGACTGATACGCGGCCGGCTCCGTCGGCCGATTCGCGTATCCGCGGAGCGCCTCGTCCACGATATCGATCGCCTGCGCCACGACGGAGCGATCGACCGTTTGCAGCACGGCGACGACGCGCGCCCGATCCTCCGGCTTGTTCCACAGCCCGTACTTCAGGACGGAGAGGTGATCGAGCTCGACCGTGGGCGCATCGTCGAGCCACGCCGCGGCCTTGAGGACACGCGTGAGCGCGATCCAGCGTCGATCGGAGAGGACGAGACCATCCGCCTTCAGCGCCGTACGGAGCCGGAGCAGCTCCTCGACGACACGCTGGGGCAATTCGAGCCGCAAGACGTCCTTGCACGCGGCATCCCACTCCGCGAGGGCAATCTGCGCCGCCGGCTTGTACTCGGGCGGCGTGGCCACGAGCTGCATCCACGTCGCGTCCGCCTGCACGTACTCGACGACGTCCCGCAGGAGGAAACGGTCATAGATCGCCGCGAGGATCTCCTCCTCGGGCAGCTCGTTCGAGGCCCCGACGAGCAGACGCAGCGGAATGGGATTCCCCTTGTAGAGCCGCTCGTTCATCGCGCTCAAGAACGCATTGAGCACGCTGTCCGAGCCCTTGAAGACCTCGTCGAGGAAGGCGCACTCGACAGCCGCGAGGCGGCCATCCAGGTTCCTCTCCCACAGGTCGTTCTTGAGCGCCGAGAGCTTCACGGGGCCGAAATACTCGTCCTCGGTGCCGAACTTCGTGACGAGCGTCTGGAACTTCCGCGCGTCCGGGAACGACGCGAGGAAGCCGAAGAAGAGCGCGCTCTTCGCCGTGCCCGGAGGCCCGACGAGCAGCGCGTGGCTCTGCGCGAGCGCGGCGAGCAAGATGCACTCGATCGCGTCCTCGCGCTCCCGAAAAGCCGCATTGAGCCCATCACGCACGGCGCGGAACCGCGCACGGACGGAGCCCATGTCGATGGAACCGTTCTTTTTCATTTTGTGGAGATCCGCGACTGGTTGAAGCCGCGGCGGTGCCCCGACCCGGTGTCACCCGAGACGAGGCCGGTTTGTCGTGCAATCAGTCGTTCACGGCGATGGAGAACGACGGCCCGCTGCTCCCGCCGCCCGAGAGCTGGCGCTGGAAGCTGTCCTGGAGCTCCTTCACCTTCGTGGTGATCTTGTCGGAGACGCCCGCGAGCACGCCGCGGTAGAGCTCGGCCTTGGCGACGAGCTCGTTGCAGAACTGGACCCGCCGCGAGAGCGCGTCCTGCCGCATGCCGTCGGTCTTCGCCTTCTCGAGATCCGTGAGGAGCTCGGCGATGTCGGACTCGAGCGCGCTCTGCGCCGCGGACTTCGCGACGGCGAGGTTATCGGGCGCGTCGTGCATCTCGATGGTGAGCGGCTCGACGCGCAGTTCTTCGAGCGCGGGTTTGAGGCGCTTCCACGTGCCGCAGGACGGCGGCGGAAGCAGGTAGAGGCCCCCACGGTTGCGGATGGGCACACCCGAGAGGGCCTTCACGATGGCGACGAGGACATTGGAGATGTCCCGCGTCTCGCAGTGCGTGATGAGGTGGTTCGCGTGCGCGGCGATGTTCTCGGCGTGCGCGAGGGCGGCCTCGAGCCCCGCGCCTCCCTCGGGTGGCAGGGAGACGATGCGGTTGCCGCCCGAATCGACCCGACACCGCGCGCCGCAGACGACACTGTCGCCCTTCTCGCCGTCGTTCTTGTTCTGGAGATAGACCCCGAACGACGCGGGCGTGTCGACGTTCGGGCGGGAGAACGGCCGGACGAGGATGTTCGCCGGCCGCTTGACCTCGCCGGCAGCGCGGGAAAGCGCCGTGGCGGGGTCCATGTCCACGATGAGATGCTCGAATTTCTCGGGCTCGAGGAGCTTCCGAGCATCCTCGCGGGAGACGTTGATGCGCTCCGTGTTCCATCCGACGATGTCGCCGATATGGCGACCTCCGGCGGCGGCGACACGGCGCTGGGACCGGGAAAGGGTCGAAGCAGCGCTGCTGGTCATGGGATTGTCCGAGGAGAGGACGCAATGCCTGCAAGCATGCCGTCCGAAGAGAGGGCACCGCAGACGTGGTTCGTCGCGGTGATACGTTGTCGCCAGGCGCTACGCCAAGAGCGTCATGTTCACGACTTCATCGCCCAGCGAGACCGGACGCCGCGGTGGCCGCTGTGCCCGGTGCACGCTCGGCCGCTGCACGGGCGGCGTGAGATACACGTGCAGCCCGAACCCGATGTCGCGCGCGGGCACGTGCTGCGAAAGGAAGTTCAGGCCGCCCCGCCCGTTCTTCCAGCGGAAGTGAAGCCCCTCGGCATCCACCCAGACGACGAGGTCGTCGTGCCGGGAAAGCGCCTCGCCTGCGCTCCAAAGCGTATAGCGCAGCATGCGGACCTCGAAGGCACGTCCGCCGTGAAACGCGATGAACTTGTGCCCCACATCCGCGAGAATGGCACCGAAGAGAATGTTCGGGTCAAGGTGCGCCCGTCCCTCGTGCCACACGGTAGTGCGAGCGAGGTGCTCGGCGGCGGAGCCGGCGACCTGAGCCGCCCGCTCCGCGCGCCTTGCTTCCTGCGCTTCTGCTCGCCTGTGAAGCAGGGCCTCGAGCTTCGGCCCCACTTCACGGTCGGGTTTGCCGACGAGCTGCTCGAGAGCCGCGCGCTCGACCCCGAGGAGAACGGCCACGTGCTCGGACGTCTCCTCGAGGTATCGGCTGAGGCTCTTCGTATTCGGCTCCGCGATCCTGAGCGCGCACCGCAGCTCTTCGAGGCTGCTACGCCGCGGCATGCAGCGGCTCGTGCGGCTCCGGCAGCACGGGCTCGGGCCGATCGAAGTCCGGCGACGGCCCCGGCGCCTGGTCGGGCGCCCGCTTAGCCTGCGTGGCGAGGCTCTTGAAGAGCCCCATGTCGGGCGTGTTGTTCTTCGCCGCCCGCGCGATTCGCCGGGCGACGGTGTAGGGGTTCATGGAACGCGGCACGCGCAGCTCCGTGATGCCAAGCGAGAGAAACATCCGCCGCTCGGCGAGCGTGGAGTAGCGAAGCGTGCGGCCGTTGACGCGCATGGAATCTCCTTTCCGGAAACAGAAGGGCGCCCGGAGCACGTCATTACGTGCCAGCGGGACGCCCTGGTCGACGGACGATGAACGGTTTCAGCGGTCCCACAACCTGCTGGGCCTCCAGGCCGGCGGCGGTTCCTCCTCGTCTTCGTCGAAGAGGTGCCGCTGATGGGGAGGCGGGTAATGGTTGGGGTATTGGGGCGGACCGTATCGAGGCATCGGCCGCGTTGGCGCATGCCGGAACGCCAGCATGGCCACGGGCCGGTTTCGCTCGACGAACACGACGCCGGTGAACATGGCCCCGTCCTCGCTGACGAGCTCGACGCCCGGAGGCGGACGTGCCGCCTCCCGGAGCCATTCGAGCGTCTCATCGGCGACGGGGGCGATGTCCTTGAGGCGGCGCCGCAGTTCGTCGAACAGCGCCTCGCCGAGGATGTCCGCTACGAGTTGGAGGGCCAGATGGCCTCGGTGACGACGGCCAGCACGACGCCGGCCACGAGCGCGGCGGCGCCTTTCTTCGCCGAATCATTGGCCATGACGCGCTTGATGAACGAGGCGCCGGGGTTCTCGGGGTTCGTCGGGGCGGCGTTGGGCGTGATGGGCATGGGTTCTCCTGTATACCTTTCGGATTGAATCGGGATGAGGTGGCTCCTCAGCCCAGGCAGATGGTGATGATCTGCGCGACCAGGGTGATGACGGCCGCTGCGATGCGAAGCGCCTTGCTGACCGCCTTGGGATCGCGAAGGAAGCGGGAGAGACGAGACATCACGGTGACCTCCAGGGTTGAGGGGTTCCTCGTGATTCTTATCACCGGAATTGTACGATTATTGCGAGGCCGGCTGGCTCGTCCATTGGTTCGCGACGAACGAGCTGAATCGTCCGGATGCAACCACGATGACGTGATCAACGAGTGGCATTCCAAGCAGGTCCGCCGACTGCTGCACGCGCAGGGTGAGCGCGATGTCCTCGGGCGAGGGATTGGGGTTCCCGCTGGGATGGTTGTGGACCAGGACGAACCCGGATGCAGCGAGCTCAAGGCCGGCGCGGAGGATGTCGGAGGGGCGAACGGCGAGCGCGTGGAGACCGCCTCGAGCGATGAGCCGCGCGCCGCGCAAGGCGCCCTGGCCGCTGATCGCGAGGAGGTGCATCTCCTCGTGCGCGAGGTGTCCGAGCCGCGGGTGGGCCCAGGCGACGACCTCGAGACAGGAGAGGATGGTGGGGGCGTCTGTGCCTTCGATGAGTCGGCGGTGGCCGAGCTCGAAGGCGGCGAGGACACGGGTGGCGTCGTCGGGGGTGAGGGCGAAGCGCTCGGTCAGCGCTTCGGGGGAGAGGCGGACGAGAGAGGCGAGGTTGCCGAGGGATTCGAGGAGATATGCAGCGACACCGGGGCGTCCGAGCACGATGTCGATCAGGTTCTCGGTGGTGGATTGCTCGATGTTGATGATGGAAGCGGTGAGAGGAGCGTCAGGCGAGCCTGTCACGGATGCAGGGCCTCCTTTCCGATGCCGTGGCTCTTATCTCCGAGCGTGCACGAGTCTTTCCGTGGACGGAACGAGCAGGAGATTCCGCGCGCTCGGGGGCACGGACGGTGCTCATACCCGGGGGTCCACGTTCACCGGAACGAAGAACACGGAGTGGCCATCTCCTCCGCGTGGGCAGGAGCGCGCGTTCAGGCGACCGTCAGAAGAACGGGTACGAGTACGTGGGGAGTACCACTTGGCACGAGAAGGCGAGTGGCTAAGCTGCCGCCGATCAGGCCAAGAGGAGAAGGTGATGCCGAGAAACAGCGCTGCCGCCGAGGTGGAGACTATCGTCGACGAACAAGCACAAGCCGAGGAGATGGCCCCCGAGCTGCGCGATCGATGCGACAAGGTCCGGAAGGAGCTTGCCAAGTCAGGTCCGCGCGACACCCGCGCCCGGTACCAGCTCGGGGAGCTGGTCAAGGACGCGAAGGCGGACGCACAGAAGTACGGCAAGAAGGCCGTGGCCCAGATCGCGGCCTCCCTCGGCTACGATGAGAAGACGCTGTACCGATACGCGCAGGTCGCCAAGGCTTGGTCCCGGGACGAGCTCAACGAACTGCTGACCCAGTCCTCCCCGAAGACCGACATGCCGATCGGCTTCTCACACCTGCTCGAGATCGCAGTCCTCGACGACAAGCGGAAGCGCAGGAAGTACGTCAACCAGGTGCTCAAGGAGGGGCTGTCGGTGCGGGAGCTCAAGAGCCGCATCACGGCTGAGTTCGCGCCGGGCGGCGAAGAGCCGGAGGTAAGCACGGCGAAGACCCTGAGTGGCATGCGCTCCGCGTCCAAGAACTGGCTCGGGCGCGTTCGCGACTGGGAGGAGCGCCTCCTCCCCGCGCTGGACGAGGCCCCGCCTTCCCCGGAGGCCCGTGCAAAGTTCGAGGAGATGCTCGACCAACAACGTGAGCTCGTGAAGCGGCTCCAGAACGTCAACAAGAGGCTCGACTCCTGGCTCGGCGCACCGCCCGCCTCGGCGAAGCGACCGACGCTCGAGGATGCACAGGAGGACGAGCTGGAGGAGGACGACGAGGCGGAGGCCAGCGGGGATGCAGAGGCTCACGACCACGCCCAGGCCGAGGAGGAGGAGGAGGACGAGGACGAAGCGGCTACGCCCGAGCAGGCGAGGACCGCGTAGGCGGTGTGGAAAGTCGCGACGTCGCGACTTTGTTGACCTGGCAGTCCCCCCGGAACAGGCCCGGGCTGCGGCCGAGACTGCACGGCGGTACTAGAGTGCGACCACACGGTCGCTGATGGCGGCGACCGAAGCGTTTTCTGGGGATCGCTGCGCAAGTGCTTCTGCGTCGGCTCATCCACGGGCGCACGCAGGTCAGCATCGCTCTCCGCTTCAACTCGGTGACGGGCGTGGGGAGGGCGGCGCGGCGGTTGAACCTTCACGACCGACGCCGGCTCGAACGAGCCCTCGCTCGACCGTCCCCGTCGTCAGGAGCGTCAATCTCGCCTCCATCACGTTCTTGGTCGTCCGAGCTCGTTCCATTCCCTGAACAGATTCTCTGCTTCGCGACGGTTTGCGATGTCCTTGCCTCCACGTGCCCGCTTTTCGCGGTGCCACCACTCCTGGAAGTCTCTTTCATTCTCGTACCCGTACCAGCGGTCGCGACGGTTCTTCTTGCCGCCGCGGAGACGCTCCTCGGTGTTCTTTCCCTGGCGGTGTGCCTCTCTGTCCATGAGAGGCGACACACCGATCGCGAGTCGCCTCTCGACGATTCGCTACTACGTTGATTTAATTGGGGTTTTCTCCCCAGGGATTGGTGAGGCAAATCACACGGCAAAGGGGTTTTCATCCAGGCGCACCGTGGGCTGCCCTGGCGTCCCCCTTGCGCTCTCCCGCGGCTGGGCCGCCGGTTACTAGGCCGCCCAGCACAAAACGATCAACGATTCTGCCCCATGGCAGGCAAGCGCGTCCCCGGGGGGCAGGATCGGGCGCGGCACGGGACTCTCTACTACGGGGACAACCTCGACGTCCTCCGGCAGTACGTACCCGACGAGTCCGTCGACCTCGTCTACCTCGACCCCCCATTCCAGAGCGGCAAGAACTACAACATCATTTTCGAGTCGAGGGAGGGCGCGAAGGCGGCAGCCCAGATCCAAGCCTTCGAGGACACGTGGAAGTGGGGGCTGGAGTCCGAGACCGCATACCGCGAGATCGTCGAGCGGGGCGGTCAGGTCGCTCTCACCATGCGGTCGCTCCGGCAGTTCCTCGGCGAGAGCGACATCATGGCCTACTTGTGCATGATGGCGCTCCGGCTCGTCGAGCTGCGCCGGGTGCTCAAGCCGACCGGATCCCTCTACCTTCACTGCGACCCGACAGCGAGTCACTACCTCAAGGTGCTGCTCGACGCGCTCTTCGGCCCCGCGTGCTTCAGGAACGAGGTCATCTGGCGTTACCGGCGATGGCCGACCGTCGCGCGCCAATTCCAGAAGATGCACGACGTGCTCCTCTTCTACAGCAAGGGCGCGGACGGCGAGCAGAAGTTCAACACGCTGTACGGCTACGAGCCACTGGCCGCTTCGACCCTGAAGACGTTCGGCACGAAGAAGCAACGGGCGGACTTCTCCTCGGGGCACCGCAAGCCGAGCGTCGTCGAGGAGGAGACGGTCGGGCCGCCGCTGTCGGATGTCTGGGAGGTCGGCGTCATCGCGCCCATCGGCAAGGAGCGGTTGGGTTACCCGACCCAGAAACCCGAGG
This sequence comes from Polyangium jinanense, assembly GCF_028435265.1. Taxonomy (GTDB): domain Bacteria; phylum Myxococcota_A; class Polyangia; order Polyangiales; family Polyangiaceae; genus Polyangium; species Polyangium jinanense. The sequence goes on along the minus strand of NZ_JAGTJK010000010.1, from coordinate 13,742 downwards.
CGCTCCTTGAGCGCGTGATCCGCGCGAGCAGCGACGAGGGGGATGTCGTGCTCGACCCGTTCTGCGGATGCGGTACGGCCGTGGCCGTGGCGCACAGGCTAGGGCGCCGCTGGATCGGAATCGACATCACGCACCTTGCAATCGGCCTCGTGAAGCACCGGCTGCTGGCGGCGTTCGGGGCCGGTGCGGAGTTCGACGTGGTCGGCGAGCCGAATACGGTCGAAGACGCGCGACAGCTCGCGGGCGACAACCCGCACCAGTTCGAGTGGTGGATTCTCGGGCGCGTTGGCGCGCGCCCGGCCGAAAAGAAGCTCGGGCCCGACAAGGGAATCGACGGGCGCCTCTTCTTCCATGATGAACCGGGGCGCGGGGGAAGGACGAAGCAGATCGTCATCTCGGTGAAGGCCGGCAAGGTCATGCCTGTGCATGTGCGCGAGCTACGCGGCGTGCTTGAACGGGAGCAGGCAGAGATCGGTGCGCTTCTCACGATGAACCCGGCAACGCGCGAGATGGAGAAGGAGGCCGCGACGGCCGGCTTCTACGACTCGCCGTGGGGGCGGCACCCGCGGATCCAGATCCTGACGGTGGAGCAGCTCCTCGCGGGCAGGGGCATCGACTACCCGGCGCCGCTGTCGAGCAACGTGACGATCAAGCGAGCTCCACCCGCGGCACGTCCGAGAGGCGAGACCCTACCCTTGCCAGGGTTCGACGCCCCGCCGGTCGCGCGTCGTGCGCAGGAGAAGGCCCCCGAGGCGACCTTGCCGCTGCCGGGTGTGGCCACGGCAAAGCCTCGCGGGCAGCGGAAGCTTGCGAAGACGCAGCCCGCAGTGACGGAAGCCACGGAGACGGCGAAGCGCGGAAGATGATTGGGTAGCACACGCTCCTGCCCTTAGATCAGGGCACTTCCGCGTCGCTCGATGCCCTGCTACCTTCCGCTCGAAACTCACCGATGGCTTCCCGACGGACTCCAGACAACAAGGCCGAGCCGCAACTTGATCTGTTCGCTCCCAAGCCGGACCAGGCAGCGGCGGCCGAAGGTTCGGATGGCAGCAGTCCAGAAGGTCCGACCACGATGCCTCCTGGCGCGCGCACGGATCCGGCCCTTCGACCCCGGACGCCTGCTTCCACCTCGTCGCCTCGCCACCCGACCGCTCGCCGTACCTCTGTCGTGCCGCGCCAGGCAAGCGGCATTCCTTATCAGATTAGATACGGGGCATTGAGGGCTCTGGAGCTCCTTCCCGAGGAAGAGCTGGGGATGGAGGATCTCGACGACGTAAGTCTGGGAGGTCCTACAGGTATCGTCCTCTTCCAGGTGAAGAACGAAGCGAAAGCGGTCGGCGATCTGAACGAAGGGTTTTGGAAGGCGCTTGCCAACTGGGCGCGTGAGATGGCGCGGTTACCCCCCGACGTTGTAAGCATCCGAGAATTCGTTTTCGCCACGACGGCTCCGATCACCGGAAATTTGCCCAAAGCGTTCTTGATCCCAGAACCGTCGTCGAGGGTAGACTATTTCCTGCGGCACCTCGCGCCGATTTCTTCCGATGACCAGGGCATCAATGATGCTATTCAAGCGGTCAAGGCTCTTGATGATGTACGACTTCGTAGCTTGCTTGCTCGAATTCGAATTGAAAAGACTGGCAGTGCAGAAGAGCTTCTGGCCCAGCTAAAGAGAGCCTTTTGGCGATTGACGTTTCACGAAAATGACCTGGAGTCGGCCGCCCGTGAATTCGAAGGATGGTTCAACGAGACAGTGCTAGCCGCGTTTGACAACGGGGAGGGGGCACGAATTCCGGGAAGAGTGGTGCTCGATGTGCTCCAGAATATCCGGAGCCGATTTGCCAGTCGAAAGCGCAGATACTTGCACGGGACTACGTCTGTCGCTCAAGAAGACCGCACGGCGTGCCACGATCGACTCTTCTTCCGGCAATTGAAGGAGATCGAGCTTCCTCCTATGGCGCTCGACAACGCTCTCGTGGACTTCCTGCGAGAGCAGTGGGAAAGAGCCGAATGGGTCACAGACCTCACGGTTAGCCGTGATGAACTGCTACGTTACGAGAGTGACCTCTACGAAGACTGGAAGCACAAATTCGCAGACGTCGCGCAGCGAAGATCACAAGCCGACGAGAACCTGAATGGTCGACAGCTTTACGACGACCTCATGGATAAATCGGCACATCAACTCGGCGGAGATGTGCCCCCCCCGCACGTGTTCCGTGGCTCCTATCATCGTCTCGCCGACGCTCCACACATTGGCTGGCATCCACGGTGGGAACAAATATTCGGTGCACCCGGGAGCGAGAGTGTTGTAACGGAACCAGCACTGGAGCCGCCGACCGATGAGTGATGGCACGGCCCAATTCGACCGGCTGCTCAATCCCGGTTTTTGTGGTATTCTTTCAGCTTTCATGGCTGAAGGTGCATCCTCGGGGCGGCGCGGGCTCCCGTTGGTCGCCGTTTACCTCATGATGCCCATGGTCTTGCATCGACGGACCGCGGAGCGCATCGAGAGGTCATCCTCGCGGGGTCTCGCTGAATTCGTTCACCGCTACCCTGATGTCCTCGTTGGGCTCGATCGTCGAGCCGCCATGACCATCCCGAACACTCGAGCTGGCCTGGCTGTGGCTATCCGTCGAGGTGCCCTTCAGTTCGATCGGCGATCTGAAGAACTGGTGGCTACAGACTCCATCAAGATGGCGCGTGCGCGCCTCGGAGAACTCCTCTCCCCTGACGATGTCCGGCGGGTGGAAGCATGTTTGAAGCTCGGCAAGTGGGTCGGACATATGACGGTTGCGCTCATGTGCGACGTTCTTTCCGTTCGACCGGTTTGGGGGTCGACCGACGCTGGGAGCGAGCGGCTGGCCACGATCACGGAGACTGAAACCGACCTATGAAGCCGTTCCTAAAAGCAGTTGTAATTCAGGGTCGCAACGGCAAGCAGCGGCGGCTCGAGTTCGATCCCGGCGTCAACATCATCACTGGTGTCGGATCGAAGGGAAAATCCGCGATCCTTCATATCTTCGAGTACTGCCTCGGGGCGACCACGTGTCGAATTCCGCTCGGCAAAGTTCGCGACTTCGCGGAGTGGTTCTTCGTCGTGCTTCATGTTCACGACGCTCCTGTGATCATAGGGCGTCGAGCTCCCCCAGCGACTGGACAGGCATCTGACGAGGCGTTCTTCGACGACAGCGCGCAGCCCGCCATCCCGTCATCGGTGGAGGCGAATGCATCGATCAAGACGGCTTGCAGCTGGCTCGCGAAGCGCCTGAACGTGCCGGAAGGGGCGTTCAGGTTTGGAACGGATCAGGTGGTGCACGGGAACGTCGAACTCAGCGATCTCATCCCACTGCTTCTCCAGCCGCAGAGCATCATCGCCACGCAGGAGCTGTTTTACCGCACGGGCCGTCTGCTCGACAAGGAGCGCTGGGCTGAAATCGTTAAAATCGCGCTCGGCATCATAAGCCCCGAATTACTGGCCCTCCGTGCCCAACGCGCCCGGCTCCAGAAGGACAAGGATGCAGCCGAGAAGAGGCGCCGGGAATCGGAGCGCGAGCAGAAGACCGCCTTGTTACGCGTACAATTGGCCTGGCAGCAAGCAAGTTTCGGTGGTTTGGTCCCCGACAAGCGGCTCCAGTCGATGGACGACGTGAGGTCCGAGCTTCAACTCTTGCAGCAAGGAACGCCTGTCGAGCCCCAGATTGACGTATCAGCTCAGCGACGAGTTGCCGAATTGGAAACGCAATCCCAGAGCGCACGTCGAGAAATCAAGCGGATCACGGCGGAACTCCAGCAGATCGCGCGAATCCGGGATGCTTCCCACGACGTAGAGCAGTCGCTGGATAAGCAGTCGGCGAGACTTCGGGTTGTCGATCTCCTGGGAACTCCACTGCGGGACGAGGTGCCCTGTCCCTTGTGTGGTTCGACGCTCGGCCCGAGTACCGAGAGCACTCTCGCGGAGCTGAGGTCAAGCCTGCATGAGGACTTGGTGTACGTACGCAATATTCCGCCCGAACTCGACGCTGCGCAGAAGAAGCTGGAGCAACAGCTCGCGGAAGAGAAGGCACGGCTACGGGATATCGATGCCCAACTGCTCGAACTACAGCGACAAGGAGTTGCACCCACGCTGACGGAGGAGCGCGTTCAGCGAGAGCGCTTCATCGGAGCCCTCATGCATAATGTTCAATGGGCCCCAATGAAGCTGTCAGCCGATTCCGAGGTCGATCTGCAACGAATGCAGACGCAGCTTGACGATCTCGACGAAAAGATACGGGCAACAGCGACCGAGAGGAGCGAGGTGGAGGTATCGCAGAGCCTCTGCACGCGGCTGACGAAGTTGGCTGGGGAGTTCAAGCGGCTCGATCTCGGAGGGGGTGTCCTCGCGTTCGATCCGACGTTTTCCACCATTCAGCGGGTGCACGGGAGCGAGAGAGAATCCCTACCGGTTCTTGGGGGTGCCGAGAGCTTCGTGATGTACCATCTCTGCGCCCTGCTTGGCCTGCACGAGCAATTCCTCGAGGGTAGCTTCGTGCCGCCGCTGCTGATCCTTGATCAGCCTAGCCAAACGTACTTCCCTTCGGAGAGCGACACGAAGGAAACGGACCGGAAAGCGGTTAAGGCCATTTACGATTTGCTTTTCCGCATCGCAGAACGCCAAAAGAATCGGTTCCAGATCATCGTCCTGGATCACGCCGACTTCAGCGCGGATGACGAGCGCTTCCGCTTGGCGCGGAAGTATGATTGGCACGGGGAAGGTGGACTGATCGAGGGCGAGTGAAATGGCTGTGCAGCAGCCCGAGAAGCCTCATGCCACCGCGTAGGCCGGCTGCGGTCGCTGCTCCTGCTCCACCATGGCGAGCGTCTTCCTGTACTCCGCAGCCTCGGCCACCCGGACGATCTCCACCTCGGCCTGGTGGTGCTTCCTCACCACCTCGACGATCTCCTCGATCTGCACCTTGAAGAACTCCTTCTTCTCGTTTACCCGGTTCACGCGACGATGGTTGAACGCGCGGTGAAGGGTGTTCTCGAGCGTGGGGGCGTCCTCGGTGTAGATGATCGCGTGCACGTCGAACTCGAACGGCACCGACGCGTCACCGAGCTCCTTCACCCGGTCCATGGGATCGAGCCGGCGCGTCATGCCGATCTTGTACACCTGCTCGCCGAACGACCCCATGTTCGAGATGATGTACACGTGCCCCGAGCGCGTCTGCTGCGCCCTTGAGAGCGCGCGCTCCTTGTTCGCGTGCGCCTCCGCAAGCTTCTTCTCGAGCTCCGCGATCTGGGCCAGCAGCTTCTGCTGCTTGCTGCCATCGGCACGTTGCGCATCTTCCTGGGCCTTACGAAGCGCATCCGCGTAGCGCTTCTCCTCCTTCTCGGCGTCCAGGCGGGCCTTCTCGATCTCCCGCAGCGCCTGCTCCTCCTCGCGCATCTGCTCGCGGATCCGGCGCTGCTCTTCCTTCTCCTCCTGGACCTTCTCCTCGTACTCATGCACGAGATAGAGCTCGTCGAGCTTCAGCTTCAGGTACGTGGCCGTGATGGTGCACTGCTGGATCTCCGCGAGGCCGTTGATAGCTTCGCGAGCCTTCTGGATCCGCGCCTCCATCACATGGATGTTGTTGTACTTGACCTTCGCGATCGCCGCGTCGCACTCGCCGTTGAAGGCGCGCAGCATGAGCTTCAGCGTCTGGTTGATCTGCTTCTTCCCCTCGGCAACGCTGCCGTTGACGGTCCACTCGATCGCGCAGGTGGCAGCCTTCTTGTCCTTGATCGCCTGCTTCTGGCGCTCGCGGATCTCCTCGAGCTTCGTCTGGTAGCGCTCGGAGGAGGAGAAGTTGTACCGCGGCTTGTAGAAGCCGAAGGACTGGAGGTGCGCCTCTTCGTCGAGCGCGGAGAGCTCGGCGCGCACCCGGTTGACCTGCATCTGGAGGCCCTGCAGGTCCGTGGCGGCCGTGGCGTGCTGGCGCTGGGTTTGCTGTAGTGCCTGCTCGTGCTGGGCGCGGATGTGCCCGACCTCGTTGAGGACCCGTTGCCGCTCGGCGTCGGCGTCGACGACGCCCTGGAAGCGCGTCTTGAGGGCTTCGTGCTCGCGAGACAGGCCCTTGTAATCGGTTTGGAGCTTGCCGAAACGCTGCAGGAGAACGGCGAGTGCTGCGAGAACAACGACGAGAAGGATGACGAGCGCGGTCATGAGGATCCCCCCACCCAGCCACGATGTCGCGACCCTGAAAGTGCGGAAGACCGCAGGTTACAACCCGACGCTCCGGCAGAACAACGGGCACATGAATCACAGGCGGCAGAGGCGGGAGCTCTGGCGCGCGGCCCTTCCTGGCAGGGCAGCAGGCGCAGTACATTCGCGAGATGCCGCGCTACTGGGTCATGCGGGTCGACCACCGGGGAGCAAAGGACTTCCTCTGGAACGAGCTGAAGGCGGGCCGCCTCCGCCAGGGCTGGGGCTACCGCGAGGACCAGAACCTCGAAACGATCGCCGCCCACAGGACGAAGGGCGCGGGCATCACCGACGAGCAGCAGGCCACTTGGCGCGGGAACCGCCGGATGCTCGGCTCCGAACCCGACAGCATCCAGGAGGGCGACGTCATCCTCGTCGCGCATCTCCCCGAAGACAGGCACTGGTCGATCGTGCGCGTGGTGGGCCCGTACCGCTTCCAGATCCCCAGGGCGCCGGAGGACTACGGGCACATCCTGCCCGTCGAGCTGCTCTCGGAGGAGCGCCCCGTTGGCTTCCAGGCGAAGGGGGTCGCAGCCGGTCTGCGGCAGACGATGCGCAACTTGTCGCGCCTCTGGAACATCGACCACCTCGGGGAGCACGTCGAGCAGATCCTCAAGGGTCTTGAGGCGCCCACCGGTCAGGGCGGCGACGACAACGGGGATCGGCTTGAAGCGCTCCTCGGGGAGCTCGAGGTCGCCGGCTGGGAGCGGTTCAAGTTCCACTTCCAGGGGGCCGAGTTTGAGGTCCCCTGCGTGCGCCTCCTCGAAACGCTCTATGGCGAGGGGAACGTCGAGCACACGGGGGGCAAGAACGAGAACGGTGCCGACGCGATCTGCACGTACCGCGATCCTCTCGGGGTGCCCCACCGGGTCGCTGTGCAGATCAAGATGTGGTCGTGGGACACCGACTGGACGCGACCCCTCCAGCAGATCAAGAAGGCGTGCCAGTCGTACGAGGGGATCACGTCAGGAGTGATCCTCTCGACGTCGGAGCGCGTCACCCCGGGCTTTGAGGCAGCGCGCACGAAGCTCCAGAAGGAGCTCGGGCTTCCTGTGCGAGTCGTGCTCCGGCGGGAGCTGCTCCGGCTGTTCATCCAGCACCTGCCGAAGCTCGTCTCCATGGAGGCCGAGCCCGAGCCAGACCGGTAGAGCCCACCAGCCGCTCATCAGTTACGGGCGCAAACGCCGCCGTGATGGGAGCAACACCCACGATGCACGGTGGTACCGGTCGGCGAGACGGTGCCATCGCAGCAGCAAACCCGGCCCGCGGGTTCCTCGTCTGGGCACCTGCACCACCTTTGCCCGCTCCTGAGCCTGTTCTTGAGCCGCCTTCGCTCGTGCCTGGGCCTCGCGGGCGTGCTCTCGGGCTACCGCGGCCGGCTCAAGGGTCTTGAGCTCGCGCTCGAGCTTTATGTGCTCCTGCGCGTTGGCCGCGGTGTCGACGACGAGTTCGTGGTCTCCGCGTCACACGCCGTCCCTGCGCACGCCTCGCGTAGCGTCTTCTCGCGCAGGACCGGCGTCGTGGCAGCGTAGGAGGCCCGTCGCTCGGCGAGGCGGCGCTCCTCGGCCGCTCTCGCGCTCAGTTCGCACTCGGCTCGTTCGTCCTCGCGGCGTCTGCAGCCTGTTTCACCTTGAACCCAGCGGGCCCGCAAGCGACCGTGCGTGCATGTCGTGGGACCCGCTCGAAGCTCACCTCTCCCTCCTCGAACTTGCCCGCTATGACGCCGGGCTTCGGGGCACGCTTACTCCCATCGGTGCCGCGATCCGCGAGGCCAGCGACCGCATCGACAAGGCGGTGCAGCAGGCCGCGCCGGAAGACGTCGACTTCTTCGTCGATGACCAGTGCGAGCTGATCGAGAACCTGCTCGGAGCAGCCTTCATCGTTTGCCAGGCTCGGATCACGGCCGTGGTGTCAGGCGGCGTCAAGCTCGCCGCCTACTGCGGTAGGAAGGGGATCCCCTTCACCGCTTACGCCCCGCGGAAGGACGCGATCCTGACGATGGGCCTCACGTTTACCGGATCGCCAGTCACCCTCATCCAGTTCATGGACGCCGTCGCTAATTACTTCAAGCACCGTGACGAGTGGGCCGAGATGGACTGGAGCAAGCTGACCGGCCAAAGTAAGCGCACGGCGGACGTGATCCAAGTGGGTGGGCTCAAGGCCGGCTTCACAGGAAACCTGCGCGCTGGTGCTGAGGCGCTGGGGAACAATGACTTCGTGTCGACCGCCATCTTCGCCGACATCATCGACGCGTGGTCTGGCGAGGTGATGAGGGCGACGGAGAAGGCGCTCGGGCGGTAGGCACGAGGCCGACGATGAGCGAGCCGTCAGTTTGGCCGCCGGTCGTCCGTCTCGCGCACTGACCGCCGGGTTGACAGACCGCGCAGGCATGAACACCTATGGCCCCCATGCCGTCCCGTGCCACTTCTTCGCTCTCCCGCCGCACGGGCGCGTCCGCTCCGTCCCTGCTGATCTTGCAGCTCGACACGGCCCGGCTTCGGGCTGACGGCCTTCACCTGGGAGACGTCACTCGCCTTGTGTCCCTCATCGGGACCGTCGCGAGCGGCGCCACCGTCACGATCCGAGAGACGACAAACGAGCGGGAACTGCTCGATCAACTTGCCGCTCTCCATCAGGATCGTCGGCGGTTTGACGTGGTCGTGGCGATCGGGCACTCGAATGAGACCGGTATCCGGATGGCGAACGACAGGTTCGCCACGTGGGACGCTTTCGCGGTCTACCTCAAGCCGTTCGAGCCGAGGCGGCTCATGCTCGTTGCCTGCCAAGCCGGGAGGTGGCCAGCGGCAACGGTCCTGTTTCGGAAGCTTCCCAAGCTACGACGCATCTTCGCGACCCCGGTCAACGCCTCCAAAGATCTGGCGACACTGATGCTCGCGATGGTGCCCTATCTCCTCGAGGTGAAGGCTCCTCGCGACTCCGCCGTTCGTATCGGTCAGGCCGTATCGGTGGTGCTTACGGGCCGTCAGGTGAGGCACTGGATGCGGACAAGGGACAAGGACAATCCCGAGGGGTTGGTCCTGGATGAAGCGGCGCAACTCGTGGATCCCTACCTGCGTCTGGTCCCCGGAGTTCTTGCGTCAATCTTTAAGTAGCTGGGTTACGCCCTCCGCTCAGCCACAATTGCGCCCGTCGCCCTCCGGCAGGAGCTTCACGTGAATCTGCCCATCCGGGTCTTGCCAGAAGACGTAGCTGTGCGACGCCTCGCTAACCTTGGCCGCAGATTGACGTGGAGCCGAGGTCAATGGAAGGGTCGCCGCGCGCTCGACCTCGCGAACGACGCCGCGCGCCGTGAGGTTGCGCTCCCACCACCCCATTTCCTCTACGCACGCGCGTGCGTGCTGCTGGAGCTCGCCGAGCATCGGGAAACTGTCGATGGCGCGGCTGTACTCGAGCGTTTTTTCGCGAATACGTGCCAGCCGGCGCTCGACGTCTGTAGGGGCATGCTCTAACGCGTAGTAAAGACGAGCCTCCTCGACGCGGCAGTCGGCCCTCATCACGGCGATCAGGAGCTGCATGTCGTGAGCGGCTTGCGGCCCTTCTTCGTTCAGAAACGCCGCTGCATGGACGGCCCCGTCCTTACCCGAGCGCTGCGCGATGGTCTGGAGCTTCTGCCGAACCTCCTCGATCAAGATGAGGTTGCGCTCGACAACCGACCCGATCGCCTCCTCGACCCGCGCTAGGCGCATCAGCATGTCGGGGGAGAATGTGCCGGTGGTAGCGCGCTCTGCGAGGATATCATTAAGAACACGGAGTGCGTGGCGCACGTTGCCGAGCGTCTCAGCCTCTTGGCGGATCCTCCCCCGCTCCAGCGAGCGTTGCATTCCGTCCAGTCGTGCGTTGATCTTGCTGAGCTGGGTAGTACCAGCAATCCCATGGAAGATCTGGATGGCGAGAAGAGGCGTCACCACCGGAGCAAGGGACGCTTGGGCGAACCGGAGCTGTCCTGCAATCTTGCCCGAAGACCTCTGGAGAACAGTCCCCAACGCGCCCTCGGACGTCGACATGAGCGTCATGGTGCCATCCCTGAGCCCGCTCAAGAGAGAAGGCGTGCCCACGACCTTGAAGACTTGACCCCCCTGGAGTCCTGCGAGGACGAAGGGCGATGCCTTGGCCAGATGGTCGACAACCGCCGGACCCACGTTCCCGCCGTGCGGTACATGCCCGAGCTCAAGCTCCGTGCGCGTTAGGTTCTCGAGGACGCGACGGCTCTCCTCCGGGTTGAAGCGCGCGAGGATCGCCTGGGGGCTCCCGTCCGGGCCCACCAACTCGACCCACTCCCCCGCGCCAGTCGCGGCGCTGTCGGCCCCCGCGCCGTCGCCGCTCGTCTTCTGCGATCGCGGCCGGTCCTGCTGAAGCCGCTGGGTTACACGTTCAGCAATGGCCTGCGGCACGGGGCTCTGTCCATCTCGCGCGGTGAACCCCACCGCATCGAGAGCGTCGAGCACCTCATGCTCGGTCCGACCGATGACCCGGGCCAACTCATGTACGGCGACAGTCCCTACCTTCGGCATGTCTGAAGCTCCTCCCGCGTTCGGAACACGCAAGCGCGGCCCACGAGTCACACGATTGAAATCACCTTGTTCGATTCGATCCGCTGTTCAGTAGCGCTGCGAAGAGCAGACCGAGCCCGGCCCCGAGCAGCACCCCTTCACGCTTGTTGCTCGTCGAGGCCCCGAGGGCGCCCCCGACCATCGCCGCCCCGATGTAGAGCGCCTTTTCGGGGTCGTGCTCGGCCGCTTCCACGGCACGGGTGGTAATTCGGACCGTATCAAGGAACGCCTCGAAGCGGTCATCGTACTCGCGTACCGCAAGTCCCGGCTCACCGGGCGGCCCCTCAATGCAGTAGTCGGCCGTCTGTCCTACGGGCCAGGTTGCCGTCGTGCGAGCACCTGCATCGCGCGGGTGAGGGAACCCCATTCGACGCGGAATGCTCACTCCAGCGAGCGAGTCGTTTGCGGCGAGACGAGCGCGGAGCTCTTCCCATGCTTGGTGATTCTGCTTCTTCGTCATGCGCTCTACTCCCTGTCACTCCTCGTCGTTTCCTTCTCGAATCAAGTCGATGAGCCGATCCCCTCGCGTTGCAACCGGCGGCTTCCCCTGGGCAATTGCGCGACGGAGCCGACTGCGCCGGAGATCCGCAGCATTCGCCGTGGTGAAATGGTCAGGGTATCGGTCCGCGAGTTGCTGGGATCCCATGTCGTCCTCGAAGGCGTCCGTGCGTGCCACCGCGGCATCCGGCGCGTACAGGGCGCGGACGAGCGTCGTGCTTTCAACGAGATTCTGGATGATGCTGATTGCCTCGGCGGACTGCATCATCACGTCGCGCCTCGCCTCCTCGGCGTCCTGGAACGTTCGGACGAAGAATTCGGCGACAACAACCTGTAGCGGGCGAACCTCTTCGTCGTGCAACTCCTCCATCGCAAGGATCTCGTCGAGCACCCCCTGCGCCTCACGTTCGATGCGGGCCAGGCTGCCGAGGACCTCGACGGCCGGGTCGTCCCACGTGGCGACGAGCAGGTTGAGCCGCACCGCCTGGTACAATAGGAAGCGCATGAGGGCGGCCTGCGGATCGTCACGACGTATCGCGGCAGTGAAGAACGCCCGCCGAAGCCCATCGAGGTCACCTCGGGCAGCCTGTCGCACCGCCGCGCGTACGCCGTCGCGGAGCTCGGCCGGGAGACGCCGTTGGAGCAGATCTTCCAGCCCGAAGTGGACCCTCCCGAGAAGAGGGAAGCGGACCTGCCTCGCGGCGTCCGGAAAGAGAATCCCCTCCTGCTCGGCCCGCATGACCTCGATGGCGAGCTGCGAGGCATCGAGGAGGAGGGCAGGTAGCGCGGGCTCGATCGCGGCGCGGAATGCGGGTGGGTAAAAGTTGAAGATGCTGCGGGCCGCAAGGGCAACGAGCTGCATCGTGTGTCTCCTAGGGGGTGGTCTAGGTCCACCATCCCATGTGCCGGCAAGAACCTGTCACGTCTCGACAACTTTTCGCCGGATGAGCCATGGCGCGCCCGGTACTCTGGTCCGCCCCCGTCCACGACCACGTAAGCCCTCGCGCTGCCCCGTGTCGACGGCGTGGACTCCGCATGGTTGGCGCCGGGGTCAGCCGGCCATTCATCACGCGCCCGGGCGTTGCAAGGGCGTGAAGCGCAAGCGCGCTGGCCACGCGAGGCCAAGGCCAGCGCCCCCTACCGCGCTCGCGGCCGTGCCGGCTCGAAGCTGAGGCTCACGATAACGTGTGCTTAGGGCGCAAGATGGGCGTCAGCACCGACACGAACTGCATCAGGGTCTCGGTGACCTTCGAGAGCATCAGGTCGTTCAGGTCTTCGCCGGTCGACCACTCGAACGTCGTCAGCGCGTTGACCGTGCGCGGACCGCCGTTGTCGATCCGCGTGCCAGCGGGGAGCCGATTGATCACGGCCTCGATGCGCTTCCGCCAGGCGTCGCGGCCCGCGGTGTCGCCGGTGCCGAGCATGAGGCCGACCTGGATCGAAGACCACGCCTCCTTTTCGTAGCCCCCGAAGTGGATCTTGAACACCGCGCCGGAGTCGTCGTCGAGCGTCAGCGCGTACTCGAGCGACTTGCGTGGCTTGGCCGTCCGCGCCATCTCGGGGTGCGCGGGGAGGAGAGCGGCGTCGAGCGGTTCGCGCGCCTTGCGCAGGAACTCGATCACCTCTTCGCGTACAGGGAGCCGGCCACGGCTCGCTTGCGCTGCCTCGTCCTGCACATCCCGTACGACGTCGGCCGGGATCTCGCGTCCGTGCACATCCTGAACGATCACGCGCACCGTCAGCTCGCGCTCGCTGCGCTGCACCACGTTGACGACGTGAGGGACGAGAAGATACTCGGTGTCCAGCGAGTACAGGGCCATCGACACGAGCGCGAGCTCGGTGAGGCTGAGCGGGTCGTCCTTGCCCGCGAACCGACGCGCGAGCTGCATCAGCCCATCGTCGATCCTGTCGCCCCCGATCATGAGAAGGAAGTCGCCGCAGCGGCAGCATTGACGGCGCTCCTCCTCGTTTTCGTGCACCCACTGCGGGTGCTCGCGCAGCTTCTCCGCGAGGGCAGCACGCGGCCACTCTTCCTGCACGATACGGGCGTAGTCGAGGATCTGGGCGAGGACCTGTCGCCTCGCCTCGGGGTTGCGGAGGAGCTTGCGCTCTTCGATCCGAGGGGAGCACGTCTCGTACACGGACACCGCGACGATGGTGAGCGCGCTGTTCTCGGGAGACGCGCACCGCGCACCCCGGGCGTCGATGGCGCCGGCAGCCACCCAGGCCCGCACCGAAGGTTGTGTTGCGGCGGCACTCGCACCTAGCCCCGGCCGGCCTTTGCCTGCAACCATCGGCGTCTCCTCCGTCCAGCAGCTGGGCGAGCCTAGTACATCATCCCCAAAGTTCGTAGTGGTTCACGCGATCGGCATGAGCATCCAGCTGAAGGAACCGTGGAGGAGGTCGAGCAGCGGCTCCTGCTCGCGGTGCTGATAGGGCGTGGGCTCCCAGCG